>NZ_BAAJMI010000002.1:0-748375 GCF_057554385.1 Pseudoalteromonas sp. 4NS20-0020 | reverse complement strand
GCTTTACTCGACTCACTAAGTGATTTGCTTGGCTCGCTAAGCGTTGCCTGCTCTGCCGTCTCAGTGGGGTCGCATTATAGGGATATTCGAATGATGGTCAACGTTTATTTCACGCTTATTCAAAAGAATTTGGTTTTAGTACAAAATACATACAAACCGCGGTTTGAGGGGGTATAATTTGCATATAAAAAGACCTTTCAATCAGTTTATACAAAGGATGAGGTTATTTACTTTGAACTAATTTCACTTTTACGAAAATAATAACTTTGAGCTTCCTCATAAATATTCATCTTAAGCACTCACACAAACTGCCTTTATATATAACTGTATGAGTGAAATTGTTAGGTACTATTACTAACCATTAATACGTATATATTTATCAGCTAACTCATCAATAGTTTCTCGGCAATTTGGATCTGGTTTTATGCAATCTATTGGACATACACTGATACAGGTTGGCTTTTCATAATGCCCTATACACTCGGTGCACCTTTCAGAATCTATCTGATAAATTTTAGCGCCCATATAAATTGCTTCATTTGGGCACTCTGGGTCGCACATATCACAGTTAATGCATTTATTATTTATTAGTAGTGCCACTATTACCTCCTTCGTTGACCTTTAATAAAGTGCGAATACTGAATCGCACTTGTTTTATATAGTTTATAAGTTACTTAACGCTTTTCATCTCTAAAAAAATACACCGAGCACCCATTAACTTTTTATTGCAAACCGCTAAGAAAACATTAATCTTAATGTCATTAATTAAGTTTTGGAGTTAAAAACAATGGCTGATTATGTATGGATATTCCCCGCAGTTGTACTTACTATCATTTTGGTTAAACTGGTTATAACTCATATAAACACTAAGAAAGAAGAGTCTTGATTTAACAGACTGCATGTAAATTAGTTCATTTCTTTAATAAGTAGCTTTTATTATGAATAAACTTTTTCGTTTTATTTAAGCAATAAAGTTCACAGTGATATACAGATACCTTCATTACTAAGTTTAATCGTTAAGTTGCTACAGCATGCTTATGTGGGTTACGTGTATCTTGGTGCTCATCTAAATTACGCATCAATATAGCGTGCTCTAAATTAATACCTTCATCTAACGGAACTTTTACAATATGCCCTGAGCCTTTGGCATCGCTAATACTTTCGCCCTTTTTGTTTTGCATGTATTCAAGCTCAAACGTAATGTTTCCTTGCGGTGTCATCAGCTCTAAAGAATGCCCAACACAAAATTTATTTTTAACGTCTATTTCAACTAGTCCATTTTCGCTGCGCCCTAGTACTTCACCCACAAATTGCTGCTTAGTAGACACCGAATGACCGTATTCGTAGTTTTGATATTCTTGGTGAACATGGCGCTTTAAAAAACCTTCGGTATAGCCTCTATGTGCTAAGTTCTCAAGCGTCTTAAATAAGTTTGTATCGAATGGTTTACCCGCAACCGCATCATCTATTGCTTTTCGATACACTTGAGCGGTGCGCGCAACGTAATAAAATGATTTAGTACGCCCTTCTATTTTTAAACTATGTACGCCCATTTTTGTAAGCTGTTCAACATACTGCACGGCACGCAAATCTTTTGAATTCATAATATAAGTGCCATGCTCATCCTCAAATGCTGGCATATACTCACCTGGGCGACCTTGCTCTTCGAGCATAAATACATCGTTACTTGGCACGCCTTCGCCAAGAGTAGGAATTACCTGTTTCGGATCAAACTTATGTACCATTTCGCCGGTTTCGTTCTCAGTACCGGGTTTTACATCGTATTCCCAACGGCATGCATTCGTACACGTACCTTGATTTGGATCGCGCTTATTTATATAACCCGAGAGTAAACATCGTCCAGAATAAGCCATACATAATGCACCATGCACGAATACTTCTAGCTCGGTGTCTGGACACTGTGTGCGTATTTCCTTTATTTCTTCAAGCGATAGCTCGCGAGATAAAATAACACGCTCAATACCTTGTTTTGCCCAAAACCGCACACTAGCGTAATTAACGGCATTTGCTTGCACTGATAAATGAATCGGCATTGTTGGCCATTTTTCACGAACAAGCATAATTAAACCCGGATCGGACATAATCAGCGCATCGGGCCCCATTGCTATTACCGGTTCAATATCACGTAAATACGATTTAACCTTAGCGTTATGCGGTGCAATATTTGATACCACATAAAACTTTTTATTTAATGCGTGTGCTTCATTAATGCCTATTTGTAAGGTCTCTAAGTCAAACTCATTATTACGCACACGCAAACTGTAGCGAGGCTGGCCGGCGTAAACGGCATCGGCCCCATATGCAAAGGCATAACGCATATTTTTTAAACTGCCTGCAGGGCACAACAGTTCAGGTATAAAAGGGCTTGAAGAAACAGGTGACATTTGCGCTCCCTACAACAAAGGACATTAAGCCAATTGTGTGCGTCATAAATTTAAATATAAAATCAAAGCGCGGCAGTATAAATAGCACTAAAAATTTCCCCTTGATCAAGATCATAAAATTGTAATTGAACTGGTTTTTAATAAAATTAGGATTTTTCAGCTAAAGCGCGTATAATTCGCGCCCGTTAATATTCACACTTTTACTTATAAATTATTGGAGCATAAAGATGGCTTTAGAGCGTACTTTCTCAATCGTAAAACCTGATGCAGTAGCTAAAAACCACATCGGCGCTATCTACAACCGTTTCGAAACTGCTGGCCTTAAAATCGTTGCAGCTAAAATGGTTCACCTTTCACAAGAGAAAGCTGAAGGCTTCTACGCTGAGCACAGCGAACGTCCTTTCTTCGGCGCTTTAGTTTCTTTCATGACTTCTGGCCCAGTAATGGTTACCGTTCTTGAAGGCGAAAACGCTGTTCTTAAAAACCGTGAAATCATGGGTGCTACTAACCCTGCTGAAGCACTAGCTGGTACTTTACGTGCAGACTACGCTGACAGCATCGACGAAAACGCTGTTCACGGTTCTGACGCTGTTGAATCTGCTGCTCGCGAAATCGCGTACTTCTTCGCTGACGAAGAGCTTTGCCCACGTACTCGTTAATTTGAGTTTCACAGTTAACCCTGTGATGCAAAGTATGAAAAGGGCTTTCGAGCCCTTTTTTAGTCATTAATTAAAGTATTACACTGGCATATTTGATGTTTTACTTAATGATTAAAATGAGTGAATTGTGTACAATTCATCATTGTAAATTTTATCACCACCGTTACTGATTAAGGTTGTTTCATGACCACTGCGCAAAAAAAGATTAACTTATTAGATTTAAACCGAGATGCAATGCGTGAGCTATTTGTATCGTTCGGTGAAAAGCCATTTCGTGGCGATCAGGTGATGAAATGGATTTATCATTTTGGCGTAGATAACTTCGACGAAATGAGCAATGTAAATAAAAAGCTTAAAGAAAAGCTTAAAGCTGAATGCGAAATTGTAGCCCCTGAAATCTCAGTTCGCCAACAAGCGAGCGACGGTACAATCAAATACGCATTAGTCCTTGAAGGCGGCCAAGAAGTAGAAGCCGTGTGGATCCCAGAAAAAGAACGTGCAACGCTATGTGTATCTTCGCAAGTTGGCTGTGCTTTAGAATGTACGTTTTGCTCTACCGCACAACAAGGCTTTAACCGTAACTTAAAAGTGTCTGAAATTATTGGCCAAGTATGGCGTGTAGCTAAAGATATTGGCCTAGATGGCAACAGCGAAAAGCGCCCTGTTACTAACGTAGTAATGATGGGTATGGGCGAGCCATTACTTAACGTTAAAAACGTAGTACCTGCTATGGAATTAATGATGGACGACTGGGGCTTTGGTTTATCTAAGCGCCGCGTAACATTAAGTACATCGGGCGTGGTACCGGCACTTGATTTATTAAAAGAGAAGATTGACGTAGCGCTTGCTATTTCACTTCACGCGCCAGATAACGCACTGCGTGATATTTTAGTGCCTATTAATAAAAAGTACCCTATTGAAGAGTTTTTAGCGGCATGTCGTCGTTACATTGATGGCTCTAAAGCCAATAAAGACGTAACAATTGAATACGTAATGCTTAACGGCGTAAACGACAGCACTGATCAAGCTCACGAATTAGTTAAAACGTTAAAAGGCACGCCTTCTAAGGTAAACCTTATTCCGTTTAATCCATTTCCGGGTAACGAATACACACGCTCGAGCAATAGCCGAATAGACCGCTTTTCTAAGGTTTTACAAGCTGCTGGCATTACCTGTATTGTGCGTCGTACTCGCGGGGATGATATTGATGCGGCATGTGGGCAATTAGCTGGCGATGTAGTTGACCGCACTAAACGTATGGCGAAAAAGAAAATGCGTGACGATAACAAAATCTCAGTTAACATCCAGCAAGCCTAAATTTAGTTAAATTACTAAAAGCCCTCCTGTTAAATCGTTTATTATTAAATAATTGATGCAACATGAGGGCTTTTAGGTAATATAGGCAATATGGACAAAAATAAAGAGATAAGGTAATGCGATCTATACTTGCTATAACACTATCGGCACTGGCTTTAAGTGGCTGTGTTACCGAAAGTAGTTATAACGGCAGTAATAAGCCCGTTGTCAAAAATAAAATCAATAACGCCGGGGCAGCACGCACTCGAATAGCTTTAGCCTTACAGTACCTAAAAACAGGTAATAATTCACAAGCAAAATACAACCTAGAACGCGCTGCTGAATTCGCTCCCAACTTACCTGAAGTTCATTACTCTATGGCCTATTACTACCAGCAAGTAGGTGAAAACCCATTAGCCGACAGAGCCTATCAAAAAGCATTAGATATAAAGCCTGATGATCCTAATACACTCAACAACTACGGTGTATTTTTATGTGGTATTGATGAATACGACCGCGCCACTGATCAATTTTTAAAAGCCATTGAAATTCCAACGTATATTCGTGTTGCCGAGAGCTACGAAAATCTAGCATTGTGCGCCATTGAATTTGATGATTTTGAAAACGCAGAAGCTTACTTTAAGCAAGCGCTTAATCACAGCTCTCAACGAACCTCTACTCTTATAAGCTTAGCGGCTCTGTTTTATGCAAAAAGTGACTTATACAAAGCGAACGACATTCTTAAAAAACATGACGACACAGGTCGAGTATCCTCGCGTGCTTTAATGCTTAGCTATTTAGTTAAAAATCGCATGGGTCGAATAGAAGAAGCCGAAAAAGTAGCAAGTACACTTTTACAAACCTATTCTACTAGTAAAGAAGCATACGCAATTAGAGAGCAACGCACACGATTTAACGAATTTGAAATGCTGCGCGAGAAATATCGTAAGGCAAAACTCAACGAGTTAAAAGCTGATGCAGACGGCACATATATAAGTGCAAAACCAAAAATAAAAATAGTAAGAAAAAAGGCACCTAATCAAGACAGCACAACAAGCCTGGTTATTAAGCAACCGGCGCAAATAAGTCCAGCAAAGCCTGAACAAAACACGCAAGATGCGAATCCGGTCATAGCCAGAAATGATATGAACACAAGCGCAGAAACAGCTGTTAATGAAGTTGAAACAACACCAGAAGTCACTCCAAAAAAAGTTACACCTAAAGCACCTGTAACAACAATTGTAAAACAGCCAGTACAAGCTGAAACACAACAAATTAAATCCTCTGGGCCATCAACAGATACGTCTGCGGTATTACTTGCGTTAACAACTCAACCAAATACAACAAATATGCCTGAGTCAGTTATTGAAGAGCCTGCTACTAAGTCAAGCACAGCAGCTTCAACAGTTACAGCTAAAGTCGTACCAGCAGCACCAAAAGAAGAAGTGAAAATTATTTCTTTTGGGGCGCCTAAAACGGCTAACTTTAATTCACCTCAAACAAATCAGCCAGCAGTCACGACGAACACGACAGCTGCCAGTAACGACTCAAATGTTGTTTTTTACGAAGCCACTAAAAATGAAGATATTTTTGAAACGAGTCGTTACCAAAACGGTAGTGACGTTACATTTACAAACTTATCATCAAATAAGCAAACAGCGTTACCTATGTTAAATCCTAAAGTCGCTACATTACGAGTGCCTTTTCATATCATTGAGTTTGGTGAAAACCTATTTAGCATTTCGGTGCGATACAATGTTAAACTACAAAAACTCCTGCAATGGAATGGATTAAAAGAGTCGGATCGGGTAATGAATGGCAGTAAAATTTACTTAAACGATCCTAATATTTATTACGAAATTAAATCTGGCGACT
The DNA here is from genome assembly GCF_057554385.1 of Pseudoalteromonas sp. 4NS20-0020. Classification (NCBI taxonomy): domain Bacteria; kingdom Pseudomonadati; phylum Pseudomonadota; class Gammaproteobacteria; order Alteromonadales; family Pseudoalteromonadaceae; genus Pseudoalteromonas; species Pseudoalteromonas sp. 4NS20-0020. Next base: position 742,140 of record NZ_BAAJMI010000002.1, on the reverse strand, counting down.
CCCTTTACGATATTGCTACCCAGAAGCAAGTATTAATTGATGAATTAATGCGATGGAATAAATTAAGTCCTGATATAGAGCTAAAACCAGGACATAGACTTTTACTAGTGGATCCAGACTCATACCTATTATGAATGAAGAAAATACGCAAAGCGAACAGCCTACAGTAGGCCAAATTTTAAAAGCACACAGAGAGCAAGCCAAGGTAAGCATTGAAACCATCGCTAAACCACTAAAGCTATCTGAGTTTCAAATTAAGCACCTTGAAAATGACGACTTTCAAGCGTTAGGACCTATTACTTTTGTTAAAGGCTACATAAAGAACTATTGCCGTGAATTAAAAGTAGATAGCGCACCTATATTAGCCATGTTGCCAGCACCACCTGAACCAGCAAAACCAGCTAACATGCAAAGCTTTTCTCGTCGTACAGAAAAAGAAGCAAGCGATAGCCGTTTAATGTTGGTAACTTACATTATTATAGCCATTGTTATTGGCTCGTCTGCTTTATGGTTTTGGCAAAACGCCACCCCAATTGAAGAACAAACCACAAATATAAATATTGGTAACACCATAATGAGTGAACGCCAAGCCATTCAATCAACTAATATTGAACAGCAAAAAACAGCAAACGATGTTGATGAGTTACGCCAAGAGCCTGTTGAGCAAAGTACAGATTTAACAAATAACGAAATAACACAAGCAGTTAACGAACAAACTTCTGAGTCAGATACCGATAAAGCCGACATCAGCACAATAGAAATGCTATTTAATGACGAAAGCTGGGTCGAAATTCACGACGGCGAAGGCGAAAAAATAGCCTTTGGCGTTAAAAAAGCAGGTTACAGAATGACTGTTTCTGGTACACCTCCTTTTGCTGTTGTGCTTGGTAAGCACAATGTAGTTAACATTACCTTAAACGGTGAGCCAATAGATATTTCGGCTTTTCCTAAGAACCGTTTAGCCAAATTTACATTACCATTAGCAGAGTAGTCGCTATGTTTTCAGAATCTCCTATCAAACGCAGAAAATCCACCCGTATTAATGTAGGCAATGTGCCTATTGGCGACGGCGCTCCAATTGCCGTGCAGTCGATGACTAATACCGACACCATGGACGTTGATGCAACCGTTGCACAAATTCAAGCCATACAAGATGCTGGCGCCGACATAGTACGAGTATCGGTACCGACTATGGACGCAGCTGAAGCGTTTAAAAGTATAAAAGAGCAAGTAAGTATTCCGCTTGTTGCCGACATTCATTTTGATTACCGCATAGCCCTAAAAGTGGCAAAGTATGGCGTAGATTGCTTACGTATAAACCCTGGTAATATAGGTAGCGAAGAGCGTATTAGAGCTGTTGTTGATTCAGCTCGCGAGCACAACATCCCTATTCGTATTGGCGTTAATGGCGGCTCACTTGAGCGCGATTTACAGGAAAAATATGGTGAACCAACACCTGAGGCGTTATTAGAATCAGCAATGCGCCATGTTGATATATTACGTCGCCTTGATTTTGATCAATTTAAAATATCGGTAAAAGCATCAGACGTATTTTTAGCTGTTGGCGCATACCGCTTGCTTGCAAAAGAAATAGACCAACCTTTGCATTTGGGTATCACTGAAGCTGGCGGCATGCGTTCAGGTTCAGTGAAATCGGCTGTTGGCTTAGGCATGTTACTAGCTGAAGGCATAGGCGATACATTACGTGTATCACTCGCCGCCGACCCGGTACAAGAAATAAAAGTAGGCTTTGATATATTAAAATCACTGCGCATTCGCTCTCGTGGTATTAACTTTATTGCCTGCCCCAGCTGCTCTCGTCAAGAGTTTGATGTAGTAAGCACTATGAACCAATTAGAAGAACGCCTTGAAGATATAATCGAACCGGTTTCTGTATCGGTTATTGGTTGTGTAGTAAATGGCCCTGGTGAAGCACTCGTCAGTGATATTGGCCTTGCAGGTGCAAATCGCCGTTCTGGTTTGTATATTAATGGTGAACGTCAAAAAGCCCGTATCGACAATAACAATATTGTTGAGCAATTAGAGGGCTACGTTCGCGATTTCATAGATAAAAAGCAAAGCCAAACCCCTATCGATGTAAAAATAGTCGAATAAATAACGCATAAACCGCCAAGCATTCGTGTTTGGCGTTGACCCTTATAATAGATTTACCCAAGCATTCAAAAATACAGAGCTCAGCGCTTCATCGGGCTTTATATCAAAGTATTACTTTTAATAATGGTAATTTCTTTTAATTCCAACGACGCTCGCATCTTGAGTTGGTTTGGGTATATAATGTCGGGTCAATTTTAAGCATTCTCGTTGTGTAAGCATTTTTTTATTACACATAAACAGTAATTAGGATTTATCAGTGGCAAAACAAATTCAGGCAGTTCGCGGTATGAACGATTGTCTGCCGGGCGATACACAAATTTGGCAGAAAGTAGAAAACATTTTACGCGAGACTGTAGCATCGTTCGGTTATCAAGAAATTCGTTTTCCTATTGTAGAATCAACCGATCTATTTAAACGCTCTATTGGTGAAGTAACCGATATAGTAGAAAAAGAAATGTACACCTTTGCCGATCGCAATGGCGACTTACTAACACTTCGCCCAGAAGGCACCGCAGTGTGTGTACGTGCTGGCAACCAAAATGGCTTACTGTATAACCAAGAGCAACGTCTTTGGTATATGGGCCCTATGTTTCGTCACGAGCGTCCGCAAAAAGGGCGTTATCGTCAATTTCACCAATTTGGTTTAGAAACCTTTGGTATTGCCACAGCCGATATAGATGCTGAAGTTATTTTATTAACAGCACAGCTTTGGGAAGCATTTGGCATTACTGAGCACGTACGTTTAGAGCTTAACTCTTTAGGTTCTAATGAAGCTCGCGCACAATACCGCGATGCGCTTGTTGCTTACCTTGAACAACATACCGACGTGCTTGATGAAGACTCAAAGCGCCGCATGTATTCAAACCCGTTACGTGTACTTGATAGCAAAAATCCAGACGTACAAGCAATATTAGTTGATGCGCCAAAACTATCTGAGCATTTAGATGCTGAATCAAAAGAACATTTTGAAAATTTATGTGAACGTTTAGACGCAGCTGGCGTCTCATACACGGTTAACGAAAAATTAGTGCGCGGTTTAGACTATTACAACCGCACAGTATTTGAATGGGTAACCGACAGCCTTGGCGCGCAAGGCACTGTGTGTGCAGGTGGACGTTACGACGGTTTAGTAGAGCAACTTGGTGGAAAGGCAACCCCAGCAGTTGGCTTTGCAATGGGCCTAGAGCGCTTAGTATTGCTACTACAAGCACTTGAATGTGTTGGTGACATACGTCGTAATGCTGATGTATATTTAGCGGCAATGGGCGACAAAGCAAGTATTCAAGCCCCAATTATCGCGTCAGAACTACGCCGTGATGTGGCTGGCCTTCGTGTGATGGTTCACGCGGGTGGCGGAAACTTTAAAAAACAATTAAAACGTGCCGATAAAAGCGATGCACTTGTTGCCGTAATTATTGGTGAAGATGAATTAGAGCAAGGCGTTGTGACCATAAAGTATTTACGCGAGCGTAAAGAACAAGTCACATTAAAATTAGAACAAGCTAAAGCGCTACTAGCTGAGCTTATAAACGGCTAAGCAGATATTAGAGGTAATCATGGATATACATTCAACAGAAGAAGAACAAGCAGAAGCAATTAAACGCTTTTTCCGTGAAAACGGTCTTTCACTGGCACTTGGTGTAATTGTCGGCTTAGGTGGCTTATACGGTTGGAAAGCTTACAACCAAAACCAAATTACAACCGCTGAGCAAGCGTCAGATTCTTACACTAAATTAGTTGAAGGTGATGATGTTTTATCGTCAGCTGATGCTTTTATCAGTGAAAATAAAGACACGAACTATGCTGCACTTGCGGCGTTTGTTGCCGCTAAAGATGCGGTAGAAGCACAAAAATTAGATGTTGCTAGCGAAAAGCTAAGCTGGATTGTATCAAACGTTGATAATGCAGAATTAAAAGCGATTGCGATTACACGTTTAGCGCGTATTCAAATTGCACAAACTAATTTTGACGATGCTTTAAGCACACTAAATGCACCATTACCTGAAGCATTTAATGCAAACGTAGCAGAACTTAAAGGCGATATTTACGCTCAGCAAGGCAATAAAGAGCAAGCACGTACTGCTTATCAAGCTGCGGTAGATGCAGGAGGGTTAACAGGCAACCCACTTTTACAAGTTAAGTTAGATGACCTAGCAGTAACTAGCCCAGCGGCATAAGGTTTTAGGTATGAAAAAATTAGCGACCGCAACCCTTGCCCTATGTATGGCAACGCTAATGGGTTGTTCATCAAGTGATGAAGAAGACGAACTAGTCCTTCCTGAAATCGTCAATCAGTTTGAAACTGATGTGGTTTGGCAAGAGTCTGTAGGTAGCGGCGTAGAGCATTATTTTTCTCGCTTAACACCTGCTGTTTACAAAGACACTGTTTATGTTGCTAACCGCGAAGGTCAAGTAGAAGCGTTATCGCTTACTAACGGCGATGTACAGTGGGACACCGACGTACGCCAAGACACCTCTTTTTGGCCTTGGAGCGACGACGGTTCAGCAAAATTATCAGGCGGTATATTACAAGCTTATGGTAAACTGTATATCGGTTCTGAACATGGCTTTGTTGTAGCACTTGACCGTGAAACCGGTGAAGAAGTATGGCGTAAAAACGTACCTGGTGAATCACTTTCAAAAGCAGCAGCTGGCGATGGCTTAATATTTGTAAACTTAGGCTCGGGTAAATTACTAGCCCTTCATCCCGATACTGGTGAAGAGCGTTGGAGCTTTGAGCAAGAAGTGCCTGCGCTTACATTACGCGGACAAAGTGCACCCACTGTTGCCAATGGTGGTGTTTTAGTTGGCCTTGAAACAGGTAAATTAAGCGTATTAATTTCAGAAAGTGGTTACTCAGCTTGGAGTGCAGAAATTGCAGCTGCAAAGGGTGCCTCAGAATTTGAACGCCTAGTTGATGTAGACACACAGCCACTCATTAGCGGCCCATACGCTTATGCAATTGCATATAACGGTAACTTAGCTGCAGTGGATATTCGCTCTGGTAATGTTGTTTGGAAGCGCGAATACAGTAGCTATCGCGAAATTTCGATGGATGCGCAAAGTATTTATGTAGTAGACAGCAACGGCGTTGTTTATGCATTAGATAAAAATTCAGGTATTGAACGTTGGAGCCAACCCGCACTTCGTGGTTGGTACTTAACAGGTCCTGCTGTTACAGGTAACTATTTAGCCTTAGGCGACCAAGAAGGTAACCTACATTGGCTAAACAAAGACACTGGTGAGCTTGTATCTCGTGAAGACTTTGACAGCTCAGGCTTCTTTGTTGAACCTGTTGTTGCCGACGACAAACTGATATTATACACCCGTGACGGTGAAGTAAGTGCGGTAACAATACCAAACTAACTAGCTAACACTTAAAGGTTTTTTGTAAGGCTTCGCTCTGCGAAGCCTTTTGTTGTTTTTTAAAGAGGTAGTTTATGCTTCCCGTGATCGCTCTAGTTGGGCGACCCAATGTGGGCAAATCCACATTATTTAACCGTTTAACACGTACTCGTGATGCACTCGTAGCCGATTTTCCAGGTTTAACACGAGATAGAAAATATGGCCAAGCTAATTACGATGGCTATGAATTTATCGTGGTGGACACGGGCGGTATTGATGGCACAGAAGAAGGCATCGAGATCGAAATGGCTGACCAATCGCTACTTGCTATTGAAGAAGCCGACATCGTACTGTTTTTAGTAGACGCACGCGTAGGTATGACCGTTGCCGACCAAGCTATTGCCAATCATCTTCGCAAGCAAGACAAAAAATGTTTTGTTGTTGCCAATAAAACCGATGGCATAGACGCTGATTCAAACTGTGCTGAATTTTACCAGCTATCACTGGGTGAAATTCATCACATAGCAGCAGCGCATGGTCGTGGTATTACACTTTTACTTGAGCACACACTTCAACCTGTGATTGCCGAACTAGCAGCACAAGATGAAGACGTAGCCGATGACGATGAAGAGCTAATAGACCTTTACGAAGAAGGTGAAGGCGATGATACCGACCACCAAGCATTTGCAGATAAGCCGGTAAAGCTTGCAATTATTGGTCGTCCTAATGTAGGTAAGTCAACACTTACAAACCGTATACTAGGTGAAGAACGTGTAATTGTGTACGATATGCCAGGTACAACGCGCGACTCTATCTATATCCCTATGACACGTAACGAAAAAGAGTACGTGTTAATCGACACAGCTGGTGTACGTAAACGTAAAAAAGTAAGCGACGTAGTAGAAAAGTTTTCAGTTATTAAAACACTGCAGGCTATTGAAGATTGTAATGTTGTTTTACTGGTTGTAGATGCGCGCGATGGTATTTCTGATCAAGACTTAAGTTTATTAGGTTTTGCGCTTAACTCAGGTCGTTCATTGGTTATTGCCGTGAACAAATGGGATGGGCTTGATGACTACGTTAAAGATCGTATTAAAACCGAGCTTGACCGCCGTTTAGGCTTTATTGACTTTGCACGCTTGCACTTTATATCAGCACTTCATGGCACAGGTGTTGGCCACTTATTTGAATCCGTTGATGAAGCGTACGAGTCAGCAACTAAACGTATAAGTACTGCAATGCTACGCCGTATTATGGACATGGCACAGGCCGATCACCAGCCGCCACTTGTTCGTGGTCGTCGTGTTAAGCTTAAATACGCGCATGCCGGTGGTTATAACCCGCCACGTATTGTAATTCACGGTAACCAAGTTCACGATTTACCAGATAGCTACAAACGCTACCTGATGAACTACTACCGTAAAGCACTTAAAATTATGGGCACCCCAATCAAAATTGAATTTAGAGAAGGTGATAACCCATTTGCAGGGCGTACTAATAAAGTAACGCTTTCGCAAAAACGTAAAATACGTGCCTTTGCAAAAGAAAACCGTAATAAATAAACGGCATAAGCGTTAATTTATTACAAAAAACGGCGTACTTTTTAGTACGCCGTTTTTGTTTTAATACGTTATTAAACGTTACAAGCTAAGTAAAGCTAAGCGCACTAAGTTCTCAACCGTGGTTTCGTGTGCACTTTTATTTTTATTAGTTGGCATAAACCTAGAAGCAGGCGGTTTAATAGTTATAAACCCATGATTGATGGACATTTCGTGCACTAACAGTTTTCGTTCTTTGGGGGTTAGGTGGTTTTCGTGTATTTTTGCAAGCTCGCCGCTATCAAGCCATATGCCAGCGCAACCTGGGCACTCGTCTATTTCGACAGCCTTAACTGGCGAAAAATACCGGCGCATCATCACAATACTTGGGCATTTAGGGCAATTTACTCGCATTGAAACATCGCCTTCATTTTCGGTATAGTTACTTAAGTGTTTAAGTAAAACCTGACCATGCTTTAACTCAGGCGAGCTAAATTTAAAAATTTGGCTGTTATCAAAAAACACGCCGCCTTGCGCTGACGTAAAAACAGTAATGCCGCCAACGAGTAAAGGTTCAAGTGGCGTATTAGTTCTAGGGCAATACATTTAAAATTCCTTTTCATTGATGCTTTTTTACTCAATCGCTTTATGAATAAGCCCAACAAGCGGCGCCGGTAGAGTAATATTACCTGTAAGTACAAACTCATGGGCTTCATCTGACATTTTTTGCCATGTGCGGCGAATAATACCAACCCACTTTTCTTCATTATAATCGGGTTTATTATTAGCAAACCCCAGCATGTAGTGTTCAATAAACACCAAACTCGCTACATCTTCTACTAATTGGCTATCTGGATTGCGTTTAATATCTTTTTTAGCAACCGCGTTATAAACACGGTTTTGGTCTGTATCGCTAAACCCAGCTTGTTTCATTAATTCAACAACGAGTGACGCATGAAAAATATAAAGTGCGCTACGCCATTGATGATAACCCTGCTTGTTCATTTCAAAGTCACTACGTGGTGACTTCCAACGCTGAATATGCTGCCCGCGCACTGCAATTTGCATGAGTTCATCTGCATCGGGTTTAAAACGAGTTAGCATGTCGCTCATACGGGTAGCATAAAGGCTCTCTTTGGGAACACTTTGCTCGTTAAGTTGCTCACTGTTTGGATCTTGGCTGTTGGCTTCATCAATTAGGGCGATTACTTTATTAAACATGACGGTCTTTTATTGTAATTAGTTTTAATCATTCTAAACGCTGATAAAGCAATAAACTAGTGCGCCACTCACTTGCACAGTGAAATTTGTTCAATCAAAAAGAAAAACCAATAGTTACAGGTTATAAAAGTAAGCGCATTGATTAAGTTAACTTGGTATTATCTTAGAAACAAAAATGGCACATGTGCGTAAACTAATAAAAATTAACGCGCTAAAAATGAGAATAATATGTTTAAAAAAACAATTTTAGCTATTTGCTTAGCTGTAGCATCACTGCCGAGCGCAGCCGATAGCAATGCAGATTTAAAAACCATTATTGATAACCACTGGCAAAATGCAAAAGCCGAAAAAATATTCTTTCGTACCGACCCTGATGGTTGGAAACCCAGTGGTACATTACCAAATTGGACCGAACAAGCCATTACAAAGCGCCAAGCTTATAATAACAATGTATTAAAAAGCTTAAGTAAAATAGACTCTAAAACGCTGAGCAGCTCGCAACTAATGAACTACCGCTTATTTAAATATGAGCGAGAAACCGAGCAGCAAAGCTACCTTTATCAAGATAAGTATTTTCCGGTTAATTTTTTAAGTGGCTGGCACACTTACTTTGCAGAAGCACCAGCTAATATGGCATTTTTAACAACCGATGATTACAACGCATTTTTAGTAAGCCTTGCCGACTATCCTCGCTTTAATCAAGAAAACATTAACTTGATGAAGGAAGGAATTAAACTGGGGTATACGCACTACTGCAAAACATTTGAAAATTACAGCCAGAGCATCAGCGCTCATATAGTTAAGCAACCTGAAAACAGCGCCTTATACGAGCCCTTTACACGTATACCAAATACGTTTACAGCAGAGCAAAAGGCAATATACCAAAACAAAGCAAAAGCCTTAATTAGCTCAAAAGTAGTTCCGGCTTATCAACACTTTTACGACTTTTTTGAAAACGATTACATGCCTAACTGTAGAACAGAGCCAGGTATTTCAAGCGTTAAAGGCGGGCTTGATTATTACAAATACACCGTTAATTACTACACCACAACTAACGCGACGCCTAAACAAATACATGAGCTGGGCCTAAAAGAAGTCGCGCGTATTAAAGCGCAAATGCAAGCCATTATTGATGAAGTAGAATTTGATGGCACCTATAGTGAGTTTTTAGAATTTTTAGCAACCGATGAGCAATTTTACGCAAAAGACGCGCAAGACCTACTTGAAAAAACCGCTTTTATCACGCAAAAAATGTATGGCAAATTGCCTACTTACTTTGGCCACTTACCGCGTAACACCTTTACTATTAAAGGCTCAGCAAGTCGTGGCGCGTTTTATATGCCACCGCCAGATAACCGCTCGCCAGGTACTTATTTTTTAGCCTCAACACCTAAACTGCAGCCTTTATATAATTTAGAAGCACTCAGCCTGCACGAAGCCATACCAGGGCACCACCTACAAAACGCCATTGCTATGGAGTTAAATGTACCTGAATTTAGACGCACACTCAGCCACTCTGCATTTGGCGAAGGTTGGGCGCTGTATACAGAGCGCTTAGGTAAAGAAGCGGGCTTTTATCAAAGCCCTTACAGCGATTTTGGCCGTTTAGGTTACGAAATGTGGCGTGCAGTGCGCTTAGTGGTTGATACCGGTATTCATGCGTTTGGCTGGAGCCGCCAAAAAGCAATTGACTACCTAGCAAGCCACACAGCGTTGCCACAAAGCGCCGTGGAAGATCAAATAGACCGTTATATTTCATGGCCAGGCCAAGCGCTCTCTTACAAAATGGGCGAAATAAAAATACGCGAACTGCGCGCAAAAGCCGAAAAAGAGCTTGGCCCACAATTTGATATACGCAGCTTTCACGATACCGTTATTGGCCAAGGTTCACTCCCTATGGCTGTACTTGAAGATGTTATAAACGATTGGATAGCAAAACAAAAAGTGACAAAGTAAAACCGTACTTCAATAAAATATGAGGCGATTACTCTATCGCCTCTTCTCAAATTGCAACCTTGCACGTATTTATAAATTTACTCGATTAAAAACACGATTAACTAATCCTCAGCTACCTTTGTTTCGTAAATACAACATCGACAAAACCAGAGCAAAAGTATGAGCAAACGCATTTTATATTGGCTACAAAACGATTTACGCCTAAACGACAACCCAATTTTTAGCAAACTCGCACTACAGCAATGCGCACTAGACGTGGTGTTTGTAATTAACCCCAACTGGTTTAAAAACACGAATTATCAGCAAAAGCAGTATGGTGAAAACAAGTACACCTTTTTAATGCAAAGCCTTTATGAGTTACAGCAAGCATTAATTGCGCGTGGCCAAACTCTGCACGTGCTAGAAGGCGAACCCGTTAGTGTTTTAAAGCAACGTATTAAAGAGCAATACATTGATGAAGTGGTTTACAGTGAGCAATTTGGTGTGTACGAACAACGCGAAATTAATTTATTAAAAGCTCATTGTCCTGAAACCCAGTTTACCGGTACCCTGCAGGATACCTTGTATCAGCAAAACGACCTGCCATTTAACTTAACAGATTTACCCAAAAGCTTTACCCCATTTAAAAAGAAGGTTGAAGCTGCCAACATACCAATCACACTGTCGCACATTACAACCGAGCTATTGCCTAAACCTATTACGCTGTGCGCTAAAAACCCAATTGAGTTACCAAAAGCAGTTAACAACTCAATGCATGGCGGCTTAACAAGCGCACAAAAACACTGTGAACAATACTTTGCAGGCGAATTACCTAGCACGTACAAAATAACTCGCAACGCGCTTGACGGCTTTGACAACACCACTAAATTTAGCCCATGGCTTGCTTTTGGGTGTATTAGCGCAAAACAAATATACAATGCGGTTGAGCAATACGAACAAACATATACCGCTAACGATTCAACCTATTGGATTAAGTTTGAACTACTGTGGCGCGAATACTTTAAATGGCACGCGCTAAATGTACAAAGCAGCTTGTTTAGTTTTAAGGGGCAAAAGCAAACTAAGCCACTTACTACGTTTATGCCAAACCGTTTTGCTGCTTGGTGCCAAGGCACAACGCCTTACCCCTTGGTTAATGCCATCATGAAAGAGCTCAATGCCACCGGTTTTATAACAAACCGCTCAAGGCAAATTGTGGCAAGCTGTTTAGTAAACGAGCTGGCACTCGATTGGCGTTACGGCGCAGCTTATTTTGAGCAGCAGCTAATTGATCATGACGTAGCAGCCAATTGGGGCAACTGGCAGTACATAGCGGGAGTAGGCGTTGACCCACGTGGCGGGCGGCACTTCAATATTGAAAAGCAAACACAGCAGTTTGACCCTAAATCCATTTACACAAAAAAATGGGGAGGCAATCAAAGCCCAGATGCACAGCTAGATCATCTAAACGAAGTAGATTGGCCTATTTAAGCCAATCTACCTCCACCTAGTTATATTTAAAACAGCTGAGCAATGCCTACATTAATGGAAAAGCCACCTAAGGTTAAAAACAAAAATAAACAGCCAGCTAATAACAGCGGTTTTATACCGGCTTGGCGAATAGCGCCAACATGTGTACGCAGCCCAAGTGCGACCATGGCAATGGTAAGTAGTATATTGTCAAACCATATAATGGCGTTTGTAGCACCTTGGGGAATAACCGATAACGAATGTATCCCGCTTGCCACTATAAACAAAACCGCAAACCAAGGGATTGTAATACCCGAGTTTTGCTCGCCGCCCTGTCCGTTTATGTTTGCATGCTTTTTACTTTGCCAAAATGATAAGCCTACTAAAAATGGCGCAAGCATCATTACACGTAGCATTTTTTCTATCACGGCGGTGTCGGCCGCATTGGCACTTACCGCAGTCCCTGCTGCTACCACTTGTGCGACTTCATGAATGGTTGAACCAACAAAAATACCATATGCGTGCTCACTCAGCCCCATGTACTCAAACATAATAGGGTAGGCAAACATACTTAACGTGCCAAACACCACAACCGTTGCCACCGCTACCGATACTTTATGTGCCTGAGCTTTTATAACCGGCTCTGTTGCCATTACCGCTGCAGCGCCACAAATAGAGCTACCCGCACCTATTAGTATGGTTGTTTGTTCATCAAGCTTAAAAACGCGCTTACCTAGCTGTACTGCTAATATAAACGTACCTAACAGCATTACCACATCGGTTAATAGGCCATGCCAGCCTACACCCGCTACTTGCGCAAAAGTAATTCTAAACCCAAATAAAATAACGCCCGCTTTAAGTAATATACTTTTAGCGTAATCAACGCCTACATCTGTACGCGTAGCAATGTGCGCAAAAACGCTGTTGCCCACAATAATGCCAAGCACAATACCAATTGTTAACGAGCTAAATTGCGCACTTTGCATTATAGGTAACTTACTTAATGCAACAGATGCCCCCGCTAACACAACCACCAGCAGCATACCTAACCACCAGCGCGTATCGCCGTATTGCTTAGTATTAATACCTAGAGGCTGAAAACTATTTTTAATAGCGCTAAGCATAATATTCCCTCACTTAAACCATGTTGATGTATTGACTTAATTGTAAGAAAGCTCAAAATATAACTCCAATATATTAAAATCATGATTTGATAACTTAAGGTTATACAATTTAAAGTTATACAATTTAAAGTTATACAATTTAAGGTTGTTCAATGAATTTACATGCACTTAGGGTGTTTTATACAGTGGCTAAATTGGGTAGCTTTTCAGGCGCAGCCCAAGCACTTTTTATAAGCCAGCCTGCTGTTTCTAAAGCGCTAAAAGAGCTAGAGCACCAATTAAATATGCAACTTATTGAACGTGCATCTAAAGGTAAAAAACTCACCTTAAGCGAAGGCGGCCAAGCCTTGTATGATCACGCCCGCAGTATTTTTGCTATCGAAAAAGCCGCCGTAGACGATATAAAATCGCGTACAGGGCTCAAACGTGGCACGCTCGTTATAGGTACCAGCACCACTATTGCCAGCTATTGGCTACCGCCCTACTTAGCCAAATTTTGTGCGCAGTACCCACACATAAAAGTAGAAGTACAAGTAGCTAATACCGCGCAAATTGAGCACGCATTACTTGAATGCACCATCGATTTAGCACTGGTTGAAGGCACACCTACCGAGCCGCATATAATAAGTAAGCACTGGCAAAACGATTTAATGAGTGTGGTTATACCGAGTAACTTTAAGCCCGCTAAAGACTTAAAAGCATGGTTAAACGAGCAGTTTTGGTTATTACGCGAGCCAGGCTCGGGCACGTTAGAAATGTCTGTAAAGTTATTAGCAGAGCATGGCGTGCAAGCTGAGCGCAGTATGCAATTAGGCAGCAACGAAGCCATTGCAAGGGCCGTTGCGCAAGGTATGGGAGTCGCTTTATTGCCAAATGTAGTTACTGAGGATTTAGTGCAGCTAGGTAAATTAACACGCCTGAGCCAAAAAAATAACAAGCAACTATCAAGACCGCTTTATCAACTGCATTATAAAGACAGACCGTCCTCGCATGCTGCGCAAGCATTCGAAAAAAACCTGTTTAGTGAATAGAAGTTATTCGTGTAAAACTATGGCTAAATTGTAAGTCACCTATAAGCGAAAAAACTTTAGCTAAATACAATTTGTTGGCATTTTTCATAAACCACAATTGAGTTTTTTCAGATCACATCAATGTCATAAGCCACATAACTTTAAGTAAAAGACTAATAATCAATACCACAGTATTATTCATTCACATGTGTGGATAATATAACTAAGGTTAAGACAAATACTTTGATGCTAAACCAATACCAATAATTAAAATAATTAATAAAACCCAATATTTTTTTGAACCATCTAAATTTTCACCGCACACAGGGCAAGATGATGACGCGATTGGAGTCCCGTTAAGATTTGTCGTTTTAACTACTGGTGAGGTAATCCCTGCTTTACACTTTTTACACTTCATAAATATCCGTTTTAATTATAAATAAAATTGTTGGTTAATGCTCACATAACACTTACAGACCCTGTGTTAAATCTTCTGCCAATGACCCCGTGGGTTTTTCAATCACACGCACCAACTCTTTACCATTTTGTTTAACAATAAATGTAGGGGTGTATTTTAAATCATGTGCCTCAGCAACACCTGCATCGTCTCGCTTGGTGAAACCCACAGCCACATAGTTAACACTTGCCAGTTCAACTTTTGACTGTTCAAGAAGTTTAATGAGTTTAGGTACTTCGCGGTGGCTGTCGTGACACCAAGTACCAAATAAAACAACTAGCTTTTTACCTTTAAGCTTTTGCATTAACGCAATGTCTTGTGCTGTTGGCGTGAATGCTTTGTATTGCTCGCTAAACTTATCGTAATCGTTTAGTAAAGCCTGCGCGCTTATCTCACCTGAAAATGGCGCAACATCGTCAGCACACGCTGCCAATGGTAGGCTTAAGGCGCATAATAAAATTAATTTTTTAAACATAAGGATACTTTATAAAAAAATTTGTTTAACTATACCCAATGTTGAGTGCGGAGTGAATAAGAGTGATTTTAAATGCAACTTTAAATATAAATGCGGTGATACGGTTGCTACTTCTATACTCCCTATTATCCCCCTTCATTATTAATAACTTGTAATTTTTGTACTAAAAAATCCACAGCAGCTTTAACTTTAGGCACTAAATAGCGTTGTTTTTGATACAGTAAATAAACCGCCATTTTTGCATTTTGGGTGATAGCTAACGTATGCTCAAATTTAAGCTCTTTTAACTCACCCGACCCCAAATACGATTCAAGCGCCCACCGGGTCGACATTAAAATACCCTCACCATTACACGCTTTTTTAGCAAGCCAAGGCCCATTATTTGAAATAGCGATAGCAGGTGCAGATACGTCGTGCCACTGCTCGTTTATTTTACACAACCACGGCGTAGGGCCCGATGGCGTTTTATAATAAAGCCCAACATGTTCTTTTAATTCTAAAACATGAGTAGGCTCCCCGTACTCTTTTAAATAACTTGGCGACGCAACAGGTATAAACTCATTATCCATTAGCTTAATTGCTAATACACGCTCGTTAGGTGCATATCCCCCGCGAATAGCTATATCAACATCGTCCCGCCCCAGGGTTGAAAGTTCATCACTTAAGCTTACATCTAATATAATTTGTGGATACAAAGCACTAAATTCATCAAGCAATGGCATTAAAATTTTGTCGCCAAACCCAACCATGCAACTTATAGATAACCGACCCATAGGCGTTGTTTGGTAGCTTTTAACCGTTTCGTGGCTTTTTGCTAGCTGCCCCAATATTTGCTGCACATCGTTGTAATAAATGCGTCCAACCTCTGTGAGTTTAACAATACGGGTAGAGCGCTTTAAAAGCGTGGCACCTAAGCTTTTTTCTAAATCAGCCACTCGGCGCGATAACGACGAGGGCGGTACACCAAACTCTTTTGCGGCTTTGGTAAAGCTACCTGTATCAACCACCTTAATAAAATACCGTATAGCTTTAAGCTGATCCACATTGCACCTCCATCATACACACCAATTATTGCCTAAAAGACAAAGCTGATTCGCATTTTCTGCTATATATGCATCAATTAAAACAAGTAATAATAAATTTAACGTATTACACACTTTAGTAATGCCTTATGGCACAACAATAAAGCAAATAACATGGACTAAATTATGATTACTTTGCACGGCTTTGCGTCAAGCAACTATTACAACTTAATAAAGCACGTACTTTTACACAAAGCACTGCCATTTAATGAGCACCTTATATACAACAACGATGAGCCATTTTTAGCAATTAACCCAATGGGTAAAGTGCCCGCCATTACTACAACAGATGGGCTAAATATTGCAGAGTCGAGTGTTATTTGCGACTACCTTGAGGAAACCTACCCAAGCAAGGCGCTATACTCTGAAGATTCAACCGAGCGCGCTTTTGTTCGCCAAATAATGAAAATAAGTGAGCTTTACTTTGAATTACCAAGCAGGCGCTTAATCCCATATGTATTTTCAGGCTCACCTACTCCAGAGCAAATTAAAAACGAAGTACGCCAACTATTAGAGCGTGGCGTAAATGCGTTTTGCGAATTAACGCATTTTTCGCCGTGGATAGCTGGCGAACAATTCACCATGGCAGATATTTACGTTTACTACGTAAATTCCGTTGTGAACGAGTTTGCTCCAAAAGAGCTTAATTGGGATGTACTGGCCGAAATCCCTGGTATGAAAGAATGGCAAGCAAAAATGAGCCAGTCGACTATTGCACAGCAAATAGAGGCAGATCGCCAAGCAAATATGCCTGAGTTTATGCAAAAGGTAACAGCACAAATACAGGCAGCTCAAAGCAAGTAATTACGCTATACGCTACCCATTCTCAATTTATAGGAACAGTATTATGACAGATACAAATACACAACTTACTTCAACAATTAACAACGACAACACCCTAACGCTTGCTTTAAAAAATATTGATATGCCAACACCACAGGCCGACGAAGTAGTTGTACGTATAGAAGCCGCACCGCTAAACCCGTCTGATTTAGGTGTGCTATTTAGCGCAGCCGATATGGGCGCAGCAAAACAAACCGGTACTGATCAAAACCCTGTTATAACAGCCAACGTACCCGCGCAATTTATGCCGTCGCTTGAAAAACGCGTAGGTAAAGCCATTCCTGTTGGTAATGAAGGTGCAGGCACTGTAGTCGCAACGGGTACGTCGCCTGCGGCACAAGCATTAATGGGTAAAACAGTGGCTGTTATTGGTGGTGGTACTTATCGTCAGTATTTATGCACCAAGGTACAAAGCTGTTTAGAACTAAAAGAAGGCACTACCGCTAAAGAGGGGGCATCATCTTTTGTAAACCCACTTACTGCACTAGCCATGGTAGAAACCATGCGCGCCGAGGGCCATAAAGCAATTATTCATGCAGCTGCGGCTTCTAACCTTGGCCAAATGCTAAACCGTATTTGTATTGCCGATGGCGTTGATTTAATTAATATTGTACGCAAAACAGAACAAGAAAAATTACTGCGCGATATGGGTGCAAAATATATTGTTAACTCAAGCAGCGACACTTTTCTTGCTGACCTAACAGCTGCAATAATTGAAACCGGTGCGACTATCGCATTTGACCCAATTGGTGGCGGCCAATTAACAAGTGACATACTGAACTGTATGGAAGCGGCAGCTGCGCGCGATATGAAAGAGCACAGCCTATATGGCTCAGACACGTTTAAACAAGCATATATTTATGGTGCGTTAGATCGCGGGCCTATTACACTTAATCGTAACTTTGGCTTTGCTTGGGCTGTAAACGGGTTCTTGTTATTTAATGCTTTAGGTAAATTAGGCACAGATACAGTAATGAAAATGCGCAAACGCGTTGCTAATGAAATCACTACTACATTTGCGAGCAACTACACGCACGAAGTGTCATTAGCTGAGGTATTACATTTACAATCAATTGCCGCTTACTCTAAACAAGCTACCGGTGAGAAGTACTTAATTAAACCTCAAGCTTAATTATATATTCTTCGTTAAAATTAAAAAGCAGATGCTAATTAAGTATCTGCTTTTTTTACGTTTAAATACACGCACCCTATTATTGTGAGCCTTGCAGTTAACGCGTCCTTAAAGCTCGTCACAAAACCATCATAAAAATGTAATTTACTGAATGTTTACACATTGTTTGCACCTTCTTTTTTTATTGTTTTACCACGTTATTAAAATAAAAAAGATCGCATCAATGACCATAAAACCCCTACTATTTTATTCATTAATTACCTCCATTACATTTTTGTATGGCTGTGGCGGTACTGAGCAAACAACCGATAGCAGCACAGAGCAAAGTACTGACTCATCATCAACAATCACGTCAACTGGTTTAGTTATTAACGAAATTGTCGCAAGCCCAAGCGATACAACCTACGATTGGATTGAGCTATACGCCACTGAAGATATAGCCGACTTATCGGTATTTTCACTTGTTGATGATAACACCGACAGAGAGCCTCAATCTTTACCCGCAGCAGCGCTTTCGCAAGGTGAGTTTATTGTTATTCAAGCCATTGATGAAACCGACACCCCGCCCGATAACGGTTATTACGTTACCTTTAAACTAGGGAGCGACGATGCTGTTACGTTATACGAGGACGGCACTGCGGTCTCTGTACTTGATTGGGAAGAAGGCGAAGCCCCTGAAGGTTTTAGCTACGGCTTATACACCGACGGCACCGGCACCGCGCAAACATTAACGCCAACAGAAGGCGCAGCTAACCAAACAGCCGATACCTCTACACTTGTTACAACGCTAATTGCTGAAGATGCCCCACTTCGTATAAACGAAGTAGTAGCAAAAGATAGCGGCGGCGGCGAGGACTGGATAGAGCTTTATGTAACAAGCAGTAGCGATGTGTATTTAGCAGACTACACCCTAAGTGATGACAATAACGAACAATTTGCTCTACCCGATATCACGTTATCGCCGGGTGAGTTTTATCGTATTTACGCAAGCACCGATGATTTAGGCGTTCTGCCAAGCGTTGCGTTTAAATTAGGCGCAAGCGATACCGTAAGCCTTTACAGTAACAATGTAATTATAGAGCAGTTATCATGGAATAAAGGCCAAGCGCTGAGTGGTTACAGCTATGGTCGCTACCCTGATGGCAGCGATGCAACTGCGGTACTCACTCCAACAGAACTTAGCTCAAACAGCCAAGCAACCCACGGGCCACTCGTTATTAACGAAATAGTGGCAAGCGCCGCAGACGATGGCAACGACTGGTTTGAGCTATACAACAACAGCGCAAATACAATTAACTTAGCCAACTACAAAGTTATTGATGAAAGCGACGACATAGACCCCATCACCCTGCCCGACATAGATTTATACGCAGGCCAATACATAACTATTTATGCCACCGATGAAGACCCAGGCACTTACTACGTCCCGTTTAAACTAGGCAAAGAAGACGAGCTAAGCTTAATACTCAACGATGAAGTAATTGACTACATTGACTGGGACGAAAGCGATGTAGCCACAGGCTTTAGTTACGGCCTAAGTAGCAGTACTGGCTTTACTCATGCGTTTTTAACACCTACCCCAAGTAGTGAAAATACAGTGGCAACCGCCTTTACACCTACAGCGGTTCATACGCTTTCTATTACAATTACCGACGAAAACTGGCAAGACATTCTAGATAACCCACTTGATGAGGAATATCACGAAACCGCTATTACCTTTAATGGGGTTACACTCGATAGCGTGGCTATTCGCACTAAAGGTGGCTCAAGTTTAAGAAATGTTGCCAACTCTAGCAGCGACCGTTACAGCTTTAAGGTTGATATTAACGAATATGTGTCGGGGCAAAAGTTTTTTGGGCTAAAAAAATTCACACTACAAAACTCGTTTAACGACCCGTCGTACATGCGTGAAGTAATCGCCTACGAGCTAATGGATGAAATGGGTGTACCAACGCCTGAGCATGCTTACGTTAACTTTTATGTAAACGGCGAACTATTTGGTTTGTATTTAATGGTAGAAGCCGTGGATGGCGAATTTGTTGAAAAACACTTTACCAACAGTAATGGCGATTTATACAAGCCAGATGGCACAGGCAGCGATTTACTCTGGCTAGGTGACGACATACAAAGCTACACCGATATAAACCTGCAAACCAACAAAGACACCACCGATAACGGCGCCTTTATTAACTTTGTAGAATCGCTCGATAAAGGCGAAACCAGCGCCATAGATATAGACACTCTGCTACGTTATATGTCGGTTAGTACTTCACTGTCCAATTTAGATAGCTACCACGGTCCGCTTGCGCATAACTATTATATTTACGATGACGATGGCGTATTTAGCATTTTGCCATGGGATTTTAACGAGTCATTTGGCACATTTAACATGGATTGTAATGGCGTAGATGTAAGAGAGCTCTACATTGATGAGCCTGTAAGCGGCGCATTAAGCGAGCGCCCATTAATTGCTAATGTCTTTGCCGAGCAAAGCAACCTCGATACGTACCACAGTTACTTAACACAGCTTATTAATGGCTCACTTTCAAGCAACACATTTAACGCACGCGTAAATGAAATAGCCGACCTAATTCGTGAGCACGTACAAAACGACCCAACTAGCTTTTATGGCTCAACCTACTTTGAGCAAAACCTAACCTCTACAACGGGGCAGTTTTACGGCTTAACGTCTTTTATGCAGTACCGCGTAGCAAATATGGCCGCGCAGCTCGATGGCACATTGCCCTCAGCGGGCGATGGCAGCGGCTTTTGCGCTAGATAAACAACCCATCCTTTGCGCGGTGCCAGCACGCTGGCACTGCACTCTATTACTTTGCAATTTAATAATCTGAGAAAATTATGACAATTCAAGCACGTTTTAAGGATGAACTTTTTGAAAAGGATACTTCAATCTCACCAGTAGCAATTACTGTAATAAACACTAAAAATAAGCAGGCTCAGCCCGAAAAGCCAAATGCTGATGGCTCATTATCAACATTAATTAACGAGTTACTCACCCCATTTGAAGGCTACGGATTAAACGATCTTAATAATGCTAATTTAATGAACCGTGTAGACAGTAAGTTTATGCTGCCACTGTCTTTTTTACCTGAGTTACTAACTCACTTACAAGGGCAGTACCGCGTACTTGATATACAAGGTAAGCGTTTATTTTCTTATTATAATCAGTATTTTGATACGCCTGCTCTCGATTTATATAAAGCCCACCATAACGGTAAGCTAAATCGCTACAAAGTGCGCCAAAGGCGCTACGTTGATACCGCCACCGAATACCTAGAAGTAAAACTAAAAAACAACCAAAGCCGCACTGTTAAAACACGTATAAAGCTCGAAAAAAACAACGAGCAAGCCCATTGTACTGCGTTTATGAAAGAGCAAATGAAAAACAGCTTTGCACATTTAAACGTAACCCAGCAAAGCGGCTATAACCGTATAGCGCTAGCCAACGAAGAAAAAGCCGAGCGCTTAACGCTTGATTTTAACCTGTGGTACAACACCCCAAAAGGGGATAACAAAATAACCTTACCAGGCTTTTTTATTGCCGAACTTAAGCAACGTAAAAAAACAAAACGCTCGCCATTTTATAAACTTATGAGCAAACACCACATATTCCCAGCCTCGTTTAGTAAATACTGCATTGGCTGTGCTTTGCTCTACCCCGAGCGCTTAAAAGTAAACCGCTTTAAACCTGTTTTAGCCCGTTTAAAACACCTTAACCGCACTAACCCACTATTACCATTAGAGAATAATTAAAATGACAAAATTAGATCTTATTTTTCTTTCCCGCTTTTTAGTAAACATCCTATCGCTGGCTGTACTTTGCTATGGCTGTTATTTTCGCATCAGTAAAAATGCAGTGGTGGCAGGCTCGTTTATTTTATTTGGCGTAGGCGTTTTTATTATTACCTTTTTGCTGCACGGGGTTGATATGTCAATGGAATTTGCATTTGGCCTATTTGCAGTATTTACCATGCTAAGGTACCGCACTGAGTCTATTTCGATTAAAGAAATGACCTACTTATTCCTTGTTACTGCCATTGCTTTACTGACCTCTGTAGGGCAAATGAGCTTAATTGAGCTAAGTATTCTTAATGGCATTATTTGCTTAATTGCCTTTTTGATTGACTCAAGCGTATTTGTAAAACGCTACGAAGTACAAAGCGTTTGCTACGAGCGCATAGAAAACATAACCCCGCAAAACCAAGCCACACTAATTGATGATTTAAAACAGCGCACAGGCCTAAATGTAGTTGCCGTAGATATAGAACACATCGACTTTTTAAGAGACGTAGCGCAACTAAAAGTAAGTTACCTAGCCGAAAAACAAATAAAGGCAGCCTAACATGATCTCTAAACAAACGATGACTTATGCGGCACTTTCAGCACTTTGCTTTGTTAGTAACGCAAGCTTTGCCAAAATTAACGACGATATAGACCTAAGCGGCTATATCATGCTCGACTACAACAAGTTTGATACCTCATTATTAGAGGGGCAATACGACAGCAGCGATTCAGAAAGTACCTCTGAAATACGCCGCGCTCGCCTAAGTTTTAAATCAGACATCAGCAAAGACTGGAAAAGTAAATTTCAGCTTGGCTTTGCCGATGGCGAAACCGAAATAAAAGACGCCTACCTAGAATACTCTGGCTGGAAATATGCCGATTTAACCATAGGCAAACAAAAAGAAGGTTTTGGCCTAGAAAAACTAACTAGCTCGCGTAAATTGCTAATGCTTGAGCGCAGCATGATAAGCGAAACGTTTTCACCAGGACGCAGCTTAGGTATTAGCCTTTCCGGGGACATAGCCTCAGTAAATTGGCAGCTAGGTTATTACGAGCCCGATGAAGACGAAGCAACGTCTGCTATTACAGGGCGCGTAGCCTGGGTGCCATGGCAGCAAAACACCAACCTTTTACACCTAGGCATCGCCTTTAGTGAGAGGCAGTACGACGGTAACGAATTTAGAGTGAATGAACCTCTTGAAGTTTATACCGCCGACTCATTAATAGAAGGCGATAAAATTAATGCAGATAGCCTTTCACAACAAGGCGTAGAGCTACTATGGCTTAAAGATAGATTTACCATGATGGCCGAGTGGCAACAAGCACAAGTAACCAGTATTGAAAAGTCAACTATCGATTACGAAGGCGGCTATCTGCAATTTGGTTATCAGCTATCGGGCGGATACCGTAAATATAAAAACGCAAAACTAGGCGCAAGCTCAGAGCCAGGCTGGGAGCTCACTGGCCGCTACAGCCTACTTAAACTCAAGCAAGAAAACCAAGACGCTAAAACCTACGCCCTTGGCGTTAACTACACCTTAAACAAGAATATAAAGTTTATGGCCGACTACATTAAAGCCGATTACTTTGAAGCAGGCGGTACTATCACATCGGGCAATGCAATCTCATTAAGGCTGCAGTATTCGTTTTAATGCGCTTTGTAGTTTTAAGCCGGTTAATCTAAAACTACAAAGTCCTGTGTTAAACGTAACGTTTAGCACAGGGCTTTTTAATTAAGCTGTTATGATCAATATAATAAATAAACTGCCAGAAGGTTACTAATCAAACTGGAACTCATCCCACTAACTTAAAAACTTGAGCTCATTTCCAAGCCAAGCTCTCTCTGAGCGGGCAACTGTGGGGCTAATGGATGAAGTAAAGCTTGCCCCCTTTGGCTGCAAAGTAATGAGGAGGTGTACACTAAAACGGGTGAGGAGCACTTATCGTTTCATGTTCTTGTTATATTTATTGTTTTCAAAGTAACAACATATGTATTAATGAAACAACCCAAAATAATATGCTGGTAAAGAGAGGGCTATAAATAAAATACCTAACCCCGCACCATTACCTTCAGCTAGACGAGCATTTTCTTCATCACCTTTGTGGTATAAAACATCTGCATAATGACCTACGGGAATGATTTTAGAATGAAATGAAGTTTTAGATTTAACAACATAGGTAGAGCCATTAACTGTAAACTCAAAGAATGGCCTATACACTTTCCTCTTAATGTTATCAGTATCTTTAGCAATGTATTCCTCATAACGAAGAACTCTGCCTTTAATCTTAAGTGCGTTCTTATTGAAGCGTCGGTAGTCGTAGCATACATAAATGCCTAGCGCGCTAAAAATAACCCCGCCAAATAATGGAATAATATTCATTTGTCTCTCCTTGACAGTATTCAGAGTGTAAACCGACCCTGCGATTAAACATAATGCCTTAAGATGAGGCGTCGCTTGCGCCGCCCTTCTGGCTTAAATTGTTATGTGGTAATGGTCTGCTTATCATTTGCCAAATACTTAAACAGTATACAAAAACAATAGAAACGCCTACTGCCAAAATACGTGATTCTGGGAATGAAAACCACATAACTAAAATTAACGCAGTGCGTAACCCCGCATGAATTAGCCCTAAAGGGTGTTGAATAATCCACGAGTACACTACCCAATGCAAACCTAAACCAATACCAAAACTTAAAGTTAGGAACTCAGGAGCATATAAAAATAACGGTATATGGACTGCCCATAACAAATTTACCATTAAGACAGAAGCGCCCATAAGTTTTGCCAAAGGATTTTTTGAAGAGAAAACAACTTCTTTGGTTATTTTTGATATCAATAAAGCAATTGGAAAAATTAACCCTGAACAAAAAAGTAACACTAACAGACCCGCACTAACAGGAACCTGAGTTGATACTATTGCCACCACAAGCCAATAAATAGCTCCCGCTATAGGCATAGATAATGATCGTTTAGCAGACCATTCAAAGTCCGCTCTTAGTTCTTCCAATGTCATACTATTTCCTCAATCCTTCATTTTACATAACGAGACTGTAGAACAACTCCAACTGGCTATTTTTTAAAAAATGAGTAAACCTACTGCCTCAACAACCGCATAAGGGGCTGATAATAACTTGCTAAAATGTGTTGCGAAGCGGAACTGAGCAAGCTGTTAGCAGTCCCATTTCTTAATGCGCTTGTTATATTTACCTTTTTAATTCTTCGTAAATTTTATTAGCGTAATTATTCATTTCCTGAGTAACTTCAACTTTGTTCCAAGAATCTGATTCAGCCCACGCATAAATGCCTATATCCGAAGAATATAGGATAATTATGTTTGACTCTTTAAACCAATCAACTCCCCAATAATGAACATGGGATGCGCCAGTTCTGATTAAATCACATTTCTCAGATTGAGCTTCGCATACATTGAGATAAACAATCGAGTCGACTACTTCAGGCATTAAAACATAAAAGTCGTCATTGGATTTGATGGGAGCAAGTTTGTAGTTTGAACATCCAGACAAAACGAAAATTAATAGAAAGAGAATTTTACGCATAAACTTCCATGTAAATACAACTTGAACCTAACGGACAATAATACTGCGGTAAAGTGCGCAGCACCGCAGTGTTATTGCCCCTGTGACCGCAGGGAACGAGTTAAGCGCCTTGTCATGTTTTGCTGTTTCTGACTAGCAAATACACTCCAAAAATTACTGAACATATTCCAATTCCTGCAGCTAAATAAACGTGAAAATAAAATTTATCTGGGTTATCTGCCAATGTAACTAATACTTCTTTGCTTCTATGTTTATGAATGATGCCTTTTTCTTCGGCCAAAAAGCCCCAAAGAACAAAAAACGCCCCGACAGCAATTATGAAGTAAGATTTGAAATCACTTTCTTGGTTGCCCATTTCAGCTTCTAACTCGCTGAGAACTTCATCATTAGACCTTTCTGGTTTAGAAAGCTCATCTTTAAGCTGTCTGTAGTTCTCAGGAAATTTTTCACTATCAATGCTGTCCAAAGCTTCGTATAGCTCTTTTAGGGAGTATTTTGAATAGTCTATTTTTTTACTCAAAACAACCTCTGAAAAACATAACGCCGCATTAAGCGGACTAAAATTGTGGGTTATACTGTGTAGCGAAGCGGAACGTAACCCACTGTTTTAGTTCCGTTTAAATGCCTTGTTAGCATTCTTTTGCATGATTAGCGAACAATTGGTTTTCATGTTGTTGGTAGTCTGAAAACTCATGTAGCTTATAAGAAGAACAGCCAGTTTTGGTTATATGCAACACATTGATTCTGCCACCAATATATATTCTCTCATTTAAAGCCACATTACCCTGAATCTCTCTTTGCTCATTCATCATATCGACAAATACAGCTGGGATTTCATAATCCCCTTCTGGAAATGAGCATTCTGGCTTTGCCGCTAATCCATATGGTCTAGGCTCAGACTCGAAATTGTTTGTGGAACGATAAGCTATCGCCATCATTTTGTCTGTTTCCTGGCAATACCCAAATTGATACACAGTAGTTGTCGCATTATCAGTGATATTAAACTCATCGCAGTAAGTATTCCAAAGGTCACGCAAACCTTGAGGGGTATGAAAATCTAAATTATTGATTCCATTTATTACCATTCTGTCATTAACGTGCATAGCCCAACGAGTGGCAAAACCACCTTGACCAGTTCCAGCGATCACCGTATTCAAATGAGGTAGGTGGATTGCTTTTGAACAAAATAATAGCGGATCACCTTCAGGTTTCACTGCAAGAGTATCTGTTGCAATAAGAGCCTGTTCCGCATCAGAATAAAATATTAAGGATGACATAAATTCTCCAGTGAATGCTAACTTTTAAATAAGGGGCGCAGGCACGTAGGGCATAATGGCGAAGCCGCCCTGCGTGTTTGCGTCCCTGCCCGCGCAGCGGGCGTGCTTAATTTTTTTGTTATGTGATTTTGCTAATTTAATCTTCGAACTCTTCGGGTATTTCTTGTTTAAATATTTTGGTCGCTTTCTCAACAAGAGCAAGTGGTAACTCTTTTTCGTATAAAGTTACCTCTCTTGTTTTTTTCGTATCATCTCTGAAAATTTCCATGATCATTTTTCCATGGCAATAATACTCTACTCCTATACCATCTCTGTCGCCTACATCACTAGCGATAGTATAAGACTGTATTTCCAAAAATTCCGTTTCCATATGGTAAACAACCAGTCACATAACGCCGCAAATAAACGGCTAAAAATAGTTGGCTATAATTTGTGAGGTACGAACAAAGCCAACTATTTTTTGTCCGCACTTTTTAATTTGCCTTGTTATATGCCGTTTGCAGACATGGCCTCTGCACCTTCTTTTACTTGTTCATTTGATAAAAACACACCACTTTGCGGTTCGAATGTAGCGGAGTTTTTTTGATATCCGAGAAGATAAGCAGAGTTTAAAGCCACAACCATTTCATTCATGTCACCGCCCCATCGAAATGTTACCACTACTGGCTCTATAAAAGCTGAGGAATCGAACGCAGGAAAGTAATCTGAGAACTCTGATAAAGGCGACATAAATGTTTCCACTCCAGAGTCTTCGCCTTTCAGTTGGACAGGGAGAAACCCAGTATGCTTTTTTAAATCTACATTTTCTAAATATTGAACAGGAGTGTTTAACTGTTCTGATAATTCGTTTAGTGAGTTCGTATTTGGAACATCACTAAAAGATAAGATTACGTACATAGTCATCGACATTGATAGGTCCCTCTCAAGTTAACCAAGGCATATAACATGTTTATAGCGAGCGAATCGCGCGTTTTTCTACCACGGCGAAGCTCGTTTTCCTTGTTTGTTTATTAGTAACAAACTTGCCAACTAATTGCCAGCGTTATTAAAATCCTTCAGTGCTCGCTTTTCTTCATAGTATAAAACGAGCAATGGGGCCGCTTTCTTGACTATGCAAGCGACCGTACTATGGCTGTATATATACAGCTAAAATTCATAGAATTGAAAATGAAAACTCGCTCTGCGTATATAAATTATATTGCTGCCTACATGCTTACCCCACAATATTTATAAGCACTATTTATAAGCACTATTAATACCCTTTTAGGCTGGATCGCAAGTTTCACCAACTTTCACAACAAACGTCACCTAAATTCCATGAAAACCTTATAACGATCTTTTTTGATCAAAAAGCAGCGATTATCCGATTAAGTGCAATTTGTCATAAAACTGCAATCTAAGTAGGCGATAATTTAAACTCAAACTGTATTTTTTATAATCTAGAAGACGAAATAAATGACCACACCTCTAGTGCAACTAACATTTGCACTGCAATCACTTGATGATCCGATGTCTGCGGCTATGAGCCACACCATGGAATACGAAAACCTTTCGGTACAAGCTAATGCGCTTCATGCAATTACATTGCAATGCGATTTGCCAGATGCTGTACATGAAGGTGATGTTATTTCGCTGAGCGCAACACATCCAAGTGCCCGTGGCGCTCAGTATTTTACTGAGAACGTTATTACGCAAGCCGATTTAGAGCGTGGTTACGTTAACCTTACTTTAAACAAAATTACCCATAGCCAATGTTTTGTAATGCAGCTGATGTTGCACGGTAAATACGCTACATTAAAAAATAGCCTTCAGTTTGATATGAATATTAACGCATTTGAGGGCGGCTACAACGCGCCACTTATAAATATCGAGCAATCAAAACCACAAGGTTTTCGCCGGTATTTTGCTG
This sequence comes from Pseudoalteromonas sp. 4NS20-0020, assembly GCF_057554385.1. Lineage (NCBI taxonomy): Bacteria > Pseudomonadati > Pseudomonadota > Gammaproteobacteria > Alteromonadales > Pseudoalteromonadaceae > Pseudoalteromonas > Pseudoalteromonas sp. 4NS20-0020. The sequence goes on along the minus strand of NZ_BAAJMI010000002.1, from coordinate 713,844 downwards.
GGGTAGGCTCGACCTTTTTATCATTGTTTTAAAACGCTTTTATCAATAGCGGTTAGTCAGGAAAACTTATTTTTCCCATAGTCACTCCCGCAATACCTTGCGCGGTATTATTAAGGTGTTGCTGCTCACCTGCTAGGCATTCGTTGGCTAAAATAGCAAATAACACGGCTTCTTTAGCATCGGGATCTATTCCTAATACCTGTGTGTTTTTAAACGCCTTAACCTCTGGGCAAAGGTTTAAAAGCTGCTCCATTAATAGTGGGTTATGTATTCCACCACCACTGGCATACACTACACAATTAGCCTCGTGTTTAGCACACTTTTTTATTGCATCGCTTATTACATTAGCACTAAATGCATTGAGTGTTGCCATTACATCGTGGTGAGTTAAGTCAAGCGTATTGGTGAGTGCTTGAGCGGCTTTTAAATACGCTAAATTAAACACTTCTGGCCCTGTTGTTTTGGGCATGCTTAAATTAAAAAAGTCATCTGCGCATAATGCATGAAGTAAAGGCATATTTACTTTCCCTGCTTTTGCTATTTTTGCACCGTCGTCAAAATGCATCCCCTCAAAATATTTTTGTACATAGGCATCCATTATTGTATTACCCGGGCCAATATCAGAGCTAAATACACTGTTTGCATCACCGCTTTTGGGTAAAAAAGTTAAGTTAGCTATACCACCCATGTTAAGTAAAATACGGTTTTCAACAAGGCTTGAAAAAAACAAGTAATCGCCATATACCGCAAGTGGGGCACCTTCGCCTCCTGCGGCTATGTGTTTTTGCCTAAAGTCGCCAATGGTTGTAATGCCGGTAGTAACGGCTATTTGGTCGCTGTCGCCAATTTGTAATGTGCCATTAGTAAAGCTTTTATGATTATGCTGTGACTGTGGGCAGTGGTAAATTGTTTGCCCATGACTGGCTATAACATCAATACTTGCTGGATTTACCTGCCAAGTATGTAAGCACTGATTAACCATATTGCCATGGAGCTTACCTACCCAAGGGTGTAGTAAGGTTACTAGTTCTAAATCGCACTCTCGCTTTGCAAATACCTGCTTTATTTTAGTTTTATAATCGTCGCTATATTCAACGGTGGTAAAATTTAATATTTCAATATGTGTGTTTAAGCCCGCGCCGCTTACCTTACACAGCGCTACATCGAGTCCATCTAACGAGGTACCACTCATTAAACCTACAATTAAACGGCTTGGCTTTTGGGCACTATTATATAGGGCGGCTATGTGTGGGTGCATAAAAAGTATCTTAAACAGTATTATATTTTGCTTATATTAGAGTACTTTAAAACAAAGTTATAGGCGTAAGCGGTTAATCTTTGTGATTGTGCAATCTCTAATTGCTTGCTAAGTTAAACCGTATTCACCCTATACTTAATTAAAACAATGATTACCCTAAGAGACTTTAAACCAAAGGACGCGCCACACATTATTAATACCTTAAACGATGAACAGGTGACGCGGTTTTTATCGTCTAAAATTCCATTTCCGTATACTCAAGCCGACGCCGATTGGTGGATAAACCAGGGTTCTAAAAGTGGAATAGTTAAGGCCATTGTTGTAGATGGGCAATTTGCAGGGTGTATAGGCATAACGCCCGGAGAATTCGAGTATAGCCGAAGTGGCGAAATAGGCTATTGGCTTAATAGCCACTTTTGGGCGCAAGGAGTAATGACTCACGCTATTACAAAAATTTGCGATTACGCGTTTAAAACCTCAAACCTAAACCGTATTTTTGGCGCTGTATTTGCTGGTAATACTGGTTCTATAAAGGCACTGACTAAATGTGGTTTTAAGGCCGAGGCCGTTCTTAAACAAGCCATTTATAAAAATGGCGCATTTTACGATAGTCATATTTTTAGCAAGCTCAAATAAACCTTTTAGAATAATTACTCCGCTTAAGGTTGAATTAACAGCCCCTCGCCCAAAACTCCTGTTGTAAGGTACAAATTTGTACATACATTTACTACTTAGCGCGCATTATTGTTTATGCCAATCGGGTTATTAAACGCATACACATTCGTTAAGTGGGTTCATATTCAAAAGGAGAATTTTATGTCTGCAACTAGTCGTCAACTTACTTTAGCATCACGCCCACACGGTGCTCCAACCGATAAAAACTTTGAGTTTAAAACAGTCGATTTACCAGCCCTTAAAGATGGCGAGGTGCTGCTGCGCACTATTTACTTATCACTTGACCCATACATGCGTGGCCGCATGAGCGACGCAAAGTCGTACGCCGATCCGGTAAACGTGGGTGACGTAATGGTTGGCGCTACTGTGTGCCAAGTAGAAGAGTCTAAAAACGATAAATTTAGCGAAGGCGAGTGGGTACTTGCCTACACAGGTTGGCAAAGTTACGCCATTAGTAATGGCGAAGGCCTTATGCAATTAGGCAAAGAACCTGCTAATCCTTCGTACGCGCTAGGCATTATGGGTATGCCGGGCTTTACGGCTTACATGGGCTTACTTGATATTGGTGCGCCTAAAGAAGGCGAAACGGTAGTCGTAGCCGCAGCAACGGGGCCAGTTGGCGCAACCGTTGGCCAAATAGCTAAAATCAAAGGCTGTAAAGTGGTAGGCGTTGCTGGTGGCAGCGAAAAATGTGCCCATGCAGTTGAAAAACTAGGGTTTGATGCCTGTATTGATCACAAAGCCGATGACTTTGCAGAGCAGCTAGAAAAAGCCTGTGATAAAGGCATAGATGTTTATTACGAAAATGTGGGCGGTAAAGTGTTTGATGCCGTATTACTATTACTTAATACCGCAGCTCGTGTACCGCTGTGTGGTTTAGTATCGCAGTATAACGCTACAAGCTTACCTGAAGGCCCTGATCGTATGGGTATGCTAATGGGGCAGTTGCTTACTAAACGTATTAAAATGCAAGGCTTTATAATTTTTGACGACTACGGTCACCGCTACGATGAATTTGCCCAAGACATGCAAAAGTGGCTACAGGATGGCAAAGTACAATACCGCGAGCACATGGTAGAAGGTATTGAAAACACTGTAAGCGCATTTAACGATATGATCAGTGGTAAAAACTTTGGTAAAACCGTTGTTAAAATCAACGATGCACTTTAACTAAAATATATAAACACAGCGTTACTGCAACCAGCAACGCCAACAAGGACTGACATGATAAAACTACACCATTTAAATAAATCGCGCTCAAAACGTATTATTTGGCTTTTAGAAGAACTAGAAGTTGATTACGAAATTGTTGCTTACCAACGTAACAAAGACACATTTTTAGCGCCTGATGAGCTAAAGCAAGTTCACCAACTCGGTAAGTCGCCGGTTATTGAAGACGATGGGTTAATTGTTACCGAATCTGGCGCTATTACTGATTACTTAATTACTAAATACGGTAACGGAAAGTTTGCACCAAAGGCTGGCACCGCTGACTACGTTGATTACCAACAATGGCTGCACTTTGCTGAAAGCTCTGCCATTTTACCGCTACTACTTAAAATGTTTGTGCTTAAAGATGGCGCTAAAACACAATTTTTAGAAGGCTACGCCGACGCCGAAACCGCTAAAGTAATTAGCTACTTTAACGACCGTCTAGAAGGTAAACGTTATTTAGTTGGCGACACCCTAACCGGCGCCGATTTTATGATGTCGTTTATTGTTGAAATTGTTAAAAATTCAGGCCAGCTAGGTCACTTTAAAAACCTAGTAAAATACGACGAGCAATTACAAAGCCACGAGAAGTTTCATACGGCTAATGAGCTAGAAGCTAAATACGACTAATTTTATACGCCTATGACTGTGGAAACACAGTCATAGCAAACATTTTTGCTGCTCTGTTTTATTTACACTAATTTGCTCAAGCGTATTAAAATTCAATTAAAAATAATTTATCTGGATCATTGTGCTGTAGAGTAAAACTCTAAAGTTCTCATTTTTAGTCAACCAATCGATAACCCACGGCCGGTTCAGTTAAAATATATTTTGGACTCGCAGGGTTAGCCTCTAGTTTTTGTCTGAGCTGTGCCACATGGACTCTTACGTATTCAGGACGCTCTACATACTGCGCTCCCCAAATATGGCTTAAGATTGCATTATGGGTGAGTACTTTATTTTTATTTTGAAACAGCAATAAGAGTATTGCGTACTCTTTTTTAGTGAGTTTTACCTCATTTCCAGAAGTGGTAACACTGTGCTTTTGCGGATCTATTTTTATATTCCCGCAGGTAAATGCCACACTCGGTTGGCTTTGGGTGCGTAATAAAACCCGAATTCGGGCTAGCAACTCATTCGCGCTAAACGGTTTAGTAATATAGTCATTTGCCCCATTATCAAGCGCTGTGACTTTTTCAACTTCGCCATCTCGAGCCGACAGCACTAAAACAGGTAAGGCACTCCATTGTCTAAACTCAATTAACCAGTCTTGACCATCCATGTCTAAAAGGCCCAAGTCTAACAATACAAGATCGTAACTTTGCTCACTTAAACGTGCAAAGCCATCTAACCCTTTATCACAAATACTTAGCTCGTAGCCACTGGCTTGCAACAAAGTTTTTAAAAAGCTTTGTAGGGGGGGAGAATCTTCTAATATCAAGATTTTAGTCATTACTTTTTTCCCAGATTAACTTTGCGTACGCCATATTTGTTTCGTTATTAATTGTTAATGTAAATGTGCCCTGATGAAATTTAGCAACCACATCACAAATAATGCTGCCTAACCCAACGCCTTCATCGTTACTTGTTTGCCCTTTAATTACCAAGTTATTAGTTAGAAGTAACTGATAAACTACCTTTTGCTGATTAGTACTTTGCGTAAATTCAACGCTCACCTTTTTATCACCATAACGCCATGCATTTTCGAGCATATTAGCCAGCGCAATTTCTAACAAAGTCACATCCCCTTCGCATGTTGTCTGAGCGTCTATATTGGTATTTATGACAAAATCAGTGAGTTGCTGCTGCCTTCTAGCTTTAGCTTCACTAAGTAGTGCTTGTAAGTTTATTGTTTGCCAACTTAGGTTTTCACCCATTTTATTAACTCGGCTTAACTCCATTACTTTATCAAAGTGCTCATTTAGTATTTTACTTTGCTCATAAATATTACTCGCTTGCTCTTTTATCACGATGTCACTGAGGGTAATCTCATCATCTGCAAGCATGCTCGATGCGCCCATAATGGTTGCCAGTGGTGTGCGTAAATCGTGAGACAAACTACGTAAAAGTGCATTTTTAGCGCGCTCTAATTCCGCTTGCACCGAAATAGCAGCCGACTGCTGGCGTAATAACGTTTTTTCATGTACCTGATAAAGAAGCGAAATAGCAGTGTCAGCAAAGGCTTTTTGCCCTTGCGTTAACCGTTTAGTAAAATTAAACCCGCCCCAACTAGGGTTAACTTCACTAAGCAATATAAACTCACTATTGCCCTGCGATGTTGCAGGTATAAATGTACAAGATGCGTTTAAATGCTTACTGATGCGCTGCGCAAAGTACTTTTTTTGTTCATCCAGCGTATCTAGGCTGTTTAAGTCTTTGGCCAGTTCGTACAAGGTGCGACTATTACTTGCATGTAATTGCACATCCCTAACTTTAGTACTGAGCTCCCCTGCCAATTGGCTGATCACAAAACCAACAATGAGCATAACCATAAAGGTTACTAAATATTCTATGTTTTCAATATGAAAAGTGAAATTTGGAGCAACAAAAAACCAATCTGTACACGCTACACTCACTAAGGTGGTCAGTATGGCAAGACGACGATTACTGCGCACAGCAACCCAAGTCACCCATAATAACTGAAGCATCACGATATCGGTGGTAGTAAACCAATTACGCACAGGGTAAATGGCAATAACAACAATTAATGGCATTATTACTGCCAAAAACAATGCGTTATACCAACGTGGTTTAGCCTCTGCCTGATTCATTAATTATTCCTCTAACATTTGAGCACCTAGACTACTGCCTTTTCGAGATTGTCTCTATAAAGTTTTTATAAAGTTTTTTATCTAATTCGTTAAATCTTTATAAAGCTTTTAACGCCTACCTACATTGTTACTTTAATAACTCATATTCTAACTTCAGCAGAAGGAGTAATACGTATGTTGGGTTGGATAAAAATAGTGATGCTTACAGCCTATGTATTAACTGTTTATTGACCAAATGGACTTTACCACTTCTCTCTTTTAACTTTAATTTAGGTATCAACATGGCACATTTTACAGTGATCGGATTGGGTCGATTTGGCATTGCAGCAAGCCTTGAGTTAATTCATTTAGGGCATACAGTCACTGGGGTAGATAGTAACCCTAAACTCGCTGAAAAATATGTTGAGCATTTATCTGAAACCGTTGTTTGCGACTCCACTGATGAAGCCGCACTTAAAGAGCTTGATTTAGCGAGCAGTCAGGCAATTTTAGTGGCGATTGGAGAAGACATGCAATCGAGCATTCTGTGCACCCTTGCATTAAAAAACCTAGCTGTTAAGCAAATATGGGTAAAAGCGAGCACCAAAGCCCATCACACAATTATTTCTAAGCTAGGTGTAACACGCATTATTCATCCTGAAGAAGAAATGGGCGTGCGCGTTGCACAAGCGCTTAATTACCCTGTAGTAAACGACTATATTTCCTTAGGCAATGGCTTATACGTTGTTGAAGTAAGTATAAAAGCGCACTTACATAAAACAAAACTAGGGCATTTACTTAAAGAAATAAAAGGCACTGTAAACCCATTATTGGTCAAGCGCGCAAAGCAAACGTTTGTCAAACTTGATGACGACTTTGAGTTACTTACCTACGACACTTTACTGTTATCAGGTAGCCGAGTCGAACTAAACTATCTTGCACCAAGGCTTTTATAATTATGGTTTTATGGCACCCTCTCAAAACACCTATAGATCGAAAAGCCAATGGGCATAAAAAACTCAATGCGGCTCCACCGCTTGTTCTCTGCTGTAGTTTTTTAATATTAATAACGCTAGGGGCGTTGGCGTTAAAACTACCTTTTGCAACCTATGCGCCTATTTCATGGATACAAAGTGCGTTTACAGCAACCTCCGCGGTGACTGTAACCGGATTAGTTGTAGTCGATACTGGTTCAGTGTTTACTCCTTTTGGACAAGGCGTTATTGCGCTATTAATTCAACTAGGTGGTCTGGGTTTAATGACCTTTGCGGTTGTAACTTTAATGGCACTGGGTAATAAAGTTGGCTTTATTCAAAAAACAGTGACCAAAGCTGCTTTTAATCAAACAGATACATCTACTTTGGTAAATACCGCTAAGTCTGTTTTGCTGTTTGCGCTAATCGTTGAATCTGTAGGCATTATTATTTTAACGCTGTATTGGCTACCCGAAATGGGCTTACAAAAAAGCTTTTTTCATGCACTTTTTTATACTATTAGCGCTTTTAACAACGCAGGGTTTGCATTGAGCCCCAATAGCTTAATGCAATATGTAGAAGACCCCGTTGTAAATTTAACAATTACCTGTTTGTTTATTATTGGTGGCCTTGGCTTTACCGTATTAACCGATTTATATAAGTCAAAGCGTTGGGCTAAGCTCAGTCCCTACAGTAAATTAATGCTGATCAGCACTGTTATTATTAACGTTATTGCATTGTTGCTTATTTACGCAATTGAATACGATAACCCAAAAACACTGCAGCCGTTATCTGAAGTAGGTAAATGGCTAGCAGCTTGGTTTCAAGCCGTTACCCCTCGTACTGCGGGGTTTAATACCATTGCTATTGAAGAGTTAAAAAATGCAAGTACCGCTTTAACTATGATGCTTATGTTTATTGGTGGCGGCTCTTTGAGTACTGCAAGTGGCATAAAGGTCGTTACGTTTATCGTTTTAATATTAGCAACCTATAGCTACTTAAGGCGTGACAAGGGCGTCACCGTGTTACGCCGAGAAATAGACAAAGATTCAGTGTATAAAGCATTAGCCTTAACCGTTATTTCAGCGGGAGTCACTTGGTTGGCTATTTTTACATTACTGGTCGTTGAAGATGCACCTTTTTTAGATATTGCTTTTGAAGCGGTATCGGCACTGGGTACGGTAGGACTTTCACGCGGTTTAACGTCATCGTTATCACCGCTGGGGGAGTTTATCATTATGTTTTTAATGTTTATGGGCAGAATAGGCCCGCTCACTCTCGCCTACTTTTTAGCAAGTCCACGAAGTAAAAAACTAAGATACCCAAGCGCACAACTCTCTATTGGTTAAAAACACAAACGCGGGTTTATTAGTTAGTCCGTATTTTTAAATACCGGCTATTTCGCGCTCTGTAATACACTCGTTCGAGGCCATTTCAAACTCACGGCAAGTAAGTGGGCGGTTTTCATAAATGGTACACATTAGCGTATTGCGGTCGAGTGCTTGGCACCAACCATCATCGCCGCGTTTCATTACTTCGCTGCCCCACTTGTCGTAATCAATGTACTGAAAAGGCACACCGGTGTCGGTTACTATGCGCACTTCTAATTGGCAACAACACGCTTGGCAGTTAGCGCAGGTTACGGACTCAGGTGTAGAGGAAATAGTTTTACTTGGAATAACAGTGTTAGGCATAGTGGCTTAAATAAAAGAAACACACTAAGTAGGATACACGAACTGGCTAAACGCGCTAGTTAATTTTAATGGTGAATAAATAGAATAATAAAAAGCGTGCTACTCGCTAACACGCTTTATTGTTGGCCTTTAATTTTAAATTAAAAGTTTAATACCACCTTCACATCATCAGACACGGCAGATGCCGAAACAAACCCAATCGTATTTGGGTTAGCTGCAACCATTTTGATCACCTCTGAATCATTTTCTAGCTCTTTGGGTGGTGTTCCTTTTCCCGTAAAAATAAGCTTTGACCAATAAGCTCTTAACTGCGACGCACTTTTATTAAGCAGTTTACTGTTAAACTGCTCCGTAGTCGGATTTTTTGAATCTTGTGATATTGGAATGATCGTATTGCCATTACTAAACGACTTTTCTTTTCCGGTATAAATTCGACTAATGACGGACTCATCAAAACTACTCTCGTTTGAAGGATGTACAATAATAGCAAAATCAGCAAAGGCAACATTGCTAAACAAAAACAGTACACATAACATTAATTTTTTCATTTTTAATTCCCCTTAAAATACAACATCAACACCAAGCGTGATTGCTTTACTATCACCCGCTACCGCTAACTCGAATGAATCATCTTTTACCCTGTCGTACTGCATTTTGAGTGCCGCCGAAGGATGAAAATCCCAACGAACCCCCACCGCAAAGGTATTATGGCTTTCAGTATCTCCCTCACCTTCTTGCTCAAAATCTGAAAACATCACATAAGGCGTAATTGCATCAAACCGATACCCTGCACTGATCATATAAGTGTCTAGGTTTCCGTCTAGATCTAAACGGTTAAGTTCGCTTAGTACAAAAAAGTCGCCAAAATCAAAATTGGCAGCTAAGCCATAGAATTTGCCATCACGGCTATCTTTTCCATCCCATAAAACCGGCTCTCCAGAACGAAAGCGTTTATTAGTGTATTGCATATGCGTTACTCTCAATTCAAGCCAATCATGGCTTAACGAAAGTACACCACCTAGCATATCTTCCCAAATTTCTCGGGTAGGCTCTTGAAAGAAAAAGTCTGATAGCAGTTTGTTGTCGTCATCGTCTTCTTTACCAGCATACACATTAGCAGACACACCCCACTCTCCAATCGAGCCAGAATAGAGAAGGTTTATGCCCTCATAGTTAAATACTTGCCATGTATAATTGTCGGCAGGTGCACGCATCCATACATATGCGTAACCTACGTCAAAAAAATCTGAGTAATAAAAAAGAGGCAAACGCTTTTTACCTGCTTGAACCGTCCAATTATCATTTATTTCGTACGAAATATATGCCCACTCAAAATTAGCATCAAAATCGTTTACACCTCGGGCAACAATTTGACCTGTGACAGATAAGCCCTCACCAAGATCCCCCGACACTTGTATACCAATTAACGACTCTGGAGAGAAAGATAAGTCTTCTGTGTAGCCACTCACATTAGGGTAGTCAGCCAAAAAGGTTGGCTCAACACCATATTGCGGCACACCACTTCCACTGAGTACTTTACCCGCGTTAATACTTGCAAAGCCTGAAATATTAATTTCAGCGTAACTAGTCCCTGAAATAAACACTCCTAACAGCATCAATTTTTGCAGTTTCATCGTTCACCTCGTTTTATATGACCTTAATAGTCATGTTGAGTATAGTTAAACGCTGAAAAAACAAACAAAAATTTAACATTTTTTATAATTATGCAGGTTTGATCATTACTTTAATAGCTATCTGCCAAGCAGTGTGGCTTTTATATCGCTATACCGCTGTTGCTCACAAAGCGCAAATCCGCTGAGTTGGCGTACCTTATTACGAGCAAACAATGGCACGCTCATACCCGCTAAAAAACGGCACTGGGTTTCAACACCCACGTTATGAACTCCCTTTGTGGCCATATGCGCCAAAAACTCATCTACTTTTTGATAAATAACGTCATCATTAATAGTTACAGGCGCTAGTGAGTATTCTAGTTTTACAGCATTACCACGGCATACACTGCAATGCCCGCATTGCGCTGGCGCATTTTGGTCGTCAAAATAGCGCGCTAAGTTATAACTCAGGCAAGTTTGTAGCTCAAAAAAGCGCACTAAAGCAGCAATTCGTTTTATTTCAGCTTGTTCTTTATCAGCAAAGTAGTGGTGTAACTGCTGGGCAAGCTCTGGGTTATTTATAACTTCACTATGCACTTTATATACTTGGGTAATGCGTTTGGTTTCAAGCGTTATAAGGTTTTTTTCGGCTAGGTAGTCAAGCGCGGCCACAACCCGTTTACGGTCAACCTGCGCGGCTTGGGTAAGGGTGTCAAAATTGAGCGTGCCCCATATTTTTTTAAAATCGGTATGGCTAAATATTTGCGTTAAAAAGCCTTGGCGCTGCTCGTCAAACTGGCTAAGTAGCTCGTTTTTATCAACCAAGAACTTGTATTTAAAATCGGCGTAATAGGCGTACTGCGGCGTAATTGCGCCTTGCATTTCAAGTTGAACCAGTAATGTTTTAAGTGCTAATTGGCGAATATTACTTTCGCTTGAAAGGCTGTATTCTTGCATTTCCCATTGCTGTTTGGCTTGGCGAATATCGTTAATTACATATTCAATGCCACTCAGCTCAGGGGTGTCGCCATATACAAAGTTTTCTACTGTGTTTAGGCCATCTAAATTAGCAAGCGTGTAGCAGTTTGATGGGTTGCCATCGCGCCCTGCGCGGCCAATTTCTTGACTGTAGTTTTCAATCGATTTTGGTAAATCGTAATGAATAACAAAGCGAATGTCTGATTTATCAACGCCCATACCAAAGGCTATAGTTGCTACAACTACGTTAATTTTACCCGCCATAAAATCCTCTTGAATTTGCCACCGGAGTGTATCTTCAAGCCCTGCATGATACGCAACCGCCTGAATACCTTGCGCACTTAGCGTGTTAGCCACTTGCTCAGCACTTTGCTGCAGTGTTACATACACAATACCTGGGCCATTTTGCGCACGCACTATGTTTGTAAGTTCGGTGTTTTTATCAGCCGTTTTTACACTTAGCACGCTTAAATCGAGGTTAGCGCGGTAAAAGCCAGTTTGTACAATGCATTCAGGGGCAATATTAAAACGCTCGCTCATATCGCGTTTTACTTTTTTAGTGGCGGTGGCGGTAAGCAATAGTACTAGTGGAATATTTAGCTCTTCGCGATATCGCGGTAGTTTTAAGTAGTCAGGTCTGAAGTTATGGCCCCATTCAGATATACAGTGCGCCTCATCTACCACCAGCATAGACAGCGCAACTTGGCTTATAAACTCTCTAAATCGCTCGTTTTTAAAGCGCTCTACCGACACCATTAACACTTTAATTTTACCATTTCGCACATCGTTCATTACGGTGCTGCTTTGCATTTGGTCTTGGCTTGAGTCTAGGCTTGCCGCGTAAATACCTTTACTATTTAAAAAACTAATTTGATCTTTCATTAAGGCTAGTAATGGCGACACCACTAACGTTAAGTTTTCTAAATGCATAGCCGTTAGCTGATAACATAACGACTTACCCGATCCTGTAGGGAATATAGCAAGGGACGATTGCCCATTTAAAAGCTGCTCTATAGTTTGCTGCTGCCCTGCTCTAAACTGATTAAAACCAAAATGTTGCTCAAGTGATTGTAAAAGCGGCGTATTCATAAAAATGTCCTTTTTGGCGTTGATAACACAGGGCTATAACAGAAAAATGCAGCCTAGATGAAGTATTTGCAAGTTAGTATACCGTAAATTAGGGGATTTACTGCTGACATATCCATTATTTAGGCGCACACTATAGCCCCATAAAAGTGAGCTTTGCCAAAATAATTTTTTGATACCCAAGTCATTTTAAAAATAATAAAACAGATTGCTTGGGTATATTATTTTTAAGGGCATAGTCATGAACATAACCACTCCTAAAATCGTCGTTATTGGCGGCGGCGCTGGCGGATTAGAGCTTGCAACTCAATTAGGGCATAAACTAGGAAAGAAAAAACACGCAGAAATTCTACTAATAGACAAAAACCGCACCCACATATGGAAACCGTTACTGCACGAAGTAGCTACAGGCTCTATTGACCCCGATTTAGATGGCGTAGTTTACTCTGCCCATGCCGCAAAACATCATTATAATTTCCAACTTGGTACCTTTTGTAACATCGACCAAAGCAATAAAACAATTACTCTCGCACCACTTTTTGACGAACTTGGCCACACTATTTTGCCCAAGCGTACTGTACGCTATGACCACCTTGTTATTGCTATTGGCAGTGTAAGTAACGACTTTAATACCCCAGGCATAAAAGAGCATTGCTACTTTTTAGATTCAAACCAGCAAGCTGAGCGTTTTCAGCATTCTTTGCTCGATAGCTTTACCCGCCTTCATCAAGACGACAACCAGCAACAATCTCTTGATATTGCCATTGTTGGCGGCGGCGCAACAGGCGTTGAACTATCAGCTGAGCTTTACCATGTGTCTGAATTACTAAAGCTATATGGGCTTACAAATATGTCGTCTAAGCGTTTGCACATTCATTTAATTGAAGCCGGCCCACGTATTTTACCTGCATTACCAGAGCGTATTGCCGTAAGTGCCAAACGCGAGCTGTTAAAATTGGGCGTAAACGTGCTAGAACAAACCCAAGTAAAAGAAGCCACAGAGCAAGGGTTTATTACAAAAGACGAAGAACATATTAATGCCGATATTATGGTATGGGCGGCAGGCGTAAAAGCGCCAGACTTTATTAAAGACTTAGGTGTTTTTGAGCTTACTCGCAGCAACCAAATTCAAGTAAACAAGTTCTTACAAAGCACCGTAGATGAAAGTATTTTTGTACTTGGCGATTGCTGCGCCTTTACCCAAGAAGATGGAAAACTTGTACCGCCACGCGCGCAATCGGCCCATCAAATGGCACAATGTGTTGAAAAAAATCTTATTGCAACACTTAAACACCAGCCGCTAAGCGAGTTTAAATACAGCGACCACGGCTCTCTCGTTAACTTATCGCGCTACAGCACGGTAGGTAATTTAATGGGTAACTTAACCAGCAACACCTTTTTTATTGAAGGTAAAATAGCCCGCTTTATGTATATCTCGCTGTATCGTATGCACCAGCGCGCCATACACGGTAGCGCAAAAACCTTTGCATTATGGATAAGCGAAAAGGTACTACGTGTTGTGCGCCCTAAAATGAAATTGCACTAATAAATAACCCATGGCGGTAATAAGCAGATTTAATAAATTTTTATTACCGCTGTCTTTGATTTTTCACAATTCCCATGTAAATTTATACAAACCACTTAGGGAATAAGGCAATGACGGGAAAAACACTAGTTTTTAACTTTGATGGCACAGGAAATGAGCCCCGTGACGCAGACCAATTTAGCTCAGAGCATTTTAAAGAAGACAGTAGTATTTCTAACATTGTTAAGCTGCACTTATTATTAGGCGGCAAACTTGATGGCTCTCCCACTACACCTTTCTCGCAACAAATGAGCTTTTATTACCAAGGTATTGGCACTAAAGGTAGCCGGTTAAAACGCATTTTAAACCAAACTTTAGCGCCACGTGGTGACGATGTTGCCAGTATTTTAAATCAAGCCATGCATGATTTTAAAAAACATTACCAGCTAGGCGATACCCTTTTACTTACCGGTTTTAGCCGAGGTGGCGCTCTCGCTAGACGTTTTGCAAAAATTCTGGAACCTTTGATTAGTAATAATGTGTACGTATGTGTATTTGATACCGTGGCCTCAATTGGCTTATCAAAAGTGAGTAAAGCGACACGCGGCGCCGAGCATGTTATTTTTGAAAACCACACCATTGCTAATAATATTTCACAAGCACTGCACTGCGTGGCACTTGATGAAAAACGCCGTGCGTTTGAGCCTACGCTGATGAACCATCAAAATAACATTACTGAACTGTGGTTTGCAGGCGCGCATTCAGACATTGGCGGTGGATACTACCGTGATGGTTTAGCTGATATTTGCTTACGTTATGCACTTGAGTGGATTATTGAGCAGCCGTTAGCTATTTCATTGTTAACAAGTCACGATATTAACTACAAAACTCTTCTTCCAGATAGTAATTTAATTGCACAAGACGATCTCACTGTTATCCCCGACTCACTTGCACTGAGCCATCAGCAAAATTACTTTTGGTTAAACTCGTTCTTTAAGCTAGTAGATAGAGAGTGCTTTGTGCTGGTGGATAACGAAGCAAGTAATATTAAGCCATTAGTTCACCACAGTGTGGCTACACGGATTAATAAACTCACCAGCTACCGTCCAGAGTCACTTAAAAAACAGTCATACAAAGTAAGCTACAGTGACAACAGCACCTTAAGTTTTACCGGCATAAGTGCTCACATTACGCTTGCCAACCAAAATATGAGCGTATTAAGTATTGGCCAAAGCCAAGATGTGGTGGTATTTGCCAGTGAATTTTATAACAAAACGGGCTTAATGCTTGAGCAGGGTGCAACCTATCGCTTTACCCCCTACCCTGATCAACATTGGTTTGACGACGGCATAAAGTGTACACCTATGGGATGGCATCGCGATGACGTGCAATTAGGCGTTAAAGAAATTCCAATGGCGTTACTTGAACCATTCAGACGACTTCCAGATGCTCAGTGGTTCTCATTAGTTGGTGCAATTAATAATAACGAAGAATTTTTATTTAAAATAGCTAATGACGCTACGGTGACTATTACTAAATCAGGTGAATTTAGTCCCTTCGCCAATGACTTAAGCCGTTTTTATGGGGCAAACGCAGGCAGGATAAAACTAAAAGTAACGCGCCTAAGTTAACGTGTAATAGTTAACTTTAGCTGTGGGTAATCAATGTACCCCTCGCCAGAGCTCAGGTTAGTTAAGCATCAGTGCACTTTATACTGCAAAGTGCACTGGGGTTTGGGTCGCTGGTGGACGTTATTACTTTTTCATTTTATGGCCTTTTACGGCATAAAATAAAATAAATAAATAACATGGTAACAACACCGAATACCCTGTTTGTAATGAAGTAAACCCGCTTAATAATCCCCATAAAACTGGACCAAACGCCCCCCCGGCTATCCCCATAACCAAAAGCGCAGAGCCTGTGCTTGTTAGTTTTCCAAGCCCAGACAACGCAAGTGGAAATACCGCGGGCCAAACAATAGCGTTTGCTAAGCCTAAAAACGCTATAAGTAGTAATACATCGGGTAAATTAGCGCCGCCTAATGGTATTAATAATGCGTTAGCAATCATAAACGACTGTGCATCAATTAATAAAATGCACAAGGTAATAGCAATACCTAATACGGCTGATAGTGTGAGGGCTGCTTGTTGAGTTATAAATTTGGGAATAAGCAAAATACCCAAAATATAGCCAAACACCATAAAGATCATGGTGTAGGAGGTCATCACACTATAATTAGCAACGCCAAGAGAGAGCGCAAAAGTACCAATGGTATCGCCAGCAATAACTTCTACTGCAACATATAAAAAAATGGCAATCGCCCCAAAAACTAAGTTAGGGTGAGATAACGTTTCGCTTATTTCACTGCTACCTCTTGTTTGCTCAGCATCGTCAGTAATAAGTTCAGGTAATGGTGATTTTTTAACGGCAAACGCTAATAGTCCAATAAATAGTGCCATACCTAAATAAGGAAGAATAAGACCATTCGCCATGTCATCAACTTGTTGCTGGCTAAGCTCAGTGCCTACTGTATCTGTAAAATTACTTAAAATTAACGCGGTAAACACTAAGGGTGAAATAACACCCGCCCCTTTATTGAGTATGCCCATAATACTAATACGAACCGCTGCAGACTCTTCAGGCCCAAGCCTTACAACATAGGGATTAACCGCAGTTTGAAGCAATGTTTGTCCTGCGCCCATCACTAGCTGTGCCAACAAAAATAAAGGAAAAACTTGCGACATCGCAGCAGGAATAAATAACAAGCCGGCAATCATCATCAACCCCATGCCCATCGCCATACCGTTTTTATAACCAACTTTTTTAATTAACATTGCCGATGGTAACGCTGTAAAAGTCACCGCTATATAAAACGAAAATAAAATTAACGATCCCTGAAATGGCGTTAACTTTAATATTTGGCTTAAATAAGGCATTAATGAACCATTTAGCCACGTTGCAAACCCCAGTATAAAAAATAATACTGCCACAATAGCCATGGGCAGTATGCTACTGCTTTTAGGTGTATCCATAACATTTGTTGTCATGTTATTTTTCCTTTATTTATATTTATTATCATTTTTTAAAAAGCTGTTCGCCACCAATCCACGTGCTTATAACCTGTTGGTTTGTATCGAGTTGAACAAAATTAGCAGGGCTGCCAACAATTAACCTTCCATGTGTTGTGGGTGAGTTAATATACTCTGCTGGGTATAAAGATGCCATTTTTAGTGCTTCTGATAGTGGCAACTGCAAATGCTCAACGCTATTTTTTACAGCTGTTGCCATATCAAGTACAGAGCCTGCAAGCTCCCCCGTTGTTGAGGTTAACTTGCCTTGGTTAAGTGTTACTGTTCGATCGAAAAAAGCAAATTCAGTTTCATTTGTACCCACAGGTGGCATTGCATCGGTCACTAAAAACACACGCCCTTTAGGTTTAGCTTTTAGTGCTACTTGGCATGTAGCATAATCAACATGATGACCATCAACTATTAAGCCACAATAGGCATTATCATTTAGCAAAGCACACCCCACAACACCCGGCTCACGCCCTTGCAAAGGTGACATTGCGTTGTATAGATGTGTAAATCCTGTAGCGCCAGCATCAACGGCTCGTTGTGCCTGCTCAAAACACGCATTTGTATGGCCTAAGCAAACATGTATGCCTAACTCACGCATTTGAGTAATATCACTTGGAAGTACATTTTCAGGGGCTAATGTAACCACCACTTTGCCTATATCTTTGCGCGATAAAACTTGCCACTCATTATCTGAAATAGGACGAATGAATTCTTCGCTATGTGCCCCTTTTTTAGCTATAGATAAATGCGGTCCTTCAAAGTGAATGCCCATAATGCCAGGTATGTGTTTAACAATCGCATCGGCTATTACATCAGCCGCTTGACGCATAACTTCAACTGTATCGGTAATTAAAGTAGGCAGCATGGCTGTCGTGCCATACTTAGCGTGCGCCATAAGCATTCGTTTAACCTCTGATGCATTGCGTGCTCGGTTAAACAATACACCTCCACCACCATTTACCTGTAAATCTATAAACCCAGGGGTAATTAAGCCTGATAAGGTTTCATCTACATTATTAGTTTTATCATCAATAGCGGTAATAACACCCGCGTCAATTGTGAGCACTTTTTCTTTTAAAAACTGATCACCATCAAACAGCGTTGCAACCAAAATACGTTGAACTGACATTTATAATGTCCTTGTTACTTTTTTAAGCCCTTTGGGCTCGTCGGGGTTAAAGCCTCGCTTAACAGCCACTTTGGCAATATCTAAATAAAAGCGCTGCAGCACTAAAAACGGCGCTAAACGTGGGTGCACTGCAATCCCATTTTGAGTAAGGTTGATAATTTGAGCGCCGCGCTGGGTTACGTCTGCTATTTGCTGCTGGTGAGAGTATGCGGTTTCATCTTCTACCGTGCAGTTTAAAATCACTAAACCTTGTTCAACTAATGTAACGGGGCCGTGTAAAAATTCTGCACTACTAAATGCCTCTGCATGAATAGCACACACTTCTTTGAGTTTTAATGCCATTTCTTTAGAGACTGAAAACCCTAAACCGCGCGCTAATACAACCATGTTTTTAACCGGCAAAAATGCGTCTGGCTGAAGTTGTACTGGTGAGTCAATGATTGCATCTAATGCTTCAGGTAACAGCTTTAACCCTTGTAATAATTCGTTATTTTGAGTCCAATTAGCAACTAAATGCACTAAAGCTGACAACGTAGATAAATAACTTTTAGTCGCAGCAACCGATATTTCATCTCCCGCTTTAAGCCCAATAAAATCATCAACAATGTCTTTTAACGGTGACGCCTCATCATTTACCAGTGCAATACAGTATGCGCCAGCTTCTTTTGCCATTTTAGCTTGGGCAATAATATCTGGGCTTCGTCCTGATTGAGAAATAACAATCACCAATGCACCATCAAGTTTAAGTGTTTTACCGTACACACTGGCAACCGATGGCGCCGCTGAACTAACAGGGATACCGGCTTCAATTTCTATTAAATATTTACCAAATACTCCAGCATGATCTGACGAACCACGGCCTATGATCATTACCATTTTTGGCGCAATATCACGTAGCTTTTGGCCAATTTTTTCTACTAGAGGCTGATTAGCAAGAATTTGCTGTTTAATGACTTCAGGCGTTTGCGCCGCTTCTTTTTCCATTAATGTGTGATACATCATAGCTCCTGACTGCTGTAGTTAACTTGCTGTTGTTTCGCGTAAAGTACTGATCCCATTTCGGGAGATGATAAAGGTGCAGATAAAACACCTTGAATATCTTTATCTAGCCAAGGCGTCATAACCGAAGACAATCCACCTATAAAAGATAATCTTGGTGATTTTTTAGCTAATAATCGACGAGCAATGTCACTCAAATAGGCACCGCTTTCTTTTAAAATACTAATAGCAATAACGTCGTTTGCCGCAGCTGACTGAAATACACACCCGGCTAATTGAGCAAAAAATGCAGCGGGTTTATTTGCAATGATTTCAACTAACTCCATGGCATCATTGACCGATAAATACTTTAAAACACATTCAGTCAGCATGTTATTAGGCATTAGCTTATCTAAGCTCAACAACACGTTTTGACATGCTGTAAAGCCAATCCATGCACCACTTCCTTTATCGCCATGCGGAAAGCCATGCCCGCCAATCATAAAAGACTGTCCTTTAACATATGAAAAACCACACGAACCCGTACCAGCAATTATCACTGCACCATCATCACCTTGATGTGCACCCATACAAGCAATAAGTAAATCGGTAGTTAAATGCATTGTTTTGAAGGGGCTTTTCCAATGCATCATTTGTTTATGTAGGCTTGGTAAGTTAACACCCGCCAACCCCACACCTGCTACTAAGTAAGACAAAGGGGTTTCACTTAAACCTGCATCATTAAGAGCTAATTGGGCAGACTGCTCTATAGAATTAATGGCCTGTGTAAATCCATGCAAAGGGTTACCGGGCCCAGCAATACCCGTTCCTAAAATTTCATTCGCGCTGTTAACGATAATTGCTTTACATTTAGTGCCGCCCCCATCGATCCCAACAAAGAGTTCATTGTTAATTGTATTGGTGATCATTTTTGCCTCTTTACTTGTTCGACCGTGTTGCATAACACTCAAAATAAAACACGCTGCCAGAGCGGATGAATCTTATACTAACACAAATGACAGCGTTGTCATTATTTAGTTTTTATTTAAATTATGTTTCTACACCCCTTATAATTTAAGGGGTGTGCATGCTACGGCTGTGTTACTTTTAATGTACGACTAACACGACCTGATATAGGTAATTTGGAACGCACCCACACATCTTGAGTTACTTTTACCGGCGCATTATACGTCTGCCATTGTCCTCCAGCTTGCATATATTCTATTAGCAAACCGGGGTAAGCAACGTTAGCGTACAACATGCCGTTTTCAATTTTGGCTCCTGCGTTAGCAATCCGAAAGTGTACATTTGCCCTCTCTAACTTATTAAACTCTTTAAGCCCTAAACTGGCGGCAAATGTTAACCATTGTTGGTCTCGCTGCTGCTTCAGTGAAGGCGTAAAACGCTGCGTATTTCGACTATAAACAAAGCCATTATGATCGTAAGGCACCGCCCATTGCGCTTTGTGCCATGCGCGTTGTGCTAAAGATAATAAACGAGGAAAAAGCTTATACTCAGCCATATTATTGGTACGGGTATTTTCGCTCCATAGCTGACCTTGAATACCAATAAATTGTTTACCCTTTGCAAGCGGTGCAAACTCAACCTCACCTGCATCATTTTTTATAATCGTGTCGTCTGCGGTGTAAGGTCTATCTTCTCTGTCTAGCCAAAATTCGGCGTGCGCGGGTAAATTATCAGGCATGAATTGAAACACTTTTTCTGTATTAATATGCCTTGAAGCCCAGTAATAACCGTGCTCTTGAGGATCGGCTTCATAGGGAAAATCAAAATATAAAACATCTGGTGATGACACCACTACCTGCCAATTACGATTAGCAAATTGGTGCGCGCGCTGGTGGCCATTCCACATCAGCAAATCCCAACTATTACCTTGCACAATGTCAGGCATATTACTTGGGTTAGTATGCGATAGGCCATCACTCCATGCAGCTGTTTCAATATTCATGTCAGCTAACATGTTTGACACACGCTCTATAAAGTAGCTACCTAATTGTTCAGCTTTGGTAAACGGCAAATTATTTTGTTTAATAAACTCAGTACACGCTGGAGACGACACCCATGCACCCGCCGTTTCATCTGCACCTATGTGATAACGCGTTAGCGGGTGCTGCGCTTCATTATGAATTATTTTAACTTGCTCCATAACCTCGCGTATAAACTCATACGATGAATCTAAACATACATTGATGGTGTTATCGTTGTAATGCTGTACCGAAGAATATACGGTGGTATCGAGCGGATCATAAAGTAAAAACTGTTCAGCTTTTTGTTTATCACCCTGTTTTATGTACTTATTATAACGAGCCTGCATAGCCTTAATAGCCGCTCGCGAATGACCTGGCATATCTAATGAGGGAATAACTTGAATATGTCGCGCACTCGCAAATTTAAGGATTTCTTGGTAATCATCCACAGAATAAAAACCATTAACCTGGCTAGAAGTATCTATGCCAGCGCCAAGTTGTGGCATTAAACACTGCTGCTCTGAGAGATCAAAACAGCGTTTTGAAGCAACATCGGTAAGCTCTTCAAGAGAAGGGATTTCTAAACGCCAACCTTCGTCATCGGCTAAATGTAAGTGTAGTTTGTTAAGCTTATAGGCAGCCATTTGATCAAGTAACTTTAATATAAATGCTTTGTCTCGAAAGTTACGGGCAACGTCCACCAACACGCCTCTAAATTCATAATGAGGAGCATCATTTACCTGACCTATTGGCAATGTTGTATTGTTTACTTGGTATAAACTCGCCAAGCTCTGCAAGGCATAAAACACACCTGAGTCATCAGTGGCGCTTATATTTATTTCATTGGCGTTAATCGCTAATCTATAACTACCTTGTGAGCCATCTTTTGTGGGTGATAAATTAAGATTTACCGCAATACCAGATGCACTCGTCGTTATACCCAATAATTTAAGTCGCTCAATGGCCGCAGTTACCCCTTTTTTACTTACACCATTAAGGTTAAAGCGTAAGCCTTTGCTAATATCTAGCTGTTGTGTTTGACTAAATGTAGCCTGAGTTGGGGTAGGAATAATGTGCTGTGCTACTTGTTTATTTTCATCTTTTAAATAAGGTGAAAAATCATACTTTGTGTTTCGCTCAAACAACCGTTCTGCTGTCAGCCATTGTGTCTCATCGTTTTTAGTACGCTTAAATTGTCGCTCGTAATCACTATAAGGTACAACATGAGGTAATAACTCTAAACCTGTCTCAGGGTCAACAGTGGGCTTAGTGCTCGTAATTACCTTGGCGTACTCATTATGGTTAACCAAAATATAATTTGGGATTGCATCAGTTTGCGATAACGACCAAAAATTAGCATAAAACGTAATAGTTTTGGTTTCGCCTGCTTTAAGCCCCGTAAACGCCTCTTTTAATTCAATTACATGAAGGTCCCCATTGACATGAGTAATAGTAAATTCATCACTGAGAGCCTGTTGAATAGGCGTGATTTGACTAAAGTAAATTTTCCAACCATCCACATTAACGGCACCACTTGCCTTAATGTGTAGCTTTGCTTCAAAGCAATTACCGTTTTCAATGGTTTTATCGCAGTATTCTGACGGTCTATTATCGACTTGTTCATACTGTATTTGTAGCATGTTAGCGAGTGACTCTATTGCGGTATTACTCGCCTTAACCAGCTCAACATTTTGTTTGTGTGTTATTGTGTCCTGACACGCTGTTAAGCTCAATGCTATACAGCCTGCTATCAGTAATGAATTGAGTGTCATTGCCTGTATCCTTTAATCTATTAACTGAGCTGTTTGATAAGCCACTGCTTAACTTGCGCTCGTTGTTGACTTGTAAGCGGATTTAAAATTCCTTTAAGCTGTTCAGGAATATGTTGATTTTGCGGCTTTTCAAAGTCAAAAATATGGTAGTTAAAAAAAGCCTGCCACGCTTTTTTTTGTGCTGTGGGTAAGTCTCTAATGGTCATAATTGATAACAATAATGCATCCATTGGCACGGGTTCGCTATTCTTTGCAATAGACCCGCCCGACCAATAATTCATCATCATATTTATAGGGCTTAATGCCTCTACATGATGCCACCACAAGGTAGGAATATATAATGCATCTCCCGGTTGTAGCTGAGCGACAAGTGCCTCATTGAGTGCTTGCTTAAACTTGGGGAATTTTTCAAAATCGGGATTATTTAAATCCACCATTGAAACTGGCGCACCCGCTGGCGTATGCTCAATAGAGCCTACATATAAATTTGTGATTTGATGCGGCGCAAACAAAGTAATCTTGCGCTCACCAGCAATTACACAGGCAATATTTTCTGCATCATCATAATGAGCCACCACCGTTGACTGATTACCCAGCCAAAATCGCGGCTTTGGTTTATCTGCAAATAACGCCATAGTGTGAGTTGTTGCAAGGTCATTAAAATAATCAACAACAGGGGCACTTTGAATAGCAACAGCACCAGGGTTATTACCCGCCTTTATTAACTCTGCATTTTGTAACAACACCTGCATAAATTGCATAAAAGGTGCAACTTTGCGGGTAAAGTTAAATCCATCACACGCTTTGTTATAAAAAAACTGAGGTGATTCGCTTTGCGGTATTTCAGCCATTCGAACACTGCCACCCACATAGTGATTGCTTAACATGTTAAGCCAAGCATGAGGGTTTTCGCCTGTGCAGCTAGTTACTTGCTTTACTAACGGCCAATCACTTACTAACCCTTTTAAAATGGCGGGCTCGGCTAATGGTGCTATGTCGTTTTTAAATATAGCTGGAGTTACATTATGCCAAGTTGCTACCTGTTTTAAAGCACGCATAATTAAAGACCATAATTTGTATCAAGGTGATTAATAACCAAAAGCCGAGCTAAACTCGGCTTTTGAAATGCTTATTCATATTAACTTAAAAGTTAACACGAATACCTGCCACATAACGGCGTCCATTAGAGTAAATAGACATAATGCGTTCTTCATTCGTGTTGTACTCAACAATTTCTTCATCTGTTAAGTTAACCGCTTCTAAAGTAAGCGTAACGTATTCATTTACATTATAAGAGGCGCTTGCATCCCACTGGCCAAAGGCGTCATTGAAAAGCTCATCACCATTAAAGTGAAGACCTTTATACCAGTCGCTTCGGTAGTTATACATAATGCGCGCTTGGTAAGCGTCATTTTCGTAATATGCCATTAAGTTAAGCATATTTTTCGATGTCCCTTCGACTAAGCCACTTCCAACCTGATTTGTATCTCGCTGCTCATCAGCGCTTGCATCTGTGTATGTATAGTTCGCTGATACACCAAAACCACCAAAATCGTGTTGTAATCCCAATTCAATACCTTGAATTGTGCCACCTAGTCCATTACCCGGCTGTGCAAAATCAACAGGAACAAATACTTCGTTTTCTTGATCATAACGATCTTCTGTTACGCTAACGGTAGAGCGTAAAGAACTTAAGTCTTTAGCGAAGTAAGCAACCGATAGCATTGATGCCTCGTTGTAATACCATTCCCATGACAAATCAAACTGATTTGAAATAGTGGGTGCTAAGTTTGGATTACCACGACTACCTGTGCCACGACCACCGGTTAATGAGCCAAAGGTTTCTGACGACGAAATATCGGCCCAGTTTTGACGAGCCATAACACGTGCAGCACCTATACGGAGTATTTGCTCTTCAGTTAGATCAAAAGCAATGTTAAAGCTTGGTAAAAACTCAGCGTAGTCATTATCTTGGCTTACCCAGTTTAAAACGCTTGGCGTTAGCCAATCACCATTAATTGTATTTAAGCCCCACGAATCACCTGAAAACTCATAACCATAAGAGGTCTGCTCGGTGCTTACATAACGCATACCTACATTACCTCTGAAACCCTCTCCAGAAAAATCACCTTGTACATACAGCGCTAAAATATCTTCTTCTACTTCCCAAATTTCGGCTAAATTATCGTGAATCGCATAACTGGCAGATATTCCGTTTAAACCGTTAAAGGCAATTTCTTCCATTAGTTCACGGTTATGTGAAACTTGCTCAGTAATATTACCAGTCACAGCAGCATCAATACTTGTAGCGCCATTGGCATCTAAGTCACACGTTGCAAGCGTTGGGCAAGTGTCAAAAATGTGATCAAGATAATTGTCTGAATTTGCACCACCATCGGCAAATGGTGCATGCCAACTATAAGCATGACGCCCTTGAGTACGCTCTGCTTGGCGATATTTAATACCTGTTTTTATTGCTGTGAATGGGCCAAATTCAACATCGTATGTTAAATCGGCTTGAGCAAAGGTTTCTTCATCGGTAGTCGGTTTAGCACCGCCCCAAATCCATCCAGCTGCAAAGTTATTACCATCGGCGGCGTTAACACCCACATTTACATTGGGTGTACCCGTCAAGTCGTAATCATAGCCTGAGCCAACAGCAACATATTCCCAAGACGTTTCACGGTAAGTGCCACCGCTCGCTGCGGTTTTACCTAGCTCAAAATTAAGGCTGTAACCGTCGCCTTGGTAGTCAATATCAAGATGAACTTGATCTGTTTCAGTACTTGATACGCGGTTGATGTAGTTGTAAGCATAATTACCGCCTGCACTTGATGCTAAAATAGCGCCATTTTTAACTTTAGTCGCATTAGTAATAATTTCAGCGCGGTCGCCAAACGCAAAATTAATTAAGTTAGAATTTTGGTTATCTACATCCATTCGCGAATCTAGATAATTTAACGTCATTAATAAGTTATCGTTAGGTGCGTATTGGAGGGTTGCAAATAAGGTTTCGCGCTCCCGGCTTTGAATAAATTTAGGTGCGCCAATGTTACGAGGCACAAGATACTCATCATCGTCGCTTTCAACCCAACCTAGCACTTCAAAACCCTGACGCTCTAAATTACGTTCTTGCTTAACAGCCGATACCATAACACCCAATGTTTCATCGTCATTTTTCCACGAATACATTCCCGCTAATTGTGGGTCTGTTTCGCCAGATGTTTCTGAATACTGCCCTTCTAGTGACAAACTGACTGAGTTTGCATCCATATCCAATGGGCGGCGTGTTTTAAGTACAATAGTGCCCCCTATAGAGCCCTCATCAATACTTGCAACAGGTGATTTATTCACCTCAAGCCCTTTTACAATAACTGACGGTAGCATGGTGTAGTTAAAGCTTCGGTTTGCTTCATCTAAAATAAACCAATCAGCAGTACCCACTGTTTGACCATTTAACAATGTTCGGTTGTATTTAGGGCCAGCACCACGAATACTGATTTTTTCACCTTCACCAAATTCACGGCTAACTGCAACACCAGTAATACGAGACAGTGTTTCAGCAACGTTTTTGTCAGGGAACTTGCCAATGTCTTCAGACGTGATCACGTCTGACACATTTGAAGAAAAGCGTTTTGCATTAAGGTTTTCTTTTAGTGAACTGCGGATCCCTTTAACCTCAATAACTTCCATTTCTTCTTGTGCTAATTGCGCATCTTGTGCAATGGCCGCAGCAGATAAGCTACCAGATAAAATAAGTGCAATTGAACTAGCTAGCATTCCCTTTTTAAACAGTGAATTTGACATTGGTTTCCCCTTATTGGTGTTTCATTTTTTTTAGTGTTCTAGTGTCTGAGTGTCAGTATTTTTACAAATAAACAACGCGCTACGGTGTCATGATATTTTGTGTTAAACAGCATGACAGCGTTGTCATTACGGAGCGACTTTACACCGTTTTTATATTCATAGCTATATATGAGCGCAAAAAAGATACAAAATATTTACATAATAAATCATACAAATTACATAATGTGTTGTATTTAATAAATAATAAATTAGTCATTTTTTTATAAAAAATTTCAGAATTTTCATGATCCGCGATGCCCATTCAATAAATTAACTATCAATCTCAACGGATGTCTTTATAATTTGTTCATTAAAAATAATATCTAATACGCAGTTACCGCTATTTTAACTGTCGATATTAACTAATAAATTAGTGCCAAAAAAAATAATATTAAAGGTCTATTAAGCTTATGAAAGCAACAATAAACGACGTGGCAAAAGATGCAGGGGTATCGATAAAAACGGTATCACGAGTAATAAACAACGAAGCGTCTGTGCGTGACAATACGCGTGAAAAAGTCATGGCGTCGGTTGAAAAGCTAAACTACCATCCAAACTTAGCAGCAAGAAGCCTTGCAGGAACAAAGGCTTACAGTATTGCCTATATTTACGATAATCCTAATGCCTATTACATCATAGACATGCAAAGAGGTATTTTAGATGCCTGTAAAAAACAAGGTTTTGAATTACTCATTCACCCATGCGATGCGAAAGAGACACGAATAATAGATGAAATTACCGACATGGTAAAACGCACGCGAATTGCTGGTATTTTACTCACACCGCCCTTTTCAGAAATGCCCAATTTTGTAGAAAAACTCACGCAGTTAAATATTAAAGTTGTGCGCATACTATCGGGCCACAGCGCACCAGATACGTTAACCCCGTGTATTATGATTGACGATAACTACGCTTCAAAATCTATTACTGAGCATTTAATTAATAATGGCCACAGTCGTATTGGTTTTTTAGCAGGTGGCTCAGAGCACAACTCAACTAAAGAACGATTAGAGGGCTACAAAGCAGCTTTAACGCAGCATAACATTGAAATAGACTCGCAGTTGATCATTGCCGGAGAGTACTCGTTTGAGTCAGGTGTTGAAGGGGCAAAAGCATTAATAAATCAAACCAACAGGCCAACTGCTATTGTGTCTTGTAACGATGAAATCGCCGCAGGTGCGCTATTTGCAGCGCGCTTAATGGAAATTGACATACCGAGTCAATTATCAATTACAGGCTTTGAAGATAGCCCATTTTCGCGCCAAACATGGCCTAAGCTTACTACCGCTCACCAGCCTAACAATCAAATAGCGCAAGATGCTGCTAATTTATTAATTGCGCAAATTCGTAATGGCAACGACCGCGACATTATCAAGCAATATACCCCTGAACTGGTAGTTAGAGACTCAACTGCCCATATTGACTAATTAAAAAAAGCAGGCTAATACTCTTTTTTAGCCTGCCTTATCGCTTTATACCAATTCGCTTGATTAACTGTTCTACTTTGAGGGTAGAATAACGTGTTGATAGCAAAGCAAAAAATTCGTTATTTAGTTATTTTAAATGAGAATTTTTTAACGTAGGTAACGACACGTTTAGTTCCGCAAAATGATTAAGTATTATTGAAGATTGGTATTTCTAAACGTTTATTACCCCTCGTTTACCGCCATTGCTAAATCAGATTCTGCATCAGCTAACATGGCAAACTCTTCATCTGCGGTTTTAGCGACTAAGCGCTTAGAGCTGTATCCAAAATAATACGCCGCTCCGAATGCAAATAAAATTACGGTGTATAAAAACGCGCGAGGGTCAAAGGCATATACACCGGTAAGTGCAACAAGTGATAATACAAGTGCAATACCCGAGGTAACAACACCGCCTGGCGTTTTATAAGGGCGGACTAATTCAGGTTGCTTTATACGCAGCATAATATGGCTTAATGCCATTAATGCGTAAGAAACCGTAGCACCAACAACTGCCATGGCTAGCATTAAGTCACCTTCACCACTTAATGAGGCAATAAAACCAAAAATAGCAGGTACTATTAACGCACGCGCTGGTACTTTGCGCTCTGTAGTAATTGATAGAGATTGTGGTAAATAACCCGCACGAGAAAGGGCAAACACTAAACGGCTGTAACCATAAATAATAGAGAAAAAAGACGCCACCAAGCCCGCTAAACCTAAAACATTAACCGTCGTAGCTAAGCTGCTATTGCCTGTTGCATTAAGCGCATCTACCAGTGGTACTGCACTGGCACCCATTGCATTTGCACCTGCGGCACCAGGTACTAAAACAACCACTAATAACGCAGTGAAAAGTAAAAATACCATTGCTCCAATAATGCCTTTTGGCACATCTTTAGCGGGATTTTTTGCTTCTTCTGCTGCAAGTGGGACACCTTCAACCGCTAAAAATAACCACATTGCAAATGGCAATGCAGCCCACACGCCATACCAGCCAAGCGGTAAAAACTCGCTTGCGCCTGCTGCATCGGTTACGGCTACATCAAATAAATTTGAGGGGTCAAAGTTAGCAACAAGCGCAATCGCAGTGGCAACAATAGCAAGCACCGCTAAACCACTTATTACCATCATTACTTTTAGTGCCTCACCTACACCCGCTAAGTGAATGCCCACAAATGCCAAGTAAAACAGCGCATAAACCCATGGACCATTAAACCCAGTTAATGCTTCTACCGCAGAGCCAATAAATATAACAATAGCAGCCGGCGCAAGCGCGTATTCAATCAATACGGCAAGGCCTGTTAAATAGCCACCAGCGGGACCCATTGCTTGGCGGGCAAAGCTATATCCACCACCTGCGGCTGGAATAGCAGCCGACATCTCAGCAAGCGAAAGTACCAACGTTAAATACATAATAGCCATTAATACTGCGGCAATGGCAAACCCACCCCAACCAGCTTCAGCTATGCCAAAATTCCAACCTGCAAAATCGCCCGATATGACATACGACACCCCCAAACCGGCTAGCAGTAACCAACCTGCAGTGCCACTTTTTAATTGCCTTTTGGCAAGGTATTCTGAGTTATTGTTCGACATTGTTCTCTCCGTTGATGCTTGATTTTTATTGTTTTGATTTTTTAATTGCTTATTATTTGGCAATTAAAAAGTTGGTATTAGGTTGTTGATGTTCAATTACATCGTCTTGGGTTCGATCTTTTAGGTTAACGCCAGTTAATTTGAGCTTTTTTGCTTCGCGTAATAAATACACAGTACGGCGGGCGGCTTCTTCATACGACAAACCAGCGGGTCGAATATTTGAAATACAATTTCTGCACGCATCGCTCAACCCTGCTTTTGGCGCCCATGTTAAATAAAGCCCCAAACTATCTGGGGAGCTCAGCCCTGGTCGCTCACCTATAAGTACCATGACTATTTGCGCATTTAACAACTCACCAATATCATCGCCAATGGCTACACGCCCTTGTTCTACTAACGTTATTGGCGCTAGTTTTAATTGCTGACTTTCGCCTAGCTGTTCTAGTAGTTCGCTAATAAATGGTTGTGTATTTTGTTGAACAGCCAAAGAAGAAAGCCCATCAGCCACAACAATAGCTAAATCATATTTAGACTCAGTGTGTTGCTTTTGTTCTGTCATAAAATTAGCTAATGCTGTGCGACTTGATTGGTTTAACTTACGCCCTAAGTCGGGACGTTGTAAGTAAGTAGTACGATCATCCGCTTGACTGTGAAGATGCAAAACAGGTGCTGCTGGATTTAAATCGCTCAGTCTGCATGACATTTCGTTAATATTAAGCGCAAAGCCAACAGCATCCCGGGCTTGCGCATGAGATAACTGAAACGCGAGCATTTCTGAGGTCGGTAGACTAATACCTGCTCTACCAAGGCCTATACGGGCATCGGTAAAGCGGCGTAAATCGCTCCACGGATTATGTACCACCTTGCCATTACTTTTATGATCAGTGTTTGCATTGAGGGTTTTAGGATTACTTGCCATTAGCTCCCCCCTGCTATTGCATTCAGCGGCTTGGCAAACGCTTCTGGGATTGTATTGGCTAAAATAATGTCCTGAGTATTTTGCATTATTTTCATTTTGCTTAACCACGCCTCAAACTCTGGGGCAGGTTTTGAACCTAAAACTCTGCGCACATAAAGCGCATCATGAAACGAGGTAGTTTGGTAGTTAAGCATAATGTCGTCAGAGCCTGGGATACCCATAACAAATGAACACCCCGCTACACCTAATAATGTAAGTAAATTGTCCATGTCGTTTTGGTCGGCTTCGGCGTGGTTGGTGTAACACACGTCGCACCCCATAGGGATACCTAGTAACTTACCGCAAAAATGATCTTCAAGCCCTGCGCGGGTAATTTCCTTACCGTCAAATAAATATTCTGGGCCAATAAACCCCACAACGGTATTAACTAATAAAGGGTTAAACTTTCGCGCCACAGCATAAGCACGCGCCTCACAAGTTTGTTGATCAAGCCCATGGTGCGCATTGGCCGAAAGCGAGCTGCCTTGTCCGGTTTCAAAATACATTACATTATTACCAACCGTGCCTCGTTTTAAGCTAAGCGCAGCATCTTGCGCCTCTGCTAACGTATTTAAATTAAAACCAAAGCTTGAATTTGTTGCCTCTGTGCCGCCTATTGACTGAAAAACCAAATCAACCGGTGCGCCAGCTTCTATGCACTCAATCGTATTAGTTACATGGGTAAGCACGCAGCTTTGCGTTGGAATTTCATATTTTTGGATTACATCGTCCATAAGCGTCATTAGCTTAATGGCTTGAGCAACATTGTCGGTGGCAGGGTTTATACCTATTACCGCGTCACCATTTCCATAAAGCAGGCCATCCAGCATACTAGCCGCAATACCGTTAATATCATCGGTTGGATGATTTGGCTGTAAGCGGGTTGATAAATGCCCTGGCAAACCAATTGTATTTCTAAATGCACTGGTTACATGGCACTTTTTAGCAACTAAAATTAAATCTTGATTACGCATAATTTTGCTAACCGCTGCCGCCATTTCGGGAGTTATAGCAGACCTGACGCTTGCCAGTACCGCAGGAGTTGCAAAATCACTCAATAACCAATTACGAAAATCCCCAACCGTTAAATGTGAAATGGTCAAAAATGCATTCGCATCGTGCTCGTCCATAATTAGGCGCGTTATTTCGTCATCTTCGTAAGGAATTAACGCATCATTTAAAAATGTTTTAAGTGGCACCTCTGCTAATGTCATTTGTGCTACGGCTCGTTCCTGCGCCGACTGCGCAATAACTCCTGCCAACCTATCGCCCGACCGCGGCGGCGTAGCTTTAGCCATTAACTGGGCTAAATCTCTAAATTTATAAGTTTGTGTACCAAGCGTGTAACGATACGTTTGCCCCATTTTTTACCTCATTTAACTCTTTCAAACCTTGGTACAGGTTTTGCTGCAGCACTATTTACAATTATGTTTAATTTAAATACTAAAAGCTTAATTCGTACCAAAGCACTATCGAATTTTGGCAAATCGGTTTTTTCACTATAATTCAGTAACTTAAAAGAGTTTATAAACGGTTAAAGTTTCTTAATAAGCAATATAAAAATAAAGAGCAAACCCAAAATGGCGCATCAGCATTTATCAAACGCACCACAAAAGAGCAAAGTGGATACTCACGACATTGATGAGCAAGCAAGTAACCTCATCAATTGGCAACAAAAGTATGATCAAGTCAGTGAGGGTGGCTTTTTTGGTTGTATTGAAGGCGTTGCTCATTCTAATATTCACGTATTTGAAGAGTACACAGAGCGTGCGCTTCGCCAGCAATGTGTTATTGCCGAAGACTCTATTTGGTTGGGGATCCCTAAAACATCGTGCGAAAGTAAAATTAATGGCTTAGATGTTCTAAGTAACCAATTTATGTGCCGCAGTAGTCGCAGCGATTTTGAATTAATAACACCTGAAAAATTTAATATTTATGGGGTAGTGATTAACTGGCAATCAATTGAGTGCATGGCGCAACTGCAAGGTATTAATTTACAAAACATGAATGCATTTGGCGCAGAGCGACTCACGGTAAATAACCCAACTCTTAACAGAGCGCGCAGTATTATTAACAGCATGGTTAATCATGATGCCCATGGCTTAAATGCTAATTTACAACAAGAAATGCTTTACATGCTTGCGCTAAATTTATTAAAAACTGAAAGTCAGCAGCACAGCATTGCGCCAAGTTATAAGCATCGCAAAGCCGTAGTAGATAAAGTAAAAGCATATATCAAAGCTGATCCACAAAGCACAGTGACTATCACACAATTATGCGAACTCACGCATGTAAGTCGGCGTACTTTACAGTATAGTTTTGAAAGTATTTTAGGTATTAACCCGCTACGATTTTTACGCTTAACACGTTTAAATAATGTAAGGCGTGAACTTAAAGTAGTTGGGCAAACTAAGCCAATTTCTGTTATTGCTGCAAATTGGGGATTTTGGCATGCAGGTCAATTTACTAAAGATTACACTCAGTTGTTTGGTGAGAACCCATCACAAACCATCGCAAATACTATAAAGGAAGGTGGCTAAAGTTATGATCGGGTCAATTATCTTGTAGACGCACAGCTTGCTGGCGTTACGAGCGATAGCGCGTAAATAAAGCCCATTATTCACAAAGAGTTTTAGAAACGCTTCGCTTTTAGAGAAATAAATAGCATCTTGCGCGTGCAAGCTTAGCGCCTACCAACAAAATTAACTCCTAGGTAAATTACCTTGTAGACGCGCAGCTTGCTGGCGTGACGAGCGATAGCTCGTAAATAAAGCCAATGCATTCACAAAGAGGTTTAGAGGCGCTTCACTTTTAGAGAAGTAACGAGCATCTTGCGCGAGCAAGCTTCGCGCCTACAAGTTTCACTTCTCATTTTCTCCTCATTCCCTTCTCTTAGTCCATTTTTGTATTAAAGATCAATAAATCACAAAGAGTTTTAGAAGCGCTTCGCTTTTAGAGAAGTAACTAACATCTTGCGAGAGCAAGTTTCGCGCCTACCAACAAAATTAACTCCTAGGTAAATTACCTTGTAGACGCGCAGCTTGCTGGCGTTACGAGCGATAGCTCGTAAATAAAGCCAATGCATTCACAAAGAGGTTTAGAGGCGCTTCACTTTTAGAGAAGTAACGAGCATCTTGCGCGAGCAAGCTTCGCGCCTACAAGTTTCACTTCTCATTTTCTCCTCATTCCCTTCTCTTAGTGCATTTTTGTATTAAAGATCAATAAATCACAAAGAGGCTCAGAGGCGTTTCGCTTTTAGAGAAGTAATTAGCATCTTGCGCGAGCAGGCTTCGCGCCTACAACTTTCACTTCACATTGCGGGTTTATCCTTTTAAATTTAAAAAATAAGTTTCGTTAACCCTACTTTAACCCTTTATAGTTTAAGCTAGCTGCAATAATGTAGATTATTCAATTGTACACGCAACTAATGGCCACTTTTTAAGTTAGGAATAACCACAATGAAACTTACAAAAGATACAACAAGTACGTTAAGCAAAACCACCATAAGCCTGCATTGGATTGTAGCTATTTTAATTATTGGGTTATTAGGCTCAGGCCTATATATGGAAAACTTTAAAGCGTTTTTTCTAATGAGTTGGCACAAATCATTTGGCGTAATGCTGCTTGCTTTTGCGTTATTAAGAGTAACATGGCGCATTGTAAATGGTTGGCCAAAGCACGATGTTAAACACCCAAATTATGAGCAAGTATTAGCTAAAATTGTGCATTACGTTCTTATAATAAGCATGTTACTTATGCCTATTTCGGGGCTGATTATGTCGGGCTTTGGTGGGCATGGCGCAGAGGTGTTCGGGCTAGAGCTTATACCGCACAACCCCAACCCAGAAAACCCACAAAAAAGTCTCGCTTTTAACCAAGGCTTAGCAGAGATAGGAAAAACCGTTCACGGTATTACAGCAAATGCGCTTCTTATCGCGTTAAGTTTACATATTGTGGGCGCCTTAAAGCACCATATTATAGATAAAGACAACACACTTACCCGCATGCTGTGGCAAAAAGTAATTCAAAAGCCTTATTTGATCGGTGCTATTTAAGCCGCGATTAAATAAGACTCTCGTCCTACGTGTTTGTTATTGCGTTTAAACGAGCCTTTGCCTTTTTTAGCTTTTACCACTTGAGGTTTAAACACTTTAGAGGTTACTAAAGCCGCAAGCGCATTATGATTAATAACACCTCGGCCGGTGTCTACCGCGCTATTATTTGCGGCTTTACTTTTCGATTTTTTAGCCATTTTATTTCCTAACTATTTATAACAATAAGAACCTTAAGAAGTGGCGATTGTATGCCTAATTTTCAAGCTTGCAAGTGTTTTTATCATTACAGAACGCTCTTTTTTCATAATAAATAAACATAAAAAAAGCGCAGTAAATAACTACGCTTGGTAGTAACCTGAACTCTGGATAATAAATCTATCTCTAGCGGCTATTTTCAGCGCTAACAGCGTTGAATTTACTTGCAATAGGCTAGCTATTGACGCGTAAATTCGCCTTGTTTCCACTGAAAACCTCTGTCTAGAGAAATAAGCTTAAATATCATCATGATAAAATTTGTTGGTATATCTCTTAACCAAAGTTCAGGTTAAATAGTTTGTAGCTTAAATAATTAAAATTCAAAGCTTACTTTTGCATAATATGTACGCCCGTCAAAGCCATAAGGCAATGCACGTACTGGGTATTTAAACGCACCATTGGTGATAAAGTTAAGTACTTCGTCATCACCTAGTTCATCGGGTGTTTCATCAAATACGTTGTCGGCACCAACCGAAAGCGTAAACATCTCATTAATGTCATAACTTACGTTTACATCAACCAATACTGCTGATTCAACTGTACTTGTTGGTTTAAACGACCCCGTTGGAGAAAGCTCTCCCGGTAATGAAATATGGTCGTTACCAAAGTATTTTACATCGGTTTCGCCAAAGTAATTAAAACGAAGTGTTGAAGTATATGCGTCGCGCGCATAATCAAATGTCAGCGTGGCACGTTCACTTGGCTGTCCATCAGTAAAAAAGCTACGTTGTAAGTCATCAAAGGCAACCGCTTCTGGAATACCTTCTTCTGCATTAACGTTATCAATTTTAGTGTCGTTCAAATTACCAGCAAAAGTAACACCCAAATTAGCCCCGTCGATCTCAGTACGGTATGAGGCAATAATATCAACACCTTGCGTAGTAGAATCAACAGAGTTTGAGAAGTAATTAGCCTGTACTGCACCTGTAGCTTGAAGCGCAGCAAGCGCATCTGGGCTAAACGATACGTCGTCAGCCGATAACAAACTTCCTAACGTTATGCGGTCTTTAATTTCCACACGGTAAAAGTCAACTGTAAGTGAAAGCTCGCTGCTTACATCGTAAACAAATCCCGCGCTGTAGTTAGTTGAAGTCTCAAGCTCTAAAGTATCAACCCCTAACGCACTTGGAAATGCCGTGCCTGTGTTAGCAGTAAACGACTGAGTTAACGAGCCATCCGACCCTAAGTTGGTTGTAAAAGCTGTATAACCGCTTTGCTGAAGCGAAGGCGCTCTAAAGCCAGTTGATACCGCACCACGAACAGCAAAGTCATCATTAAACTCGTAACGTGTTGCTAGTTTACCTATTAAATCGTCACCCGCATCTGAAAAGTCTTCAAAGCGCAATGCACCACTAACGTTCCATGCATCTGTGATCATCGTTTCTACATCTACAAATATCGCATAGCTATTTCGATCACTTTTATTTGCCGCTTCTGGGCGTAGGCCGTTGTAAGCCTGGAAGCCACACTGCGCAAATTGATTTTCGTCATTGACTGACGGGTAAGAAGTATCAGTATTAGCTAAACCACAAGCATACGACGCTTGGCTACCTGGTACTATTTCGTAATTTTCTTTACGGTATTCTGCGCCAATAGTTACGTATAGTGGTTCACTGCGACCAATATCTACAATGCCGTTAAAATCCGCATTAAATGTAGTTTGATCAAATCTAAATCCACCTGAATAGCCACCGGTTGGGCCTGCATTAGCTGCAATATCAGCATCGCTTGCATCAGGGTTATTAAATAAGTACTCGGCAGCGTAAGACGCATTTAAGGTATTACGTGAGGTAAAATCGTATTGGTTTTCACCATATACAGCCGACACATCGTAAGTCCAATCAGGGTTTATGTCCCCTTTAAACCCTATTGCGAATGAAAGGTCTTGTGCTTCATTGTATATACGCGGTAAAAAACCATCACTGTATACTTGAGTGACGTTTTTAGACGCTTCGTTAAAGTTACGATAAAAACCATTACCTAACGCGCTTCGCTCTGAGAACCCACCAAACGAGTAAAGCTCGCTATCGCCAACAGGCAGTGCCATATTGTAAAACAGCGATGTGAATTCGCTATCAGCGTTACCTTGTCCCCAGCGAACATCCTCTGAAAGCGTTCCGGGTTCTACATTTAACGAACCACCCGTATCGCGTTCTGCACGGTTAGTTCCGTCAGCATCACGGTATTCAAGTGATAAATTAATAAAACCACCTTCGTTACCTAACTCAAAACCACGGTTTAAACCTGCAGTAACTGTGTCGCCGTCGCCTTCGCTTGTGCCGCCATACTGAACAAAGCCCGTTGTTACACCTGTTGAATTATTAAGTGATAAGTTGATTACACCCGCTATTGCATCGGAGCCATATTTTGCCGCT
Source organism: Pseudoalteromonas sp. 4NS20-0020 (assembly GCF_057554385.1). NCBI lineage: Bacteria > Pseudomonadati > Pseudomonadota > Gammaproteobacteria > Alteromonadales > Pseudoalteromonadaceae > Pseudoalteromonas > Pseudoalteromonas sp. 4NS20-0020. Next base: position 676,581 of record NZ_BAAJMI010000002.1, on the reverse strand, counting down.
GCGCCATCACGAAGTACTTCAACGCCTTTAAGCGCAGTTAACGGAATTGCGTTCATATCGGTACCGGCAGCACCAGCACCAACCGTCCCATTAAGGCCAAAAATAGATTGATTATGACGGCGCTTGCCATTAACCAATACAAGCGTTTGATCGGGTTGTAAACCACGAAGTGTAGCGGGTCTAAATAAGTCAGAACCATCTGACACCTGCGTACGCGAAAAGTTAAATGACGGTGCTGTAGCTTGTAGGCTTTGGCCAAGCTCAGTGTAACCGCCTTTATTTAAATCATCTGAGTCTATTAAATCTATTGGTGAAGATGACTCTGTTGAGGTGCGATTAGACACCCGAGAGCCTAATACAGATATTTGTTCAATATTTTTAGCAGCTTGAACGGGGGCTTCTTGCGCGATAACAACGCCTGGTGCGCATACTGCAAATGCAACTGCCGCTGCAAGTGTATTTAAACGATATGTTGACATAGTGACGACCCTGTTTATGTGTGTTCTTATAATTTATATAGCGATTGTGTATCGCCAATGAGGAACATCCTAGCAACATATACAAGCAAAAAGAAATGAAAAAATTTAAATTTATGACCTAAGTATGCAAATTAAATTCAAATAAAGAAAAAACAACCTCAAAACGATTAAAATTAAAGCAAATAAAGAATTAAAATTACAAACTAATTATTTAACACACTATTTACACTAGGTATTTATTTATTAACTTATTCTTTTAAGGGGAGTGAGCATAAAATGGACGTACCTGTCTCTATTATGCTGTTAACTTGTATCTTTCCTGCGTGTTCTTGCACTATTGAGTGCACAAGAGTTAGCCCCATCCCACTATTTTTTCCTACTTCTTTGGTCGTGAAAAAAGGGTCAAACATCTGTTCTTGTACATGGTTTGTCATGCCACAACCGTTATCTTTTATCTCAATACAAATAAAGCTATTTTGTTCAAAAACACGCACTTCAACAATGCACCCTTTGGTGTCATTATGCTCACAGGCTTCTCGGGCATTAATGAGTAAATTAACAAAAAGCTGATTAATTGAAGCTAAATTACAATAAATAGGCGGTACATTTTCAAAATCGGTTTTTATAGCGCACAGCGATAGCTGACTTTCAAGAAGCTTAAGCATATTTACAGCAACATCGACTATGTTGACGAGCTGAACTGCATAACATTCATTAGATTCAGAAAAATTAAGTAAATTTTGAACGCAATAGTTAACCTGCCTTAAGGTGCTCGCGCTGTCTTTTATTTTGGTCGACAAGTCATTGCCAATCCAAGCAAATGGGTGTTGTAAATTAAGTAAGTCGAGCTCGTGTTTAAACTGGCTTTCTTTGAGTTCACCGTTTAAGTATTGCTCGCTGATATTTAGTAATGTGGAGATTATTGGGCTGCTATGGCTAAGGTTATCTATCGTATTAATTGCTTGTGACAATGGGGTGCTTATTTCCGAAGCCGCATCAACACTTAGCGTACCCAATGTTGCCATTTTAGTACTTTGGACAAGCATTTTTTTATACCGTGCTAATTCGGACTCTTTTTCACTTAGTTGCTTTTGTAACGACTTAAGTTTTTTTTCATCGTTTAAACATACACTTTCTAAATGACTCTCTACTTCATTCATGCCAGTATCCCTATAGCTTGTATAACTAATATTTAGTTGCCAAACTGAAAATACGCAACCAGATCTCCTTTTTGTTCTGTAAATAAATGTGTAAATTGACAATAAACAGGCAGACTAACTTAAGGCACTTCCCACTCAAACGTAATTATTGCTTCACAAAAGGATGAACAAACCCCCTGTTGCTGACAACCAACAATAAGGGCCTCGTTAGACTGCTTATTAAATAGCTTTTGATGAACAATATATAGGGTATTACTCAAATTATCAGCGGGGGTTTTTAACTCATTGGAGTTTAAAATTAATGCGCACACCTGCGTACTCTGCCCCCATAATTTCATGATATAAGCAGATACATGAAGGTAATTTATACTTTGCTCAGGCTCAGTTAATTTGTGTTGGTCCGTCACTTCTTCAACATTTATTAATTTACCAACAAAACTCAATAGCGCCACTGAAAATAGCAAAGCCTGCTCTTTTAAGTTCATACCTATATGTTGTGCAAATTTTTTAACACAACTAGCATAATGTGTTGCAACATGTATTTGCTTTTCGTGATCGATGGCCGATATAGAAGGAGGCAAATTTTCTGCCATTAATAATGATGTACTAATTGACAATAAAATAGTCGTACCAAGGCGAGAAACGGCCTCTTCTATAGAGACTGTTTTACGTGTAAAGCCCAAATAGGCCGAGTTAGCAAGTTGCAGCAACTTAGCAACAATAACAGGCTCCTTAGAGACAAGCTCAGCTACTTCGGCTAGGTCGAACTCTCCACTATCAATAAGCGTATTGAGCTCTTGCAGCAGTGAAGGATAAACCGGAAAGCTAGACATTGCCCCCAGTTTTCTTCTCATACTTTCTGAAAACGGGAGTGCTTTTAATTCTGCCACATTGTTAAACAAAAGTATTAAATCGTCTTTATTAAATGGTTTAGCAAGGTACATATGCACAACGTTACATTGACGCATTTTTTCGGTTAACGACGGGTCCCCCGTGAGCAAAGCCCTCACTGGGTACGAATTTTCAATTAAACAGCGCTCTAACACATCTAATCCATTAACGTGCGGCATTAAGTAATCGCTTATAATTAGGTCTATTGATTTATTATTTTTAAGCACAGACCAAAATTCATTTATTTCACTCACCGTAATAACGTCAGCAGCGGGATATATTCTGTTAATAGTTCTATGTAGCGCCTTTAATATAAACAGCTCGTCGTCAAATAAAACTACTCTCATTGTTTTCATTCATCACCGCGCACATTTGTATTTATTAAGTAATCATAAAACTCATCAGCAGGCAAAGGTCTAGAAAAATAAAAACCTTGAATATAATCACAGCCAAGTCTTTCTACCAATTTACATTCGTGAGCCGTCTCGACTCCTTCTGCAATCACCTTTAAATTAAGATCATGGGACATACGCACAATGTTTCTGATCATACTTTGCATTTCAAGGGATGAATCTAAACCACTTATCAGCTCCTTATCTAATTTTATGCCATCGATTGATAACTTTGAAAGATACGCAAGTGATGAATAACCTATACCAAAATCATCAATTTGGACTTCAAACCCTAAGCTTCTTAATCTGGTTATTTGCAGTTGGCATTTTGTTAGATCATCCATTAAGTAGGTTTCTGTTAACTCAAACTGAATGTTTGATGCACTGAGGTTGTTCTCATTTAGAGACTCAAGCATAAAGTCTATCCATTCAGGGTCTTCTTTAATTTGCCGAGCAGAAAGGTTTATAGCGAGTTTACCTACTTCAACTTTTTGCATGTTCCATTGCTTAAGCTGTTTAAAACTCTGTGAAATTACAAATCGACTTATAGCGATAATTTGGCCATCACATTCAGAAATAGGTATAAATAAACTAGGAGACACCCACCCATACTTTGTCGGCTCATACCACCTAATAAGCACTTCGGCACCACTTACCTTATGTGTTTTTAAATCTATTTTTGGCTGAAAACATAAACTAAATTCTTCGTTATCAATTGCTTTAAAAAGCAGCCTACTTAGTTCAAAGTTTTTTCGGTAGTCATTCACAAGCTCTGCATCAAAGCGGGTAAAAAATCGTTGCTGTTTTTTTGCTAGGTAATGCATGTTCAGGCTAAGATGATTTATAAGCTCTTTGCCCGACAAAACATCGTCAGGAAAAATGCCGTAAACCCCATAAAGCTCTAAACTCATTCCTTTGTAACGTTGGGGGATAGCCTCTGTAAATGAGGTCATTGTTTTATTAAGTGCGGCAAGTAATGTGGCATCGTTACTTGCGTGAGGTACAGATAACATAAACTGGTTAGAATGCTTTTGACACATTTTTACCTTTTCACCAAAGGTATTGTGCAGTACTTTTGCAAGCAAATGTGTAAACTCGTAAGCGCTTTGGTAATCTAATAAATCAGCAATAAGTTCAAATTTAGCAATACCGATAAAAATAACCGTGTAGCTAGTGTTTTCACCTTCATACTCATTTAGCTGTTGATAAAAAGCAGGCTCTTTAATTAAAAAATCACCAAAGCTTTCTATTAAAAATTTGTCACTCGACTTACTAGGGTTAACCGACAGCTTAAGTAACTGACAAAAATCATCAGACCAATAACGCTCCAAAATAAACTCGTATTCTTTTTCGCTTTCTGCGCATTTACGAGCAATAAATAACATATTGGTTTTATTACTTAAAAAGGCCGTCAAGTCGTCTTTATTTGGCTGTGCGTCTATATTAATTATGTAATCATCAACAAAGCTGTATAAACCTGAAAACAAAGACTGCGCAGGCGCATTAAAACGGTTTATTTTACCATTTTCGTCTATTTCAATAAGCGCGGTAACGCTACCTAAAAGTAGTTGGTCACGCTCGTGCTGAGCAATACGCTTGCAATAGAGTTGTTGCGCCTGTTCAATGGTTGTTATCAGTTCATTTTCATTCCAAGGCTTTTGTAAAAACTTAATCGCCAGTCCTTGGTTAAGAAGCTCAACCACCGAATTAAAATCAGAATGACCGCTAAGCACTATATTTATTATTTCTGGCCAGTGAATTTTAACTTCTCGAAGTAAATCAGCCCCAGTCATATTAGGCATTCGGTAGTCAGTCACAATAATAGATACGTCGCTTGTTTTTAAGTATTCAAGCGCCTCAGGGCCACTTTCGGCTACACTTACCTTAAAGCCGGCACGCTGCAATACACGCCGTAAAGAGCGCAAAACATTAACTTCATCATCAACCAAAAGGATACTAGGTTCCACTATTGGCTCCTATTGTTATTCAATCTTAAAAAAGATCAAAACAGCTAATACAACAGTACTTAAAAAAGTACTGCCGTCATTAAAATGATAGGGTAACAGTAATTTACATTTAAATAACATGTAACCCTAATGCAAATATATCACTTGCTATCTACAAACCACCAACCCAACCATAAAGAATTAATATAATAAAAAATACCAACCCAATATAATTAGCTAATAATAAACAATACCAGCAACACTATTCAATCAACCTTTAGTCACAAAACATGCCTCTCTTAGCGCTGTTTTTTAGCTCATGAACTTTTTGGGGTATTGAAAACAAACACAAAGCGACTGCCTTCACCCACTTTACTCAGTACATCAACACTTGCTTCGTGCTCTTCAGTGATGGTGTACACCTCAGACAAGCCTAAGCCAGTACCTTGCCCAACCTCTTTGGTTGTAAAAAAGGGATCAAAAATTCGCTCTAAATCAGACTCAGCAATACCTGCGCCAGTGTCTTCAATAATAAGCTTTATTTTGTCTTTTTCTTGCTTACACTCAATGGTCAGTGTTCCTCCAGAAACCATCGCTTGTAACGAGTTTAAAATAGTATTAAACAAGAGTTGCCGTATTTTACTGGCCTTACCCCATAAAAAAACAGGCTCTGCAGGGAACTGCTTTTCAATTTGAACTTTATATTTGAGCTCATTCTTTAACACAATTAACGTCGACTCAATCTCAGCGCATAAGTCCACTTCCATCCAGCTTTCTTCATCGCTTAATGCAAAATCTCGTAAGCTATTAACAATTTTTTTAACTCGCTCTGCACCATCTAGCGACTCATCGAGTAGCTCCGGTAAATCTTCTATTATAAAGTCAACACCCTGGCGTTCGTATACATCCTCAAGTAATTTAATAAAGCGATCTTCAGCCTGTTTTACAATGATTTTTTTTTGCGTCTGCGTTGTTTTTATTAGTTTTAACGCATAATCCTTGAGCGTTTCTAGGTTTGAGCTCACAAACCCTATTGGGTTATTAATTTCATGTGCAACCCCTGCGGCCAACTGACCTATAGACGCCATTTTTTCTGATTGCAGCATTTTCTTTTGCGCTACTTTTAACTCTTGATGCAGTGCCTTTAATTGTTGATGCTCGTCTTCTAGCGCATTTTTTAAATCAGATTGCTGAATAAAATAACTGGCCTCTGCGGTTACATCTGTCACAAAAATACTGACATGCGTAACCTCGGCATTTTCATTTGATAACGGCATAAATTGCACATTTTGGTACATTTGCGACTCATCCCCTGTAATGGGACGACTGCTTCGCATGGGGAATACATGGGGGCGTTGTTGCCAGTAACTAAAGCTTGGGTTTTTTAAAATAAATACACTGTCAATTTTACGTTTTAAAAAACGCGCTTGTTCTTCAAATACAGTTAATAGAGGTTGGCCAACTAAATCGGGTTGGCGAATGGTTAATCCACCTAAAAACGTAGGGTTAGCGAAAGTGATTGTCATATCCTGATTTATAATACAGGCACCAATAGGAAGTTGCTCAATGACGCGTTCAAACTCGCTTTTTTCCATCAATCCTCCAATAAGGCTTTGATTGGTATTAGCAGCTGTTCAATAGAACCTTCACTTAAGCCAATGAGTATGCGCGCATCAAATTGCATTTGCTCAATAAAAAATTCAACTTCTATAATTAAAATAGACGACCACTCATTACTGTGAGCAGATTGCACCGGATAATAAAACGCAGGCATATTTAATTGCGTTGATAACTCAAGCTGACTGGTAAAGCCTTGTAGGCAAGCAGCAGATAAAATATTGGTAATTTCTAAAACAAGTTCTTCTGTTGCGGCTTCATCAAGCGGTAAGTCAAAATCCATTACTTCAGCCAACGCATTGCAACCGTCTTTATGCATACTCATTATCACTTCACCACGAATAGTGCCCGTGAACGACTGCCGTGCAAACCAGTTATTTGAAAGGCTATTAATCATTCCCTGAAAATCTTCAGGAGACATTGCTTGAATAGCAGGAATAGACAAAGACACTTTGGTTTGAATAAGTCGAGCAAGCGCATCGGCCGCTTGCCCCATAGAAATGTTCATTATTTCTTGAAGCGCATCGCGCTCGTCTTCGTTTATTTCAATCATAACAAGCCAACATCCAGCAAGGTTTCGCGTAATTGGTCGGCTTTTAAAGGCTTTTGTAAAAACCTAAAAGCGCCCATAGAGCTAACAAGCGCCTGTGCTGCAGGTTGAATATCTGCGCTAATCACTATAACAATGGTTTTTTGATGCTCTTGCTGCAACTCTTTTAACACTTCAAAGCCATCCATTTGTGGCATTTGCAAGTCTAAAAACAGAACCTCTGCTAACCCGGCATGCACAGCATCTAGCGCTTCAACCCCATTTTTGGCTTCGTGAATCGTAATATCCCAATCTTCAGGAAGTGCGCGTTTAATTGTTTTTCTTGAAAGTGCTGAGTCATCAGCTATTGTAACCGGTATTGGCATACAGTCCTCGCTATACAATATTAGTACGTAACCTTCTGTTTTAGAGTAGAAGTAATTAGTAATTTCTGCAAAAAAAATAGCCTAAAATTCGCTTTTTATGCTGGGTTTTAATTGTGTTTTTATGCATTTTAGATTGACGCTTTAATAAAGTTTGTTGCGATTAATAAAATCTGCCAATTCAGTTGTTTATAAGCCGAGGTTAGACTAAATTTAACCGTATATCAGATTTGGCTGGCTTTACTTTTATGCAAAAAACCTCTGAACTAGAAGAATTTAACAACAGACCTGCCCACATTCTATGTCTAGACGACGAAGCAAGTGTTTTAAAGTCACTTGTACGGCTGTTACGAATGAACAAATTTAATGTGGTTGTATCGACCGACGGACACGACGCACTTCAAAAAATGACAGCCACACAGTTTGATGTGGTCATAAGTGACATGCGTATGCCCAAAATGAGCGGCGCAGAGTTTTTAGCAAAAGCAAAAAAGCTAGCTCCTGACACTCAACGTATTTTGCTAACGGGCTATTCTGATCTAGAGTCAACGGTTAGTGCAGTAAACGATGGGGGTATTAACGCCTACATTCAAAAGCCTTGGCAAAACGATCACTTAATCGGTGTTATAAAATCAGCAGTTGAAAAGTTTCGCTTAAAAAAGCACAACGAACTACTTCAAGCGCATGTCAAAAAACAAAATGCACAATTAACCGAACTGAATCAGTCGTTAGAACTCAGAGTAGAAAAGCGTACAAAGCAAATAAAACAAGTGCTCAGGCAGCTTGAAAAAGCAAATGAACGAGAAAAAAACGAGCATAAATCTACCGTAGAGCTGCTCTACAATTTTATCAATGCAAACCCTTATCTCGATGGCAACAGAGCACAAAACATTGCCAATACCTGTACGCATATAGCCTTGTATCTAAATACATCGCAAAAAAGTATCGAACTTGCGCCAACTGCGGGTTACCTAGCACAAATAGGATTGCTAGCCATGGACCCCGATCTTTATAAAAAACCAGTGAATAAACTAACCGAAGCACAACGCAAAACCTTTTACACACACCCAAGCACCGCGCAGCTAATGCTTATGCCTGCACTGCATTTACACGATGTATCTGATGCTATTTACTATCAATATGAGCGCTATAACGGCAACGGGTTACCTAAAGGGCTTTCGGGTAACGAAATACCCATTGGCGCCATGGTTTTAAGCGTTGCACGTGATTATTGGGAAGCCTATGAACAAAGTGTGGGCGATAACGAGGCCGAACATCATCAGCACGCACTCGACACTATAAAACTTTACAGCGGTACGTTTTATCATCCAAAAATTGTGCGAGCACTTGAAGCCAGCCACAACAAAATGAAAGAGAAGAAAAGCACAGCGGGGTCGGTCACTATTTGTAATGCTCAAGAGCTTAAAGAAAATATGGTATTAGGGAACTCGATACAAAGCCACACTGGCATTATGTTGCTGCCCAAAGGCCATGTGTTTAGCCGTAAATCAATTGAGAAGTTACAACAACTTGAAGCAAAAAAACCAACCCCCTTTAGAATTATGATTAAAAGCGCTAAATGATTGATCTAAAGCAGGCTTTTTTTCGTTACAATAAGCCTAAAATATACATATAACTTTGCTTGAAGGAGCACAACGTGTCGCGATTTTCTGCCGTAACCGACAATCCCCACGACGGGCGTTTTAATCAAAAAACGGGAATACTGCTTACTAACTTAGGGAGCCCAGACGCCCCAACAGCCGCGGCACTGCGTATCTACTTACGCGAGTTTTTATCTGACCCACGCATAGTAGAAATACCACGCCTTGTTTGGATGATCATACTACATGGCATTATTTTACGAGTACGTCCAAAACGTTCAGCAAAGCTATACAAAAGCATTTGGACAGAAAACGGGTCGCCCCTCACGCACATTACGCGCCAGCAAAGCGAAAAGCTCAACACATTGTTAAAGCAAAAAGGCTACACAAACACCGAAGTTGTTATGGCCATGCGCTACGGCAATCCTTCAATAGAAGCTGGCCTTGAAGAGCTAAGAGACAAAGGCCTCACGCGCATAATTATCATGCCAATGTATCCTCAGTATTCAAGCCCTACAACAGGGTCTACATTTGACGCTGTATCAAGCGTGCTACGCAAATGGCGCTGGGTGCCTGAACTTCACTTTATAAACGGTTACCACAAAAACACCACTTATATTGAATCGTTAGCTAATAGCATAAGCGAAGATCTAGCAGCCAACGGGATGCCGCAAAAAATTGTTTTTTCGTACCACGGTATGCCAAAATTATTTTTAGACAACGGCGACCCATATCATTGCCTTTGCTTACAAACAACGCGACTTGTTGTTGAAAAGCTTGGCCTTGATAAAGACAATGTCATTAGCACTTTCCAAAGCCGATTTGGTAAAGCAGAGTGGTTAAAGCCCTACACCGATGCAACGCTAGAAAGCCTGCCAGCCGAAGGCATTAAAGATGTGGCAATTATAAGCCCCGCTTTTAGCGCCGACTGCCTTGAAACACTAGAAGAGTTAGAAGGCGAAAACCGCGAAATATTTGAAGAAGCTGGCGGCGAAAAATACCGCTACATCCCAGCTTTAAACGACAGAGACGACCACATTGAAGCCATATTTGATGTGTTAAAACCAATGTTGTAATCAACTCAATATATAAAAGGCGTTAATATTAACGCCTTTTTTATGCCCATTATTCACAAAGAGGGTAAGAGACGCTGCGCTTTTAGAATTAGTGAAAAGCCCATCATTTACAATGCCATGGCTGAATTTACCTGTAGACGCGCAGCTTGCTGGCGTTTAAAAGCAACGCTTTTACATTTAGTCGATTTATTCGTAAACGTAACTAACTTAACACCGAGAAGTGACTAATAACTACTTTTTAAACTCTGTGTAGCGCAAAGCGCCTCGGTGTGCTCTGTGGTCATATTTATTATTAAATAACAAGAAGCTGCCGCTTCTAACGTGAGCAAGCTCTACGTCTACAAAAATAAACTAAACATTGGCTTTGCCCTGATCATTCACTTCTCTTTGTGCATTACAGTTTTATAAGCTCATTATTTCTAAATTTACTGGTAGACGCGCAGCTTGCTGGCGTTTAAAAGCAACGCTTTTACGGGGGGTAATAAAATGATTGTGTTACCACCGAGAAGTGAAGGAGAAGATCAGAAAAAGTGACCAACCCAATATTTTTTAACTCTGTGTAGCGCGAAGCGCCTCGGTGAACTCTGTGGTGATATTTATTTTTTAGCAAGAAGCTGCGCTTCTAACGTGAGCAAGCTCTACGTCTACAAAACCAAGCTAAAAATAGCCCTATTCACTTTAGCTGCTCATTTACTCCTCATTCACTCCTCTTTGTGCATTACAGTTTTGAAAGTCCATTATTTCTAAATTTACCTGTAGACGCGCAGCTTGCTGGCGTTTAAAAGCAACGCTTTTACGGGGTATAAAGTAATTAACTCACCACCGAGAAGTAGGGGCCAGGAGAAGTGACCAAACCAAAATTTTTAAACTCTGTGTAGCGCAAAGCGCCCCAGTGTGCTCTGTGGTCATATTTATTATTAAATAACAAGAAGCTGCCGCTTCTAACGTGAGCAAGCTCTACGTCTACAAAAACAAACTAAACATTGGTATTGCTCTTCTCATTTACTCCTCATTCACTCCTCTTTGTGTATTACAGTTTTATAAGCCCATTATTTCTAAATTTACTGGTAGACGCGCAGCTTGCTGGCGTTTAAAAGCAACGCTTTTACGGGGAATAAAGTAATTAACTCACCACCGAGAAGTGAAGGCCAGGAGAAGTGACCAAACCAATATTTTTTAAACTCTGTGTAGCGCAAAGCGCCTCGGTGTGCTCTGTGGTCATATTTATTTTTAAATAACAAGAAGCTGCCGCTTCTAACGTGAGCAAGCTATACGTCTACAAAAGCAAACTAAACATTGGCTTTGCTCTTCTCATTTACTTCTCATTCACTCCTCTTTGTGCATTACGTTTTTAAAAGCCAATTAACCACAAAGAGGTCAAAAGGCGCTGCTATTTTACTTAAAACCCAACGTAATTAACCCTTACGAGTGATCATTACTGTACATACGCCCGCTATAATTCCCCAAAAAGCAGATCCTACTGAAAACATCGTTAAATCAGACGCCGTAACCAAAAACGTCACTATTGCAGCCTCGGTATATTGCGAACCCGTTAACGCTTGCTGCAAACTATTTGCAATAGTCCCAAACAAAGCGATACCCGCTAACGCCAAAATAAGTGCCTGCGGCAAACTAGCCACCAAACCGACTAAAGTTGCAGCACACAACGCCATTAAAATGTAAAACACACCGCCTGCAATACTTGCCCAATAGCGTTTATCCGGGTTTTTATCAGCCTCATCACTCATACAAATAGCCGCCGTAATCGCAGCTAAATTAATTGAATACGCTCCAAACGGCGCACAAAGTACATTTACTAGCCCCGTCACATTAAGCGATGCCGAAATAGGCGCCTTATAATTGTGCGCCTTTAACACAGCAATACCTGGCAGGTTTTGAGAGGTCATTGTCACAATATATAAAGGCAAACCAATGCTTATACAGGCTTGTAAATTAAACGAAGGCGCAATATAGGTAAAGTGACTCATTTTCCACTGCAATGCGCTAGTATCTACATGACCAAATTGCCACGCTAATAACACCCCCACAATCAGCACGCTTAGCATGGCAAAGCGCGCAAAAAAGCGCTTACCTACAAAATAAACCAATACCATTAACCCTATAACTAAGGGCATATCATTCATAAAATTAAATACATCAATACCAAAAGTAACCAGCACGCCCGCTAACATGGCACAGGCAAGTTCGCTGGGTATTCGGTTCATTATTTTTTCAAACCAACCCGTTATACCCGACAAAAAAACCAACAACGCGGCAAACATAAATGCTCCAACCGCCTCGTTTAGGTTATACCCCTGTGCACTTGATATAAGCAAAGCAGCCCCGGTGGTCGACCATGCAATTAAAACAGGAACTTTGTAATAGTAAGATAAACCAATTGAGGTTGTTCCCATTACTAAACCTAGCATTAAAATCCAGCTCGCAACTAAATCAGGCGTCCCCCCTAGAGTGATCACAACCTGATAAATTAATGCAATGGAACTTGCAAAACCAATAATCACTGCCACTAATCCAGCGGTTGCTCGGTTAAGTAATTGATCTGAAAACGCCATATATCCCTCTTGCATTTATTTTTATGCACACAACATACGTTGCTCATTTTTACAATGCAATTAACTATTAGTGTAAGAATCGTGAATTATTTTCATTTTTATTTTAAAAAGTTTTGAGCCTTTAAATTGTTGCATTTAAAAAAACAAACAAGTACCTATAAAAGCGCCACAGGCCGCATAAAGCCTACAAAAAGCAATACCTAAAATGTACTAAAAACAAGCTAACCATTACTTTACAACAACTTAAAAAATCAAAAAACAATACATTAATACTATAAAACCAAACTTGATCTAATTACTCACTTAGTATAAAACGTAACAAATAGTTAACCAAAAACACCAAAAGAGAAACAAATGAAGCGTTTAATCATTGCTGCCATTGCTACTGCGGTACTCGCATTTGCCATTTACAAAGGAGTAATTGAGACCAAAAAAGCCGAGGAGCCTACTGCTCCAATAGCGATCGATTTTGTTCCTATTGATCTACAAAAAACACGCACAACCAAAGCGCCTGCGCCTATTGATATGAGTAAAGACCCTATAAAAGCCACGCCAAAAATAGAACAAACAGCTCCATTTGAAAGCTTTGACGCGGTAAACCGCTTATCAGATCGTGCCAAAGCAGTACTTACCAATGCCAAAGTACTGCCTACCGACCTTAATAACGAGGCTTACATAGAGTTTGATTTAGCCACTTTACAAGCACTAAAAACAGGCGAAAACTTTGATTTAGCTATTCCACAAACAACCGAAACTTATACAGCCGAAGTCACTAACGTTATTGAGTCGGCCAATGGTGACAAAAGCATTTTTGGAAAAGTACTTGGCGTTGACGGACGTATGCACAACACGGTACTTACCGTTGGGAAAGACGCTATATACGGTCAGTTTACCGCGCCTTCTGGTAACTACGTATTTGAAAGCAAAGGCCAATACGGCTGGATAGCAGCTAAACGCGATTTATATAAAAGCCATATTGAGCACGACGTAAGTGCCCCACAACCAAAAACCGATAACACTGGCGATATGTTTGCGCCTAAAACCGACGGCTAATCACTTATTCCGCCCGCTTAATTAAGTGCTATCGCGGATTGCTATTACCTAAATATTTATATTAAGCCCCATTAAATGGCTGCTTAAGCGTGCTCGTTATGCTTAAGCAAAATTTAATAATAACTATATTAACCACTACAAGAGTAAGGAAATACAACAATGAAGAATGTAATCATCAAAACAGCAGTAGCAGCTGCATTGTGCGCTGCAAGCACAGCTCAAGCAGAAACAATCGATATTGGTATTTTATATACCGACCAGTCGGCTGCAGCAACCAGCAATATTAATACAAAAATTAACCAGCTTATTGCGTTTAGTAATCAAGTTTACAGCCAAAATGGCGTAGACATTACGCTGCGTTTAGTGGGCTCGCAAAACTTAGGCGACTACGCAATTACGCCATCTGAAGATTGGCTTAATGCAGTAACAAACAGCAGCTACGTAGATAACCTACGCACAGGCTGGAAAGCCGATATGGTAGCAGTGCTAGGTATGGGTCAAAGTGCAGGTGCTGGCTTAATTTCATGTGGTTTAGCATGGGTTGGGCAAGGTACAAACGGCAACCTTTACAGCTCAATGAGCGATCGTATGTACTCAATTACAGCGATTGATTGTGGCGCAAGCACATTTGTACACGAGCTAGGCCATAACCAAGGCTTAGCGCATTCACGTAAACAAGGTGATACGTCGGGTGGTGTTTACACTGACGGCATGGGCCACGGTGTACAAAACGAGTTTGCAAGTATCATGGCGTACCCACAAGTATTTGGTAGCGCAACACAGTACGATTACTTCTCTAACCCAAATTGGAGCGTAAACGGTATTCCTTACGGTATTACAAACCAGGCATACGCAATTCGCACTGTAACGGCTACAAAAACAAGTATTGCTAACTTTAAATAAATGAGCACAAAAAAGCGGGCATATGTAATGCCCGCTTACGTTATTTTGTTAGTCTAATCCGTTTAATTAAGTGATCTATTTTGCGGATTAGCCTTAGTCCCTTTGGAGCGCGTTATGCGCTCTTTTTAATGTACAACAACCTTTTGCTTAATAGCCGGCATTAACGTTTTACCATCGCCATCTACCTTATTTAAAAGCTTTAAGCCCATTACTTTTGCAAGCACCGGGTAAATGTCGAGGTTATTTACTTTTTTAAGGCTTACACCTTGTTTAAATGCAGGCCCAGTTGCAATAAACGTGGCTGCCATGTCGTCTGTGTAAGCGTAACCGTGTGTGCCAACATAAGTCGATTTACCCTTACTGGTAAATACAGCAGGCGCGTTAGTTTGCACTATAATATCGCCCACACGGCTCCCTTTATTATAATGATACCCAGCCAACTGCTCATCAGTTAACACTGTATAACGGCCATTTGCCGCCTCGCGTAAACGCGCTTTGTAATTGGCTATGTCGGCTACGCTGGTTTCGGGTTTTGCATATATTAGTAAACGCGGCCCCGTATTTTTAACTATAAAACCGTCATCACTAGGTAACGTGTTTAACAAAATGCTTTTATCAGGATCAACAACCGCCATACCATGGTCCGACACAATCACTAAGTTCACATCTTGTTCTAATTTATTTAAACGCGCGTGTAACTGCCCCATTAACGTATCGAGCTGTTTAACTGCATCGCGTGTTTGTGGTGCGTCGGGGCCAAATTCGTGCCCCATGCTATCGACTAACGAAAAATAACTCGCAACAAACCGAGGGCGCTGCGCTTTAGGTAAGCTCAACCACTGAATAATTTGATCAACCCGGCCTTGGTACTCACTATGCTTAGAGTAATGATAAAAATAGTCGGGAGTCATACCATTAAAACGCGCATCCGATTCAGGCCAAAAATACGCCGCCGACTTAAGCCCCTGCATTTTAGCTAAGTTCCACAGCGGAATGCCTTTTACCCACGTACTGTCACCTAATGCTTTACCCATGCTGTAACATTCGTTATTACGCGCTTTGTCGCAAAATTTGTTATCAACAATGCCGTGATTCACTGGCAATAATCCAGTCACAATAGAAATATGATTAGGAAACGTTTTTGTGGGGTAAACCGGTATTAACTTTTGTGCCCTTACGCCTTTATCGGCCATAGCTTTTAAATTAGGTGCACCGTGTTTTTCAATGTAGTCCCACCTAAAACCGTCAATCGACACAAGTACTACCGTTTGCTCTTTTGCTGCAAACGCCGTATGGCTGGTTAACACCAAAAGTGCCCACATCATCGCCTTTACAAATCCATACTTCATTACAAATACTCGCCTACATTAAAATACGTTAAATACTGAAAAATATAACTTTATAATACAATTGCCAGGCCTTAAATGATACAAGCACCTGTACCTAACTCTTCTAGGTGTATATATTAGCTAGCAAGTATTAAAAACGAATGACAACGCGCATTTAACTTGCCAGTCATCGCCACTAAACAAGGATACCGATGACTATCGACTTTAGTAAAAAAATAACCCCCGCGCGTATGTACAGAACCACCTCTAATTTACAAATGGCGCTCGAAAGCGACCGTGGCCGCATAATGAACAGCGCCGCTATTCGTCGCTTGCAACAAAAAACACAAGTATTTCCGCTTGAGCGAAACGCCGCTGTGCGTTCAAGGTTAACCCACTCACTTGAAGTACAGCAAGTTGGCCGCTTTATTGTACAGCGTATTTTTGCCAACCTAAGCTTTGAGCAACAAAAAGATTATGGCTTAACCGACCTAGAACGCCCACTCGAAAGCCTAGTAGAAATGGCTTGCCTAATGCACGACATTGGCAACCCACCTTTTGGCCACTTTGGCGAAGCCGCAATAAACCACTGGTTTAATACTAATTTAGCCAGTGTAACGCCCGAGCGATGCCGCGAGCCAAACACCGGCATAGGCGTTATTTTTAAGCACCTAGCGCAAGACATTTGCAACTTTGAAGGCAACGCCCAGGGCATTCGTATTATTCACTCGTTGCAAACCCTTAACCTAACCTACAGCCAAAGTGCAGGTATTTTAAAATACACCCGCCCAGCAGGGCTTGATGTAAAAGACATACCCCAAAATAAAAACTACTTAATGAAAAAAGTAGGCTACTACTACAGTGAAAAAGCCTTTATTGAAGCATTACAAAACGAGTTAACCATAGAGCCATACTGTCGCCATCCGGCCAGTTACATAATGGAAGCCGCCGACGATATATCGTACTGCCTAGCCGACATAGAAGACGCCGTAGAAAAAGGCATAATAACCATTGAGTTGCTGTGCACCGTGCTTAAAAATCACTATCAAAAAGTACTTATAAACCTAACCATTGACGACACCGAACACCAAGACTTTGTTAGCAAAGCAGTAAACTACGCACTAGAGCGTGGCAAAGCACAACCGTATAACTTTAATAGCGAATTTTTTATATACCTGCGTGTAGCCCTGCTGCACCCGCTGGTTAACCATGCCGCAAAACGCTTTATAGAAAACATAGAACCCATTTATCACGGCGACTTTAACCATGCCCTACTAGAAGACCGAAGCCACTTGCACGCCGTAACACAAACGCTTAAACAAGTTGCCCAAGCGCATGTGTTTTCAGATAAAGAAGTAGAAAAGCTTGAGCTACAAGGCTACAGAATTATTAACGGCCTACTCGACAGCTACAAACCACTACTGCAATTAACAAGCGACGACTTTAAACGCGCCCTAAATGGCGACAAACGCCTACTAATAGAATCAAGGCTTGTTAAAAAGCTCTCTAAAAAGCACCTAAACAGCTACCAACATGCCATAGACGCCATGCAAGAAGAGCCCGACCACTTTGCAGCCTACGAATTTTATTACCGATGCCGGTTAATTCAAGATTACATTAGCGGCATGACCGACCAATTTGCCTACGACGAATACCGCAGCCTGATGGTAATAAGCTAATAAAATAGCGCTCACTCAGCGCCATTTATTAACCGCCTGGCTAAGCTTTAATATTAAAGCAAATAAGCTTAGCCATATTCGCCCGCCATTAAGCGTAATACTCCCCTAGATAATTTTTAATTTTACGCTTAAAATCAACTTATTAATGTTTAAACGCTAACCGCCCTTATGACCACTTTACTCACACGCCTGACGCTTTGTTTTGCCTTATTTTATAGTGTTAATAGCGCTGCTTATAACGAAGCAATGTGCATACTTATAAAGCAAGAAGTACAGCAATACAGTAATAACAAAACAAGCGAAAAATACCGTAAAGCGGCGCGTGACTACAAAAAACATTGTAACAAACCTAAGCAAGTACTTACTCAGCCTAAACCAGTAGTAAAAGAGCCAAAGCCAAGCGTAATAGTAACTCAACCACAACCAAACAATGTGCAACCTGCTCCGGTTATTGAGCCCACCAACCAAACCACCGATGGGCTAATTGACGAAAAAACACTTAACTTAACCGATGAGCAAAAACAGCAAATTAGCGACATGATTGACGCTAACGCAAGCGAAGTAACCATTAATGTAGAGCCTACACAACCTACACCTACTGAAAAAAACGAGCCTAACAACACAGCTGACAACCAAACGCTAGCAGAGCCAATAACAACTCAAAAACGTGAACAAGCTTCAGCACAAGTGCTTGAGGCAGAATCAAAAAAAGTACAAGAGCCAGCGCAAAGCCAAGTAACACAGCAAGCGACACCGGTTATACAACCCACAGAGCCAACAGTAGCGCCGGTGATAAAACCAGCGCCAGTGATTGCCCCACAACCAGCGCGCGAGCAACCTAGCTCGCTATTATTACCAAGTTTTGTATTAGTGCTGGTTGTACTTATTGGCGCAATGGTGATCATTCGTTTGCGCCGCGCAAAACAAACCAATGCCAGCGTAGCCGTTACAGCAGTTAGTACGCAAACACAAAATACACAAAGCGCCGAAAAACAAACAGCTAATGTAACCTCAGAGCAAGAGCAACCAAAAACCACACACAAAACACCGGCACCCAGTGAGCAATCGGCTACAGAAGCAGCAGAGCAAAAAGCCCCTACTAACGACGCCGTTACTAATGACAAACCAAGCGAAGAAAAACCACAACCTAATACCGCCGAGTTTGAAGCCGCAGCTAAAACTACGTTAGAGCGTATTAAAAACGCCAGCAGCTTTAACGAACCGCAAGTACGCGACTTTGATCCGGATGCAAAACCTGTAAAAAAACAGCGCAAGCACAGCCCAGTAAAACCAGAGCCAACACCAGCAGAGCCTGTTGAAAAAACTGAACAACCAGCAGAGCCGCTACCAACAAGTACACCTGCTAAATTAGATAAACCCGAGCCAGAAGCGCCTGCATTTAAAACGGAACACGACTTTAAAGAGCCCGAAGTACGCACGTTCGATCCTAATGCACCACTGCCCGGCAAAAAGAAAAAACCACGTAAAACAGAGCCAACACAAACTGAACCGGAGCCACCAGCGCCACAAAACACCCCTGAAACAATGCAACCAGAACCAAAAGCATCAGAAACAAAAGCCGAGCCTAAAACCCCTGCAGCTGAGCCTAAAAAAGTAGATACCAACAACCCATTTGCCAACCTATCACTTGATGCAAGTTGGGACCCAAACTCAGCCGAAAAACCCAAAATAGAAGAAAAACAACGCGCCCCTAAATCACAAGCACTAATAGACGCAGAAGAACGCGCTAAAAAGCTACAAACAAAAGAGTAGCAACCTCACTCACTCCTCTTTGTGCATTAAAATCCTTAAAAACCGTTATTCACAAAGAGGGTAAGAGACGCTGCGCTTTTAGAGAAGTGATTAAGTGACTCGTGATTAAAAAACCAATAAATCAAATGGCTTGGCTTCTCATTTACTCCTCATTCGCTTCTCTTTGTTCATTAAAGCCCTAAAAGCCTATTATTCAAAAAGAGGTTCAATTTACTGGTAGACGCGCAGCTTGCTGGCGTTTAAAAGCAACGCTTTTACGGGGGTTGAAACGTGATTGTTTCAGCACCAAAAGTTAAGAAAAAAGATGCGGAGAAGTAACTAACATTACTAATGTTTTCTCTGTGTAGCGCGAAGCGCCTCGGTGTGCTCTGTGGTAATAAAAAGATCACTTAACACCATCACTTGGCTTCTCATTTACTCCTCATTCGCTTCTCTTTGTGCATTAAAGCCCTAAAAGCAAAGCTTTTAAATTATGGACGAAAGTTTACCTTTCGCTTTAATTAAAGCATTCAGCACTACTCGTTTAACTTAAACACACCTATTTGCCTCAATCAATGAGTCAAATAGCCATTTAATTGCCTCATTGAGCAACTGTGTAACGTGTACTGCGCCCACCGGCAGCTGTTTTTGTTATGAAACCTAATGTTTGTAAATCGGCTAAATGCCGTGTGGCAGTCGCACGACTGACTTTAGCTACCTTTTGATACTGACTGGCACTAATTCCGTGCTCAAATTGGCCATCGAGTAATTTATTAATTACTTTTACTTGTTGCTCACTTAGTTTTGTTTGCTCTTTACTTGCCCAGTAATTAGTTTTAAAAACTGTTTGCTCAATATTTTTAAGCGTATGGTGTATCGCATTATTAAGCGTATTTAAAAACCATTTAATCCACTGTGTTATACAAAGCCCGCCACGCTGCGTGGCTTCTAGCACCTCGTAGTAGCTTTTTCGATCGTCTAAAATAGCCACCGACATAGCATAAAACCGAATAGACTCTGCATACTTTTGTGCTAAAGCCAGGTCGGTTATAAGTCGTGTTATGCGCCCGTTACCATCTTCAAGCGGATGTATTGTTACAAACCACAAGTGTGCGATAGCAGCACGAATAAAAGGGTCTATTTGTGGATCGTTTTGCGTGTTGTTAAACCAATCAAAAAATAGCGACAGCTCTTTGTTTACTAACTTTTTATGTGGCGCTGTAAAATGTAATACCGGTTTATCTAAACGCCCTGATACCACCTGCATTGGCTCACCGCCACGCAACTGCCCGCCCTCAATATTAGTAAACAAGCTTTGCTCATCTGCAAATAATAAACGATGCCAGTTAAGCACCCTTTCTAAACCAAGCGCTGAATCTGTGTTAGTTATTGCATCAAGCATAATTTCTGCAAGATTGTCGCTTTGCACAGTTGTGGGATAAGGCTTCTCGTTAATATTGAGCTTTTTAGCGAGCGAAGAGCGAACCGAAAATGCATTAAGCTTTTCACCCTCAATCGCACTAGAGTGAATAATATTTGCTAATAAAGTATCAAGAGCTTGCTGCTTTTGATGGGCACTTTGCACGCCCATACGGCCCACTAATAAGCCATGGTTATATGAAAGTTCACTTAGTAAGGGAGCAAGCGACGCATAATCCCACGTAAAGTTTGGCCAGTTTTGTTGCTGCCATATCCACATAGTCTTTAGCCCTTAAGTTAGTTAACTTCAGTCTATATGATTTAATCGCCTCATTCAATGAGGCGATTAATGGCATTAATTGCCTCATTGTTTTGCAAGCACCACCGCTTTTTAAATTATAGGCAACCGTAATTTAAATATTTGTAGATGCAATTTTACTTCGCGCTTTGACTACTCATTTTCTTCTCATTCGCTTCTCTTTGTGCATTAAAGCCCTAAAACCCCATTATTCACAAAGAGGTTTAGAGACGCTGCGCTTTTAGAAAAGTGATCAAGTGACTCGTTATTAAAACCAATAACTTAAATCAAGTAGCTTTGCTCTTCTCATTGACTCCTCATTCACTCCTCTTTGTGCATTAAAGCCCTAAAAACCTATTATTAAAAAAGAGGTTAAATTTATTGGTAGACGCGCAGCTTACTGGCGTTTAAAAGCAACGCTTTTACGGGGGTTGAAAGGTGATTGTTTCAGCACCAAAAGTTAAGAAAAAAGATGCGGAGAAGTAACTAACATTACTAATTTTTTCTCTGTGTAGCGCGAAGCGCCTCGGTGTACTCTGTGGTGATATTTATTTTTTAGCAAGAAGCTGCGCTTCTAACGTGAGCAAGCTCTACGTCTACAAAACCAAGCTAAAAATAGCCCTATTCACTTTGGCTCCTCATTCGCTTCTCTTTGTGCATTAAAGCCCGAAAACCCAATTATTCACAAAGAGGTTTAGAGACGCTGCGCTTTTAGATAAGTGATCAAGTGGCTCTTCTCATTTACTCCTCATTTTGTTCTCTTTGTGCATTACGCTTTTAAATAACTAACACACTTTAATAAACAGGAATAAACTCGCCCTCAACCTGCTGCGATGCCTTTAACCACACTAAATACGCCTGCTCGTAATCTATAAAATAGGTATAAAGCGCATTTAAAATCACCTCATTCTCAAGCGAATTGCACGGGTTTTTAGCCTCAGCCTGCACAATCGCCTTTAACACCCTTCTGCCCTGCTTATGCTGAATAAAAAACGCCAACCAATTATTCGCATTAGCGTATAAATCGCCACGGTAAGACTGCTGCTCCCACAACGCCTCTGAATCAATTAACGACCTAAACTCCATATACGTGCGGCGTACACGGTAGGTAGGAATAGCAATAGTTCGGTTAGTTTTATAAATCAGCGTGTTTTCAAAAACCTCAGCTATTCCCTCGTTTAACCACCTAGGGGTACTGCCAATTAAATTAAAATTAATAACATGAATTGCCTCGTGAATTGCTACGCGTAAACTACTTTGCGGATCGGCCGGGTCAAACCTCACCAACGCCGTATTATTTTTACCAAAGTAAATCCCCGCATTGTTGCTTGGTAAAGCCCCAAAGCGCGACACATAATCGTCGTAATAATTATTAGGTAATACAACCAAGTTCATTAAAATGGGTTTGTCGGGGTATAAACCAAATAAGTTTTGATACTTTTCGTATGCTTCAAATAAACGAATACGCAGCGTTTTATGATAATCGTCATTTACATTAGGAGTAATTAAATTAACAGAGGTGTAAGGGCCTATATCAAATTGTTCGGCTGTAAAATCGAGATTATTGTTTAACTGCGACAGCTCACTTTGCGCGTATTCAAGTTCTTCAGGGTCGTGAACCAACTCACAACTATTTTGTTGCACTGGAGCAGCTTTAGGCTGAGCTTTTACTTTACTGGCTACATTACTAACACGCTTATAGTTAACGGTTTCAGTAGTATACACATGCGTATAACTCTCAGCGTTTTCAGCTTTGTGCGTATAGTTATTTACTTCAACCACAGCGGTATTTGGTTTATAAAAAAAGTGTAAAACCAGCAACACCACAACCAACAACAATAAATGACGTGTTTTTATTTTCATTAAATTAGCTCAGCATAATAGTTAAACAACAATACTTAAAAAACAAAACTCACACTAGGGCTAACGCTAAAAATAACTAAAATGTCATTGTTATTAAAAGTTATGCGCCTTAAACGGTGTTTTTAACCACTGGGCATAAACCTTACTTAAATTAGGAAACTGAGAGTGCAGCATGTTTTTTAACTGCTTGGGCTGCAATTTATTACAAGGGGACTCCTGCTCGGCTAGCATTATATTTTTAAGTAATATTCTCCCCTGCGATGAATCCATCAAAAAGTAAATTGTCGCCCAACTACTTGCGTATAATTTACTCGTATTGTTTTGTTTCCACGACTCTTCTGAACCTATTAACCTGCTAATATTAAAAACGCCCTTAGCGAGTTTATTATTTATTGTCCACGAATTATTAGGCTCTACAATACCGGTTTGCATATGGTTTTTAATAATTTCAAAGTACTCTGCAAACCCTTCATTTAACCACCTAGGCGTATAACCTAGTACAGCTTTATTAATCGCATGAACCGCTTCATGCACCGCTGTGCTCATTGCATTTTGAGTATTTCTATACTCTATAAACGCAGAGTTACTAGCATGAAAATACATGCCCACTGTGTTCGTAGGGTCGCCACCGCGCTGCTTAATAGCCACCTCATAAGAGCCTCTAGTAGGCAAAACAGTCAAATTTAACTTCACTTTTTTAAGTGCGTGCACACCAATTATTTGACCATAAACCTTAAAAACAGTATTAAGCTTTATGCGTAAAGCTTGGTTAAAAGACGACGGTAACTTAGGGGTATTTAAGGTTAAATCAAAGTAATCGAGCGGCGCTTTAAAACCTGAATCGTACGTTGCAACTGCAAAGTTAGGTTTTTCATCGGTAAAATGCACAACGCCTTGGCTATCTGTCCAAGTATAAATATCGCCATTGCGTTCATATTTAACTTCCCCTAAAGATGTATCAACACACCGAGTAATATCAGCCTGCGGAAAATGAAAGTCAGTAGACGTTTTATTGCCCTGAACTTTAATAGCACTTTTATTTATTGCTGTTTTTGTTACCGATGGTTCTAAATTTTGTGTGCTTAAACGTTTATAAATGCGCTTAACTTCACCAATCGGATCGTAAAAATTAAATACACGCCCCGTCAAATGGTTAGCCACTAAACCACAAGCAATTACAAACACAAAAAACATAAACACAACACGCAACTTAGTTTTAAACATAATTACGGCTTCCCTTTCCACTGCGCTTCAAACAATGCTTTTTGTTTACCCCTATATTCACTGCACCAAACAAACTCTGATGTGTTCATTCCTTTTTTACGGCAGCGCTCAGGCAACTTATAAAATTTTGACCATGCATCTAGCTTTGCTTTATTACTATAGCTATCGCTATATAAAGACATAGTCGCCACTTTTTGATTCAGTAGTGTACTGTTATTTGAAGAGTAAGCCCGTGCAGGTTTAACGTATTGGCGTGTAGCGGCTTTTTTGGGTTTATCGCAATGATTAGCAAGCTGTTTAAATAAAAAAGTAAAGTGAGTTTTGAGTCTTTCACCTTCAGCGGCTTTGTAACCCTGGCGCATTTTTGAACGAATATGTTCACGCTCTTTTTTAATGCCATCGCAACGCGATTGCGAGTAAGCATCGCCGGCAAAAACTTCAGCGGTAAATAAAGTAGTTGAAACTACCAAAATCCATTTAATCATCACTTTTCCTTTACTTGCAGTGCTTAAAATTTATTTTTATAAAGCAGAATATAAGTGATTGCTGTTAATTTATAAATACAATGATTAATAAATCTGTAGGTGCAGAGCTTGCTTGCGCGAAAGCGCAGCTTTTAAAATAATTTACTTATATCGCGTTGGCGATGGCAACCAAGGGGCGGATACCGCCGACCGCCCCTTGGAACCCCACGGCGCCCCGAGTATTTTGCAATTACCTCAAAGTCTAAATCGATATGAACGTAACTGCCGTGTATTCGCCGTCCATGGCGAAGTCACGGCTTCGATTGCTTCCATGCAATCAATTACTCATGAATTGAGTCTTTTCGGGCAAAATGACGGGGGAATTGTTTTGGCATTAGTCTTTAATTCAATAATGAGTTAATGCTTGTTTACAATGCACTTTTTAGTAAACTAACTACTCGCAAACAGGGAGTGGTTTTAATGCAGCAAATTGGTATTTACGAGCAGTTAATTACGCAAGTAATTGAGCAAAACTTAAATCGTGATCAATTTTATGTGGGCGAGCGACAGCTTGAAACGGCCGAAGCCGCAACATGGCTTTCGCGCTTTTTGGGTAAACTTGTAACGCATGCAATCGATGCCATTCCGAACTCAAACGAGCGCCTACAAGAACAAATTAGCCTAGCTAACAACCTTGTACTTTGGCTTAAAGATCATATTTGCGATGACAAGCTGATCGACGAAAATCTTATCGACAGCCAAGGCCGAATACTCACCGCGCTGTTTAATACCCAAAATCCTATTGCGGCCAACCTTAAAGATTACTCTCACGATATATTCCCACTTACGGGGCTTACACAAAGCGAATTGTTTAGCGGTGCTAATGCAGGTATATCGCTCGAAACCGAGCTAAAGCGCGAGATTAAATCGTCTGACACTATTTACTGGCTTGTCTCATTTATAAAATGGACAGGGCTGCGCATATTTAAAAATGAGCTTGAAGCATTCACCAAAAGTGGCAATAAACTCAAAGTAATTACCACGTCGTACATGGGTGCAACGGATGCCAAAGCCGTTGAGTTTTTAGCAAACTTACCAAATACCGAGGTAAAGCTAAGTTACAATAACCAGCAAGAGCGCCTACACGCTAAATCTTACTTATTTATGCGTAATACGGGTTTTCATACTGGTTATATTGGCTCGTCTAATTTATCGCATTCGGCACTTACCAGCGGCCTTGAGTGGAACTTAAAAATTACAGCGCAAGAAATCCCGCACATAATAGCCAAAACCAAAAGTACCTTTGAAACCTACTGGCAATCGCCAGATTTTGAGCTATTTACAGGCAAAGCTGAATGTAAAGAAAAGCTCATAAATTCACTTAACGAGCAGCGCGGTGTTGGGCAATCAAGCAGCCAGTTTTATTTTGATATAACACCAAAAACGCATCAGCTCACTATTTTAGAAAAGCTAAGCGTTGAGCGCAGCGTACATAATCGTTTTAAAAACTTAGTAGTTGCCGCAACCGGCACAGGTAAAACAATCATATCGGCATTCGACTTTAAAAATGTTTACGATAAAAACCCAAACGCACACTTTTTATTTGTCGCCCACCGAGAAGAAATACTAAAACAAGCGCAAAGCGCTTACCGTGGCGTGCTTAAAAATAACGACTTTGGCGAGCTGTGGGTAGGTAACTACAAACCACAACGCTATAACCAATTATTTGCATCCATCCAAACGCTAAACAGCCAAATTGAATCGCTTAATTTAACGCATGATTACTACGACTATATAGTAATAGACGAAGTACACCACGTAAGCGCTACCAGTTATCGCGCCATTTTAAACCACTTTACGCCCGCAATATTACTTGGCTTAACCGCCACACCAGAGCGACAAGATGACGCAAATATACTCGATGACTTTTGCGGTGTAATAGCCGCCGAAATACGCTTGCCAGAGGCAATAAACCAACGCCATTTATGCCCATTTCAATACTTTGGATTAGATGACGACACCGACCTAAGCCAAATAACATGGCGAGGCGGCCGTTACGATATAAGCGAGCTAAGTAACCTTTATACAGGCGAGAACAGCCGCGCTAACAAAATTATATCCAGCCTTGCTGATATCGTAACCAATGTTCACGCTATTAAAGCACTCGCGTTTTGCGTAAGCCAAAAACACGCAGAATTTATGGCTAAAAAGTTTAACTTAGCAGGCATAAACGCCGATGTACTCACCAGCAAAAACACTAATGAGCGCGCGACCAAACAACAAGCACTGCGTCAAGGCGAAATACAAATACTTTGCGTGGTTGATATTTTTAACGAAGGCGTCGATATTCCAGAAGTCGATACACTATTATTTTTACGCCCAACTGAAAGCCTAACTCTGTTTTTACAGCAATTAGGCCGTGGTTTGCGCCTGCCCGACAACAGCCAAAAACAGTGCTGCACCGTACTCGACTTTGTAGGCAACGCCCGCCCAGAGTACGACTTTGCGTGTAAGTTTCGCGCACTCATTGGTAAAAGTAATCAGCCAATAAAAACCGAGATTGAAAACAACTTCCCGCATTTACCACTGGGTTGCCGCATTGAGCTACAAAAGCGCACACAACAAACGATTTTAAAAAACATTCAGAAAGCTATAAATACCAAGCGCCGTTTACAACAACTGATAAATAGCTATTCGCAACATACCAATGACGCCCTTACGCTGAGTAACTTTTTACGCATAAACCCGCAAGTCACCCTTGAGGATATATACAAACCAAAAGATAAAAAGCTCGGCGGCTGGCACTGCTTAAAAGGCGATGAAATACCCGCAGAGCAAGCCGACATTTACGCCGCGTATTACCGCGCTATCAACACTCAGTTACTCGGCTGCGACTCGCTCAGTTACTTATGCTTTTTACGTGATTTATGTAACAACGACTTTAGTTTTACCCCAACAGCGCAAAACCAACAGTACGCGCTTATGGCGCATTACAATTTTTGGGATAACACAGGCACAAGTTTAGGCTTTAAAACTCTTGAACAAAGCTTACAAGCACTTAAGCACAAAGAGCTACAGCAGGAACTTGAACAAGTTATTACGCTATTAATAAACCGCATTCACCAGCAAGAAAGCGATTTAACGTGCTTACCTAATCACGCAATAAAATTACACAGCCGCTACACGCGACAACAGATACTCGCCGCGTTTGGGGCACACACATTCGATAAAAAATCGACCGCCCGCGAAGGCGTTTTAGAATTTAAAAACCAAAACCTCGAGCTGTTATTTGTAACACTCAATAAATGCGAAAAAAACTACTCGCCCACCACGCTATATCACGACTACGCAATTAGCCCTACCCTGTTCCACTGGCAAACGCAAAACAGCGCCCGCCCAGAACACGGCCGCGGCCTAAGTTATATTGAACACCAGCAAACAGGCAAAACCATCCTGTTATTTGTGCGCGAGCAAGGCAAAGACGAAAACGGCCGAACTATGGGATTTGTAAACTACGGCGAGGTTAAATACCAAAGCCACAACGGCGGCCAACCGATGAATATAACGTGGGAATTAACCAACCCCATGCCAAGTGAAGTGTGGCATGAGGCAGGGAAATTGGCGGTTGGGTGATTAAGTCATTTGATTAATCGACGAAATGAATGACAAAATGAATCATGGTAAATCTATAATGCCATAGCCTTCTTTTCTATCTCGTATTACATCACTATCATAATTAAAATGATATATGCGACCATTTTCATTTAATGTTTTTATGTATGACAATGCAGTATGCGAATCAAGATTAAATTGATGCCTTAGCGTACTAAATATATGGTAAATTTCATTTCGCATATCTGTTACGAAAATCCCAGGATCATCTGAACCTAAAGCTATTAGCATATCACTATCACCTTCAACTCTTCTTTCAGGTACCCTAAGCCATCTGAATAAATGATGTTCGTAAACAGTTTTATAATGGCTAATTCTTACATTACTAGTAGGTAGGCTCTCAATCACTATATGTTTCTCTGAGATAAGACGCTGTACACTTTGTTGTAATTGAATAATCAATTTAGAAGATGTATCAGCCATATTAATTTCTATTAGCTCTTCTGCTGATTTTAAACAATCTTCATTGAACCACCTCTGGTGTAAAAATGCTAAACTTTCATATGAATACTTACTTACCATATCAAGCTCTGAACTAAGCCATCCAACTAGCGTGCTAGTTTCATCAAATAAAAAGCTTTTCACAACAAAAGGATCAAGCCCTCGCATATCAAAGACTCTTTGAGCTATATTTATATTTTTCTCCAATCCTAAGTATTCTAAAATTTTTAAAATTTCTTCTTCTAGCTTTAAAATGGAAAAATCTATTTCTACATTACTCAGCGCTATTTTCCTGATAAACAGTAGATTATCTAGCCAATCAATTCGCTTTATAAAAATTTTTTCAGGCATAGAGTTTAACCATAGTTTGGGATCTATACCGATAGCAGTAGCATGGCCTACTCTATCGCCATTTTTTAAATCCAAAAAGTTGACAGCATCAAAAACAGCCCGAATCCCCGTAACTAGGTGGTCGAAATCCTCACCCACATGATAGGTGAAATTTTTAAAACCATTCTTCTTACAATATCTATAAAAAGAACTAAAAACCTCTGGAGGAGCATCAAGTTCATTTGCAGCAGCATCAATTCCTGTAATAATTTTCTTCAAATTAGGACTTTGCTCCAATAATTCTATTAATACAGCACCATAAACCAACAAACTTTCTCTTAAATTTTGATAAAAATATCCCCCATCTGTTGAGACCCATTTGCGTTTTATAAAATGTGCCACAAGTCTCAATTTAGGTCTGTTAATTGTTAGGATGTCTTTAGATAGATCGTCTAAGTCAGCGGATTGAGTGAGTTTGCATTCACCTTTAGCATAAGCCAAAAAACCGCTTAAGATACTTTTTATTAATTTTTCATTTTTGCTTAATGTTTTTTTAGGGGCAAACCTAGCTTCTAAAGTTGTTAGATCAGGTTTCCCCATAACATTTGGGCCATGCAATTGAAAAAAACGAGATTTATACTCTGCTTCTACTTCTTCACGCACTCCATCGTCGGCAAACTTTTGGAACTGGTCAAAACCATATTGATCACTACCTTGCACTAATAATTTTTGATAGCAATTCATACTCAATACATATAATAAATAACAGCTATCATAAATACTGTTATTACCTATGCGAGATTTAAGTTCATTCTGTAACTTAACCTGCCAATGAAGCTCACTAATATGACTCCAATGACCTATTTTACTGCAGTAGGCCTCTTCATTAGGAAAATAAGATGGTTCTTCCCCACTAAGAATATTTTTATGTAAAATTTCTCTAGCTAATATTACAGCCTTTTCGTCTTGATATAACCATGACAGAAGAAACTCCCTCAATTGGCGAGCTAGCTTCAAAAGTTTATAATATTCTAACGGTTCGCTTAGATATGGGTTACTCGAGTATAATAGTTGCACCCTATTATTATTTTCTTTAACTAAGTTTTCTAAAATTAGATCTGGATGTTGTAAGGCATGATTCCATAGTTGCTCAATTAATGTCGTACCGTTGAGATGTAGATGTGTTTCATGTAAACCATTGTTGTCAATGTAACTTTCAATTAAAGGATGGTGAGGTGAAACAATAGCTCTGAAACCAATTAAATTTTTTAAAATACTATCTAATTCAACATCACTATTAAAAAGTGACTTGTCCAGCATTTGATTCAATTGATAGGCAATTACAGGTAAACCAGATTGTTTTGAAATCCATGCCTGCCAAGAATCAAACTTAACTGATTGAATAGCAAGTCTACGAATATCATTATCGAAATGGAAACGAGCAGCTTGCCCCAATAGTGCTAAACTCCAGAAGCCATCTAATTTTTTTCGCTGCTCAAAATTTTTCCAATGCCCATGAAACACTTGATCTGGCCAATAGTAGTATCTTTGTTGCCAATTTGCATATGTTATGTGCTTGATTCTTTCGCTATCAATCCTACTTTCTGCTGAATTTAGCAAACAGGATAATTGAGAGACAATATCTTTATACAAACGAGGATCAGATAATAAATATTGATTAATATAAGCCATATTTACTTATTCCAACCAATTATTGGTAACCTAGAAACGAATTCTAAACCTTTATGTCTCTCTAAAAACAATTCATCTAAAAAATCTATCTTATCAAAATCATTTTTTATTATTTCTTCTAAAGTACTCCTTATTTCTACTTTTGTTATTTCAGATAAAAAGAAAGGCCATAGTAGTGGGCACAAAAGCAAACAAGTTGTAAACGGTAGTTCTTCTTTTATCTTTACGATATTATTTTCGTAGTGACTAAATACAATATTTAGATTTTGGATAAATACGTTTGAAGCTGAAGCGACATTTTTTGCTTTACTTAAAGAGCTAACTAATAATCCATCAAATTTAGGTTTATAGCGTGCTTCCTCTATAAGTGATGAGTTGATTATTCCTGTAACCCATCGAGTCATTAACTCACCGAGAAAAATATATCTTGTATTTTCTTCAGAATCTACCACCTTCCTTGTATTAGCTATTTCAGAGATACTATTTAAAGTGTAATGTATCCTAGACCAGACTTTACCAACTAGTAAAAATGATACTTTATTTTCTTTGGATTTATTTTTCCCAACCCAGTTAACTAAAAGCTCATTTAGTCTATTATTATTGACAATATCCTCTCCAGTTATATCAACATTTTGCTCTTCCACCCCCATATCTAAAGTTTCACCACTTCCTTGAGCCTCTATATTAACAAATGATGGACTGCTAAATGTTTGTATCGACCCAAATTTTGAAATTAAGATATCTAAATTAATTTTATTATCACCAGCACTAAGTAATTCCCCAATAACCGATAGAAGCAAGTAACTTGATAAATAATCTCTTCCCTCATTTTTTGTCAAACTAGAATGCGAAGACATCGTTATTGATTTAGCGCTTAGAAATTCAACGAAACTTGTATTTTTTTCATCTTGTTTTTTTATTAAGTCATTTAACGTTTTTATTCTAAAGTTACTATCTATATCCTCTAAATTAAAATGACTTTTTAAACATTGTATAAAATTATCACCTGGCTTTGAGGAGCGGGGTAAACGAGCAACCCCTCCCATAACAACCGGTCTATTTGCACCTTTAAAATCCAATATAAATGGGCTGAAATGCGGAACTAAACTAGTTGTCGGGCTATATCTATTTATACCTATAAAATCTATATAATCTTGCTTATTTGCTTTTTCTTTTATTTTTTCTTCTACATAGTTTAAATAAATATTCGACGTGGCAGCAGTTGATAGCATCAATTGTATTGCTGCTCCGATATGATTATCACTAGAGTTTAAAAAATTTGATTTGACCGACGCTAAAAAAATCTGAGAAGAATTGTATGAATCCTGTTCTCCATCGGTACGTGAATAATACCCAGTTTCTAATTCACCATATCGTGAATTTATATTGAAATCAGCTAAGCCTATATCGTTTTGATGCAATAAAGTACTCAATAATTTGTCACTATTAATTCCTTCTTTCTGAAGCAAACCTATATAGCTACTACGTATAAACTCAGAAAAATCAGTAGCGTTGTCAGAACTATAGTTTTTGTAATCAACATTTTTAAACAATTGTAAAATAGTTCTTATTGGCTGCTCAAATATAAAAGATCTATAGGTATTGATAAATGATTTATCAATATTGAAATTATTAACTAATAAAGTATCCAGTGCATTTGTAATCTCAGTACTATTACCCGAATGCGTAGTTTTCAAAACTATCGATATACTATCATCTTCAGAAATAATACCTTGTAGTGTTTTTAAGTGAATTCGTTGCTCAGCTGGAAATACTTTAACAAGATATTGTTGTTCAAGGTGCTCCACTAAATCACTAGTCTTATTGTCGATTTTTAATAATTGAGAACTTAGTTCTTCTAATTTTTTTATTTTAACTATGTGACTATAAATTTTTAAGTCACCTGAAACTACAATTACAATGTTAGGGTGAGTTAAATACTTCCTTATTGTTTCCAGCACATCATGTGCTTTCGTCGTATCATTATCAACATCATCAATAGCAATAACCAATAATTTTTTATTTATACTTTCAAGTAAAATATCAATTAATTTATTTAAATTACGCTCTAAACTATGGCCACTATCTGCATTCTTGATCGCTTTATTTAAAAACCAAGAAGCATCCTGGTCTACGTCTTCTTTTTTTATCTTGAGAAGTTTCAACCCTTCTGACAGTTCACCTAACTGAGCTCTAAATTCATGATATTTTTCTGATTTTTGACACCCATTTATTTCTTTTTCAAATGTTCGTTTTAAGCAGGTAATTATTTCAACTAAGATTGGTTGATTTGTATGTACTAATGTTGGATCAATCAAAGTAACAGGGTAAATATCTCCCCCATCTTGGCTTTCTATATTTAGTTCTGATAAGTAAGTTTTTAGAAATGTAGTTTTACCAGCCCCTCGCTGACCACTTACAAAAATCGTATTATTATATCGAGGAGAGTCAAAGATTGAATTATCCTCTCCTACGACCTTCTGATTTGAAAA
The DNA here is from genome assembly GCF_057554385.1 of Pseudoalteromonas sp. 4NS20-0020. NCBI lineage: Bacteria > Pseudomonadati > Pseudomonadota > Gammaproteobacteria > Alteromonadales > Pseudoalteromonadaceae > Pseudoalteromonas > Pseudoalteromonas sp. 4NS20-0020. Next base: position 643,324 of record NZ_BAAJMI010000002.1, on the reverse strand, counting down.
TGACTTTAGTAACTCATCTAACTTAATTTTGGCTTGGGTTTGTAGAAAACTATCTACATGAATAGCACCGCTACTTAACGGCTTTGTTAAATCTAAAGTAATATTTTTTTTGAAAAATCTTTTTACGTTCATTACCACAACAGTCCCTCTAATTTTATACTTTATAAAATACTCAATTGATCAATAGTTCTATAATTACACGCCGTAAGTCATTAACTATCTAGTAAATAACCTTTCCCTAGTTTAAAAGTGATACAAAACTTTAAGTAAGGTTGAAGATATGGTCTGAGTCTTGGGATTCCAAAGGGTGGACAGCGGTATGCCCCCTTTGGTTGCCGCCAGCAACCTGGCAAAAACCTCGAATAGAGGTTATTAAACCGCTAAACTCTCACGTAGAAAACCTATTTTAAAAGCTACGCTTTTAACGCCAGCAAGCTTCGCGTCTACACATTAAAACGCGATATAAAATCGCGACTACAAAACCACTTGTTTAAAGCGTGCGAACGTTCGCATGCTTTCATCTGCAATCATTACTTCGTAATCGGGGTTTTGAGCAATTAGCTCATATTGCCCATTAGATAATTTATTAACTTTACGCAGTAAATACTGCCCTTCCCCGCCTATATCATCCCGCTCTATTACAACTATTTGGTCGCGTAGCGATCCGGCTCTATCGGAAGTTATAAGCTCAAGCAGTAATAAATCACCATCAAGTATTGGGTGTTTACCGCCATTCATAGAGTTGCCCGATGCGCGTGCTAAAAAATGCACGTTTGGATCAAGCTTGCCTGCGCCGAGTGGCGCGTCTAAATATTCAACATCGCTGCTATCGCCTGTTTTAAAATGTCCGCAGGCTATTTTAATATTTGGGAAATACGGCAATTTTAATGTTTGTTCAATGGGCTTAATGTTTACTGCGGGCTCTGCAACTTGGTTTTGCTTAGCCAAGTTTTCTTGCGGAAACGTTACTATATCGGCAGTTGGCTTTGCTTCTTCAAAATGGTCTTTATTGGCAATCCATAATTTAGCGCTGTTTGCTTGCGCTACTTGGTAAGCCCAATTACTTACAGCAAGCGATTTATCGGCATCGCAATGAAAATACGCACTTAGCTCATTACTAATAATTTGGCCGTTAACAACCAAGTTTTGGTTTTGCCAGCGTTCACGGTGCTGCTGTGCAGCTAAAAAATCGCGTTTGTTGTTATTACATGCACGGTGTGCGGCAACAAAGTTATGCCCAAGGTCGTTTGCGTAGCGGGCAAACGGTATAAAGTGATCGATCTCAACATCGTTTTTCATTGGCTTTTGGCAATAAAAACAAGTGTTTGATTGCAGCTCAACTAAAACAGGCTTTGCCTTGGTAAGTGCATTACGGTCTACCCCAAATAAAAACTCTTGTAGTTGGCTTTGCGGGCCAATTAGCGCTTGGTTGTGCTTTATACTTTGAATTTTTTGAAGCCATGCATTTTTAGCTAAGTACACAACTAAATCGTAAAAGCGCCTAAAGCAGCTCGCGATACCTGCATTTAGCGTAATAAATTGAGTGCTGTTTGTATGCGGGTATAAAAAACATTCCTCTTGTTTGGCGAGAATTTGTAAGCGCCAAAGCGGCCCTGTTTTTAGTGTTGCCATAGCCGCATTAAATGTGGGCTTATAAAACGGGCTTTGCTTAAGCTGGCGAAAGTTACGTATATTGTTTTGCTGGCATTCAAACAATACGCTAATTACTTTTGATTGCGCGCCTGTATTTTGCTTAAGTAAGGCGCTTTCGCCGGTGTGCTCTGACGAAAACGGCATTGCATGATGCCAGTATAAGGTAATGAGTTTGTCAGCAAGGGTTGGTAGCTCTATTACTAATTCACTTTGCTCTGACAACAGCGGTTGCTCTACGCACACATCGGCTATAGCGTATAAAAGCGCAAATTTGTAGGTAGCGCTAAAATCGCCCTCAACTAGCATACGTTGTATGTATGCAATAAAGTCGAGCTGTTGCTGCATTGCGCCAATCATAAAACAGGCACAGCTTTAATTAGGGCATTGAGCCACACTTCGCTTTCGCGCTCTGGCCGCTGATCAACCGTTTGCCAGTGTTTTATTATTTTAAGTTTTGTGTGGCTGTTAATTAACGCAGTTAAAGCACTTTCATTTAAATCGGTAAATTCACGGCCATTATGTACACGCTCTTGCGTACCATATTTAAACGATACATATAAAACGCCATCGGGTTTTAAGGCATTTTGCAGCTTTAAAAACACTTGCGGTAACTCAGCTTTTGGTACGTGCAATAAACTAGCGCAGCACCAAATGCCATCGTATTTATTTACACATTCAAGTTGTTGAAAGGTTTTAACCGCTACAGGTTGCTGTAAGTAATTACTGGCTAACTTTGCAATCGCTGGGCTTGCATCAAACGCGCTAACCGTAAAACCTTGCTGTTTAAAATACATGGCATCGCGGGCACTGCCACAACCAGCATCTAAAATATGGCCATGTTGTTTTACATGCGGTAAAAACTCAGCATACAACGCCGACATATCAACATTAAGCGTTGAGTCGCTAAAGATTTGTGCGTTGTTATTGTAGTAAGTGAGTGTGGTACTTGGCACGATACACCCGCTCCTTGGCTAATCGTTTAACAGCTAAGCCGCTGTTAATATTAAATTCATTGGCGTTTAATCTACAGGAACAAATAAATAAAATATAGACTTAGTAGTAGAATATTTTAAATTAATACGCCCTTTTTATTAATCACATATACGCACTGCAAATTTAACGATTACAAAATTGAACATGTTAGCTTAGCCCTCCCAACACATTGATTATAAATACATAACTTTTTACAGCCAGTAATGTTATTTACATGCTTATACAAAATTTGCTACCAAATTTTTAGGCTGGTTTATACTGTACGTATTGCGTCGCTAGCATGAGGGATATAATGCATAGATTAAAAAAATACGGTGTGTATTTGTTAGTAGCCCTCTCTTTTGGGAGCACGGCTTGCGAAAAAAGGTTTTTTGTCGCGTCGCACGATACCTATTGGCCGCCTTACGTTGTTAATGTAGACGGCCACGCACAAGGTAAAGAGGTAACGGCGCTTTGGCTTATATTTGCGGGGTCGCCTTATTGTGTTCAGGTTGAGTTTTTACCCAATACCGAGCGTGCATTTGTTGAACAAACTAAAGGCCGAATGGATTTAGGCTGGGCTGCCAGCTTTACTGAAAAACGTGCAGAGCATGTTTATTTTTCGGATAGTTACCGCAACGAGGTGATGTGGCTGTATCAGCATAAAAATAAACAATATAATGTTAAAAACCTGCAAGATGCGCTTGAACAGGGCTACACCGTGGCCGCACATGTAGGGAGTTATTACGGCGAGCAATTTGAGCACTTAAAAAGTATTTATCCAAAACAAATTATTTTTACCGGTGCAGCAAAAACGCGTTTTGCTTTATTAGCTAAACAACGGGTCGATTTTATAATTGAAGACCAGTTAGTGGGTGAGTACTTTATTAACCAGTCAAACACTATTAAGCGAGTTAATACTACAACCTATGTTAACAAGGGTTCTATTCATTTAATGCTGAGTAAAAATACCTCCACTATGCAAGATGTTATTGAGGTTAATAAATTAATACAAAGCCATAAGGCACAATTAGAAGAACTATTTGAAAAATTATAACTAAATACACACTAAAAACCGTTTACAAAAGGCTGTAGTTTGAAAATATTATTGTTTATAACCCTTTTTACTTTTAGTGCATTTAATGCCTGGGGATGCACTAAAACGTTAACAGTAGCTACCAACGAAAGTTACTGGCCGCCTTATGTAATATTAAAAAACAATACGCTGGGTGGTACTGAAATAGACGTACTTAAGGCTATTTTTAAAAGCTCTCCTTATTGTTTAAATTTTAGTGTGTTACCTAGCTCTTTACGTGCATTTGAAGAGCTAAAACAGGGCCGTGTTGATTTAATTTTTGCCGCCAGTAAAACGGCAGAGCGCGCTGAGTATGCCCACTTTACGTTACCTTACCGTGTTGAAAAAATGCTGTTATATAAGCACGCCAGCTCGCCTAATGTGAATAGCATTAACGAGTTATTTAAAAAGTCGCTTACGGTGGGTGTAAACAGAGGGAGTGTTTTTGGCGATGCGTTTGAACAATTACGCATGCAGTATGCAAACCAAGTGGTGCTTACGGGGGAGTCTAAAAAGCGTTTTATTTTGCTTAATAAGCAGCGCATTAATTTTTTAATTGATGATTCGTTAGTGGCGCAATATTTTACAAAGCAGTATTCAAACATTATGCCTGCGGCATTGGTTGAGCCCATAAATATTAATAATGTGCATTTTATGCTGAGTAAAAAAACGGTTACTGCCGACGATATAGCAGCTATTAATTCGTATATTACTAACAATAAAGCGGTTATTGAGCGTATTTACCAATCACACCAGTAAATTTACTTAGTTAACCTCCTTTACTTGCTAGGCAAATTTTAAGGCTTTTTGCACCGTTTAAGTGCGTTTAGGGTTGGTTATAAATTAGCTGCCTTTTACCTTTCATTAATTGTGGCTGATCTGTATAATTCGCCAGCTAATTTACCCTATTGCTTGATGTTGTTTGTGGCCTTTTGCTGCAACAAGCTCCTGTCAGTACTCATTCTAGGATTACCCTTTTTGATCTCCACCGCAAATATTACGATGCAGTTTGGCGCAGAGCCGTTGTTTGAAAACATTTCAGCTAAATTTGGTAACGGTAACCGTTACGGTTTAATTGGCGCTAACGGCTGCGGCAAGTCGACCTTCATGAAAATTTTAAGCGGTGCGCTTGTGCCTAGTGCGGGTAATGTGTCGATTACCCCGGGGTTAAAAGTAGGTAACCTTAGCCAAGACCAGTTTGCATTTGAGCAATACACGGTGGTAGATGCGGTAATTATGGGCGACGTTGAGCTTTGGAAAGTAAAGCAAGAGCGTGAACGTATTTATTCGTTACCCGAAATGAGCGAAGAAGACGGCATGAAAGTGGCCGACCTTGAAAGCGTTTTTGCCGAAATGGACGGTTACACAGCCGAAAGCCGCGCTGAAGAAATACTAATAGAAGCGGGTATAGATAAAGAGTTTCATTATGGGTTAATGGCAAACGTTGCCCCAGGTTGGAAACTCCGTGTGCTTTTAGCGCAGGCCTTGTTTGCAAACCCAGATATACTGCTACTCGATGAGCCTACCAATAACTTGGATATTCATACCATTACGTGGCTTGCTGATGAGCTTAATAAACGTAAATGCACCATGATTATTATTTCGCATGACCGCCACTTTTTAAATTCGGTATGTACTCACATGGCCGACATTGATTACGGCGAGCTGCGTATTTACCCAGGTAACTACGAGAAGTTTTTAGAAGCGGCAGGCTTGCAGCGCGAGCAGCTGTTAGCCGAAAACGCTAAAAAGAGTGCAGAGATTGACGAGCTACAAGACTTTGTTAACCGCTTTGGTGCTAACGCATCTAAAGCTAAGCAAGCAAGTTCGCGCGCTAAAAAAATGGATAAAATTAAGCTTGATGAAGTTAAAGCGTCAAGCCGTATGAGCCCATCGTTAAGTTTTGACGAAGGCAAAAAAATGTACCGCCAAGCGCTTGAAGTTAACAAGCTTGGCCATGGTTTTGATGGTGAAACATTATTTAGTGGCGGTGAGTTTTTACTAGAAGCCGGTGCAAAGCTTGCGGTAATTGGCGAAAACGGTGTGGGTAAAACTACTTTTTTACGCTGTTTAGTTAACGAGCTTAAAAGTAACGAAGGCGAAATTAAGTGGTCTGAAAATGCGAGCTTTGGTTACTGCCCGCAAGACAGCACTAAAGATTTTGATAACGATTTAACGTTGTTTGATTGGATGTCGCAGTGGCGTACGGCCAAGCATAACGATTTAATGGTACGTGGCATGTTGGGCCGTTTGTTGTTTACCGCAGACGATTCAAACAAAAAAGCGCGTAACTGTTCAGGTGGTGAAAAAAACCGTTTGTTATTTGGTAAGTTAATGATGCAAGACGTGAACGTGCTTGTAATGGACGAGCCAACAAACCACATGGATATGGAAGCCATTGAGGCGTTAAATAATGCGCTTAAAGACTTTGCAGGTACGCTTATTTTTGTAAGCCACGACCGTGAGTTTGTGTCGTCGTTAGCTACGCGTATTATTGATATTAAAGATAAGCAGGTTATTGATTTTCAGGGTACGTTTGACGAGTACCTTGCAAGCTGCGAAGAGAAAAAAGCATAAACCCATTGGTTTTTAGTTTAAAAGGCGCTTAGTTAGCGCCTTTTTTGTGCTTGGTTAAATGTATTAGTAAACAAGTAATTAAATCATCACCAAGAGGTAATTAACTATTGCTCGTGTTTTTTTTGTAGCGCTGAGAAGCTTTCACTTCTAACGTGAGCAAGCTCTACGTTTACAAAATAAGTTAACCCTGCTTAGTATGGCTACTCATTTACTCCTCATTCACTTCTCTTTGTGCATTATGTTTTTAAAAACCTATTTTTCACAAAGAGGTTGAGAGGCGCTGCGCTTTTAGAGGAATCGCTTTAAAAGTTAGTAACAAGAAGCTGCACTTCAAACGTGAGCAAGCTCTTCGTCTACAAAACAAAGCTAAACTATGACCTATTCACTTTATCTTCTCATTTACTCCTCATTCTCTTCTCTTTGTGCATTATGTTTTTAAAAGCTCAGCTTTCAAAAGCAGTGGCTGAATGTAGCCTGCAGGTGCGCTTTGCATTCATTTAATAGCAACAGCTACAAAAGTGATTGTTTTACCACCGAGAAGTTAAGGAGAAGAGCAGGAGCAGTGACTAACCAATATTTTTAACTCTGTGTAGCGCAAAGCGCCTCGGTGTGCTCTGTGGTGATAAAAAAATCACTTAACACTATTCAATTTGTCTGCTCATTTACTTCTCATTCGCTTCTCTTTGTGCATTAAGATTTTAAAAGCCCATTAATCACAAAGAGGTTAAGAGACGCTGCGCTTTAGAGGTAGAGCTTATTGAACTGACATAGTTGCATGAGCACACTCGGCGTGTAAAAACCAAATTTAGGATTGGTTTTGCTCTTCTCATTTACTCCTCATTCACTTCTCTTTGTGCATTACGGTCTTAAAAGCCCATTATTCACAAAAAGTTTAAATTAACCTGCTGACGTGCTTTGCTTTCGTTTAATACCAACGTTTTACATTTAGTTGATTTATTCGTAAAAATGATTGTTTTACCACCGAGAAGTTAAGGAGAAGAGCAGGAGCAGTGACTAACCAATATTTTTAACTCTGTGTAGCGCAAAGCGCCTCGGTGTGCTCTGTGGTGATAAAAAAATCACTTAACACTATTCAATTTGGCTACTCATTTACTCCTCATTCGTTTCTCTTTGTGCAATACGGTTTTAAAAGCCCCGTTTTTAAAAACAAAAAAGGAGCATTGCTGCTCCTTTTTAACTGTTAATTAGGTTTATTAAATATCAAACCTGTCGGCGTTCATTACTTTTACCCATGCATTTACAAAGTCGTCAACAAAACGGGTTTTATTATCGTCTTGTGCATAAAACTCTGCCAATGCGCGTAAAATTGAGTTTGACCCAAATACTAAATCTACGCGTGTTGCGGTCCATTTAGTTGCACCGCTTGCGCGGTCAACAATGTTGTAAAGGCCATTACCTGTTGGCTCCCAGCGGTTTGCCATGTCGGTTAGGTTTACAAAAAAGTCGTTACTTAACGTTCCTACATTATTTGTAAATACGCCATGTTGTGTGCCGCTATGGTTTGTGCCAAGCATACGCATGCCACCCATTAATACCGACATTTCTGGCGCTGTTAAACCCATTAGCTGGCTGCGCTCAAGTAATAACTCTTCTGCAGACACAACGTAGTCTTTTTTCAGCCAGTTTCTAAAACCGTCGTGAATAGGTTCAAGTACGTCGAACGATTCGGCGTCGGTCATGTCGTCGGTTGCGTCTCCGCGCCCTGGCGCAAATGGTACGTTAACCTCTACCCCTGCGTTTTTAGCGGCTTGTTCAACCGCTGCTGTGCCACCAAGTACAATTAAATCGGCCATGCTAACAGGTTTACTTAACCCAGCTTGCACTTTTTCAAGTGCCGCTAACACACTTGCTAAGCGCTCGGGCTCATTGCCTTGCCACTCTTTTTGCGGTGCTAAACGAATACGTGCACCGTTTGCGCCGCCTCGGTGATCAGAGCCTCGGTACGTACGCGTACTGTCCCATGCGGTGTTAATTAAATCGCTGGCGCTTACGCCGCAATTAAGTAGTGTTACTTTTAAATCGGCGATTTCAGTATCTGTTAGGGTGTAATCAACGCTTGGAATTGGGTCTTGCCAAATTAAGTCTTCGCTTGGTACATCGGCACCTAGGTAGCGCGCTTTTGGCCCTAAGTCGCGGTGCGTAAGTTTAAACCATGCGCGTGCAAACACGTCTGAAAAGTATTCAAAGTCGTTATGAAAACGCTCAATTATTTTGCGGTACGCTGGGTCGAGCTTCATTGCCATGTCGGCATCGGTCATTATTGGGTTTAAGCGAATTGATGGGTCTTCTACATCGACCGGTTTGTCTTCTTCTTTAATATTTACAGGTTCCCATTGGTGAGCGCCTGCTGGGCTTTTTGTCAGTTCCCATTCGTAATTTAAAAGAAGGTCACAGTAGCCGTTATCCCATTTTGTTGGGTGTGTGGTCCACGCACCTTCAATGCCCGATGTCATTGTATCGCGGCCAATGCCCCGTGTTTTGTGGTTGTTCCACCCCATACCTTGCTCTGAAATATCAGCCGCTTCTGGCTCTGGGCCAAGGTTTGACTCTTTTCCGTTACCGTGTGTTTTACCAACTGTGTGGCCGCCTACGGTAAGCGCTGCCGTTTCTTCGTCGTTCATTGCCATGCGGGCAAACGTTTCACGAACTTGTGCTGCGGTTTTAAGCGGATCGGGTTTACCGTTTACCCCTTCTGGGTTTACGTAAATTAGGCCCATTTGAACAGACGCTAACGGGTTTTCCATTGTGTCGGGTTTATCAACATTTTGGTAGCGTTCGTCGCTTGGTGCTAACCATTCTTTTTCGGCGCCCCAGTATACGTCTTTTTCTGGCTGCCAAATGTCTTCACGGCCACCGGCAAACCCAAAGGTTTTTAAGCCCATTGATTCGTACGCCATGTTGCCCGCTAAAATAATGAGATCGGCCCACGAGAGTTTGTTACCGTATTTCTTTTTAATTGGCCAAAGTAAGCGGCGCGCTTTGTCGAGATTGGCGTTATCGGGCCATGAGTTTAAAGGGGCAAAGCGTTGATTAGCCGTGCCACCGCCGCCACGTCCGTCAGATAAACGGTATGAACCTGCCGAGTGCCATGCCATGCGGATCATTAAACCGCCATAGTGGCCCCAATCGGCTGGCCACCAATCTTGGCTTTGGGTCATTAAGTTTTTTAAATCGGTTTTTACGGCTTCTAGATCTAGGGATTTGAATGCTTCAGCGTAGTTAAAGTCGCTACCGTATGGAGAGCTTTTTGTATCGTGTTGATGAAGGATGTCGAAATTAAGTGCATTTGGCCACCAATCTGTGTTTTGGCCTGCTGTTTGTGTATTGCTGCCATGCATTACCGGGCATTTGCCAGCGCTAGAGTTACTCATTATTTAATCCTCTTGGTCTAAAATAAAATACGTAAGCAATGGTCAATTTGTTTAGGTATTACTATTTTTAATTCATGCAAATGTTGCTTAATCAATTGTTTATATACTTGTACTTATTTTGAATTACCAATATAGGCTTATTTTTTGAGCTATACCAACAAATGCACCGTATTTAAAACGATTGGACCGATTTGTATTTTTGATTGGTATTTAAAAACGAGCCTTTAAAAATTTTTGATCTTTTTTTTAAATAACGATGATCGAATTAAAAAGTAGCGGCGTAATGGTATGTGAAGGGTTTGAAAGTGGCTTTGGTTTACCACAGCGCACATAGGAATACCCCCCTTCACCATGAAATTGTAGTTATAACGTTAAAGGTGTATTACTAAGCCCAATACACCTTTACTTTATAACTCTAATTTACCTGTTTTTTGTTAGCTGATTTTTATTAGCTAACGGTAGTTAAGTTTTACCTAACCTTTGATGTTTTAGCAGTTTCAGCCAGCTCACCCAGAGCTGGTTTTTTTTGCCTAAAATTTATTACTGCACACTGCTTTAGTGATAATAATTTATAATGTGCTGTAATCTCGCCTTCAAAACAAAACCCGCCCTAGTGAGTTTAGGTTGTGCGTGTTAATATCATTTTTGCAATTTATTATTTTATTTGGGCATGTTGATGCGTTATTACTTTTATTTACTATGTATTTGTTTTACTTTATTTTTAACGTCGGCTAATGCGGCTGAGCAACAAACAGAAGCCCCCTCAAAGCTACAAGAACAGCAAGCGCTCGAGCAACTTAAAGAGCCTATGTATAAACCGCTTATGGAACGCTACATTTTAGATGAGCTAAAAGCGGTTCGCCAAGATCAGCAAAAACTACGCGAAGACGTTACTAAACAAGTAACGCACGCGCAATTAGACACAGCCGACAGAGCCCTTACTTACACTACCGATACGATAAATAATGTGTTTTTTATTATTACTGCGACGGCATCTATTTTGGTACTTGTTGGCTGGAACTCGCTGCGCGATGTTAAAAATAAAGTAGAAGATATTGTAAATACCCGTGTGAGTGTTATTACGGACGAATACGAAGACCGATTAAAAATTCTAGAAGAAAAACTGCGTGTACGTTCTGAAGAAATACTCAGTAACCAAGAACGTATATCGATTACAAATGAGGTTCACTCGTTGTGGATGCGCGCAAATTTAGAAAGTGATTATGCTAATAAAATCGAGATTTTTGATGAAATTTTAAAGCGTAAACCTGAAGACGTTGAGGCTATTGCTTACAAAGCTGATGCCCTACTTGAAATTAATCAAACAGCCAAAGCGATTGATTTATGTAACCAAGCAATTGATATAGATAGCGACTATGGTTATGCGTATTGGCAACGCGCCTGTGCATTTGCGTTAATACACGAACACGCCGATGCGCTGGCCGATATAAAAATGGCACTTGAGTATTCGCCTAACTTACGTAATGAGTTACTTCACGAAAGTGCATTTGCAAGCCTTCACGATAATAATAGCTTTAATACTATTGTGGCGGGCGAGTAAGTTTAGCTTGCTTATATAGTTTGAAAAAAAGAGCGAAAGCTCTTTTTTTATGGCTGTAATAAAGTCCTGTGCTTTGTGTATTAAGGTTTTAAAAGATTATTATTCACAAAGAGGTTAAGAGACGCTGCGCTTTTAGAGGTAAAAATAAGTGATTTAATATTTGATCTGAAACAAGAAGCTGCGCTTCTAACGTGAGCAAGCTCTACGTCTACAAAACAAGGTTAAGAGACGCTGCGCTTTTAGAAGTAGAGGCTAAGTGATTTAATAAAGGATTACGTGAGCAGGCTTTAGGTATAAAGCATACGTAACAAGTATACCTTTAGCCGCTTTACTTATATTTGAAGCTTCAGGGATTAGCGTTTAAAGTACAAGTCGATTGCTTTGGTGAGTAGCTCGTCGAGTTGCTCTTCAAAGCCATCCATATCGATTTCAAAGTGACTAAAGTACTTTCTAACCTGCAATTGCGATAGATTACGGCTTTTTACGCTGTATTGGCGTTCGTCTTTTTGTTTATCGTAACGCGGTAAAAAAACGAATTGTGCATAATAAGGTGACTTAATATGCTTATTGGCATAACGACAAAAATCTTCAATATGTTGTGCGCCTTCGGGGCCTAAACAACCGGGCTCTACTCGGTACATTAAGCGAAGTTTTTTGTCGTCAGTAATTTGCATAATAATCCTTAACGAAAAAATAATACGCGAATTATTTTTCCGTTTTTAATTTGATAGCTCGATACAAGCTCTGAGCGTTTATCTATTACGTTTTCGTCTGCTGAGCAGGTTTCTGATAGCTCATGGTCTATTACTATATCACCATGGACTATGCGTTTAATTGGCGATGAATGAATACACTTTAGCTTTTTAAACATCAAACCATAACGTGCTATTAGTTTTTCTTTTCCTTTAAATAATAGCTCATTGGGGAAAATATAAAACTCTACATCTTCATCGTAAACACGAATAAACTCTTCAATGTTGCGCGCGTTATAAGCTTTTATAAGTTGTTCAACCACAGCAAGTGATTCGCGTGATTGCTTGGCTTTGGCTTGCTGTTTGGCTGTTAAGGCCTCTTTTGCTTGGGCTACTGCTTTTTCTGCTTCGGCTACGGCTGCTGCTTTTTCTATTTTATTTTTAGGCTTTTCAACGGGCTTGGGGGTTTCATCGCCTAACACTTTTGAGTCGTCTGGTTTGGTTGGGTCAACAACCGGTTTTTTAAGCTCAGGGGCTTTATATTCTAGTGTGTTTACTTTTTCATCCGCTTTTTGCTGATCGGTAGTAGACTCTGTGGCATAGCTATTTACTGCTAGCGTAAAGGTAAATAAAGCAAAAAAAATAGATAACGATTTCATAACTTTCCTAATAAAAACACTAAGCGTGTATTGTATTGCAACATAGCAAATTTTAACGTTTTCGGGTAGCAATTAAATGAATAACCTTGGCTTTCATAGCGTAGTTTAGCTTGAGTTTAACCCAGCTTTTAAAATAATTTTGTTAAATACATAATTTTTAATGATGGTATGAAAAGTGATTACTTCACCACCAAGAAGGAAAGGACAGGAGCCGTGACTAGTTGTTACTCTTTTTTCTCGGTGCAGCGCGAAACGCCTCGGTGCGCTCGGTGGTGATATCTTTTTTAAGTAACAAGAAGCTACGCTTCTAACGTGAGCAAGCTCTACGTCTACAAAACAAGGCTAAACTACGACCTGTTCACTTTGTCTTCTCATTTACTCCTCATTATGTTCTCTTTGTGCATTACGTTTTTGAAAGATTATTCACAAAGAGGTTAAGAGACGCTGCGCTTTTAGAGGTAATGAAAAAGCCTTGTATTTCAATGCCGTGGCTAAATATAACCTGTAAACGCACTTTACTTTTTTTAATAGCAACGTTTATCTCATGCTATAAAAGTGATTGTTTCACCACCGAGAAGTGAAGGAGAAGACCAGGAGTAGTGACTAACAAATATTTTTAACTCTGTGTAGCGCGAAGCGCCTCGGTGCACTCTGTGGTGATACCTTTTTTAAGTAATAAGAAGCTGCGCTTCTAACGTGAGCAAGCTCTACGTCTACAAAACAAAGCCCTAGCCAATTTATTTTAGCTACTCATTTACTCCTCATTCTGTTCTCTTTGTGCATTACGTTTTTGAAAGATTATTCACAAAGAGGTTAAGAGATGCTGCGCTTTTAGAGTCTGGTACTCATGATTTTATAATTATTAAGGCATAAAAAAAGCCGCATAAAATGCGGCTTTGGAGGTTAGTCTCACTTCACTTTGGGCGTGTCTCCAAAACTTAGTGAATACGTTACCAAGGAACTGTTTTATTGATTAGATAGACTCTAATGCAATTTTAACCATTTCGTTAAACGTGCTTTGACGTTCGTCAGCAGGTGTTGCTTCGCCAGTGATCACGTGGTCGCTTACGGTAAATAATGCCATTGCGTTTGCGCCGTACTCAGCTGCAACGCCATATAAACCGGCTGTTTCCATATCTACTGCAAGAACGCCTAACTTATCTAAATCTTTGTAGAAAGTGTCGTCTGCTTGATAGAAAGTGTCGGTTGTGAATACGTTACCTACTTTTGCTTTAATGCCTAGCTCTTTTGCTGCATTAACGCCGTTTAAAAGTAGGTCGAAGTCTGCAATTGCAGAAAAGTCGTAACCACGAACACGTGCACGGTTTACGTTTGAGTCTGTGCTTGCACCTTGTGCAAAAATTACGTCACGGATTTTAATGTCGGTACCAATACCGCCACATGTACCAATGCGTATAATGTTTTTTACGCCAAAGCTAACAATTAGCTCACGTGCATAAATAGACATTGATGGAATACCCATGCCTGAACCCATAATGCTTACTGGCTTACCTTTGTAAGTACCTGTAAAGCCAAACATGTTGCGTACACCAGTTACTTGTACCGCATCATCTAAAAAGTTTTCAGCAATATATTGCGCACGTAGCGGATCGCCTGGCATTAAAACTGTTTCGGCGAAATCACCAACATTTGCATTTATATGAGGAGTACTCATTCGTTGTTTCCTTTTTATTTTGGCGCGTTTAATTGAGTTAAAAAGCTGTCGCCATATTCAAGCTCAGACAAGTTAAACCACTGTGCTAGTGTTTGACCAATATCTGCAAAACTGTTTCGTTCACCTAGCGGTGTATTATCCATACCAGGCTTGTACGCTATCACAGGTACGTATTCACGCGTGTGCTCAGAACCTGGAAAGGTTGGATCACACCCGTGGTCGGCAGTGATCATTAAGACATCATCTGCATTTAACTGGTTTAGTATAGTTGGTAAATAGTCATCAAATTCTTTTAATGCTTTAGCGTAACCTACGGGGTTGCGACGATGACCAAATTTTTCATCAAAATCAACCAAGTTGGTAAAAATTAAGCTGCGATCAGGTGCTGTTGAAATAACCTCGCTGGTTTTTTCAAGCAAGTTCATAAGCCCTGGTGCTTTGTGCTTTTGGGTTATGCCTTGATGCGCGTATATGTCTGAAATTTTACCAATACTAATTACTTCGCCGCCGTCTTTTGCTAAAACATCTAACAATGTTGGTGCTGGCGGAAGTACTGAATAGTCACGACGATTGCCTGTTCGTGCAAAATCTTGACTATTTGAACCCAAAAATGGCCGCGCAATCACTCGCCCTATATTCATTTCATCAAGCAGCGCCCGTGCGATTTCGCAAACTTGATAAAGCTTCTCTAGGCCAAATGACTCTTCATGCGCGGCTATTTGAAACACACTATCAGCTGAGGTGTAACAGATTGGTTTACCTGTTTTTACGTGCTCTTCACCTAGCTGTTCTAATATGGTTGTTCCCGATGCATGGCAATTGCCTAAAATGCCAGGAATACCTGTACGAGCTATAAACTCGTCTACAA
The DNA here is from genome assembly GCF_057554385.1 of Pseudoalteromonas sp. 4NS20-0020. Taxonomy (NCBI): domain Bacteria; kingdom Pseudomonadati; phylum Pseudomonadota; class Gammaproteobacteria; order Alteromonadales; family Pseudoalteromonadaceae; genus Pseudoalteromonas; species Pseudoalteromonas sp. 4NS20-0020. The sequence continues at coordinate 628,200 of NZ_BAAJMI010000002.1, read as the reverse complement.
ATTCTTGTGGGAAACTGGGCTGTGTTTTTGGGAAATATCCCCAATCAAATAACACAGGTACGCCAGCCATTTCCCAATGGCCTGATGGAGTGTCTTTTCCGCTAGAAAGTTCTTTAGCGTAACCCCATGCACCTTGTGGTGCTTGGCGGTCTGAAACTAAACACATTTCTCCACCGGCGGCTTCACAGGCGTCTACTAAACCTAATTTAGATAAATTAGGAAGCGAAAGTGCGCTGCCTGTTTCGTCGTAATATGCTTTTAGTAAGTGAGCGAATGTATTGGCGCCAAGATCACCAAATTTATCTGCATCTGGTGCTGCACCGATTCCTAGGCTATCTGCCATTAAGATAATTGCTCTTGCCATTTTGACCTCACTTTGTTTCTAGGTGGTTACTTTATCTGCTGAACGATTTTTCCGTACAGGACAAAAGTCCTGTTTCATAAAACCTAAACATTATAAATTTGCGTTCTTAAGCGAAGCAAAAGAGATTAATCGTGTCTTTTTTGCTATTGTGATCTACCAACAATATATCCTTCTGTGTGGGTGAGAACTTTAGTGACACGAACAACTATTATAGCTATTGCTGGCGCGTCTGCGTCGGGCAAATCTCTGTTTAGCCAAACTATATACAACGAGTTGGTTAATGAGCTTGAACCGGGCGCAATTGCCATTATTGAAGAAGATGCTTATTACAAGGATCAGTCGCATTTGCCGATGGCTCATCGTACGCAAACGAACTACGACCACCCTGATGCATTTGAACATGAGTTAATGCTTGAACATTTAACTCAACTTCGTAGTGGAAATTCAGTAGAAGTACCAACATATGATTATGCACAGCATACCCGCAGCGATAAAACGCGACGTGTAGCCGCTGCAAAAATTTTAATTGTTGAAGGTATTTTATTACTGAGCGACAAAGCGCTAAATAAAGAATTTGATATTAAGGTATTTATAGATACTCCTTTAGATATCTGCTTAATGCGTCGTATGCAACGTGATATGGAGCAGCGAGGCAGAACGTTACAATCTGTTGTTGAACAGTATCAAGCAACTGTAAGACCGATGTTTTATCAATTTATTGAGCCTTCTAAGCATAATGCAGATTTAGTAGTGACTCGAGGCGGCATGAACCGCGTTGCGATTGATATTATAAAAAGTAAAATTAAATATTTACTACAAGAATAACAACGGGAAACATTTGTATGACAACATTTATGAGCTTGGTAGGCATGTGTGTGCTGCTGGGCATTGCCTTTGCCGCGTCAACTAATCGCAAGGCAATTAATTTAAGAACCGTTGCTATAGCATTTGCAATGCAAGTTGTTATTGGCGGCTTTGTTCTGTTTTTTGACGCAGGAAAAAACGTATTAGCAAGTATGTCAGCAGCCGTTTCATCGGTTATTGGCTACGCGAATGACGGGATTGGCTTTTTGTTTGGCCCGCTGGCATCGCAGGATACGCTAGGTTTTATTTTTGCAATTCAGGTTTTGCCCGTTATTGTGTTTTTCTCAGCGCTGGTCGCTGTTTTATATCACATAGGCATTATGGACTGGATAATTAAGATTTTAGGCGGTGGTTTACAAAAGCTTTTAAAAACCTCGCGAACAGAATCACTTTCAGCGACGGCAAATATATTTGTTGGCCAAACTGAAGCGCCGTTAATTGTTAAACCTTTTATAGCAACGATGACCAAATCTGAGTTATTTGCTGTAATGGTAGGTGGCTTAGCCACTGTAGCTGGCTCTGTAATGGCGGGTTACGTAATTATTGGTGTAGAGCTTAAGTACTTAATTGCAGCCAGCTTTATGGCGGCACCAGGTGGTTTTTTAATGGCAAAAATGATTGTGCCAGAAACCGAAACACCTAAAGATAACTTAGCTGATTTAGATTTAAACGACGATGATAAACCGGTAAACGTAATTGATGCTGCTGCATCAGGTGCGGCAAATGGTATGCATTTAGCACTTAATGTTGGTGCAATGCTACTGGCATTCGTAGCGTTAATTGCGCTTCTAAATGGTTTATTAGGTGGTGTAGGCGGATGGTTTGATCATCCAACATTAACGCTACAAGAAATTTTAGGTTATGTATTTGCTCCTGTTGCATGGTTACTCGGTGTACCGTGGGATGAAGCAATTATAGCCGGCAGTTTTATTGGTCAAAAGATAGTAGTAAACGAGTTTGTTGCTTACTTAGACTTTATAAATTATCGCGATACGTTAAGTGCGCACACACAAGCAATTGTTACGTTTGCTTTGTGTGGATTCGCTAACTTATCATCGATAGCCATTTTACTAGGTGGGTTAGGCGGTATGGCGCCTAGCAGGCGGAAGGATATCGCACGCTTAGGGCTCAGAGCAGTGTTAGCAGGATCTATGGCTAACCTTATGAGCGCAGCAATTGCTGGGTTTTTCCTCTCGCTAGCTTAGAAACTTAAGAGATGAACCGGTGTTGCAAAACAAGAAGTTAGTACTTTAAGGGGTTAAAGTGCTAGCTGACTTGAACGATACTTCACCAAGGGCCGCAAGGCCCTTTTATCGTTTTAGGGCTTTAATAAAGTTACCTTTCTTCCTATATCCTCTCTTTATTTTCATTATGAGGTTTTTACAACTCAAATAACCACTAATACTTTGTAAATTTAACAATTTTAAACCACACTTAATTAAGTGTTTCTAAGCCTAAATTGACTAGTTGTAGTGAATTATAATCTGACCTCTTTTATCCTTTTTTTATCATTTAGTACTTTGGCTGAAGAGCCTTTGCTGGTTGTTACAGAATTAGCACCACCTAATCAAGTTTTAATAGACGGTGAAGTTCAAGGTAAAGGAACACAGTACATAAGAGATATATTTAAACAGGCTGGTTTAACACCAAACATACAAATGTACCCTTGGGCCCGCGCCTATAAAATGGCAAGCGAGGAAAAAAACACGTTTATTTACAGCATTGCTCGCACGTCAGAACGTGAAGATCAATTTCAGTGGGTAGGGGAAATTGGTCGCTTTGAAATGGGGTTTGTTGGGTTATCAGAGAGAACCGATATAGTAATAAATAGTATTAACCAAGCAAAAAATTACAAAATAGCTATGCAACATAACGACTTCTCGACCCAAACTCTCACTAAAATGGGGTTTGAGGGCGTTATAACTTCAGATATACAGCATTCTTATAAGTTACTACTAGCCAAAAAAGTAGACCTAATATTGGATGACCCGCTTTATATGCTCCAATATAGTGATTACTTTAAACTTAAACCGGGCCACTTAAAATTTATTTTTAAAATAGATGCATTAACAACGGTTGCTTATTTAGCTGCAAATAAAGATACAGATAAAGTTCTTATAGAAAAAATGGAAGAAGCGCACAAACAAGTGAGCAAAACTAAAAGAAGCCCTTACGGTAAATGAGTTAAATTACACGCGGGTTTTGAGTTAAATGATGTGCAGGTGAGGTAAATGACTAACAATAAGTGGTATTCGCTCAGCGGTACTTGAACTCTCTCTTCTACGCTTTTACTAATTAAAGCTATACAGACTTTTTATAGCACCTAACCCTGTCACTAAATAGGTGTTTATATTAGACCTTAAGGTCAAATAGAACCACTTTAATTGTGATCCTTGGTATTAGGTCGGGCTGTTGAATAAGTTAGGTTTGTTTCAGACACAAAAAAAGCGCCCTAGGCGCTTTTTTTCATTTTACTTAAAAAGTAAAATTATACAGCTGTGATGTTATCAGCTTGAGGACCTTTTTGACCTTGTGAAAGAGTGAACTCTACACGTTGGCCTTCAGCTAAAGTTTTGAAACCTTCGCTTTTGATTGCTGAGAAATGTGCGAAAACGTCTGGGCCATTTTCTTGCTCGATGAAACCAAAACCTTTAGACTCGTTGAACCACTTAACTGTACCTGATACGATGTTAGACATTGTAATATCCTGATATAAAAATAAAAAATATGCTCATATGAGCGGGTGTAGCAAAAAATGAGATGGTACTTTAAAAACTTCAGGACGGTACTACAAGTATTACTTATACAACAACGAAATGGAGATTTATAGCTTACATGCTTTCTTTCTAGCTGCGGCCCACTATATAGATAACCAAATATAAGTCAAGCACTTCCTTATTTTATTGAGCAATAAATAATCAACCTGTATTTATATGCTTAAAATTCAAATTCTAGGGCAAGTCTAAAACTGTGGTTTTTTTCAGACTGGCTAATTTCACTTATAAAGCCAGCTTCCCATTTTAGCTGTTTTTGGCCTTCAAACCGGTATAGCCCAATAAACCCGGGCCCAATTCCGATAAAATCTTCCCCTGCATATAACTCAATAGAGGGTTGAAACGCAGACAAGTATCGGTAACGATATTGTGCCCTAAACTCTGTTTCCCATTCGTTCTCTATGTCTTGCCCCCATTCGTATACCAAAAAAGCATTCATGGTGAGACTTGCACGACCAAACTCTTTTTCAATTACAAAACCGGAGGTTGCTTCGTATGCGTCGGCGTCATGCTGTTTTTCAAATTCAAACAAAGCGCCCCAATCAGCCCATAACCGGCCTTGCTCTATTAGTTGCCATCTAAGCTCCAATTCATACGCTTGCAAGCCAAAGTCGCCGTTATCATCTCGCTCACCCACTAAATAACCTTCCAGTGCCATAGTGTCGTTAATGGCGCCACCTAAACCAATACGTTGCGCTAAAATATTGCCACTGTCGGTTTGATGCGACACAAGGCGCCACTCAAGCTCTCGTTCAAACGGCAACACATACGGGTGATAAACTTTATCTACTACTATGCCATCAGCATAAGCGAGCTTAGGTATTAATAAACAAAAACCAATTAATACAGTAGCTGCAAATAGGTTTATTGCTTTCATGATTTTTCCTTAGTGATTGATTTAGGAATAAAATAACTAGCAGATAAAAATAATACGCTGCTCAGCACATAGCTTAAAAAACTGGTTAAATTTGGTGTAGCCTCATAACCGATCAGAGCGCGCAATACTCTTCCAAACTCTGAGTTTTCGGTTAAAATGTCACGTAAATCCCATACGGTTACCGTTGTTGCTATCAAATCAATTTGGCTCGCCAAATCAAGCGCCACAACTAGTTTTGCCGCACTATTTAAAGCTAACAATACCAATAAAGGGGTAAGCCCAAAGCGCTGTTTGATTGCACTCAATAAAAAATACAACAAGACGCTAAAGCTGCTGCATATTCCCAAACCTAAAAAAGTGCCAATAAATAAACTTTGTGCCGCTTCGTTGTTTTGCCAAAAGCCAATCAGGTAAATAATGTAGTGACTTAAATAAAGTGTCATTACACTGATAATCGCAATCATAAAAGCAGCTGTTGCTTGTTTAATGGCGTAGTACAGTGCACTAATAAAAATTAAAATACACAAACCAATTTGGGCATATTCTAAACCCTGATAGTCAAACAAGGGGCTCATTAACGGCGCACTTTTAACAAACAAAAATGAAAGCCCGATCCCTAAAATAAGCCCTCCCAGCAATTTCATTAAACTTTGCTTGGCTACAACTTGGAGTAAAATAAGTAAAATGGCCACCGGCAGTAACTGGTTTAGACTCATCACTAGGCTAGTTATTAGCATTAGAACGCTCCTTTTCAGTCACTATGACAGCACCACGCGCCGTATTAGGCGAAAACTCGCCAAAAAATTCATAGCGCCCAGGGATTAATGGCCCGATATAAATAACGCTTTTGCGCTTTGGGTAAAGTACTTTCTCTCGATTGAGATCGAAACTGTCGAACTCTTCAGGCGTACTATCTTGATTTTCGATTAACAAGCGGACCTTTTTATTGGCCGGTACGACGATTTCTGCGGGGTAAAACAAATGATCTTTAAGTACAATAAGATAGTCTTGACTGGCGGCGTTAAATGATAAAAATACACAACAATATAAGTAAGGCCTAATAAGTCGTTTAATCACATTTAGCTCCTGCAAAAACTACCTGTACTTTTAAGCCACCCAAATCACTATCCGTTAAGTGAATTTCAGCGCGATAAATAGCAATAATATGCTGCACTATTGCCATGCCTAAACCCGCACCTTGTTCACCCGAAGGGTGTTGGTCACCGCCAACACGATAAAAACGGTTAAATATCCGTTGTTTTTGATCGTTCGTCATACCTGGGCCACTGTCTTCTATTTGCCAAATACGCTGCTTGTGCATCTGCTTTAGCGTTATTTTTATTTGTCCATTGGCTGGTGCGTACTTTATGGCATTGCTAAGTAGGTTTGAAATCAACGTCACCAAGGTAAATTCATCACCGTTAATGATAAAGTCATCTCCCTCAAGACTAATAGTGTGGTTTTTAGCCTCTATTTTTTCATACAACTGGCTAACACCTTCTTGCGTGATCGCTAATAATGATTGCTCCTTAAACTGTTTTTGCCACTGCTCTGGCTGAGTACGCCCTAGTATTAGCATTTGCTCTACTATATTGGATAGTCGGTTAATACCTTGAGTCATGGCTTGTAATTCTTGGTTATCGCCTTGTTGAGCAGCCAAATTATGCACATTAATTTTTAAACTGCTCAGGGGAGTACGTAATTCATGTGCCGCATCAGAGGCAAAAAAACGCTCTCGTAAATAGGCGGTTTCTACGCGTTTAAATAAATCGTTTAAGCGGCTGATCACCGGTTTTATCTCTTCATCAGTCACCTGCCAATTGATCGCTGTGAAATCATTTGCTTGGCGCAGAGCTAACTGTTTTGATAAACGAGTTAATGGTGCCAGTGCATATTTAACAAAAAAGCTAATAAATAGCGCAAGCAAAGGAACCGCCCAAAGCATAGGCAACATGGCTGATAAAATCACCGCCTCGGCAAGTTCAAACCGCTTAGCAATCGGCTCGGCAACAACCACGGTGCGTAAAGAAGTGACAAATACGAATACCCGCATTCGCTGCCCTGCAATATTAAGCGTTTGAAAACCCGCTTGATACTGGCTCAAATCAAGATTTAATTCGTCAGAGCCACTAAGGAGCTCACCAGCTTGCCAAATTTGATACAGTAATTGGGCGCTTTCTTGCATTTTTGGCGCCATGGCGTTTATAGATAAAGGCTGTTGCATCAACACTCCAGCGACTACTTTTAGCTCACTATCAAGTAGTTGCTCACCATGGCTCATACTTTTTTGGTAGCCTTTGACTAAAGCTAAAAAGCACGTTAACACCATCATTGATAGTAAAATAAGAGTTAAACGCTTACGAATTGACATAAAGTATGGTTACCTTTGTAAATTCAAGTTTGTGCAATCTAGGGGTGTTTTAATCACGTGAACTATCTCTTTCCCACGACATAACCAATACCACGGAGAGTTTTAATAAAATCGCTGGGGAATTTTTTTCGTAGGTGATGAATATGCACTTCAATGGTGTTAGAGCCAACCTCTTCACCCCACTGGTACAGCTTGTTCTCTAACTGCTGTTTAGATTGCACGCGACCTTGGTTTTCCAATAGTGCCTTTAGCAGCATGTATTCTTTTCGTGGCAGAGAAAGCAGCTCATTGCTGAGTGTGACACTATGCGCTGACGTGTCCATAGTCACTTCACCACACTGTAATAAACTTGACTGAGCTTGATTTACTCGTCGGCTCGCTACGCGCAAACGAGCAAATAATTCGGCTGGTTCAAATGGCTTAGCTAAATAATCATCAGCGCCCATATCAAGCCCTTGCACCTTGTCATCTATGCTACTACGTGCAGTTAGTATAACCACCGGAATCACTTTTTTTTGCGCTTTTATGTGCTTTAGAATTTGTGAACCATCACCATCGGGTAAACCTAGGTCAAGTATAACCAACTCTATTTCACCACTGCCTAAGCATTGCAATGCATGCTTAACCGTTGCGCTATGCTCTACACTGTAGCCTTCTTGGCGCAATGAGCGGCAAAGCCCTTGCGCCACAAGATGATCATCTTCAACTAATAATAAATGCATTGTTTATTTTGCTATCTCTTTAGTTTTTTATCTACTTTAGCTAATAAAGAGCTAATTGCTTGTTGACGATATTTATCAGCTTTAGTACGAGTATCACGAATACCTGCTGCTTGCGCAACTAACAAATGGGCTTTAGCTTGCTCATATTCACGCTCGTCATATAAAAACTCACCATACAAGTAGTTAGTATCAATGCCTTTTTTGTTAAAAGCGAGCGCTTGCTTAAAAAACTTGTCGGCGGTGTCATCATCACCAAAACCAATAGGCCACCCCGGTACTTTACTGTATAAGGTTGCTAGGCTGGCATACGCTGAGCCACCTAAAGCACTGTCGTCTATTTTAAGGGCTTGCTCTAATGACGCTTTTGCATCTTTAGCATAGCCCAGCGCCCCTAACCCGCCCTTTGCGCCAGCAAAACTGGCCAGTACAATGCCGTTCCACGTATAGCTATTTGCTGAATCAGGGTAGCTTTCAATAAATTGAGCACTTTGCTCACTCAGTTGAGTAAACGCTTTAATTTGTGCATCACCTTCAAGCTCATAATTAGCAACCGCCCATTGCTGTTGAATAGCAAGTAAATCGCTTTGTTCGTCTGCAAATACCGGCGATGAAAACACACTAACAATGCTTAAATAAGCTACTAAAGTAAATTTTTTCATAATAAATCCTCTATTAACCTAAAAACTGTTTTATTTTAGGAAGCTGTTTGGCAATTGCGTTATCCACAATACCTGGAAAAACGCCATTGATACGTGCAAAAAGTTTCTCAGGAAAACCAATAAATCGTCTGGTTTTATTTGAGTTTAATAACGCAACTAACTCATCAGCTACCAACTGCGGAGAGTCCATTTGATTACCAAGCGCCTTATTCATTGCTCGTATTTGTGCATCATTAATATCTGTATCGGTTGCTCTTGGTGCTAAATAACTAACTTTAACGGGTGTGTCTGAAAGCTCTCGTGATAGCGCTTCGCTAAAACCACGTAAACCGAACTTACTAGCACAGTAAAGTGTTTGATACGGGTAACCTATGCTGCCAAATGACGACCCAACATTAACTATGGAGCCTTTATTCGCGTGCAACTGCGCTAAAAACAGCTGACATAATTTCATAGGGACGGCTAAATTAGTGCTCAGTAGATTATCAATTTGCTCACTACTCGATGCACTTAAGCTTTGCATTACATTAATGCCTGCATTGTTTATGAGTAACTTAGCGCCCCCTAATTTTTTGGCTTTAATGGCGAGTGCCAACATGTTTTCGGCAACCGTTAAATCCCCCACAAAAACTATACTACCGGGACATTGGCTACTTAACGTATTGAGGGCATCACTATTTCGCCCCACCAAGAGCAGTTGCCAACCTTGGCCGTGTAATGTTTTAGCAATCGCTTGACCAATTCCACCTGTCGCACCAGTTAATACACATAAGCCGGTATTCATGCGTGTTGCTCTTGTGCTGATGCTTTAAAAAACGGCTCGTCGTCTAAAGCGCGAAATATATTCCCGTATAAACGGTAAAAACACTTTGCACCATGTAAAATAGCCTGCTGATCCGCCTCGTCAGTAATTTGGTTCATTAAGTTTTCAAAAAACTTTACGTGCTCTATATCAAGCGCGCCGTGAGAGGTTAAATAGCTAAATGCTTTTTTAGGAAGCCCTATTGCATTCGCTATGTTTGATGCGGCTCCATCAGCAAGCGCAATTGAGGTCCCCTCTAATACGTGAACCATGCCAAAAAAGCTAAGCGGATTTTTACGTGCAATACTATCGTAGGCATACGACACCATCATTTCAGTGGCGAATTGTGGCTGACTATGGCGCACACTTTCTTTATCAAACCCACAGGCTGCAATGTCGTTTAGCACCCACTCTTGATGACCAATTTCTTCTTCAATATATTCAGCTACCGCTTCACGTAACCATTCTTGCTCATCAGTTAAACGTGCGCCAAGTGACATCATTAAAGGAACGGTGTGTTTTACATGATGATAAGCCTGCGCTAAAAACGAGGCATACTCTTCAAGCGTTGCTTGCCCGTTAAATACACGCTGTATAATTGGCGCAGCTAATAAGTACTCACGCTCGTTTTGAGTTTGTGCTTTTAATGTATTAAAAAAATCACTCATGGATCACTTCTCCAAGTCGGTAAAACTGTTCAAAAATAGGGCTGTAGTGCTGGCTAATTGCCGCTCGTTTAGGGCGATTATTAGCGGTTAATAATCCTTGCTGCTCGTTTAAAGGTTGGGCCAAACGATGCCACTTTTTAATCTGTGCGTAGTCAGGAAGTTGCTGGTTTACTGTTTTTAAATGTGCTTTTAATTGCTCATCACTAAACTCGGGTGCCGCATAAATAAGCGCGCTTAAAAATGGCTGGCTTTCACCAAACACCACCGCTTGCTGTATCGCACTTTGGCTTAAAATTAATGATTCAGGCCATTCGGCGCTAACATTACGCCCCATACTGGTGATGATCAGATTTTTTACTCGCCCTTTTATGTACAGCTTATTATTACGCTTAGATACTAAGTCGCCAGTGGCGTACCAGGTGTTTGGGTTATGCGGCGCTTGATTTAAATACCCTAAAAATAACGATCCTTTAATAAATAACTCACCATTTTCAACTTTCGTTTCAACGTGCCCTAATACTTCACCAGCACTATTTATGTCGTCACAGTTGGGGGTGTTTAAACTCACTACTGAAGCAGCCTCAGACAGACCATAACCTTGATAAACCGGTAGGTTATATTCTCGTGCAGTTAAAATTAGAGATTCACTAACCCGTGCTCCGCCAACAGCAATAAACTTAAGTGACTTTGGTGGCTGCCAGCCTTGTTTTGCAAAGGCAACTAAACACGTTAATAACTCAGGCACTAAAATAAGGGTGTTAGGTTTTACACTATCGATTGCACCAATGAGTTTGTTAGGATTTTTTAACCCTGAGCCAACAAAACCTAATTCGTTTAGCAGCATTAAATGTACACAACCGCCACTTAACAAAGGTGCATACACACCCGCTACATTTTCCAGTAGTACTGGCAGCGGAAGTAAGCATAAATGCACGGGGTTACTAATGTTTATTTGCTCACATAATGACTGAGCTACCTGCATCTGGCTTTGTGTTGATAAGCACACCCCTTTTGGCTCGCCAGTAGAACCTGAAGTAAATGTAATTTTTTGCGTACCAGTAAAATAGTCCACGGGTTCAATCGCATCGAGCTGATAAATATAAAGGGTATAATGCTCAAATAATGTTACCGATAATGAATGCTTACCAAGCGAATGACGAGGCATATCACTAATAAAAAACTGCGCACCGCATTGAGCTAGCACATACTGTGTTTGCTGCTGACTAAAAAAATGGGCGATAGGCACCGCAACCTTGTTTGCTGCACTGGTTGCGGCATCAACAACCAGCCAAGCTGGAGTGTTATCAAGCTGGAAGGCAATTGCACCTGAGTCTAAAGCGTTAAAAATAGCTGTTAGCTTATTAGTTTCTTGTTGTAACTCCAAAGCGCTAATAGGCATCACTTTATTGGCTAAGTAACTAACAACCACTGGCTCATTCGCTACCTTATTAATATTATTTAATAGGCTCATAAGCTCTCCAACGCAGTCATCAAGGCATTAATTTGTTGTGTATTTTGCTGTTTAATATTTAACAGCATGGGTGTGTTAAGTACTTGCTGATGTGCCTGCGCTAAATTAACAATGCACACCGTAGGTTGATTTGCATAATAGCTACCCCAACTTAATGGGTTTTCAACTACAAAGCTGTTTGCAACAGCAACCTCAGTGCAATTAACCCCCAGCATTCGAACCATCGCCCTTACTTTTTTTGTGGCGCAAAATACTAAATACTTAGCTCCAGCATTGTAAAGTGCCTCGTTAACAACAATAAAATGACCAAGCGTTGCCCTGCGATGTGTAGAGCATAAGTTACCTAGCTCAAATATTTTGCTACGCGGAATTTGTTCTAATAAAAAGTGCTCAATGGGCTCTGCAGTGTACTGCTCAATAAATAAGGGAGAGGTAGCTTGCCTTAAACCTAACGTACATTGCCCCTCAATTGTTGTGTATTGGCAAAGTAGTGGCATAAATGATTTAAGCGTTGCATTGTAAGCCACTAAAAATCCATCTTTTACCGCAGATTCTAGTGCATTGCGATGCTCATCATTTTCTCGAGCAGTTATTAAATGTGCCGAATTTGATATGTTATCTAGTGATAAGTTTGACTGTGCTAATTGCATAAACATCGCCCGTTTAAGGAGTATGTTTATAAGTTAAAGAGCGAAACTTAAAAAAAACTTAAGAAACAAAAAAGCCCTTAAATAAATTTAAGGGCTTTTAAAGTAAAGTTTATTTTTAGCTAAAGATTAATTCAAATTAAACATGTCTATACTAACTAGGCTCTGCCACTACGCAGCGATTACGGCCATGCTCTTTAGCATGGTAAAGCGCTTTGTCTGCACATTTATATACTTGGTCGATGTCATTGCTATGGATTGGCCAAGTTGCAATTCCGACTGAAACGGTAATAAAACCGATTGTTTCCATTTGCGTTGTTTCAACTGTGGTGCGTAATCGCTCTGCTATTTTTAGAGCGCTTTGGCTGTCTTCATGTGGCAATACAAGTAAAAACTCTTCACCACCAATACGCGATACAATATCCCCTTTTCGAGAGATCTTTTTTATAATATCGGCTAATACTTTAAGTGCTTCATCGCCTTTATCGTGCCCAAAGGTATCGTTCACACGTTTAAAAAAATCGATGTCTATTTCTAAAATAGCGAAGGGTGTTTGCTTTAACATTAGCTGACTAAGTAAGCCATTTAAGCTTCTACGATTGTGGGTGTTTGTCAGCGGATCGGTTTGGGCATCGTGCTTAAGTTGCCCTATTTGTGTTTGTAAAATATTGACGCCATTAAGCATCGCCAGCTTCAATCTTTGGCTTTCAAAGTACCACGCTTTTATTTTTTTTAGCTTTTCTATACTGTTTACTTCGTCGAGCCTGTTTGCGCTACTAGCGAGTTGCTTTAATGGGCGTGAAATAAAATACGAAAATACACCTATGAGTATGAAGGTGACTAACGCCATGGGGAGCGTTCTTGCAAATACTTCCATGATTAATGTATCTAGAGACGCAAGTGTTGCTTTGATGGGCCGTTGAGCCACTACGCCCCAGTTTGAATTAATAACGGGTGAAAATCCTGCGAGCATTTTTACCCCTTTGCTGTTTACAACAACGGCTTGCCCCGCCTCTCCTGTAATAACCGCATTGATTACTTTATTCTTGGCAACGCTTGTACCTATTCGCTCGCTATCTGGGTGATACAGGATTTGCTTATTAGCATCGACGACATATAGGTGCGATCCCCCTTCGTAAAAATGTTGCTCTAGGAGATCGTTTAAAATATTTCTTTCTTTTAAATATAACGAGCCGCCCACGTAGCCTAAGTAATTCCCCTCTTTGTCAAATAAGGGATGCGATATAAATATAATTAAATTATTGGCTGCTGACATGTACGGCATGCTAATAAGTGGCTTTTTTTGTTTTAAAGCCTGTGTTGCGCCGGGGGAGGAAATTGATTTTCCTATGATTTCAGGTAAATAAGGGGATGTGGCATTTATAACCCCATTCTTACTTATAACTACTGAATTAAAGCTATTTGTTTGCAAATTTAAGCGCGTTACTTCTTCTTGCAGTAATGCTGCATTATTTATGTTTTGCTCAATTTTATTTGCTGAATACGCAAGTTGTTGTTTTGCCGACTCTAAAAAGTTGTCGGTTGCTGAAGCTAATTTATTAGCGTAAGCGAAGTTACTTTCTAATGTATGGCTTATTAACTGCTCTTTTTGTACTTGGTACGTTGAATGAAAACTACTAATAAGCGTGGCTAAAGCCGCAGAAAAAGCCAATAGCACAATAAGAAGACGCAGATTAAGCACAGGAAATAATTTATTCAGCAAAAGTAAACAGCCCACAGTACACTGCTATTAAAGCAAGTACTTTGTTAAAAAGTATTTACAATTATACCCCGCCATTTATTAATTATCTAATATTTGAGCACATAGTGTATTTTTAATAACCAGCCAAATAACTTTTTATTACATTGTGACGTTACATTCCCCCTAATGACTAGGGTGCGCTTATTTTGCAGTTATATAAAAAAATAGATAAGCTGCTTTCACTTGTTCATTTTATTTAGCTTTGGAGTGTATTTTGCTAAATAAGTATGTTTTATCGTCAATTATTTTTATATCTGGGTGCTTAATGCCATCAATTAAAGCGGTTGCAAAACCGGCTCTTTCTCTTGAGGAAAAACTAGGGCAAAAGTTAATGCTCGATTTTCGCTATTATTGTGAACAAGTCACTGGTAAACATTGCAGAACGCCAATGACAAAGCTACCAGAGTCATTAGCGCGCGTAATCAGCGACTATAACATTGGTGGCGTTATATTATTTTCAGAAAACACACAGTCAATTGAACAAACCATTACGCTTAGCCATCAACTTCAAGTGGCTGCCAGTAAATCTTCAAGTAAACTGCCACTATTTATATCAATAGACCAAGAGGGCGGAAGAGTTGCGCGTTTGCCGCGTGATATTGCAACGTCATTCACGGGCAATATGTCTATTGGTGCAACCTATAAACAGCATGGCGTTGACTTTGCTACTAAATCAGCAACGGTTATTGCCAATGAGCTAACAGCACTGGGAGTCAATGTAAATTATGCACCCACTATTGATGTGAATATGAACCCAGACAACCCCGTTATAAATGTACGCTCGTTTGGTGAGAACCCACAACGAGTGAGTGAACTTGGCGCAGCACAAGTGGCTGGGTTTGAGAGCAATGGCATAATTACATCGCTCAAACATTTTCCGGGACATGGCGATACTCACGTTGATAGCCACACAGGACTCCCTAATGTTGCCCACTCAAAAAGTACCATTTACGAACAAGATTTAGCCCCTTTTAAACATATTATTGCTAAGCAAAATCCCGGTATGATCATGACAGCGCACATACAATACCCAGCGCTTGATAGCTCAACCTTTGTCTCTGTAGAAGGCAAAACAATGATTAAACCCGCCACTATGTCGCGCACTATTATTACCGACATTTTAAGAGGTGAGCTTAACTATAAAGGCGTAGTGGTTACCGACGCACTTGATATGGCTGGTATTAGTCAGTTTTTTACACCCATTCAAGCTGTTATAAATACATTTTTAGCCGGCGTTGATATTGCGCTTATGCCTATAGAAATAAGAACGCCCGATGATATAAAAAAGCTCGATGAGCTTATTAAATCGTTAGTTCATGCTGTCGAGTCAAATCAGTTAGATGAGCAAGAAATAACACAATCGGCTGCGCGTATTATTTCGCTTAAAAATGCATTTGAGTTATCTACTGAGTTTGACCCTATTAATGCAGTAGTTAATGCAAAAAGTATAATAGGCAATAAACAACACAGAAAAATAGAAGCTGAGCTTGCTTTAGCAGCAATAACACAGGTAAAAAACACAGAAAACACATTGCCACTAAATTTAAATGATGACCAACATATACATATTATTATGCCCGACACCCGTAAGTGTATGGCTATGCAGCAAGCAATTGAATCTGCAAGTTCATCATCTATTACGTTCAGCTGCAGCAGCTTACAAGGGTTTGACCCAGCAAAAGCAGCCCAGAGCATTAAAACAGCTGATATTGTTATAGCGGGTAATGCCACGCCCAATCAAAGCGCGGTTGAAATTGGTGGCATGGATGATTTAAAAGATGACCCTAATTTTGCGCTTAATACGCGCGAACAGCCACAAGCGCTTGAGTCATTGCTTTCCATGGCTAACAAATTTAATAAGCGTACTGTATTTATAAGTTTGAGGGCTCCTTACGACATTGCTAAATTTGGCGACTATGCCCACAGTGTACTGGCCTCTTATGCTTACAATATTGATGTAGACAAGCTCGAGCGTGTTTCAGGCCCTGCCTTTACCGCACTCGCTAAAGTATTAGTAGGCCAAGCCACTGCCAATGGCACCTTGCCTGTTACAATTAAACCGCAAAAAGGCAATTAACATGAAACTAAATTGTGATTTGGGCGAAAGCTTTGGTTCATGGAAAATGGGGCTAGATGATCAAGTTATGCCTCATATTAATATGGCGAACATTGCTTGTGGTTTTCACGGCGGTGACCCTGATGTAATAGCAACAACATTAACGTTAGCTAAAAAAAACAACGTAACGGTAGGTGCGCATCCCAGTTACCCTGATCTTCAAGGATTTGGACGACGCTCTATGGCGTTAACAACAAGCGAACTAACTAATTGTATTCAGTATCAGATAGCAGCGCTTGAAGGCATGGCAAAAATACAGGGGCTTACGTTAAGCTATGTAAAACCACATGGTGCACTTTATAACGATATGATGGCGAACAACGACGTATTAGCAACCATTATATCTGCTGTCGCGAGCTACCCTAGCACACTAAAACTGATGATTTTAGCGACTAACCAAGCAGATAAACACATCCAGTTAGCTAAACAGTTTAATGTAGAACTAGTACTCGAAGCATTTGCAGATAGGCAATACACTGATGAGGGCTTTTTGGTCTCTCGCAAACTTGATGGCAGCGTGCATGATAAACCCGCCATAATTGCACAGGTCAAACAGCTCTTACAAACAGGCAGTGTAACCACACGCTCAGGTAAGCAACTAATGCTTAATGCACATAGTTTATGTGTGCATGGAGACAATAATGATGCAATTGAGCTCATTAAAGAAATAAAAGCACTGTGTGACTGACATTTAATAATATATGAAAGCTGTAAACCCCCTTTACAGCTTTTATCCCAACTTGTTAAATACCCCCATAGAGTTAAATATGAGCTTCATCGCATTGCACTGTTAATTTAATAATCCCTCACTTATAACTGTACATAAGTTAACAACAGGGATTAATAATGAAACAACTTTTAGCACTTAGTTTTATATTAAACGCAAGCCATTTGGCTAGCGCAAACGACAATACACACACATTGCAACTTCAAGATGTATTTGATTTAGAATATGCAAATCAAATAGATATTACTGACGACGGAAAAACCGTTTACTTTGTGCGAAACCGCATGGATATAAAAACAGACCGAAAAGTGGGAAACATTTGGTCTGTTGATTACAAAACCAAACAAATGCAGCCGCTCACTTCAGGCGTTCACATGGATTACTCGCCAGTACTTTCTCCAGATGGGCAACGCCTTGCTTTTATATCTACCCGCGATGGCAGCAGCCAAATTTATATGAAGTGGCTTAAAACCGGTGCCATTGCCAAAATAAGTAATTTTACCAGTAGCCCTCGCGCTATTAGTTGGAGCCCCGATTCAAGCCAGCTTGTATTCAGCATGTTTGTACCAAGTAAAAACACGCCACCGGTTAATTTGCCAGGAAAACCAAAAGGCGCAACGTGGGCAGAGCCAGCTAAATTTATTGATGACGTATACTATCGAGCCGATGGTGGTGGATACTCGCAAAAAGGCTTTAATCAATTATTTACACTTGATGCTAACGGCGGAAATGCTAAGCAGCTTACTAGCGATGAATTTGATAACGCAGGTGATGTTAGCTTTAGCAAAGATGGCAGCTTACTTTACTACTCAGCCAATAGGCATAAAAATGGTGAACTCAAGCCTACAAACAGCGAAGTATATAAGTTAAATCTTAATACATTAGCCATTGAAGCTGTAACAAATAGAAATGGCCCAGATCAACAACCCAAAGTCTCTCCTAATGGTCGTTACCTTGCGTATACAGGATATGACGATAAACTCACTAACTACGAAAATACTCAACTTTACATTCGTGATTTAAAAACGGGTAACACCAAAAGCTTAACCCCCAACTTTGATAGAAGTGTTGGGCAAATAAAATGGGCTGCAAACTCTAAAGGGGTTTACTTTAGCTATGCCAATGAAGGTCAAACTACCCTTGCTTATCAACCTCGAAATGGCAAGCGTAAAGTGATCACCGAACAAATTGGCAGTGTAGCATTTGGACGACCATACTCAGGCGGAGATTTTGATGTAAGCAGCAACGGCGATATCGCGTTTACACTTGCTGACACTCAACGCCCTGCTGATGTAGCGAGCATTAAACGCGGTAAAACTCAGCGCTTAACCACGCTTAATAGCGATGCGCTAGGTGATAAACAACTGGCAAAAGTGGAAGAGATTTGGCTTAAATCAAGCCACGACCAATTACCTATTCAAGGATGGATTGCTTACCCGCCAGAGTTTGATAAATCTAAAAAATATCCTCTAGTACTCGAAATTCACGGCGGGCCGGTCGCTAATTATGGCCCTCACTTTAGTGCCGAAGTTCAGCTTTTTGCAGCAAAAG
Organism: Pseudoalteromonas sp. 4NS20-0020; assembly: GCF_057554385.1. Lineage (NCBI taxonomy): Bacteria > Pseudomonadati > Pseudomonadota > Gammaproteobacteria > Alteromonadales > Pseudoalteromonadaceae > Pseudoalteromonas > Pseudoalteromonas sp. 4NS20-0020. The sequence continues at coordinate 609,825 of NZ_BAAJMI010000002.1, read as the reverse complement.
GTAATGTGGTGTTATACATGAACCCGCGCGGAAGTGACTCGTATGGGAAAGAGTTTGCACAAACCATTCATCATAATTACCCAAGTAATGACTTTGATGACTTAATGTCTGGGGTTGATGCTCTTATTAAAAAAGGGTTTATTGATGAGTCTAAACTATTTGTTACAGGTGGTTCTGGCGGAGGTGTACTAACAGCATGGATTGTTGGACATACAGATCGATTTGCTGCAGCTGTTGTTGCTAAACCTGTTATAAATTGGATCAGCTTTGTACTAACTGCAGACTTTTATCCATTTTTTGCTGATTACTGGTTCCCAGGCAAACCATGGGATCACATAGCGCATTACATGAAACGTTCGCCAATTAGCTATGTAGGTAATGTTACTACACCCACAATGCTGCTTACAGGTGAAGCAGACTACCGCACACCTATTTCTGAAACAGAGCAATACTACCAAGCACTAAAATTACAAGGTGTTGACACCGCGATGGTTCGCATACCAGATGCATCGCATGGTATTACAGCTCGCCCTTCTAATTTAATGACTAAAGTTGCTTACATTCAATGGTGGTTTGATAAGCACAGTAAATAGCATTACATTAATTAAATTACTAAAAGCCACTTTTTAAAAGTGGCTTTTACGTATGTGCAAAGTGTAAACCCCCTTTACACTTTTAGGGCATATTAAATATCGGACTTAGTCTATTTCTCAGTTAGTAAAATTTCGGTTTATAGCTTTTTTATAGTTTGAGTTAGTAAAAAATCGGTTTGAGTCACTGTTTATAGCCTTTCAGTTGGTAAAATTTTGTTTTGTGAAAGGTATACGTTAGTAAAAAATCGGTTTATAAATCGAATTTAAACACCAAAAAAAACAAAAAATAACGTTTTTGATTACTTTAATAGCTCTTTAAGGCCCCTTTACAGCAAAAAAGCACTTACAAAACGCTTTTATTAAAGGGTTAGTTAAACTCTGATCTACAAATTCGGTTAGCTAGTTAAAACGTGATCCGCATATCTATAGTTGGTTAAAACCTGATCTCAACTAACTAAGTAACCTAATGTAAGTTTTATTTCTCATACACTATCCGCTTTTAACACTAATAAAGGCTTTACTATTAGTGAGTGCAGTAAAAATATTTATGACACATAAAAAAAAGGGCCTTACGGCCCTTGAGTAACACTATCTAGAAATTTTTAGAACTGGTTCATGGTGTTGTCTTCACCACCGGCTTTTAACGCGTTATCACCAGAGAAGTACTCTTTATGTGTATCACCAATGTTAGAACCTGCTAGGTCTTGGTGTTTAACAGATGCTTGTTCACGGCGAATTTCTTGGCGTTGTACATCACGTACATAAGCAAGCATACCTAAGTCACCAAAGTAGCCTTCTGATAAAATATCTGTGCTAAGTGCTGCAGTATGGTATGTAGGCAGCGTAATTAAGTGGTGGAAGATACCCGCTTCACGTGCACCATCGCGTTGGAAGTTTTGTACAAGTACATCAGCAGCAGCGGCAAGCTCTGTTGCATCCATTTCTGGTGCCATTAGGCCTTTGTTATCACCAAGGCTTGGGTAAGCGCTCAAATCGCGACCCGCTTCTTGCCACTCTTGGTACACTTGCTCACGGAACTTAAGCGTCCAGTTAAACGAAGGTGAGTTGTTGTACACTAGTTTAGCATTTGGTACTTGCTCTTTAACACGGTTTACAAGCTCAGCAATTTGTTTTACGTGTGGCTTTTCTGTTTCAATCCACAATAAATCAGCGCCAGATTGTAGGCTAGTTACACAGTCAAGTACTACGCGGTCTTTCTCTGTTCCTTCACGGAACTGGTATAGGCCATTTTCAAGGCGAGTAGGTTTACACAGCTCACCGTTGATTTTCATTGCCGTATCACCTTCGTTTAAGTCCTCTACGCCATTAATAGGTGTAGTCTCTAAAAAGGCATTGTACTGACTTGCTAAATCACCTGGAGTTTGTGATACCGGTACTTTTTGAGTCAAGCTTGCACCTAACGAATCAGTACGCGCAACAATAATACCGTTGTCGATACCTAACTCTAAAAATGCATAACGAACCGCATTAATTTTTGCTAAAAAGTCTTCGTGAGGCACGGTTACTTTACCCGCCTGGTGACCACATTGTTTAGCATCAGATACTTGGTTTTCGATTTGAATAGCACATGCACCTGCTTCAATCATTTTTTTAGCAAGTAGGTAAGTTGCCTCTTCGTTACCAAAACCTGCATCAATATCAGCAATAATTGGCACAACATGTGTTTCAAAGTTGTCAATTTTATCAAGCACAGCTTGAACGTCGCCGCCATTCGCTTTTGCTTCATCTAGGTCATTAAATAAGTGGTCAAGCTCACGGGCATCGGCTTGCTTTAAGAATGTATAAATTTCTTCAATAAGCGCTGGAACAGATGTTTTTTCGTGCATACTTTGGTCAGGTAACGGACCAAACGCAGAACGAAGTGCAGCAACCATCCAACCACTTAAGTAAACATAACTACGTTTAGTTGTTTTTTGGTGGCGTTTAATAGCCATCATCATTTGCTGGGCAGTAAATCCATGCCAACACCCTAAAGACTGTGTGTACTGGCTTGTATCTTTATCGTAAGCGGCCATATCTTCACGCATTACGTCAGCTGTGTATTGTGCAATTTCTATCCCAGTACGAAAGCGATTTTGTAAACGCATGCGAGTTGCATACTCAGGGTTAATTGCCTGCCATGCATTACCTTGAGATTGGCATAAAGTAGAAAGTGTGTCGGTTTCGCGTTGATATGTTGTCATAATAAAGTCCTTCGAACGGGTATATAAATAATTTAATGTTGTGAGAGTGGCAACGTTGCTAGTGCTCCGTAGCGCTTAATTCAACATTAGGCTTATTTTTTAGATTTAGTAAATTTATAGTTTTTATTACGACTATATTTTTTGTGAATATCAAAAACACACTCAACATGGCTTTTTTACGTTATTGTTGCTCAAACGCACAAATACTATGGCGACCGTTTAAGGAAGGCAATTATGACCCACACTCTCACACATTCAGGACTCAGCGTAGATTTAGAGCTTGCTGACTTTGTTAAAACTAAACTATTACCTGGTACACACTTATCAGAACAACAATTTTGGCAAAGCTTTGCAAAGATTGTTCAAACGCTCACGCCAATAAATAAAGCGCTGTTGGCCAAACGCGAACAACTGCAACAGCAAATTGATCAGTACCACATTGCAAATAAAACGTGGGATAGCAAGCAATACCAACGTTTTTTAAGTGACATTGGCTACCTAGTGCCAGAGCCTGCAAATTTTAAAATTGAAACACAACAGGTTGAGCCCGAAATAGCGGTTACAGCAGGCCCACAGTTAGTTGTTCCAGTAAGTAACGCACGCTTTGCACTTAATGCAGCTAACGCACGTTGGGGCTCGTTATACGACGCCTTATATGGCACAGATGTGTTAAGTGAAGATGACGGGGCAGAAAAAGGCACTACCTATAATCCGGTTCGTGGCTTTAAAGTAATGGCATACGCACGCCAGTTTTTAGACAAAGCACTGCCACTTGAAAACGGCTCACATATTGAAAGCACCAATTATTCTGTTGTAAACGGCGCATTAGTTATTACGCTGCGTGACAGCTCTCAAACCACTTTAGCTGACCCCTCTCAGTTAATTGGCTACCAAGGCGAAGCCCAAAACCCAAGCGTTGTATTGCTTAAAAACAATGGCTTACATATAGAATTACAGATAGATCACCACCATATTATTGGCCAAGCTGATAAAGCGGGTTTAAAAGATGTGGTACTTGAAGCAGCCCTAACTACTATTATGGATTGTGAAGATTCTGTAGCCGCCGTAGATGCACAAGATAAAGTACAAGTTTACAAAAACTGGCTTGGTTTAATGCAAGGTAACTTAGTCGAATCGTTTAAAAAAGGCGACAAAGTTGTAGAACGTACGTTGCAAAGCGACAAAACGTATACTTCTATTGATGGCGGTACCATAACGCTTAAAGGCCGAAGCATGATGTTTGTAAGAAACGTGGGCCACTTAATGACAAACCCAGCCATTACAGACGTTTACGGCGAGCCTGTTTTTGAAGGTATAATGGATGCAATGTTTACTGCCACAGCCGCCCTGCACGACTTAAATAAAAATTCTGGTATAAAAAACAGCAGCGCGCAGAGCATTAATATTGTAAAACCTAAAATGCATGGCCCAGAAGAAGTTGCTTTTACAAGCACACTATTTACCCATGTAGAAGAGGCCTTAAACTTACCTAAAAACACCTTAAAAATGGGTATTATGGATGAAGAACGCCGTACATCTGTAAACTTAAAAGCATGTATAAATGAAGCAAAACAACGTGTTGTATTTATTAACACCGGCTTTTTAGACCGTACAGGCGATGAAATTCACACCTCAATGCAAGCAGGTGTTGCGCTCCCTAAAGCTGAAATAAAACAACAGCCTTGGATAAGTGCTTACGAAGATCGCAACGTAGATATTGGCCTTGCCTGTGGATTAAGCCAAAAAGCTCAAATAGGCAAAGGCATGTGGCCTATGCCTGACAAAATGGCGCTGATGATGGAGCAAAAGTTAGCACACCCTAAATCGGGCGCTAATACAGCTTGGGTGCCCTCTCCTACTGCCGCAACGCTGCATGCTATGCACTACCATGATATTAATGTTTTTACTGAGCAACACGCAATCGCTGAGCGTACAATAGCAAGCCTTGACGACTTACTTACTCCGCCACTCATGCAAGATACGTCAACACTCTCTAAAGAAGACATACAAAGCGAACTTGAAAACAATGCACAGGGTATTTTGGGTTATGTAGTGCGTTGGATAGACCAAGGTGTAGGCTGCTCTAAAGTACCCGATATTAACCATGTAGGGCTAATGGAAGACAGAGCAACACTTAGAATATCTAGTCAACATATGGCTAACTGGTTATTACATGGCATATGTACACAGGAGCAAATTACATCCACAATGGCAAAAATGGCCAAGGTAGTAGACGGCCAAAACGAACACGATAAAGCCTATACCCCAATGGCAAGCAGCCCTGAAACACTAAAAAATAGTATTGCGTTTCAAGCAGCCCTCGCCTTAGTACTTGAAGGAACAACACAACCTAGTGGCTATACTGAACCGTTATTACATAGCTACCGTATACAGTATAAGTTACAGCAAAGTTAATACACTCCAAATGTTTAACGCTGTATCTTAATTGTTTATTTCGTGTCAAAACCAGCCTTAGGGCTGGTTTTTTATTTTCTAAATCAACAAATAAGCACACCAATATTTTTAAAAATGTGTTTAAACACACTTAAAACAACTCATTTTAAAATAGAAACACATAAATCAATAACCTCTATGAATACCTAACATTTCTGTAAATACAAAAAAGCGTGTTTTGTATACACAAAACACGCTTTTTAATTTGTATTTGCTATAAAAAACGACGTTAAGATTATTTTTTTATAATTGCATTGTGATACACATTTTGTACGTCATCACAGTCTTCAAGCATATTTATAAATTTATCGAAGTTAGCAATAACCTCTTCATCATCAATTTCAATATTAACTTGAGGAATAAAAGTAATTTCGTCTACCTCAAAGTTAATACCTTCAAATGCGTCTTCAAGAGCTGTTTTAGCCTTAAAGTATTCTGTAGGCGGTGCAAAGACCGAAATTTTTCCATCTTCAGCTTCTACGTCAGCAACGTCAACGTCGGCCATCATTAGCGCTTCTAAAACAACTTCATCGTCATCGCCTGCAAAGCCTAATACTGCATAATGATCAAACATATGGGCTACACAACCAGGCGTCCCTATTTTTGAATCAGTTTTAGTAAACGGTAAGCGCACATCTTTAATGGTTCTGTTGGGGTTATCAGTTAAGCAGTCAACAATCACCATACAATTACCCGGCCCATAGCCTTCGTAGCGAGCAACCGAGTAATCCTCCCCTGCTCCACCGGCGGCTTTCTCTATTGCTTTTTCGATAACGTGCGCAGGAACTTGGTCTTTTTTAGCTTTTTCGATTAGACGACGCAAAGTTTGATTTATTTCAGGATCGGGTTCACCATTTTTAGCAGCAACGTAAATCTCTTTACCGTACTTTGAGTTTACTTTTGTTTTTGCATTGGCTGTTTTGATCATAGAACTTTGACGAACTACAAATGCTCTACCCATTTTGTGCCTCTAATAAATACATTACATTTTTTATTATTTTACCAATTCAAAACGTATTGGGCTAGTAAACCTTAGTGAATGAGCGCCCATATTGTGAGAGGTAAATTTACTAAAGCTAATAAAGCGCCAATTTAACATAACTCTACTTTTTTGGAGTAGCTTTCAACTAAAGCAACCAAATCGTAAAAATCATGCAACACATAATCAGCTTGATCAGCATAAGGAGGCGTTTCATTGGGAGCATATAAGCAGGCACGCATATTAGCATTGTGTGCAGCTTGAATATCGTATAAGTAATCGCCTACGTACAGTAGGTTATCTGCGCTAATATTCCAAAGCGTAGCAATAGCATTTAATGCACTTGGATCGGGTTTTGCTGGTGCGTCACTTCGTGTAAGTACTGTACTGATAGGAAGCGGGTTATTTTTTAATTTAAGTGCAGCGGCTTTGTCAAAATTACGCGTCACTATTGCCATAGGAATATTTCGTTCATTTAATAGTGCAATAGCTTCACTTACACCTGGCAACAACGTGGCATGTTGCGCATCTAATAATTCGTGCTGGTGAACAATGTTCATTGCCTCTTCGCGCATATAGGGAGAAGGAAGTTGCGCAATAAAGTCGAGTAAATCTTCGTTATCGGGACAGCCAATTTGGGCTTTAATAAGTGAAAAGTCGAGTTCTGACGATACCAAAGTACCATCTAAATCAAATATAACACCATGGATAGCCTCTACCTGAGTCGTCATACCAATCCTTGTTTGTGAAAATAATTAGTTGAGCTTTTTTCAAACATAAAAATACTCTGAGCTTACACCCTTAAATGGGAACAATTAATACTAATTATATTTAAATTAATAGTGCGAGGTGGTCAGTAACTTCACTGCAACTACCAATGAACAAAAGCTTAGCAGCTAGTTGTATGTTGCGCAAAACAAGGTAAATATAAACAACCCAATTTTTTACGTAACTTGGTATTTTACCGATCAATTATGAACGCACGTTAAATAGTGTAATAAAATACGCACTTAAATAAGCGCGTATTTTATATTAACAATGAGTTAGTTAGCCTCAAAGCGAGCTTCAAGCCAGGTATCATCCTGAGCAAAGTTTAGGGTTTTAACTTTACCTTTGCCTTCAACGTTCACCATATTAACTTGTGATGGCCATAAATCACGCAGCGCACCATTGCTCATTTTTATCCCTTGAATTCCCTCTGGGATAGGCGCTTCTTGATAAACCCAAAAAAACTTACCATCAACCTGAGCGCCAACAAAGTTAAGCGGCACAACATCACCATTTAATGTTTGCAAAGCCACATGTGACTCAACATATTTGGCAAAGCGTTGTTGATCGGTTTTATTGCTAATTATATCAATTTTACCTTTAAATAAGCTGCTAACAGCATGCTCAGTATCGTGTAAGTAAAACCGATGCATAAGCTCAACATTATGCGTTCTTTTGTTAAAAAGCACAGTCGTTACTGATGATTTTAATTGATGCGCCATACTTGGCGCAGCAATTAAAAAGCAAACAACAATAAGCAAAAAACGCATTATTGCTGTTCCTCTACTTCATCCTTTGCGTCTTTTTTCTCATCGCTTTTAAGCTCTGTTTTAATATCTTGCATGATATCGCGACTAACTTTAGCTTTACTCTTACTCTTTTTAAATACTTCAATACGTGAAGGAATAATACGACGTGGGTAGTTATTATTTTCTACATCAACGTCTGCAGTTTCCCAGCGTGGATCAACACTTACTGATACAAGCGGCTTATTTTTATCAGTAACTATAAGCTTTTGTACATTTTTATGATTACGACGCCAAATTTCAGCAGGAATGTAACGCTCTTCTTTAGTGCCATCTTCATACGTGAGCTCAAGTAAAATTGGCATCACCAAACCGCCTAAGTTTGAAAATTCCATCACGTAATAGTTTTGATCGTCATTTAAAGCACGGTCTAGCGTTTTACGCTCCCACGGCTCAAGCCCTTTTAAAAACTTGTTGTACGCGTTGCGCTCTTTATTCGTTACCGTGAAACGGTCATTTTCGTCATAAAAATCAGTAATATCAGGGTTTTTCTCAACCCATGTTTTTTTACCTTCTGCACGGTTACGCTCAACAAATAACGATGTTGGTTTGTCAGCTTCAATATCACGTAGGCGGCTGTAATCTATATCTGGATTTTTAGTATCTAAACGCAGTTGATACACTTTATCCAACGAGATATCTACATGGTCGGTAGTGTAAAACCAGCCGCGCCAAAACCAATCTAAATCAACACCTGACGCCTCTTCCATAGTACGGAAAAAATCAGCGGGGGTAGGGCGTTTGTATTTCCAGCGCTGTGCGTACTCTTTAAATGCAAAGTCGAATAAATCGCGGCCTAAAATCACTTCACGTAAAATATTAAGCGCGGCAGCAGGTTTAGTGTAAGCATTAGGGCCTAAGCGAAGTACGCTATCTGATTGCGTCATAATAGGCACCTGAACTTCAGATTTCATATACGAAACAATATCACGAGGCTCAACACCCCAAGGAATAGTAGGATCCCATTCACGTCCGGCAACACCATCTAAAAAGCTATTTAAGCCTTCATCCATCCACGTCCACTGACGTTCATCAGAGTTAACGATCATTGGGAAGTAAATATGGCCAACTTCATGAATCACAACGCCAATCAAAAAGCGTTTTTCAGACTGAGAGTAAGTGCGTGTACCGTCATCTTGTAACTTAGTACGCGGACCATTAAAGGTAATCATTGGGTATTCCATACCACCTACCGGACCATTTACCGATTGTGCAGTTGGGTAAGGGTAATCAAACGAATACTTTGAATACACTTCCATTGTGTGCACAACAGATTCAGTAGAATACTTTTTCCATAAGTCGCCACCCTCTTTAGGGAAGAAAGACATGGCCATAACCAGTGGTTGAACATCACCGCCTTGCTGATAGCCTTTTGCATCCCACATAAATTTACGTGAAGACGCCCATGCAAAATCACGAACATTATCGGCTTTAAATCGCCATGTTTTCGTTTTGTCTGTGCCTTCTTTTTCGTTTTCGAGTGCTTCTTCTTCGGTCACGATAAACACAGGACGCTTAGCAGTTTCAGATTGCTTTAAACGTTTACGCTGCGTGCTTGTAAGTACCTTGCTTGGATTATCTAACTTACCCGTCGCCGATACAATGTGATCAGCGGGTACTGTAATTTCTACGTCGTAATCGCCAAATTCAAGCGTAAATTCACCTGAGCCTAAAAAGGCTTTATTCGTCCATGCTTCGTAATCTGTGTACGCCGCTAAACGCGGAAACCACTGGGCAAGTAAAAATATATCGTTGCCATCTTTTTCAAAATGCTCATAACCTGAGCGTGCGCCAACAGCATCTTCTTCAACAATATTGAACGCAAAGTCCATGCTGAACTCAACTTCTTTACCTGGCTTTAACGGCTCATTCAAGTCAATACGCATTAATGTATCTACAATTGTTACACGTAGTGCTTTACCGTCTTCGTCTTTAACATTGCTTATTGCAAAGCCAAGCTCGTTGTCACTCATAAATTGCTGGCGACGCAACTGACCTAGGCTCAGTTTTGCAGGCTTTTGCGCAGGCAGGCTTTGTAACGTACTTTTAAAGGTTTTAGTGGTTTCAGCAATTGAATCACTTTTAAAAATATTTTGGTCTAACTGTAACCATAAATATTTTAATGTATGCGGTGAGTTATTTTTATACTCAATGCTCTGGCTTGCACTAAGACGACGCTTTTTTTCATCTAACTTCACGTCAATATCGTAGTTAACTTTTTGCTGCCAGTAATTTTCACCTGGTTCACCCGCAGCACTGCGGTACACATTTGGTGTCGGCAATGCTTCATCTAACTGACGAAACTTATCAACAAACGAGCCTTTTGTTTGTTCAACTGAAGACGCAATAGCACTACCCGACATTGCCATTGGCAATAAAAGAGCACTAAGCGTAAGACTTATTTTTTTCATTGTTAGTCCTAAAATAATTTTGTGATCATACTGTGTCAAATGTAGCCATTTTCTTCAATTAAATAGCGACCAAACACCCTATTTTTAGGGTGGTATTCACTAAAGTTTTGTACGCACAAATAACAATAATTTGTTAGCTATTTTAATTCATTTAAAAATGTAAAGGGGGTTTACAAATTTTAAACCGATTAAAGCATTAAAACACACTCGTATTAGCCAACTTCAGGTCAAGTTCATCAAATGAGATTACAGTAAAGTTAAGTGAGATTTTGAAGGTCCACGCTATGAAATTCTATATTGTAAAAAAAGCACACAAACTAGACGCTATTCCTGCTGAAAAAGAACTACTTGAGCGCTATAAAGCTGACCATTATTCTTATGTAGATATTGTGTCGGCCTGCAACAAAGAAGATGCCCTAAAACGGCTAACCACTGAACAAAAACACAGTAAAAAACAGCTCATAATTGGCGTAAATATTGCGGTGTTTTCACTAATTTTAATTATTTGTACGATAAATTAAAATTACCGTAGTTTTTGGTTGATCTTTGTAGTCATTTGTATTTAAAATCGCCCACCTTTTTATTTGAGGCAAATAAATAATGACTATTTATCCTCAAATATTATCGATTACAAGTAAGAAATGCGGTGGGCTCATGGATTTTTATATCCTAAAAAAACAACAAGAACTAATTGCAATCCCAGCCAACGAAAATAGCTGTAAGCAGTACCTTGATTCAGGTTATTTTTACATTGATAAAGTAGCCGCTTGTAACGAAACGAACGCACTTAAAAGGCTGCAATCCAAACAAACTAAAACGTTAAAAAAACCTCTACTCATCGCATTGATTGTTTTGCCAGTAATTTTTGGCATTTGGCACAGCTTAAGCTAACTGTTTAGTTATACTGAGGCTTGCATCTTTAACAACCTTGGGTATATTGGCGCTCTTACTGGTTTTTAAGAGCGCGATATGAAAGTCCTTCATACCTCCGATTGGCACCTTGGCCAACAATTTTACGAACACGACCGCCGTGTTGAACATCAAGCATTTTTTACCTGGTTACTTGCCACACTTGTTGAGCAGCAAATAGATTTGTTATTAGTCGCAGGCGATATTTATCATACGGCAACACCCAGTGCCAGCGCCGAAAACCAACTTTACCAGTTTATAAAAGACGCTAAAAAACATTGCCCACACATGCATGTGGTAATTATTGCTGGCAATCATGACTCTGCAAATCGTATTTTAGCGGCTCAGCCCTTACTTGCTCAATTTGATACCCACGTAGTAGGGCGTTTTGATGTATCAGCGCCTGGCGATATTATTATAGAAATAAATACTAATAATAAACGCGCTGTAATTGCTGCTATGCCTTTTTTACGCTCAAGCGATGTCAGCTCACTAAGCCAGACAAAAAACGGCCCTAGCTATGCACAGGGCGTTGCAAATGCCTATGAGCTTGCTTTAGAGCATGCCTATAAAATTAATGAGCAAAAATCACCGTTAATAGTAATGGGGCACTTACACGCTAAAGGCGGTGACATATCAAGCGATTCAGAGCGCAACTTAGTGATAGGTGGTGAAGAGTCTATTTCTGCTAATGTGTTTGGCAGTAAAGCCAACTATGTAGCTCTAGGCCATTTACACAAAGCGCAACAAGTTGCTAAAAACGAGGCTATTCGCTACAGCGGCACGCCTATTCCCATGTCGTTTTCAGAGCGTAACTATACGCACCAAGTTAATGTTATCGAATTTAAAAGCGATAAAAAACAGTGCATTAGCGCAACTGTAAACCCCCTTTACATTCCGCGCTCAGCCGACGTTATTATTTTACCAAAAGGGGAGTGTGTGCCACTGAATGACTTATGTGAACAAATTAAAGCACTCGATACACAACATGCTATTGCCCCTTATTTACGCGTAAAACTTAAATCAAGTGATACCGACACCACCTTCAGAGAACAAATAGAACAAGCACTAGAAGGTAAGCACGTAAAATTTTGCGGTATCGAACGCGTTCGTGAACAAACAGCCCAAACCGACAACGACACAGTATTTGAAGATTTAAGTGAAGTTGAAATGCTCAATCCGCTCAATTTATTAGAACAAGCCTTTGCAAATAATAAAGACATGGCAGGCCAAAACGTACCCGATGAACTAAAAGTGCTTTTAAACGATGTAATAAGTGAACTGACGGAGCAAGAGCAACTATGAAAATAACCGCAGTACGCATTCATAACTTAGCATCAATAGTAGACGCCGAAATCGACTTTACTCAAGCCCCACTAAAAGATGCGGGCTTATTTGCCATAACCGGCGACACCGGCGCGGGTAAAAGTACCTTTTTAGATGCTATTTGTTTAGCACTTTATACAAAAACGGCTCGCCTAAAAGGCGATAAAGGTAACCTAATTGATTTTAATGGCGACAGCATAAAATTAAACGATGCGCGTAACTTACTACGCCGTGGAAAGTGGGAAGGCTTTGCTGAGGTTGACTTTGTAGGGCAAGACAAACAGCTTTACCGCGCGCGATATTCAATCCAGCGCACCCATAAAAAAGTAACGGGTAAATTAAAAGTAGCCGAGCATACGTTAGTTACTTTGCCCGATGAAACCCTCATAGCCGACAAAAGCCAAACCTTAAAACAAATAGAAAGTAAAATAGGGCTAAGCTTTGAGCAATTCTCGCGTGCGGTATTATTAGCGCAGCACGAGTTTGCTGCATTTTTAAAAGCCACTGGCGATGAACGCGCGCAATTATTGGAGTGCCTAACAGGCACCGACAAATTTAGCCTAATTGGTAAGCGTATTTTTGAACGTAACAAAGAGTTAAAAGATAAGTTTGATTTACTACAAGCAAGCCTTTCAAGCTATACCTTATTAAGTGAAGATGAATTAGCAATAAAACACACCACGCTTAATGAGCTAAAAAAGCAAATAGAACACACTAAAAAAACAATAATAAGCACAGAGCAAAACTTAAATTGGTACAAGCAAGCAAGTGCACTTGAGCTAGCACTTGAAGAGGCAACAAATAGTCAGCAGCATGCTACCAACGAGCTTACAAAAATTGCTCAACAGAGTGAACAAGCAAAACAAGCACAAAGCGCACTTGAGATAAAAGATAACCGAAAACGACATGAGTATTTAACGGCGCAAAATAACACACTAAATGAACAAATAAGTGACTTAAAAACTATTGACCATGCAACGCTTATTGAAGAGCAAGCAAAGGCACTTAAAACCAAACAAAGCGAATTAAAAACAGCACAAGAGCAAAAGCAATCTGCAGAGCCAGTTATTGCAAAAGCCCGCGAGCTCGACAGTCAGCTTGCTATACACGCACAAAGCATTACTAGCCTTAGTCAGCAAAGTGATAAAGAGCAGCAACAACTTAGCGAATTACAAATTCAGTTTAAACACAGCCAAACCGTGCTTGATGAAACAACTAAGCTAAATACGCAGCACCAGCAATGGCTTACTGAACATACGCAGCTTAACCCGCTCGCGAATGATTGGAATTATTACCAACACAGCTTTAATGCGTATTTAAATGCCAATGAGCAAATAAAGGCAACCGCTTCTCAAAGCAAACAGCTGCTAGAAGAGCAAACTAAACACGCGACACAGTTAGCAGATCAAACTAAAAAAGTAGAGCTACAAGAACAACAACTTGCGCATCAGCAGAAAGATCTCAACCAACTAAGTGAGCAACTACGTCAATTCAATATTGAGCAATGCGATAGCAAACTTAAAAATATTGAATATTTAAATGATCAGCGCTTGCGCTACCAACAGTTTAATCAAGAAATAAAACACAGCTCACAACAACAAGCGGCGGTTGCAGCCAAACTTGTAAACAGTGAGCAAACGCAAACAACATTGCAACAAAGCTTAGCTTCATGCGAACAAGCACTTAAACACAGCGAATACGCATTAAACCAAGCACGCCTGCGTGCCAGCGAAAACGTAGAGCATTTACGCACTCAGCTTATTCCAAACGAGCCATGTGTAGTGTGCGGGGCAAAAGAGCACCCGTATGCAAGCAGCCAAAGCCCGCAATTAATTAACTTAATAGCCGATTTTGAAGCAAGTTATAATCAGGCTAAGCAGCTACACGATAGCGCTCAAGCTAAGCTGCATCAACATCAAACACAACATGCTGTCCTTGTCACTGAGCACGCCCAGCACAGTCAAGCCATACAAAGCGCACAGGCAAAACAGCTAGAAATTAAAACAACAATGCAAGGAACGCGTACAGAGCTTAACGATTTAACAGCGCAGCAGCTTGATGAAACCCACGCCCAGCTCAGCAACCAAAAGTCTCACTATTTTGAGTCACAAAAACAGCAAACAGCCTTGCAAGAAAAAGTAAATCAGCAAACAAACGCCTTGAAAGCAGAGCAACAAACACAACAGCAATTGCATAATTTAAACAGTGAACTAACCAATAAACTAAGCCAAATAAATACAAAGCACGCTGAGCTAACGTCGCAAATTAACGATCTAACCACAACACTTAATGCACAATTTGAACACAGCAACTTTTGGCAGCAGCTGCAAGCTGGCTCGCTTAACTTAAATGATTTAAGCCAACAGGTTGAGCAGTATCAGCATACATATGCGCAACTTGAGCAAAGTCAAAAACAAATAGACACAGCCAATCAGCAATTACAGCAGCTTAAGCCACTAATAACTAAAAGCGAAAGTGCACTTAAAACGCTAAAAGGTGATTTAGACAATGCTCAACAGCTACAAAATACAACACAAAGTGAGCGCCTTGCGTTGTTTAATAACGAGCAAATAAGCGTAAACGACTACCAAACAAAAATTAATGTCCAGCTTGAGCAATGCCAAGCTCAGTTAACTAACAGCCAGCAAACTTACGATAACGCTGTAAAAAAACGAGACGAGCATGCAATTGAGCTTAAAAACGCAGAGCTGCGTTTAGCCGATCAAAGCACTGAGCTTAAAACACTTGAAGAGCGCTACAACGAATGGTTTAGCGACTTTAAAGCCCAGTACAGTGAAGCAACGCACGAGCAGATCACAATTTTACTAACGTTAAGCAGTGAGCAAATTAAAGCTCATTTAACCCAGTTTGAGCAGCTTTCAGCTGCACTTACTGATGCAAATGCAGCGCTTAAACAGCAACAAAGTGCGCATACAGATCACCAAAATACTAACAAGCCATCACAAAACCACACTGAACTCACCGAGCAATTAGCGGCATTAAATACAAAGCAAACTGAGCAGCAAAACAGCTTACTTATCACCAATACTGCTATAGAACAGCACAACCAAAGTGCCAAAGCACTTGAGGGTAAGCAAACCGAGCTAGCCACCCTTAAAAAGCGAGTGGAACAATGGCACTTACTTAATAAAGTACTAGGCGATGCAACCGGTAAAACCATGCGTAACTTAGCGCAAACACAAACACTAAAAATATTACTGCATTACGCTAATAGCCACTTAAAAATCCTTAATAAACGCTACGAGCTTACAGCCATTGCGCAATCGCTCGATATTGCCATTATTGACCGCGATATGGCCGACGAACAACGCTCGGTTAATACACTCTCTGGCGGTGAATCGTTTTTAGTATCACTAGCACTGGCATTAGGGCTTGCATCGCTTTCGTCAAACAAAGTACAAATCAACTCTTTGTTTATTGACGAAGGGTTTGGTACGTTAGATAGCGAAACACTCAGCGTTGCTATGGACGCGCTCGATTCGTTGCAAGCACAGGGCCGCAAAGTAGGGGTTATATCGCATGTGAGCGAAATGAGCGAACGTGTAGCCACGCAAGTTCATGTAAGTAAGCAAAGTGGTGGATACTCCACTATTGAAGTTTTATAAGCTGATTAAAGGAGTTAAAAATGCCGACATTTACAGGCGAGCAAGCAACACATTACGATAGTCGCATTACCCGCTTAGTACCTGGTTATGAGCTATTACACCAACTTACCAATGCACAACTACTCGCTACGTTAGCAGACAACGCCCATGTTTTAGTAGTAGGAGCCGGAACAGGTAAAGAAATACTCGCCCTTGCCGCGCTTAACCCTACTTGGCAATTTACCGCGCAAGATACCTCAAGTGATATGCTCGCAATTGCTAAACAAGCGTTTGAAGAGCACGGCATAGCAAAGCGCGTTAACGTTATTGAAGGCGAGCTTGATAAGCTATCTACTAAGGCCGATGCGGCGGTATGCCTACTCGTAATGCACTTTTTAAAAGACGACGGCAGCAAAAAGCAGCTACTCAAAAACATTAAAGCTAATTTAAATAAAGGCGCAAACTTATTTATTAGCGATTTAATGAAACCCGAAACCGACTTTGAGCGCGAAGCACAAATTACTGTGTGTGCCGATTTAGGCTTAAGTGACGCAGGGCAAGCCTACACAGCTCAAAATTTAGAAAGTGAGTTTTACCCACTTGATAGAATGCGCTTAAGTGAATTACTTAACGAGTGCAAATACGGTATTCCTAAGCTTTATTTTAAAGCGCTTGGTTTTAGCGGATACGTTGTTAAATAGTCTTAACCTTAGCACCGATCTGGCTTCAGTCGGTGTTTTCCTTTGAACACATTCTTACATCTTCTAACAGGTACAAACAAAGCTCTCACAGTTTTATTACTAATTAGTGAATATGATTATACTCATTACCAACACAGAGAATAATCATGAAAAAAAGTTTAATTGCCCTTTTATTACTATCTGGCTGTGCCTCTCAGGGCGTTGATCGCGATGACCAAGGTCATATCATTAAGCATTACTATGCTACGGTCGAATCAATTGAAAAGGTAAAGCTGTCATCAGAAATCGGAACCGGAATCATGGTTGGTGCCGGCATTGGTTTAGCCGAGGATTTAGATGGTAACACTGAAGACATGATCAGCGGTGCCATTGCGGGAGCATTGGTTGGCGGACTTTTCACGGCCTTATTTGAAGGCGGTAACACAGCATATCAATACACACTTAACGATGCAGATAACGGCGAATTTATTGTAATTCAAAAGACAAAACTGCCTAAAAATACTCGCTGTGTAAGAGTAAAAACAGGAAATAAAGTAAAGCTAGAAGCGGCTAATGACAGCTTTTGCTTAAATATAAATAACATCAAAAGCTAACCTAGCTTCAAGGCTCGTATTATTAATTACTTACAAAATGTTGCAATTAAACAAACCCATTAAAATTACTTTTTGGTGTGCTTTGGTATAAGCTCTTTAGCAGTATTTTTATCCATCAAGGAAGCACTATGAAGTTTGAACAGTTATTAAATAATTTTGATATGGGCGTGTGTGTTGAGCAACTTCAAAAAGAGTCGTTATTAGACCTAGCTTTACTTTTTGTCACTGTTGATGGTTCTATTGCTGACGAAGAGCTAAATGTAGTGAGTGCTTGGGCACAAAAAATTGAATGGAACTCAGCAATAGAAATAGACAATTACATAATAGAAATGACTAAAAAATGTGTTTCAGCGGTGCAAACAAACGAAATAGAGTCATTTATTCAACACCGTATGGCACACATTATTGACCAACCAATGAGGGTGTTTGTTTTAGAGCTTCTTAAACAAGTAATTGAAGCTGATGGCATAACCCACGAAAACGAACTTAAAGCATTGAAAATTGTTGAATCTATAGTGTAATTAAAATATTAAAAGCTCGGTTACTGAACGTTAATCAACCCTGGACCGGGGACTTTTAATGAAATTAAGTTTAACCAATCTCTTTAAGCGCAGATAGCGCCGCCTGTGCTTTATCTATTTGTACAAAAATATGGTCGTGATAAAACGCAGCCACTACATTGGCGCTAATATTATGCTCGGTTAATTTGGCCGATACCGCAGCGGTTAAGCCAACAGCCTCCAGACTTGAATGCACATTAAGGGTTATTAAATTATATTTACCTTCGTAAGTAATACCGGCTTTATCGGCGGTATCTGCATTTAAAATAAGGGTTAGGCCTTCTTCTTCAACGTAACTAGCAAGCGGGTTTAAATGAGCGTAGTCAGCAAGGTCGCCTGCTAAACAGCAAAATATATATTCACCCTGTTTAAGTTCGGGGTTCATTGATTTTAATAACGTATTTAGCTCTAAAATTCCCACCATGTTGACTCCTTACATTTTTAATTAGCTGTTTTAAGCTTAGCTACAAGCTCGCTTAATCGGGCTATTTTAATATTACTTAACTGCCTGTAATCAAAGTACGGGCACACAATAATGTTATTCGTTGTATCAATTGCAAACTCATCGTCTAGCCAATTAAATTGCGCATTAAGCTTACCTTGTTGTAATAAGTTTTTAGCATGGGTTCGCCCAGCAATAATATGCAGCTGGTTTTTATTAGTGCCGTTAATAATGGGGACACTAAATAGCAGCGCTGTTTTACTGTTTTTTTGCAGTAAAAATGTATCGCGATACGCTTGCCAGCTATCGGCTTGTTTAGCAAAGCTGTAATGCTCACTCGGTAGCGCAAACAATACTTTAGCGTATACGTTAAACACTTTACGCCAGCCATTACCACAGTGCTGGTTTATGGTATTTATTTGCTCGTTTATTACAGGCTCAACACTTTGCAGGGTTTCAAAGTAGGGCATAGGCGGTGCTTTTGCGACATACACGGCTACATTAAAATCATGCTCACCTAGGCCAATAGCTTGCTCACTCACACTAGCTCGCCTTTTTTTGCGCTAAAATACGGTCGAGGTTATTGGCAAAGTTTTGGCGGTCGGTTTGGCTAAGCGGTGGTGGCCCGCCACTCATTTCTACGCCGCTTGAGCGCATGGTATCCATAAAGTCGCGCACGTTTAATAACGAGCGAATATTCTCTGGCGTGTAAAGCTCACCACGCGGGTTAAGTGCTTGGCCACCGTTATCTATAACTTCACTGGCTAGGGGTATGTCGCCAGTAATAACTAAATCGCCTTTTTCTACACGCTTTACTATTTCGTCATCGGCCACATCAAACCCGCTCGAAACCTGTACGCGGCTTATGAATTTTGAAGGCGGAATGCGCATTGCATGGTTAGCCACTAAAATGGTTGGTGTTTGCGTGCGCTCAGCGGCTCTAAAAAGTATTTCTTTTATTACCACAGGGCATGCGTCGGCATCTACCCATATTTTCATGCTTAAATCTTTTAATTGCTCTAGTATTTAGCTGATCCTATAGCAATTTATTTTAATCGGCTAGCAAACTTTATTTGGTTAAAGCCGTACAAACTGCATCACATTTAAAAAGGAGCTTTCATGAAGGCCATTACGACTATTTTACTTATTACAGGGTTATTTTTACTCACTGCCTGCACAAGTGCACCTGAAGGAATTACCCCCGTTAAAAACTTTGACCTTGAGCAATACAAAGGTAAGTGGTACGAAATTGCCCGACTTGATCACTCATTTGAAGAGGGCATGGAGCAAGTAACCGCAACTTACACAGTAAACGACGACGGCACAGTAAAAGTGCTTAACAAAGGCTTCATAACTAAAGAGCAAAAGTGGGATGAAGCAGAAGGCTTAGCAAAATTTGTAGAAGGGACTGACACAGGCCATTTTAAAGTCTCGTTTTTTGGCCCATTTTATGGTGCTTACGTAATTTTTGAATTAGACCAAGGCCACTACCAATATGCATTTATTACAAGTTATAACCGTGATTATTTATGGTTTTTATCACGTACACCTACCGTTAGTGACAAGCTTAAACAGCATTTTATAGCTAAAGCAAACAAACTAGGCTTTGCCACAGAACAAATTATTTGGGTTAAACAGTAGGCTATTTAGCTATGTAAAGGGGCTTTACAATTGTAGTGCTAATGATTGTTACAGCTGTAATAAAACGATCACCTTACTGTAAAGTAAGTTAAATATGTTCGGGCTATATTAGCTGCACTTGCAACGAGACATGCAAGTGTTGGACATACTGAATATCCCCCCTATTGTTGGCAAGCTTTATAGCTTGCCATTTTTTTTGCCTAAAATTAATGGCTTTATTTGGATCAGATTTTTACTAACTAAAGTGAGTTTACTACCAATAATAGCCCTGAAAAGCCGATCAGTAGCATATTTAAAAAGCTAAATGGCTTAATCAACTTTTCTATAAAATTATAAAAAATCGTTATAATTAATACACTTAACCCCATAAAGCCACAAAACAGTAAAGCACCGTATCCCTGCTGCGTAACAACACAGAACAATAAACTTAGTAAAATACTGATCCAAGCAACTATTAGCAGCAAATTACTTTGCAGCTTAGAGGGACGCGTTGTAAACACCGTTTTAAAATGCGCTGGTTTTGCCAAAGCAAAACCATTAAAGGCAAACAAACAGAGGCTAAAGCTAAGTAAATCAATCATACTTTTTGCCTCTTTTTATTATTTGTTAGGTTATTAGCTGTTTTTTTAGATACGATAGAAGCAGTACGTAATTTTTCGGTTTGTACTAAAAACAGTATGCTAAACAGTAAAAATACCGCATCGAAAATAAACAAGGCCCATTGTTTATTAAGTAGGTAGCTCACTATATTACCCTGTGTGGTAAGCGCATTTATTGCCGGTACACTCAAACACGCGAGGGCATTTATGGCTGCCATTACACGCCATAGCAACCTATCGCGCTTTAAAAGTGCCATAACGGCAACCACTAACCATGCTAAAAAGAACGCTGTAACTTCTTTTTCACCACGCCCTGCTAAGGTCGGACTAAGTAATCTATTGGCAATAAAAAAGGCGCAAGTAGCCAGTGGTAAACCCATAATAGTGGCAAGGTTTAAACCTTCGACTAATTGTAAGCCAAATGAGTCTTTACCCTTATTACGCTCGCGTATGCGTTTAGCCCACATTATGCAGCCAGAGCCAATCATTACGCAGCCTGCAAGACCGCCAAGTACGTATAACCAGCGCAGTAAAGGCGTAGCAAAGCGCCCTGTATGTATAGAGTTAAGTGACTCATAAAGTGCTTTACTACTGCTAAGTTCGTCATCAGTCTGTGCAACTAATTCGCCAGTAGCGCCACTAAACAAAAGCCGCGGAGATTGATCGCGAAGCGCCTTTGCAGGGCTCACCAATACCGTTACTGTTGAAGCGGCCATATTCGGTTTACTAACCTGAACACGCGTAATATCTGCGCTAGGCCACTTAGTATAAACTTGATCCAAAATAGTGTTTATAGGGAGCAAATCTGCACTGCCTTGGGCGTTATTAGTCACGTTATTGCTAGGTGTTACATCGTTAAAAAAGCCACGCATACCCTTGTCGTAGGTCGTTAACGCAGGGTAGGGGAACAACATAAATATAAGCGTAATAATGCCTGTATAGGTAATCATTAAATGAAACGGCAAGGCAAGTACCGAGCTTAAATTATGCGCATCTAACCAGCTACGAGTCCCTTTATTGCGCCTAAAAGTAAACATATCTTTAAATATGCGCTTATGAATAACCACGCCCGAAATTATTGCCAGCAGCATAAAAAAGCTGGCAAAACACACCACCCAACGCCCTGTTATGGCATCTAAATAATAAAGCTGATAGTGCAACCGGTAAAAAAAGTTACCGCCTTTGGTTTCAACAAAAGCGGGCAGCGCTTGCATAGTGTTTGGGTTTAATTGGGTATTTACAAACTGGCTGCGGCGCTGTCCTGGCTCTTTAGGTTTTGCATAGCCATATACTAAATACGGTATTCGCTCTTCGGGCAAGGTAATACGCCAACTAGGGGAGTTTGCAGCGTGCTGATTTAAATAATCAAAGCCCTTTATAATTTGCTGCCTCTGTGCGGCCACTCTGTCGGTTTGAGCTTGCACATTGTGAATAGCAGGTTGATTCCAGAGGTTTATTTCGTCTCTAAAAAAACTCGCTGTGCCTGCAAAAAATATTACATAAATAATCCAACAGGTAAGTAAGCCCACCCAGGTATGCAGCCAGGTCATCGACCTAAAAAAGCTGTCTTTCATAGCCAACCCTTCAGTAACGCCAATACAGCAACAAAAAAACCGGTACTTAGTAAAATACTGATCCATGCAGTTTTTAACGACTTAACCGAAAACGCATAAATAAACACAGCGGCGTAAATTAAAATACTGATAGACACACACAGTAATACGGCATCTTGCTTAGCAATAGGCAGTAGCACACTTAATAATGAAATACACGCTGAGGTAAACGCATAGCCACCTACTATGGCAATAATAAAACGCAAAAATACTAACACTCTATAGCTTTGGGCCACCTTTAAAAGCGCAGCTAGGTTAGTTTTTGTAAAAGGTGCTATGTGCAGAGGTGCCTGCATAGTTAACAAATCCCTTATTCAAATACGAAGATAAAAATAAGGGGTTATTATAAAGCTTACAAATACAAAAGATAGTGATTCTCATTTGTATATTATAGATAATTTTACATTAGTGTCTAGCATGTTAGTAAAATACTGATCTCTGCTCTTTTAGGGTTATTGCTTAGCTAATAACGAAGGTTTACAGTGGTCAATACTGGCAAGCCAAAGAGTAAATTTAAAATGAGCAACCACGAAAAACTAAATTATGTAGAGTTTCCCGCGTGCGATTTAACAGCCACAAAAAGCTTTTTTACTAACGTGTTTAACTGGCAATTTACCGACTACGGCCCAGAATATACGGCGTTTAGCGGCCAAGGGCTTGATGGTGGCTTTTTTAAAGCACCGCTTAAATCACTTACTCAACATGGAGCCGCACTGCTGGTGTTTTACAGTAACGACATTCACGCAACCTATAAAAAAGTAGCGCAATATGGCGGCAAAATAGTAAAACCTATTTTTGAGTTCCCCGGTGGTTGCCGCTTTCATTTTACCGAGCCTAGTGGTAACGAATTTGCCGTATGGTCAGAAAAACAATAAATATATCAAGTGATTAGTTGTTATTTTTAGATGAGATCACGATTTTACCAACTAATAACTAATTTGAGTAAAATAAACCGATTTTTTACCAACTCATTAGGTCTAAATGGCCATTTAGAACAAAATTTAAGCATTTAAGGCCAAATTTATATGGTTCCCATCAATTTAATTGAGCAAGTTAGTAAATGCGTGATCTGTGAACCTCATTTACAGTTAGGTGCTCGCCCCGTTATACAATTTAATGCCAATGCGCGTATTTTAATTGCCGGCCAAGCACCGGGCATAAAAGTACACGAAACTGGCAAGCCCTTTAACGATGCTAGCGGAAACCGCCTACGCGAATGGCTTGGGCTAAGTGTTGATGAGTTTTATGACCCGCAAACAATAGCTATTTTACCTATGGGCTTTTGCTACCCAGGTAAAGGTAAGTCGGGCGACTTACCTCCGCGTAAAGAATGTGCACCCGCATGGAGAGCGCAATTACTAGCCGCTCTGCCAAATTTAGAACTGACAATCGTGCTCGGTAAATACGCGCAGGCTTATCATTTACCGCATACTAAAAACAGGCCCTTAACCGAGTTAGTAAAATCGTGGCGTGAGTTTTGGCCGGAGCATTTGGTGCTACCACACCCAAGCCCACGCAATAATATTTGGCTTAAAAAGAACCCATGGTTTGCACAAGATGTACTGCCAGAACTTGCTGAACGTGTTGCTGCAATATTAAATAAAGAACCACAATGAATAGCTATAAATCAAACGGTTATATGCTTGTAAAGGGGCTTTACAGTACCAAAGAGCTAAATGTACGTCTTGCAAAACATAATAAACTGCCAAGCGATGGCTTAACTACAGGCAAAGTTATTAAACTTAATGCGGGTGACTTACTGCTATTTTCAGCCAATATGATTCACCGAGGCTTATACGGCAAAAGCCGTTTAGCACTGGATATTATTTTTTGCGAAAATGCACCACAGCTTACCGCCTTTATCAATGCAGCAAACACTCCAAGCTCGGTAATCGCTAATAAAACCGATAACCCACAGGTATTTTTTAACCCACTTTAAACCCGCTATAACCCCATTTAACACAACACTTTTTCGCTTAACTATAAATATTACTAATAGTGCTGAATAAATAAACATCACTGTTATTTATTTTAAGAGTCGTCAGTATGAAATAGACGCAAAATTATCCAATAAAAATAACCTCTATAATGGAGTTGCAGCTATGACAACTGAACACACACAATCACACACACGTTTAAAACCTGCTTTTTTAAAACAAAAAACACTTACTTTATTTACGCTCAGCGCATTAAGCGTGGGTATGGCACAAGCTGGCGAGCAAAAAATAAATAAAAGTGAGCTTGAAACCATTACCGTCACCTCGCAAAAGCGGGTGCAATCGCTACAAGATATTCCTACCTCTATTCAAGCGCTTTCTGGCGATTACCTCGAGCAAAACAGTGTTGACGATTTACTCGCCCTAAGCGAAAACCTACCTAACGTGCATATAACCGAAACCTCAAGCAGTAAACGTATTTTTGTACGCGGTATAGGCTCGGGTACTAACTCAGGCTTTGAGCAATCGGTTGCTATGTATAAAGATGGCGTGTATTTAGGGCGCGGGCATCAGGCTAAATTTCCATTTTTAGATATGCAGCGCCTTGAACTTATAAAAGGCCCGCAGTCGGTTATGTTTGGGAAAAACGCCACAGCAGGTGCCTTTAGTATGATCTCAAATTCGCCAACCGATGCACTTGAAGGCACCGTATCGGCAGAGTTTGGCTCTGATAACGAAAAGCGCTTTACAGGCGTTATAAATATTCCTATTAACGATGATTTAGCCATACGTATTGCCGCGTTTGACCACTCTGTTGATGGCTTTTTATATAACCAAGCGCGCAAAAGCGACGAGCAATCTAACGACTCATCAGGTGCGCGTTTATCAATAGATTGGCAAATAAACGATGATATAAATACATTATTTAAATGGGAACACGGTGAGTTTGAGTCGTACGGTTCACGCTATCAATACATTATCGATACTCCCAACCGCGACTTACAAATAGCAAGCGATCCAACAAACCCGGGAAACGTGGGCTATCGCTCACTTTTACTAAGCGACAACTCAGGCCTTGATTACACAAGTACGGTATCGGGCGATGGGCACCCAGGCGGGCTTAATGAGCAAAGTAAAACCACGCTTGATAACGCATCACTTAAATTAACCTATAACCATGGCGAATACGAATTTACCTCTGTAACCACGTATAGCGAGTATGATTGGGACTCAACTTTTGATGCCGACTTTTCAGAAGTCCCGCTTATAAAACAAGACTACTTAGAAACCTATAACCAGTTTACGCAAGAATTCAGAGTAAGCTCGCCAACAGGGCGCACGCTTGAATACGTAGCGGGCATTTTTTACATGAGCAGCGAGCTTGAACACCCAAACGATATTTTATTTGGTGCATCGTTACTTATTCCTGATTTAGTAGGTACATCATTGGGCGTAAATGCGCTGTTTGATCAAGGCCAACAAAGCTACTCCGCATTTACCGCCCTTACTTGGAATGTAAACGCGCAATGGCGCGCTAATTTTGGCCTGCGTTATCAAAAAGAAGAAAAAGAAGTGAGCAGCGTACAAAGTGTGTATAGCGTATTTGAGCCCAACACACCGCAAGCCGTACAACAATTTGCCAATGCCGCTGCGCCCACTATTGCAGGGCAGCTTTCGGGCGCGGGGGTACATGACCTTAACGCTAAGCGTGATGAATCGCACTTATCACCCAATATTAGTGTGCAGTATTTAGGGTTTAACAACACCATGTTATTTGCAAGCGCTGGCATAGGCTACAAAGCCGGTGGTTTTGATGGCTCTGGCTTAAATGGCTCGCAAGGTAATACGGTTGATGAAAATTCAGGCTTTGAGTTTGACGACGAAAAAGCCACTAATTTTGAATTTGGTATTAAAGCCGAGCCAATTAAAAATACTCTACAAGTAAACGCTACACTGTTTTACACCCTGTACGATGACCTACAAGTATCTGAATTTAATGGTAATGCATTTGTAGTTAAAAATGCTGCCGAAACCAAAGTAAAAGGGATTGAGCTCGATTCGCGCTGGGCAATAAATCAAAGTTGGCAGCTATCGGCAAACCTTGCTGTGCTTGATTTTGAATACGAGCAATACGCCAGTGCCTCGCCAACAGTTATGCAAAGCGAACTACTTGGCCAAGCATTCCAAGATTTAACCGGGCAAACTGGCGCGTTTGCTCCTGACTACTCAGGCAATATAGCAATTGATTACAATACCGAGGTATTTTCTAATTTAACTTTAAGCAGTAATTTAGCACTTAACTTTAGTGACGATTACTTTTTAGAGCAAGATCTTGACCCAATAGCCAAGCAAAGCGCTTTTGAAAAGCTAAATTTACGCATAGAACTAGGCAGCAGTGAAGGAGATTGGTCGGTGTCGTTATTAGCTAAAAACCTAACCGATAAGCAAACTTTTTCGCAGGCCAATGATGTGCCAGTTATTAGCTACGCACACCGTTTTTTATCAGAGCGTGGGCGTAGTTATCACGCACAATTTAATTATCGCTTTTAAGTTTGTCAGCAGGGATAAGTTGCTGGGCTAAACCTAGCAGCTTTTCTCGCATCCAACTATTTACTAAATCGTCATCGGCTTGTTCGTGCCAATACATGTGCACGGGCATTAACGGCACATCAAACGGCAAGCTAGTAACATGCACTGGCATTTGCTCTTTTAATACCTGCGCGTACGCGTTTGGCATGGT
The DNA here is from genome assembly GCF_057554385.1 of Pseudoalteromonas sp. 4NS20-0020. Taxonomy (NCBI): domain Bacteria; kingdom Pseudomonadati; phylum Pseudomonadota; class Gammaproteobacteria; order Alteromonadales; family Pseudoalteromonadaceae; genus Pseudoalteromonas; species Pseudoalteromonas sp. 4NS20-0020. The sequence continues at coordinate 582,944 of NZ_BAAJMI010000002.1, read as the reverse complement.
CATTATCATGTCGCTTTGGCTAATCACTTTAGTCGCCGCAAAATAATGTTCACATTTAAGCACTACATTACGGGCAAGTGCATGCTTTGCCAGCGCCATATCAATAATATCTACCTGCGCACCTTTTAACGACACCAACGCGTGCGATGCCTTTGCGTAATTTTGTACGGTTAAGTCATTTAATATGGGATGATCGTGCCTGCAAATTAACGAAAAATGCTCATTACAAATAAAGGTATTTTTTATGTGGTTGCTCGTTGGGGTAAGCACATCAATGACTATATCTAGCTCTTGATTTTCGAGTGATTTTTCCATATCAACATGCGAAACCTGTCGGCTGTTAATTGTAATATTAGGGGTGTTTGTAAGTAGGTCTCTCATTAGTGGCGGAAAAAATATCGATTCTAAAATATCTCTAAAGCCAAATTTAATTTCCCGCTTAAAGGCGGCTATATCAAAAAGCCGCTCGTTGTTCATGGTTGCCTCTAATGCCTGCACCGACTCAATCACTTGCGCTATTATTTTTTGGCAAAAAGGCGAGGGCACCATACGCCGGCCATGGCGAATAAATAGGGGGTCGTCAAACTTATCTCTTAGGCGCGAAAGCGCATGGCTAACTGCTGGTTGCGTTAAATGCAGCTTATCTGCAGCACTAGTAATGCTCCCCTCTTGGTATACTGTTTTAAGTATTACAAACAGGTTTAAATCTATCTTTCCATGCATAGCATTTATGTTTAACCATTAATTAACATCACTTCTATTTATCTTAAGCGAGACTAAACTAAAGTCAATAGACTTTAATTTAGGATTATTATGAGCAATACACTAGAGCAGCAAGCCGCAAAAATGACCATAGGCAGCGATGAATTTAAACTTATCATGCCGCCTAAATTTAACACCCTAAACGAGCAACGCACCTACGAAAAACAACGCCTAGCCGCGGGCTTTAGAGTATTTGCTATGTACGGTTTTGATGAAGGGCTTGCGGGGCACATAACACTTCGCGACTGCATAGAGCCCGATACATTTTGGGTAAACCCCGTAGGTATGCACTTTGCGCATATTAAAGCGTCAGATCTTATTCGGGTTGATCATAAAGGTAATATTATTGAAGGCAGCACACCGATTAATAATGCCGCGTTTGCTATACATTCACGCATACATATGGCGCGCCCCGACGTAAACGCAGTAGCTCATGCGCATACACGTTATGGCCGTGCGTTTTCAGCACTAGGTGAGTTACTTAAACCAATTTCGCAAGATGCTTGCGTATTTTACGAAAACCACAGTGTATTTGATGTATTTAGCGGCGTAGTAGCCGACAGCGAAGAGGGCGACATGATAGCTAAATCGCTGGCTGATCACTGCGCTGTTATTTTGCAAAACCATGGTTTACTTACCGCTGGTTCGTCGGTTGATGCCGCAGTTGCCAACTTTGTATTGCTAGATAGCTGCTGCCAAAGCCAGTTATTAGCACAAGCCGCAGGCGAGCCTAAGCTTATCTCACACGAGGTAGCACTACATACAAAACAAGCCAATGGCTCAGAGCTGGTTACATGGGGGAACTTTCAGCCCATGTATCAGGTAGTTGCTGCACAAGATAACAGTTTTTTAGATTAAAAAATGGCAATAACTTAGTTTTTGATAGACTAAATTTTACGCGGCAATGGCCCACACACCCAAAGCCGCGTTAAACACCATGCACTCACACGCAAACACACATTATAAAAATACGTTGAGAGTTTTATGACTATAACAACAATTAAAAACCACGCCGATGTTGGCAATTTAAACCTTGCTGAAATATCACCAGCGCAACTTCCTCGCTCTACTTATCATGCCATTTTACAATCGGGCCAAAACTTTGGTGATGCAACCGCTATTGAATACATTTTAGATGGCGACTGTATTAGCGAAGCGCAAATTCCGTTTGCAAAAAAGCTTATTCACCGCATTTTAATGACCTTTAAAGGCAAAAGCTTTGCTAATCCGCACCGTAAAATGAGTTACAAAGCGCTCGCAAAAAACGTAACAGGGCTTGGCAATGCATTGCACTCGTTGGGTATTACTAAAACCGAGGTAACCTCGCTGGTGTTACCTAACTTTCCAGAAACCTATGTATCGCTTTGGGCAGCAGAGGCCGCAGGCATAGCAAACCCCATAAACCCCTTGCTTGATGAGTCCATAATGAAAGAAATTATGATCTCAGCCAATACCAAAGTAATTATTGCCCTAGGCCCAGTGCCTGGTAGCGATATTTGGCAAAAAGTAATGGCAATTAAAGAGCATATACCCGGCCTAAAAGCGGTTATTAGCTTATTTGGTGACGACATAGCGTGCTCGCAAAATAATAAAGTACCCGTGTATGGGTTTAAAAAGTTAGTGGCAGCGCAAAATACGCAAGCAGCTAATTTTACTTTGCCTGAGCAAAGCGATGTGTGCGCGTATTTTCATACGGGTGGTACCACCGGTCTACCAAAACTTGCAAAGCACTTGCACTTAAACCAGCTCACCAATGCAGGGCAGGTTAATTTACTTTCGCCAGTAAACGCAGGCGACACCATGTTAGTAGGCTTACCTATATTTCATGTAAATGCGGCGGTAGCCACGGGCATAGCCTCGGTTATGAAAGGCTGTAAAATTTTACTCGCAAGCCCTTCTGGCTTTAGGGGTAAAAACATCATTCAAAACTTGCTCACCCTAATTAATAATTACGATGTAGCCGTTATGACCGCCGTACCTACGGTTTACGCTGCTATGGTTGAGCAAATTACCTCGCAAAAAATATCGGTGCCACCGCTTAAAATGAAGTTTGCCATTTGTGGGGCTGCGCCGCTTTCATCAGATTTACAAGCCCTGTTTACTAAACTCACCAAGACCCCACTGGTAGAGGGTTATGGCTCAACTGAGGGCAGCTCGGTAAGTACGTTAATGCCTGTAAATCCAATTAATAAAGAGGCTTCTGTAGGGCTACCAATACCGGGGATTACGCTTAAAATTGCCGATATAAACGAGCAAGGCACGCTTGTTAAAATGTGCGATACACTCGATGTTGGCGAAATAATAATAACCGGTAATAACGTATTTCCGGGGTATGTAGAAGATGCGCATAACCAAGGCGCATGGGTAGTTGATGAAAACGGCCAACAATATTTTAGAACCGGGGATTTAGGAAAAATAGATGAGAGCGGGTATGTATCGTTATGCGGTAGGCAAAAAGAGCTAATAATACGCGGCGGGCACAATATAGACCCCAAAATGATTGAAGATGCCGCAACCAGCCACCCCGATGTAACACTTGCTGCCGCCGTGCCACGCCCAGACAGCTACGCAGGCGAAGTGCCGGTACTTTACGTCATGCTAAGCCCACATAGCACGCTTAAACTTGGTGATCTCACCACATATGTTAGCGCCAACATACCTGAGCGAGCAGCAATACCAAAAGCTATTTATATAATTGACGAAATACCGCTTACTGCTGTAGGTAAAATTTATAAGCCCGAACTGGTTTGCCTAGAAATAAAACAAACCATTACAGAGGCAATTAACGCGCATTTAAAAAACAAAGCCGTGCAAATAAACGTATTTGCTGATAAAAAGTTAGGCATAAAAGCAAATATTTTTGTGAATGAAAACGAAATAAACGAGTTACAGCCTCAAATAAAGGCACTGTTAACCCCGTTTTCATTTAACTATGAAGTACTCGCTATAAAAACAATAACTAACGAGGTCGCCTAATTTGAATGCATCTTTTTTAACAGAAATAATATTACCCCTAGCCTTAGCGCTCATTATGTTTGGTATGGGTTTAGGCCTTACAACTACTGACTTTACAAGACTTTTTAAAAAGCCCATAGCAATTGCTATGGGCTTGGTAGGCCAAATTATCGCCATGCCGCTATTGGCTTTAGGTTTATGCTATTTACTTAATTTACCCACACCAATTGCAATAGGGTTAATGATTTTAGCCGCGTGCCCTGGCGGTACTATGTCAAACGTAGTGAGCCAGCTAGCAAAAGCTAATTTAGCGCTTTCGGTAAGCTTAACCGCTGCCTCAACTGCTATTAGCATTATTACCACACCGTTTATTATTGGCTTTGCCATGCACCAATTTGCGCCGCAAGACGATGCCAGCTTTTCAATATTAACTACATCACTTGGGCTATTTGTAATCACCTTAGTGCCTGTAGCCATAGGCATAAGCCTGCGCCATTTTAAAAGCGAATTTGCGATTAAAAGCGAGCCGTTTTTTAGGCGTTTTTCGTTATTTTTTATGCTCGCCATGATAGCCGCGCTAGTAATAAAAGAACGCGCCTTACTGGCAAGCTCGTTTAACGATGTATTTTGGGCGTGTATAGCACTAAATATTGGTTCAATGATCATTGGCTTGCTAATAGCAAAGCTTTCAAAACTATCCTTAACTGATTCGTTAACACTCGGCATTGAAGTAGGGATTCAAAACGCATCGCTGGCTATTTTAATTGCTATAAGCTTTTTAAATAAGCCTGAGTATGCGGTAACTGGTGGTGTATATGGCCTTGCCATGTTTATTGGGCCGCTGTTATTAATTGCTGGGCTTAAGTTTAAAAACAAACGCCTTGTAAACGCTTAAAAAATGCGAAGCGCCAAATTTAGTTCACTAAATTTGGCGCTTTTTTTATAGCTATTAACGTTTAAAAATATGCTGCACTTGCCCGCGTAACCATACTAACGCGTCGTCTTTATCAGTACTTTGATGCCAATATAAATGCTGATAAATAGCAGGCATAGTGGTGGGCACAGGCCTTGCTATTAGTGTGTCATCCAACAATTGACTAGCAACCATTGAAGGTAAAGTAAGTAAAAATGGCGCGTCTTTTATTACCTCTTTCGCGGCAAAATAATTTTGACAACGTATAGCTACATGCCTATTAAAACTCAATTGCAATAACGCAATATCTTCAATAACAGTACCTGTTGCCCGGTTAGATACCGCCACATGCTTAGCCGCTAAATAATTGTCTATATTGAGTTGGTTTTTAAGCGGGTGGTTTTTTTTCATGAGTACACAAAAGTGATCGCTTGAGAGAACAGCGTGGCTAATGGGCGCTTTTATTGGCCGTGCTACATCAATTGCCATATCTATTTGATGATTAGCTAATTGCTTATGCATATCTTCACGGCTTAATTTTACGCTCGCTAAGCTTGCATTGGGAGCATGTTTTGCCAATGCAAGTTGCAATTTAGGCAAAACAATAGGCTCTATTGCATCGTGCAGAGCTATTTTAAAGGTTTGCGCTGTGGTCTCTAAATTAAAGTCACCGCAGGCTTGTAGCACTTGGCGTAATTTTTCGAGTAAATCTATTAGCTCGGGTGCCATACGTTGGCACGCAGGGGTGGGCAGCATTAATTGCCCTTGGCGCTCAAATAACGGATCGTTTAATACAGTGCGCAAACGTTTTATAGCATGGCTAACTGCTGAGGGCGTTATGTACAGCACCTTTGCGGTTTCGCTCATGTTTTTTTCACGGTATAGGCATTCAAATATTTTAAGTAAATTTAAATCTAACTGCTGAATATTTTTAGCTTCAATCATTATTACCCGCTCACACTATGAATGTAATTCACACTTAACTGGTAATATATTTCATTTAATTCATTGAGGCGAATGTTTTATGCTGGGTTAACTAAAAAATAAACAGGCAACCCTAATGAACTTTGAGCCAAGCCAAAAAAGCCAAGACTACCTAAAGCGTGTAACTGCCTTTATGGATGAACACATCTTGCCTATTGAGCAAGCGGTAGTTGCGCATAACCATGCTAAAAATAATTCAAACGATTGGACCACTTGGCAGCTAAGTGAGCACATTGAGCCATTAAAAGCGAAAGCGAAAGCCGCTGGCCTGTGGAACTTATTTTTACCCGATGCAGCGCTAGCACAAGGCTTAACCTGCTTAGAGTACGCCCCTATTGCAGAGCAAATGGGTAAATGCTTATTTGCCTCAGAAATATTTAACTGTAACGCCCCCGACACTGGCAATATGGAAGTGCTGTACCACTTTGCAAATGATGAGCAAAAACAGCAGTGGCTAACGCCTTTATTAAATGGCGAAATACGCTCTGTATTTGCCATGACCGAGCCCGATGTCGCTTCATCAGATGCGACAAACATGCAAGCAACTATAGATGTTGATGGCGAAGATCTCATTTTAAATGGCAAAAAATGGTGGACCACCGGCCTTGGTCATCCCAATGCACAGGTGGCTATTTTTATGGGGCTTTCCAATCCCGAAAACGATAAACACAGCCAGCATTCAATGGTACTTGTGCCGCTAAACACACCCGGTGTAAACATTAAGCGTATGCTAAGTGCCTGTGGCGATTTTGATGCCCCCTACGGCCACGGTGAAATGGAATTTAATAACGTACGCGTACCAAAGCAAAACCTTATTTTAGGGTTAGGCAAAGGCTTTGCCATTGCACAGGGGCGCTTAGGGCCTGGGCGAATTCATCATTGTATGCGCGCAATTGGCGCAGCAGAGCGCTGTTTAGAGCTCATGATTAAACGAGGCCTGTCGCGCAGCGCTTTTGGTAAACCCTTACTTAAATTAGGCGGTAATTTAGAACGTGTAGCGCAGGCGCGTATGGCAATAGATCAAGCCCGCTTATTAACGCTGCACGCGGCATGGAAAATAGACACTCAAGGCGTTAAACATGCCATGACCGAAATATCGAGCATAAAAGTAGTCGTGCCTAATATGCTGCAAATGGTCTCAGATATGGCAATACAAGTGTTTGGTGGCGCTGGGGTGTCGAGCGACTTTCCTATTGCCTCGTTTAATGCAATGGGGCGTATTTTACGCCTTGCAGATGGCCCAGACGAAGTACACATGGGCATGGTTTCGCGCCTCGAACTTAACAAATACCGCTAAGGCAACACCATGAAAACACGACTAATAATAACAGGTGGAGCCACAGGGCTGGGTAAAGCGTTAGCCCTGAGTTACGCAAGTAATTTGGGCGCTAACTTACAAATTTGTATTGCCGATATAAACGCCGAGCGTGCAGCCATAACCATTAGTGAGCTGCAAGCACTAAAAGCCGATGCTTTTTTTTACGCCTGCGATGTAACCAAGCAAGCAGATGTAAAGGGGCTTTACGATATTATCCAAACTAAGTGGCAAGGCGTAGATATTGTTATAAATAATGCAGGCGTAGCCACGGGTGGCTCGCTTGAGGGCGAATCGCTTGAGCAATGGCAGTGGATTATGGATATTAATTTGCTCTCTATGGTGCGGGTGTGCCAAACGTTTTACCCCGTATTTAAGCAACAAGGCGGAGGCTACTTTATTAATATAGCCTCACAAGCAGGGCTTACCCCTATTCCGTTTATGAGCAGTTATAACGCCGTAAAAGCAGCGGTTATTGGCTTTAGCGAAACCCTAAAGCTTGAACTCGCCCACGATAATATAGATGTAAGCGTAGTGTGCCCAAGCTTTTTTAAAACCAATCTTGATGAATCAATGCGCACTAGCGAGCCGGCCATGAAAACCATGCTTAATCGTGCCTTTGAGCGCTCTCCCATAAACGCACAACAAGTTGCCGATATTATTTATACACAGTCACTTAAACGCCCATTTTTAATTTTGACCCATAAATTAGGTAAACAGGCCTTTTTAATGAAAAAACTACTACCCGTTGAGTGGTACATTAAAAGCATGCTGAAAAAAACACGCTCTATGCAACGTTTAAAATCAAAATAATAAAGGCTAGCAATGAACACACAATTATTAGATCAAGCCAAAAACGTACGCCAAGGCGAAGAGCTCGACACACAAAAAGTAGATGCCTGGCTTAAGCAACACATTACACAATTAACTGGCGAGCCAAGTGTTACTCAATACGCAGGGGGGGCATCAAACTGGACCTACTGCCTAGAGTACCCAGAGCAATCGCTTATATTACGCCGTGCGCCCAAAGGCACCAAAGCCAAAGGCGCACACGATATGGGCCGCGAGTTTAAATTACAGCAAGCGCTAAAACCAGTTTACGGCTATGTGCCAAATATGGAGGCGTTTTGCGACGATGAAAACATAATCGGCACCGATTTTTACGTTATGGAAAAGCTTACGGGGATAATTCCGCGTAAAAATTTACCACGCGGATTAACCCCCACGCCCGAGCGCACCAAAAAGCTGTGCGAAAACGTACTCGACTGCCTAGTAGAGTTACACAAAGTAGATTACAAACAGGCCAATTTAAGCCATTTAGGCAAAGGTGAAGGCTACACCCAGCGCCAAATTAGCGGCTGGAGCGAGCGCTTTACTAAAGCCAAAACTTGGAATGTACCCAGCGGCAAAAAAGTAATTAAATGGCTTGAAAACAACATGCCAAGTAACGAGCGCATTTGCATAACACATAACGACTTTAGGTTTGATAACGTTGTGCTTGATGCAAACGACTACACCAACGTACTGGGTATTTTAGATTGGGAACTTGCCACCCTTGGCGACCCACTTATGGATTTGGGTAATACACTGGCTTACTGGGTAGAGCCAGGAGATGACTTTTTAGCCCAAGCCACGCGCCGTCAACCCACTCACTTAGAGGGTATGCTAACGCGCAAAGAAGTGGTGGCCTACTACTGTAAAAAAATGAATATAACCGTAGATGACTTTACCTTTTACGAAGTGTACGGGCTATTTAGGCTTGCCGGCATTGTGCAGCAAATTTATTACCGCTATCACCATGGGCAAACTAAAAACCCCGCCTTTAAACACTTTTGGCTGTTTGTACATTACCTTTTATGGCGCTGTAAAAAAGCCATTAACACCCAAGGTAAAGTCTAATGTGTATTTTATATTTAGTACGCCATGGGCAGGCCAGTTTTTCGGCTGACAATTACGATACGCTCTCAACAAAAGGGCAACAGCAAGCCACACTACTGGGTGAATATTTAGCACAAAAGCAGCTTACGCCTGATGCGGTATTTGCAGGCACTATGCTACGCCATAATCAAACCGCAGAGCTTAGTTTAGCAAGTATTAATAATACGCCTGTGGTAATAAACGATGCGCGTTTAAACGAGTACGATCACGAACACATTTTAGCGGTTTATAACCCAGAGCTTGCCACCCCAAGCCAAGTGCGCGCTGCACTTAGCAAGCAAGCCGAGCCTATGGAATACTTTAAAACGGTATTTATCAGCGCCATACAGAAATGGGTACTCAATCCCGACAGCACTCAGTATAACGAAAGCTTTAATGCATTTACTGCACGAGTACTGGGTGCCCTTGAACAAATAGCCAATGAAAACCACGGTAAAAAGGTACTTATTTATACCTCTGGCGGGCCTATTAGTATCATAACCAGCCATTTAATGGGGCTAAAGCTCGAGCGCTTTATTGATATTAATTGGAGCTTAGTAAACGCAGGCGTAACCAAAGTAGTGGCGCGCGGCAAAGGGGCAAACCGTCAGTTAAGCATTAGCAGTTTAAACGAACATCACTTTTTAGAGTGCCACCCACAACAAAAATTAATTACATACACCTAAGGATCTAATTATGCGCAAAAACATACTAATAACAGGTGCAAGTTCAGGCTTAGGCAAAGGCATGGCAAAAGAGTTTGCAAAACAAGGTTGTAATCTTGCTTTATGTGCTCGGCGCTTTGAGCTGTTAGAGCAGCTAAAAAGTGAGCTTGAACAAATAAACCCAAATATAACCATTAGCATAAAAGTACTTGATGTTAACGATCACGAACAAGTATTTAGCGTATTTAATGCCTTTAAAGATGAGCTTAACGGCCTTGATAGAGTAATTATAAATGCAGGGATGGGCAAGGGTGCTTCTATTGGTACGGGTTACTTTAATGCCAATAAACAAACCGCACAAACTAACTTTGTGGCCGCACTTGCGCAAGCTGAAGCCGCAATGGAAATTTTTAGAGCGCAAAACCATGGTCATTTAGTGACTATTTCATCTATTAGTGCTGTACGTGGTTTTAGGCGCGCCATGACCGTTTACGCCGCCACTAAAGCGGCTATTACCTCATTAAGTGAGGGCATACGCATAGATGTAATGCACACGCCTATAAAAGTAAGCTGTGTACATCCAGGTTTTATAAGAAGCGAAATAAACGAAAAAGTAAAAACAGTGCCGTTTATTGTTGATACCGAAACTGGCTGCAAAGCACTGGTAAAAGCAATAAATAAAGAAAAAGCCAACAGCTTTGTGCCAAGCTGGCCTTGGGCATTTCTGCATTGGATTTTACGAATTGCACCACTTAGTACAATTCGTAAAATGTCGTGAGTGTTATAAATTTTAGGTATTAAAAAAGGTGGCAAATGCCACCTTTTTTAATTGTTTAATACTTATAAAAGTGCAAACAACTTTTTAAGCTGTGGCATGTATTCACTTACTAATGCTAAATTACTTTCGCTAACAAGTGACTCGGTTGTATCAGCAGCGCTTGACGCATTACCTAACGAACCCATTAACGATGTAGCACCTTTATCTTTAGCGCTTTTCATGCTTTGAAAACCACCCATTAATTTGTTTGCTGTTTCTTTATTTTCATCAGACAAACCCGATTTAAGGTTTTCTATGTATGCCATAGACACTTCAGAACCCACGGTAATTAACTGCTCAGGCGTAAAGCCATAGCGAGTTGTTACGCTCGCAAAGCTTTTATACAGTGATTGCTCTTTAATCATATTGAGGGCTGTATTTGCAAGCGCGCCTTGCTCTGCTGTAGTTTGATCTGCGGTTGCACCTAGCATGCTGCCTAAGTCTACGTTTTTTAACGCGTCTTGAGAGCTCGCCCAGCTTGTTATAGCAGGTAAGGCTTTCATGTAGCTTTGTAAATCACCTTCGGTGATATCTTTAGCAAAACCAGAAAAGCTCATTGCTAACAAGCTCAGTGATACAAGTAATTTTTTCATGCTGGTACTTCCTATTATCGAAAATCGATTATTATATTAGGCCCGTATAAAGGCTGCGCAATTAAAAACTAAATAATTGCCTATGCCAATCTAAATTTATTTATTGGCGTAAATGCTTACTCAACTTTGCATTAACCGCCTATTTAGCTTATTCACCCTAAGTCAATGTACAAATGGTACAATGCATTTTTAGCAACGGAAACTGAACGCAATGTTAACAATTTCAAATACAGTCACTATTGATGAGTGGGAATTAGAGCTCACCGCTATTCGTTCTCAAGGTGCCGGTGGCCAAAACGTTAACAAAGTCGCCAGCGCCATTCATTTACGTTTTGATATTAATCGCTCTAAATTACCAGACTTTTACAAAGAACGTTTACTTGCTTTAAACGATTCGAGGATCACCAAAGAGGGTGTTCTCATCATTAAAGCACAAAGCCACCGTACCCAAGAGCTTAACCGCGAAGACGCGTTAAAACGCTTAAAAGATCTCATATTAAGCGCTACCAAGGTCAATAAAGCCCGCCGTGCAACTAAACCAAGCCGTAATTCGCAGCGTAAACGCATGGATAAAAAAACTAAACACGGCCAAACAAAAGCATTGCGCGGTAATATTAAGTTTTAGCAATAAACCTAAATGGATGCGCCTAACTATATTAGTGCAAGGCGCATTACATATTAAAAGTTAAGTAGGTTAGCAGGAGAGTATTGGTCGGTTAGAATTTTGGTATTTTTAGGCCAATCTTGCTCATCTTTTGTGTACTGCATGTAATTGCTTATGGCGTTTATATCTACATCATATTTTTTAAGCTTGGGCCCAAGCGCTTTAACACGTTCGTTAAGTTGAGCCTTAGTTGGCATAGCTTTAAAACCCGCTAAAATAATACGGTTGCTTCGATTAGCGCGGCTTACGTTAATAAAATCGCCAAACACGCTATGGTAAGTTGCCGACTCATGCTCGTATAGTTTACTACTCGAAAATGTATTCGCAGCAACTACGCCGCCATCAGCCAACACACCTTTAACCTCTTCAAAAAACTCTTTGGTTAACAGGTGCTCAGGAATGTAGTCACCGTTAAACGCATCAAGAATGATCCAATCGTACTTTTTCTTTTTAATAGCCGCGCGTTTAATAAAAATACGGCCATCTTGGACACTAGATGTCACTTTATCGTTTTCAATAAAGCTAAAGTAGTCGCGAGCCACACTCAATACAGCGGGGTCTATTTCTACATTGTGTATTTTAGCCGCAGGGTATAACTCATGAATAACATTCGACAATGTGCCTCCCCCAAGCCCAATAATTAATACATTTTTAGGGTTTTCGGTTACTAATAAACTTGCAAAAGTAAGCTTTGTGTAGTTGAAAACGAGCTTGTCGGGGTCGTTTTTGTACATGCAACTTTGACTTGTTTGGCTACTTTTAGTGTTAAATTTTAAGCAGCGTAAATCGCGAGTTTCATCCACAATAATATTGCGATATAAAGAGCGCTCTTCGTGAATAACATTAGCTAAAGCAGCGCCTGAAAACACACTAAGTGCTAAAAATACATATTTAAGCATGCGCAAGCTCCTTATTATTAGCAACACTGTTTACAGCAATTGCAACAACACCTAACACACCCAACGTAGTAGCAAAGGCACTAATAATGGTGTTTACATCAAACGCGAGTACAAAGTAAAAAGAGGTAATAATAGTGCCCAAGGCACTGCCAAGCGTGCTTACAAAATACAAAATACCTGCAACTTGGCCGCTTCTTTCGCTGTCGGTAACCAGCAACCTGACTGAGTACGGCGAAATCATACCTAATATAATGGTTGGAATAAAAAACAACGCAGTAGAAGCGAGTAATGAGCCATAACGGCTATCTTCAATATGGGTAAAAATAAATTCCATTATGGGCTCAGCAAACAACGTAATAGGCACAACCATAATGCTCGCAACTAAAAATATTAATCCGTATTTAGTCAGCGACGCATTTTTTGTACTTAGCTTACCGCCAAGCAAGTAACCAAAGGACAAGCTAAGCATAAACACAGTAATAATACTGCCCCAAATATGTACACTACTGCCGAAGTAAGGCGCTAAAATACGTCCTCCTAATAGCTCAATCCCCATAATGCAAAAGCCACTGCAAAAGGCTAAAAAGTAAATCAAAGCGTTTGTTTTTAAAGTCATGTTTTTATCGTTATGTAACTATAAGTAGAGCACCATATTAACGTGATGCCACCAGAGTCGCTAGTGTAATAATTAGCCGTTTGTAGGAATAAAAAAAGTATTGCTTATTAATTTATTGTGCTATCATTTTTGTTATAATATAACATAATTTACTTTGTTGTATTGTCGGTTAATTGTACTTGTACCATTTCGCTTGATTAAGTGATCTACTTAAGTGTGGAAAAACGTGTTGATAGCCAGCCAAAATATTTGTTATTTAGTTGCTCTCGGCAATTTCTCCTGCTTTGCTCTACCTTCTGCATCTGTGCAGTCGTAAATAAGAGTTTTTTTACGCAGGTATTTCCACCTTTAGCCCCGCAAAGTAATTAGGTATTATTGCGGGTTAGTATTTTTAACCACCTTGCTATTTTGTAATGTAGTTTTCATCCTAAAGCGCTTTAGTGTAGTGGCTAAAGCGCTTTTTATAACGAATACATGAGTTTATTAAGCCACCCATCAGCCTTCGATGGTTTATAAATTAACACAATGTCTTCACTGTAATGACTGTTAACCCCCTTTACAGTTAATTTTGTAAACCCTAAATCATCAATCACAAAATTTGGTAAATACGCCAACGCCAAGCCACTTTGTACTACCTCTATTAATGCACTGTAATCGCTACATCTAAATACAATATTGCGCGGTGCAATATCGTCTTGCCAGCCGTCGGAGCCTACTCCTTGTTCAAGGCCGCACAATGGCGAAAACAGCGGGCATGCAAAAGCTGCGTGCAGTAATTGGTTTTTATTAAGCGTTAAAGAGCCAGTTTGTACTAGCTGATGATCAGCAGCTCCAGCCAAACTAAACCCTGTATTAAATAAATCAATCGCCACTAAATTAGCGTGTGAGCTATTATTTAATGCCTCGCGAGTAACTAGCGCAATATGCGCAGCGCCCGACGCCACTTGGCTTATAGCTTCACCTTCAAATACATTATTAATACGTACCGAACAAGGCAGGTTGCCAAGAGGGGTAAGTAACTTTTTTAAACCACTTTTAAGTAAAATTGCAGGGCCTGCAATAACTGCATTAAATTTATGATTATCGCTTTTAAAACGGCTAATAAGCTGCTGGTAATTATGAACTAAATCACTACTGTGCTTAACAAACTCTTTGCCTTTATCATTAAGTACTAAGGTTTTGCCCACACGATTAAACAGTTCAGTGGCTAAGTTTGCCTCAACCTTTTTTAGCGTTTTAGACAGCGCCCCTGGGGTAATATTAAAATGCTTAGCGGTTGTGTGCAGGTTTTGCGAACTCGCCATATGAATTACTTTTTCAATGTCATCTAAATGCATAGCACCAAACCGTATTGACTAACAGGAAACAACTAATAACTTATTATCGATTATTTATATATAAATACCAGATTATAGTAGTGCTAAATTATTTTTGAGCATTAATATGAAACACATACTGCTATTTTTTATTTTATTGTCGAGCGCAGCACTTGCGAGCGACCCTCAGCACAATGCACACAACACACATAAAGCCCACAGCTATGTGGGCTTTCATGGCATGGCGCTTATATTAGCCGGCGATAAAGTACTTGCCAGCCACATGCCTTTATACGCCCCCCCACACAACTACCAAATAGTGTACGAAGTAACCACCAATGACACCCATCTTAAAATAATTAAAAAAGCACTGAACGAGTCACTAAAAAAACAAACTCAGATCACCATTTTACCAACCAAATTTGATTTAAATTTATTAATAAATAAGCTGACACCCACATTAAACACCATTGTGTTTAATGGCCATTTTGAGCGCGGAGGTACGGCTCTGTTTTCGACAAAGCTGACTTTTAAAAACCCGCTATACATTAAAAAACTCGCTGTAACAAAACCCACAAAAGCAGAGTTTGATTTAATAAAGGTTTCAGCAGAGCAGGGGATGGTAATTCATAAAATACAAAGTAAACCAAGCTATGACTCGTTAATTTTAGTAGCACTAACTAACGAGAAATATAATGGCAAGTTAATGTGTGATGCACCAGAAACAGCGCTTACCAGTAAGCTAAAAGCCTGTTTCAAAAGCGCCCCAAGCTATTTAGAAACTCGCGATTTTGCAGTTAATTAATCTATAAATAACCCTATATACAATGACAGCCACTGCTAAATATTGAAGCGTGACGTGTAGTGGCTGATACCTGAAGTTAGCGTTTAGATGGAAAGATTATAAATGCATGACTGGCTGTTATGAGCGAAGAGCAGCCAGTCAAAAGTTTTGATGTCTGAAGTCAAGATTTGACCCTCGTTGGCTACTGCAGGGAAGTCAGTACCCGCGTGTAATTTAGTAGTATATTCAACGCTCATAACTGCCCCTTAAAAATGCTTGGTAATGTGAGCTTCAAAACGTTTGAAGTCGCTTTCAACATCGGCATTTTTCATCACGTCAAAGCATGCAAATGTTTCCATAGTCTTCATACCAAAAAACTTGAAGTTCATATGCATAGGGAATAATAGGTCATCAATTGATTTTCCATCGAAGAATTCGTTTTCATCATTAAACGCTTCTTCTGGCGCATTTAACGTTAGAGACATCATGTATTTTGTATTAGTTAGTGTGCCACCCATGCCATAGTTCTTTTTAGGTGCAGATGCGTCACGACCATCACCAACACATAATGCACCACCCATACCCGCTGTATAAACTTCATCCATGTATTTTTTGAATGACCAAGTAACACCCATCCAGTTTACCGGGGTTTGAAGAATAACGATGTCAGCCCATTGATGATTTTCAAGTTCTTTCTCAACATTAATCTCTTCTAAGGTCGTAACTACGCGAGTTTTGTGGCCTTTTGCCTCTAATATAGAAACTGCTTTTTCTACTAGCGTGGCGTTTAGCTTACCTTCTGAAAAAGGGTAATATTGGTGACCATTAATAATTAAAATATTGCTCATTTGAGTTTCTCCAAAAATAAAATTTATTCTGAATGCGTAACCGTGGTATATTTTATATACCTACATACAACTATCAATTAGTATACTTTTAGTAACCTAAGTAAAATGAGTGAGCAACTGTGGAAAGTTATATAAAAACAGATACTAAGGGAAGAAAAAAAGTTTATAACGCGTGCATGGAGCCTTGCGCGATTGAAAAAGGTATGCGTTTGATCGGTGGAAAATGGAAAGGATCAATCATTTATCATTTAAAAGATGAGCCAGTCCGATTTAATGATTTAGCTCGAATGCTAGGCGGCGCAACAAAAAAAATGGTTGATCAACGTCTCAAGGAACTTGAAGAAGAAGGTATGGTAATTAGAAGGGTTATAAGCGACAGACCCATAGCTGTTACATATGAACTTACTGATTTTGGCAAATCAGCACTTTCTATTTTAGATGATTTAAGAAAATGGTCAGAGGCGAATGGGATAGAGTTAAATTCAAAGTAGTTTTTACCTGTTCCAAGTCAATATTTAACAGTGGTCTTTCCGCATCAGATGAGCAAGCCTCGAATTTAGGGTAACTCTGCGACCTATAGAATAATTACGTTAAATCACATTTTGTCTAAAAGGATTTTGTTCGACTGCCTGCTCTCCGTTCAAAGCCACCCTTAGAGCATTTACGTTAACTCATTTTGGGGCAGAAACGAGTTACGGCTGATAGTCGGCTTATGGCACTTAGCTGAGCCTCGGCAAAGAGCGAGAAGCAGTCATTCAGTTGAGTCATCATTTGTTTAGTAATAATAAGAGGAAACTTTCCTCTTTTTTACATGTTTATATAAGCTACAGAAAGCATAATATATATATCTGGTAATAACTTATAGTATTTGTTATTAATATGAGCTCACAACATTAGGATGTTTTCGCGCTAAAATAGGGAAAGTGTCTTCTAATAAAACTGTTAGCAATAACAAGGATGTTTCTTGAAATACTTTACCATTATTGCACTCATATTATCCTTCAATTCATTTGCTAATGTATTCGAAAAGATAAATTGTGCCTCTTATGAACCTACTAAATATCTTAATAAAACAGTATTAAAAGGTACTGTTAAAAGTGAGGTTACAGAGGTTGGCGTAAAAGAGTTTCTTGAATCTACACAAAATGATTCAAAGCCAAGAATATGGAAGCTTGAACTTTTGGATGGAGCGACAGGTAAGTACAAAAAGTCTTTTCCTAGAAGCTCACCTTACTCCGATGAAAAAACGGCTATTGAGCACCAAATAATACAGCCACATGTAGTTATAAACTTGGGGAAAAAGAGCATCACAGGTAGTAATAATGGTGAATTCGGAGGTGAGTTACTTTTAATCGATGAAAACGATAAGATCACACTCATCGAGCGTATGAATGTAAAAGATATTTTTGAAATGCCTTTCGGTTTAGTTGTCACATCAGGCTTAGCCCATTTATCGTGGAATTATGGTGATATTCATTTCATAAACTCAGATTTTGAAATTGAAAAGTTATATAGCTTAGTCGGTATGCCCGTATCAACATGGCATCTGGAAAGTGGCGCTCTTCTTATTAATAGTTACCCATCGGGCTCTCAGGTTTTAACTAAGAATGGCTATATGAAACGTGTGCAATGTATTGCTAACAAGGCAAATTAAAAGCGTGGACAAAAAACAGTTGGCTTTGTTCGTGCTTCATAATGTCTGCAGTCAAGATTTGCCCCTCGGCTTTCTCGGCTTTTATACAGGCTGCATGTATGAGGGAAAGCCCTTTTAACCTAAAATAAAGCCACGCAAACGCCGCAATTCCTTCCAAAACGCCAACTAAAACAACTGCACATTGTCGTCTTATATTTGATGTAAAATAGCGATAACTGATTGAACCAAAATAGGAACTCGGCTATGGCTGATTCATTAACAAAAACAAATAAAAAACGAGTTAGTCTACAGGCTTTTTATAAGTATTAGTGTTTTCATCAAACAAGGAGTTATTATGTCGAAGAATTGGAAATGCCCGAAATGTGATTGTACTGATTACGACACAGATACAATTTCTACCACAGGTAGTGGTTGGTCTAAAGTTTTTGATATGCAAAATCGCAAGTTTACAGCAGTTATTTGTTCTAATTGTACTTACACTGAATTTTATCGTGGTAAAGCTAGTACGCTAGGTAATGTATTTGATTTATTTACTAATTAAGTGAATGGGAGCAAATCTTGACTTCAGACATTAAAAACCTTCAATGTCTGCTCATCGCACTCAGCAGTCACTTGATAACCTAGAATACTGATAATAATTGGCAAGATATTTTGCTTTATTGATTAGCTTTTTGGCACTACCCTGGGCGCTAATCAGTACTTATGGAATGGAAAAAATATCAGCAGGCACCTTTGAGTTTAATGGTAACTCTTAGTTGACCCATTTATTTTATCACCATTTGCATTAACAGTTATTATTGGTTTCACTTGTTTAGCAGTAACGGATTCATGTTTTTCCTTTAGAACCAGTTTGTGTAACTAGTAAGCTATCAGTGTATGTACCTATAATCACTCAAATGAAGAGATTGATTTTTATAAACCCTAAATTAGCCAAACTAATAATCTACAAGTCTATTTAAAACAAAAAGGCCGCAGTAAATAAATACTGCGGCCTTTGTTTTTAGCTTAAGCTAAGTGCTATTTAATAAGCGCCTGCGCTGTAAATAAGCTCGTAGCTGTGGCTGTAAATCTCAAGGATGTTACCAAACGGGTCTTCCATGTAGATCATGCGGTATGGCTTTTCGCCAGGGTAGTAGTAACGTGGTTCTGGCATACGTTTTTTACCACCTGCAGCAACAATACGATCCGCTAAGCCTTCTACATCTGGGTCTTGTACACAAAAATGAAAGATACCGGTTTTCCAGTATTCAAAGTTGTCTTTAGGGTTTTCTTGGTCTTTAAATTCGAAAATTTCTACCCCAATTCGGTCGCCTGTTGAAAGGTGCGCTATTTTAAATTTTTCCCAATTTGGACCAAATACATCGGTACACATTTCGCCAATGGGGCTGTTATCTTCAGTGATCACGGTAGGCTCCATTATGGTGTACCAGCCCATCACCTTAGTGTAAAACTCTACGGCTTTTTCAACATCAGGTACTGAAATACCAATGTGCGAAAAACTACGTGGATATGTATGACTCATAATCTGTCCTCTTTAACGTGTGGCTTGTTTTGTAACGAGTTGATGGAGTTAGTTTACGAACCATGAGTTATTAAGTAAAATTATCATTAATCATCATTTTGAGTATGTTTTGTAATGATAAACCCGACATGGTTAAACACGTTTTGCACGTTGGTTGAGGTAAATCACTTTACCCAAACCGCCGAGCGCTTATTTATGACCCAATCGGGCGTAAGTCAGCATATTAAAAAACTAGAGCAACAAGTAAACTGCGCGCTATTAGAGCGCCACGGTAAACAATTTACCCTTACCGTACATGGGCAAAACTTATATCAGCAAGGAAGCTTGTTATTAAAAGAATGGCAATTTTTAGAACAACAATTAAAAGATGACTCGCCTTACAGCGGCCTAGTAAAAATACAATCGCCTGGTAGTTGTGGGCTAAAGTTTTACAATCAACTATTAGCAATGCAGGTAGAGCACAAGGAGCTAGTTATAGATTACCGCTTTGCTCCAAATACCAGTGTTGAACAAGCGGTGGCAAACCACAGTGCCGATATTGGCTTTTTAACTCAAGCGCCAACCCTTAGCGAAGTTACTAGCCACAAAATTGGTCAAGAAGCTTTATTATTAGTAACCCCTGCACATATTAAAAACCCAACGTGGGAGGTTTTATGTGAGCTTGGCTTTATTGGCCACCCCGATGCAAAACACCACGCGCAGCTTTTACTTAGCGAAAACTACAGTGAGTTTGAGCATGTTGATCAAATTAAGCGTACGGGGTTTTCTAACCAAATAAGTTTAATACTTGAGCCAGTAAGTTTAGGGTTGGGTTTTACGGTTTTACCTGCGCATGCTGTTAGCGCATTTAATAAACCCGGACTGATAAAAACGCACCACTTAGCTAATCCGATTAGCGAAAATATTTATGTGTGCCATCACCGTAATAGGCCAATGGCAAAGCGCATGAATACAGTAATTGAAGCAATAAAATCAGGCTAGGGCGCGTATAACTGCGCCCGTAAAGCCCTTTACAGCGTTGGTTTTTGATAAGCCACAAAAAAAGGGGCTCGTTTTTAACTTACTAATTTGGCTTTTAAATCAACTAAATCGGTTACTGTGGTGGTTGGCTGAATTTCCCATGGATCAAAAATAGAATCCTCAGAACGCTTTATCCACGCACCGCGCATGCCATGCGAAATAGCGCCGGTTATATCAAACGGATTACTCGAAATAAGCCACGTGTTAGCACCCGTTGAATTTGCCTCGCGTAAAAAGTGGCTGTAAATACCTGGGTTTGGTTTAAATGTTTTCATATCGTCGGCGCTTACAACACCTTCAAAATAATCACTTATGCCTGCCGTTTCGAGCAAAGTATTTACCGCATCAGCAGCGCCATTAGAAAATGCAAACAACCTGTAATTTTGTGCTTTAAGTTGCTCAAGCCCTTTTTTAACATCGTCAAAAGCGGGTAAAATTTTATATTGCTCAAGTAATTGCTGTTTTTGATCATCAGAGAGTGGTGTTTTGTGCGCTAGGCAAGCGTAGTCTAACGCCTGTTTAGTACATACTGAAAACGGAACATAGTTTTGCATCAAACCGCGCCTAAACGAATACTCCAACTGTTTTTCACGCCATGTATTTGAAAAGTTTTGCGCTTTATCGCCAATCATATTTTCAAGTAAGGATAGTACGCCGTGGGTGTTTATAAGCGTGCCGTATACGTCAAATGCGAGTGTGGTTGCCATGTTTGCTCCCAAAATTTAAGTTACTTGTAGCCTAATTGTTTCGAGCTTAACTTACTTTGAACGACTGCTCAACGTTGTTGATTTGTTATATAATAAGGTACAGCAACAACACCCACGCTATAAACGCTAACAGAAACCCCGCAACATTTTAATTAAGGAAACAGCACTTTCAAACCCGAGATACTCGATCGTTTTAGAATGGCTAGAACGGCTGTTGAGTTTATAAGTGCTAGTTATAAATGAAATTAAGTAATAGGGTTTATTAGCCTGTCTTTTCGAGATAGCCTTGTGAGTAGTCAGGTATGATCAAAAACTGAGCATGGAGATTGGATAAATATAATAGCTAATCGATTGGTCAAACAGCTATTTGCTCACATATTTATAAAAATGAGCAAATAGCACATATTGTTCTATTTAAATTTTCAGAAAACTTATTGATAGTAATACCTTAGGTTATTTGCTAAAACTAAATAAGTAGATAAAAGAGCGTTGAGTCGGCAGCAATGAGCGCACTATTAAATTGTTAGGCAGCTGGTTAAGTTGTGCCTCAGTCAAGGAAGAAGAAATAATGCAAAAAATTATAACTCAAGTTTTTCTGATTTTACTTATCTATTTAGCAAGCACACCTGTAATTGGTGTTGTACATTCTCAAGATAAAAGCTCTCTTGTAGATAACTTAAATGTAATACTTTCAAAGCAAAAAGAAGACCAGCCAGGTGTTAGTGTTTTAGTTAAAAAAAATAATGAAATTATTTATCAGTTAAGTAAAGGGCTTGCTAATAAAGTTAATAATAATTCGATTAGCTCTCATACAGGGTTTAGAATTGGCTCAATTAGTAAACCTTTTACTGCACTGGCAATTATGAAGTTAGTTGAGCAGAAAAAGCTTTCTCTAGACGATCAAATAACCAAATACATTCAAGAGCTACCCACAGGTTGGAAAGATATTACGATAAAGTATTTACTATCTCATAGAGTGTATATTTCTGATGACTTCTTCTCTGATTCAAACCTGAACTTAGTAAATTTATCAACAAATCAGGATGTTATAAAGTTTATTTCCTCAAATATGATTAAGGTTAAACCACAAGCTTTCGATAAAGCGATTTATTGTAATAGTTGTTACGTATTGTTAGCTGAGGTTATAGCAAAAGTTAGCGGAGTTAGTTTTTCAGAATATTTGAGTGAGAATATCTTTGTTCCTGCAAATATGAAAAATAGCTACATTGTCGAGAAAGGCGTCACTATTAAGCCTAATGACGCCCTTAATTATGCTAAAACGGAATCTATTTTTGGTATTCGTCAATATACCACAGGGGCAATGGCTCAAGTCAGTAGTATTGAAGACCTGAACAACTTTATTGTTGCATTGAAAGAGGGACAAATTATTAGTCAAAAATCGTTAATTTCGATGACAAAAGTGCATAGTGATGCAGGTAATGATGGCTCCTTTGGTTTAGGTTGGATTATAGGTTGGGGTGATGAGCCTTTTTATTCTCATGGCGGTTCACAAGATGGCTATCAAGCAGAATTATTTTTTTATCCGAAGCATGATCTTGAGATTGTCATTTTAACTAATGGCGGTGATGAGACTTATGAACTTCAATCAAAGGTGATGAGAGCAATTATTACTCACTATAATTAAGTTTGTTTAATGCTGCCTAACAAGAGTTTTCAAGTCGGACAAATTACAGTTGGCTTTTTGTTCGTGCCTCACTTATTTTAGCCAACTGCAATTAGCCGCTTAAAACGGCGTTATGTGTAAATCATGATTGATAGAGAAAATCGAAATCGAACCGCTGAATTAATAAGAAGCTTGTCTTCTGGGCTGATTTCAAATGATGAATTTGAAGATAAAATTCCAGAGTCAGATGATCCGGCGATTAGTGAAATATTTTCTCATGGTGCCTGGTGTCTCTATTCGGATATGAAGGAATACAAGCTAAAAGGTAAAGATGCTCTTTGTAAGGCGGACCGGTCAATCATTGCGAGATGGGTGTTATTTCTAAAATCGGATATTGATTACAGATGGCCATCCGCAAGTTTTAAGGAGAGTGTCTATAAGGCATTTACGCTAGGCGTGTTCGGTCAATCAACACTTGATAAATGGGATGAGTTTGGTGATGCTCAATACTGGCCGTTTTCTAGCAAAGAACAGTTTGAGTCAGCAGATAAAGGGTACTTAGGTTCAACAAACACATAACAAGCAAGTCTTGGGGAACGTCTTACGCTTCGCTTCAGCCGTCCGCAAATTTGGACGTTGCCGTTCTCTGTAAATGGGGTACTTTCCACTCAATAATTAATACCTAGCGACTCGGTTAAATTTATTTAATGACACTAGGTTTGTTGCACTCAACCCAACCAATATTCAACAAACTTAAAACCTTTCCCCTAGCACCTTTTGCCTTTCACCTTGCATTTTAACTGTAAACCCCCGTTACATTTTAACTAAAAAAGCCACACCTCAACATGTGTTAAAGTGTGGCTTTTTTGTAGCAGCTATAACTAAAAATTAAGCTACATTCGCTGCTAATAGCTCGTTACGTACTAGCTCTGCACCTTTGCTTAGGGCGTTGAGTTTACCGTTTGCGATGTCGCGGGGCAGGGGGGCCATGCCGCAGTTGGTGCATGGGTAGAGCTTGTCGGCATCTACGTATTTAAGTGCCTCGCGTAGGGTGTTGGCCACCTCTTCAGGGGTTTCTATAGTGTTGGTGGCTACATCAATTGCGCCTACCATTATTTTTTTACCGCGTACGAGTTCAAGTAGCTCTATGGGTACATGTGAGTTTTGGCATTCGAGGGAAATAATATCTATATTCGATTTTTGCAGCTTAGGGAATACTTCTTCGTATTGTCGCCACTCGGTGCCAAGGGTTTTCTTCCAATCGGTGTTGGCTTTAATGCCGTAGCCATAACAAATATGCACGGCGGTTTCGCATTTTAACCCTTCTATAGCTCGCTCTAGGCAGGCTATGCCCCAGTCGTTTACCTCGTCAAAAAACACGTTAAAAGCGGGTTCATCAAATTGAATTATATCGACCCCTGCGGCTTCTAGCTCTTTGGCTTCTTGGTTGAGTATTTTAGCAAATTCCCACGCTAGTTTTTCACGGCTTTTATAGTGATCGTCATACAGGGTGTCGATCATGGTCATTGGCCCAGGCAGTGCCCATTTAATTGGTTGGCTGGTTTGCTGGCGTAAAAACTTGGCGTCTTCAACAAATACCGATTTAGTACGAGACACAGGGCCAACCACTGTGGGTACTCTGGCGTCGTAACGGTCGCGAATTTTAACTGTTTTACGGTTTTCAAAATCAACGCCATTTAAGTGTTCAATAAAGGTGGTTACAAAGTGCTGGCGAGTTTGTTCGCCATCGCTGACTATATCTACGCCTGCAGTTTGTTGCTCGTGCAGGGAAATACGCAGGGCGTCGTGTTTGCCATCAACCAGCTCACTGCCTTGTAATTTCCACGGTGACCATAAGGTTTCG
This sequence comes from Pseudoalteromonas sp. 4NS20-0020, assembly GCF_057554385.1. Lineage (NCBI taxonomy): Bacteria > Pseudomonadati > Pseudomonadota > Gammaproteobacteria > Alteromonadales > Pseudoalteromonadaceae > Pseudoalteromonas > Pseudoalteromonas sp. 4NS20-0020. Next base: position 558,505 of record NZ_BAAJMI010000002.1, on the reverse strand, counting down.
GGCTCAGCAAGCCATGACGGTTTTGGCAAGCTGCCTGCTGATGATGTAGGTAATAGTTTTTTCATAATAAATGCTGCCTTTAATTTTGTTGTGTGATTAAGCGATACTTGCTGAGAACTGCTGCAGTACTGACTGATGAGGCTTAATAAAATGCTGCTCGGTAAATTTGCCTTGCTCAACCGCTAATTGGCCTCGCTCTGCGCGGTCATACACAATTTGCGTTAACGAATGGTCGTCATTTTTTAAATTCGGTTTATAACGGCTACCAGCGGCGGCGTTGGCGTTATAAATTTCTGGACGATAAATTTTTTGAAACGTTTCCATGGTGCTAATAGTGCTAATTAGTTCAAGGTTGCTGTAGTCGTTAAGTAGGTCACCAAAAAAGTAAAACGCTAACGGTGCAACGCTGTTTGGTGGCATAAAGTAGCGCACTTGTAAGCCCATTTTTTTAAAATATTGCTCTGTTAACGACGACTCATTAGGCTGATACTCTACGCCTAAGATAGGATGTAAATTTTCGGTTTGCTGATAGGTTTTGTTATCAGACACGCTTAAACAAATAACCGGTGGCTTTTTAAAGTGCTGCTTATAGGTATTTGAGTTTACAAAGCATTTAAACAACTTGCCGTGTAAGTCACCAAAGTTATCAGGGATACTAAATTGCGGTTTGCTTTTGTTATGCTCAAGCAATAACACGCTAAAGTCGTAGTCGCGCACATACGATGAAAAGTTATTACCCACCATGCCTTCAAGTCGCTCGTTAGTTTGGCGGTCAATAATATTGGTTTTTAATACCTCAATTGACGGAAATGCCTGACCACTGCCCGCAATGTCTAAATCAACCGAAATGATCTTGAGCTCAACCTCGTAACGATCCCCTTGTGGGTTATCCCAACTGGCCAGTGCATTAAAACGATTGTTGATCATTTTTAGGGTATTACGCAGGTTTTGTTGGCGGCTTTCACCCCTTGCTAAATTAGCAAAGTTGGTCGTAATACGTGTGTTGTTTGATGGGTTGTAGTTTTCGTCCAAGTTAGTGCTTTTAATAGTAAATGTAAGATCAGTGCTCATAGCCGTATCCTTTCAATTTAAGTGGTTACTGCTTTTATTAACTGATTGTTAAACCGACATAACGGTTAAGCAGTAATGATGCTTTGCTGAGTTAATGAATTTATACGCGGTATATAGCATGAAGAAAAACGGGTTTATTTCAGGTAAAACATGAGACAGATTCACGCTTGAGTGAATTCATTAAGTTAGCAATATTGATTAGTTGCTGATGAGGGGTAAAACCCGATTTAGACATCTAGACTTCTATTTAATAAAGTAAGCTATGCAGTTTATTCATATAAAACCTGAATAATATTCAATGCTTTTAGAACGTGCTTATCGTTTGTACTGGTAGGTATGCTATTTAATAAAGTCTAATCAATTTAATGATTTAAAAGTCACAACCCACGTTAAAAATTTAATATAAAGCTAAATGAGGAAATGTTTATTTTTTAAATACAATTTAGTATTTAAAAATAGGGCGCTTAGTTAAACACACTGATAACTACGTGACGAGTAGCGCTAAGCTTACGTTGTTTGAGCGTGCTTTATAAATTCATCGTAAATACTGTCTTTAATAAGCCTGTCGGGCGTAAAGGCATAATAATGCTGATAAACATTTTCAATTGTACCAATATAATTAACGTCGTAGTGACGCTCTACTTCGGCTTTTACCAAAATAGGCGCAGGGAATATGCCAAACCCTTGTTCACCTAACGACTTCATTAATGCGCTGTCGTCAACATGGCCAGCTATTGTCATTTCAATCTTGTGTTCTTGCAGCCAATAATACATAGCACGCGCAACGGGGCTTTCTTTTGCAGGCAGCACTAAAGGCTTGTTATTTAAAGATTGCGGAAACTGCTTATGTAACTGCGAATGCCATGTTTTGTTTCCAAAAAGAGCGATTTGGCTTTTGCCTATTTCATGGCAAAACGCCTTAAACGATAAAGTGGTATCGAGCGGTTTATCGGCTAACACTAAATCAAGCTTATGAATCGCCATTTGTGCAAGCAGTTCATCTTGTTGGCCATCAATACAGTGTAAGTTGGTAATACGGTCGTTATTAATTAAAGGGGCTAGCCACTTTGACACCAGTGATTTGGGCAACACATCTGAAATACCGACCTTTAGCGTTCGTGAATAGTGCGTGGTATCACCTTGCGTGGTTTCGAGCCATTCGTGAGCAATAGCAAACATATCATTAGTATACTGCTGAGTTACATGGCCAAATTCTGTTAACTGTAGGCCTCGCCCTCGGCGGACAAATAGTGGTTTTCCTAATCGTTGCTCCAAGTTAGTAATTTGTGAGCTGACCGTTTGCGGCGTTAAATTAAGTATTTTACTCGCCGCTGCAATACTGCCGTGCTTACTTACCTGCCAAAAATAATATAAGTGATTGTAGTTAATGTTGGTAATCATTCGAAAATACCTGTTTTAAAGTAAGAAATAATCAGCTTTTTCCTTTGCCACTAAGTTAGTAGATTACAGTCATGCCTGCAACATAGTTACTATTAAAAGGTGTAATTGCATGAAGCTAAAACTTACAGTTAAAAACAAGATAATTAACGCAAGTGAAAAGATGTCGCTTTTGAAGTTGATAAAAAGCCAATTGGCAAAACATGCTTTAAATATTCGTAAAGTTGAGATTCAAATAAATGATCTTTCGAGTGAGCGCCACGGCACTTTGCAGCAATGCAAAATTAATATTCTTTTGCCTGGGCTACCCAGTATTAATGTAAATACAAAAGGAAGAAGTATGCTGCAAGCGATAAAGCGGGCTCTTAAAAGTTTGCAGCACATTCTCGTTAATAAGTATCAACCTTCGCAACCAAGCTCTTAATATCGCACTTGTAGTAGCAAGGATGCTACTTTTTTAATGCCCCTCTAATTCCAAGCTATGTTTAGTAATAAACGATTCAATTATTGCCTATTGAGCAGTATTTCCTTGTTGGGTTTTGTTGGACTATACCCAACTTACCGTAACTAAAATTCTTTGACCTTGTTCCTTTAATCTTTGACCTCAGCTGTAAACCCCTCACACCATTTTGATTAAAAAGAGAGTGAAATTTTCAATTACCTAAATTCATAAAACTTAGATAAAAAAGTAACTCAAAGTCGTAACAAAGCACTAAATTTGGGTTTTGATTAATAAGCAAGTGTCTACCTAATGCCAAACAGATTTATTTACTCGAGAAAATTGAGGTGGATAGAAGATACTGTTAAGGTACTTTAAAATAATAAAAAATGCCTAACTAACGGCTAAAACCTCCTCCACCGCATAGGACGTTATCTGCTTAATTAAAGTGTTGATGTTCAAGTTTAACTAATGAAGCAAAAATGGAAAATTTCACCAAACTATTAGCAGTTACACTTTATATATTTTCTTTGTCTGGCTGTACTTCAATTGGCAGTTACGTCATGTCAAACCCCGGTATCTATCTTTCTGAAGCACAGTTTATAAAAGCAAAACCTAGCGACATTGGCTTTGAAAAACAAAAATTTTGCTCTTTTAGTACCACTCAATGCATTACATATCTGACTGCTGAACCTTATCAAGCAGCCGAATTTTCGCAAGAGAGTTCTGTTTATTACAACCTTCATGCAACTGGTAATAATGTAGAAAATACAATTTCACACAAAATGACACCAGATACATTTAATCGTTTTAAAGGCACTGCTTTATTACTTCATGGCTATGGGGGCAGTAAAGAAGCAATGATGGCCTCAGCTATCTATTTTAGAGCGATTGGTATGAACGTTATTATTCCAGATCTTTTTGGCCATGGTGAATCAACTGAAGCATTTGTATTTGCAGCAAAAGAGCACGGCATTTTAAATGAACTGCTTGCTGAATCACTTTTAAATCAAACAAATAACCAGACTGTTGTAGTCGGCCATTCTATGGGAGCACTTACTGCAAGTAACTTATTATCATCAGAATATGTTGACGCTGCTATTTTACTTGCCCCAATGATGAGTTTTGACGTTGCAGCTAAGGAGTACTTACCTTATAAATCGCCTTTGCTTAGTCATTTTTTTCATAGCGAGATTGATAATATTGTTAACCAGGCAATGTTTGAGGCAGGAGTAACCATTCAAGAAACAAATTTATTGCCTAAATTAACTGAGACTAAAAAGCCTGTATTGTTAATTAACTCAGATGTTGACTCTCTATCCCCCCCGGCTTACTTTTCATCTATACAAAATGAGTTAGTAAAAAAAATAACTTTTAATGCTCGCTCTCATTCAAGTTTAATGGTGTTTGATCGTGATGATGTTATCGAAATTGAAAAATGGCTAATAACATGGTGAGTCTTCGCTATTTTAGATGACATTGAGTTTATAAGTCATTTTTTATTATTGTCGGGTTTCGTTGCACTCTATCCAACTTACGCTTTGTAAACCCCCGCACCATTTTGATTAAAAAGCCGCACACTAATAATGAGTGTGCGGCTTTAGTATTTTACTTTTTAAAGCGATTACTTGGTTAGTAAGTGCTTTTCAAAAAAGTCAGCCATCATTGTATGGTAATGCAAGGTGGTGCCTTTGCCTTCACGTAAGCTGTGTGAGCGGTTAGGGTATGAGAAAAACTCAAACTGTTTGTTGTGTTTAACGAGCTCGTCAATTAAACGCTCTGAGCCTTGGTAATGCACGTTATCATCGCCAGTGCCGTGAATAAGCAATAGCTTACCCGTTAGGTTTTTCGCAAAGGTAATAGGCGAGGTGTTATCGTAGCTCTCAGGATCGGTATTAGGGTTACCCGCATAACGTTCTTGGTAAATAGTGTCGTATAAACGTATATCTGGCACGGGTGCTGAGGCAATGCCTACTTTAAATTTATCACCATGGCGGAACAGTAAATTAAGGGTTGAGCTACCGCCGCCTGAATGCCCCCACACACCAACACGGTCTGTGTCGATTACATCCCAACGTTTAGCCATAGCATCAAGCGCGTCTACTTGGTCTTGCACGGTAATTGAGCCAATTTTTTTATAAATTGATTTACGCCAATCGCGGCCTTTTGGTGCACGTGTACCACGATTATCAACCGATGCCACAATAAAGCCTTTTTGCGTTAGTAACGATTTATATAAGTAACTGTTACCTTCCCAGCGGTCTTGCACGGTTGAACCCCATGGTTCGCCGTATACGTAAAACACAATTGGGTATTTTTTACTTTTATCCATGTTCTCTGGGAACATAATGTAGCCGTCAAGCTCGGTGCCATCTTGTGCACTTACTTTAAAAAACTCATGCTTTGGTAAGCTTTGCTCAGCCAGCTTTTGTTTAAGCTTTGTATTTTCAACTAAGGTTTTTACATTACTATGATCGCTTACTTTAATGATCTCTTTAGTCGGTGGCGTACCAAATTTAGAGTAAGTGTGCATAGCCCATGAGGCACCTTTTGACATGTAGTAGCTGTTTGAGCCCTCAAACTCAGCAGGTGTTACCCGTACCGGTTTGCTGCTGCCATCAAGCGGTGTGCTGTATAAATAACGCTGACCAGGATCGTTTGGCGAGGCAATAAAATACATCACGTTTTTGTCTTCATTAATGCTCAGCATATCAATAATGTCGTAATTGCCTGGGGTTAGGTCGATAATAGTTTTGCCATCGCGCGATACACGATAAAGATGACGCCAACCGTCGCGCTCACTGTGCCAAATAAAAAACTCGCCGTCTTTTGACCAGTTTGCTTTATAAAACCATTCTATAAACGCATCGTCTTTGTCTTCTAAAATTTTAGTTAGTTGCTGCTTTTGCCAATCAAACAACCACACTTTGTTATGGCTTTGTGGGCGGTTTAAGTCTTGAATCATTAATTCCTTGCCAGTGCCTGCCCAGCTAATACGCGGAATATAACGGTCGCGGTTATCGCCTTCAAGCTCAGCCCAACGGGTTTGTTTATCAGCAAGGCTTACCACACCAACACGCACGGCAGAGTTGGTTTCACCCGCTTTAGGATATGGGAATTTTTTAAGGGTAGGGTAGAGCTCGTCGGTGTTGTTGATCATAGTGAAAAACTTAACGTCACTGGTATCAAGCTGCCAATAGGCGATTGATTTGTTGTCGGGGCTCCAACGAAAACCATCGGAAATAGTGAATTCTTCTTCGTATACCCAATCAAAATTACCGTTAACAAGGGTGGCGTTACCATCGGTTGTGAGCGCGGTTACATCGTTACTACCAACCGCTTGCATATAAATATTGTTATCGCGTACGTAAGCCACTTTTGAGCTATCTGGTGAGAACTTAGCAAACATTAACTTAGTTGGCTCAACGTCTTTACCACCTAATTGCTGTAATTGGTTAGTCTCAAGGTTAAGTAACCAAAAATCCCCGCGGCTACGCGAACGCCAAACTTGCTCGCTGTTGGTAAATACCATCAGCCATTTACCGTCTTTTGACCATTGGTAGCTTTCTATTGCAAATGGCTCGTCTGCGCCCTCTGGCAGTAGCTTTTCAAACTCAACCAGTACTTTACGGCCGGTCCCGTCAGCATTGTAAAATACAATGTCGTTACCTTTAACGCCGTGCTCTTTTTCGTCATCGGCGTTGCTGTCGTCTGCTTTTTCTTTTTCGCTTTCGCGCTCTTCAAGTACGGTGTAGCCGGTGCCATCATCTAGCCACTTAAAGTAAGTGCTACGCTGGGTTTTAAATTCTTTATCTTTATAAATTTGCGCGAGTGAAAGTGACGTGTCTATTTCAGTAGAGGCCAAGGTAGATGGAGTATTTTGAGTCATAGAACAGCCAGATAAAGACAGCCCCGCTAATATAGAAAAAGCAAGCACTGAGGTTTTAAGTAATGTCATGTGAATCCCTAAAGTGATATTTACTTACTGCTATTATTTTATGAGTTTTGCAATAAGTTGATTTAGCAATACATACTTGTATTAACCAACCTTAATTTAGCAAACTTTTTTGCTTTATATCAGTATGCTTATCGCATAATAGGTACATTTAAGCTGTATTGTTTTTGCTAATCAGTAAACTTCTTTTTTTATAATAGGTTGTAAGAGGGTGATTAAATACTTTTGTGCCAGGTGTACTGCATTTGTTTTGCTGTTAGCTCTGCAAGTTCAGGGCTTATATGCTCAGCCACTAAATGTAAGCTCATATCGATACCTGCAGAAATACCCGCGGAGGTTGTAAATTTATCATGCTTTACCCAGCGCTTATTACTCATTACATTGAGTAAAGGGAACAAAGCGGCTAGCTCGTTTATATCTTCCCAATGGGTTGTTACATTTTTACCATTTAATAGCTCTGCTTTTGCTAATAAAAATGCCCCGGTACAAACCGATGCTACTACCGGAGCTGACTGGGCTGTACGTTTTATCCAATCAATCACAGGTGCTTTGGTAAGTTCATTATTATGAACACCGCCAACCACTAACAATAAATCAATGGCAGGATGGTCAGCAAAACTGTAATGGGGGTTTACACTAAAGCCGCCTCGCGTATTTACAGGCTGATTATGTTGCGCGACTAAAAATATGTTCCACTCGTTTTTAGCTAAACGTTTAGCCGTACTAAAGACTTCAAATGGGCCTGAAAAGTCGAGCACTTCAGCATCATCATATATATAAATACCTATGTTCATTTAGCGTTCCTTCTATTTCAAAGGTTTAAATTAGCATGTTTTACATAAAAAAAGCCCACTATTTAAGGGGAAAAAGCGGGCTTAGGGTAGTCATTTAAAGCTTTATGTATAGCTATTTTTTAGCGTTTAACTTAACAGCTTCAATTTTATAGCTGTATTTGTAGTCTAACCATGGGAGCTCATATTCGTACAAGGGTTTACTACCCCACGAATCCGTTCCACCTACACCACGCTGCTTGTAATCTATATTTACAAAAATGTACGGGGCTTTGGTTAAATCTGATGGGTGCATATTGCGCCGATTAACTTGTTCAGTACTCTTGTCGTAGTCGTGCATATCGTAGAAAGATGCATTAAAGCCAATTAAGGGATCGCCAGAAAACTTAACTCCATAGCCTTTATCATTATAAAACGTAACGTACCGTACATCCGTTTTGTGACCGTTTTCTTGCGGGCGAACATACGGTACACGTAAAGAGTCAACGTCAGACTGATATAAGCCAACAAAAGCCGATGACTTACGATCGTCATAGTTTTCGTGAGGCCCTCGACCATACCACTGAACGTTTTTAAAGTTCTCGTTCACAACAAACTGCATACCTAATCTGGGTAAGGCTGAGTACGAATTATGAGGTGCAGCATAAAAGTAAACATCTACATCAACTACGCCATTGCCATTTATTGTGTAAGTTGTGAAGTACCGACTTTCAACGTTATTTAATGTGTGCTCTGTTTCGACTTTGTATTGTGTTGAGGATACTTTTTTACTACTAAAACTAGTCAGTGTTGTATTTGATCCCGCGTGTTGCCACACAGCAAACGAGTCACCATATCCCTTTTGTGGTAAATCATTATCGGTAGGCGCACGCCAAAAGTTAGGCTGCACAGGTTGGTCTACGCTGTTGGCTAGTAATGACTTTTTAAAAACATTAATTTCATTTAATAAGCCTGTTTTTTTGTTAAACGTAAATTGAGCGTTTTTAGTAGAAAAAGCTAAAGAATTTTCAGAATCCTTTACTTTTAACGAGGCTGATTTTGTATTATTAGCCAGTGCGAAACCTGTTAATGCTAGTTGTTCTGACGCAACTACATGCCCCGTTGGCAAGGTATTTTTAGCGCTTTTTAGAACGGCTTGTACATTTAAAAAATATTCAATGCCTGCTCCTAATTTTGTTTTAATTGGTAACCTAACACGCTGAGATGTTTGTGGTTTGGCATTAATACCAAGGTTAGCACCTTGCTCGACTTCAACACCGTTGGCCATTAGCTGCCATGACAAAGTAAAGTCAGACAGGTCGGCAAAAAACTGTTTGTTAATTACGTTTATTTCGTAAGGCGTTTTGCTCGTTAACTCAAAGTCGATGTTTTGCTGTACCTGTTTAACCTCCCACAAATAAGGGTAGGGCGTTCTGTCGGCGTAAACTAACCCATTTGCAGCAAAACTTTTTGCGCTTACTGCAAATGGAGGCTCTAAGTCGCCACCATATGCCCAAAAAAGCTCACCTTTACTGTTTTTCATGGCAAATGTTTGATCGACCCAATCCCAAATAAAACCACCTTGTAACTGTGAGTATTTTTCAAAGGCCTGCCAATATTCTTCAAGGTTACCTAGCGAATTACCCATTGCGTGTTCGTATTCAATTAAGATCATGGGCCTTGATACGTCATGCTTCGTTTTCGCATAGCGAACAGCCGAATGAATTGGCGCATACATTTGGCCGTATACGTCGGTGTGGCGTCTTAACTGTGCTTGTTCAGATACGACTGGAAATCCTGGGGCTTGACGCTTTAGCCAATCGTACGACGCCTCTAAATTAATACCATCGCCCGATTCATTACCCAGTGAGCGCATAACAACCGATGGGTTATTTTTAGAACGGTGATACATGTTTGAAATGCGATCTATGTATGCATTTTGCCAGCTAAGCTTATTTACCAAGTGTGCCGAGGGGTCGTACTTACCTTGGTTTGCAGCTCCCATTCCATGTGACTCAATGTTAGCTTCATCCATAACGTATAAGCCATATTTGTCTGCAAGATGATAAATGTATGGATCTTGCGGGTAATGAGCCATACGTACTGCATTAATATTAAAGGCTTTCATTAATGCTACGTCTTTTTCCATAGACTCTTTAGAAACCACGTGCCCTGTTACAGGGTCGTGCTCGTGCCTATTTACACCTTTAAATAAAACCGGTTTGCCGTTAACTAAAATATTGCCATTTTTTAGCTCACTGCTTCTAAAACCTATTGATTTTCCGATCCACTCAACCACCTGTTCATTACTATTGCGTAAGCCTATTTTTAATTTATAAAGATTAGGAACTTCAGCACTCCAAGGCAGTACATCATTGACTTTAAACACTGCTTTAACTTGCGTACTTTGTTGCTCTTTTATTTTAGGAACTGACAACGTTTTAGTACTCATTACCTTATCGTTTGCGTCTAGCAGTGAAACGAGCAAGTCAAAGTTAGTTTGGGTTTGCTTAGTGTGGTTTTGTACTGTTGTGGTTAGCGTTAGCTCGCCGTTTGTGTAATTATCTATCAAAGTGGTATTGGCTTCAAAATCACTTATACGCACTTTTGGCGCAGCATATAAGAATACATCGCGTTCAATGCCACTCATACGCCACATATCTTGGCATTCAAAGTAAGACCCTGTTGAATAACGGTAAACTTGTAGTGCTAGGGTATTTTCGCCTTTAGAAACGTATGGCGTAATATCAAATTCAGCGGCAGTTTTAGAGTCTTCTGAATAACCAACTTGCTGACCATTTACATAAATATAAAACGCCGACTTTACCGCCCCAAAATGAATAAGGATTTGTTTGTTATTCCAGCTTTCGTCGATGTTAATTATTTTTCGGTATGAGCCAACAGGATTATAGTAACGCGGTAGCTCAATTTGCTCAGTATTAGGTATTAAACAGTAGTGAGAGTGATAAAAAGGAGAACCGTAACCATTTAGCTCCCAATTGGCAGGGACAGCTATTTCATCCCAGCTTGCGTCATTGTAGGTTACTTTTTCAAATCCATCTGGTTTTCTACTAGGAGAGTCAACCCAGTTAAACTTCCACTGCCCATTTAGTAATTTATAGTTATCTAGCTGCCAAGGCTCCATTGTAAATGCGTTTTGCTCGGTTGCTGTAGGGTAATAGAACGCGCGGGGTGGGAGTTTATTGACTCTAAATATACTTGGATCTTGCCATGCCTGCGCTGCTTGCTGTTCTGTTGCAAGGCCTGGCAAGCTAATTATTAATAAATGAAGTCCCCAAAAGCATAGAAGCTTTTTTAGATAACCTTTAAGCCGCATTCTGTTTTCCTTTCATTAGTTTTTATCATATAAATATGCTAATTAAACTTTAGCGTATTTTTAACAATTAAGAAACTTAATTAATAGAGACTACAACGGCGGTTATGAGGACTATTTCTAATCAACTAAGTGTCAGACTATTCAATATAATGTTGTTTATAGCGCTTTGTTAATTTAAGAGATCTAATTTGGTCGTAAATTAAAGTAAACACTGCTGATGCATTTTCTTTCGCAGCTTTGCCTTGTCCCATACGGCGAATTTGCCTTTTTACTAATGCCATGGTGGCAAGGCCTGCTATGGTTTTATCTTTAATCTGAACGTTTGGCGCTGCGGGAATAAACTCGGGTTGTTTTTGCCAAATACTGACTAAATCAGGTTTATACGCAAGTGCCGTTGCAATACCGGCCAAAGCTACGCCAGAATCAATAACATTATTAGCCACTGATAGGCGACTAATACCACCCGTTGTCATAATAGGAATACTGGATTGTTCACTAATTGTTTTGGCAAATTCTAAAAAGTACGCTTCACGAGCGAGTGTACGTTCATCGGCCGTTTTACCTTGCATGGCAGGTGCTTCGTAACTACCGCCCGAAAGCTCAACAAAATCTATATTTAAGTCACTTAATAGGGTAATTACTGCTTGGGCGTCGCTAGGTTCAAATCCACCGCGCTGAAAATCAGCCGAATTTAATTTAACCGATACCGAAAAGTTATTTGCGCAACTAGCCTTAATCTTTTGCGTTATTTGTGTGAGTAAACGCGCTCGATTTTCAAGGCTACCACCGTATTTATCATCACGCTTATTGGTTAAAGGCGATAAAAACTGTGCTAATAAATAACCATGAGCCGCATGTATTTGCACGCCATTGAACCCTGCCTTTTGTGCTTGTAATGCCGTATTTGTAAATCGCTCAATCACATCATCAATTTCATCGTGTGTCATTGCTTTTGGCTGGCCAAATAAATGAGAGTGTTTTCCCATGCTTAATGCCACATTGGAGGCTGAAAGAACCTTTCCCCCCATTTTTTTAAATACTTGACGCCCTGGGTGATTAATTTGCATCACAATTTTACTGTCGTTTTGCTGCCCTAAACGCGCAAGCTCCGCAAAAGCCGTTATATCGGTATTATGCTCAAGCGCAAGGCCACCGGGGCCAGTCATAGCTAAGTGATCAACCATTACATTACCGGTAATAATTAAACCAACCCCGCCCTTAGCCCATGCGTTATAACAATTTTTAAGTACTTGAGAGGGTGTGAGATCGGCTTCTGCTAAATTTTCTTCCATGGCCGCTTTTACTAGCCTATTTTTTAATACTAAACCACTAGGTAAAGTAACCGATGTAAATACGCTCTGTTGTTGATTTTTTGGCATGTTTGTAACCGTTTAAATTGACATTAATGCCACTATAACTTTAAAGTCAGCTTTAAGGTCAAGGCAGTATTTATAACTAATTTAGGACCACTATGAAAATAAGTGAGCTTGCAAATCTTGTTGGCGTTGCCCCCAGTACAATTCGTTATTACGAAGGTAAAGGTTTATTACCGAAAGGCAGCCGCAACAGTAATGGTTATAGGCAATACGAGCATTCAAGCATTGAGCAAATAAAAATGATTAAGTTTGCACAAAGTTTAGGGTTTTCGTTAGAGGAGATACCCACATTAAAAACGCCAGAAAATGATCTGGATCACACTGTTATTATTGAGCGTTTGCAGCAAAAGCAAAACGAAGCGAATGCGCTGATTGCTCAGCTACAAAAAAAGTCGCAGCGTATCGGTGATTTAGTCACGCAATTAAATGCAAGCTGGTCAAATGGGCAATGTTTAACACAACAACAAATGAGTGACTTATTGGATGAGGTTCAGTTTTAACGGTTAGGTGCTTTGATATGTGTTAAGAATACCCAAGCAAAAAACAGCATAAACACAAAATCGTTGATACCGTAAATACTGTAAAAAATCCCCGCGAATACATCTTTATCGTAAACGTCATCAAGGTTATTGTTTGCTAACCATAATGACCAAGCAACAACATAAACCAGTTTTTCAATTACAAAAGCGCCAGCTAACCACTTTATATTTGAGGTAATAAAAGCACTAGCCAAATATGCTAAGCCCCATATAACAATCATTAACAAGCCAAAATTAGACATAACAACAGGGTCTAGTTCGTTTATTGTGGAATTTGTAAATAGCCGTGAGAACAGTAAAACGCCACCTATATTCATGGCTGCAGCCATAATAAAACCAAATTTAATTAGTTTATTTTTTGTCATTTTTTTCTTCCTATCAGGCTTATTAATTAAAGCGGAAAACTTAATCACATATTTTGTTAGTGAACTTCAATCTGCATTGCTGTTTTTAAAATACCATGTGCGGGCAACCATTGTTTATATTCAGAAAAGCCATGTTTTTTATATAAATTTATTGCTGGCGTATTTGCTACAGCCGTTTCCACTATAGCTTTATTATACGTATGCAAAGTAAGCGCATGAGCAATTAACTTACCTGCGATTCCTTTTTTAAAGTAGCGAGGGTGCACTGTTAAGCTTTCGATACTTAAGCACTTATTTTTTACTGTAATTTCTATGACCCCCGCAAGCGTACTCTCATAATAAAAACCATAAAATAGCGCGTTGCTGCGCACAATGGCATGCTGCGTTCTACTAAGAGGGGGAAAATGTTCAACCTTTATTAAAAGCGCCTCTATTTTATAAGCACATTGAAAAACGTTATAAATTTGCTCGGCAACAGAAGGAACTGCATTTTTTAGTTGAGTGATCATTTTAATTTCACTTATTTATTTTTAGATACTGCAGCGATTGGAAAAAATGAATTATTAATTGGTATATTCAATTAGCTCTTCAACGTATAAATACCCTTTTTGACGCTGAGTTAACTTAATGAATGTTTTTAGTGTTGGTGCATACAAGTGTATGTCTTGTGTGTCGGCTGAATAGCCTCTCGAATTAGTAATTTTACCCGTGTACTCAATGGTGTAGGCTTTATATGTGCCAGATTCTACTTTTTCATCTTTAAAAGAGACAACTTTAGCGTTTTGAATTGTTGAGCCTTTGGTGCCATCTTCGCTTTCCCAGTGCTCTTCAAACACCCATGTTTTGCCTACATATAACGGCCAATAATAACGCGAGGTTTTGCTGTTATTTGGTTTTGTTAATACCTTTAGTAACGTAGTTCCCTTAGCCGTTAACATACTAAGTGCGCCATTTTTGCTGACTATTTGTTTAGTGTCGGTGCCTTGTGCACGTATTTCATTGCTAGGTGTTACCCCTTTATATTTCCATACCCACTTTTCCCCTTCACTATAATCAGCTTCTGTTGGCTGATACGCTTTTTCATCTGAAGCTTGGGCAAAAAAGCTTATTAGGCTTAAGGCAAAAATAATAAATTTAGCGTTCATTCACGTTGTTCCTTTTATTGATTTTTGTATGTGTGTTCAAACCTAATAATTAGGTGTATTGACCTAAAAAAAAGTGTGAGAAATAGCGCTTACACTTTATAAGCGCTTTTATAAAGCTAAAAGGACTAATCTAACTCTAACTGTGCTCGCTCTACGCTCTCGTTGGGTAGCTCTTTTTGAACAGATACACCAAGCTCTTTAAATTCGGCGGCTTGTTTAATTAAGTTTCCCTTACCTCGGTAAAGCTGAGAAAAGGCCTTGTCGTAACTTTCTTTTGCTCGGTCTAATTGTTTACCAACACCTTCCATGCTGAGTAAAAAGCCATTTAATTTGTTGTAGAAGCGCTCTGCACGATTTGCCAGTTCCTTTGAATATTTAGTTTGCTCTTCAAAACGCCACAGCTGCTTAACAATATTTAAACTGGTTAACAGCGTAGTGGGAGTAGCGACCAGAATGTTTTTTTCTATCGCTTGTTGATAAATATCGCTTTGATATTTAAGCGCCTCTACAAAGGCTGATTCTATAGGTACGAACATAATGACAACCTCTGGTGAATTTAACCCCGGGAGGCGGTCATATGATTTACTGGCTAGTTCGTTTATTCGAGCCGTAACTGCATTTACATGCTCTTTAATAGCTTGATTAGCATCAAGTTCATTTTCAGCATTTACATAACGGGTGTAGGCATTAAGGGATGTTTTTGCATCTATAACTAAATGACGCTCTTGTGGTAAGTACACTATAACATCTGGGCGTAAACGACCGTCCTCGGTATTAAACGACACTTCGCGTTTGTAATCGGTACCGGCACGTAAGCCTGCGCTATCAAGCACGTTTTCAAGCATCAGCTCTCCCCAATTACCTTGGGTTTTCTTTTGCCCTTGTAAGGCGTTACTTAGCTTATCGGCTTGCTCGGTGATGGATTGGCTTTTGGCTTGTAAATGTAAAAGCTCAGTTTTTAATTGTGCACGCTGTTTTAAGTCCTCAACATGAATTGATTCCATTTTATCTCTAAAGCCTTTTAACTCACCTTGAACGGGTTTAAGCAGTTGTTCAATACTTTCTTGGTTAGTCACTTTAAAGCTTTGGGTTTTTTCATCGAGGATTTTATTGGCTAAATTTTCAAACTCTTTTTTAAGTACGCTTTTACTTTCTTCTATCTGGGCTAACTGCTCAGTAAAGCTTTGCTGCTTTTGCTCAAGCATAGTTCGCATGGAGTTAAGCTCTACATCGCGTTGATTATATTGTGCACGCAACTGCGTTATTTCGGTTTCGGCTTTTTGCCAAAACTGATTGTATTGCATGCTTTGTTTTTCTTGTTCACTGCAGCGCGTTTTAAAATGCTGCGCTTCGTCGCGTTGTTCTTGGTGGCTATGCTCAAGCAACTCATGTTCATCTTGTAAGACGCTAAGTTGCTCAGCTTTGTTATCGAACTGACTTTGTAATAAAGAGAGTTGCTGTTGTTGCTCGTTAATTGTTTTTTTTAATTTTCTGCGAGGCAAAACACCAATAACACTATAAAGCACAACACCTGCCGTAAACCCTGCAGCTGTGCTTACCCAATCAATTTGGGTGAGTATTTGAGTAATCATAAAATAAACTTATAAAATTTATGGACATGCCATCATAACGAATAAGTTTGAGTAGAAGTAGGGGGTAACAAATAACAGCCATAAAAAAAGCCAGTTCAAATGAACTGGCTCAACCATTACTAAAATAAGTAACACAACAGGGGAATCAACATGAAAACTTGAATTAACTGCAATTAATCAACAAGCACAATAGTAGACGCCCTGTTTTGAATTAAGTTCATTAAAAGATCAAATTATTTTAAAAAACTGATCTTTGTCAAATAAAGCATTAAACGGTAAAAATTAAACATAAAAAAAGCCAGTTCAAAGTGAGCTGGCTTAATCATTACTAAATAAGTAACTAAATGGGGGGGGAATCAACATAAAAACTTGTGTTAACTGCAATTAATCAACAAGCATAATAGTAGACGCCGTGCGTTCAAATAAGTTCAAAAAAAAGATCAAATTAATTTAAATAACTTAAGCCCCGACTAATAACCAACTAAACACTAAAAACAGGCATAAAAAAAGCCAGTTCAAAATGAACTGGCTTAATCATTACTAAAAATTAGTAACTAAATAGGGAATCAACATGAAAACTTGTGTTAACTGCAATTAATCAACAAGCATAATAGTAGACGCCCTGCAGTTAAATAAGTTCAAAAAAGATCGCACTAATTTTAAAATAAATTAATTTTTTATAAGTGACAGCATTTGTTGCTCATCGAACTGTGTAAAACTCATTGATTTATCGGTAAATAATGCATCAACAAGTGCTTGTTTATCTTCTTGCATTTTAAATACTTTTTGTTCAATTGAATGACTCATAATCAACTTATAAACAAAAACTGGGTTTGTTTGTCCAATGCGATAGGCACGATCGGTGGCTTGTTTTTCTACTGCGGGGT
This sequence comes from Pseudoalteromonas sp. 4NS20-0020, assembly GCF_057554385.1. Classification (NCBI taxonomy): domain Bacteria; kingdom Pseudomonadati; phylum Pseudomonadota; class Gammaproteobacteria; order Alteromonadales; family Pseudoalteromonadaceae; genus Pseudoalteromonas; species Pseudoalteromonas sp. 4NS20-0020. The sequence goes on along the minus strand of NZ_BAAJMI010000002.1, from coordinate 541,631 downwards.
TCCACCATGGATCGAAATGAATAACCGTATCGGCTTGCGTTAAATTAAGCCCTGTGCCGCCTGCTTTTAAGCTAATTAAAAAAACAGACGTTTTGCCACTGGTAAACTCATCAATGACTTTATCACGATGGCGAGTTTGGCCTGTTAATAAACTAAAGTTAATATCCAACTCACTTAATTGCTTAGCAATTAAATCTAACGCTGATGTAAATTGGCTAAATATAATTACTTTACGCCCCAAACTTAGCATTAAAGGGAGGTGAGTAGATAACCATTCTAATTTGGCAGACCCGGCTTGTGTATCGGGTTCAATGAGCTTTGGATGACAACAAATTTGTCTTAGCTTCAGTAAAGCCTCTAAAAAGGCAAGTTTACTTTTTTGAACGCCTTGCTCAGCAAATAAATCAATGAGCTTTTCTTCAAGGGCACGTGTTATCCCTTGATACATTTCTTTTTGTTTGGGCTCAAACTCAAACTCTTTAGTTATTTCTGTTTTTTGCGGCAGTTCTTGCGCCACTTGTGCTTTTGTTCGGCGCAGTATAAACGGCATTATGAGTGCTTTTAATTGCTCTGCACGCTGCATGTCTGCCTCACGCTCAATAGGCGTTTGAAAATGTTGTTTAAAATGAGCCTGAGAGCCTAAAAGAGAGGGCATAGCAAAGTCGAGTAAAGACTTGAGTTCAAGCAAGTTGTTTTCGATTGGGGTACCGCTTAAGCACAATTTAAAATCAGCATTAAGTCGCTTTACCAATCGAGATACTTGGGCCGTGTCATTTTTAATATATTGCGCTTCGTCTAGCACTATGTTTTCAAAAAAAAGCGGTGAATAATAAGCTATATCACGTTTTAACAAAGGGTAAGTAGTCAGTATGCACTGTGCTTGCGCTAGGTGTTGCAGTGGCTCGTTACGATTAGACCCAAATATGGTGGTTACCTTTAATCCTTTGGTAAATTTAAGTATTTCGTTTTGCCAGTTACTCACTAAACTGGTTGGACACACGATCAGTGTAGGACCTGCCTGCGGACGATTGTACGTACTCGTTAAAAACGCAATAACCTGCAGTGTTTTACCTAACCCCATATCGTCAGCTAAAATGCCACCAAGTTTGTGGCGTTTTAAAAAACTAAGCCAATCAACACCTTGCTGTTGATACTCTCTAAGTTCGACAGACTCATTTAAACCATGCAGCGATACGCTCAGAATTGTTTTATGTGTACTGTTAAGCTCCTCAAGATAGAGCTCGAGTGAATCGTCGTGCAGCTCAACATTAATTGCAGTGTGTTTTACAAGTTCTGGCAAGTACGAAAGGGGTATATTAAATTCGTCACGTGTTTTTACAAACTCAAAACGTTGCTTAAAATCAGACAAAACGTTCATGGCTGACTTATTAATAACACCAAATTGGCGGCCAACAGGGTAGTAATGAAATAACTGACTTTGTCGATTTAACGATTGATAAAGTGAATCTTCGTTGCTAAAAAGTTGTGAAAGCTTACTGCTGTTAATAAGCACTTTACAGTGCATTTGATGCCCTGCAGCTCTATTAGCAATCAATGTAACTTCACTTTGCGGATTGGCGATATCCATCTTACCAATAGTTACTTTCCAACCATGCTCTTTAAAGCTCGGAAATACCTCGTAAGTTAACCAGTGCAAATGAATTGCTGATTGCTTATTAAAAGTAAACTCACTTTGTAAACCCCCTTTACAAAACTCAAAACCTAAATTAACAAGCTCATTGGTTACTGTGTTTTCAAACGCGCTGTTAATTAAATTATTTGGCGCTGTACCTGCGGGGTAATGTTTATTTTTATACTTAAATGATAAAGACAGCCTTAAACCAGCCTCTTCCATAGTCACTTTAATTACTGCATTACTCGCTGTATGCGGTAAAACAGATTGCGTATTGGTAGGATGGGGAATAACACCCGCACCAAAGTTATCTGCAAGCTGTTTATAAATACGGTCGAAATTAGGGCTGTGTATTGCAGGCATGGTTTGTAAGTGGGCTATTTCATCGCCACTTAACGGTGTGCGTATACGGCCAACTTTTAAGTGGTCAAGGTCAAGGTATGTAGGAGGTGTAGTTTTGAGTACCGCCCAATTTTTACTTTGTTCTAAATTAACGACTAATTTTGTAAGCTCTTTTTCTTGTTGCCAATTAAAACTAAGCGCCTGACCACTTTGAGGCTTTATTGCAGTTCGAGAACGATGCAAAAATAAGCGCTCGGTTGCAATCAACTGCTGTAACGCACTAAATCCCCATTGACCTTTTAACTCAAGACTACCAACTGCATTTTGTGAACGGATCCAACTATAAAGTCTAAAGTCGCTTTCAAGTAAATCATTTGGCGTTATAAAGCTATTTAATTGCTGGTCGGTTAGATTGCGCCCTAAGGTATAATTTTGGTCTTTGTCGAAATTAGCTATTTTAGGAGATATAAATACTTTTTTATTTTCAACACTTAACACAAAAAGTAATACTTGAGACGGTGTTGTTGATTCGGTACTTTTGAGTGTACTTAATTCACTGAACCAATCATTTATAAAATAGTCTTCGCCATACTCACCGGAGTGCTCAATTTTAAGCTTTAACAAAATGGCTGCTAGGTGTAGGCATTTAGATTTGATATTACAGGTACAGTGGGTATCAACAGAATAACCTGTTGGTAATTTACTGATCTCGATTCGCTGGTTATACGAGGCACCGGTATCACTTTGAACGGTTGAGTCTATCACCGAAAAGTCACTGTTATGTTCTAACCAGGCGATTTTACCATTTTTATAATACGCTTTACCCTTTGCCAACACATTTGGCTTAAACAGTTTATTTATAAAACGCTCAGAAAGAGGAAACTGGGTAGCCTGCTCATTTTTAATTTCTTCAAAAATAGCCAGTAAATCATTTTTTGATAAGTTAGCAGACATGTCACTCAAAGGATTAATTTTTTAAAATAATTTTCCCAGTATATGCCTTATAAGCGCTGAGCTAAAGCACTATTCACTGTAATGTAAACTGGTTGGAGTTGATAGGTTAGTAAAAATTCGGTTTATGATGTTAAACAGCAGCGTAATAAAAAAACAAACAGTAACCCACAAATAACAAACAAAATATAAACACCTTACACACAGCGTAGGGGCTTTACAGATCATAATTTTACTAAGAGATAAGATAATGACAGAAGAAGGACCAGAAAATGGATAGTAGTTAGTAAAAAAATGATCTCATTAAGGCTATTTAAGTAAAACAGCTATAACAACACTAATATAGATCAAATTTTTACTAACTAGACAGACTACTAGATCATAGTTTAACTAACTTATAGGACCAAGCAGATCGTTATTTTACTAACTAATTAAATGCACTTAATAACTTAGTCAACTGCTCTAAACGTTTGTCGGTCATTACTTTATTATTAATTTTAATCGACACATCGCCACTTTTTAAGTTTCGTTGCAACATGACATACTCGTTTTCCAACACAGCTTCTTTCTTTGAAGGTGCTTGAGGTTCAGCAGTCAATAACTTAGTGATAGCCATAGCACGCTTGTCGTCACTTGTAATGGCGTTTACCTCAGTATTACTAGCAACATCAGCTACTAACTGGTTAAAGCTCTCAGCATCGCGCTCCTTGGCAATAACAAGCTTTTTAGCGACTTCTCTACCAACGTGATTTGCTGTTGGGTACAAAGCAATAACAGAAGACGGTATTTGCTCATACGCTTTTATTGCATCTGCAATTGCTGTGTGGGATACACCTTCAATGGCTGCAATTTCGCGATACGATCCTTTTTTACCTTTTTCAAGAAGTTCGTTTTTGGTTTGTTGATAAGCTTGACCTAATTCCCACAAGCTGGGTGCTATGTATTGGTCAGACGAAACAGCTAAAATTTTAGCATCTTGCTCTGTGAAATCGCTTGAACTTAAAACAAGATAATCTGCATTACCTAGGATACACGCCATTCTGCGGCGAGAACCAGCGAGTACTAAACTTGTATCTCCTTGTTCCCAAAGCAGAGCAGGATGCTGATTTCGTCCGTCTTCACGAATAGCAGGAAGAATATCCGACACCGATTTTTCGTTTAAAAGCGACTGAACACGACGGTTTTTGCCATAAACATGAGTCGTTTTTTCAATATCAGCATGTGAGATTACTTTACAAACAAGGGTAATTTGTCGCGAAGAATCACTCGGTGCTGGCATTTTAATTACATCGCCAGCATTAGCTTGTTCTAAAAGTGCATCAAGGCTGCTATTTCCTACAGCTGTTGCAAATGGGTCTAAGCGGGTGTCGTTTTTACGTTTTTTAGCCATTATTATTTAACATCCTTACTTAGGTGTATTTAATTTTGATTGAGTAGACTGCCAGTTTGATCGGATCAGCATTTCAAGTTCATCAACAACATCTTTAATATTTTCTTGTGCTCGCATAAGAGATTCGCGACTTGCTAAACTGTCTGATGCTTTTTGATCAAAAATGGTATTGAACGATGATGAGCTCGCCGTGATAGCTGAACTGTGGTTAATTGGGTAACTCATTACTTGGCGACCAAAAGCACTACGTACATCTTTAACAATATCACGTTGTGAATGGTTACCTTTTACGTAATTAGTAACTAAAAACTGCATAAAGTCCCAACCTTCATGGCCAAGTGCGGCAACAGTATGATAAATCTCACCTAAACGTTTTAAATATTTATTATTAGCATCAAAATCAACAGCTTCTGGATGAACAGGAATTAACATAGCTGTAGATGCCATTAATGCATTATAAAACATAAAGTTGAGGGTAGGGGCAGTGTCGATTAGTAATATGTCGAACTCGTCTTTTACCGGATCAATTACTTTTTCGAGTAATTTATGATAATGACGTGTTTCTTCATAATTTGATGTGTCTTTGAGTAAAGTTGCGGTTTCGTGTTCAAAGTAAAAGTCATCCATACCTGAAGGTAAAACACGAATATTAGGAATATGTGTTGGTAAAAATGAACTTGAAACAAATTCTGGCCAGGTTTCACCGTCGTCTAAGTCGATACAATCGCGCATTAGATCTCCGACAGTAATGGGATCGTGCTCACTCGATGGGAAAAAACTCGATGAAGAACCTTGAGGGTCTAAATCTATAATCCCAATCCGGTATCGCTTAATATTAGTGGTGGCAAGTGCCGCTGCAATATTAACCATACTGGTTGTTTTGCCACAGCCCCCTTTGAGTGAATTAATAACAATAACTTGTAGTTTATCACTATCAGAACGGTGATCTGACTTTATGTCCATAATATCTGCCATTGCAAATATATTAACCAATGTGTAAGCATAATGGCCGTTAGCGCCACGTTTGATATTCAAATCGTCAAAATCGCCATTATCATGACGACGTTTTAGTGTACGATTGTTACATCCTAATAAATCAGCGGCTGCTTTTTGGGTGTATGTTCTTAATTCTTTTTCTTCTGATTTAAGATGAGCGCGATAATGTTGAATACGTCCTTCTAATGACTTTTCAGCAACTTCGGCAGTTGCTTTTAAAAGTCGATAGGTATCAAGCGCATTATTGTTAATTGACATACTTTCCTTCCTCAAAGTTAAGCAATTAGTATAATGTCCATTCAAATACCTGTAAACAACTATTTATGACGACATGTCTTTTAAAAAGAAGACATCATAATATAAATTTACAGCTTTAATATTGCTTAGTATAAATAAAGAAGTTTAAAGGTGGTTAAATATATAAGGTAATTAAGGTTAAGAGGTTAAAAGTGTAGTTTAACTATATGATAAATATAAATAAACTATAAAAAGTTAGATCAGCATTATACGTGGTTAAGATCAGATCTTTAATAACTAACAGATCAGCATTTTATTAACTGCTAAATAAATTTAATAGTTATACACAGCTTACCCTTAAGGTTATAAACAAATAGGTCGATTAAGATCATGCTTTTACTAAGTAAATTAGAATGTTATGCACCGTTCAATGTAGAAAAAGCAGTAATCAATTGGTATAGATCTGATCTGTAGTAAGTACAGATCAGATCTATGCTAACTAACTAAGTCCTTATCCACAGGCTAGTATGAAAAAGAGCAAATTTGTCGTGCTTTGCAGTCTAAATTTAGCATAGCAGTGGACAAATTTATAACTGAGTTAGTAAAAATGAGATTTGAAATGCACGTGTTAGTATAATAATGATCTTAAATTAAAGAAAAATGCTAGTACTTAGTATAAAACTGATCTGAATAGATTAATTAGAGCCAGATCACTTTTATACTAACTTAAACATTTAACTTTTTTTGTTTTATGTGTTGTTATTAGCTGTCGCAATAATAAATGGAAATAAGAACAATGAGCCGAAAGGTCAACATCTCGGTAGATAACTTGCCTGATACACTAAGAGGCCAAATTCACGGGGTGGAAAGTGCAATTGATAATGAAAGTTTAGCACTATTTACAGATAACAAAGATGTTCGCATTTCTATCGAGAATGCAGCTCATGGTTTACGTGCCTATTCAAATACATTTAATCATTACGATTTATGGGGACGTTTTGTTCGATCGGGTCATAAAAAACTTCCATTAGAAGAAGCGCCTAAAAAAACAATCATTACACGTAAAATATCAGAAAAAGTAGATGGTATTTTATACGATGGCGAGATAAAAATAACCCCCGCCGTTGTTAGTACGCGCAAAGACGGTGAAGATATTGAATACCTAGTATGGCCATCAGATAGAGAAGAAAAAGTAGAACGAGCTCTTATCCGTTTAGCCTCAAAAGGTAAAATAGTAAAAATAAATTTTAAGTCCGGTATTCAATATGCCGTTGTTTTTTCGATGAACGAATTAGCACAAGAACTTAAAGCCGTTGGTCAGTCCATGCCATATCCTGCAATTAAAGAATCACTTGAAGCACTTCAGGGTTCAAAACTTTCATTTAAATACTCTGCAACAGATACTAAAAATTCAGATATAGATGATTCATTCTACGAGTCAAATATGAATTTTTTATCGTCTTTGCATTTTAGTGGGAAAAAAGGTCAGGGCGGTAATGTTAAATGTGTTGCCTGTTTAAATGCTTTCGTTCATAACATGATCGATAACTTAGAATATAAAGGTTATTATTTTAACAGTGCACAAGAACTAAAGCGTGGTTTATCACGTTGGATGATGCTGCGTTTGTATCACTTATGGCGCTACGCGGCACCAGGTAAAACATATCATTTTAGATTACTTTCTATTATGGAAAAATATGGTTCGATATACTCAACCGACAACATAACAGAAAACAAATTAAAAGCATTACGTCGTGATATGACAACTACCATGAAAGACCTTATAGAAAAGGGTGCCATTTCAGAATACAGCATTACCAATGTTAAAGACGATAAGACCGGTAATATTATAGATTACACCTATGAAATGCATCCGTCAGATCAGTTTTGTGATGAAATACTTACATTGAATAAGCATAACAAACGTATAGAAATTCAAGGCGGTAAACGCATAGTTGAAAATGCCGTTTTAATAGATGAAGATAAAATAGAAGAAATAGTCGAAAAATAGTTTTTTATTTATCTTTGCTATACAAATACTAAAAGGCCACTAAATGTGGCCTTTTTAACATAATTAATTTGTTACTTGTTCAAGGTAAAGCCTATCAACCAGGAAATCATAATCTCGTTTTCGAGGATGACTATCTGGCTTTTCGTAATCTGGTAAGGTTCCTATTTTAACATCTGGCTCTGGGTTTATTAATATAAATGGTAATGCAGCACTAACGTGGTAACGATTTTGTGCCGTGTATCTGATATTTACTTGAGGACTAACTCGAGTAGGGCGTCTTATTCTTAGTTTTTCCTTTTCACCTAAGCTAGCAATCCTCATTTGTTCTTGAGCGACTAGAGATTGCCACTTTTGCTGATCGATCATTCTTGGATTTGTATAACCTGCTGATTTACTCAACATTTCAAGAGCCATCTTTTTAGTGAGGGTTTTAGTTGCATGTTTGTGCATCCATGTAAATCTAACAGAAAAAGGAGATTCACTCTCACTGTGTATTTTTCTGTATGCAGCTAAAGTAATTAAATTTGGTACTGCATTATGAACAGCTTCAAAACGAGCGTCGTTGTTATCAATACTTAGAATACATTCCTTAAATGCTGCTTTAGCTTTATTAACCTGATTAATCCTATCATTGAGTGCCTGTTTATTAGCATTTTTTATAACTAACAAACCAGGGTGCCTTTTAAGTACTCGGCTACTTAACCCTGACTTTGTATACATATCATTAAATGAATTAAGAATGGCTCGTTGGGCATTATCTCCCGTTAGTTTTGAAACGGGTATACTTTGCGGGACATTATTTTCTTCACTAGTAAGAACCTCAGGCAATTTATAGTATTCAGCTTTTGAGTATTCACATTGTTTGAGTTCATCAATTAACAATGAGGTAAGCTCACTCATTAAATCAAACTGACTTCTTATTTTTATTTTAGAGACCATCACACACCAAGAACACATCTTACTTTAATCAGAAATGATACTAATCTTTTGCTATGATTGCTAGATCTTTATAATTTTATTGTTGCCGAGATAAACATCAATTACAATTTTAGTATGATGTGTTCTTTGCTGTTTAGCGTATAAGCTCTTATTTATATTAGATATTATTAATGTTATAGGTGGGCCGCTTAAACTTGGTTGTGCTCCTCTAGCATATATAAGTATAAATACAATTCTCATGATTATAATTTTTAAATTTAACTGTAAAGTTTAGAATACAATTGACCCAAATTAAGTATGATGTGTTCCTTTTTATTCTGTATATAATATCTGGTATTAAGCTTAGTGTTCTCGAACTCTTTGAAATTAACATTTATAGGTGTAGTTGACTGATAATAAATGGTTTTAATAATAGTTTGATTAAGCTAATTTATGAAATATACACATATTGAAAGTTGTTAATTCGTGTTTATAACTAGCCCATAACAAAATAATTAGTAAATAGTGAATTTAGTACTTGAACAGAGGTACGTGCATACGTTAATTTCAGTACATCAGGTAAAGTAGGAATGAGGAAAGAATATGCAATCGTGGAACCCAAATAGCTGGAGAGAGCTGCCAATACTGCAGCAGCCACAATACCCAGATCAAGACGTGTTAAAATCTGTTGAAGGCCAATTAAAAACTGCACCCCCGTTAGTTTTTGCAGAAGAAACTCGTAGTTTATTTAAGCAACTTGAAGATGTATGTGAAGGCCGAGCATTTTTACTTCAAGGTGGAGACTGTGCAGAATCGTTTAGTGATTTTAATGCAGCAAACATTCGCGACACATTTAAAACAATTTTACAAATGGCTGTAGTTTTAACCTACGGCGGTAAATGCCCAGTTGTAAAAATTGCCCGTATGGCTGGACAGTATGCAAAACCACGTTCTGCTGATTTAGAAACTATTGACGGTGTTTCACTTCCATCATACCGTGGCGACATAATTAACAACATAGACTTCACAGCTGAAGCCCGCATACCCGATCCGCAACGTTTAATGACGGCTTACCACCATAGTGCAGCTACATTAAACTTACTACGTGCATTTGCACAAGGTGGCCTTGCAGATTTACACCAGGTCAATCGCTGGAACATGGGGTTTGTAGCCGCCAATCCTCAAAAGCAAAAGTACCAACAGCTTGCTGATAAAATTCAAGATGCATTAGAGTTTATGGAAGTGTGCGGTATTAATTCGACCATTGCACCAAGCCTTAAAGAGACAGATCTCTACACATCTCACGAAGCATTGTTATTGGGCTATGAAGAAGCACTAACTCGACGCGATCACTTATCAGGCGACTGGTATGACTGTTCAGCGCATTTTGTTTGGATCGGTGAGCGCACACGTCAATTAGACCACGCACACATTGAGTTTTTTAAAGGAATTAAAAACCCAATTGGTGTAAAAGTAGGTCCTGGTATGGACCCAGATGAATTAATCCGCCTAATTGATGCATTAAATCCTGAGAATATTCCAGGACGATTAACCTTAATTACACGCATGGGGGCAGATGTACTGCCAGAGAAATTACCAGCACTCGTACGTAAAGTACAACAAGAAGGGCGTAAGGTAATTTGGAGTTCAGACCCTATGCATGGCAATACTGAAAAAGCGACCTCTGGATACAAAACGCGTAATTTCGACAATATAATGCGCGAAATCAGCCAGTTTTTCTCTGTTCACAAAGCAGAAGGTTCATATGCAGGTGGCGTACACCTAGAAATGACAGGTCAGCATGTTACAGAGTGTACCGGCGGAGCATATGGTCTATCAGACGACGATTTAGCACAACGCTACAAAACACAGTGTGACCCACGTCTTAATGCAGACCAAGTATTAGAGCTAGGGTTTTTAGTTGCTGATTTATTAAAAGATGCACGTAAATAAAGACTCTCACATATAAAAAAAGCCGCTTAACAGCGGCTTTTTTGTGGCGTAAATATTTAACTAAGTTAGTACTTACGACGTTCTAAATCCGTATCCATCAATATTTTTGCAGAAATTTCTTCAACAGAATGATGGGTTGAATTGAAGTAAGCAATTTTATGACGCTTGTAAAGCATTTCAACCTCACGTACTTCAATACGACACTGCCTTATAGATGCATATTTAGAGTTGGCCATGCGTCGATGCCTAATTGCAGCAAGTCTCTCTGGGTCAATAGTTAAACCAAACAATTTATGTTTATAAGGTACTAAACATTTCGGCAAGCCTTCGCTTTCTAAATCTTCTTCCGTAATAGGGTAGTTTGCTGCTTTTATGCCATATTGCAACGCTAAATATAAGCTCGTTGGGGTTTTACCACTTCGGCTCACACCTATTAAAATAATATCAGCCTCGGAAAAGTTTTTGATATTGCCGCCGTCGTCATTCATTAAAGCATAATTCACCGCGTCTATTCTAAAGTCATAACTTTTTTCATGTATAGAGTGTGTACGATGCATTTTTGGTACAGGCGCAACCTGTAATTCTTTTTCAATTTTTTCGCTATACGTGGTCAAAAAATCATATGGGATAGCATCCGCTGACTTTATGATTTCGCTCAAACTGTGATTCACAAATGTAAAAAACACAAAGGGCTTTTCACCCGTTTTTGCAGCTGTTGCATTTATTAACGCTTTAATTTCGTGTGCTTTTTCTTCTGTTTCTACGAAAGGAATAGTTTTGTGATTAAAATCGATTGGAAACAAAGATAACGTTGCATGCCCAAACACTTCTGATGTAATTGCTGTTCCATCAGATATATAAAATGCAGTTCTCATAATTAACCTTTTTGTTACTTTTAATCCCTAAAATGGGTTACTCACGGTTTACGCGAGGACTGTTGCCAGTGTAGAATGAAGGTGGCCTTTATAAAAGGTTTTCTTTCTTAACTCTCACAGTTTCAACTACAATTTGTTTTTTGGAGAAAGACCCGTGCAAGAATACGTTCTCTGGTATCAAGAGCTTGGTATGCAAGATGTTCCTCGAGTTGGCGGCAAAAATGCCTCTCTTGGTGAAATGATCTCTAACCTAGCTAACGCTGGTGTACAAGTACCGGGTGGTTTCGCAACAACCGCCGATGCTTTTAATGAGTTTTTAGACCAATCAGGACTCAATGCCAAAATTCATGACATCTTAGATACACTCGATGTTGATGATGTAAATACACTCGCCAAAGTAGGTGCCGATATCCGCCAATGGATAATCGATACACCATTCCAACCAAATTTAGACCAAGCCATTCGCGATGCATACAGCCAACTTCATGGTGATACATCAGCTGATGTGTCATTTGCTGTACGTTCATCAGCAACCGCTGAGGATATGCCAGACGCATCTTTTGCAGGCCAACAAGAAACATTTTTAAATGTTGTTGGTATCGATTCGGTTATGGTTGCTATAAAGCATGTATTTGCATCTTTGTTTAACGACCGCGCAATTTCTTATCGTGTTCACCAAGGTTATGATCATCGTGGTGTTGCATTATCTGCAGGCATACAGCGTATGGTACGCTCTGATAAATCAGCATCTGGCGTTATGTTCAGTATCGACACTGAATCTGGCTTTGAAGATGTTGTATTTGTAACCTCAAGCTACGGTTTAGGTGAAATGGTTGTACAGGGTGCTGTTAACCCAGACGAATTTTATGTACATAAACCAACATTACTAAAAGATAAGCCATCAGTAGTGCGTCGTAATATTGGCTCTAAAGCCATTCAAATGATTTATTCAAACGACAAAGCACATGGTAAACAAGTAGAAATAGTTGACGTAAACCCTGAACTTTCTAACAAATTTTCGATTACAGATGAAGAAGTACAAGACCTTGCCAAGCAAGCTGTAATCATTGAAAAACATTACGGTCGTCCTATGGACATCGAATGGGCAAAAGACGGCAACGACGGCAAACTATATATAGTACAAGCTCGTCCAGAAACTGTGCGTTCAAACGAAGATACAAATGTAATGGAGCGTTTTCAGTTAAACGGTTCAAGTAACGTTGTTGTAGAAGGTCGTGCAATTGGTCATAAAATTGGTAGCGGTGTTGTACGTGTTCTTGACTCGATTGATGAAATGGATCAAGTGCAAGTTGGTGACATTTTAGTAACCGACATGACCGACCCAGACTGGGAACCTATCATGAAGCGTGCAGCAGCGATTGTTACAAATCGTGGTGGCCGCACATGTCACGCAGCAATCATTGCTCGTGAACTGGGTATCCCAGCAGTTGTAGGATGTGGCAATGCAACCGACCTAATCAAAGCTGGTCAAGAAGTCACTGTATCATGTGCCGAAGGCGATACTGGTTTCATTTACGAAGGTATTTTAGACTTTGAAGTGCTTACTTCACGTGTTGACGAAATGCCAAACCTACCAATGAAAGTAATGATGAACGTGGGTAACCCGGACCGCGCATTCGACTTTGCACGTTTGCCACACTCAGGTGTTGGCCTTGCACGTGTTGAATTCATCATCAACCGTATGATTGGCGTGCATCCAAAAGCATTATTAAATTTCGACGCACAAACAGATGCCCTCAAAGAAGAAATAACCGACATGATTGCTGGTTACGATTCACCAGTAGAGTTTTATATCTCAAAACTTGTTGAAGGCATTTCTACGCTAGGTTGTGCGTTTGCTCCCGAGCGAGTAATTGTTCGTATGTCTGATTTTAAATCGAACGAATACGCTAACTTAGTGGGCGGCCAACAATACGAACCTGAAGAAGAAAACCCAATGATTGGTTTTCGTGGTGCAGCGCGTTATATATCTGAAGACTTCCGCGACTGTTTTGCACTAGAGTGTGAGGCAATCAAGCGTGTACGCAATACTATGGACATGACTAACATTGAGATCATGATTCCATTCGTACGTACACTTGAAGAAGGTAAACGTGTAATTGAATTACTAGAAGAGCATGGCCTAAAACGTGGCGAAAATGGTCTTAAAGTAATTATGATGTGCGAGCTGCCGTCAAATGCATTACTTGCCGAAGAGTTTTTGGAACACTTTGACGGTTTTTCAATTGGATCTAACGATTTAACACAGTTAACACTAGGTTTAGACCGAGATTCTGGTTTAATTGCTCATTTGTTTGACGAGCGTGACCCTGCAATTAAAAAGCTTCTTTCTATGGCAATTCAAACAGCCAAAGCAAAAGGAAAATATGTAGGTATTTGTGGACAAGGTCCTTCAGATCACGAAGACTTTGCTGCATGGTTAGTTGACCAAGGTATAGACTCTGTATCATTAAACCCAGATACAGTAATCGAAACTTGGTTATACTTAGCTAAAAAATTAGCTAAGTAACCTGTTAAAGCTATTTAAAAGCCAGCATATATTGCTGGCTTTTTTGTTAGTCAATTTATTTTAACTGCGTGCTAATTTTTTATCTAAATACTGACAAGATTTAGTCAGTGCTTTTTGGCAAAGGGTCAAATAATAACGCGCTTTTGGGTAATAAAACGAATAACACAATAAACCAGCCATAAAAAATATAAGTGATGGACCCGGTACAACCGCAAATATTAATCCTAATAAAATAAATAACGCACCCATGATCTGTAATACAATTTTTTTCATATAAATGACCTCTCATGTAGTTAACTTGATTATAATTACAGCAGCGCTTAAATCGACTAAAAGAGTGTTACAAACTGTAAATTCTTCAATTTCTATTAGCAATCAGCATGATATAATTAACCAAATGTCTAAAAGTATGCCGTTATGATCGCAACAATTACTCAGCAAGATTCCGCGTCAGACCTTGTCGCAAATTACCTAAATACATTACAAAAGCAAGGCTTTACCGGTGATACAGATGCAAGTTATGCAGCACGTATTACCGCTTCAACCGATAACAGTATTTACCAGCAATTGCCACAAGGTGTCATTTTTCCCAAAAATGAAAAAGACATTCAACTTGCTTTGCAAACTGCATCACGGGACCCTTTTTTATCATTTACATTTGGACCGCGCGGTGGTGGAACTGGCACTAATGGTCAGTCTTTAACTCCGGGTATCGTTGTTGATTTATCCCGCTACATGCGTGAAATTCTCGAAATTAATGTCGAAGAAGGGTGGGTTAGGGTTCAAACTGGCGTAATAAAAGATCAGCTAAATGACTTTTTAAGACCTTATGGATTTTTCTTTTCTCCCGACTTATCTACCAGTAATCGTGCAACTATAGGCGGTATGATCAGTACCGATGCTTCAGGGCAAGGTTCACTTGTTTACGGTAAAACAAGCGATCATGTTTTAGGCCTTACAACCTATTTAGTAGACGGTACACCAATGAGTACCGCTCCAATAAACGTCGAAAAAGCAAAAATAATTGCAGAGCAAGACACGTTAGTTGGCACAATATATAAAACTGTACTTAATATAGCCATCGATGAACGTGATGCTATTTTAAATAAGTTTCCACGGTTAAATCGTTTTTTAACCGGCTATGACTTAGAACACGTCCTAAGTGATGACTTACTTACTTTTGATATGAGCCGTTTAATAACAGGTTCAGAAGGTTCACTAGGTATTGTCACTGAGGCAAAATTAAACCTTACACCGATTGCCGAATTTAAAACACTTATAAATATTAAATACGATAGCTTTGATTCAGCACTTCGTCACTCTCCATTTTTAGTTGATGCCCGTGCAACTTCAGTTGAAACTGTCGATAGCAAAGTATTAAACCTTGCTCGCGAGGATATCATTTGGCATTCAGTATCGGACTTAATAACCGATGTACCAAATAAAGATATGCAAGGGCTCAACATGGTTGAGTTTAATGCAGTATCACCCGACGATATAAAAGACAAAGTAGACACGCTTTGTACATTGTTAGATGAATGTGTAGCCAACCAAACCAATGGTGTAATAGGCTACCAGCTAACAAATGATAAAAGTGACATTTTAAAAATTTACGCAATGCGTAAAAAGTCAGTTGGTTTACTTGGAAACGTAAAAGGCAGCCAAAAGCCATTGGCCTTTGCAGAAGATACTGCAGTACCGCCTGAAAATTTAGCCGATTATATAGTTGAGTTTAGAGCCTTACTCGACAGTCATAATTTACAATATGGTATGTTTGGCCATGTTGATGCCGGTGTTTTGCATGTAAGACCCGCATTGGATATGTGCGATCCTGAACAAGAAAAACTTTTACGTACCATTTCAGATGAAGTGGTTAAACTCACAGCCAAGTACGGCGGTTTAATGTGGGGCGAACATGGTAAAGGCTACCGCAGTGAATATGGACCTGAGTTTTTTGGTGAACATTTATTTACCCAACTGCGCATAATTAAAACAGCGTTTGACCCATATAACCGAATAAACCCAGGGAAAATATGCACACCTATCGATAGTGAAGACTCACTAGTTAGTGTTGATGGGCAAAAAAGATCGTGGTTCGACAAACAAATTTCAATCGACGTTAAAACGAGTTTTAACAACGCCATGACCTGTAACGGAAATGGTATTTGTTTTAATTATGATGAAAACTCGCCAATGTGTCCGTCGTATAAAGTAACCGGCGATCGCCGTAACTCACCAAAAGGGCGAGCCAGTTTAATGCGTGAATGGCTACGCCTTCAAGAATCTAAAAGCATAGATCTGCTGGGTGTAGAAAAAGAATTAAATAAAGGTGAAGTAATTACCTGGTGGGAAAGGTTTGTACATAGCCGCGAAAAAAAGAAAGGCCTTTACGATTTTTCACACGAAGTAAAAGCCTCTATGGATGAATGTTTAGCCTGTAAAGCATGTACAACTGCTTGCCCTATAAAAGTGGATGTACCTACTTTTCGAGCTCGCTTTTTAAATTATTATCACAGTTACTATGCGCGCCCACTCAAAGATTACTTAGTGGGTAACATTGAAAGTAGCGCGCCACTTATGGCTAAATTCGGTAAAATAATAAATCCAATTGTTAAAACAAAATTTGTTAGCAGCATAATTAAAAACACGGTGGGTTATGTTGATACACCACAACTGAGCATTCCGTCATTAGCAAAACGAATAAACAAAGCACAGCAGTTTAATTTTGAATTTTTAAATAATTTAACTGCCGAACAACAAAGTGAATACGTTTTAATAGTTCAAGACCCGTTCACTAGCTTTTATGAAGCCGAACTAGTTGAAAGTTTTATAACCTTAATTGCTCAACTTGGTAAAAAACCAATGTTGTTACCCTTTAAACCCAATGGTAAACCGCAACATGTAAAAGGTTTTTTGCACGAATTTAAAGTAACTGCCAAAAATGCCGCAGAATTTTTAAATCAGTTAAACGATTTTAATGCGCCACTAGTAGGATTAGATGCGTCTTTGGTTATGTGTTATCGCGATGAATACAATACAATTTTAGAAAATAACCGCGGCGATTTTAACGTACAACTTGCTCACGAATGGTTAGAAACGCAATCTTTTAAAGGGCTAACTGCAAATAATAATAATGAAACTGAATTTACATTATTAAGTCACTGCACAGAAACTACATCTTTGCCAAAAGCAGCTAATGTTTGGAAAACCATATTTACAGATATCGGACTAACTTTAAATACAACTAATACCGGTTGCTGTGGTATGGCGGGTACTTACGGACATGAAGCACAAAATCAAGATAACTCACGCGCACTTTACGAAATGAGTTGGAAACCCATAGTTGATAAAACTAAATCAGAGCAACTTTTGTCAACTGGGTTTTCGTGCCGTAGCCAAGTAAAACGCTATGAAAAGTTTAAGCCTAAACATCCTATCGAATTACTTGCCCATGTACTAAGTTAAAAATTTTTTTAAACATATTTAAAAGGCGTAACTTAAATTTAGTTACGCCTTTTTTATTTTACTTTGCATTTTTAAAACTATCAGCAATCGGTTTTGTACTAATGCCATGAATAAATACACTAAACAAAATTGTAGTCATGGCAATGCTCGCAATCTGAAATTTATTTTCTATTTGCTCATCAATCACCATAAGAGTAAATACAATTGAGGCCAATCCTCTTGGCCCAAACCATGCAAAAGTAAAACGCTCTTTTAAATTTAAAGATGTAAAAAGTAGTGACAACATTACAGGTATAATTCTTATCAATGTAGTACTTAATAATGCATACGTTACTATTTCAAAATTTAATTTTGGCAATACTAAATAAGCACATGCATAACCGAACAAACACCAAATCATCAGAGACGTAAAGTCAGCAATATGTTCTGAATCTTCTATTAATTCAGTACGCACTGTTTTAGTTGAAAACTTATCAAACAATAAACCCGCTACAAACACAGCAATAAAGCCACTGCCATGCAAATATTGGGTAACAGAAAATACCGCCATTGCAAAACCTAATAACAAAAATGGGCTAGAGTTTTGTGCAAAGTAATGCCGCTTCATTGCAAAATTTAAACTTGGAATAAAAATCGAAATACTCGTTATAGCAACAAGTAATGCAATACCTAACTCTCTTGAAAATACACTCACTACATGAGAGGTTGTAATTGCCGACTCAGGATTTTTTGCCAATAAAATAAATATTAAAAATACGGGTACACATAATCCATCATTTAATCCGCTTTCGGTATTGATACCTTCACGAATTTTTTCGGGCACTTCACTGCTTGATAGTAATCCTTTACTAAGTGCTGCATCTGTTGGCGTTAAAATAATAGCAATTAATGCCGCTTGAATTAACGAAAGCTCAGCAAACAAAAATAAACCAACTGCTATTCCCAGTAATAATGTTAAGGGGAGGGCAACAAATAATAATAAGCCAGGGTATTGAAAACTATGCCTTAATACACTTAGTTTAGATTTAGCCGCATCTGAAAATAAAAATATACTCAAAGTTAATTCTATAAACGGCAGTAATAAATCAACGCCCGCTTTTAACTCACCACCATTATTAGGCACTAAATTGGCTAATGTAATACCGCCAATAACAAAAAACATTGGGCCCGTTACTTCTGTTTTTTCTAGTTGGCGAAGCGTCAATGAATATATTAAAAACAAAGCGCCTATAAACGCTATCACTAAGTAGGTCATTAAATTTTCCTTTTAGCTCCGGATTTTGCTCGCTCTTTAATATTTGTTTGAATATAAATTTGATCGGTGGTCGCAATTTTTGCATGTCCTAAATCTTCAGATAAATGCTTAAGTGGCCGCGTTTGCGCATCATGTGTTGCTCCCGTATGGCGCAGCCAATGGGCAGTTGCTGCACCTAATTGTTCAGCATCATCTTTAAAACCATCATCCAACAATGATTGTTGCGCATAATCAAAACTTTGTTGAACTAATCGCCTAATTTGCCTAACAGTCATACCACCTTGGCCTCTAATTTTATGAACCAGTGGCTCGGCTTCATCAACGCGGGGAAGGGCAGGTAGCCCTCGGTATAATCGGTAACGTTTTAAATATTCAACAAAATCATCACTTAACGTAACATCTCGCAGCTTGTTACCTTTACCCATTATTCGTAAAAACCAAAAGCCGTCGTTATCTTGCCAAAAGTGAGACATAACCGGTGACCACTGAGGTCGCTCAGATAATTCAGAAATTCTTAAATATAATCCCTTTAAACACGCTAGGGTAAATAAGTTTCGTTCTAAATCTGGGTTTTGTTCACATAAATCGCGAGTCACTCCAAACACATACTCCCATTGTATATCGCTTAATGTGTCTGGGATCTGAATTTGAGATTGCACAACTAAATACGGGCTATTTTTTTTCACTACTGGTACAAAATTAGCAAACGTTTTTTCTTCAAGTAATGAAAATTTATAAAATACATTAAGCGCTGTGAACATAGCCGACAATGTTTGTTGGCTAGCCGTAGATTCTTTAAGCATAAAAGGGCGCCAATTTTGATTTAATCGGCGAATCCCTTGCTCATCTTTATAACGCCACTGAACAGAAGTCGATGCCCACTTTTTATCGGGTTCAACCATAAAATCAACATAGGCTTCAATATCTTCACGTTTTAATTCGAATACTGACTTTTCGGCAATTAACCACGACCATAAATAAAACCGTTCAAGTTCGTTTCTAAATCGACTGTATGTTGCTTCTGATTTTCGGCCATAGACATATAAAAATTGATATAAAAATTTAAGATCCGATTCTGATTCAGTTACAGTCAAGGCAACTTGCTGTATAAAGGTTGCAAGTTCTGGGTATTCCGAATTAAGAGTACCGTCATCAAGATGAGCAATTTGATATCTTAATTGTTTTAACGTATCGACCAACGCAACAAGCATAGTATATAAATATTCAATTAAATAAGTTAGTTACAGAATAACCTTTAAGTCCGATACTGTCTAGTATTGGACATAGCAAATAACTGTTTATTTTAGACTATGCTTAAATGACCATGCCAAACCTTATTAAGGAAAAGTTATGAAACAAGTTAGTATATTATTTTTACTTACACTCTCGTTAATACTCACAGGTTGTGCGACTACCGGTAGTGCATCTCCTAGTGAAAAACGTTCTTTAGTACAAAGCATGAAAAGTAACACACTTAGTAAACTTTATACTAAAAAGCCAGATGTTAAAACGCAAATAGCAAACTCTGCTGGTTATGCTGTTTTTGATAACGCGAATGTTAACGTTATTCTTGCTAGTTTTGGTGGTGGTTATGGCGTAGTAAAAAATAACCTAACAGGTAAATCTACTTACATGAACATGGGTGAAGCTGGTTTAGGGTTAGGTTTAGGTGTTAAAGATTTTAATGTAGTTATGGTTTTTCATACTCAAGCAGCAGTAAATAGATTTATTGAACACGGTTGGGCATTTGGTGGGAACGCAGATGCTGCAGCAAAATACGAGGATAAAGGTGGAGCATTGGTGGCCGAAGCCATTGCAGACCAAGTAACTGTATATTCTGTAACCGAAAATGGGCTTGCTCTACAAGCTGTTCTAAAAGGGACTAAATTTTGGGTAGATTCTGAGCTAAATTAACCGTTAATAACTCTCCTAAAAGCGGGCTAATTTGTATAATCACGCTCGCTTTATTATTAATATATCAATTTAACATAACGTAATTTATGGGTTGTTGTGACATTCCTTTATTTAACTTTTTTACGTGAGTTTTTCATATTTCAATTTAAATTGATTGCTGTCAAGTTTGCATCTATAGACATCTCTGAATTTTCGTTCAAAGCTATTATAAAACCTTCCTCTATTTCCTGTTGCTAAGTTAGTCCCTCCTATTATTACTTCTTTCATTTTTTGTATATCTGAATTTACTCCTAAGTAAATTTTAGATATTTTGCTTGGATCAATTTTAATTAAGAACATCACTTGATAAGCTTCGAAATTTCTCCAAACTGAATTCCATTTTGAAATACTAGTTTCACAACCCCCTCCTAAAAAAAACAGGTTAGATAGATCATTTATTTCTTCTCCTAAATCACCTTTATAACCCAGATAACTAAGTTTATTTTTAATTAAATTTGAATTACCAAGTGTTATGACTTTATTGCAGTTTGTAAATGGTAGTGCAAACCTATATTCTTCTTCATGCTCCCAAGATTCATGTTTACTAAAGAAATAATGTTTCGAAAAATTATTAATCTCTTCAACTGATAAATTATTTATAGTTTTACTATAGCTTCGCTCTCTATTATAAATAACATTGTCACTCAGGTAGGCATCATTATCATTAGTTTTATCTATATCAAAAATAGAGAATGGATCTTCTTCATCAACTTCAAACTCAACTAATATACCTTTATTGTTGGTTGCATAGTTACCCCACATTGGCATACTTTCTTTATTTTTGCTTAAAGACACATAGCCATATAAATCTAAGTATGGAGTTATATCCCTGTGCGAATTAAATTCTTTCCCGCAAATTTTTATAGTCTTTTGGGTAGCATCTTTTATTCTATTTAAATCAATTTCTGTAGATAAAACTTCAAAAGGGTCATTTTGACTATTGTTTTGACTTAGCCTGAGTGTAGGTTCTTTTAAAAATGCCATAGCGGCATCAGTAGATAAATATTTGTATAGTTTCATAAAACTTTTTTGATGTCCTTTATTAACAACAACTAACTAAATAATCCTATTACATTATATCTATGGTACTAAAAAATTTTTTCTAAATTATTATCAAATGCTTCCGCCAATTTTTCAGTTTCACTAAACACGGTGTTCCAATATTTAATACGCGTGTCGGCATCGAGATCGGTAAAATCGTTTCGGTCTGGGATTTTTCCGTAAGGTAAGCCGGCTACAAATTCTTTTGATGGGGTGATCATCACCACGTTGTCGTAATTTTGTGGTGCTACTTTACGTTTTAAGTTTTTATCAAACCACCCTGCTTTTGGGTCGCTATTAAAGTGCGGATACAAAATTAAGCCAGGGTTATTAATTTTTACATCAAAGTGGTAATCAATTATTCCGCCATCGCGATACATACCTTGTGGCGAACCTGCAATATTTTTTATACCTTGCATAACAAGCGGTATAGAGCCGGATGCAAGTAAGGCATCTTTTAAATTTGTTTGGTTAAGTGCTATGTTTTGCGTTTTAAAATTATAACTGTCGGTTATTGATAAATTACTATTTGGTGCACCAAAAATAAAACGCTCGTATTGCGAGCCTAATAATTTTCGGTTTACGCGGTTGAGCATATAACTTTTTGATAAACCTAAAAGCTGAATTAATTTATTTTCGCTGGCAATAAAGCCATTAGATTTAGCGACTATAAAATGTGCTTTAAATACGGGGTTATTTATTATTTCGGTAACGCCGTTATCGCCAAATACATCTTCAAGTAATGCGCGGGCTTTATTTGTAATTTCGGCTGGTGTTGGTTTATTGCTTGAATAACGCGTTTGCGAATACGATGTTGCTAAACGCTCAATGGCGGCAACCGGGTCGTTTTGTGCAAAACAGGCTGAACGAAAAGCCCCTGCAGATGAGCCAATTAAATTAAGCGGCTGGGTTCGGTTTTTAAAAAATTCACCAAAAATATATTTGTCTAATCCAAATAAAGTAAACCATTTAGGCCCACCACTTGCGCCTAAAAATGAAGTAAACAGTTCAGGCCTAAAGCCTTGCTCGTTTATTATTTTTGCTGCGTTCTTCCCTGCGACAATGTCGATCATGTCTGTATTTTTACCTTTTATATATGTATTTTAAACTCTTTAACGCGCTACAAATGTGAATAGTTATGCAAAACTAAAAAGCGGTTTTATGCTGCCATAAAACCGCTATTTGTAGTTAAAGTTAGCTAAAATACATGAATTAATCCCAAATGCCGTCTTCGCATTTTCCCTGAACTTTTACATCTTTTACTTTAAATTCGGGCTCTATACCTTTGTCTCTTTGCGTGTGGTAATCGTGCGTTACCGACAAAATAGTAGGCGTTAACAGTATGATAGCGATTACGTTAACGACTGTCATTAACCCTAACGCAATATCGGCTAAATCCCATACTTCTTTTAATGTGGCCGATGCGCCCCACAACATCATTGATAAATATAGTAAGGTGTAAATACCACGCCCGACTTTGTTATCAAGCTTAAATAGATGTAAGTTACTTTCAGCGTAGGCGTAGTTAGCTACCACCGAAGTAAAGGCAAATAACGTAATGGCTGCAGCTACAAAGTACACGCCACCTTGCGCCAAATGCGCGGTCATAGCGCTTTGTGTTAAACGTATGCCTTCCATTTCGCCGCTTATGTCTATATCAGCTAATAAAATAACAACGGCTGTACAACTACAAAGTACGATTGTATCGAAAAACACACCAAGCATTTGTATGTAGCCCTGTGTTACAGGGTGATTAGGAATAGGGCTAGCACTTGCACTGGCATGCGGAACACTCCCTGCGCCCGCTTCGTTAG
Organism: Pseudoalteromonas sp. 4NS20-0020; assembly: GCF_057554385.1. Classification (NCBI taxonomy): domain Bacteria; kingdom Pseudomonadati; phylum Pseudomonadota; class Gammaproteobacteria; order Alteromonadales; family Pseudoalteromonadaceae; genus Pseudoalteromonas; species Pseudoalteromonas sp. 4NS20-0020. The sequence continues at coordinate 518,267 of NZ_BAAJMI010000002.1, read as the reverse complement.
AATATAAACCGCGTTGAATACCATTTTTAATGGCAGCCCCCATCGCGCCTGCGCCCGCTTCTTGTAATCCAAAGGCTGACAAAAATATATCTTTTAGCATGGCCGGTACTTGAGTAAAGTTTATAACGGTAATAATAACGGCGGCTAATACAAAAATAATGCCCATAATGGGCACTACGCGCTCTGCAAACCGGGCAATGGCTTTAAAGCCGCCTAATATAATTGAGCCTGCAAGGACTGTAATAACAATACCTGAGTAAAACGTGGGTACTTCAAATGCGTAGTTTAGTGCATCAGTAATCGTATTGGTTTGCATTGCGCTAAAAGTAAACCCGTACCCCAAAAATAAGCACGCGGCAAATACAATTGCAAAGGCACGGCTTCCCAGTCCTTGTTGAATGTAATACGCAGGGCCACCTCTAAATTCGCCGTTACTATCGCGAATTTTATACACTTGGCCTAGTATACTTTCTGCAAATCCGGTTGCCATGCCCAATATAGCAATGACCCACATCCAAAATATTGCACCACTGCCACCAAGCGATATAGCGACTGCAACACCGGCTAAATTACCCGTACCTACCCGAGCACAAAGCCCTGTACACAATGCCTGAAATGATGAAATATCGTTTTTATTACATTTACTGCTGCCTTTTAATAGGCTAAACATATGCTTAAATTTAACTATTTGAATTGCTTTTAAACGCACAGAAAACCATACGCCGGTGAAAAGTAAAATATAAATGAGTACCTGACCTTCTCCCCACAAAAGGTTATTCACACTTTTTACTACCGTATCGAACATTGCGGATTCCTTATTATATTTTTATAGTTATGCGCTTTAACATAGGCATTTTAAAATGTACTGGCAACGCTTAATATTTTATACGTAATAAAGGCAACCATGTTGCCTTTAGGTTTTGTTATTTGCTTTGTAAATGTACCCCTGCAATCATGCATCTTACTGAACCACCAGCAGATTCAATGGTAGGTATTGGCAAAGGGACCAGTTTAGCCGTTTTTTGTATTGCAATTATTTGCTCGGCTGTTAGCGCATTATAGGCGGTTTGTGACAGCGCTAAAATTCGCCCATTTTTACCTTGTAATTCAATGGCATTCCCGCAAAAGTTATTTATTTGCTCAACCGACAAATCAATTACTTCGTGATGGCTTTGTAAAAAATGCCCTACCAGCTCACTGCGTTGGTCTTCAGGCACCATATTTAAGCCAATCATTACAAACTTGCTAGCCACACACATTAGTACATTAGTGTGATACACCGCTATACCTTGCTCGTCAGTTGCGTTAAACACAACCGGCTTAAACGAAAGTAAATTACACACCGTATTAACGACCGACCTTGTTGTGCGTTTAGATTCTACCGCGTAGGCAAGTTTATATTGGTGATCGAGCACCAGTGATCCGGTCCCTTCCAAAAATGAATTTTCTTTCGCTAAATGCGCATAATCAGTCACTACCGCCACTTTATAGTGATCCGTTAAAAAATCAATTATATCTTTACGATATTCTAATCTTCTGTTTTCAACAAACATTGGGTAAATAATTAATTGCCCATTTTGATGGGTAGAAAACCAGTTGTTTGGAAAAACCGAGTCGGGTGTTTGTGTTTGCTCATCTTCAAATAAATGAACGGTTACACCTTCGCTTTGTAGTAACTCAACCGCGTGGGTCACCTCTTTAAATGCTTGCTCGCTTTCATTTTTTACTTCACATTCGCTTTGAAATGCATTGTCGAGCATGGTTTGTGGATTAGAAGTAAAGTGATGCGGACGAACCATAACAACCGCGCTCGGTGCTTGTTGTGTTATGCTCATGCTACACTCTCTTTATCTTTATGCGGTATTTCAAGAACTGAAAATAAATTGCGTGGGTCGCCCTGCTGAGTGATCAGGTCAAGTATTTCGTATTCTCCTGACTTAATAAGCTGCTCGCGAATATACACTAACGCGCTAAAATCTTCGCTTGCAAAGCCTACACCGTCAAAAATAGTAAGCTCTTTCTCGCTTGTACGACCAAGGTGCTGTTTATTAATTACTTTATGAAATTCGGTTACAGCAAAACACCTGCTCATTTGTTGAATTTCGCCCTCTACTCTGGTTTGTGGTTCGTACTCTACAAATACATTAGCACGTTCTAGCAACGCTGAATCAAGCTCAGTTTTTCCAGGACAATCGCCTCCAATCGCATTAATATGAACACCTTGTGGGATCATATCGTTTGTTAAAATGGTTGCGTTGGTTTTATCGGCCGTGCATGTGGTAATTATGTGCGCGCCCTTTATTGCTTCCTCTACACTTTTACAGATAGTCACGGTTAAGCCTTTATTGCTTAAGTTATTAAATGCTTTTTGAGAAGCTGCTTTGTCTATATCGTATAAACGAATGTGTGTAATACCTAATACCGCTTTAAATGCTAAAGCCTGAAATTCTGACTGAGCCCCATTACCAATCAGAGTTAAGGTTGTTGAGTTTTTTGGTGCTAAATAAGTAGCCACAAGCGCTGATGTTGCAGCAGTACGTAGTGCGGTTAATAGGCACATTTCGCTAATCATTACTGGGTAGCCGCTATCAACATCTGACAAAATACCAAAAGCCGCAACCGTTTGAAGCTCCTTAAACGTGTTTTTTGGATGGCCATTGACATATTTACAGCTAAACATTTTTCCATCACTTACCGGCATAAGCTCTATTACACCATCCGGAGAGTGAGCTGCATAACGCGGCGATTTATCAAACTCATGCCACCGAGCAAAATCCTGTTTTAACGTGTTAGTTAGGCTAACTAATACGTTTTCTATTCCTAATGTATTTATTAGCTTAGCCATAGCTTGAACACTTACAAATGGAACGCCTTGTTTTGGCTCTGCTATAAAATGACTCATGACTACCTCTGTAATAATAATATGAACTAATTAAAATAAGTTTATCGACTACAGATGCCATTTAATATGGCAATACTTTATACAAATAGTAGTAATTTTTATCAATTTGCTATGCATAAATGTAAATTTTTAGTATTTTGTATTAAATTAATTAGAGGTAAGCGAATGATCCCATACATTTACGACTCATTAGATAACGCCTTAATAGCCGAATTAAGAAAAGATGGCCGTGCTTCTATTTCAGCCCTAGCCGATGTTTTAAAGGTGTCGCGCGGTACAGTACAAAATCGTTTAGACCGTTTAGTTTCATCGGGCGCTATATTAGGCTTTACGGTGCGTGTACACGAACACATTGAAACCGAAGCTGTAAGAGCAATAATGATGGTAGAAGTGGTGGGTAAATCTACATCGCAGGTAATTAAAACTCTGCGGGGCATACCAGAGCTCACTAAATTACATACCACTAACGGCGCTTGGGATTTAGTAGCCGAAATACAGGCGGCAAATCTAGGTGAGTTTGATGGCGTACTCAGGCAAGTGCGCGAAATAGATGGCATTTTAAATAGCGAAACCAGTATATTATTATCATCTACTTAGGTTTTATTAACACCATGTTTTACTTAAAGTATTTTAGGCAATACTCGGGTTATTTATTAGGTAATGGAGTAGGCAATGAATAAGCTTTCTATTCGGTATTATTCGCAAGATATAAAGCGCCACCAGCATAATTACCATCAACTTGTTCTACCCTTACACGGTGAAATTTTCATAACGTTAAATAATGATTTTAAAACGACGGTTAGTACGGGTAGTTGTATCGTTATAGAGAAAAACGTGATGCATGCCTTTACGGCCGATGAAGCCGCGCGTTTTATTGTGGCAGATTTAGACGCGCTACCTGAAAACCTTATTCATCTTTTATGCCCTAAAATCTCAATAGATAGTCGTTTATTAAGTTACTTACAGTTTATAGAGCAGCAACTGCTTTTTGTTAGCGATGAAAAGCTTGCTAGTTCAACCTTTGATTTATTTTACTTATTACTTTGTGAGCAAAGTAGCCACAGTAATATTGATAAGCGAATAGATAATGTAATAACCATTGTTAAGCAAAACTTAGCGTACCCCTACACGTTAAAAGAGCCGGCCGATATAGCCTGTTTAAGCGTTACGCAATTTAAAACTGTGTTTAAAAAAAGTACCACTATGAGTGCACTGCAATATTTAACTATGTTGCGAATGCAGCACGCTCGCGCCCTTTTAACCCACTCAGACTAACCGATTGCTTTAGTAGGCGAGCGCATTGGTTATAACGATGCCTCTGCGTTTAGCCGCCGGTTTAATTTATACTTTGGGCAGCCACCTAAGGCATTTGCAAAGCAATAATATAGATAACCTAAACACGAGATAATAAATAAAGCTCAATCAGAGAGTAGGTTAAATAGCGTCAGAGCAAACAATAACACCGTCTTTTTAGCATATTTTTATAAACCTATATTGATACACTCAGTACATAGTATTTACGGAGTGTAATTAATGGCAACACACATAGGTTTTTTAGCAATATTTTCTTGGGGGCTTTTAGCTTTACTGGGTAATTTAACCAAAGCGCTCCCTGCTTTTCAGTTACTTTTTATGTGCTTTGCACTTTCTTTTATTATTTTATTAGTAAAACGTTTTGCTACAAAACAGCCATTATTAACTCCTCCTAAGCTTTCTAAAAAACAAATTGTAATAGGTGTTACCGGCTTATTTGGTTTTCACTTTTGTTATTTTATGGCTTTAAAATACGGTCCTTTAATTGAGGTAAGTTTAATAGTGTATCTTTGGCCATTATTACTGGGTGTCTTTGTGGCTACCCCTGGGTCTAAATTTAAAGCAATATTGGGCGGATTACTGGGATTTTTAGGCACGCTTAGTTTAATTACCGATGGCAGTGGGTTATCTATCAATAGTGAGTATTACTTAGGGTATTTTTTTGCAGGTTGCTGCGCAGTATTGTGGTCTAGTTATTCTTATTTAATGTCGCAATTTAATAGCCATGTAGATGACATAGGCTGGCTTTCACTTATTGTGGCTGTGCTTGCTCTTTGTGCACATTTTTATTTTGAAACAACCGTTACTAGTTTGTCTGTTTCACAATGGCTAGGCGCTATTTTATTAGGGTTAGGCCCAGTGGGAGGTGCATTTTATTTATGGGATCATGGTTTGAAATTTGGTAACCGCTCGCTATTAGCCTCGTTAAGCTTTTTAACGCCGGTGCTTTCTACTTTTATTTTAATACTCGCCTCGCAGGCTCCCTTTAATTGGTCAGTATTTATTGCTTTAGCGCTTATTTTATTAGGCGCGGCAATTAGCAATAAAAAACCATCGATAAATCTAAAAAAAGCATCGCTTTAATTTTGCCAAGGCACTTTATTAACGCTTAAACTTAAGTTTAAGCGTTAATCACAGCTACATGGCGTAGCTGTGTGCATAATCTACAATACGTGCATTTTGGCTTTTTAAGTATTCACGGCCTGCTTTTACACCAAGCTTATGATCTTTACGTAGATCGTCGTTTGTACTGCCTAATAATTTGCTGTGCAGTGTTTCGTCTGCAAAAATTTGTATAATTTCTACATCACTTGGCGGGTTTGCCATAAAGTTTAGCTCGTCTAAGTAAGCTTGTTCGTGCTGAATTAGGTAGTCGAGTGTTTTTGGGCAGTAACCGGCAGCTGTAGCAAGCGATCTAAGCTTTTGAACCCACGCAGATTGCGCTTGAAAATCACCATCTACCGTTCTAATAACCACAATTTTACGTGCCCCACGGTTATACGCTTCGCGTACTGGTAATGGTGCTGCTAGCCCACCATCAAGAAAAAAATCTTCTTGGGCTTTGTTTATTTGCGTGGTTTCGTTAGCCGCTTGCGCATTTAACCAAGGCGTTAATTTAACACCTTGTTTGTATAAAAATGGTAAAGCACTTGACGCTTTTAATAGCTCGCGCCATTGATGCTCTTCACCCGTTGGTGATAAGTAATACGCTTTTCTGTCACGTGCATTTGTAGCAGTAATAAGTAACTCACGTTCACCTAAAGACGTTTTAGCTGTTTTAAAGTCAATCGCTCTATTTACTTCTTTTGTTTTATCAAAGTACCAGTCTAAATCAACAATATGTTTTCCCATTAGGCCGCGACCTAGCTGAAAAAAACGTTTATTACGAGACAGCCCTCTAATTAGGCGTTTAGCGTAACCTTTTTGACGTGCTAAATAACTTGTTAAGTTTTGTGAACCTGCCGACGTACCAATAAATAAATCAAATGGGTCGTAGTTTTGCTCTAACCACGCATCAAGTACACCTGCCGTGAAAATCCCTCGCTGTCCGCCACCTTCAGCAATTAACGCAACCTTAGGCTGTGCTATTTTAGTTACTGAAGAAGCTGTTGCGCTGTTTAGAGAGTTCACGGTGTACCTGCCTTTAATTTAATAATGTTTGTTTCAATAAATACATTTTATAGAATTAAAGTGATGCCTTAAAATTGATTGTTTAAATCAGTTTGATTGAAAAAATAGAACGAAAAACTATCCATTAGTACACTTAACTAATAATGACCAATGCGTTTTTCTGATTTTAAATATTTAGGCATCACATCAATTAATTTAAATTGTAAATTACTGATTGATGCCACTACTTTAACAAGCCTTAGGTGTACGCTTGCTTAACTAAAATAAAAATGAGTATTGACGAGTGTATTAAATAGCTAAGTAACCTATTTCACTTAGCTACAAAGAATTAAGCCGTTTGTTTATTAGCTTGGCGCTCTAACTTGTAGTTTTCTGAATTTAAGCCTTTTTTCCAGTAACCTGATGCCACTATGTTGCCCCTTGGTATAGAAAGCCTGTTAGTTAATGCCGCTTTAAGCTCACGCACTAGCCCAGCCTCAAGTGCCATAAATACAATAGGCGGCTGTTCATAATGCTGTAGTGTGGTTAATGCATTAGCCATCTCAACCTCTGGCGTTGTAGTTATTGACCAGGTGACCTGGCGCGTTGAATCTAAGCTGATTATATCCGCTTTAGTCGGAGCATGAATAAACGCGTCAATTTTGGCGTTTATTGGCAATTGCTTAATGTAGCCTTTTATAGCGTTTACTGAGGTCAAATCGCCCATCAATATATAATGCGGGTGGGTAAAATTATCTAGCTTTTTAGGACCGGGGCCTGCAATAGCCAGTTCATCACCTACTTTAGCGGCTTTAGCCCAGTTAGTTGCAGGACCTTGGTGCATATTAATAACAAAATCGAGCGTAATTGCACCATTGCTTTTATTTACATTTTGTATTGTGTACGAACGCATACACGCCGTTTTTAAATTGAAGTCGGCCACACCGTTTTTTGGAATAAGCACTTTTACATAACTACCAATGTGATCGGAAGTTAAATCTGTAAAATCTTCAGAGCCTAAAACTATACGTTGTAAATGTGGGGTTAGTTGCTTTGTGCTTAATACTGTTGCTTTGCGTACTTTTTTTGCCATATAAATTAACCTCATTGATTAAAAATCACTGCTTTATAAAGCAGACATTGCACAACGCCCCATTGGTTGATAAAATCAACTATATAGATTTAATTGACTTTGTCAACCATTTGGAATGTGTTATGAACACCTCTTTAGCCAATACGCTATTTATGTTAATGCAAAACTACCGGGTAACCATACGCGAAGCCATTAATGCCAGCGAGCTCGGTTTAAATGCAATGCATGTACGTTGCTTACATATTATTGCAAATACCTCGCAGTGCACAGCAAACGACATTGTGAATAAAACCCAACGAGATAAGGCTCAAATAGCGCGGCTTGTAAAAGAACTTATAGCTTTAAAGCTTATAAATAAGTGTGCCAGCGAACACGATAAGCGCTGTTTTATTTTAACGTTTACAGATCAGGGGGCCGTGCTTTTTGAAAAATTACTGGCCGCAGAAAAACATGTAAACGATCAAATGTGTAAAACGTTAAACCCAAATCAAATCAATGACTTTTTAAACACGGCTCAGCAAATGATCAAAAATATGCAATGATCTTTACTTCATTACTTGGCATAAGTTAAACAAAACACATATACTGTACACTTATACAGTATATGTGTTTTGGTTGTTTATTTATGTTTGTTATTCCTATTTATATAGAAGCAGGTATTTGCGGGTTTGAATCTCCTGCCGCACAATACACTGAGCTTGGCGTTTCCCTTGATGAGCTATTAATAAAGCACCCTGATGCCACTTTTATTGGTATTGCGTCGGGTAGCTCTATGCAAGAAGTAGGGATTTTTGAGGGTGATTTACTTGTAGTAGACCGAGCAGAACACGCTAAAGATGGCGATGTAATTGTGGCTAATTTAAATGGCTTATTTGTGTGTAAGCTACTTGATAAAACAAACGCTCGATTACTATCGGCTTCGCCTTTATATCAACCCGTTAATATTACGCCTAGCGATGAATTTCAGCTTGAAGGCGTAGTCAGTTTGTCAATTCGTATGCATCGCCAAAGCCCTGAGTTACTTTCATGTATGCCTTAGTCGATGCCGTGGCGTTTTATGCCAGCGCCGAAAAAGTATTTGATCCCGCCATTCGTTCAAAACCTGTGGTTGTGCTCACTAATAACGACGGTTGCGTATGTGCGGTATGCCCTATTGCGCGACGTTTAAATATTCCTAAATTTGGCCCTTATTTTAAAGTTAAGCAGTTACTAGAACAAAACAATGTGGTTGTACGCTCTAGTAACTATGAACTATACGCTAATTTAAGCGACCGAATGATGAGTGTGATTGGCCGCTTTTGTGACACCCAGCATATTTACAGTATTGATGAATCGTTTTTGCACTTTAGCGGCTACGAAAACGTTGTAAAAGATTGGCATACTTACGGACACCTTATTAGACGAACCGTATGGCGAGAAACAAAGCTTCCCGTTGGCGTGGGGTTTGGGCCAACGCCTACACTTGCAAAAGCGGCAAATCATGCAGCTAAAAAATTAACAGGCTTTGACGGTGTTGCTGTCATAAATGACGAAGCAAGCCGGCGAGCTATTTTACAGCGCATGGACTGCCAAGATGTATGGGGAATTGGCAAGCGCTTAGCTAAAAAGCTAAAAATAATGAACATAAACACCGCATGGCAACTTGCCCAACAAAACCCAAAAACTATGCGCCGCGCTTTTAGTGTGGTGGTAGAGCGCACAGTAAGCGAGCTTAATGGCTTAGTATGTTTAAACTGGGATGATGTACGCCAAGATAAACGCGAAATTTACTCAACTCGCAGCTTTGGAGAGCGTATTTATGAACCAACCGCTCTTAAAACCGCTTTAATTAACCATGTCACTATTGTGGGCAAAAAACTAAGAGCCCAAAAGTCGCTTGCAAAGCAATTATATATTTTTGCATCTAGCTCATCTCATGAAGATGTATTTTATAAAAAGTCTTATATGTATCAGTTTAGCATGCCAACAAACGATACTTGCGTTATGGCCAATGCGGTGTCTGAAGTGTTTGAAAAAATTTACCAACCTGGCGTGCGGTTTTATAAATGTGGTGTAGGTGCACTAGAGCTTACCGCTGAGCAATTTCAGCAAAGTGACTTATTTGCACCACAACAAGATAACCCACAGTTAATGGGCTGTTTAGATGCTATTAATACCCGATACGGCAAGGGTATGTTGGGCTTAGCAAGTAGTAAATTAAACGATCGCTGGCATATGAACAGAGATTTTTTATCGCCTCAGTACACAACCCGCTGGCGGGATATACCAAAAATAAAATGCGATTTATAGACGCTTTAATTCAAACTTGCACTGAACATTAGCATTTTTAATCAAGTATTCTAACTGTGTATCAGAAACAAAATTTAGCGTACGGCTAACATCTAATGTATCGTTATTATTGTCACACCGGTCTTGGCGTAAATCCATTGTTAAACCAATATTCGTATATTTAAACTTTGTAGTCACTAGACAAAAATCAGGGACTTTATTAGTTTGTGTGCCATTATGTAGATCAATAAAAGAAATTAAACTGCCAAGTCTAAAACCCAAATCGGTATTATTTTTATCAAGCCACATTAATGAGCCTGAATCGCAATAGCGAGCATCGCCAGAAACTAATTCATACTCGCCAACTTTACTATTAAACAAGCTAACAAACTTAGTTTTGTTACTAGGCAAAATCGTTTTAGCAAAAGACTGGTTAGCAAAAAATAAACAACAAACACACAATAGAACTTTATAATTCTTCATTAAAGAAACCTAACAAGTCACAATACAATTAGCTTAACACATTAAACCTACTTACTTATTTTAAAATTTATGCAAAAAAATCCCTTGATAGCAATCAAGGGATTTAATAGTTATACAATTAGACTGTTGTTATTTGTGAAACAACTGTGCTCTTCTATAAACAAACAAAGCGGTTAAGAGTAATAAGAAGAAACTTAAAGACCCCCCTCCACTTTTATCACCTTCTTTAGGTGTTGGCAGTGCAACAGGTACATCATTAACGGTAACGATAACACTTTGCTCTGTCTCCCCTTCACCATCAGAAACGCTGAGTTTAAAGCCAAGTTCACTTGTTACAGATACACTTGGCGCTGTAAACGACAATGTATTTGAATTAGCATCTTCAATTGCGACTTCTATACCTTGTGTTTGAACCCAGCTATAAGTAAGTTCAGATGACTCTTTGTCTGTAGCAGTTGCTGTAATGCTAACGTCTTTACCCTCATCAACCGATAAAGAGGATGAGCTCAACTCAACTGCTGGTAATTGATTAACGTGCATAAAGGTCACTGTATATACCTCTGTGAATTGCTCGTAACCATCTGAGATTAATAAAGTGATATCTGTAGTGAATGTTTCCTCTAATTCACCTACAGTCAGTGTCGCTTTACTGTCTGTCTCTGAAGGCACCAGTGATAATTGAGGATGATCAATACTCCACTCAAAACTTAGCAAATCACCATCAGGGTCTGTTGTTCCTGACGCATCAAGCTCAATAGTTGAAAGCTCTTCAATAGTGGCTGGAATTGTTACATCTAAAATAGGCGCTTGGTTTAAGCTTTCTTCAGCTAACTTAGCAACTAATTCAATCACACCATTAACTTCACCGTCTAAGTCAAATTCACTGCCGTCTGTTACTGCAAAAGTAAAGCAACCTGAACAAATTTGCTCGTACACGTTACCAGTTAGCTTTGCGACCGACTGCCAACCAGTGTTAGATAACAAACGAATTTGCATTTCTGAACTTAAAAGAGAGTTAACATACTCTGGTATCGCAATCTCAGCCGTACCCGATGAGTTTGAAAGTGTAATGTGGATATTTACAATATCACTTTTAGCTTGAAAGTGAGGTTCTGTAATGTCTAAGCTATCAAAGTAAGTACTTAAGTCTTGCTCTGAAATAGACATATCAGCAATCATTTGCGTTACAGTAGCCTGTTTAATATTACCTACCGAAAGGTGGTTAAACTCATCGATGCTACGAACCATATCACCTGAATCTAAAACAGCTGAATGCGTAATAGAAGAGCTATCTAAGTAATCAACAATGCCGTCTTTATCGCCATCGCTCACACCTTCTTCAGCATCAGGAATACCATCACCATCAGTATCTAACTCAAGATCATTGAAAGTAACTGCGTCAATCACACGTAAACTAATTTTATCCGTTGCAACAGCTTCGCTATTTTGTTTTATAGTGAATGCAATGTCTAGATTGTCAGAATCTGTAAGTAATTGAGGCGTCAAAGTAATATTCCATTTTGAGTGACCAATTTTATTTACAAAGTAATCACCTTGTGAAGATAGCTGAAGCTCTATTGAATTATCAGCTGCTGCACTAGGTAAATTAACTGCATGAACATCAACAATAAAGTCTGACGAATCACGTTGAACTATATTGCTTATTACTTTTCCATCTTGATATAGATTAGTAATAAATTCAGGTTTTGCAGTTTCATTTAGAAAAACTAACTGGCTGGTATCATTTCTATCGGTAAATGAACTACTTCTCGTATTAATGCGAATATTAGACGCATTTTCAAAGAACTCACGTTCTAACTCTACCTTGACAAGGCCATGCAGGTTTGTAGATATATATTTACTAGTATTATTTCCAATCAGATCAAAGCTTACTGAACCGTAAGGGCTTTTACCACTTACGAATAAATCAATAACCGCATTACCATCTTGGTAAACATAGGTAGTGGGCTGGATACTAACCTTAGGAAAAACACGAGCATTTACTTCACCTGTAGAAGTATTACCCGCTCCATCAACGGCTGAAACAGGAATTAAGATATCCCCCGTTCTGAACACAAAGTTGCTATCAATATCGATAATAGCTACATCCGATACACTATCGTAGATAGCATTAGAGTTAAATAATGCCGCTTTTATGTCATCAATTGAGCTGCCATAAACATCGACTGAGTAATAGTCTTGTATAACCGGTGGCGTTGTGTCTACTAAGGTTACCGTTTGAATAGCCGTCGTTTCGTTACCAACAAAATCACGAGCAATCCATGTAATTTGATGTTCACCAAGGGGCAAGTAAGACCCAGAAGCAGCATAAACATAAGGTTCTAAATGCCCGTTATCAGTTGCCTCAGGAACAAAAATATTTGTAAGGTTAGTATATTCAGACGTTGCTTCAAGAGTAATTGGTTCTAAACTTGATACAAAAACAGGAGCTATATTTTCACCCAAGCTAGAGTCAGTTGGGTGGCTATCTTCACTATCTAGCACACCGTCGCCATCTGTATCTGTAGAAAGCGGATTACTCGACATCTGGTACTCGTTTAAGTTAGATAAACCGTCGTAGTCTGGATCATTTGATGCATCATAAGAATCAAGTGCATTTAGTCCATTCTGTGCTTCCCAATAATCTGGAATACCGTCGCCATCAAAGTCACTAACTACATCCAGCTCAGCAGTCCATGTGATATTATCAACTGAAAAAGGCATATCTGCTAAGTAAGGACTTTCGTATTTTACCTTCACAATATTAAAACCATCATTTACCGGAATTAACAAACGAGAGCGATAATGCTTAATATTGTACTGGGTACCGTTAACACTAATTTGAAATGACGAGTTACTGTTTGAAAAGTAATCTAAATTAATGAACCCTGCCTCAAATAACCCAGCAATTGCAAAGCCGCTTATGCTACCTGCTGGAGAAGTATTTAGGCTTAAACTTGATGCACCATCCGTAGACCAGTTGGTATTAAGCTGCCATTGTGTAGTATGTTCTGCAAGCTCAGTAAACATAGCTGGCAAAAGCCCTTCTTCAAAGCTTTCATTTAGCTGAGAAAAAGACTGCACAGTTGATGTTGCGTCATTAGCAAGGCTTTGCCCATAGAACTCTTGGATATTAGTGTAACCATCAGCATCAAAATCTAAACTCGCATCTGAAGGGTCAAGTGGTAGCAAGCTATTATTAACTTCATAGCCATCGCTTAACTCATCAGAATCTGTGTCAGCTGAATTTGGATTTGTTCCTAGGTTATACTCATCGAGGGCTGAAAGGCTGTCAGTGTCATTGTCAGATTGTGCATCACTTGCATCAAAACGATTTAAACCATTTAGTAGTTCCCAGTAGTCTGGCATTTGATCGTTATCAGTATCGGTTTGATCACCGACTGGAAGCATAGCAAAATTATCAAGCCATACTGCATCAGCATCAGTTGATACTGATCCGTCTTTGGTATATTTGAACTCAATCTTATGCACCCCTTCACTAATATTAACTAAAAATGAAGTTGGTTCAGGTGCTTCTAAATCTCCACGCTCAGCAAAACCAATAACTTCTTGGCCATCTATAGTCACCATAAAAAAGTCACAACAATATTCAGAATCAATTTTATAATCGAACGCTAAAACCCCTTCTGAAAATAAGCCCGTGACAGTAAACCCGCTAAACTGAGAATCAGAGATATCCCCCGAACGAATACTTTGTGTGCCCTGTGTGGCAAAATCGTCTGTTATAAACCACGGTGCACTTGAGTCTACAGATTCAATCATCCATGTTGGAAGTGTATTGCCTTCGAATGACGTTGTGATATTTAAAGCAACAGGGTAAGAGGTATCTAACTGAGGGTCTGTATTTGCTTGAAACTCAGTAAAGTTAGTAAATCCATCATTGTCAGCATCTTGTGACGCATCTGAGGCATCCGTAAGATTTAGGCTGTTGTTATATTCCCACCCATCAGGCATTAAATCGCCATCAGTATCTGAGTTGTTAGGTAAACCGTTATTTAAAAACTCAAGAAGGTTAGATAAACCATCGTTGTCTAAATCAAGCGCTGAATCGTCAGTATTTATATCCAAACCATAAGATAATTCCCACATATCTGACATACCATCACCGTCAGAGTCAGGGAAGCTAGGCCCAATATATAAATTATCAATAAATACAGCATCTAAGCCTTCAGACACTATAACGTCTTTAGTGTACACAAACTTAACTGTATTGAACCCTGCAGGTACTGGAAAAGAAGCCACCTTCCAGTCAGTTAAGCCAGACTCATCAAGCACTAATGAATCGTTAATATAAACTTTGAAAAAGTCATAAGTTGCTTCAGTTTCCAATAGGTAGTTAAAGTTAACAAAACGTTGTTCGTCACTTAAAAATTGAAACTCAATGCTCGTTTGTTGCGAATCAGTAATATCACTGCTAGATAACACTAAGCCATCATGACCGTCATAATCAGTAATAAACCAAGGGGCTTGAGGATTTGAAGAAACTAAAAGTTCAGGGACAACTGCGTCATCAAAATTATAGGTAGTTTCAGGAAAAACAGAAGGTTCAGAGTTTGGATCAGTTGGGTCGCTGTTGCCATAATACTCAATTAAGTTAGCCCAGCTATCGGAATCAAAATCAAGTTCTGCATCAGCTGCATCAAGTGGATTAAATGCAAAAGTGACTTCCCAACCATCTGGCATACGATCGGAATCTGAATCCGCATTGTTAGGCAGTGTCATGTAGACGTTTAATTCATCGTAATCAGATAAACTATCAGCATCAGAATCAACTGAGTTTGGAAAAGTATTTGCCAAGTATTCTTCCAAGTTAGAAAGGCCATCTTGGTCTAAATCTAAATTGGCGTCATCGGCATCTGAAGGGTCTAGTCCGTATAAAAGCTCCCAGTTATCATCCATTAAATCTGAATCAGTATCGACAAACTTAATATTATCGCAAATAACTTCTACTTCATTAAATGCTGAAATTACATCAGATGCATTATAATTTAGGTCAATTGCAGAGTTGATAGCACCACATGCACCATCGATAAAACCACTTGAATTAACCCAGTAGTTTTGATTTGCTTTTAGCATTATTTCAAACGCTTTTTGAGGATCCCAGCCATCAGTATTTGAAAGCAGGAAAAAAGCACGGTTAAAAACACCACTACTAAAGTGAACATCCATGCCCGGATAAAAATCGCTGGCTTTATCAATAGAAACACCATCTAATGAAGGCGTTTCAAAGTAACGAAGAGCTGGATCTACTTTTGAAATATCCGCCCCTGATAACCAGTCGGTTTCACCACGTAAAAAATACTCTGCAGTTTCACCTGCCATATCAGAGAAAGACTCGTTAATTCCGCCTGATTGATTAGAGTAAATAAGATTGGAGTTTTGACTAGTAAAGCCGTGGCTAACCTCATGAGATACAATATCAAGTGAAACCAGCGGGTAAAACCTATCAGCGCCATCACCAAAGGTCATTGCTTGGCCATTCCAGGTGGCATTTTCCCAGTTATCCCCACTGTGAACTCGCATTAACAATTGAAATGTAAGCGGTGCAGTGTTGTACCATTGTTGATACATATCAAAAACTGCGGTTCCAAATGCATGAGCGTCATTTAATGGAGAAAAAGCACCATTTATTTCCTTATGTGTATTACGATCACATGTGAATGAAAAGGCTTCATTTGGCTCAGAGCCCGACTCCATGGTGACCGTTTTTACTTTGTCATTTTCTAAAAAACAAGTATCGCCAACTTGGGTAACATTAAAGGCGTCTTTATCTGTACCGTATTCATATTGGCCAATCTTTTGATTACCACCAGGTCCTGTTCCGTCAACACTTTGAATATTGTCCCACAGTTCAAAAATCTGATAAGTCGATTCACTTATTAAACCTATTGGCATTTTTTCAATGCCATTCTCAGTTACTTTGAGTTCAATTAAGCGAACGTAGTAAGCTTTTCCATCATGAATATAAATGTAGCGCTTATTATTTATTATTTCACTCTCTAGTGAATCATCTAATTTAGACTTAGTCAGCAACGATTTAACCGCCTTTGACTGATCAAAAGTGGTGCTCGCGGTTTTATTCAAAGATGCAAAGTTAATATTTTTAGCAAAAAAACCACTAATATGTTCAGAGTTAGACTGAACTCTAATTTGCTGACCCCACACTGGAACCCCAGAGAAGTATTGCTGCATCTTCTTCGAAGACGCATTAACTTGTTGTGAAAGGCTTAACTGAGGTTGTTCTAACTCTACAAAGTAAGAACTTGCAGAAGGGTTATTAGCAATAGAGGCATTTTGATTTAAAAGTTGCTTAACTTCTTGGGTGGATGATTTATTTATTCGCTGTGAAACAGCAGCTTGAGAACTTAGAGTGTTCAAAAAGCAAAATGCTATCAATCCCGATGAAAGTGTTTTATACATAACATTCCTATGTCGTATATTGTAATTATTCAGTGTCTATTCATTTAAAAACGCTCAAATGTAACATATTTGATAATGAAGAGTCATTCAAAAAGCTAGTTTAATAGGTACAATTGTTAACTAATGTAAAAAGTAACTAAATAATTAATTGAAACTATGATTTGAATTTTAAAGGTGTAAAAAATAAATGATAAGCGTACAAAAAACTGCATAAACAAATTAAATATCTACGCAGTGTTCTGTTTCAAAAAATAGTTAAGAGTAATACAAAATTAGCGTCTTACTGCCAATATTTTGCGAATAATTGCGGATAGGCTTGTTTTAAAAATTTTGCTTTGTCTTTAAAGCGTTTACCTGCGGGTTGGTCGCCTGATGGCACGAAGGGTAATTCATCCTCATTGCGCTCTTCATATAATAAGCCGGCGATGAGGTCGTACTCGTCAATGTAGGGGTAAGGCTGTTCATTTAAGTGATAAACAGGTGTACATAATGCAATGGAGTCTGCATTAACGAGCGCGTTATCAAACACTGTTTTACCGCGTGAAATAAGCCAGCATCTAAACTCACTAAAACCATATTCGTCATTGCAGCCTGCCATAACAAATGCAGCGCCAAATAAATCCCATGTAAAACATTTACGCATATTTATGCCAAAAAACTTATCAAATGCAATAAGTTGCTGATCGTCTAAATTGCTTAGATTTGCTTTAAGGTGGTCGCTTACACTTTGCGGATCAAGGCCTAAGTCGGGTGTAGTCACTAATTCCCAAAAAGCCTGCTCTGATAACGCTGCCATTATAAAATCTCTTTTACTCGGCCTACTTGGCCATCTTCTAATCTCACTTTAATACCATGCGGGTGGTTTGGTGATTTAGTTAATAAACGATCTACCACGCCTTCCGTGAATGTACCGCTTCGTTGATCTTCTTTTAAAACAATATTAACTACAGTGCCTGGTGATATTTGCGAACGAGAAGGAACAGCCATTATTTAAACCCTAAATATAATTTTTTTAATTATAACGCCCAACTGCAGGCAAACCAACAAAACCCATTTTAATTGGCAAAAAACACGATATGTGTCGGTTTTATCGTCAATTTAATACCCGCTAGTTGAGTAATAATTATAGATTTAAGGTGTTCAATCTCAGAGTCAGCGTTATTAAGCGCTATAGTATCTTCAAAATAGCAGTTAACTTTTAAGGTGTTAGCTTCGTTATTTAAATCAACAGTGTGAGTAAGGTATGCAAAATCGGTCACTGAGTCTTTTATAGACTCACAGGCTTTAGTCAGCGCTACGCGTATTTGTTTGTCTCGTTGTTTTTGTGTTTTAGTCATGAGGAGGATTATTTACTTTTTTCTGCTTGTTGTTTTTTAAATTCTTCGTAATTTGAATCTTGCTCTTTAAGGCACTCATAATATTCTTTATCAGCTTTGTAATTACATTCGTTAAGGCGGGCTGATTGCAATTGTTCAAAGCGTGCGTCGGAACTACACCCGGCTAAAATAGGTAATCCGATTATAAATACAGCACATACTTTTAATTTATTAATAACCATTAAATTTCCTTACACTATTGCTTTTAAAAAGACGTTAAATTAAGCCGAATATATTGTATATTAGCGCCATAAAAATCTTCGTATTTACAGGACCACTTATTATGATGTCGCAGTTACAAGCCTTGTTTCAGCGTATAGACAAAAGCAAGATATTTCAATCATTTGTTATAGCTGTCATTATTGTTTCTGCCCTTACTGTAGGCGCTCATACCTATAGTCTTCATCCTACGGTTGAGCTTGCACTTAACTGGATGGATATTGGCATAACCGCATTCTTTTTAATTGAGCTGATTATTCGCTTTGTTGCAAGCAAAGGCATAAAAGACTTCTTTTCAAAGGGCTGGAATATATTCGACACCATTATTGTATTGGGTAGTTTGTACCCAGCTGCGGGGTCTACGATGCTAATAGCGCGTTTACTACGTATATTTAGAGTGCTCAGATTAGTGTCGATGATACCGGAGCTTAGATTACTCGTTAACTCCTTGCTCAAAGCAATCCCGCAAATGGGCTACATAGCTCTGCTTATGTTTGTTATTTTTTATATTTACGCCGCTATGGGCAGTATGATGTTTGCCGACATTAACCCCGTGCTTTGGCAAGATGTGTCTATTTCAATGTTAACGCTATTTAGAATAGCGACCTTTGAAGATTGGACCGACATAATGTACGAAACAATGGCGGTGTACGAGCTAAGCTGGATTTACTACCTGACCTTTATATTTTTAACCGCCTTTGTATTTTTAAATATGATGGTTGGCGCGATTTTAGAAGTAATGGGTGAAGAACACCGAAATGCACGAGAAGAACAGGCCGATAACGACTCGCTCCCTGCAACACAAGGACAAGTTAACGAATTACAAGCGCAAATAGCAGAGTTAAAAACATTGCTGAGTAAAAAGTAACAGTTTAAGCCTCACAAAATATGTTTGTGGGGCTTAAAACTCAATTAGCCTGTTACTCATTTGATGTACTTTCTACTGTTTCAAACGATATCACGTCCTCCACTTCCATTTTAAACGCTTCTAAAAACGCATTTTTTAATACCGACACCACTGCCTGAAACGTAGATATATCTGTGTTGTTTAATGTGCCATCGATCGGTATGCGCGCAGCAACTAACTCAGATTCATCATTTTCAAGTAATTCGCTGAGTATATCTATGCTGCCTTCAAAAATAGCAGTGAACAATCCGTCATCGTCTTTTTCTATATCTTCACGCCACGAAAAAACACTCAAGTTATAAACACCGGCCTTTGTATAGCCGTTTAAAACATTGTCTTTTGCAGCAAGCTCCATTGCCCCATCAATGCCTCCTGCTTCAATGTCAAACGGGGTATACACTTTAAAAACCGTTTCTAGGTGTTTAACCGAAAAACGTTGAACCTCTACATTAAAGTCAAAGTTTGCTTTTTCACTAAATGGGTCTAATTGACCTTTAAGAGACAATGCAGCTTCGCCCATTAAATCCCCTTCAACGTTTAACGAAGTCACTAACGTTTTTGTGAGGTTTTTAGCATTAGTTATGTTATTAATATTTGCATTAATATTTGAGATATAGGTAGGTTTATCACCCTCGCTGGTGGCATTAACTAACGAAACTTTACCATTATGAATACTTAAAGTGTCAATTGAAAAAGGGACTAAATTATTAGCAAGCCCTACCCAGGTTGTTTCATTTTTAACTTGTTTATTTTGCTCTGTTTTATTAGGGGCTTTGTCGTAAACCACAATTTCAGGGTAGGTAAATTGCATATTTGTCACTAAATTCCCTTTCAGTAGTGCTGACCATGAAAGCGAAAAATTGAGTGTTGCAACGCTAAGTAGTGGTTTAGGCGCTAAATTATCCTCTTTTGCATAAATTTTTATGCCGTCAATAGCATACGCACCGCGGTACAAATATAAATCAACGTCACCTACGTGGCCTGTTATTCCCTGCGTGTCTTTAATTTGTTGATTAACATAATATTGGATAGCGTGGGGCACACAAACACGGAATATTAATAAAAGCACAATGATTAAAACAAAAACAGTAAACCATTTGGCTTGAGTAACCTTTGAAATTAACGCCATATAACCATCCTTATTTGTGTAATTATGAGCATGACAATGTGTAAAAACTACACAAAAATAAGCACAACTGCGCTGTTAAGTACTTAAATTAATGGGTGCACGCAAAATACTATTTTAACTTTTGCAATGGGTATGCCACACAGACAGTTATTTAAAAGCCACAAAAGAGTGTAAAAGGAAGGAATAAAAACTAAAAAGGGTTAGCACTATGCTAACCCTATAAAATAGAAAAGCTAAAAACTAAAATTACTCAGCGTCTACAATAATGCGAAGCATACGACGAAGTGGCTCTGCTGCACCCCATAAAAGCTGATCGCCCACTGTGAATGCGCTAATATATTTAGGTCCCATAGCAAGCTTACGAATACGTCCCACTGGGATACTTAACGTGCCTGTTACTTTAACCGGCGTTAAATCGGTGGATGTAATATCACGCTCATTTGGAATAACCTTAACCCATTCGTTGTGCGAAGCTAATATTTCTTCTATTTTCTCTACGCTTATGTCTTCGCGTAATTTAATAGTCATTGCTTGGCTATGACAACGCATTGCGCCAATGCGAACACATAAACCATCAATAGGTACAGGCTGCTGGGTAGAGCCTAAAATTTTGTTAGCTTCAACTTGTGCTTTCCATTCTTCCTTTGATTGTCCACTTGGCATAGGCACGTCAATCCATGGGATCAAGCTACCTGCTAATGGCACGCCAAATTGATCTTGTGGTAAATCGCTTGAAGCCATTTTTTCACTGACTATTTTATCAATTTCTAAAATAGCTGAACTTGGGTTATCGAGTTGCTGAGCAACACTTGAATGAATAGCGCCCATTTGTGAAATCAGCTCTTTCATATTGCGTGCACCCGCACCCGAGGCTGCTTGGTAAGTCATGGGGCTTACCCATTCAATAAGGTCTTTCTCAAACAAACCACCTAAAGCAAGGAGCATTAACGACACAGTACAGTTACCGCCAACAAAGGTTTTAACGCCTTGCTCTAAACCTTGAGTAATGACATCTTTATTTACAGGGTCAAGCACAATAATGCTGTCATCACTCATACGAAGTGCAGAAGCTGCATCAATCCAGTAACCATCCCACCCCGCTTCACGAAGTTTTGGGTAAACCGCTTTGGTGTAATCGCCCCCTTGACACGTAACAATAATATCCATTTTTGAAAGTTCAGATACATCGCTTGCATCAAGTAGCGGTTTTGCATCACCCGCTAAATCAGGACCAAGTTGTTCGGCTTGTGAGGTAGTAAAAAAAGTGGTGTCTATATTGGCAAAATCATTTTGCTTTTCCATACGCTCTAACAACACAGAGCCAACCATGCCACGCCAACCGACTAAACCTACTTTTTTCATTGTTTTATCCACTGTTTTGTTCATAAAAGATGCCTTAATACATTAAAAATTAAATTCATTGCGTGAGATTCAATTTTCAAGTTAACAAACTAACACTGCTAGACGGCTAAAACTAGTTAATAAAACAGAACTTAAAAATTTTTCATGCGTAATTAAGGTATAAAAAAAGCCCTGTATTAAATACAGGGCTTATAGCGCGAATGTACAAGGCTTAACGCATGCTAAAATTAAAATTCATAGCTATAGCTTAAGCTAAACTCGGTGCCTGTTTCTTGGCCCCAAAGGGTTAACCCTTCTTGCTCTATTTGTTTTTCTTGGCCTAGAATATTCTTCACTTTAAAATTAACTTTAGAGTTAAAGTTAGGAAAGTAAGAATAAACTAAATCAAGTGAGTGAAATGACTTTTCTTCAGCATCTTCATTCCCACGCGTACCTGGTACGATAATTCGCGGCCCAAACACATTGTAAATAACCGATGTTGAATGAAAACCGTCATCTGAATCGTAACCCATTTGTAAGTTAGCAACCCATTCAGAGTGGCCTACTAAACGGCGTTTGTTGTTAGTAACAATGTTTGAAACGGTATCGGCTTCGAGTGCTTCTTTAAGTTGCGTTTCAAATAATGAATCGACATTATCTGAGTCATTTATACCTAAATTGACGCTCGAATCAGATAGCGTTACGTTACCCGACAAAAATGCAGACGACCAATCTTTATTGATAAAACCAAAGTCAGTTAAAAAATCTACCTCAATACCAGATAGCTTACCCGACTGTGCATTAGCTGTAAGTAATTGCGGAGACGCACCACCTACACCTGCAAGTTCAACCATTTCAATTGGGTTTTCTATGTCCTTGTAAAACAATGCAACTGACAGGTTATTACCTGTTGGCATGTACCACTCAAACCTAAAATCAACATTCGTTAATTCAGAGCTTTGTAAGCTAGGCGAACCACGAACCAAAAATTCAGTAAGCGGGTCAACAAAAAACGAAGTACTTACATCTCGTAAATCAGGGCGAATGGTGGTTTCGCTCACGTTTAAACGAAACTGCATTTCTTCATCCATGATGTACGTAACAGCAAGTGATGGAAAAAAAGTATCTTCGTTAATGACTACGTCTTGAATTTCTTCAAGCGTGTTTTCGAATAAGTTTGAATGTGCCTGATAGCCAATCGATACTTGTTTGAAATCTTCCCAGCGAACACCGCCGGTAATACGCCATGTATTTTCAAAAAAGTAGTCAGCCATAAAGTAATAAGCATCTAACTTATGCGCTGCACTGTATTTGTCACCGTCAGTTGTACCATCATCAAAAATACCTGAACCAGTAGCACTTGTGTAAAACGCGTCGTTTGATGTGTTTGCATCAGCAAAAATATCGCTAATGTTATTACCAAACGTAAACTCATCGCTTATACCACGGTGCGTTATGCCAAATTTAACATTGCTTGCATCACGTTTTTTTTCTGAAAAGTCACCGCCAATTTTAAGTTCGAGCTCGTAGCCGTCCCCATAAAAAGGTAACCCCATGTTCCAACCAAATGTTTCTACGTCATCGTGAAGTACCTGGTATTCACGCGTAATATTAGTTGCTGCAACATCTTGAAGCTGCTCTGACTCAAATACACCGTCGTTATAGTTTTGTTGAAAAACAACATCTAAACCGCCTGGTGCGTTACGGTTAGCTCTACTTAAGCCACCATACCAATCAAAGAATAAATTATTTAGCTCTGGAAAGTTATGCGTGCCTTTAAGCTGAGAAGAAAACATTTCACGTTCTTCGTAGCTAATATCAACACGGCGAAGCTCAGTAACACCCTCTTCGGTTTCATTAGCATCGTAATAGTTACGATTACGAACCCGATCGCTCATATCGTGTAATGCAATGTTAGTCAGCTCAAATCGATGGTTTGAGTTAAACTCATAGCCAAGGTTTAACGTTCCGCTCCAGCGAACATTTTGTTCAGTCGATGTACCATCGTAATATTGTGCAAAACATTTGTTCTCACAACCCAAACTACCTAGGCTTGAACCACTTTGTTCTTGAACAACTTCCCATTCGTTGTCATAAGAAACAGCCGCAAGCACACCAAAGGTGCCTATTTCGCTTTCTAGTCTGTCACCCACGGCAACAGAAAAGCTCATAGCGGGGTCAACATCTTCCTTGCTAATGCCTACATTCCAATCAAGCGACTGAATAAGGTTTTTACGCTCTTCAAGTGTAGAATTAATATTGCCTTCAAGGCCTGCGTCGCTGGTAAGTGCTGTAGTAAATACATTAGATAGCGCACGTGTGCCATCATCACGGCCCATCCAATCATCATCACCGCCTTCGTAAAAGTAGCCAGAATCACTATTTGACGTGTTATACGATGAGCCTACTTGAACTTTAAATAAAAAGTCAGACGGAATAGACTTGGTACGAATGTTTACATTACCACCACCAAAATGCGCAGGCATATCTGGTGAAAATGATTTTTGTACACTTAAGCTTTCGATTATTTCAGATGGAAATAAATCGAGTGGCACAACCGAGCGAGTAGGATCGGGGCTTGGTACATACATGCTATTTAATTGTGTACTTGAGTAACGCTCACCTAAACCACGCACATATATAAATTTACCATCAACTAAGGTTAAGCCTGTAACACGGCGAAGAGCCGATGCAGCATCACCATCGCCGGTGCGTGAAATTTGATCGGCACCCATAATATCAGCAACAAACGCCTGATTTTGGCGTTCTTGCAATACTGCACCTGCGCTCCCTTTGAGTCGTTGCCCTACTGCAACCACTTCTTCTATTTCTTGCTCTTGAATGTCGGCTTCTGCAGCAGCAGTATTTACCGACCAACCAAATAGTGCAGCCAAAACGGCGCAATTTAATGTTGATAAGGCAAGTTTAGAGGGTTTATAAGAATTCATTTTTATACTCCGAAACAAAACAAGACATTAGCCGGGCTTTCGCCCGGCCTAAAGCGTTTAAGGTTAAAGACCTACTTTTACCCAACCCGCTGTCCAGTCTGTTTGTGCATCCATTGCACCAATGTAATCTACTGTATCAAAGTAGCTATCTAGGCTAGAAGAATCAAAACCTGCACCTAGTAGTAATGATTCACTTGAAGGCATGTAACCGTTACTCGCTAGTGCAAGGCTTGCAGCTGTTTGCACTGAGTTACCAGCTTGACCTAAGAACCAAGACTCAACATTGCCATCACCAATTGCTTGAGTACCAAAGTTGTTAGCTGTTTCGCACGCAACCACTGAGTGAGTGATAGTAAGTGAACCGTCTTCGGCACGTGGTGCTGAATCAGAACCTACACGTAAACAGTTTGCGTAATCTGTGCCACCGGTTACCACTACGTTTTTAAGTATGCCGGCAGTACCTGCACGTAAGCGAATACCGTTTACGCCTGCGTCACCAATAATGGTTACATTAGAGATAGTAGGCATAGTAAGCGGTGATGCATCTGAATCAAATTCAGAGTTATCAGCTTCAATCGCGTTATCGCCCTCAGAGCCTGATTGTTTGATAAGTACGTATTGCGCTTTACCCGTCCAACCAAATGACCAATCTAGAGAATCGTCACCAATATTAGTAAGCACTAAGTGGCTGATGTTTGCTGTGCCACCGAAAAACTCTACGCCGTCATCTAGGTTTTCATGAACGTGGATGTAATCTAGCTCTGTTTGGCTACCTACACCAGCAAGTGATATACCGTTTAGTTCATCACCATTACCTAGCGTTTTGCCCGCTTGTTTTACAGCAACATACTTTAACGTACCTGAGTTATCTTCTGGGTCATTACCACCAAATTGGCCAGCATCACCTTCAGCAGATACACCACAGTTTGCAAGTTCATCAGCTGTTGCTTCACCTTCTTGGTCACCACATGAGTTAGCCGGTGCATTACCTAATAATACTAAGCCGCCCCATTGGCCAATCGTTGTTTCGCTACCCGTTACATCTTGAATAGACGTCATGGTGATTGGCTGAGTTGCTGTGCCTACGGCCTCAATTTTTGAACCACGACGAACAACTAAAAAGTCATCGCCCGATTCACCAATTAATGTTGTACCAAACTGAACATACAATGTTGTGTTATCCGCGCGGTCATTACCAACAGCTGTACGTCCTTTTAAAATCCAATGTGCATCATTTGTTAGTGTTACATCAGCTGTGAATACCACATCTGAATTTAACTGATAAACAGGCTTATCGGTAATAGCTGGGAAACTTGCAGACACATCTGTTGCTAACCCTTGCTCTAATGCGTTTTGGATATCTGTTGGGAAGCTAGGTTTAATAGCAACGGTCCAGCCTTCCATCCAGTTATTATCACCGTCAAACGCACCTATGTAATCGGTTTTAGTGAAGAACGAATCAAGGCCAGAGGTATCAACACCTGCACCAAGTAAAGGTGAACTCGACTTAGGTGTATATCCATCAGTTGCTAAGCTTAGGTTTGCAGCCGTGAGTGTTTGGTTGCCTGTTTGGCCTTCAAACCACGATTGAACGTTACCACCAGCAATTGCTTCGCTACCGAAGTTATTATCTTCATTACAGGCTACTACTGAGTTTTCAATAGAAAGCTCACCCGATTCTGCATTAGCTACCGAGTCCGAACCTACACGTAAACAGTTTGAATATCCATCTGGGCCAGTGATAACAACATTACGAAGCACACCCGCTGTACCTGCACGTAAACGAACACCGTTAGTACCATCTGCACCTACAATTGTTACGTTAGAAATAAGTGGCTTAGTCAATGGCGTTGCATTTGAATCAAATTCAGAGTTATCAGCTTCAATGGCATTATCGCCCTCAACAGCACTTTGTTGAATGTAGATATTTTGTGCACGACCTGTCCAACCAAACGACCAGTCAAATGCGTCATCGCCAATATCAGTCAGTACAATGTTACGTACATTTACTGTACCACCAAAAAACTCTACACCGTCGTCTAGGTTTTGGTGAACCTGGATATATTCAACCTTAGTTTGTGAACCTACACCAGCAAACGAAATACCGTTTAGTTCATCGCCATTACCCAGTGTTTTACCAGCATGTTTTACAACAATGTAACGAAGAACACCTGAGTTATCATCGCTGATATCACCACCAAACTGACCTGCATCACCTTCTGCCGATACACCACAGTTAGCCAGTTCTTCTGGTGTAGTCTCACCTTGTTGGTCGCCACAAGAGTTAGCAGGAGCATTACCAAGTAATACTAAACCACCCCATTGGCCAATATTTGTTTCGCCACCCGTTACATCTTGAATAGATGTCATAGTAATAGGTGCTGTTGCATTACCATTAGCGTTAATTTGTGAACCACGGCGAACAACTAAGAAATCGTCACCAGTTTCACCGATAAGCGTAGTGCCCGCTTGAACGTAAAGTGTGGTTGCATCTGCGCGATCGTTACCTACCGCAGTACGGCCATTTAAAATCCAATGTGCATCGTTTGTAAGCGTTACATCGGCTGTAAATGTTGTATCTTGTGTTAAACGGTAAACAGGCTTATCGGTAATTTGTGGAAATTCACTTGATACATTGGTCGCTAAACCTTGATCCAACGCATTTGAAATATCTGTTGGGAAGCCACCATTAATACCTACTGTCCAACCTTCCATCCAGTTAGTTGTACCATTAAATGCACCAATTTGCCCATTGGCAATAAGCGGTGATCCCGGCAGTGGTGTGTAACCATTATCATCAAGCATTAAATCTGCTGGAGTTAGCGTTTGGTTGCCGTCTTGAGCTTCAAACCACGATTTAACATCGCCGCCATTAATCGCTTCACTACCAAAGTTGTTAGCTGTTGTTTGACATGCAACAACTGAATTAGTAATAGTTAATGTACCATCTTCTGCGCGTGGTACAGAGTCTGAACCTACACGTAAACAATTTTCATAAGTAGCTGGGCCCGTTACGAATACATTGCTTAATGCGCCCGCAGTGCCTGCACGTAAACGAATACCGTTGTTACCTTCAGCACCTACAATTGTTACGTTTGAAACGGTTGGCATTGTAAGTGGTGTTGCACTTGAATCAAACTCAGAGTTATCTGCTTCAATCGCATTATCACCCACGTTTGCAGCTTGTTGAATGTATACGTTAGTTGCAGAGCCTGTCCAACCGAACGACCAGTCAAGTGAATCATCACCAATGCTTGTTAATACAACATTGCTTACATCAACTGTACCACCAAAAAACTCGATACCGTCATCAAGGTTTTCGTGTACTTGAATGTAATCAACAGTTGTTGCAGAACCCACACCGGCAAACGAAATACCGTTTAGCTCATCGCCATTACCCAGAGTTTTACCTGCTTGCTTAACGATTAAGTACTTTAATGTACCTGAGTTATCATCTGCAACATCGCCACCAAACTGGCCGGCGTCACCTTCAGCAGATACACCGCAGTTAGCTAGCTCGTCGGCTGTTGCTTCACCTTGTTGGTCGCCACATGAGTTAGCAGGTGCATTACCTAGTAATACTAAACCACCCCATTGACCAATGGCTGTTTCACCACCCGTTACATCTTGAATAGAGGTCATAGTAATTGGCTGGCTTACCGTACCAACCGACTCAAGCTGTGAACCACGACGAACGACTAAAAAGTCATCGCCAGATTCACCAATAATTGTTGTGCCTTGTTGAATATAAAGCTTTGCGTTATCTGCACGGTCATTACCTACTGCTGTACGACCATTTACAATCCAATGCGCGTCGTTTGTAAGTGTTGCATCGGTAGTGAACGTTGTATCTGCTGTTAGGCGATACACTGGCTTATCAGTAATTTCCGGAAATTCGCTTGATACGTCTGTGGCTAAGCCTTGAACAAATGCGTTATCAATAGTGGTAGGGAAACCAGTTGTGCCGTTTTGTGAATCATCACGAGATGACGTTTCACCGCCTGTGTCTGAGCCGCCTTCAACAACGTTTGTTATTGTATCGCCTTCGTTAATTGTTGTGTCGCCTTCAGATACTACTAAGTCACCACCACAACCCGCTAAAGATACTGCAGTTGCAATCAAACTAACTTTGAATAAGTCAGATAATTTCATTGTTCACTCCGTTAAAGTATTTAATTATTTTGTTAGCGCTTTATAAAAACTCAAGTCACTTTAAAGCACTTAATAATGCGTTAAGGTCACTTGAGTTATCAGCAGGGCTTACCTTACGGGAGCTATATGACACTGGAGTTACACTTTAATAAACATAACATGACAAAGCTATGTTGTTAAAATTCAATTACTTAATTTCAAAAGCAATAAAAAAGCCGACTCAATTATTATTGAGCCGGCTTGCGTAGTGCGATTATGAAATTGATATTACAAGCACCAACGAAGTAGTGACTTGTTGGTTTAAAATTTAAAGCAGAGCGGTTCTTAACGTTTCAGCATGTACTTTTTCACGTTTGACATACTTAATCCACTGCTTAGCCAAACGCTGTGATTTTTTGTGTTTTTCAGCTTGTTCAAACGCTAAAATAGACGCATCGAAATTTTGCAAATTGTACTGCGCCATACCCAGTGCAACAAAGGCATTTGACTCAAAATCAAGTCCCCCTTTATCAAGCGCTTTACGAGCTGAATCGGCAGCATCTTCATAGTGCTCTGTATTAACATACACCTCAGCTAAACGCTGATCGTATTGCCCATGATCTGATAAATCGGCGGCTTTAACAAAATACTCTATCGATTTTTCATCTTCTTTTGCTTGGATCATCGCCTCGGCTACAAACGCATAGTTTTTAGCTGTTTTTTCGGCAATGCCATTATCTATTGCTTTACTCATAACTTCTGCCGCTTTAAAAGCAAGTCCATTGTATAAGTAAACTTGAGCAAGTTGGCGTAAGTCGGCTCTTGATGTTAAGAACCCTTGCTGATAGGCAGCTTCAATAACAGCTAATTGCTTTTTCTCTTGCCCTGTTTCACCATACATACCCGAAAGCTGTACCCAGTATTCTGGTTTATCATAAAGCTTAACCATGCGTTCAAGCACTTCAACCACTTTGTTAGTTTGATTTAGTGAATAAAACATAGCGCGCTGTAATACAAGCCAGTTTTCTTTTGGGGTTTTACCTTCATCATCACTTAATGAAATAACTTTAGTGATGTAGTCTAGGCCTTGCTTATAGTCTTTTAACTGGTAATACGTTTGTGCACGAAGTAAGTAATACCCTTCAGGTATTGGCTGAGTGTTAATCTCATCCCAGTTATCCAAAAAGGCAATGACTTTATCGTAATCGCTGTTTGCCATTGCAAGCTGCGCTAAACTAAAAGTGGTGCTTAAACGCAATGTTTCAGGGATCCCTTCTTCTGCCACAACGCGTTCAAATGAAGCTATCGCTTTTGGTAGGTCATTTTGATTGTAGTAAATGAACCCGTAAAAATTATGCATCATGGCTATTTCGTACGAATTCATACTTGAAGAACGTTCATTAATGCTATCGAGCGCTTCAAGTCCAGCTTTTACATCGCCATCGTCTGCCAATTTTTGTGCGCGAGCCAGTTGGCTGTATACTTTTTCACGAAGCGCAGGCACGCGTTTTGTTTTTTGCTCCTGCGCCGCTTGAGCACTTGCAATTGATACGCCAGGTAACAACGTTAGTGCACTGGGTGTAACAATACTCAACCCTATCGCAGTGGTACAAAGTAGTGTTACTTTTAAAAGTTTAGTCTTGGTTAATAATTTCATAATCGCCTCACGGTCTTTTCTAGTTAGCTACTATCCGCCAATTTGAAAAGATATTTTGTTCTGAACACCCGCTACTTCAACGGCTTCACCGTTGACAACACGCGGTTTATATTTAAATTTAAGAGCAGCGTCCATTGCAGCCCGATCAAATAACGACTCAGGCTCTGCTTTTAATACTTGCGGGTCGCGAACGGTACCTTGCTTTGTCACTGTAAATTCAACAATCACATACCCTTCAATACCGCGCGATAACGCTCGACGCGGATAAACCGGTGCAACTTTTACAATGGGTAAATACTCGCCATCGCTCGTTTCCAGTGCTAATCCACCCGCCAGGTTCACTTCGGCGTCAACATTAGCACCAAAGTCAAAGTTGTTAGCGTTGGCATTAGCATCACTACTTTGCATTTGTGGCGATTCCATTGGTGGTGGCGGCTCTTTTGGCGTAGGTGGCTTTTGTGGTTTACGCTCTTTCTTTTGAACACTTTCTTCTTTTTTCAAACGAACAAAATCAAGAACATTCCCTTTTGCTGGTTCGCTCATTGCCCCTTCACCGCCAGTTATAAGTGCTTGCATGCCCAAAAACAGCATAAACGTGACTACACCGGCAACAATTAATGCTACTAAATAACGCATTACTTACCCTTACGCTTCTTGAGCCGCAATTGACACATCAAACACACCTGCAGCGCGTGCGGCATCCATTACTTTAATTAACGTATCGGTGGTTGCTTTTTTATCGGCTTGAATTACAACGCTACCTTGTGGGTTTTCAGCTTTTAAGCGTTCAATATTCGCCTGCACTGCGCGAACATCTATTTGGCGTTTGTTAATCCAAATTTCACCCTTATCTGAAATAGCAACTAAGATATTGGCTCTTTCTTTTTTAACCGCAGTTGCGGCTTCAGGGCGGTTTACGTCAATGCCTGCTTCTTTAACAAATGAAGCTGTTACAATAAAGAAGATAAGCATAATAAAGACAACATCTAGCATGGGTGTCATGTTTATTTCTTCAGCTTCATCTTCTTGCATTAAATTACCTAAAGGCGCTCTCATTTTTATTCTCCTGATATGAGCGGGTATATTTAGCCGCTCATAAAACTTATTTAGTGATCTAGCAACATGCTATCTTCAAGTAGTTCTACTTCACGTTTGGCTTTACGTTGTAAGTACGTTGAGGCAAATACACCAGATAACGCACCTACCATACCCGCCATCGTCGGGATTGTGGCTTTAGATACACCTGACGCCATTGAACGCGCACTCCCGGTGCCTGTTATAGCCATTACATCAAACACTTCAATCATGCCCGTTACTGTGCCAAGCAAGCCAAGTAGTGGACACAAAGCCACCATGACATTGATAAGCGGAAGGTTTGCATTTAAACGCATACTTGCTCGCGAAATCATAGCTTGGCGTATTTGCTCAGCATTCCAACTATTGCGTTCGTTACGCGTTGACCATGTTCCTTTAATGCTATTTTTGTATCCGCGAAAACCGTTGAAAAAGTATATAAATCGCTCGAGTATCAATAACCACATCGCGAAGATTAACACCCCAATGACCAAGAGGACTTGGCCACCGGTGTCGAGAAAATCACGGATAGCATTGATTGAGTCAATCAATAGTACCATGGTTTATTCTCCCTTCTCGCTTCGCTCAGCAATGATACCTGCGCTTTGCTCTTGTAAAATAAGCAGTAAGCCTTTTGAACGCGTGTTTAGTAATGTGTATATAAATACTGTTGGGATTGCCACAACTAAGCCAAGTACGGTCGTAACTAGTGCCTGAGAAATACCACCAGCCATTAGTTTAGGGTCGCCAGTACCAAATAATGTGATTGCTTGGAACGTGTTGATCATACCGGTCACCGTACCTAGCAAGCCAAGTAATGGGGCAACAACAGAGATGATTTTTATAAGCGTTAAGTTACGTGTGATTTTTGGCATTTCACGTAAAATTGCTTCACTTAATTTAAGCTCTAACGTGTCGTAAGCAACATGTGGGTAGTCGTCTTTTACTTTCATTACACGACCTAGCGGATTGTCGTCACGCGCTACTGAATCTTTTAATTGGCGACGAATTTTTCCACCAACAAGTAACAATGAAATAAAGCGCTCAATTGCAATTAATAAAGCAAGCAAACCAACACCTAAAATTACATAACCAACCGCACCACCTTGATGAACTTGCTCTGATGTATCTGGTGCTTGAACAAGTAAACCTAAAATAGAGCCACCTGTAGGGTCTAATGCAAACTGTACAACACCACTTTTAGCATCTTGTAAGTCAGCAGCTGTAGCGGTATAACGAGACACTGGTTGGCGAGTAAGCGCGCTCAGCGTGTTTGTTCCTGGGTTATATTCTAAGTATTGACCCTGTGAAATTAAGTTAAAAGCACCAACACGAACAACTTCTTGCTCTGCTTTATTTCCACCTTCAACAATAACTGAAGTATTAAAGCGACTGACTTTACCTTGCTCAGTCATTTCACGTTGCAGCTCGTACCACACCTTTTCAATATCTTCTATTGAGGCGAGCTTAGACGTTGAACCCATTTTTTGAGCTAACTCGTCCATAAAGTCACTACGGCCCGGTAATTCTGCTGATACAACCGAAGTAGCAAACTTATTGCTAGAGTCCCCAGCGACTTGCTGTAATACCCCAAATAACTCTTTAAGTGATCCCATTCGCTTAGATAAGGTATCGGTTAAGTTTGCTAGTTTAACTTCGTTTTCTTCAAATTGTGTTTCAAGGCTCTCTGATTCAACAAGCATTTGGTTACGCTTTGCAGTTGTATCATTTAACATTTGAACTTGCTGGTTTTGGCGAGAGGTAAACTCCTGCTCTCGTTGTTTATTTTGCGCACTTTGAACGGTCTTGCCGTTTTCTAATGTTTTTAATAATGAATCAAGATCCATTGTTTCTGCCGCAGTGCTAACGCCTGCAAAACCGAGGCATGTAACAAACAATGCCATTTTTGTCATTTGAGTAAACAATTTCATTTTTAACCTCTTATTCTGCTGCGTGTACTGGCAGAGTTAGCATATCTGGGGCAAGTTGCTTGCGCGCAATACGTAAACCTTTGTTGATTTGACTAATTGTTGAATCTGGTAATGTTTCAAACGTTTTAGTCTCTGTGTTGTAGCTACCAGCGTGTTTACCATCACGTGTTAGGTAAATCAGCTCTAATCGGCCAATGCGTAAAAAGTCAACTTCACGCTCTTTACCGTTTACATCTAACAATGCGGTGTAAGCTTCAATAGTGCGCCCGTAGTCTACCTCTACTTGGTAAGCTTCTAGCACACGACGAAATTTTTCACTCGAGGTGATATCAGCGCGGTCCATCATGGCTTTCAGTGATACTAAACGCTTAGCGCGCTCGTCTTGCAAAAAGGGAATATCTAACGATACAAACTGCTCAAGACCTGTGATCATTCGCATCATAAGTGGTGTAATTTGGCGCTCAATAATAGAAACCTGATCCATTGATAGGTTAAGCGATTCCATTTCTTCAATTTGATTATTAAGCTGTTTATTTAACTGCGCGTTATAAACAGCTAAACCGTCAATCTCTTTATTGAGCGTTTTAAATTGCTGTAAACGTCCTTGCATTGAATCTGCAATCTTGTCTATTTTTGTTTGTGATTGCGCAGCTGATTTATTAATTTCGCTGCTTTTATCAATAACCTTATCTAAATCGTTAGCGTGTACTGCTGCACTTGCGGCCACAATACCAGCTAAGATTAATGGTTTAACGCCTTTCATCGCATACACCTTTACTCGTTAATTAGCGGATTTGCTAGGTTGTATTTCAAGCCAATAAACAGAGCTTTAGTGGCTTGAATAATTCAATGAAGGGAAGTTTATAGATAAAAGATGACAAGGATGTTGCGCAAAAAAGTCGCTTTTATGACAGCTGTCATAATTAGGACTTATAGCAGAATAAAGACGGTCGAAGCGTTAAAATTAACGCTGCCTAATCAATAATATTTAAAATTTGGCTGTAAGTACTTTGCCAGTCTGTGTAATTAACGCCAATAGGATAGTAGCTGTTGTTATGAATAAGTACCAAGGAAGGAAAGCCATTAATAGGCAACGCATTAACAAATGCCAACTCGTCACTCAATTCATTATTTAATGATGAACTCATTAATTCATTTGCAAATCCCTCTTTATCTAGACCAATGCTTTTAGCGAGCGCTACCAAGGTGGCTTCATCAGAAGGGTTTTGCGCATTTAAATAGTAAGCATGTTGGATTGCTTCTATCATTTGCGCTTCTTTATTGGTTTTACGCGCGATCAGAGCTGCTCTACAAGCCGGGTAAGTAGAACGTCGAGGTTCGCAATTACGCCAAAAGTCATAATTAAACTGGGTACCTAACTGCTTTTGTATTTTGTGCCACGTACCTTCAAGCATTTCTTTCATTGCTTTTGGCATAGGCTGCTGACTATCGGCAGCTAAGCCGCCCACTTTATATTCAACAATAATTTTATGCTCAAGTTGTTCTTTTAATTTTAGCCACGTAGGTGCATAGCCCCAACACCAACTACACATTGGATCGTGTATATAAATTAACTTACTTTGAAACATAACAACTCCTACATAAAAGCTGAAACAACTTTATTTCGACCCGTTTCCTTTGCTTTATAAAGGCATCGATCGGCTTGTTTTAAAGCATCATTGTAATCTGATAGATTATTTACTTGTGCTACACCTATGCTACAGGTAAGTGCTACGTTTTTACTATCAACATTCAAAAGTGTTGTATTGGCAACACTTTCTCTAAAGTTGTTAGCAATGTGCTCTGCAATTTGAATAGTTGCTTTTGGGAGAATAACCACAAACTCTTCACCACCATAACGCGCTTTTATTGAATCGCTACTGAAGTGTGACTCCAGCATTTTAGTAAATTCTATTAGGACAGTATCACCACTATCATGACCATAGTTATCATTGATAGATTTAAAGTGATCTAAGTCCAAAAGTAAAATTGAGAACGGTAAATAATTATCGGGATTATCGCTAACCAGCTTAAAAAAATGAGATGTAACAAAACGCCTATTGGCAGCCCCTGTTAGCTGATCGGTATACGCATCCTTTTTTTGTGCCAAAGTTATTTCAGCAATAGATTGATGGCTTTTATATCTAAAAAATTCACCAATCAACGAAAAAATAAACACCAAACTAAACGAAGCCATAAAACGTGATTTTTCTACAAAACCGTAATCGACCTGCCCAAAATTAGGACCGTATAATAGACCTAAACAGCAGACCAATAAAAACCCACTAAGCCATAACCCTAATTTAACACCGAGAGTAGCAAAGGTAACAACTGGATAAAACATAAGCCAATACAACGCTGTGTTCTCTTTACCACCTGTGTAAATAAGCGCAATACACATAATAAAAATGATTAGCATGGTTATTAAAGACACAACCTCTAGCTTACCGGTTTTGAAGAAGTAAACAGTGCAGGCAATGATCGTCATATTAGCAACGAGCAAAGCCACACTTAAGATGGGCGAATACACATCATAATTAGATAGAAGTAAAAAACCCAATATAAGAATAGCAAAGGCTATCATTGTAAATAATGAAAGTGCTTGGCGTTGCCTGTCCGAATTGTAAACGCTATCTATGTTAATTAAATTGCGCCAATTTGACTTAGCTAATTTTTCCTCTTCCATATCTATACTTTAAACTTTTGGACCATTTGTTCTAAATCACCGAATTGCTGTCTCAGTTTTGTACATTCGTTCAGAGTATTATTTAGGTTGGTTTTACTTTGAATAGATAGTTCACTGATAGTTTGTATATCTGCATCTAGTGATTTAACAACTTGATTTTGTTCTTCTGTAGCGTCTGCAACGGTATGATTGGCAACACTTATTTGTTTTATATCTTCTATAACTTGCTGCATTAATTTTCCAACTGCATCAGCTTCTGACACGCTTTTTTCACTGCCTTGTAAACTTGTTTTCATTAACTCCACAGCCAAAGTTGACCCTTTTTGCAATTCTATGACTGTTTCTTCAATCTCTTGCGTTGATTCTTTGGTGCGATGAGCTAATTGTCGAACTTCATCTGCCACTACTGCAAAACCACGCCCTGCTTCACCTGCGCGTGCTGCTTCAATAGCTGCATTCAATGCAAGTAAGTTGGTTTGTTCACTCACGCCTTTAATCACTTCTAAAACATTACCAATGCTTTCTGTATGTTCATTTAAGCTATTAATAGTTTGTTGAGCTTGCACTATATTGGCAGATAGCTCATGGATCCCTGCAACATTAGTGCTTAATATTTCCTGGTTTTGTGTAGAGTGCTTATTCGCATCTTTTGCGAGTGTTGATGCGTCAGATGCACTATTGAATATATCTGATGTCATCCCTGTAAATTGATTAATTGCAGCTGCAACGCTATCAGTACGCATACTTTGATCGTCATACATAGCAAGTGAAGAATGTGTTTGTGATAGCAGACTGGCTATTACGTCATCAAGAAGTATTGTTGTATCTTTAACTTGTTCGATTGATGATTGAATTTTTTCAATAAACACATTGAATGAATGGCTGAGTTCACCAAACTCATCGTCATTTTCTATCTCTAAACGACGTGTTAAATCACCTTCTCCCTGTGAAATATCTTTTATAGCGTCATTTAACCGATTCATTGGACGCATTAAATAACGAAGTAAAAATTGCATTAAAATTACAATTACGATTGTACCCACAATTAAGTAAATAAATGCCGTTTCACCAAAACTAGATACACTAGCAAATGCTTTTTGTTGATCAATAACAACCCCTAAATACCAATTAACATTTTCAATACCACGGATTTTATTAAACGAAACTAATTTAGTTTCGCCAGCTATTTGATATTCAACAAACTCGCTACTAAGTAATGGTTTGGTGCCAAATAACTCAGCGATATTTTTTAGGTTAACATTGCTTTGTGGGTGACTTAATATTTGGCCGCTGTCATCGAGTAAAAAACCATAACCCAGCCCTAAAAAATCAATATTATTAATAATTTCTGTCACCGTTTGCATATCAATATCAGCACCAGCAACACCAACAAAACGGTCATTTTGGTTTATAGGCACAACAGCAGATATAGTTAACTCGTTAGTTGTTACATCAATATAGGGAGTAGTAAAGGCAGTATTGGTTTTGTTTTCGACTAGCTTATACCAAGGACGTGATGTTGCATCAAAATCTGGCGGTAAAACGATGCTTTGATCATTTAAAATAAAATTACCGTTAGATTGGCCAATATAGGTGTTTTTAAAACTACCTGCTAACCCTGCTGTGTTTAATTGTAGTAATGTAAGCGTATTTGGATCTGATGGTTGGTGGGTTTTAGCAAACGCGCTAACAATGGCCAGCTTTGCATTTAACCAGCTAGCTATATTTTGAGAAACAGATTCTGAGTTTTGTTGCAACACGAGAGCAAGCTGATTTTGTGTTTGGTTTTTTAAGGTAAAGTAGTTATTTACAGTGAATAACCCTAATACCAAAACGAGTACAACAGACGCTGCTATTGTGACTTTTGTCGTAAACTTGAATGCCCCAAACATAAATGCCCTTTAATTTATTTTTAGCACTCTAGTTTTAGCAAATATTGTGAGCATTGTCTTAG
Source organism: Pseudoalteromonas sp. 4NS20-0020 (assembly GCF_057554385.1). Classification (NCBI taxonomy): domain Bacteria; kingdom Pseudomonadati; phylum Pseudomonadota; class Gammaproteobacteria; order Alteromonadales; family Pseudoalteromonadaceae; genus Pseudoalteromonas; species Pseudoalteromonas sp. 4NS20-0020. The sequence goes on along the minus strand of NZ_BAAJMI010000002.1, from coordinate 480,304 downwards.
CTATTTTCGGTTTTTCCGAAAATAGCAGCTAAAAACAATAAAAAAGGACTAGAAAAACTTAATTACAAATTTTAAGTAATTAATTTTACATAAATAATGTTCAATAGATAACGAATTTGGAATGTTCCAAGTAAAAAGAAAATAATAATGACTGAATACGTATTCAGCCATTATTATTCAATACATTTTCTACCATTTTTTAGCTAAACGAACAGCATTTAAACCATACCAAGCTATAAATACATAACATACCATAGGCACGAAAAAGCTATCTTGAATATTTACGGTATCGGCAATATACCCTTGTAATAAAGGCACTAATGCACCACCTACAATCGCTAAACATAGCCAACCAGAGCCTTTACTTGTTAACGGGCCTAATTTTTCAATCGCAACAGAAAATATAGTTGGAAACATAATTGAATTAAACAACCCGATTGCCAATACTGAATACAAAGCGACATCACCTTGTGTAAAAATAGTGATTAATAACAACGCAATAACACTGATAGCATTAAAGGCAATTGCTTTAGAAGGCGCAATTTTTTGTAACAACGCAGAGCCTACAAAACGCCCAACCATTGCTCCGCCCCAATAATAACTAATAAGTGCCGCGGCAGCATGCTCTTCAAGCCCAGCAATGTGTGCTTCACCAAAGTAATTAACTAAAAAGCTACCTATAGCTACTTCACCGCCTACATAACAAAATATTGCTACAACCCCCATAGTAAGGTGAGGTGCTTGCATTAAAGAGCGAGTTTCAGTATCGGTACTGTCTTCCTTATGGGCTTCAATTTCAGGTAACTTTATAAATGCAAACACAATGGCAATTAATAAAAGTGCTGCAGCCAACATTAAATAAGGCACTTTTACTGATTCTGCCGATGCAGCAGACGCAGCAGACGCAGCCAATGTACCAGCAGTACCGAAAAAGAGAATGCCTCCTACGTAAGGCCCTACTGTAGTACCCAGGGCATTAAGCGCTTGCGCTAAGTTTAATCGTGAAGAGGCGGTTTTATCTGGGCCAAGAGCAGCAACGTATGGATTAGCTGATACTTGCAATACGGTTATACCAGCAGCGAGTACAAACAATGCGCCTAAAAACAACCAATACTCATGCACTACTACCGCAGGGTAAAAAAGCATACAACCAATCGAAGCAATAATAAGCCCCGTTAAAATACCTTTTTTATAACCAAGCTGTTTAACTAAAATACCAGCGGGAATAGATACAATGAAATAGGCACCAAAAAAGCAAAACTGCACTAGCATTGCCTCAAAGTAGCTAAGATCAAATACGCCTTTTAATCGTGGAATCAATACATCATTTAATACTGTAATAAAACCCCATAAAAAAAACAGGGTTGTCATTGCAGTTAGGGGAAACAGATAATTTTTGTTGTGCTGTTTATTAACGCCATAATCGTGATGTGTGTTCAGTGTGCTCATTTTTATTTTCACTCCATTAACAAGTTAAACTGATTCTACATTGTTAATAAGTTGTTTGGGCACAAGGTGATTAGAACGTTCCAAATTATCATACTTATTCAAACTGCACATTCTTCTGAAACAGTATTGATTAAACGCTCAGTCTCACCGCTATTAGAAAATATATATAAGGCTTGATTTATATCATCTAGCACTCCAAGCCAGTTAGGTGTTAGCTTACTTATAGCAAAATACAATGAGTTATAATGTAGTGGTTTGCCATCTTGCTCAACAGCATTAAGCAGTGCTATTTTTTCACTTTGGTTAAGCTCAGAAAACGTAACTGAATGGGTTAACACGGAAGGATCGCCTATAATAAGATCGACCCGCTTGGCAAAAAGTAATTGCATTAACTGCAAATCGTTTACCGCACTAATAACTTTAAACTCTTCATTATCCATCATTGCATCAAATTCAGGCGTGTTTTGATATCCTCTTACAACACCTATTGTTGAGCCTTTTAATGAGTTTAGATTACCTGTAAAAATACCAGGTGCGTTTTTTCGCTTTAGAAATACAATATTTCCACCTTGAAACGAATTTGAAATACCAAGCAGCTCTCTTCGCATTTTATTTTTAACATAGTCTGAAGGCGCAGTGTCTTCAATAAAGTACTCAGGCATTAAAATATCGGCTTTTCCAAGTTCCACATTACGCACAGCTCTTGCCCAAGGTAAAAATTCTAAATAAACGCTGTAACCCTGGCTATTAAGAACAGCAACGGCAAAATGATAGACCCACCCTTTGTTACATAAGTCGTTACTTATATAAGGCGGCCAATCTAAAGTAACAATATGTAATGTGCGTTTACTATTTGGGGCGCTATATAAAAGCCCCGATTTATAACGCTGCCCTTCTACAGTTTTAAGGCTATTTTTATGAATGAAGGTTACGCTTTGACTCGCGAAACTAAAACAACTAATAAAGGACAACAAAAAGACTACAATGCGCATAATAAAGCTATCGTCAAACTAATAGTCAGTTAAGTGTAGGCGTTATTTACACTTTTGAAGGAGAAATAAATCTAGAGAATGAAAAATTGGTAGAACGTGAAATTGAATATAGACAGTGTCTAATGCCAACTAGCAGATTAAATTGGCATTACAAAAGTTATAAAGCAGGTTTAACCCATTTCATTTTATTATTGGTGTCACGCGAACTTATTATTGTGTCATCACTGCTTTTAACACCACCTAATTTAGAAAGCCTATCGTAAAGTACTACATTACAGGTTGCAGCTAAGTTCATACACCCTATAGTAGGAATGTAAACTACTTCATCGCACCACTTTAGTACGTCTTTAGGAACAGAACCGTCTTCTGGGCCCAAAACATAAAATGCATTTTCTGGGTGCTTAAATTCAGGGAGCGGTGTAGCCCCTTCAATTAATTCAACGACAACAACGGTTGCCCCTTCAGGTTTTACTTTTTCTAGGCTATCAGTAGAGGTTAATGGAATACGTTCAACCACATTTTTAGTATCGGTATGAAATTTTTGCGCATTAAGGTATCGATTACCCGTAAAATAAACCTGCATTGCGTCGTAACACCCAGCAGCTCGTAACACACCGCCAACGTTAGTAGGGCTCTTCGGGTTTATTAAACCAATACTCGCTTTTAACTTACTCATTAATCGCAATCCTTTGTTGGCCACTCAGCAATGTATAAATCAAAATCATCTAATTTTACATTACTGTCTTTGACTGTTTTATCTTTTACTGAAATATTGAGATCATGCATAAGTGTTTTATCGCCGTTATTTAATAACGGGTGCCACGAAGCTAAACCACGCCCTTCGTGTAAACGACGATAACTGCAACTTTGCGGCATAAAAAATATATCTTTAAGGTTTTCTTTGGTTAGTTTTACGCAAGAAGGGACAAGTGTTTGGCGGTTTTCGTATTCGCTACACCCACAGGTATTATTATCAAGATACTGACAAACAATATTGGTGAATATGAGCTGTTCACCTTCTCGTAGCTGATCGGTTGGGGCAAAATCGTCTTCATCTTCACTATCTATAAACGTATTTAAACAACATTTACCACAGCCATCGCAAATAGCCTCCCATTCATTTTGGCTCATTTCGCTCAGGCTCTTTGTAAGCCAGAACTGTGAATTTGCTAACTGTTGATCAAACATAGTGTACTCGCGCCCTTTTAAGAGCGCGCATTCTAACGTATTGCACTAAATGGCGCAAAGCGAATACCTCAATTTGATAATCACTTTGCGCTATTCATTAACGCTGCGATTGCACCCAACGCTTTATTTTTTTCTCCAAAATAGGCATGGGTAATGCGCCATCTATTAATACTTGCGTATGAAACGCCTTAATATCAAATTGGGAACCTAGCTCTTTTTTACAATAATCGCGAAGTTCTTTAATTTTAAACTCCCCTAATTTGTACGAAAGCGCTTGCCCTGGCCACGCAATATAACGCTCAACCTCTGCCACTACATCGCTTTCAGCCATTGATGAATTAGCAAGCATGTATTGTATACCTTGCTCGCGCGTCCACCCTTTTGCATGAAAACCAGTATCGAGCACTAAACGCATTGCCCGTAATTGCTCGTCAGCCAAACGCCCATACCACATATACGGATCGGTAAATAATCCAAACTCTTTTCCTAAACTTTCTGCATACAGTGCCCACCCTTCAGCAAAAACCGTATACCCACCAAATTTACGAAAATCAGGTAAGCCGCCTATTTCTTGTTGAAGAGCGATTTGAAAATGATGACCCGGTGCAGCTTCATGTATCGAGAGTGTTTCGAGTAAAAACTTAGGTTGTGCTTTTAAATTAAAAGTATTGATATAAAAAATACCCGGACGTGAACCATCTGGTGCAGGGGCTGCATAAGAAGCACCCGCCGCAGACTGAGCACGATAAGCCTCTACTGGTTTAACAATGTAAGGCGCTTTAGGGGCCACATCAAATAACTGCGGTACTTTTGCATCAATTTTTTTCTTCACATTTTCGTACGCTTCAATAAGCTCATCGGCGGTATTAAAGTAGAACTCATCTGAATCACGCAAGTGAGTAAAAAATGCAGGCAAATCGCCGTCAAAGCCAACGGTGTGTTTTACCTTTTTCATTTCGCTTAAAATACGCGATACTTCGCTTAAACCAATATTGTGAATTTCGTCAGCAGATAAGTTAAGCGTTGTGTTTTTCTTTATTTGGTATTCGTACCAAGCTTTACCATTAGTAAAATCACTGTAGCCTACTGACACACGACTACTAGGTATATAATCGTTAATTAAAAATGTGTGCATGCTTTGATAAGCCGGCACTAATTGCTTCATGATTAAATCGCGGTATTGCGCTGTTATTTCTTGTTTTTGCTCAACTGTAAACGAATTTGGTAAGTTTTTTATAGGTCCCCAAAACAGTGAGTCTTCAGCCTTATTTACAACATGCGCACTAAATTGTGGAGCTAACTTTTTTGCAAGTGGCAAAGGTAAAACAATATTTTGTTTTATACCTTCAGCCATAGAAAGCTCAACACTCTTAAGCCATTTGATATAGCCATCGCTACGTTTTAAAAAATTATCGTAATCCTGTACTGTTTTAAAAGGTTGTGCACTTTGCCCAGAGCCAAATCCAGCAAACACATTATGTGCTCCCGACATTTGATTAATAGGCAGAAAGTAGCTTGGAAATTGCATCCCCTCGAGGTTAAGTGCAAGGTCACGTTTTAAAATCTCATAACTTAATAGCGCTTGCCCTGTTAATTGTTGTGAATCAATGTAAGCAAGGCGTTGTTGATACTTTTTATAAAAAGCCGCCTTTTTGTTACGATTTGTCGCTGAAATTTCAGGCGTGAACTGATCATTAAATTCATTTTTACCGCTATATGTTGCCCTGATTGGCGAAAATGCAAGCGACTCGTTGTAGTATTGTTCAACAAGCACGTCTAATTGCTGCTCGGCCGATAATTCTGAAATCACAGCATTTATAGATGATGAAACCGGTTCACTATTATTTTGTTGAGACGTTGTGCTACTACACCCCATTAGCGCACCGATCACTGAAGAAGCGACCAGTGCTAATTTTAATAATTTCATATTAATCCTTATAAAAAACTCAGCTCGATTATGAGCTTTAAATTAAGCTAAATAAAGTAGTAACTTAGTCGTTATTTTATTGCACTTTTACTTGAGCTTGGTAAAGTCAAAATAACGTAACTTTCATATAAAAGAATTAAAAAGTGAAAAAGCACCTATTATCAGCCTCAATAGCCATATTATGTTTGAGCAGTCTACCTGCCCAGGCAGTCACCTACATTTCTGCAAAAGCCATGTTAGATGTAGAGAATGGCACACTCATTCAATCGCCATTAATTACTATTGATGATGGTGTGATCACCTCAATAGAACGTAATAAAAAGCCGCAACTAGGTAAAAATGATGAACTTATTAACCTGCCACAGTTAACACTAGTCCCTGGATTGATGGACATGCATGTACACTTAACGAGTGATCCTACTGTTTCTCGTAGTGAACGCTTGGGTCAATCAATCCCACGCATGGCAGTTAAATCGGCTTATTTTGCTAAAAAGACCCTTGAAGCAGGTTTTACTACCGTAAGAAATGTGGGCGCAGATGGTTATAGCGTTATTGCGGTGCGAGACGGTATTAATGCGGGTGACATTGTAGGCCCACGAATTTGGGCTGCAGGTCCTTCACTGGGTATAACAGGCGGGCACTGTGACAATAACCGTTTACCGCCAGAGCTAAAATATACCTCAGCAGGTGTTGCAGACGGACCATGGGCGGTTAGAACAAAAGTACGTGAAAATATAAAGTACGGTGCAAACGCTATAAAGTTTTGTGCTACAGGTGGTGTTTTTTCAAAGGGTACCAAAGTAGGTGTACAACAATATTCGCTTGAAGAAATGAAAGCCATTGTTGAAGAAGCGCACATGCGCGACCTGCCCGTTGCAGCACATGCACACGGCACAAGCGGCATAAAAACAGCCATCATTGCAGGTGTTGACAGCGTAGAACACGCAAGCTTTTTAGACGATGAAGCCATAGCCCTGGCTAAAAAACATGGCACTTGGCTTTCTATGGATATATACAACACAGAATACACATTAAGCTTTGGCGAACAAAATGGTGTAGACGAAGAAAACCTAAACAAAGAACGCCAAGTTTCTAAAAAACAAAGAGATAGCTTTAGCCGAGCTGTGAAGGCTGGTGTGAACATGGTATTTGGAACCGACGCTGCCATCTACCCACATGGTGATAATGCAAAGCAGTTTTCACGTATGGTTGAATTTGGTATGACTGAACTGCAAGCTATTCAATCAGCTACCATTAATAGCGCTAAACTTTTAAAAATGCATAATACACTAGGGCAAATAAAAACGGGATATGCCGCCGATATTATTGCTGTTGAAGGAAACCCATTAAAAAACATTTCAACATTAGAGCAAATACCGTTTGTGATGAAAGCAGGTATTGTTTATAAAACTGAAAAATAAAATTTAAATCTAAGTTAAGGCTGGCTTTGTAGTGTTAGCCTTTACTTTTAACGTTAAAATTCATTAAATTTTAATTCTCAATCCTAAAAACACTCAAATTAAAAGCAGAGTAAAACAATGTGTTAAAGCTTTAATAGCATTGTTTTTCCTGATCTCTATTGTCACTTTTAGTTTATTACTCTTAATTTGGGAGAGTTGTTAAAGAAAATCATATTGCAATTTTTTTCTTAATTGCCAAATTCGTCCCCTTCTTTATATTTGTTTGGTTTTTATTAACTAAGCCGGACTATTTGTATAAAAAACACGCAAACAGTTGTTTTAATCTAATATTTATTGAACTTTTAGTATATTTTTCAAATAATAATCATTATCATTAACGTAAATAAATAAATGCGAATGGTTATCATAATGAAAAAGTTTAATTACTCACTCCTCACCCTTGCTTGTTTAAATGCACAAGCCGCTTTAGCATCAACCACTGCAGAACAAGATATTGAACACATAAGTGTTTATCAAAAACAAAATCAAGTTGTTATGAGTTCGGGCCTTGCCACAAAGTCAGATATGTCCTTAATGGAAACCCCTGCTCCTGTTGTTATTGTTGATCGTGAATTAATTGAATCACAGGGCTTAGACAGCCTACAAGATCTTGTTCGTAATGTGAGTGGTTTAACCCAAGCGGGTAATAATTATGGTATTGGTGATAACCTTGTTATTCGCGGTCTTGACGCCAATTACACTTATGATGGTATGTATGGGGGAGCTGGACTTGGAAACACCTTTAATCCAACTCGCTCATTAACCAATGTTGAGTCGGTTGAAGTGTTAAAAGGCCCAGCTACAGGTTTATATGGTATTGGTAGCGCTGGTGGTGTAATTAATTTAATTGAAAAAAAGCCTGAGTTTGAAGAAAAACATAAAGTCGCTTTAGAGCTTGGTCAATGGGACAGCTACTCTCTTGCTTTTGACAGCACAAATGCACTTAGCGACAATTTAGCGTATCGCGTAATGGCTAAAACGGCCTCGAGCGATGGCTTTCGCGATTTAAAAGAAGAGCGTGATGAAATTTATACATCACTTAAGTATGTGTTAAACGATAAACAAGACGTTATGCTCTCTGCTGCCTATATTAAGGATTCAATTGCTGTTGACTCAATTGGCCACCCTATTCGCATATACAACGCAGAGACAGCGAATGGCTTAACTGCTGGTGAAGTAACCGCTGCAGACTTAGTAAACGATCCGACAGGCAGTGGCTTACAACTGACAAGTGAACAGCAATTACAATTAGCGAACTCTCTTTCTGCAACAGATGGTTTAACACCCTATGACTTTGGTACCAATGGGATTATTTCACCAATGGCCGATGATAATGAAGGTGAAGAATTACGATTTAAGCTTACGCATAATTACTTTATCACTGATGACTTATTCTTAAACCAGCAACTACAGTACCGTAATTACACATCAAGCTTTGCTCGTCAAACAGGGGCTTTTAATTACGTGTACTCAACTCGCAGTGGCGTTATTAATCAAGACCCTCGTGCTCCTTTAGTTGAAAATGATGTACTTTATCCATTTGCAGCTAGGCGCCAAGAGTATCGCCAAGTAGAAGCAGATGAAAAATCATGGCAGTACTTTTTAGATTTAAGATACGACTTTGAGATAGGCGATATTGATAACGAACTCTTAGTTAATGCAAATTATGAAGACCGAGATATTGGTTTCAAACAATACTCTATTTATGACAGCGATAAAGTGATTTACGACACTGATGGTAATGTGCTTTATCAAGGTGCTTTACCCTATATCTATGACATGAGGCAACCAAATTGGCCAATCGGTGGCTTTGACGATTACGACCCGCTAAAAACGAGTGATTATAATAAAAAGGTTCAAGCATGGGGAATGGGCGTTCAGCATGTAGGTTATATTAATGACACACTGACTACACGCATAGGAGTCGCCTATAACCGTATTAAGCAGAGCTACGAACATAATGGTGTAGATGAACGTTACAGTTCAAGCCGTGCAGAGCCAACCCCTGAGGCAAACACATCTGATTCAGGTTTAACCTATAATTTAGGTGCTACTTATCAGCCTACTGAAGATTTTTCTGTGTTTGTTAATCACTCTAAAGGCCGAACCGCATACAGTGTATTAGGCTCTGTTGCTGGTAACGAAGCAGATAGAGAAGACTCAGAATCAATAAGTAATGACTTAGGCTTTAGGTATAAAGCATTTGACGACCAGCTACTAGCTACTTTAGTTGTGTTTGAAAGCGCTCGTACAAATCTTGAATACAGTAACCCACTGTATGAAGCTGGTGTGTCTGGCCCTGATATAGCAGAAAGCTACTTTGATGGCGAAGAGCAAACCAAAGGCGTTGAGCTTGATTTAAATGCGTATTTAAATGAGCAGTGGAAAATAAATGTTAACGGCGTATATCAAGACGCGCGTGATAAATCTAACCCCAATAGTAGCGCTTACGACACTCGTCAAAAAGGGGTGCCTTATGTAACTGCAAGCACATGGGTTACTTACTATGCAAACATATTTAATTTACCCGAGTCAGTTAATATTAGCGGGGGTATTACTTACGTTGATAACAGAAGTACTAACTCAAGTTCATTTAGTATTCCTGATGGCTATGTACCTGGCTACACTGTGTACGATGCTGCAATTTCGTATACAACTAAACAGTGGAACATGCAGCTTAATTTAAACAACCTATTTAACAAACAGTATTATTCTAAAGCGATGTTTTTAGGCGGTATGCCTGGTGAAGAGCATAATGCTAAATTAAGTTTTAGTTACACACTTTAGCGGTTAAAATTTATGGGTGCTTGTGTTTACAAGCGCCCTTAATATTTAAAAACTATGCATAAAATGGATTAAATTGTATTTAAGCCAAACTAAGATTATTTTAGTGCACTTAATGCCTTGCTATCGCAAATCAACATGCTAGCATTTAATTTCTGAAATTACTGAAAGTTAATGATATGACTTTATCTGAAAAGAATTTTACCTTTGTGATGCATTGTGGCGAAATGGGCAGCCGTTGGGGCTTTAACCGTACTATAGGCCAAATGTGTGGTTTACTAATCATTACTAAAAACCCGATGACAGCGAATGAAATTGCCGACTCACTAAGTATCTCGCGTGGCAATGTGAGTATGGGCATAAAAGAGCTGCAATCTTGGCAATTAATTAAAGTTCAGCACATTCCGGGTGATCGTAAAGAGTATTATGCGCCTGCAGGCGATATTTGGGATATGGCGAATCGAGTATTTGAAGAGCGAAAAAAACGTGAAATCGATCCAACGCTCAGCCTTTTGCGAGATAACTTACTCGACGAAGCGAATAACGAAGAAGAAGTGTATGCCCAAAAGCAAATGGAAGAAATTCACAACCTACTTGAAACGGTCACTAAATGGTCGTCTGAGTTACAGCGTTTAACTCCAGAGCAGCTCAACAAGCTTATGAAACTGGGATCAGGAATTGGCAAGGTCATCGATTTAAAAGATAAAATTTTTAAAAAAGAATAAAGCCGCATTTTGCGGCTTTATTTTTTGTTGGACTAGATTTTTGGGTATCCGATTCTATCAGACAAATAACCCACACTCGTTGCAAAGTAATAAGAGCGGTTCCAATGCATTAACACTTTGTAATTATCATAGGCCAAAAACATACGGCCGTTGATATCATCGGGCATAACCAGTGCTGCTCGTACATCAACGTTAGGCAACGCAGTACCGTCTGCTCTTCTCACCCCTAAAGCCTGCCACTCATCGAGTGAACGCTCAGAATCATTCCAATACTCAAGCCATTGTTTACGTGTTTTAGTACCACGAACTAAAATATATTTATTGTCAAAGTTATCAGGAAGCATAACTTGACGACCCCAAGTTAATGAGTCGTTCCACCCTTCTTGCTTTAAATAATTAGCAATTGAAGCAAACGCATCTTCTTTTGAAGTCCAAATATCTTTGCGACCATCATTGTTATAATCAATTGCGTAAGCATTAAAAGACGTTGGCATAAATTGAGTTTGCCCCATAGCCCCAGCCCAAGAACCTTTAAACTTGTCTAAAGTAATATGACCCGATTTTAAAATGTCTAAAGCCGCCCACAACTGGCGTTTATAAAGTGCTTCACGGCGGCCATCAAAGGCAAGTGTCACTAATGATGAAATAACATTGTGACCGCCTTGAATAGTACCAAAGTTACTTTCAAGCCCCCATAAAGCGACTATAAAGCGTGCTTGTACGCCAAACTCTTTAGCTACTTGCTCAAGAATATCTTTATTCTCAGCATAAAGTTTGCGAGCACGGTCAATTTTCCATTGTGGTACACGTTTTGGTAAATAGGTCTCGAGTGTTTCTTTCACTTCAGGCTGGTTTTTATCAGCTGATACCACTTTTTCTTTATACGTCGCAGTCGCAAATGCACTATCAATTAACGACGTCTCGTAGCCTTTTGCGATTGCTTCTTCTTTTAGGTTTACTAAGTAATCTTTAAATTCGGCTTGTGTTTTGGCAACAACTGACGAACTCAAGCATAAACCACATAATACAACTGCCAGTTTTTTAATCACGATCGGCTCCATTTTGTTTTCTTAGTTCAGTAAGCAAATTATCTTCCGGTGGTGGAAGTTGTAAATAGTATCCTTGATCGGTTAATGCACCCTTAACGGTTTCCAAATCCGCACCACCTAGGTGCTCACGTTTAGCTAAGTTGATGAGCATCACATATTGAGGTTTGCCAAACATAGCCATTAGAGATTCTGGAACTTTGCTAAAATCATCTCTTTTTTCAACAAATAAGAAGGTATCCGTCTTTTTCTTACTTTTATATACCGCAGTTAACATTATGACCCTATAAATTCTTGCACAACAATGCTTCACACTATACCATGAGAGTAATAATAAGTTAGAAAATTTAGATTAGAAATTTTGATTAAGGCCTTATTCAGCCTGTGTTTATCTAATTATAATTTCTTATCATACAATTCAATTGAGCGTGTATGTCGGACCAAATTTTTGAGTTAAAAGGGAATCTTTTTACGTTATCAGTTTTACATCTTTATAGTGCTGATATAAACCTTTTAGCAGAACAATTGTACGTAAAAATAGCCCAAGCCCCTCGTTTTTTTGAAGGAGCCCCTATTGTTGTCAATTTAGAAGAAGTAAAAACCAGTTCTTTAGACTTTGTTCATTTAAAGTCACTTATCGAACGAATGAGCTTCAACGCAGTGGGTGTATGCAATGGCTCTGATGGGCAGCATGCAAATGCCAAAAAAGCTGGCTTTTCAGTATTAAATTATTCGCAAGACGTAAAAGCAGAGCCCGTTGAAAAGCAACCAAACACTTCAATTGTCGAAAAAAATATTATACTTCCAGCACAAATAATTAACGGTACTGTACGCTCGGGTCAACAGGTGTATGCAAAAGACCGCGACCTTATTGTATTAGGCGCTGTTAGTCATGGTGCAGAAGTAATAGCAGATGGCAACGTACATATTTACGGAACCCTTCGTGGTCGCGCAATAGCGGGCGCAAAAGGATTAGAAAACGCACATATATTTTGCCAAAAGCTAGAAGCAGAACTTGTTTCCATAAATGGCAACTACTGGATCAGTGACTCTCTACAAGGTGAGTTTTGGGGCAGTGCAGTGCAAATACAACAAAAAAATGAATCATTAGAAATTTCAGCTTTGGTTAAAGGATAAATCTCATGGCAAAAGTAATTGTCGTTACCTCGGGTAAAGGTGGTGTTGGTAAAACAACATCAAGTGCCGCAATAGGCACAGGCTTAGCATTAAAAGGCTACAAAACGGTTATTATCGATTTTGACATCGGTTTACGTAACCTTGATTTAATTATGGGGTGCGAGCGCCGCGTTGTTTATGACTTTGTAAACGTCATAAACGGTGAAGCAAACCTAAACCAAGCACTTATCAAAGACAAACGTGTTGAGAAGTTATTTTTACTGCCAGCATCGCAAACGCGTGATAAAGATGCACTAACTCGTGATGGTGTAGAACGCGTTTTAAACGAGCTAAAAGAAGACTTTGATTATATTGTATGTGATTCACCAGCAGGAATTGAAGCGGGTGCGATGATGGCAATGTATTTTGCTGATGAAGCGATTGTAACTACCAATCCAGAAGTGTCATCTGTACGAGATTCTGACCGTATTTTAGGTATTTTGCATAGCAAATCTAAACGCGCTGAAGAAGGCCTTGAAAATATCAAAGAACACCTATTATTAACACGCTACAACCCTGAGCGTGTTGCTAAAGGTGAAATGCTTTCGGTAGAAGATGTACAAGACATATTAGCTATCGATTTGTTAGGTGTTATTCCTGAGTCACAAGCAGTATTGAGTGCATCAAATTCAGGTCAACCGGTAATATTGGATGGCGAATCAGATGCTGGTCAAGCATATGCTGATGCCATAAACCGCTTACTTGGTGAAACCGTCGATTTTCGCTTCTTAGATGTAGAGAAAAAAGGCATTTTTAAACGGATTTTTGGAGGCTAATGTGTCGTTACTTGACTATTTCCGCTCAGAAAAGAAAAACAGTGCGTCTCTTGCAAAAGAGCGATTGCAAATCATTGTCGCACACGAACGTTCTCAGCGTGGAACACCTGAATACCTACCACAATTAAAACAAGATATTTTGGATGTAATTCGAAAATATGTGAACGTTAATAGTGATGCCGTGCAGGTACAATTTGATCAGAATGAAGACGACTTAGCTGTATTAGAGCTAAACGTAACTTTACCTGACGAAGAAAAGAAATAATTGAAGAATGGGCGCGTTAAGCGCCCTCTTTATAACTAACAACTACTAAAATATTAACCTTTTAGGTATCCCACTCTTTTAAAGCTTCTTTAATAAAGCTATAACGCCAAGAGCTCAATAAATCTGGCTTTATATGTGTCTTTTTTTGCTCTGCCGTCAACTTCCAATTCCAGCTGATTAATTGATTAACTTGTTTTTTAGAGGCTAAAACATCTTCAGGAATATTATTAGCTTTAGCAACTTTCGTTATTTTTTGCTTAATATCTTTTGCCGTTTGTTTATAATTAGGAAAATCTATTAAACGCTTCAACACTTGCGGGTGCTCGTCAACGGCAATTGCTTTAGCTTTTTCTATACACTTTAAAATCTCAACCCCAGAGCGATTAACTTCAATCGATTCTACACCCGGTATTTGACGCAATGAATTTAAACTAGATGGCCCTCGCTTAGCGATTTCGGTCATGTTATGTTCTTTCAACACAAAATTAAGAGCAAGGTTTTTACGTATTGCTTTATTACGGCGCCATATTGCTAGCTCTTTTAATACAGCTAATTCATGTGGTTTTAACTGCCAAGCATTTTTAATATCTTTATAGAGCAATTCATCCGGTGTTTGAAAAGCCCGTTTATTAGCAATTAATTCGCTCTCATCCAAAACAATCTCAAACAAATCAGCTTTGTTAATACGATCGATAATTAATTCAAAGCACGGTAATAAATGAAATGTATCAGCGGCAGCATAATCAAGTTGCTTTGTAGTTAGCGGTCGTTGTAACCAATTGGTACGTGATTCGCTTTTATCTATTTCAATACCTAGGAGTGTTTTAACCATAAGGGCAAACCCCATACAGTTTCCTTCACCAAGCAATTGCAAAGCAAATTGAGTATCAAACAATGGTGCAGGAACGAACCCAGCATATTTTTGAAATACTTCAATGTCTTCAGATGGTGAATGAAGCACTTTTAAAACTGCGGGGTCTTTTAAAACCTGCCAAAAATCAAATAACGAGAGCTCAGCTAAAGGATCGATAAGTGCTAGATGCTCACCGTCAAAAACCTGAATCAGTGCAACTTCTGGATACAAAGTGCGACGACGCATAAACTCGGTATCAATAGCTAATATAGGCTTATTTTGGATCTGCTCAACAAAGGTATTAAGCTGAACTTGTGTTTGAATTAATTGATATTGCACTTAGTCTCCTACAATAAAAAAGCCGGCTAATGCCGGCTTTTTTATAGTTTTCTAATCTTTCAAGGCTCGTCTGAGTATTTTACCTACGTTTGTTTTAGGTAACTCATCCCTAAACTCAACGAGTTTTGGAACCTTGTAATTAGTTAAATTATCACGACAATGGTTTATTATATCTTTTTCAGTTAAAGAAGGGTCTTTTTTAACAACAAAAACTTTAACTTGTTCACCGCTGACATCATGAGGAATACCAACAGCCGCCACTTCAAGCACACCGTCGTGCATTGCAACAACTTCTTCAATCTCATTTGGGAAAACGTTAAAGCCAGATACTATGATCATGTCTTTTTTACGATCTACTATATAGAAGAAGCCTTCATCGTCATATGTAGCAATGTCACCTGTTGCAAACCAACCGTCTTGTAAACATTCGGCTGTGGCATCTGGGCGCTTGTAATAGCCAAGCATAACCTGAGGGCCTTTAACGCATAGTTCGCCAGGCTCACCTTTAGCTGCCTCTTCACCATTCTCAAGCATTAGCTTAATGTCAGTATTTGGTGCAGGTAAACCAATAGAACCGTTATAAGACTCTAAGTCGTAAGGGCTAATTGTAACAAGTGGAGCACATTCAGTAAGGCCGTAGCCTTCCATCAGTTTTGATCCTGTCACTTTTTGCCACTTTTCAGCAACAGGACGTTGAACCGCCATACCACCACCTAACGACATTTTTAAGTGGCTAAAATCAAGTTCATCAAAACCTGGTGTGTTTAGTAAACCATTAAATAATGTGTTAACACCGGTGATTGCTGTAAATTTAGTTTGGCTTAATTCTTTTACAAAACCCGGCATATCACGCGGATTAGTAATCAATAAGTTTAAACCACCATATTTCATGAACGTTAAGCAGTTAGCCGTAAGTGCAAAGATATGGTAAAGCGGAAGTGCAGTAACAACCACTTCTGTTCCACGGTTTAGTACCTTATCTAAACAACCAGACACCTGCTCAAGGTTACCCACCATATTACCATGGCTCAACATAGCACCTTTAGATACACCGGTCGTGCCGCCTGTGTATTGTAAAAATGCTAGGTCAGATAAATTTAATTCAGGGCGTGTGTAAGCATTTTCGTCAGCGTTTAACAAATCTGAAAATTTAATCGTGTTTGGTAAGTTGTATTTAGGCACCATTTTTTTAACGTGCTTAACAACAAAGTTAACAATGTGCTTTTTAAGGCCACCCACCATGTCACCAACTTGAGTAACCACGATGTGTTTAACGTCTGTTTTACCTAAAGCCTTTTCAAGAGTATCTGCAAAGTTTGCAAGAATGAAAATGGCGCTTGTGTCTGAATCTTTTAACTGATGTTCGAGCTCACGTACAGTGTATAAAGGGTTAACGTTAACTACCACACACCCTGCGCGTAAAATACCTAAAATAGAAATAGGTGTTTGTAATAAGTTAGGCATCATTACGGCAACTTTGTCGCCTTTTTTGAGTCCCAAATCATTTTGAATATACGAGGCAACTTTTTTAGTTGCTGTGTCTATTTCTTCATACGACAACGTTTTACCCATGTTTGTGAATGCAGGTAAATCTTTGTAATCAGAAAAACTTTTTTCGAACACTTCGAGTAACGAGTTGTAATGCTCAGGATCGATTGTTTCAGGCATACCTTCTGGGTAGCGCTTAAGCCAGATTTTTTCCACTCTTAGCCCCTGTTTATAGTTATATTTTTATTAACCTTAATCTAAGTAAGGCACTTTAACAATTGAGCAAATACTCTAATGCGGGAATAATCCCACATTTAACGTCAATATACAATTAACGTGCACCACTTTGCACCATAAATGCTTGAATGTGTTCATAACATTCTTTGCTACTTTGCATATGGCAATGGTGCCCACCCTCCACATTAATTACACTCAAGTCATTGTAATAATTAATATACTTTTCTAAATTTTGTTTTACAAACACGTAACCTTGGTTACCTAAAATTAATTGGCATGGTGCAATTAATTCTTTTATTGCACCAATACATTGCACTTCATCAAACCTAAAACCTGAATGATTTTTGAGCTTAGGATCGGTTGTTAGTGCAAAACCCTTAGAGACTGCTTTGATATTTCGTTCCATCAATAGCGAAATTAATTCAACATCTAAGTCGGTTGTTTTAGACCGTGCCTCGTAAATATCTTTTTTACAGGGATATATTCTTGTTTTTTTATTATGCGTTCTTGCACGATTAAGCACAGCATTTTTTAGTTGCTCCGTAACTTCCTCGCTAGGTGTTGTTACGCAGCCAATACCCTCAATAAAATTTACCGATTTAACCATTTGACTAAAGCAACTAGCGAAAAGACCCGCGACCATAGCTCCCATAGAATGCCCGACTAAATGAACTTTGTCAGCACCAATAGCTTCAATAAATTGATAAACATCATCGATGTAATCAACAAAATAGTAATGTGCGTCATCACTGCGCCACGATGTTAAACCATGTCCAGAAAAATCAATACAGTACCAAGTTTGCTCTGGCTTTTGGCCATCAAGCATGGGCTTAAAACTATTACAATTATCTAACCAACCGTGAAGTGCTATTACTACCTCTTCACCAGAGCCTATTTTTAAACCATGAATATCTAAATTACGTGTTTGAATATTAAATGGCCGCACATAAACCTCTTTTTATTTTTGTAAATTTATAACATACAAGTTGTCAGACCACTAAATAGTTTCACTAAATGTTTGTTATTTTAGTCGCTGAGGCTACAACTGCAACCTAGAAGAATAAATAAAAACCGTCATTTATTCATAATGTTATTTTTAATTTAGCTCGACTATTATGTGTGTATTTTTTGTTATTTGGTGTTTCCTAATAGATGTTTTAACGGCTTTACAATAATTTTTACGCACAATAATCAGCTTATATATAGCTAAATCATCATTTGTCGCAATCTATTAATTTATTTATCATAGTTAAGGTATACAATAATTTAGCTATTAATAAAGTACACTCAAAAGGTACATAAAACATGAAAAAACAACTAAGTGTGTTAGCTCTAATGTGCACTGCATCTGGTGCAATGGCCGAAACTGCACCTAAAAATGTAATTTATATGATTGGTGATGGCATGGGGCCTGCTTATACTACTGCTTATCGTTATTTTAAAGATGACCCCACTACAAAGTCTGTTGAGCAAACCGTTTTTGATACCATGCTGACAGGAATGGCGCGTACTTACCCTGACGATCACACGGTTGTAACCGATAGCGCCGCAAGTGCGACAGCGTTGAGCAGCGGGCATAAAAGTTATAATGGTGCAATTGCCGTAGATACTGATAAAAAACCACTTAAAACAATGCTTGAAATCGCTAAACAGCGAGGCATGACTACAGCCCTATTAGCTACATCACAAATAAACCACGCTACACCAGCAAGCTTTGCCGCTCATAATGAATCACGTAATAATTACGACGAAATTGCTAATGATTATATTGATAATAAAATCACAGGCAAACTACCCGTTGACCTAATGCTAGGTGGTGGTACTAAATACTTTATTCGAGACGACAGAAATTTAGTTTACGAATTTAAAGCCGCGGGTTACCAGTATGGCGACGATATTCAAAACCTTGATCAAATTACGCAACTTCCAGCTATCGGTTTATATGCCGCTAAAGGCTTACCTTTTGCGTTAGACGAAAACCCAACAAGGTTAACTAAGCTTACTTCTAAAGCACTCGACCTTCTAGACAATCAAGATAAAGATGGTTTTTTTGTAATGATTGAAGGTAGCCAAATTGATTGGTGTGGGCATGCAAACGATATAGCTTGTGCCATGGCCGAAATGGATGACTTTGCATCTGCTATCGAAAAAGCTAAAGCGTATGTTGATAAAAATAAAGATACTTTATTAGTTATAACCGCTGATCACTCTACAGGTGGCTTAACATTGGGTGCGCACGGCCAATATAAGTGGGAAGCAGGTGTTGTGCATGGCGTAAAAGCAACAGCGGGTACAATTACACAACACTTACTTGAGTCTGATGATTTAAAATCTGTGTGGAATAAATATACCAGCATTGCATTTACCCCTGAAAACAAAATAAAACTTGAGCAAGCTAAATCTATGGGTGACAAAGCACTCAACTTAGCCGTTAAAAGTATTATTAGTGACACAAGCTTTACTGGATGGACTACGGGTGGCCATACTGCAGTAGACGTACAAGTTTTTGCTTATGGTAAAGGGAGTGAGCAATTTGTTGGCTCTCAAAATAATACAGATATAGCTGATAAGTTAATACACTTTATAGAACAGTAAAATACGTATAAAGCAAAAAAAACCGAACAATGTTCGGTTTTTTTATTAAAGGTTGATTACTTTTAAGCGTAAATATCTACCCCAATTAAATTTTGTACTTCAGCTCTGCGTTCTAAATTTGCAAACTCAGTATAGGTAGAAATGGCTTTGCTATTTTTTGCACTAGGCTGGTCGTAAATTGTTTGGCTGAAGTTATCACCCTTTGCGCTAGTTTTGAACAATCGATTAGCAAGCTCAACGCCCTCGGCACTGGTTTTTACATAATCAGTATTTGTTTTTTGAGCAGCAGCTTGATCTGCCAAACCTTGTGGTCTTGCAGTTACTCCCTTAGCAGGGATTACTCTACCAGGAATATCACCTGTAAAAAAACCTGAGCCAATAGGCAGCGTCATCACGCTTCTCCAACCTTAAACATAACTAAAATTATGATTTAAAAACAATCAATTTGCAAATTAACGCGGTACTGTTTTATTTGCGCCCTGGTAACTTTTTCCATGTTACGGTATCACGAACGTACTTTGGTTGGGCATCACTTGCTTGAACGCCCTGGCCTGCAATAAATGCGGCATCAACAAAGGCAAGCATAAAACGTGCATCTGGTAATGTTATGTCTGTATTAATAGTGATGTTTTCAAAGTTTGCTAATGCATCAGGGTACGTTTTAAAACCTGTGCCTACTGCAACTGATGCTTCGTTACTCGTTATATACTCATTAGTTAAAAGTTCAGGTTTAATAACACACTCGTTATTAACTAATTCCATTAAACCATTATTTTCTTGGTATTGTGCAAAGTAAATTTCACCCATACGCGCATCTATACTTGGAAAAACAAGTGAGCTGTTGTTTTGCTCGTATGCTTGTTGCGCCATAACAGCCAATGTAGAAACACCTACCAATGGTAAATTAGTTGAGTACGCTAACCCTTGAGCTATAGCAACACTAATTCTTACGCCTGTAAAACTACCGGGCCCTTGGCCAAAACCAATAACATCCAGTTCTTTTAATTTACAATTTGCTTTGGCCAATAACTCATCAATCAAAGGTAGAATTTTTTGACTATGCTGCTGAGGGCACTCTTCAAAATGATGAAATGTCTCTCCCTTATAATGTAAAACAAGTGATAGTGCTTCTGTTGAAGCATCAAGGGCAAGAATATTACTTTTGATCATTTTATTACTCTAATTAATTTGTTGTAAAAATGTATTAGCGACTTCTAAGCTTCGCGTACGACGCATTGCAGGTAAGCTTTTTAAGAACACTTGACCATATTGGCGTGTTACTAATCTATTATCACATATAACAAGCACGCCTTTATCTTTGCTATCACGAATTAATCGCCCTACACCTTGCTTTAAGGCAATAACTGCTTGTGGTAATTGGATATGTGCAAATGGGTCTTTTCCCTGCATTTGGCAATCCTGCATTTTAGCTTGCAACAAGGGGTCGTCTGGCGCTGCAAAAGGCAATTTATCTATAATAACACAGCTTAATGTACTGCCTCTCACATCTACCCCTTCCCAAAATGATGCCGTACCGAGTAGAACTGCATTACCATGGCGGGTAAATTTTTCTAAAATAATCCGCTTAGACATTTGCCCTTGCATATAAACGGGGTAGTCTATTTGCGTTGTGAGCCCCTCTGCAACTAAATGCATCATACGGTAACTTGTAAAAAGCACAAAACAGCGCCCTTGCGCTGATTTTATAAGCTCAAGGGTTAATTTTACAATAGCATGAGGCATATTATCAGCATGCGATTCTGGCAAGTATCTTGGCAAACACAATAATGCTTGGTTTGGGTAATCAAACGGGCTGTCAACCATCATGCTTTGTGCTGGTTTTAGCCCTAAGCTTGCATTAAAGTGGTCAAGCTTATTATCAACCGAAAGCGTTGCAGAGGTAAACACAAATGCAGCACCGGTGTCTTGCATCATTTGTGAAAATTTTGCCGATACATTTAACGGCGTAATATTTATAGTTAAAAAACGCCGTGTTGTCTCATACCAGTAACTAAAACCAGTTTGTGCTGTATCAAAAACCCGCTCTAATTGACCTTTAAATACTAAAGCCCGTTCAAACGGATGTTCTATTTTATCGCTTCTGTCTAAGCATAGTTTTAGTACTTGATAAACAAAGTCCAAATCGCTAATGACACGATGCAGTGCTGCACATATTTGCTTATCGCTAAGCTTTTCTCGCCAATCACCTCTACTGCCATCGATACCAAACTGCAAGCGTAAATCAGCTACACTGGTCTCTAATTTATTCAAGCTTTTACCCAGTTGTAACATATCAGGAATTTCAGCTCGGTATATAGCGCGTAAATCGTTAATTAAATCCACCAGCTTTTTAGTACTTACACTTTCACCAAAATAGTCGCTGGCAATTTCGCTTAGTTGGTGAGCTTCATCAAAAATATAAGCGTCGGCTGTGGGCATCAATTCAGCAAAGCCACTTTCTTTAACAGCCATATCTGCAAAAAATAAGTGATGATTAATAACAACAACGTCAGCTTCAGCAGCAGTTAAACGCGCTTTTCGTATGTAACACTCTTGAAAGTCTGGACACTCTTTACCTAAACAATTATCTGCAGTGGAGTTCACATAAGGTAAAACTTTGGCGTCATCTTCTATACCAATACAATCAGCTAAATCGCCTGATTGTGTTTCACTTGCAAATTTAGCAACCATGGCAAGTTGATGCATAACATCGGGATCGTCTGTAGGCACATGCGCAACATGTTGATTTAGCCTGTAAGTACATAAGTAATTAGCGCGACCTTTTAGTAAAGCCGTTTTTTTTGTAGCACTGAGTGCCTTTACTAATTGAGGTAAATCACGATGATACAGTTGCTCTTGCAATGCTTTAGAGCCAGTAGAAATAATTGTTCTACCCTTAGACTTAAGCGCGGGTGCCAAGTAAGCGAACGTTTTGCCCGTACCTGTGCCGGCCTCAACAACGAGTTGGGAACTGTTTTTTAACGCTTGGGCAACTGCAACGGCCATATCAATTTGCGGTTGACGTGGTGTGTAGCCATCAAAAGATAACGCTAAGGGGCCGGTTGCACTAAACAATTGTTTGATAACAGCAATCACATTTTAAAAACAATAGCGCGATTTTACGTAAGGCTGTAACCAAGGGCAAGCAAATCCCCCTCCTAACAAAATATAAAAAATTAAAATTAAGTACTAAAGACTGCAAAAGGAGCAATACATATAAAATATTTACTTACCAATATTTGAAAAATCAAGAGCTAAATGCGGGTAATAGTGATCACAACTTTTGTTAATAAGTGCCGTTGGCATTGCCGCAAATTGCCCATGATCTTTTAAATACTCCATATGCTTTTCGCCGTCAGCAGTAAATTGATGAAATAAAGAGTGGTTTACTCCATCAAATTCTAATGGCTTTATATTAACGAGATCACATAGCTCTTTATTAAAGGCAGGTGTCGATTTCACCCACTTTCCCTCAATAAACTGCTCTACATAAGCGTGCATTGTAAACACATCATTTTTTAGTAACTTGTCTAACTTAGATGTACTTAAATGATTACGAACATCTGCCAAACCCAAGCGGGCAGGAATATTAATAGCTCGGCTCAATGCAATTTGTAATGATGCCTTTGGAATACAGTATGCTGCTTTATTGTCTAAGCAATAGTCGCTACTAAGTGACTTTGCCCCATCTAAAAGTGTAAAAGGATCATATTTAATTCCATCTCTTACAAGATAATAAATTGATACGGCCTTAGTGCGATCGTCATGGCCTTTAACATTTATCAACCAGTTATTAATTTCAATGTGCTTTTGATTAAAATAAGCATCATTTTGTATATACTGCTGCAAACCATTCCCCTTTGTGACTCTGATTTTTATAAATTAAAATATTTAAAATGCATTTAATGTTAAATAAAATACATTTAAAACAATTACTTAAAAAATAATCGCTATTTAAAGTAGGTTTTAATGTTACTTTTACAAAGATTAAAATAATATGTCTTCACGGGTACTTTTAACAGTCCGATTGGGCCAAATGAAATTATGAAAAATATAGCAATTATTGCCTACGAGGGATGCTGGGCAGTCAGCGTATTATTAGCTAAAGACTTTTTTACCATTGTTTCGTTACTCGACTCGCATTATTCATTACCTCAAAGTTATAACGTAGAAATAGTTACGACAGACGGTGCACCTATAACAAGCTCAAGTAATTCAATTGTTGTTGCCGATAATTCGCTTTCTGACAAACCGTATGATTTAGTGATTATTCCACCAATTGAGGGCTCTAAATTAAAGAGTATGCCCTCTAGCAGTATATTAATAATTGAATGGTTAATACCTAAAATAAATAGTAGTACATCTATTCTCAGCTTAAGCACTGGTTCTTATTTTTTAGCCGCCACAGGCGAGTTAAATAAAACAGCCATTGCAACTCATTGGAGTTTGGTTAAACCATTGAGTAAACTATTTCCCGACTGCCAGTTTATTAATCATAAATCGTATTTAAAAATGGGAAGTATCTATACAACGGGCTCTTTTGAGGCGGGAATAAGTGTACTACTAGAAATAGTTGCAAAAGACAAAGGCGATCGCTTTTCCCAGCAATGTGCCACACATTTACTTATTTCTGACTCTGGTAAGTTAAATTTTGCATTACCAAAATATAGTAGCCACAGAGACGACAAAATTAGTGAAGTGCAAGACTGGATTTATAATCACTCAAGCAGCGTAATCACAATCGTTGAGTTAGCAAAATACTTTAATTTTAGTGAGCGCAATTTAAAGAGGCGATTTACGCAAGCAACCGGTATATCTATAAATAGGTACGTGCAAGAAGTGAGAATAGACAAAGCTAAAAAACTGTTACTGTCTACAGATAAAACCGTAAACGAAATATCAATTAACGTAGGCTACGAAAACAGCAGTTTCTTCACCCGCCTGTTTAAAAAAAACACAGGGCTAACACCCGCAAAGTGGCGTAAAAATGAATAACAAGTTTTAATTTTATGAGCATTTATGCCCATGTGTCTAAATGCTCAATACCATCGTCATCTTTATTAACGCTTTTTTTATGGGTTGATGGTTGAGTCTCGTCACTTAAACCGTTTAGTTTTTTCTTTTTCTGTAATTCTCTCTTTTTTTTGTTTTCAAGTTCCACTTTTTCACTCGCAGCGCTACTTTGCACACCTGCAATATGGAATGCACCTTTAGATTCAAGCGACAGCCGCGTTATTCTACCCAAATAAGGGATCATTATATCCATTTATAAATCCTTAAAGCCAAAGCCTAGTTATGAGCAAAAATCAACCAGCTGATATAATACAAACTAATTCAGTTACATCTATAGTATCGGCAGTTATAAGATATGCTTTAATTAAGCTTAAAAAACACTTGCCATAGTGATGCATAATATGTTTTTATAACCGCGAATTTATTAAAATAGATATTTGTTGAGCGTTACGTTAGTAACGAGCAGCACAAAGGAAATAAAATGCGCTTAAACCTGACAACAGTACATCATCACCATCATTCACCGGAATAACCTGTCAGGTCTTTCGCTGAGAGGTTATTCCTAAAAGGAACCTCTGGCGATTCATAACACATTGATTCATTTTCGCCCTGAGGTTCCCCTCGGGGTTTTTAGTTTTTAAATTAAAGGAAAATGAATAATGAGTAACACAAATCGTCTACGTATCGCCATCCAAAAAGGCGGTCGCCTGTCTAAAGATTGTCAAGATTTACTAAAGCAACTAGGTGTTAAATTAAACCTACGTGAGCAACGCTTAATTGCACACTCAACCAATATGCCAATTGACGTACTTCGTGTGCGCGATGACGATATTCCGGGCTTAGTAATGGACGGTGTTTGCGATTTAGGTATTGTTGGCGAAAACGTACTAGTAGAAGTACAAGCCGAACGTGAACGCCAAGGTGTAACAAGCGAAGTTAGCAAACTAGCAAAACTAGACTTTGGTTACTGCCGCCTTGCACTTGCATGGCCACAAGAGCTTGGCCCACGTGATAAAAGCTGGTTTGAAGGCAAACGTATTGCAACAACCTACCCAGAAATTTTAACGCAGTGGTTAAAGCGCGAAGGCATTAATGCAAGCACTGTAATGCTTACAGGCTCAGTAGAAGTAGCCCCACGTGCCGGTCTTTCTGATGCAATTTGTGATTTAGTTTCAACCGGTGCAACACTTGAAGCGAACGGCTTGATTCAAGGTGATACAATTTTAGAATCAAACGCGTGTTTAATTCAAAATAAAGACCTGCAAGATGAAGACAAACTAGCGCTAATCAATAAGCTTATGCCGCGCCTTCGTGGTGTTAAACAAGCAAAAGAAAGCAAATACATTATGCTACACGCGCCAAAAACTAAACTTGATGAAATTTGCGAAATTTTACCAGGCTCTGGCCAACCTACTCTACTAGCACTTGCTGGAAATGAAGAGTACGTAGCGCTTCACATGGTAAGCAGCGAAACATTATTTTGGGAAACAATGGAGCAGCTTAAAGCCCTAGGCGCTAACTCTATTTTAGTAATGCCAATTGAAAAAATGATGGAGTAAGTACCATGCTTCGTTGGAATGAGGAATCTTCACAAGTACAAGCAGCGGCGCTAATGCGCCCTGCGGTTTCTGCCAGCGCAAAGGTTGAAGCAATATGCCAAACAATTATGAGCGATGTGAAAGAGCAAGGCGATATAGCTTTACTTGATATGGCTAAAAAGTTTGATAATAGAGCTAACCCTCGTTTACGTGTACCGCTTGATGAAATAAACGCATCAGAGCAGGCACTAAGCGCAGAGCTTAAATACGCAATTGACACCGCTTATGCAAACGTTAAACGTTTTCACGAAGCGCAATTGCCTAAAGATATTAAGTTATCAACCCAACCTGGCGTTGAATGTGAACTTAAATATCAGGCCATCGAAGCTGTGGGTATTTATGTACCAGGTGGCAGTGCTCCACTGCCATCATCGGTTATTATGCAAGGTGTACTTGCACAATTAAGTGGTGCTAAAACTGTTGTACTTGCAACCCCTGTTCAAGGTAATGAAAGTATTAACCCTGCGATATTATATGCAGCTAAGTTATGTGGCATTACAACTTTAATTGAAAGTGGTGGCGCAGGTGCAATTGCCGCAATGGCCTACGGCACTGAATCAGTGCCTAAAGTGAACAAAATTTTTGGCCCAGGTAATAGCTTTGTAACGATGGCAAAACAGCTTGTTGCGCAAACAATTCCTGGTATGGCAATCGATATGCCAGCAGGCCCCTCTGAAGTATTAGTTATTGCAGATGAGCGTGCAAACCCAGAATTTATAGCGGCAGATTTACTCTCGCAAGCTGAGCACGGCGCAGACTCGCAAGTTATTTTATTATGTAACAGCGAAAGTATCATTGAGCAAACGCAGCAGGCTCTTACACGTCAGCTTGTTAAATTAAGCCGCAAAGAGACAGCCGAGCAAGCTCTGGCTAATTCATCACTTATTTTAGTGGACTCTGTTGAGCAAGCATTTGACGTATCAGCGCAATATGGCCCTGAGCACTTAATTTTGCAATTAGCAGATTCAACGCCTTACTTAGATAAAGTAAAAAATGCAGGCTCGGTATTTGTTGGCGACTACACGCCAGAATCAGCGGGCGATTACGCATCGGGTACTAACCACGTGTTACCTACCTACGGTTACAGTGCAACCTATTCAAGCTTAAACTTGCTTGATTTTTTCCGCACTTACACAGTACAAACTATAAGTAAAAGTGGCCTAACACAGCTGTCAAAAGCTATTTTACCACTAGCAGATGCAGAAGGCCTTGATGCACACGCAAATGCGGTTTCAATTCGTTTAGAGGCAATTAAAAATGAGCAATGAGAGCGCACAAGCGACTAGCTTATTACCACAAAATATTGCAGCTCTTGCTGCCTACAGCTCTGCTAAAAGTGAAAAGCTAACAGGGTCAACGTGGTTAAATGCCAATGAAAGCCCGTACGCTAAAAATATTGAACTGAGTATTGAAGATTTAAATCGCTACCCAGATCCACAACCGCAATTGGTTATTGACCGCTATGCTGCGTATGCAGAGCTTGAAAGCGAAAACGTATTAATGACGCGCGGCGCCGATGAAGGCATTGAGCTTTTAGTACGTACCTACTGCGAACCTGCAAAAGACAGCATTGCGTTATTTTTGCCAACCTACGGTATGTACAAAGTAACCGCTGATACGCATAACGTTGCAATCAATGGCTTAACCCAAGCGCTATTACTTGATGGCAGTGTTGATGAAATAGTTGAGGCAGTGGGCAGCTCAAAACTGGTGTTTATTTGTAACCCAAATAACCCAACTGGTAGCTTAACCCCCCTTGAAAAAGTAAAAGCACTGGCAACAGCGCTTGCCGGTAAAGCCTTAGTTATTGTTGATGAAGCCTATATTGAGTTTTGCCCTGAGCAAAGTGCTACAGCGCTGATTAACAAATATAGTAATGTAGTGGTACTGCGCACTTTATCTAAAGCGTTTGCACTTGCAGGGCTAAGAACCGGTTTTACACTTGCACAAGAAAGTGTACTGGCCCCTATTCGTAAAGTGATTGCGCCGTATCCGGTATCGGGTGTGGTAGCAAGTATTGCTGCACAAGCCATAGCGCCTGATGCAATTACATCAATGCGCCGCCAAGTGACTATTTTAAATAGTTTAAAGGCTAAGCTTGTACAGTGGTTAAACGCATCCCCTGCTGCATTAAAAATTCTCACTGGTGAAGGTAACTTTGTTACCTTAAAATTAGCCGACAAAAACTACTTTAAAGTAGCACTTGAACAAGGCTTAGTGATGCGCGCGTTTACCCTATACGGTGAAGACGATTGGCTACGTATCTCCATTGGTAATGAGCAAGAACTTGAGCAAGTAAAAATTTGGTTAGATGGCCTTGATAAGCCAGCAACCTCACCTCTTTTATCAGGACAAGAACTATCATGAGTAACCCCTATTTATTTATTGACCGTGACGGCACCATAATTGAAGAGCCAATCACCGACAAACAGGTAGACAGCCTAGAAAAATTAGCGTTTTTACCTGGTGTTATCCCGGCTTTATTACAGTTACAAGCCGCAGGGTACCGTTTAGTGATGGTATCGAATCAAGATGGCTTAGGCACAGACAGCTTCCCGACTGCTGACTTTGACATAGCCCAAGATAAAATGATGGACATAATGCAAAGCCAAGGCATTAGCTTTGATGAAGTATTGATTTGTCCACACTTTGACGAGCAAAACTGTGATTGCCGTAAACCTAAAACAGGTTTATTAACTGAGCTTATGCGCTCTGGCAAAGTTGATTTAGCACGTTCATATGTAATTGGCGATCGCCAAACCGATATTGGCCTTGCTCAAAATTTATGTTGTGAAGGCATTTTGTATGATGGCAGCTGGCCTGCCATTGTTACAAAGCTTACAACTGCCAATCGCGAAGGCCGTGTTACGCGTAACACCAAAGAAACCCAAATTGATGTAGCCATAAACCTAGATCAAACTAAAAACGGTAGTATCGAAACAGGCCTTGGCTTTTTTGATCATATGCTTGATCAAATTCGCACCCACGCCAACATTGGTCTAAATATTAAAGCGAAAGGCGATTTACACATAGACGAGCACCACCTTGTTGAAGACATAGGTATTGCCCTAGGTGTTGCGCTTAAACAAGCGCTTGGCACTAAATCGCAAATAGCGCGCTATGGTTTTGCGCTACCTATGGATGAATGTAAAGCTGAAGCACAAATTGACTTATCGGGGCGCGCTTCGTTTGTATTAAACGCTAATTTTAGCCGCGAAAAAGCAGGCGATTTAGACGTACAAATGGTGGAGCACTTTTTCAAAAGCTTAAGCGATAATGCCGCTATTAGCCTTATTTTATCGGTCAGCGACGGTAACTGTCATCACCAAGTAGAAGGCTTATTTAAAGCGTTTTCACGTGCCCTTCGTATGGCAGTAGCACAAGACACGACCCAACAAACAGCCAGCTCTAAGGGATGTTTATGATTGCCATAATTAATACCGGGTGTGCCAATATAAATTCAGTACGCTTTGCCTTTGAACGCTTAGGTCAAACGCCAACGGTCATTACCTCGCCAGAGCAATTAGCCGGCTTTGAGCGTGCAATATTACCAGGCGTTGGACATGCATCTGTTGCCATGAAACGCCTTGTAGATAACGGCTGGCAACAAGCTATAAACGAATACCAGCGCCCACTTATGGGAATTTGCTTAGGTATGCAGTTACTGTGCGAAAGCACCGAAGAAGGTAACGTACAATGCTTAGGTAAAATACCAGGCCAAGTAAAAGCCCTTGATGTTGGCAATTTAACATCGCCGCATATGGGTTGGAATAACTTAAGCGTAAATAAAGAGCATGCACTTACCAAAGGCTTAACACAAGACGAGCAAGTGTACTTTGTACATAGCTTTGCGCACACCGTAAACGATGCAACACTTGTAAGCGGCGAATACGGCCAAACCTTTTCAGCCATTGTTGCAAAAGACAACTACGCTGGCATGCAGTTTCACCCAGAGCGCAGTGCAAAAGTAGGCACACGTTTATTACAAAATTTTGTTGATTGGCAGTTATAAACGGCCCATTAACCAACAATAAAGAGATTATTTGTGATTATTCCAGCATTAGACGTATTACAAAATCAAATTGTTCGTTTATACCAAGGTAAGTACGACACCGCTCAGTTTTACCCTTTTGAGCTTGGCGCACGTTTAAAAGAATACGCCGATAGCGGCGCAGGTAAATTGCACCTTGTAGATTTAGAAGGCGCACGCGATCCAAGTAAAAAACAGTGGCAACATATTCAAGCTGCAACTAAAGCGCTTAACGTACCGTATCAAGTGGGCGGCGGTATTCGCTCAGAGCAGGATGTAAGCGATTGGCTAAAAGCCGGTGCTAACCAAGTTGTTATTGGTTCAATGGCGGTAGAAAAACGCGAGCAAGTAAAAGCCTGGATAGAACAATTTGGCGCAGAGCACTTTGTTATTGCCCTTGATGTAAATAAAACAGCCACGGGCTGGGCTCCTGCAACCCATGGTTGGTTAAGTGAATCTGAGTTTGGTTTACTTGAGCTTGTAGATTTTTATGTAAGCTTGGGCGTTATTGACTTTTTATGTACGGACATCAGTAAAGATGGCACCATGACTGGCCCATCGTTTGAGCTTTACGAAGATTTAACTCGCCATAACAGCAGCATTAAAGTGCAAGCTTCGGGTGGCGTAAGTTCACTTGATGACATTAAAAAGCTTAAAGATCTTGGTGTAGGTGGCGTTATTTTAGGTAAGTCACTACTTGATGGCGCATTTAGTGTTGAGGAGGCGTTGGCATGTTATCAAAACGCATAATCCCGTGTTTAGATGTAAAAGACGGCCAAGTAGTAAAAGGCGTTAAATTTAAAGGCCACGAAATAGTGGGCGATATTTTAACAATGGCAAAAGCATACAGCGATGCCGGCGCCGATGAACTGGTTTTTTATGAAATCAGCGCAAGTGTTGAAAAACGCCTACTTGATGTAAATTGGGTAGAGAGCATTGCCCGCCACATCGATATTCCATTTTGTGTGGCTGGCGGTATTAAATCGGTAGCCGATGCAGCACGTGTACTAGAGCGTGGCGCTGACAAAATAAGTATTAACAGCCCTGCTATTGCCCGCCCTGAGCTTATAAAAGAGCTACACGATGAATTTGGTAAGCAATGTGTTGTTGTAGGTATTGATAGCTTTTACGATGAAGTGACCGGCGAGTATTTAGTGTATCAATTAACCGGCGATCCTAATGCATCAAGCCGTACACGTTACAAAACCGAGGAATGGGTTAAACGCGTACAAGACTTAGGCGCAGGCGAAATTGTTTTAAACTGTATGAACCAAGATGGCGTACGCAACGGTTACGACAATGAACAGCTAAGTAAAATGCGCGCATTGTGTAATATTCCTTTAATCGCATCAGGCGGTGCAGGCAGCATGCAAGACTTTGTTGATGTATTTAAACTAAGCGAAGTCGATGGCGCATTAGCAGCAAGCGTTTTTCACAAAAATGTGATTAACATTGGCGAATTAAAACAATTTTTAACTGATAACCAAGTGGCAGCAAGACTATGCAAGTAACACAACAAAACCAAACTCAAGTAGATTTTGCTAAAAGCGAAATGATCCCTGCGATTGTTCAAGATGCTCGCTCTGGTGTTATTTTAATGCAAGGCTTTATGAACAGCGAAGCACTAAAAGCGACGCTTGAAAGTAACAAAGTAACCTTTTACTCGCGTTCAAAGTCACGTTTATGGACCAAAGGTGAGTCATCAGAAAACTACTTAAACGTAGTATCGGTGCATACCGATTGTGACTACGACTCAATTTTAGTACTGGCTAACCCAGAAGGCCCAACATGTCACTTAGGCACACAAAGCTGCTTTGGTGATGATGCAAAACCTAGCCTAAGCTTTTTAGCACAATTAGAAGATGTGATTGTTGAGCGTAAAAATGATGACCCAGCAAAAAGCTACACCGCTTCATTATTTGCTAAAGACTTAAGCCGTAGCTGTCAAAAAGTGGGCGAAGAAGGCGTAGAAGTAGCGCTTGCCGCAATGAAACACGATAACGATGAGCTTACTAACGAATCGGCTGATTTAATTTATCATCTTACTGTATTACTACAACGCCAAGGCTTAGCCCTAGAAGACGTTGTAAAATGCCTACAAGGTCGCCATAAATAGCGCCTGCTAAAGTAAATTAAAAAGAGGCTCATATTTTATGGGCCTTTTTATTTTCCCTTTTAGTTGAATAAATGATGTGTGTTATAGTGCATGGCTCAATTTATCGGTTACTGTGAACTATGAAAAACTATATTATCCTTCTTATTATCGTGTTTATTTTAGCGGGCTGTACAAGCAAAACTAATCAGACTACAACCAAAGCTACTACAACGAATCAGTCTGTAAAAACCACAGTCACATCCGATGAATGTAGCAGCATAAATAAACTAATAAATGGTTATGAGTTTGGTTTTAATTCAATCAAAACAGATAATGTGAATAACCCGTTTTCAAACCAATGGCACACTAATACTCATATCATTGGATCTGCCTGTACAATTACTTTAAATAAGTCTGAGCAAGTAAGTTACCAATGCCAAACACCTGTTAAAGCGCAAACGCATGCAGTAAATTCGCATCAAACACTTGCTGAACAGTTACGCCAATGCCTATCAAAAACAGGTTGGTTTGAAAGCCAAAAAGAAACAGCCAGTTCAATTTACAACACCTTTGTACTTGATACTAAAAATCCGGTTATTACACTGTCTACAAATCAAGAAGGTAATGGGTTTTCTACTCGCTTTGAAATTGCTCCACCGTTAGGATTTTAATAATGCGAAAAACGAATAAAAACACATCTAAATTAAAAAGCGACTGTTTAGGCATATGTGAACGTCGCAGCGGTTATTGCACTGGGTGCGGTCGAACTAATGAAGAAATATTTGATTGGATCATTCTCTCTCAAGAAGAAAAAAACGCCATTTTAGCACAGCCGCGAGCTGACTTAAAAAATCCATAAATTTGCCACTTGCGTGTAACAGCCCCTCTTTAGTATTGCTGAAAACGCTAGGGGGTGAACATTATGGCAGCATTATTTGTAATAAACTTAGCGCGCTCAACGCAGCGACTCGCAAATACTCAAACGCAACTGGCACGTGTTAACTTGCCATTTGAACGTATTGATGCCGTAGATGGCGCACAATTGAGTACACTACAAAAGTACCTTCATTACAGCCCGCAATTGAATAAACAACAGTATCACTATCCGCTAAGCAATGGCCAAATTGGCTGCTATTTAAGCCACCGTAAAGCATGGCAAAAAATAGTTGATGAGAAATTAAAATACGCGATTGTGCTAGAGGATGATTTTTATATTGATGACAGCATTCATAATGCGATTAAAAATATTGAGCAGTTAAACCAGCCCTGGCAACTTATTAAACTCGCAGCCTATGAAAACCGCACTCGCCCTATTGCCTATCAGCAAAACCTAAATAACCACCAGCGATTAGTCATACATAAAAAACTAATGACCGGCTGCTGCGCCACAGCAATAAGCTATGAAGGGGCTAAGCAATTACTTAAAGCCACAGCTCAATTTGGCCGCCCTATAGATTGCGACTTACAACATATTTGGGAAACCCACGTAAATGGTTTTTCGCTTATGCCATACCCTGTTTCGCAAAATACAGACATACAGAGCGATATTGCAAGCTGCGCTACTAAAACCAAGGTTAAAAAAGCTTTTTTGAGGCGTAAGTTTCAACAATTACACAGCGGTGTTTTAAATAAACTTTATACAAATGCATTTATAAAACAAACCAAGCAAATTAAACCTAATAAAAAAGGCGCTACAAAAGCACCTTCTTTACTCACGCAAGGTCCTTAATTGTATAACTATGCTTTATCGAGCGCTTGGCTTACATCCGCAATTATGTCAGCAATGTTTTCAATACCGACCGATAGGCGAATTAAATCGCGGCTCACACCTGCGCTTGCAAGCTCTTCATCATTTAATTGGCGGTGCGTGGTTGATGCTGGATGACAAGCCAGCGATTTAGCATCGCCAATATTAACTAAACGCAGGATCATATTTAGCGCATCAATAAAACGCGTGCCTGCATCAAGTCCGCCCGCGATACCAAAACTTAAAATGCCTGAGGCCTTACCACTGGTAATTTTTTTACTCATTGCGTTATAAGGGCTTGATGTTAAACCCGCGTAATTAACCCAAAGCACTTTAGAGTGATTTTCTAAATACTCAGCCAATTGCTGCGCGTTTTCACAGTGGCGATCCATTCTTAAGCCTAAGGTTTCAAGGCCGATTAAAATGTCAGATGCGTTTTTAGGCGCAAGTGCTGCACCGGTATTTCTCAGTGGCACTACTCTACAACGACCTATAAAAGCCGCTTCAGCAAACGCGTCGGTATACACAACATTATGATACGACGGATCGGGCTCGTTCATCATTGCAAAGCGTGTGGCATTGGCTTTCCAATCAAATTGACCTGAATCAACAATCATACCGCCAATAGCTGTACCGTGCCCGTTTATGTACTTTGTCAGTGAGTGAACCACTATATCGGCGCCTAGCTCAAATGGCCGGCATAAATACGGTGTAGCCACAGTATTATCAACAATAAGTGGGACACCTTTGCCATGAGCAATCTTAGCTAAACGCTCAATATCGACAATATTACCTGCAGGGTTACCGATAGATTCACAAAATACTGCGCGGGTGTTGTCATCAATCGCATCCTCGAATGCGCTAAAGTCATCAGCCTTAATCATACGCGCTTCAATACCTTGGCGGGGTAATGTATGGGCAAATAAATTATACGTACCGCCATATACTTGGCTGGTGCTCACAATATTACTGCCTACTTCACATAAGCATTGAATCGCATAGGTAATAGCTGCCATGCCCGAGGCTACCGCCAGCGCGCCAATGCCCCCTTCCATTGCAGCAACACGCTGTTCAAGCACGGCATTAGTAGGGTTCATTATGCGGGTGTAAATATTACCAGGTACTTTTAAGTCGAATAAATCTGCACCGTGTTGCGTGTTATCAAACGTGTAGGATGAGGTATTGTAAATAGGTACTGCTGCTGATTTCGTGGTTTCTTCAGACTCGTAACCATGGTGCAGTGCTAATGACTCTAATTTCATAATTAATCCCTTTAGTAAATTATTAAAACATACCACTTAAGGGTAATTAAATGCACGTAAAAATATAAAAACAAAATAAAGAGATAATATAGTCAATAAATACAAATTTATGATTAAACTAGTTGATTTTATTTTAGAGCACTTACCAGCTAATACTAGTGTATGAACTAAACTTGTTAATTCTTATTGTCTATTAAATTATCACCTCAATACATAGCAGACGCTGAATGTGAAGTGCTGATATAACTCGACCGATTAAAGAGCGATGACACAGTCAAAACCCAACAAATACTGGCTCATGCTGCTATATATGGAAGTAATAAATTAAAAGTGGTCTTAAATCGATTTATGTTTGAATTAGAAAACCATTTAAAAAATGTTATTTAAACACGGTAGTTACATCGCGCCCGTTACAAGGTTTACTGCAAGTTAACTATAAAAACGTATCGAAAAATCAATGAGGTCCTGCTCAGGTATTGGTTTACTAAAATAATATCCTTGAGCTAGATCGCAACCAAGTTCTTTTAATATTGTGAGTTGTTCTTTTGTTTCTACGCCTTCAGCGACAACTTTTAAACCTAAACCATGTGACATGGCAATTGTTGCTTCTACTAAACTGTAATCCTCATTATTTTTTGTAATCCCATTTATAAAACCACGGTCTATTTTTAGTACATTAAACGGGTACTTCCTTAAATAACTTAACGAGGAATAACCTGTGCCAAAATCATCCATTGACAATATAACCCCTAAATTTGTTATATCGTTTAATGTGTCAGTAATGCTGGACTCTCCACTCATTAAAACACCTTCTGTAATTTCAAGTTCAAGACTTTGAGGTTCAATATTCGCATTTGATAACGATGTTTTAATAAAGTTAAATAGGCTCAGATCTTTAAATTGACTAGGAGATAAATTTACTGCAATTGAAAAATTTCTGTTGAGCTGTTCTACGTTCTTCCATCGTTTGAGTAAACTAAGTGACTCTTTAATAACAAACTCACCAATAGATATGATCACGCCTGTTTTCTCTGCAATAGGGATAAACTCATCTGGTGCCACACTTCCTAGTACAGGGTTTAGCCACCTGAGTAATGCTTCTGCCCCTATAATTTCGTTCTTTTTAACATCAAATTGCGGTTGGTAATAAAGAATGAATTCATTGCGCTGCAATGCACCTCGCATTTGCTCTTCTATTGTTAAGCGTCGTTGGATTACAGTATTCATTTGATTAGTAAAAAACGAGTATGTATTTCGACCCAGAGCTTTGGCTTGATACATTGCCGTGTCGGCGTTTCTTAATAAGTCAGACACAGATTTGCCGTTATCTGGAAACATTGCTACCCCAATGCTAATTGTTAACATTAACTCTCGCCCCTCAATTGTGAAAGGTTCTCGAAAATTTTGCAGGAGTTTTTCGGCAATACCCACGGCATTTTGTTGAGTGGAAATTCCTTTTGACAAAATAATGAACTCGTCGCCACCTAAGCGACCGATTGTGTCAGCTTTTCTTAATGCCCTTTGTAAACGACTGGCTGTTTCAATTAAAACTTTATCGCCTGCTTCATGACCTAGTGAATCGTTAATTTTTTTAAAATCATCTAAATCTAAGAAAAATACCGCTGCTTTTTCATCATTACGAGTCGCTTCAACTGTTAGCTGTGATAAACGGTCAAGAGCGAGTAAACGGTTTGGTAATTGTGTAAGGCTATCGAAATATGCTTGTTTTCGTATTAATTGTTCTGATTGGTGTTGTTCGGTTATATCTCGGATAATTATCATTATTTGGTCGTATTTTAAAACTTTGTTAATTCTTGCTTCAAAATACACCTGCCCTTGAGGAACGGACAGCTCATATTTAAACGTTACAATTTCATCTTGTTCAATTGCTTTTTCTATGTAAACTTCAAACTTTTTAGCAACACTCTTCGGTAAAATATCAAGCATATTATTACCAACAAATTGGTCAGGGGAGACATAGAGGGCATCTTGATTATTAGCATGGTAATCGATAATTATTCCGTTATAGTCCATTAAAAAAAGCAAGTCTGGGATTGCTTCAAAAATGGTTTTTAGCATTTGCTCTTTAAATGTGGCAATAGCTTGGGCTTTTTTTACATCCGACAAATTAATGTCTATACAATACATTTGCTTGTTTTTAAATTCATTTTCAAACATTGCGTGGCTTGAATAAACGTATATGTCAGTTCCATTTTTATGTTTAAGTAATATTTCTGCAGCAGGGATTGCTACGCCTTCATTGATCCACTTTGTATGAGCCTCAATTACCATGTCTCTCATAGGTGCTGGTACTATCAG
Source organism: Pseudoalteromonas sp. 4NS20-0020 (assembly GCF_057554385.1). Lineage (NCBI taxonomy): Bacteria > Pseudomonadati > Pseudomonadota > Gammaproteobacteria > Alteromonadales > Pseudoalteromonadaceae > Pseudoalteromonas > Pseudoalteromonas sp. 4NS20-0020. Next base: position 442,940 of record NZ_BAAJMI010000002.1, on the reverse strand, counting down.
TTCTTCTAGCTTCTTTCCAAGTGCTTCCTCTTGTTTATAGCCATAAAGGAGCTCACTCCCTTTGTTCCAATACACAACTCGTCTTTGATCATCATAACCTTGCACTGAGATTGAATTAACACTTTCAAATAATTGGTGCAATGAATCGTTAGTAACAAACTGTTTAGATAATTGATTTACAATTGAGTTGGCAGTCATGCTGTGACTATCTCCTTTAAAATTTCCTTATTTTATAATAGAAGTTAATTGTTGAATTTCCATACACATATATTTAAAAAATAAGCTTAGGTTTATTATTAATTGTTGGAGCAATAAAAAAGGAGCCTTAGCTCCTTTATTACTATTTTTAAATCCTATTTAGTATCATTAGGATGCTCAACACCCATCCAAGCTTTGAAAAGGGCTTTTTGTTTCTCACTTGCTTGTAAATTAGCAGTTGCCTTCTTAGGTTTATCAAACTTTTCAGTTAATACTAATGTGAGGCTTTGTAATGCATCACGACGAATAAAGTCAATAACCACTTTATCACCAGGTTTAAACGTCTCAAGGCTAGACTTTAAATCTTTATTAACATGGAGCTTATTAATAGCTACAATTTTATCGTTAGTTGTTAAGCCTGCTTTCCACGCGCTACCACCGCGTTGAACATGCGTTAATGTTAAAAGCTGGCCGGTATTTTTAGCCACTGCATCTATGCTGGCAATAGCCTCAGCACCTTTCGGTCGTTCAAAAATCAAACCTACTTTGTTAAGCAACTCGTCAAAATTAATATTTGCAGGTGAGTCGACATGCTCTTCCCACCAATTTGAATAATCGAGACCTGTCAGGTTTTGTAGAATGCTTAGTACGTCTTTTTCATCAAAGCCCGCTGGTAACTTATGATTGTTATATAGTGCTTTATGCACATCACGGTAACTTACTTTACCCGCTGTTTTTTCTAGTAGGTCAATATCAAGTACCATTGATAACAATGAGCCTTCTGAATATATGTTGGTACTGTAGTTGCGTCCGTGATCACCACCTTGGTTAATCCATTTATCAAAACTCGTTTCACTGGCACTTTGAACTTCTCTGCCTGGTGTTTGTAAGTGTCGATTTATGGTTTTTGTTAGGCCTTTAAAAAACTCATCTGTCGTTTCAATGCCTGAACGCACTAATAAATGATCCTCAAAGTAGCTTGTTGAGCCTTCTGCAATCCAAAGTAATTTTGAGTAATTCATATTGGTGTAATCGTAAGGTACCAATCCATTTGGACGATATGCTTTTACATTCCAAGTATGAATAAACTCATGAGCTGCTGTGCTTATGAAACCTAAATAATCTTCACGAGAGCCAAATCGATCACGCGGCCTTTGAATTATGGTCGAATTTAAATGCTCGGTTGCACCACCAGCGCCAGAGGTAGCATGCACCATAAATACATAGCGCTCATATGGGTAACTATCCCAAATTACATTACCGGTTGTTACTAGCTTTTTAAGATCACGCAGCATTAATTCAACGTCGTAGTTACCCTCTCCCCAAATAACTAATTCGTACTCACGTCCATCAACGTTAAATGAGTGAAGTTGGTTAATACCTGTTTCTATAGGCGAGTCCACAAGCACATCGTAATTAGCTGCCTTGAACGAATGAGTAGAAGCTAAATTATCCATTCCAGATACTGAACGCCACTGCTTTGGAACATCTAAATTAACCGTTACAGGCTCTTGTCGAAATGATTCGCTAAACATAAAAAAGCCAGAAGCGTCTATAAAAGCGTGGCTATCATCAATATGGCGAGCACGTTTACCAAGCTCGTTTGCATAGACCTGATACCCAACACTTACTTCTGTTGGTGTATCAATGTGAACACGCCATGTGCTGTGATCAATTTTTTCCCACTTTAAAGGATTACCCTCTTTATCTGTTGGGTTAAAGTAACGAACGCCATTGGCAAGATTTAGTATTTCATAACGACCGGTGCGCCAAGAAGGTAATTTAATATCAAGATGGGCTTGTGCTGATTTAGGGAATTGAACGCGCACATCACCAAGATGATGTTGAGGCTCGTCAATATTCAATGAGTAGTTAACATCTGCAAATGCAGATGCAGATAACGCAGCACAAATTGATAAAACTAATAACTTTTTCATAGAAACCTAATTAAGACCTTAATTGTGCTCAAGGTTAACAAGCGTACATTTAAATGTGAATTAAAAGCGATAAACACTCATGTATACGAGTTTGTACGCACTAGGTTAATAAAATTATAGAGTTTTTACCGAGATAACTACACTTAATATAAATTTGTTGTAGACTTAGAATAATAAAATTACAAATCATGGTGGCTTGCCTAGGTGTCAGAAAAATCTACTGCTACAGAGAAAAAACTTAAACAAGCAATTGGTGCGCGCATGGCACTTGAAGACGCGCGAAAACATCAAGTAGACACCCTTTCTATTTTCTCATCTAAATTATCTTTAGCCTGTAAGGGTCTAGATACGGAACTTGATAACAGACTTGCTAACTTTAGAAGCGCATTAAACAAAGGCGTTGGTTTTGATGATTTATCTCCTTTAATCGACGAAACAATAGAGCTGTTAAAAAAGCAAGAAGCCATACAACTATCGCAGCAACGTGACCTGCAAGAAAGTGTTTTATCTGCTGGCAGACAACTACAAAAAACCAAAGGCTTGCCAGAGGGTACACGCCGCTCGTTAAGAAACTTACTTGATCACGAAATGAATAACGTCCATTCCACTCATGACTTTATTCCGCTACTAGAAAAATTAATAAGCTTTTATCATCAGGCGTTAAACACAAAGCTACGTGCTGATAGCAATATTAGTTGTGAGGCCACGCCTGCACTAGCACAAAAGCTGCTTGAACTCGCTAACGACTTAGTTCTTGAAGATGAAGCAACTGTAGAAATTAAACGTATTAAAAGCATTATATCTGAAAGCGATAATTTAGGGTCTTTGCTCGATACGGCCATAAATATAATTACTGTTGTTGTTAAAAATATAAATAAAGAACGAGAATCAGCGCAAAGCTTTTTATCGTCACTTAACCAAACAATTGAAGAACTACACAAATCAATAGTCGCTACAAGTAAGCACTCAACCTCAATGGGGACTGAGTTTGAAAACCTAAATAAAAGTATTAAAAGTAAAATAGAAAGCTTAAACGAAAAAACACAATCTGCGACTTCTATTTCATCATTAAAAGAGCTTGTTGATAATGAGTTAAAGTCGTTAACTCAAGACTTTATGGCAAAAGAAAAACTAGAACGCGAAGACAGAGAAATACTTCTATCTAGTTTTAATGAGATTAATGGCCGTATTGGCACGCTTGAAACAAAGCTTACAAAATACAAAAAACGCTTAAACGATCAACGTTTTAAAAGCCTGCTGGACGGGTTAACAAAATTACCTAATAGAGCCGCTTTTGACGAACGTTACAATCACGAAATGCATTTATTTAATGTTCAGCAATCAAATGTTACGCTGGTTGTCATCGATGTTGACCACTTTAAGTCAATAAACGATAGATTTGGCCATACAGCTGGCGATATAACGTTGCAAGTTATTGCGAAAGCATTACAAAAATCGATAAGAAAATCTGATTTTATAGCGCGATATGGCGGTGAAGAATTTGTCCTATTAATGAGCGAAACCACTGTTGATAATGCAGTTGCACCGCTTGAAAAACTCAGAAAGGTTATAAAAAACATCCCTTTTAAATTTAAAGACAAGCAAATTGAAATAACTATCTCCGTAGGTGCTACACAATTAAAAAAAGGGGATACGCCGATTAAAGCTTTTGATAGAGCCGACGACGCTCTGTATGAGGCCAAAAATACAGGTAGAGACCGCCTTTGTATAAGTAAATAATGTCATTCGATTATAAATATTGTGAATGTATGACTCAGTAGTAATTTACATAAATAGCAAGGAGTACGCCCATGTTAATACAGTTAAACCCAACTGGTGTATTAGATTTACTATCTCAGTTAGAGGTTGATTTATTAGAACAATCTTCTACCAGCGAACGTTATAAATTATTTAGAAATTGTGTGTTAGCGGTACTCAATGTAGGCAGCCACACAGACGAAAGTTCGCAAATATACGACAAGTATAAAGATTTTGATATTCGCTTGCTCAGCCGAGAGCGCGGTATAAAAATTGAACTTGAAAACCCTCCAAAAACAGCCTTTGTAGATGGTGAAATAATCACCGGTATACACGAACATATATTTTCAGTTATTCGCGATATTTTATTTATTTGTCAAAAGTACGAAAAAGACCTGCAAGAACAAAAAGCCATAACTCATATGGTGTTTGATATGCTCAGAAATGCGCATGCACTTCGTGTAAACAGCGAGCCTAATATGGTGGTTTGTTGGGGTGGACATTCAATAAACGAAACTGAGTACAAGTACACCAAACAAGTGGGTTATGAACTTGGCTTGCGTGGATTGAATATTTGTACTGGTTGTGGACCTGGGGCAATGAAAGGTCCAATGAAAGGTGCCACCATTGGCCATGCTAAACAACGTATTAAAAACAATCGTTATTTAGGGTTAACAGAACCCAGCATTATTGCAGCTGAACCCCCTAACCCAATAGTAAACGAACTCGTTATTTTGCCAGATATAGAAAAACGGTTGGAAGCATTTATACGCACAGCTCATGCAATTATTATCTTTCCAGGTGGTGCGGGCACTGCCGAAGAACTATTGTACTTACTAGGGATTTTATTGCATCCAGATAACGAAAAGCAGTGTTTGCCCGTTATTTTAACAGGACCAAAACAAAGCAAAGATTACTTTGAAAAACTCTGTGAATTTATCGAAATGACACTCGGCAAAGAAGCATTAGACAAATTTGAAGTGATTATTGATGATCCGAGTTTAGTAGGTCAAAAGCTAAAATCTAAAATGGCCAATGTACGCGAGTATAGAAAAAGTGAAGGCGATGCGTATTACTTTAATTGGACGCTTAAAATTGATCACGATTTTCAGCAGCCTTTTGCACCCACACATGAAAATATGGCAAGCTTAGACCTACATTTGGATCAACCAAAACAACAGCTTGCAGCAAACTTACGACGTGCATTTTCAGGTATTGTTGCGGGTAATGTTAAAGATGAGGGTGTACGCGCTATTAAACAACATGGACCTTATACTCTCAGCGGCGAGCCTGCCTTAATGCAAGATATGGATGTACTTTTACAGGCTTTTGTTGATCAAGGTCGTATGAAACTTCCTGGTAGTAAGTATATTCCGTGTTACAAAATAAAAGCATGAGTCGTATAGTTTGAAACCCCATTTATTATTAATTGATGCGCTTAATTTAATTAGGCGCATTTACGCAGTTGACGCAAATCAAAAACATAGCAACGATGAGCAATTAGTGCTTACTTGCAGCGAGCGTGTAGCTCAAACATGCAAAAAAATGCTTCGCATAACGGATGCAACACATGCTATTGCGATATTTGATGGGGATAAAAGTTGGCGTTATCACTTTTATGAACATTATAAACACTCCAGAGCCCCAATGCCTGAAACGCTAAAAAGTGCGTTGCATCATTTTAAATCAGCAATAGAGGAAACCGGCATTGTTGTTTTTGAACCAATAAATGATGAAGCTGACGATATTATTGCTACCCTTGCTTGCAAAGCTGCTGATAATAAAATCACGAGTACTATCGTATCCACTGACAAGGGATTTTTACCGTATTTAAACAGTGAAATACATATTTACGATTACTTTAAAAGGCAGCATTTAGATGAACCTGCAATACATGAACGCTTTGGGGTAGATAAGAATAGACTCGTCGACTTTTGGGCGCTTGCAGGCGATAAAACGAATGATATACCTGGTGTTAAAGGCGTTGGTATAAAATCAGCTCAACAGATTGTTAATAATTACACCTCTATAAATGAAGCATTGAGTGATGAATTACTTAATTCAGGACTACGCAAAAAACTTGAAACCAATATGGATATGTACGTTATCTCCAAACAATTGGTTAGTTTAAGAACAGATATAAATTTAGGGTTTAGTTTAAAGCAGCTCAGGCTTAATTAGTCGCAAGTAAATAGCGTGTATTTATAGCAAAACGTATACTGATACCCGTGGTAGTATTTAAGGTAAATAGTGTTGAAAAAGTTTATACGGTATTTAATTTTAGGATTGGGGCTATATGCGCTCATTGCAACTTTGGTGATTGCTTTTTACAAAGACGATCCTCAAGCTATGATTTGGCAAGATCGAGAGTCATTTAACAAGCGCTACATTGAAAAACTTTCGCTAGATTCTCAAACTACACTCAATACCGTACTTGATTATCTTGGTAGCCCAGACCTAACATTTGCTAAGCGGGATAACGAACAAGTATTACAGATTATTTTTTATCGTACTCAGCATATTACGTCAGACGGGATAACGACAATGGATGAATGCACAGGTTTATTATTTAAAAATGGCCAGCTCATTTTATGGGGACCTAGTGCGTACAGTAAATATCAGGAAGAAGTTAGGTGAAGGCATAATGGATGAGCCTCTTGCGAATCGTTTAAAGCAACTGCACGAAAATACGCAGCGTTTTTTAACAGGCTATAATAATAAAGAGCAATGGCAAGCCTTATACCCTATGGCTTGTAAATTAGCTGAACAATATAGAATCTTATATGAACACTGCCCTAATGCACTGTTGTCTAAATTAACGTTATTTAATCCTCAATACAGCTATTCAACTAATTTAGTTATAAGTCAATGTGTAATTACCGCCGGCTTATGCGCTAGCCAAAATTACGATAAAAAACTTACCGAACTTTATATTAGCGCTGCGCTTGTGGAGCATATATGTGTTTGTTCGCAGTTAAATAAGCTAGCTGAACAGTCTAAATTTAGTGCCAATGATAAAAAAATTTGGCAGCTTCGCCACCAATTTGCAGCAAAAATAATGTTGAGCTGCGGCAATAGCGCAGCCCCTATTACACATATACTCGCTAAACTAAATAAATATAAGCAAGCCCTTGTAAACACGCCTAAAACAATGCTTTACGATGGTGGAATTACGCTTGTTGCATTAGCTAATATAATAGCAATGAATATAACTCATACCCCTGCTAAAAAGCACATAAGTTTTTATCAAGCTTTGGCCGATTTATATTTGCGCACGCCAAATCTGTTTGCACAACATTTGGTTAAGTCTTACGTGGCCGACGTGGGACCCTTTTTAGCTGGTAGCCGAGTTATATATCAAGATCAAAGTATGGTTTATTTAGCGACCGACAAACAAAACCGACACATTTTAGTTAACTCAGAAAATAAGCAGAAATTAGCTTGGTATAGAATAAAAGCCCCACTAAAAGACACCCCAAAACAGTGGAAGTGTGCAGATAAAAAGCTTTTCTACAGTGTATGGAACAGTGAACATATTACTATTAACGAGCCAAGCAGTTTAGATAAACCAAGGCAACTAATTGAGTTAATTAGTCAAATTAAAGTTAACCAAGAATATAGTTTTAAAGGTTTGAATAAAATAATGGGTCATCACCCTGAGATTATTGCGCGAGTATGTGAAGCCGTAAAACCTTATAATAAAGAACATCAAGCAGCTAAAGATCTCCGCCATAGCTTGTCGATGGTTGGATACAATAATGCACCTGCGATTATTCAGCGCGTTGTATTTGAACAATTGGTGAATTCAACACCTCACCCACTACAAAGGTTTATAGTAAATCGATTAGACAGCTTAGTAAAAATAATGGCTTTATTGGTAGCACCCAATAAGCAGTATCAATTTGAGCACATAACTTTACCTCTGTATGCATATACTCATTTTATGTTAACCCAATGCAGTACTCACTTAACACGAAAAATAGCTATCGATGAAGTGCCTAACAAAACGCTAAGTGCACCATTTAGTGCATTTTTTGGTGTAGCAAGTATAAAAAATGAACACATCGAATCATTGTTTTCACAATTACTGAGCGATAACCCTTGGGCAAACACATTGTTACAGGCAGAGCAAACAGCAAAAAAACAGCTAACAAATAAACATAAGCTATGGGTCGCTTTAAAAGTAATTGCGCAACAGGTTTTCAAACCAGAACTAAAATTAACCTCATGGCAACAGCAAACTCTCAGTGAACAACTAGAATTAAATGGCTGGAATGAAGAGCGCACTTTTTACGACCAATTAAGAAATCTACAAATATATAACAATATTTAGTTCGGTTATTACCATTATAAATACAGGTTATACCCATTATTTATTCTATAAACTGGCAAAATAAGCGTTAAATTGGTATAAATGCGCCCTTAAAATTTTCAACCATTCACATAAATGACCTAACAAGCAGCTACTCTCTCAGAGTAGTAATTTATGTGCACATCAAACTCTTTAAAGGAAAAGATAATGGCCAAACAAACCATCACAGTGATCAAAGGCGACGGCATCGGTCCTAGCATCATCGACTCAGCACTTGAAATACTAAAAGCCGCAGGATGCGATTTTGATTATGAATTTGTTGATGCTGGCCTAGCCGCTCTAGAAAAAACAGGTGAGTTACTTCCACAAGAGACAATTGATACAATTGCTAAAAACAAAATCACACTTAAGGGCCCGTTAACTACCCCTGTAGGTGAAGGTTTTACGTCTATTAACGTAACACTGCGCAAGCAATTTGGCTTATACGCTAACGTACGTCCAGTAAAATCATTTGTAGGCACTAAAGCACGTTACGATGATATTGATATCATCACTATTCGCGAAAATACACAAGGTATGTACTCAGGTGCAGGCCAAGTAGTGAGCGAAGACGGCAATGAAGCAGAAGCAAAGTCTGTAATAACGCGTGAAGGCGCTGAAAAAATCGTAACATTTGCTTATGAGCTTGCGGTACGAGAAGGCCGTAAAAAAGTAACAGCGGTTCACAAAGCAAACATTTTAAAATCTACTTCTGGCTTATTTTTAAAAGTAGCTCGTGAAGTAGCTGAGCGTTACCCACAAATTGAATCAACAGAGATGATTGTTGATGCAACGTGTATGAAACTTGTAATGACACCAGAAGAGTTTGACGTTGTTGTAACGACTAACCTATTTGGTGATATTTTATCAGACCTATGTGCTGGCTTAGTAGGCGGTTTAGGTATGGCACCAGGTGCAAACATTGGTGAAGATGCTGCAATTTTTGAAGCTGTGCACGGTAGCGCACCAGATATCGCGGGTAAAAACCTAGCAAACCCTACCTCAGTAATTTTAGCGTCTATTCAAATGCTAGAGCACTTAAACATGGGTGACACAGCGGAGCGAATTCGTAGCGCAGTTGCTGATGTAATTAAATCAGGTGACCGTACTACACGTGATTTAGGTGGCAGCCACGGAACAACTGATTTCACACAGTCAGTGATCGACCGCCTGTAATTTAATAAAACGTTCAAAAAAGCCAGCATTTTTGCTGGCTTTTTTATGCCATTTAAGGGCGTTTAAATCTAATTGAAATTAACAACATAAAAATTAATAACCCGCCAAGCGCCCCTCCACTAGAGCTTGAACCGCTATTAGTTTGAGATTGTGCTACCGTTACGGATAAGTCATCACTAATAACCTCTCCCGTAATTGTGTCGGTTATAGTTAAAGTAACAGAATAACTGCCAGCATTTTGATACGTATGACCTGGGTTTTGAACTTGAGAAAGCTCACTGCCGTCACCAAAATCCCAGCTATATGTATAATTTTTAAACCCACCTAACACATCAGCGTTAAATTGGACCGTTAAATTATTTGTTGAAAAACCGGTATTAACTGCAAGTGGAACATTTACGTTTACATTTACGTTTTGAGATACCGACATTCCTTGGTCGTCAGTCACTGTTAGCGACAATAAATAATCACCCGAGTGTAAATAGTCATATGAAATGGCTTGTGATGCTAGCGAACTGCCATCGCCTAAATTCCACAAATAACTGTATGGTGCTAACCCTCCTGCAACTTCAGCTTTTGCCGTTAGTAGCCCTTGTGTTATTTCGTAATCAATTTCAGTAATACTCAGGGGTGCGACAATAATGACTGTTGTTGTTGCTACCTGCTCTGCTTCACCGTTGCTTGCAGTAAATTTAACATCATAGCGTCCGTAACTCTCAAAAACGTGCGAAGGGGATAACTCAGAACTTGTTCTGCCGTCACCAAAATCCCAAGTAAACGTATCAGATGGCGAAAGCGTCAATCCATCAACTGTAAAATCTGCTGTGAAATCTGAGAGTGAGTAACTAATGCCATTTGATGGCTCGTAATTTAATAATATTTCTATGCTTAGATTATCGTTTTCTTGGTTTGTGAGCGTAAAACCAAAGCCAACTTGTGGTAATTTAACACCCGATTCAGCTTGTTCTGCAAAGCGATAGTCCATCTCGTCACTAAAAGAGCTGATAGCAGATAAATCGTCATCTCCTAGCCCTGCTCGTTGAGCATAAAGGCTAAATGCGGCATCTCTTATTTGAATAGCGGTATTTGCTGGTGATTGCGTGCTTCCTTTATTGATAGCACGCTGATCTGCGTCAACAACCAATGCAAAACCACTACCGGGGTGCTCAGTTGTATTGTTATCAGTGTGCGACTCATCGCTGTACCACAGTAATAACCCTGGCGAGTAACCTTCTTTTTGTAATCCACTATCTATACCCGAATAGTCACGCAACTGCAGGTAATAGTAAGATGGCATAGCAAATACATAACTCCCTACTTTTGCAAACCCGGATAAGGTCGTATTACTTTGAGTTTCTGCGTTATTTTGCCAAATTAATGAACCATTTTGCTCAATGCGCATATCGTCAATAACAAAACCATAATAATGCGTATTAGCGTCTGTTAAGTATTGTACTTGTAACTCTATTGTTTGCCCTGCATAAGCAGATAAATCAAATTGATGCGTTAAGTATCCGTTAGGAAGTTGTGCATCAGGATTTAAAAATGAATCACCTGTAATATAAGGACCAATATTGCCATAGAAAGGGTTAGTAGGTTGCGTATAGTTACCCGCAATTGGCACACCATTGACCTTTATTTGAACTAAGTCATAATCTTGCTCAATGCTATAAAAAGCAACAAAGCTCAGCATAAGCGATTCTGTCGTGCTTGGTAAATTAATGGTGTTCACTAAACGAGTATTAAGATTATCGCCGGTATTTGAATAATATTGAAAAACGCCTTCTACTGGCGTTTTAAATTTTTCAAGCCTTGGTGGCAATGTGACCTTTACTTGGCTTTGTGATTTAGACGTACTTGATGCGTTATTAATCACTTGCACTGGGTTCGTAACAACCTCATCCATATCAAGGCTAAGCTGGTTTACCCAATTACCTTGGTAGCGTGTTTGAAGATACTCTAGCGCATATGGGCTAAACATTACTGGCTCAGACCCGCGTGGTGAACCCGCCCACGTACCTGACGACATAACCGACCATGAGGCTACAGGCTCACCTACCGTATTAGACTGTAAATCGTATTCATCTTTTAAACCTAAATCGTGCCCAAACTCATGGACAACAACACCAATGGCGGCATCAATAGGGTTTATTGTGTAACCAAATAGCTTTATATCACTCCCAACAACTTCAGTTGGTTGGCTATTTTCGTCTAAAACATAATAACGATGTGACCAAATTGCATCTGTTGATAAATAACCCCCGCCCGACTCCTCACCAATACTAGAATGAAAAATCATAACATGATCGATTATCCCATTTGGTTCGTCGGTAATACCATCACCGTCTATGTCATCAAGATCAGTTAAGTCATAATCAGCCAAATTAATATTAAATTGTGCAACCGCTTTTTCAACAGCTTCTTTTACAAGGCTCGGCGCATTTTTATCTCGGGTAGAGCCTAAACGTTCACCATAAAATTTAGCGTTATTATTTGCAGTTACCCACCCGTAAACTTGCCCTTCAAAATTAAGGCTGTTGCCAGAAGCCGCTTTATAATAATCGGCCGCCGATAAAAGAACCTGTCCGTCAGGGCCTTCATAGCCGTTAGTGTTAAACAGCATCTGCTGGTAATGATCGGGGGAGTAGTCGGTATAAAACATATCAGTGTCTTGGGGAGTTAACTGGTTTTCGTCGTGCTTTAAATCAGGGAAATCAACTAAAATAGTTAAGACTTTAACTGTATTGACTCGATCATCTGGGGTTAACTCCGATGAAAAACTAAATTGTTGACTAGATAAGAGCCCCTTTTGTATTGAGTTATATGTCGATAAACGAGATAGCTGGCTAAACCCATTTTTTAACGCTACTTGCACAGGTGATTTGTTATTGATGTATTCATTGTAAGACGCTTCTAACTCATCGGAAGTTAAGTCTTCTTTTTTATTAAGCCAATACAAAATACGTTCTTTGTTGGTTACACCTATATCGTGCGGAGTAGATATTTTAGCTACAGTTATAGAGCTAAACAACGTAGTAATAAGTGTAAGTAACGCTATTTTGTTCACTGTATATTCCTCAAACAATTTGTTAAGCACATCATACCTAATAACAACTATTTAAACATGTTATAAACCAGCTTTAAGTATACGTTAGCAATCTATAATTGCTTAATACTAAAACAACAGCAAACAAAGCAAAAATAAGCGCAATGCATATTATCTCCCTAAAAACTTCAAATTAAACGCACAAAAAGCAACAAACCACTAAAAAATAATAAAAAACGAATTTAAAATGCAAAAAACAACATTCAAGGTTGACATAAACACTTAAAACACTTAAAAATAAACCCATATAAAATTTCACACCAAAGCAGTGTTTTGCTGAGTAGAGTAAATAACTATGAAAACACAATTTAACCTTCTAGTCGTTCTCGTACTGGTCTTAGTAATAAGCCCAGCGGGGATGTATTAAAAGGTAATACTGCTTTTTAAAAACCCCCGCACCACGCGGGGGTTTTTTTATGCACAAAAAAAGCGCAGAGGAATGAGGATGAGCAAACAAGAGTATAATGGCTCTGAACTAGTCGTTCAGGCATTAAAAGAATTAAAGGTAAAATATATATTTGGCTACCCAGGTGGCTCAGTATTAGATTTATACGATGCACTTTTTCAACAAAATGATATTGAGCACATCTTAGTTAGGCATGAACAAGCAGCAACACACATGGCTGATGGTTATGCACGTGCTACTGGTGAGGTCGGTGTTGTTCTTGCTACTTCAGGCCCTGGTGCTACAAATTGTATAACCGGTATTGCAACTGCGTACATGGACTCAATTCCGATGGTTGTATTATCTGGGCAGGTACCTACTAGTCTAATTGGTGACGACGCCTTCCAAGAAACAGACATAGTGGGTTGCTCTCGACCAATTGTAAAACACAGCTTTAACTGCAGAAGTGCACAAGAAATACCTGCAATATTGGCAAAAGCTTTTTATATTGCAAGCACTGGTCGCCCTGGGCCTGTTGTTGTTGAGCTACCAAAAGATATGCTTAACCCTGCTGTCAAATTTGAATACGACTTCCCTGCAACGACTGAACTCCGAACTTACAGCCCAAATACCAAAGGCCATTCAAAACAAATTAGAAAAGCAGTGGCCGCTATATTGGAAGCTAAAAAGCTAGTTATATATTCTGGGGGGGGCATTATCATCTCAAACACCTCAGAGCAATTAACGCACTTAGTAGAATCATTGAATGCACCTATTACCAACACTTTAATGGGTCTAGGTGGTATTTCAGGGGTTCACCCTAATTTTATCGGTATGCTCGGGATGCATGGCACGCTAGAGGCCAACAAAGCTATGGCAAATGCCGACGTTATATTGGCATTAGGCGCTCGCTTTGATGATCGGGTTACAAATAACGTTAAGAAGTTTTGCCCTAATGCAACGATTGTCCATGTAGATGTAGACCCCACCTCTATTTCTAAAACCATTAAAGCGCATATACCTGTTGTAGGTTGTTTAGACACTGTACTTAAACAGCTACAAGACGGCATAGACAAAAGCACAATTCAAATAGATCGCAGTGCACAAGAAGATTGGTGGCGACAAATTATTAGCTGGCGTGAACAAAAATGTTTGGGTTACAAACAAAGCCCTTCAGAAAAAATTAAGCCTCAAGCTGTTATTGAGGCGCTTTATAAAGCAACTGACGGCGAAGCCTACATCAGCTCTGATGTAGGGCAGCATCAAATGTTTGCAGCACAGTATTACCCATTTAAATACCCTCGCCAATGGATCAATTCAGGCGGATTGGGCACTATGGGCTTTGGTTTACCGGCTGCCATGGGCGTTAAGCTCGCATTTCCTGATAAAGAGTCGGTGTGCGTAACTGGCGATGGTTCTATTCAAATGAACATTCAAGAGCTTTCTACGTGCTTGCAGTACAACTTAGCCGTTAAAGTCGTCTCTCTTAACAACCGCTCATTAGGAATGGTACGCCAATGGCAAGATATGGTGTACGGCGGTCGTCATTCATCATCTTACATGGACTCACTACCTGACTTTATAAAATTAGTTGAAAGCTATGGCCACGTTGGTATTCAGGTAAACACACTTGACGAGCTTCAACCCGCGATTGACAAAGCAATGAGCATAACGGATCGTCTAGTATTTTTAGACATACTTGTCGACGAAAAAGAACATGTGTACCCAATGCAAATTAAATTAGGTGGCATTGACGAAATGTGGTTACGTAAAGGAGTTAAAGCATAATGCGTCGTATTTTATCAATATTATTAGAAAACGAACCCGGTGCACTATCTCGTATTGTTGGACTATTTTCACAACGAGCATACAACATTGACAGCCTAACGGTAGGTACTACTGACGATCAGTCTTTATCGCGTATTACCATAACAACAATGGGTGACGACCGAATTGTTGAACAAATTACTAAGCAAGTTAACAAGCTCGTTGATGTATTAAAAATTATTGATTTAACAGAAATGAGCCACATTGAACGAGAACTACTCCTTGTAAAAGTATTTGCACAAGACGAAACAACGCGTGCCGCAGTTACTCGTGTAGTAGATGTGTTTAAAGGTGATATTTTAGATATGGGCCGTCAGAGTTACAGCTTACAACTTGTGAGCAGCACAGACAAAATAGAATCATTTTTAGATACGCTACGCCATGAAACAGATATCATAGAAGTTGTACGTTCAGGTGCAGTTGGAATTGGTAGAGGCGATAAAGCCTTAAAAGCATAACTTTTCAAATACTGAGCCGTTACATTACGGCTTTTTCAACACAAAAAAAAAGGGCTTATTAGCCCTTTTTTCAATTAATTTGTAAAACCAATTATAGGTTTACTTGGTCTTTAAGACCTTTACCTGCTTTAAAGCTTGGGATAGTTGCCGCTGCGATTTGGATCTCAGCACCCGTTTGAGGGTTACGGCCTGTGCGTGCAGCACGTTCTTTAACTGAGAAAGTACCAAAACCAACTAATGCTACTGAATCACCTTCTTTAAGTGCAGAAGTTACAGCGCCAGTAAATGCGTCAAGAGCACGTGTAGCTGCGGCTTTAGAAATTTCCGCGTCAGTAGCAATTTTTTCAACTAATTGAGCTTTATTCATTGTTAGATTCCTATTCGTTATTATTTTGCCTTCGCAAAACCTATCTTTATGTATTTTTTAAAAGTTAGCAACAGCAAATTGCAATTTTTAGTTAAAATCTTATAAAACACATAAAATTATATTAATTTCCGCTAAAATACAGCATCTTGTGTTAACAAAGACTTAATTTTTGTACAATATTGGTGCATGTTAATCAGCATATAAAAACTATATTTTTTCGATAACTAAGGTCACTTCCCCGACCTCGACACCAAACTTAACAATAGATGTGCGGTTAATCAAGCGCGATTGTGTTACCAAGTACATCCAATCATCAAAATTAACTTCTAAAGTGCTTCCGTCATAAGGGAGTTCTACGTTGTAGTTCCAATGAAATACACTGCCATCACTTTTACCTTGTGCAACGCCAAGAACGTCTGCAGCAGTCCCTGTAAGGGTATTATCGTCATTAAGGGTTATTTTCCAGATGCGTTTTTGTGTTTCACCATCATCATACACAAAGTCTTCTTCTATGACACCCTGGTTGCCCTCCCACGTAGCGTTCATATCAACGACTAACTTACGGGTTAACTCACCTTTAAAGTCTTGCACTACACCGTAAGCTTTTAATTTGCCGCTAAAGAAGGTTTTAAAGTCAAAATTGGGAGTTGTTTTACTGTAGTGTTCTACATTAGGCGCTGAGCAACTAACCAAAAAAAGTGCAAATACACACACAAAAATCGTTTTTAACGCGTTATTAATAATCATTTTAATTTCCTAATAGTTTTTTTCTTAAAGCTGGCTCTGACGTATTTTTACCTAACCAAATAGCTAAAAAATCACTTGAAAACGCAACATCATCAATTACGCCAACCTCGCTATCGTTATGCAAAAAAGTACTTTTGCCTTCCTTATCAGTTATCAGCGTTAACGAATCACCTTTACCTATGTTTGGCCAAATAGACAAAAGCACCTCATCGTACTTGCCGACTAGATTTTTTTTACCTATGTGCTCCCACTGCTCATTGGTTGCTTTAACTATATCTTTGGCGTCAAAATCACGTAAATAGGTCAGCTTAAATTTGACAGGGTGTTCACCCAAAGCATAATCGCCAGAAGGGGTATACAAGGTGGCGTCGTAAACATCCCAAAACAAGTATTCCATTCTACCCTCGCCCACTTTGCTATATTCAACATTAGCAAAGGCAGAAGTAGACAATAAAAGACATAAAACAGTTGTCGTTATGATTGATTTCACGATTAAAGTCCTTCTTTTAATAACAAATAAAAGGGTAAACTAATTTTGACTTGCTAAAATAATCGACTTAATTTTTTGGTTTATAAATACAATAAACGTAAAGGCTGCCGACCAAATAACACCGTAGGCTACCCAAAACTGCCATAGCGGTAAGCCTAAATTAATTACGTTAAAACGCGCACCCGCCCAGTAGCTAGCTGGCGCAAAAATAAGGCAAACAACAAATACCTGCCAAAGTCTTAATCGACTTAAAAAATGCATCGATGTATTTAATGAAAGAAGCAACGCGGCCCATAGAAGTACCAGCCAAATTGGAAAAGGATCAACTTTAAATGAAAGTAGACCAAGCTCCACCGCTATGTATTCAAGTAGCAAAGCGATAGGAAGCGCTTTTAGTAGCAATAATCCATCTTGTTTTTTTTGCTTTGATAAGTAAAACATTAAGCCAATGATGCCAGCGCTAAATAAAAGTGATTGTCCTTCAAGCAGTAATGATAAAAACCACACTGCTTGAAACAAGACAAAATTAATAAGCGAGTGCAATTTTATCTACATTGCTGCTAAAGCGAGGTTTGCGCGCCATTAAATGTACAGTACTGGTTGCACGCGTTCTAAATGCACCTTCACAGTACGCAAAATAAAATAACCACAACCTATAAAAGCGGTCATCAAATTTCGTGCGGTCTAGGTCAGGCCAACTTTTGATAAAGCGTTCACGCCAGTCAGCTAAGGTTCGTGCGTAATGCGTTCCAATATCACTAACAGTATGGATAACCATATCGGTGTTATTTTTGATTTGCTCACTCATTTCGTTTAATGAGGGTAAACACCCACCAGGGAAAATATACTGTTGAATAAAATCTGAATTTTTAAGGTAGTGCTTGTATCGCTGATCGCTTATGGTGATTGCTTGTATCAACATTGCGCCATCGTCTTTGAGTAGCGAACCGCACTGGGTAAAAAAGCTAGGTAAATATTCGTGGCCAACCGCTTCAATCATTTCAATCGAAACGAGTTTGTCGTATTTGCCCGTGAGTAGTCTGTAATCAAGCTTAAGAAGCGAAATTTTATTCTCTAAGCCTAACTCTTTAATTTTTTCTGCAACAAAGTCATGTTGCTCGTCAGATATTGTTGTAGTCGTCACGTGGCAGTCGTAATGTGTTGCTGCGTAAATGGCAAATGCGCCCCATCCTGTGCCAATTTCTATAACGGAATCGCCAGGTTGCAATTCTACCTGTTCACATATGCGCTTTAATTTGTACTGCTGCGCGTCTTCTAGACTGGCATCTTTTGATGGATAAACAGCACACGAGTAAAGCATTTCTTTACTCAAAAACGATTCGTATAAATCGTTACCTAAATCATAGTGAGCAACTATATTTTTTTTAGAGCCTGACTCAGAATTTTTATTTTTTAAATGAGTTAGTCTGTGGGCAATGTTGCTGAAAAACGCGAATTTTTTCTCAAACTCGTCTAACTGTTTTTCATTTATAGCAAATAACTCAATTAGTCGGGTTAAGTTGTCACAACTCCATTGACCTAAAATGTAAGACTCGCCTGCGCCAACACTTCCAGATAATGCAAACGCCTTGTACATCGCTTTGTCATGAATTGTTACCGTTACTTTTAAGTCGGATGATGCATCTCCAAAAACAAGCTGCAGATCTTCATCAATAACGGTGATTTGCCCTGTTTCTATTGAAGAAAAAGCTTTAAATACTAATTTTTTATAAAGCCCTGTAAACCAGCCCGTGTTTTGTTCGCAATTTAAGCTAGACACTTTTTCCATTAGAACACCTATATTATTTTTATTACTGCTTGTATGTAATTTGTGACTTTTAAGAATGACCTAAAAAAGGCACTCTTTTTATAAACAGCTTCAACGCTTGGTAATAAATACCTTTAAATATTGTCCACGTCATTGCTGGGAATCGCTTTAACAACTGACTCATTTCTTTTTCAGTCAGTTCTTTGCGGGTTAATCGAAGAGTAGCATCAAATAGCAATTCTCCATCCCGCTTATTTTCAATATGAATCAATGTTTTATCTTGCGTTAACCTAATTGTCCAATGATAGTTCATATCAAGGTTCATAAAAGGTGATACGGAAAATACTTTTTTAAAGTTCACTTTTTTTTCTAGTGGTATCAAGTAGTAGTGTCGCTCATTCCATGGCGTATTACTTACTTCAGCCACCATGTACTTAAACTCACTGTCGCTATGACCATAAAAGAAAAAATTTACAGGGCTAAAGTAAATACCAAAGCAACGGAGCTGTCCTAGCATGTATACATGGTTAAAAGTCTCAGTTACACCAAGCGATAATAACTGATGATTTGCACGTTCAATGATTGACGCATCATTATTGTGGGGCTTATTAACAAAGTAGTCTGATTCGTTAAACTTTAATGCTTTTGAACCAGACGTACCTAACCATTTATGCTTATTGTTCAATTGCTCTGGGTTGTTGAGATCAACCCACATCATATAAAGTGGATTACTAAAATGATGAGTCTTAACAGCAAAACGGCGATGCTTAACATCGCCTAAATAAACAGCACTAGTCAAATTCAACCCCTAACTGCCTTGCCACATCTACACCACTGCGTACACCATCTTCATGAAAGCCGTTGTACCAATAGGCACCACAAAAATAACTATTATTTTGACCATCGATCGTTTGTTTAAGCCCTTGCGCAGCAATAGACTCTTTGTTGAAAACAGGGTGATGATAAGTGAATTCACGCAATATTTTGCTTTTATCTATCCCTTCAAGGTGGTTTAACGTAACGCAAAACTGCGTGTCTGATTGAATACCTTGCAATATATTCATCTGGTAAGTAACAACAGCTGCTTTGTCGGTATTGTTATTTAATAAATAATTCCAACTAGCCCAAGCGGCTTTTCTGTCAGGTAGTAAATTTGTATCTGTATGAAGTACTACTGAATTTTCAGTATAAGGAATTGCGCCAAGTACTGATTTTTCTTGGCTTGTTGCATCACCAAGTAGTTTGAGTGCTTGGTCTGAGTGGCACGCAAAAATAACTTTATCAAAAAAGTGCTGCTCGCCATTAGCAAGCTCAATGGTTACATCGTCATTTGCACGTGTTACCGATTTAATATCAGTGTTAAGCTTTATTCTGTCAGCAAACCCTTTAATTAATGGGTTAATGTATTCACGTGATCCACCCGGTACAACATACCATTGCGGCCTATTTGTGATATCTAAAAGGCCATGATTAAAGAAAAACTTTACAAAAAACTCTACGCCTACGTTTTCCATTTCTTTAATACTAGTAGACCAAATAGCTGCGCCCATAGGTAAAATATAATGATATTTAAAAAAGTCGTTAAACTGATTTTCATTAAGTAGCTGACCGAGTGTTTGCGATTGCTGATATTCGCCTTTTTCGTGTATGGCTTTACATAGTTTGTTAAATTTAACTATGTCAGATAGCAAGCGCCAAAATTTAGGCCTAAAAATATTTCTTCTTTGTGCAAACAAACTGGTGAAGGTATGGCCATTGTACTCAAAGCCTGTTGCCTCATTATGAACACTGAAGCTCATTTGGGTTTCTTGCTTTTTTATACTAATACGCTCAAGTAGCTTTTCAAAATAAGGGTAGGTTCGGTTATTAAAAACAATAAATCCGGTATCCACGGCGTAATTAACGCCCTTAATATCTACGTCAACAGTCGCAGTATGCCCGCCAATATAATCGTTTTTTTCAAATAAAGTGACATCGTAGTGTTTGTGAAGCAAATGCCCACATGTTAAACCTGATACACCAGTTCCTATTATTGCTATTTTTTTCAACGGGTTAATCCTTTTGCTATTTTAAGCCAAAGCGGCAAAGGCAATATCCGCAATGCTTTTAATATAAGCGTAAAGCGATACGGAAAGTGTACCTCTTTACGTCGTTTGTTTATTCCTTTGATCATATAATCTGCCGCTTCTTCAGCGGTCACTGCCATAGGCATGGGAAAATCGTTTTTTTCAGTCAGAGGAGTTTTTACAAACCCTGGGTGAACTAACGTGACATCCACATCCATCAAATCAACGGCTAGGCTTTTAGCTAAATAACTTACGCCCGCTTTAGACGCCCCATAAGCCTCGGAGCGTGGTAACGGTAAGTATGTAACGCTTGAACTAACAATAACTAATTGACCGCCACTTTTAACTTTAGGGAGTAATGCTTCTAAGCAGTAGCCAACCGACAGTAAATTTGCATTAATTACGCGCTCAAACAAAGCACTGTCAAAGTTTTTTGCGTCGTCTATGTATTCACAATTGCCCGCATTAAGAATTACTCGGTCAAAGTGTGGGTATCCAATGGTTGCTTCTTTAATATCTTTTAGGCTTGTTGCATCAAACTTACAACTTTCTATGTTGTTATGTTTTGAAAGCTCAGCTAGTTTTTCTGTATTACGTCCACATGCAATAACGGTGTCGCCCATTTGTGCATATTTAATAGCTAGTTGTTCGCCAATGCCTGACGTTGCGCCTGTAATTAAGGTAACCATAATTAGCCCGCCCTCTTATCAATGTAACTAACCACACTACCTAGAATTGGAATATGCTTGTAAAGTAGTTCGCCTACGTTGAAATAATCACGATGCTTAACAATTTTATCATTATCAAAAATTAGCTTACTGTGCCCCTGCACAGATATGGTTTTGCCAGAGGCCAGTTTGGGATGTGAATAATGCATAGTCCAATAAACAAATGCATTGTTGTTGATACCAAACGAATCCGTTATATCAAATTGACAATGCTTAACATTGCTATATAAATTTGCAAAATAGTCACGCAAACTTTCTATGCCGTTAATTTCGTGCATCGGATCAATAAATTGAATATTGTCGGCATAAATGTCACTTAATAAGTCCAAATTAGAGCTATTAAGTTGCTGGTAAATATCAACAAATTTATCTACTGGTAACTGGTTATCCATATCATACCTTAAATGCAGCGAGCGCACGTTCACGTGCAGCTTTGTGGTCAACAATTGCTGGCCAGTAACATTCACTTCCCTTGCCTGTTGCAGCTAAGTAAGTATGCGGAAAATGAATGTGTTTATCTGGCACATTTTCAAGCTCAGGCAAATACTTACGTATAAACTTACCTGTTGGATCAAAGCGCTCACTTTGAGTAATAGGGTTGAAAATCCTAAAATACGGTTGTGCATCACACCCTGTGCTTGCAGCCCACTGCCAGCCACCATTGTTAGAAGCTAAATCGCCATCAATAAGGTGCTGCATAAAAAAGCGCTCACCTTCACGCCAGTCAATTAATAGGTGTTTAGTTAAAAAACTGGCCACTACCATTCTTAAACGGTTATGCATCCATCCAGTTTGCTTAAGCTGTAACATAGCTGCGTCTACGAGTGGGTAACCAGTTAGACCTTCGCACCACGCGTTAAATTCTTTTTCACTTTTTCGCCATTCAACAGGATTGTATTTCTCGTTAAAGTTTTCACCACGAGAGAGCTTCGGGTACTCTGCAATAAGATGCCTGTAAAACTCTCGCCAAATAAGCTCGTTAACCCACGTGAATGTTTTACTTTTTGATGTAGTCAGAATGTCGGGGTAACGTTGCTGTATATTAATTAGCAACTGCTTTGGGCTAATAATGCCCAGCGCTAAATACGGGCTCAAACCCGATGTACCTTTAATACTGGGGATATCACGCTGATCGTCGTAGCTTGTTAACTTATCGCAAATAAAATTATCAACTACACTCAAAAGTGTTTCATCATCAACAGGCCATTTATCCGAACTACAATCGCTTTCAAGGTGCTGGCTTTTTTCAATTTTTATAGGGTTTTGTTCTAGTGGCCATTGCGCCAAGCTAAAGTGAGTATCTTGATACTGTTTTAACCATGCGCGTTTAAATGGTGTGAATACTTTATACATTTCATTACTTTGGTTTTTAATGCTACCAACAGGCGCAATTAAATCTCCTTCGTATAATGTAAAAGTAATGGAACGTTTGTCACATTGCGCTAAAACAGCTTTGTCTCGATTTACTTCGTTAAGCTCATATTCTGTATTAGCAATAATATGCTGAATATCATGAGTTTCACAAAACGAAAGTAGCTCAGATTCACAATCACTAAAACTGGGAGCGTTTATTACATTAAGCGTTATCCCGAAATTGGCAAGTTGCTCTTGCAAATAAGTTACACGTCGCTTTAGTAAATCAATTTGTATTGGCGCTGCTTGGTGTTGTTGCCACTGCTTTTCGCAAACAAAAAAAATGGCGTGTTTAGCGCCATTATTTAGCGCTTCTATTAACGCTTCATTCGAAAAAAGGCGCAAATCGCGCCTAAACCAAAATAATGTATTCATTAAATACCAAATCGTAGTTTTAAATCATGAGGATAGGGATTAAAAAACACCTGTTTTTCTAGGTACTCTTTAGGGTGAACTTTTAGATGGTGCTTAAGTAAAGTAAGAGGCACATAAAGCGGCACTAAACCAGAGCGATACTCGTCTATTGCTTCACGCAGTTCTTGCTTTTCTACCTTAGCAAGGTCTTTTTTAAAGTAACCTTGTAAATGCATTAAGGTGTTACAGTTATTACGACGAGATGCAGGTTTTTTAAGCCCTGTCATTAAACCTAAAATGTATTCATCGGCCAATGCGTTTATATCATCACCAGCGTAGGTTCCAAGTAACTTGCCAAGCTCTCGATAAGCTTGGTAATTGTGTGCCATTAATAAATACTTATGCTTTGCATGAAATTGCGTTAAGTGATGAACACTTAATGGTTCTTTTACAAGCTGCTGCCAACTGTTTAGAACGTACACGCGCATTACAAAATTTTCACGCAGGTGTATATCGTTTAACCTACCATTTTCCTCGCAAGGCAAAAGTGGGTTGTGCTTCATAATTTGTTCTGCAAAGAAACCAACGCCCTCTGAGGTATTACCCGTCCCAGCCTCGTTGTATATTTTTATACGCTCCATGCCACAACTTGGGCTTTTGGCACAAAATACAAAACCACTCAACTCTTTAGCTTGCTCAGTAGCAACCTTTTTACCGTACTCGGTTAACTGCGGTCCAACGTCACCAGAGCCATCAGGACGGCAAACTTTAATTGTGTCGCCAACTCGAACTTGGCGAATTGTAGGTCGAGGAATTGGTAAGCCAACCGCAACCTCAGGACAAAAGCGTGTGTATTCAACATGCTTTGCAAGTTCGTCCATACAAAAGTTTGACCTTTTGTGACCTGTATCAAATCTAACTTTCTCGCCTGCTAAGCAGGCGCTTATACCTATTTTTA
The DNA here is from genome assembly GCF_057554385.1 of Pseudoalteromonas sp. 4NS20-0020. Lineage (NCBI taxonomy): Bacteria > Pseudomonadati > Pseudomonadota > Gammaproteobacteria > Alteromonadales > Pseudoalteromonadaceae > Pseudoalteromonas > Pseudoalteromonas sp. 4NS20-0020. Next base: position 418,853 of record NZ_BAAJMI010000002.1, on the reverse strand, counting down.
TTGTAGTTTTTTGCATGTAATCTCTTAGTAGATTAAATTACCAATTGGATTTAGTAATTTACTTAGCCCTTTATTAAAATGTAGCGCACTGCTCACAACTGTAAAGCATAAACACCCATCTTTTGTTATTGGCGTGTGTTGATGGCGACCATCTTGCCAAATAAAGTCACCTGGCACGTAGTGTCCGTCTTCATCACAAAACTCACCGTCAAGTAATAGGGTTATTTCAAAACCTGTGTGCGTATGTTCAGGAATTTCACCGCCCGCATCTATGTGCAGTAAACTTGAACGTAATGCGCCATCGTCTAGTGCTACACGTGAACGGGCTAATTTGCCAACTTGAGTAAACTTGCTGTGCGAAATACGAGTCAGAGCACGAGGGAGTTGGTAATTGTGATCATTTACACTTACTTTAACTGGCTCTACTTCATATACTTCGTCTACAGAATCGTCTGCAGTAATTAAGTCAAGCACATTCATATCAAACTCTTCAAGCAACTGAGATTGGTTATTAACCGGATTCTCAAAAGCTTCGGTGTCTTCACTAAACAAAGCATCTGCGTTGCTTGCTTCTATTTTTGCTACTTTTTCTTGGCAAACAGGACACATATCCACATGTATCGAAACTGCAAGGCTCAAAGAGGCACTTAACGACGCTGAACAATACTCTGTAAGTAGTGTTTCACTCGGGTGATGTTTAATCATGCTGATCTCCCATTTCATTACGTAATTTCTGCAAGGCTAAACGTAATCGTGATTTTACCGTGCCTACTGGAATATTAAGTTGTTGAGCTAATTGCTCTTGCGACATATCTTGAAAATATACACCACGAACGACCTCACGTTGAGCGATAGGCAATTTATCAAGGTAGCGTTTAATTTGTTTGTCTTCTAAATGGTCAGTGTATTCGTGATTTGTGTCTTCAGAATCATTAATTAAAGGCCAAATGTCTTCGCTGATATTTTCTTCTTTATTGCTCTTCATTTTACGAAGCATATCAAATGACGCATTACGCATTACTGTATAAACCCACGTAGTCGCAGCACCCTTATCGCTGTTGTATAAGTGTGCTTTACGCCATACAGACGTTAATGTTTCTTGTACAAGCTCCATTGCTTGTGCTTCCACACCAAATTGCTTTATTCCAAAGCGTTTAATTTTTGGTGAAAAATATTCAAATAAATAGGCAAATGCTTTTTTATCACGGTCTTGTGCGACCGATAGTAATGCTTGCATAAGTTCAGAACTAGGCGTTTCTGGCATGGCAGTATACTTACCTGTATTAGGTTCACAACGAGTTGTCTGTTGTTGACTTACCATAGTAATTAATCCCATTATTGTTTTGATAAATGTAATACGTGCAATAAATGGTACGAGATCACATTATTTAGGCAAATTCATTATTAATTACAGTATGGAGGAAATTAAGTAAGTTATCAAAGTTAGTTTCGAACGCAAGTTGTTGTTTTTTCTCGATCGAAATAGGTAACAACTCAAGCCAACGGGCAGCTATCCAAGCTAAATTATTAAAGTTAGTTGTTTTGTAAAGTAGGTTAAGTTCAGGGTTACCATAAAAAACGTTACGCAATGCGTCATGCAATAAAAAATGCTCACCAACTTGTTTGTTTTTATCGCTATACCAGTAAGGCGTTTTACAATCAGATATTAAACCATGGCGAAGTTCTTCTTCGTCTTGGTAAACATCATTTATTTGAACACTTTTAGACGCAAAAACATCAATAAGCAGCACGTCATTATCGTCTTGGTCAAAGTCGATTATATCAACCAAGCATCCTTGGGCGCTAATGTTAAAAGGTGTGTCGTGCTCAAACGTACATAGCACAAACCCCGTGTTATTTTTTAATGCAGTTTTAACCATGTTTAAATAACGAGGTTCAAAAATACGCAAACGCGTATAACCTTCAGGTAAAATAAAAATGGGTAATGGGAAAATCGCACGTTTCATAAAGTCTACTTCTATCAATAACACTGCCTTTATTTACGTGCGTTTTTACTAAGTCGATCAGCTTTAAGTAAACCGAATTAATTGCATTGTACTTAATTGGTTAAATATTAAGCCACCCACCCATACTCTTTAGTGCTTGTACAGATACATACGCAGTTATAATACTCACTACGGGTGCCAACATAAGTGCAAATAATCCAAGCTCGGTACTCATCGCCTTATTCCTTTAAGTTGCTTATTTTACGTTATTAACTGCAGGGTCTTTACTTTCTGCCGCTTCATTACTCACTAAATCAGCAGGCTCAATTAACGTTTCCAGTGTTAATTTTGTATCAAAATAAAGTGTTTCTTTTATAGATTTTTCAAGCTCAATGGTGGTTTGCTTAATGTAGGTAGTTACACTTTTTGTTAAAATATCAGTTACATCTAGGTCCACTTCTGTCGCGTTTACTTGCGAAGAACCTAATACTAATAAACTAGCCATAGCGATTTTAATTGAATGTTTCATAATGGTATTCCTTGTTTGTGTATTGTTTAGACGTAGTTATATACTCAAGGGTTGTGCCAAGATGAAAATAAAGTTTAAATTGCTGATATTAATAAAGTTTTAATGAGCTGGTTAATTTATTGAAATTCAGGAAAGGTTAATTTAACCACGTAGTTTTATTTTTTAGCCACTTTTTAGTTAAAAAATAAATAGGGGTATGCTTAATTTTTTTATGCTAGCTAAAAAATTTAAATACAAAATGGCACGGTGAATTACAAAGTCATTACAAAAAAACACACAACTTTAAATAATGGTTTTGAAATAACAAAAAAGTGAATACAAAAAAATGGGGAGGCCTGGGTTTACTTTTTACCTAAACGATAGGCATCAACCATACTCAGCACCCAAATAATTATCATAAGTGGCAAGTATTTGTATTCTGCAAGTTTTGCACATGCCAGTGACGGCTCTTTTGCAGCACCTAATATAGAGGTGATGGTCATCGGTATTTTTCCTGCCACAATTTCATTGGCTGTACATTGTGCAACGGCAAATATATCTTTCATCGTTAAAATTAATAATACCGAAAACACACCAGCAAATATTGCACCTATTAAATGTTTTTTTAACGAAAAGTGCCCTGCCCCTGGGTAAATAATGGCTGTTAGTAATGCGGCTTTTAAATTTGCTTTCATGGTTATTAACTTGAGTTTTGTTGTAAATAGGCCAACCCATAGTGAATTATTTTTGTTTAAAATCAAGAAAAGCTTTAACTTATACAGTGATTGAAAGTTTCAGCGTACACTTGTACACTAAACGCAAATTAAATAGTGGTAGGAGCAGTAATGTCACTCGACGCCCCTTATTCTCGTAAAGAAGAACAGCTCAATGTTATAAGCCACGCACTCGGTATTTTTTTTGCTGTTTTTGTTATGTGGGATTTATTTAACCAAGCAACCAGCACTAAAGCCAATATAAGTACCGCAATATACGGTAGTAGCTTATTTATACTATTTTTATCATCAACACTATACCACGCGAGCGTGCAACCTAAGTTGCGTGCCTTGTATAAAAAGTGTGACCACTGCGCCATTTATTTACTTATTGCAGGCACATACACTCCTTTTTTATTACTCTCACTAACGGGGGCCTGGTCATGGGGTACACTCACCTTTATATGGACCGTTGCGATTGCAGGTGTTGCATACAAAATACTTGTTAAAAATGGTAACAAAAAAATATCCCTAGCCACCTACCTACTCATGGGGTGGTTTGCATTAGCAATTATCTATCCATTGTATTCAAGCATTGATGTAAAAGCTTTGTATTGGCTACTCGCTGGCGGAATTTTTTATAGCGCAGGCACACTATTTTACAGCGCTAAAACAACTCAATTCAGTCACGCAATTTGGCACTTATTCGTAATAGCTGGTTGTGTTTGTCATTATATTTCGATCAGTACCTACGTTTATTAATGGCTGCTTAGAGCTTGAGTTAACAGTTACTTTTTAATTTCGTCAAAGTATAGTGCTTGCATAGTCAGGAAAACGACCCAATCGCTCGTTTTTATCTTGCATTAAAAACCTGAACGACTGTATTTTGTTAGTACTAGCAAATGCTTAAGAAGTTTGTTACAAATGAGTAATTAAGACAAACAAGCGATGCTATGGTAGAAATACGCGCGATTAGCTCGCTATAAACATGTTACGTGTCTTTTGAAGATCATCTAAGGAATTGAAGATTGGCAAACCCAAATAATTCATTGTCGCAAAAAGTTACCAGATTGGATGATGATATTTCTAAGATTAAATCTGATCTCAAAGAGAATAAAATTCGCCCATCTACTCAGTGTGGTAAGTGGCCTGTAAGAGTATATCGGCCTCTTATTTCCCCGAAATTAGACAGCAAAGTAATTCTCACTGACTCAACTTGGCAGTTTGTAGAGATATATCTAAAAAGAAATTGCACGAATAGTGATGCTGTTTTCTATTGGCAGCAGGCAAAAAATTTCTATGAAGCAACCAAACAGCTTGATCTTATATCTAAGCCATTAACAACGTATTACTGTTTTCTAAATGCAACAAAGGCTTTGCTGGAGTGTAAGTCAATTGATTATCATTTTTCGCATGGGGTTTCTGGAAAGGTATCAGATGGCCACAAACGTCTAAATAATGAGCTTGTCAGGTTTCAGGTTAGAGGTGTACTTTCGGGGTTATGTGTTTACCTAGAAGAACCAGTTACACCAGAGTCAACAGAGAGAAAGTTTGAAGAATATAATCTGAAAGACATTTTATATAATTTACCCTATGTTCATCGAGCGTATCATTCAACATACGGTAATCAAGCTGAAGTATTTATTCCTGTATTAAATCCTAGAATTGTTCACGACAAAAGTCGAGGTAAATGCTGGCTTGAACTCCAATTAGAGCCAGAGCATTCAAATGCAACAACGTTAGGTAGACTTGTGGGGTATAGTTTAGATCGTAGGTATCGAAATGACGAAATTTACACCGTGAGAAGGAATAAAGATTTTAAATGGAATGCACCAAGAAATAAACCTGACTTGATTAGTAATAATAGGCTAAAAAATTATTTAAAGAATAGGCGCTCTGAAATGGCCTATATTTATAGCGCAAACGACCTCTGGTACGTTAAAAGAAAAGACTTAAAATCTACATCTGTAATTAGTCGTAGCACGCTGCCTCTAACTTATGCTGCAATGCATAGGCTAAGTGAGCTTGCTCGGTATGAACCACAGTCGCTAAGAGCACACTTAGAAAAAGATGCGTCTTGGCTACTTAGTGAGTTCATCGAAAAATCCATAGTACAGTTTATTGATCAAATATCCTGTGAAATCACTGGAAATGAGTTCCGGATGACTGGGTTTCGCTCATGAAAACACGTAACAAGGCGCTGCTACGGAAAAATTACTCGCTGGCGCTCCCAAATTTCCGCAGAGCGCGGCGTTATAACTTTTATTGGAGTTTGAGTGAGAAATAGAAATCATGAGCTATCAGAGATTCTCGTTGGTTTGATCGGTGATCTAACTATTTCAGTTAGTATCATTCGTGAATATGAAGATAAGCCTTATATGCACAAACCAGAATTAGTAGCTAGTCGACAAAGTATTTGGAGACTGTGTTTTAACTCAATTGTATTAAACTGCTGCAAGTACGTTGAGTTAAATCGTAAGTACTCTCGTGAATTTAACGAAATGACTCCTGAGTTGAATAAAATTCGGGGGCAGTATAACGAGCTAATTACTAGCAACAAATCACTGTTAACCTTGCGAGATGACTACGTGGCTCATATTAACTCACTGAAAACAAAAAAGTGTCTAACACCAGACGAAGTACAAAATCATATTATCACTATGATTGGTGGTGGGACTAATGCGGCAGAGTTTCTAGATTGGATATGTCCTGATGATTATGAATCATCTAACCCGAATGAAAGTTTAGTCGGGGTAGTGACGCAGCTAAGAGACCTACTGGTATCAAAGTTATAACAAAGCATTTAAGAGTGATTCGCAACGCTTGGCAGTATGATGATACTTGAAAATGGAAATATTGTAGATGCGAATGGTAAAGTTACATTTGTTAGCATTGCAGCATTTGAATCTGACGTTTGTAGTTTAAATATATGCTTTCTTTGTACGAAAGTTCTAAACCCACAGAATCAGAATAAAGAGCACATCATACCTAATTGGATTCTAAAGCGATTTGACCTTCACAATGAAGCCGTGAATTTACCTAATGGTTCAAAATATAAATACAACCAATATGTGATTCCCTGTTGCATCGAATGTAATAGCCTACTTAGTGCTGAATTGGAAACTCCATTGAGTAAGGCGTTTTCAAGAGGTTTCGATGATTTGGTTAATTATATTGAGAAGAAAGGATACTTGAACCTTTATTTGTGGATGGCGCTTCTATTTATTAAAACTCATGTTAAAGATCAGTCTCTACGAATGTACTTAGATCGAAGGGTTGAGTATTCATCAATCGCAAAAGGAGTAGGTTATGAGTGGGAAAGTTTTCATCATGTTTATTGTTTAAGCCGTGTGCCCTATACCCAAGCAACATTAGAACAAAATTGTGTAGGATCTTTCTTTATTGTTCCGGTTGAAAGTATTGATGCAGAAAAAGAGTTTAATTATATGGACGTCTCTTACGCAAATACTTCAGGAGTTATTATTGGAGGCATTGGCATTATTACTGTATTCGGCGACGCTGGCGCCGTATATAATCAGATCCAACCAACAGTTATAAATAAGTTAAGTGGTTCAGTTACAAATATGCAATTTAGAGAACTTGTTGCTCACTTCGCCTGTTGTAGTTTACATCTAAAGAATAACCCCAAGCACTCTACTATTTCGGATTCCTCGGGAGTTCAACCTCCACGTATGATATGTACTTTGTTAAATTCAAATCCTGAATTTGAAAATTATAATGACCTAGTATTTGGTAGTTTGATGGACATGTTACTAGGCGATCTACTTGATGGTAAAGTTGCTTTACCTGACTTTCGAGAAAAGTTGAAATCAGGTCAACTATCCATACTTTTTGATAGTTCGGGGCAAGTGATTGCGCATAACAAGAGCTTTAAACGAAACTATGCTCCTCACCCGATTTAGTGGACACCTCATCATTACTTTAAGGAGGCTAATATGCCTAGATATACCCAATCTAGAAAGACATATTTTTACCCCGCTAATTTCAAAATCAAAGCAGTCAAACTTAGCTTACGAGACGATACCGAATTAAAGGACGTTGCCGAGGCGTTAGGTGTTCATCTGTTAATACTGAGTACTTTGCAAAAATATCTAGAAGGTATTTTACTGTGCCGAATGGCACTAATTTATCGGATCTACACTGGCAATTAGCCTAAAGTGTTAATTTTACTGCCATCTACACTCACGCATATTTACTTTGTCGTTTATAAAAAGTACACCTTCTGATAATAATTTTTGACGCTGTTCTTGGTACTTGTTACTGCCTACAGGGAACGCTATTTTACCTTGGCTGTTTACAACACGATGCCATGGAATAACCGAATCACTTGGCATTATTTTTAATAAACGGCCAACTAAACGTGAGTTTTGCGGAAATCCAGCCAACGTAGCAACTTGACCATAGCTTGCTACTTTTCCTGCTGGGATACCGGCTATTACAGTATAAATAAGGGTTTCTTTTTCAATATCCATTTTTATCAGCGTAAGCCTTACTTAGTTGTTTAAATTGCTCCCATACAGTGCGTGCCACAGGGCCATGATGAATAGCATGCTGCCTAAACGCTCTTATTTGTGCGCTAAATTTATGTTCGCGATCTGTAATATGGATTTCTTGTAATAAGCCTGCTTTTATTTCAGGTTTGCAATGCTCTAGGCTCATCATTGCCCATCCGGCCCCTGAAAGTAAAAACGATTTTAAAGTTGCTACATCGTCTATTTTCATCATTGCAGAACCTTTAGAGTAAGATAGCCTATCGCTGTCTATGCTTAAATCGCTTTCAAACATAGCTAAACACGGATAGGTTTGTAATTGTGTGTATGTTAACTGTTGGGGTAATAACCCTTTAGCACTTACTATACCAATATCGAGCTTACCTATGGGCACGCTTTCTAAGTCACCTGTAGCATGAAATAAATCAAACCAGGGGCCAATACCTAACTCTGCTTGCCCACTATTAACTTGTTCTAATGATACAAACCGTTTGCCACTGGTAATACAAAACTCTGTACTCGTAAACTGCCTAAAAGTATTACTTATGATCTTGTTATAACTTTGTTTATGACAGAGCTGTTCGTAACAAATTTGATATTGGGGTTCATTTCCTAACGAAAGCTCTTCTGCGAGTTTGGCAAGCTCGTCATTTGCATGCAGTAACTGTTGTGCCTCACGATGAAAAATACGTCCTTTTTCAGTAAGCTGTAACCGGTACTTAGTTCTATCTAGCAGCTCAAAGCCTATTTGCGCTTCTAAGTTTTTTATAGCCAACGTTAGCGCGGGCTGTGTTTTATGAAGCTTTTGCGCAGCACCGCTCAAACTTGCGCTTTGCACTATGGCATCTAATATTACTAATTGATTCAGCTTCATATACCGCCTCAAAACATTATAAGTAAAACTTATTGAGTATCTAAAATTTAATGAATTTTATTTTATATGTTTGCAGCGTATCCTGCACTTACTTATTTTGCCAATATTGCAACGGAGAAGACATGAAACTCTTTCGTCTATGTTTACTAACAACGACCCTACTTAGCTTAATTGCCTGTTCTGAGCCAGAACAACAAGTTAAAGAAGAGCCCATTCGCCCTGTTAAGCTGTTCAATATTGGCCATGACTCTCAAATCAATATTCGTAGTTTCCCAGCTGAGGTGGTTGCAAACCAAGGATCTTACCTTGCATTTAGGGTAAACGGAGAACTTATAGAGTTTCCGGTTCTTGCTGGGGAGCACGTTGAAAAAGGCGATTTACTAGCCAAATTAGACCCTGAAGATTTTCAACTCCAGTTTGATGAACGTAAAGCACGTTACGAACTAGCAAAATCGCAACTGAGCCGAATTGAACAATTATTCGAGAAAAAAATTACCAGTCAATCTGAGCTAGACCAAGCAACCGCCAATATGCAAATTGCTGAGTCGGCATTTAAAATTGCTGAAACCAACCTAGAGTACAGTGAATTGCGAGCCCCTTTTGCGGGCACTGTTGCCAAAGTGTTTGTAAAGAATTTTGAAAATATTCAAGCTAAACAAAATATTTTGCGCCTAGAAACGCGTGATTTAATGGACGTAGAAATTCAGGTTCCTGAAAAAATAGTGGCACGATTCAAAAAAGGCACTGATTACCACCCTACTGTTAAATTTGATGGTTTTGAAGATAAAGAATACTCGCTCGATATTAAAGAATGGGACACTCAAGCCGACCCAGCAACACTCACTTATAAAGTGGTGTTTTCGTTACCCGTGCCTGATGACTTTAACTTACTAGCAGGTATGACTGGCCGCGTTTTAATTGATTTAAGTAAAGTAACACGTTCGCAGGTTGCTTACACAATACTCCCTATTGAATCGGTTTTTTCTGATCCACAAGAAGCAATTAAAAATAATGCCTATGTTTGGCTTTATGATGAAAATACCGGCCAAGTCCATAAGCAAGCTGTTGAAGTTGGCCAATTACACCATGATGGCATAGAGGTACTTAGCGGTATTAAAGAGGGCCAAATTGTGGTGTCTGCGGGTGTTCACTCGATTGAAGAAGGCATGAAAGTTCGTCCATGGAATAAAGAGCGAGGCTTATAATTATGAGCTTTGCACAATTTTCTATAAAGAAAAAAGTAATTAGTTGGATGTTTGCCCTGCTGCTTTTAATTGGTGGTAGCGTATCGTATTTTGATTTAGGCCAGTTAGAAGACCCTGAATTTACACTTAAACAGGCCATGGTTATTACCATGTACCCTGGCGCATCACCGCAGCAAGTCGAGGAAGAAGTTACTTTTCCACTCGAAAATGCAATTCAACAGTTACCCTATGTTGACCACGTGACTTCTATTTCATCCAACGGGAAGTCGCAAATTGCCGTGGAAATGAAGAGCACTTATCGAAAAGAGCAACTTCGCCAAATTTGGGATGAAATGCGTCGTAAAATAAACGATCTTTCTCCGTCTTTACCCAGTGGTGTTTATCCAAGTACAATTTTAGATGACTTTGGCGATGTATATGGTGTTTTATATTCTGTTGTAGGTGATGGCTATTCTTACGATGAACTAAAAGACTACACCGATTATTTAAAGCGTGAACTGGTATTAGTTAAAGGGGTAAGCAAGGTAACGATTGCAGGTGAGCAACAGCCGCAAGTAATGGTAGAAATATCTACCCGTAAATTAGCCCAACTTGGTATTGCACCTAGCCATATATTTGCTTTGTTACAATCTCAAAACACGGTGTCTAACGCGGGTAAAATTAGAGTGGGCGATGAGTCGATTCGTTTTCATCCTACCGGCGAATTTAAAGATGTTAAAGAACTTGAAACTCTGCTGATTTCTAAACCGGGTGCGAGCGAGCTTATTTATTTGGGTGATGTTGCCGAAGTATTTAGAGAGTACGCTGAAGTACCCACTAATGTAATTAGATATAACTCTGAGCAAGCGCTATTAATTGGCGTATCGTTTATGAATGGCGTTAATGTGGTTGATGTGGGTAAACGTATTGATGCTCACTTAGCAGAACTTGAGTACCAGCGCCCGCATGGTATTGACGTGAATGCTGTATACAACCAGCCAAAAGAAGTAGAAACCTCGGTAGACGGTTTTATTGTTAGCCTGCTAGAAGCAATTGCGATAGTAATTGTGGTACTCCTTATTTTTATGGGCCTTAAAAGCGGTATTTTAATAGGCGGTATTTTATTACTAACGGTTTTAGGCACCTTCATTTTTATGAAGTTGTTTGCCATAGACTTACAACGTATATCGTTAGGTGCGCTTATTATAGCCCTTGGTATGCTGGTAGATAACGCCATAGTGGTTACCGAAGGAATTTTAATTAACCTAAAACGTGGCCAAACCAAACTTAAGGCCGCAGTTAACATTGTGGAGCAAACTAAATGGCCACTGTTAGGTGCAACTATTATTGGTATTACTGCATTTGCGCCAATTGGTTTAAGCTCTGACGCAACCGGTGAGTTTGCGGGCAGCTTGTTTTGGGTGTTGTTTATATCGCTGTTACTTAGCTGGATAACCGCTATTACTTTAACTCCATTTTTTGCAAACCTTATGTTTTCAGAAAATGAATTTAAAAAAGATAAAAACACCGAAGACGATTCAGATAACGACCCATACCAAGGGTTTATTTTTACAGGCTATAAAGCACTATTAGATTTAGCAATGCACTATCGTAAGTCAACAATGATCCTCATGGTTGTATTACTGTGCAGTGCCGTAGTGGGTTTTGGTTCAGTTAAGCAGTCGTTTTTCCCCGCCTCTAACACACCTATGTTTTACGTAGATTACTGGCAACAACAAGGTTCGGATATTCGTGCCACATTAGATGGCATAAAGAAGCTTGAAAACTATTTGCAAAAAGAAGAACTTGTAGAAGAAGTAACAAGTACAACCGGGCAAGGTGCGCCACGCTTTATGCTTACTTATGCGCCTCAAAAGTCTTACTCGTCGTATGGACAACTTATTATAAGAGTAAAAGACCGAGAAGCAGTTGCGGTTGTTATGCAAAAGGTCCGAGATTATTCTCGAAATACACCGTTATCAGCTCAACTAAAAATAAAGCCTATGGAAATTGGGCCTTCTACTGATGCAAAAATAGAAGCCCGTTTTACAGGCCCTGACCCTGTCATTCTTAGAAAACTCGCAGCTGAAGCTGAAAAGCTTATGGCTCAAGATGATGGCGCATTTAATATTCGTAATGATTGGCGTGCGCGAACCAAAATGATTCGCCCACAGTTTAACGAGCAAAAGGCTCGACGCTTAGGCATAAGTAAATCAGATCTTGATGATGTGCTGCTTACGAGCTTGTCGGGTAAACAGGTGGGTGTATACCGTGATGGTACTCAATTACTGCCAATTATTGCGCGCTCCCCTGCTAATGAGCGTCTTAACGTAGATAGCGTTCATGATTTACAAATATACAGCCCTGTTTTAGGTGTATTTGTACCAGTAACTCAAGTGGTAGATGAGTTTATCGTTGAATGGGAAGACAGCCTAATAATGCGTCGCGATAGAAAGCGAACAATAACGGTAATGGCCGACCAAAATGTGCTGGGAGATGAAACAGCCGCTAAATTGTTTGCCCGAGTACGAGGCCCTGTTGAATCTATAGAGCTACCTCATGGGTACTCATTAGAATGGGGCGGCGAATATGAATCTTCAAGCAAAGCTCAAAAGGCTATATTTGGGTCTTTGCCGCTTGGCTACTTAGCTATGTTTGCTATTACGGTTTTACTGTTTAACTCATTAAAGCAGCCTCTTGTAATTTGGGCCACAGTTCCACTGGCAATTATTGGTGTCAGTGCCGGTTTGTTAGCAATGAACGCGCCGTTTAGTTTTATGGGCCTACTTGGGTTATTAAGCTTAAGTGGTATGCTCATTAAAAATGGCATTGTATTAGTCGACCAAATAAACCTTGAGCTAAAAGCGGGCAGCTCACCTTACCAAGCGGTTTTTGATTCTGGGGTGAGCCGTGTGCGGCCTGTAGCAATGGCTGCAATCACTACAATACTCGGTATGATCCCTTTGCTGTTTGATGTGTTCTTTCAATCTATGGCGGTCACAATTATGTTTGGTTTAGGCTTTGCGACCATACTTACATTAATAGTAGTGCCTGTTTTATATACTATGATTTTTAGAATTGAATACCAACCACGTAAATAAAGACATATTAAGGTTTAACTAAATAAAAATGCCACAGCGTAAACTGTGGCATTTTTTATAACTTACATAAATACAGTGGTAATTGTTTAGCTTATTTTTTTAAACTTAGCTTAGTGCGTGCGCCTGCTTTATTGCTAGATGCACTATTTGCTTTTGCCGTTTTTGGTTTACCAACATAGGTTGTAGAGCGTTTTTGATAAGGTGCATTAGTTCGATTATTTTTTTGCTCATCGCCTCGCTCTTTTTGCTTATTACGACGAGGGTTTTCACCCTGAAAGTCGCGCTTAGGTGATATAGCAGCATTTTTATCAACTTGCTTATTAGTATCTAACGAGTGCTCTTGGGTTTTGCCTGAGTCAGCAATTGAGTCGTTTATTTGCGCCATTTCAACATCGGATAAATGACGCCATTGACCCACTTTTAAGCCTTTTAATGTTACATTCATAATACGAGTGCGCTTTAAAGTCACCACTTCGTAACCTAAATACTCACACATTCGGCGAATTTGGCGATTTAACCCCTGAGTTAAAATGATCTTAAATTCTTTAGGGGCTGTTTGTGTAACCTTACACTTTTTGGTGACAGTATCTAAAATAGGAATGCCGTTGGCCATTTTAGATACAAATTGGCGGTTAAGAGGCTTGTCTACGGTGACAACGTATTCTTTTTCGTGGTTATTACCCGCACGCAAAATTTTATTTACAATGTCGCCTTCGTTAGTTAAAAATATTAACCCTTCAGAAGGTCTATCTAGGCGCCCAATTGGAAATATACGATCGGGGTAATTAACCGCTTTGACAATATTGCTTTGGATTTTACGTTCGGTTGTACACGTTATACCCACCGGTTTATTGTAGGCAATATAAACGCGTTTAGGTGGTGTTTTTAATGGTTTGCCATCGACCAATACTACATCGGTTGCTGCAACCTTCACGCCCATTTCTGGCGCATTACCATTAACTGACACACGACCTTGCTCAATATATTTATCGGCTTCACGGCGTGAACAAAAACCTGTTTCACTAATAAATTTATTTAAACGTTTTAATTCGGTCATATCACTTAATGGTATTAATTTTTTAGGGTCGCTAGTGTATACCCAAACCACCTAAAAATGCGAGTTATGCCGCCGATTTAATGTCGGTTAATTTGCGCCACAGCACTTCAAGCGGCCCTTGTTTAAAATAACGACTATAAAATAACGTAAATAATAACTGCACAGCAACTAAGCTGGCAGCAACTAACCAGTAATCTATTCTATTAAAGCTAAGTATCCACTCTGGAAAAAACACTCTATAAATAAGTAATTGCATAACGGTTTGGCTTATATACAGTGTGAATGCCATGCGACCCGCCTGCTGTATTAGTTTGCCAAACTGTGGGCTATTATTACAAAACTTAACAATTACATGAATATAAAGCCCAGCCATACACAGAGCAGCGAACATGTTAGAAATTTCTTGTAAACTCATACCCAAACCACCAGTAAGCGTTGATGTACTTACTCGTATACTACAAAATATAAGTACACCTAAGGCACAAACCCACAACTGCTGATTTGATAGACCTTTGTTAAATATTCCCTCTTTATACGCGTAAATGCCAATTAGCATGATGCCAACGCACATCCACATCGTCATTAGCGGCACTGTGATTAGCATAAGGATATTTATAAAAAGATTTTCATTAAAGTAATCACTGTAATGAGGGCTAAATAACTCAATAAACTTGGCAGAATCACGAAAGCTCTGATCGTCAGGAATAGTGAACAACACTAAAAACGTAACCACCGCCGAGAGCCCAGTAAACTCGAGCCCTCTTTGCAATAGCTTTGGGTTGTCGGTGTCTAGATATTTAATAATAAACCAGCCAGACACTCCATAAACAAACAAAATATCACCAGCCCAAAGTAAAAAACCATGTATTAGACCAAAAATTATGAGCCAATATAATCTACTTTTTATTTGCGCAGATGATTTAAAGCGCTGCCATTGAATATACAAACCTGCGCCAAAAAGTAAGCTAAACAGCGTTCTAAATCGGCCTTCTATAAACAGTATATTAAAATATTCAATGATGGTGTCGCTTACAGGGGGGATAGTTAAAGGCACATAACCAAATTCCATAAAACCAAAGGCATAGCCATTCATAAACACTAAGCCAAGCACGGCAATGCCGCGAATAAAGTCCATATTATAATTACGCATTAAAGCTGTTTTCCGTTAAATGTTATTTTTATAGCTGTCGGCCCAGTCAACCGACTTCTGGTAAAGCTCTGGTAGTATATCACTTTGTATATTTAAAAATATAACAGCTTGTTCGAGTGCCCACCAGCTGCCGGTTTCGTATGCTTTAACAACTTTTAAAATGTAATACAGTGTGTTTTTTTCTTCGAGCAAGGCTGCTTTTATCTCATCCTGAAAAGGTAATTTTTCAACAAGCAAGCTCATTGGTTGATCTAATATAGCGTCAAGAAGCGAAAACAAGCCGGTTAAAAACGCCTCTCCTGACTGATGCTTAGCCACTTTTTTAGCAATCAATTCACAAAAGCGCGCACGTACGACGCACACTTGCATTAGCTCTGCAGGCTTTTTACCAGCGGTGTGAGCGGTCACAATTAAACTAACAAACTTTTTTAACCGCTCCTGGCCCAAATAAACCAGCGCTTGCTTTAAGGAGGCTATTTTACTTTGTATGGGAAATACGCCGCTGTTAATTAAACGTAGTAATTTATAAGCCAGTGCGGCATCCAATTCAAACAACGCTGCTATTTTGGTTAAATCTGGATTCGGGCCCATTATTTCAGCATATATTGCAACGACTAACCCGTAGTTATAATCAATGTCGTTGTGCTTCATCATGGTGGGTTTTGCAAAAAAGTAACCTTGAAAGTAATCAAAGCCCATGCCAGCAGCAACTTCGTATTCTTCCTGAGTTTCTATTTTTTCTGCGAGTAACTTAATTTGTTTGTGATCTTTGAGCTTTTTTATAATAGGGTGAATATCGTCTAATGGGGTTATGGTTATATCAAATTTAATGAGTTTAACCAGCTTTAAAAAGCGATCCCATTGTGGTTTGTATACAAAGTCATCAAGGGCTAAATTAAAGTTACTATGAAAGAGTTCTCGGCATAACTCGTAATTTGTATCAGTGGGCTCTATGCTTTCAAGAAGCTCTATTACAACATCTTGGCACGGTAAAAAGGCACACAGGTCAAGCTCTAAAGATTCAGGCCCAATGTTGATGAGTGCTTTTTTACCAGAGGTGATATGGCGTGTGCCCAAATTAAGTTGATTTTCCATAATAAGCCGTGCAGTTGCCTGCCCTTCGGCTATATCAGGAAAAAAGTTTTTAGGACTGTCCCTAAAAAGTAGCTCGTAAGCAACTACTTTTTGACGCCGATTGAAAATTGCTTGCCTTGCAACAAATACAGACACTTTACCTACTTTATTTTATTCCATTAATACCAAGTTATTAATAGCGTAAATAATCTAAAATGTCACTGTGCTTAAGTTAAATTAAACAAACTTTATTGGTACAGGGTTGAAATGTAATCACTTGCAACCTGAGACCACGAAAAGCGTACTGCTTTAGCATTAGATTTTATTTGCTGCCATTTTTTTGGATGTTGTTTATAAAATGCTAGCGTTTCGGTTAAACATGAAAGCAAAGTATGTGTTTGCTCACGTAATGTTGCGCCATTAAAACTAAACCCATTTTGATTGTGTTTTACCGTATCTTTTAATCCGCCAACACTATGTACTAAACAAGGTTGGCCTGCGCGCATTGCCAGCATTTGGCTTATTCCGCAAGGCTCAAACGAACTAGGCATTAAAAATAAATCACCTAATTGATACATTAAATCACCTACTCTTTGCGCATAACCTTTTAAAAATAGTAAATTTTCGTTACGTGCCATAGCTTTTGTAAACAATGCTTCTAGCGCTTTATCGCCAGAGCCTAATATGATTAAACGCCCACCCTGTTCATTAATACTATTACATACTGCGTCTATCGCAAGTTCACCATTTAATGGCTGACATAATAACAATACTTTTTGTTCTGTGAGTCTACCTACGCTTGTAACAATTGGCCCATTATTTGGTGTCGTTTTAAATTGCTTTAATCGTTGGTGCGCAATGTAGTGAACGCTTTCAAGCTGTTCGCTGTTGCTCATCCAAGCAAATAAGCTTTTTTCTGCCTCGTTGAACAACTCGTCCATAACTGCATTTGCAACTTCCAATGCAGGGTATTCACAGCCATTCAAAATGCCGACCACTTTACCTTGTTCGGCTGCATTTTGTAGGTCTTGTTCAAGCCCCTCCCCACCAAAAAAGCCATCATTGTAATTACTGGGTTTAAGCACTTCTTGGCTGTAGGTAGGCGACACTAAATGAATTTTGTCTGCTAAATTAATGGCGCTTCGCATTGGGTTAAAACAATTTGCATACCTTGGATCGCACAAGTGTTGCCCGTTGTAACTTAATGATGGAAACCAAGCTTCTAAGCTCGATTCATCGTGCTTAAAAGGCCTTATTCCTTGTAGTGCTAAATTGTGCACTGTGTACGCTAAATGTATATCGTGTAAAGCACTGTAACGTGGCTCAAACTTAAGTAAAACAGCAACGCATGCGCTATGCCAGTCATGTAAATGCAGCGTACTTGGGCGTTTAAGTAGTCCTTGCAATAATGCTTCGCAAACAGCCGCATTAAATAGCGCAAACTTTGTTGCATCGGTTGCAAATGGCCTACCCGGTGCATCATTACAATAAACGCTACCCGATTCACTAAACATTGGGTGGCTTATTACAATTTGAGTTATGTTATTTTTTGTTTGATCCACTTTAAACAAAGTCATTAAATGAGATTGAGCATTAAACGCCACGGTTACTTCACCTATGTAATGCCTATTTAATGGCTCAAGTCCATAATCTGGGATCACCACATCAACCGATACGCCATGCTTCGCAAGAGCCTTCGGGGCATCACGGACTACATCTGCTACACCGCCTACTTTAGCGCCAGGTAACGCATCGTTCTCTGCTGCAACCATTAATACATGCATTAATTTACTACTTCCTTTGTTTTAATAAGCTTACCCGCTTTAGGGCAAGCTTGTTTTGCCTAACTCTGTATTAAGCTAGTTTCTTATTTTCTTGTGTTTGACGCTCTAACTTTTTAGCAAGTTCACTAAGCATGTCGCGGGTAACAAGTACAATGCCTTTTTTTGATACCCTAAAACCATTTTCTTCATCTGTTTTACGGTCAAACCCTATTTCAAGCCCTGCAGGTATTTCACAACTTCTGTCTATTATTGCACGTTTAATTTTACAACCGCGGTTAATAATAGCACCCGGTAAAATAACCGATTGTTCAATTTCACAAAACGAGCGCACATGCACGTTAGAAAATAACAATGATTTTCTTACTGCCGAACCCGAAATAATACACCCTCCAGAAACTGTAGAGTCAAGGGCCATTCCTCGCCTGTCGTCATCATCAAATATAAATTTAGCTGGGGGTAATTGCTCTTGGTATGTCCAAATTGGCCACGCTGGGTCGTACAGATCAAGTTGAGGCTCAGGCATAACAAGCTCCATGTTAGCCTCCCAAAATGAGTCGAGTGTTCCTACATCGCGCCAATATGGCTGACCTTCCTGTTGAGGGTCTCTAAATGGGAATGCAAAAACGTTATGTTCTTCAATAATCGCGGGGATTATGTCATGCCCAAAATCACGTCCTGAGCCTTCATTTTCAGCATCTTTCTTAAGTTGCTCAAATAAGAACTCAGTATTAAATATGTAGTTACCCATGGATGCTAAACATGTACCCGGCTTGCCTGGCACTGAGCTTGGCATAGCTGGCTTTTCATCAAAACGACAAACACGACTTTCTTCATCTACTGTCATTACACCAAAGGTATCTGCAGCTTCTTCAACGGGTACTTCAATACAACACACGGTCATATCGGCCCCTTTTTGAACATGTTCAGCAAGCAATGCACCGTAATCCATACGATAAACGTGGTCGCCTGATAAAATCATTACATATTTAGGTAACTCATGACGAATAATATCCATATTTTGAAAAACAGCATCGGCGGTGCCGCAATACCATTCATCACCATGGCGTTGTGATGCAGGTAATATTTCAACCGATTCACCTAATTCCTTTTTAAAGTGCCCCCAAGCTCGATTTACGTGGCGAATAAGTGAGTGAGATTTATACTGTGTTGCTATACCCACACGCCTAACACCCGAGTTGATACAGTTAGACAAAGGAAAATCAATAATTCTGTGTTTACCACCAAAGTAAACGGCTGGCTTTGCACGCCAGTCGGTCAATTCGTGCAGGCGAGAACCACGACCACCAGCCAGTATTAACGCATACGTTTCTCTAGTTAGGCTACTTATGTAGCGATTTGCATAATTAGGCATACTATTCTCTCCATTTATCTAGCTTTTAGTGGCTTTACTGGTAGTTGTCGTTGAGTCAGTGTCACTAGTATTGAGTGGGGTTAAATGCCAAATGTCGTCACTGTATTGGCTTATGGTCCTATCACTTGAAAATATGCCACTGGCAGCGGTATTTAAAATACTCATTTGCGTCCAATAAGCTTGATCAGCATAGGCTTTATCTACTTGCTTTTGTGCAGATACGTAGCTTTCGAAATCGTGTGCAACAAGCCATGGATCGTGTGGGCTCTTAATTGCATTAATTACATCGTCAAATAGGCAAGGTTCAAATAAATTAAAGTGCCCGCTTTCTAGCAAGTGCATAACATTGGCTAAGTCGCTATTTTGTTCAATTAAATGTGCGGGGTTATAACGCGACTTAATATCATCAATCTGATGTGCCTCTGCACCAAATAAGAAGAAATTATCGGCACCAACGGCATCTCTAATTTCGATATTGGCGCCATCTAACGTGCCAATAGTTAATGCACCATTCATCATGAACTTCATATTACCAGTGCCTGAAGCTTCTTTACCGGCGGTTGAAACTTGCTCAGACAAATCAGTAGCTGGACAAATAACTTCCATGGCTGTCACATTGTAATTAGGTAAAAAAGCCACGCGTAAATACGACGACGCGAGGGGATCTTTATTGATCACATCTGCCACATTATTGATTAGCTTAATTATTTTTTTAGCCATGCAGTAACCCGGCGCAGCCTTACCACCGAGTAAAACACAACGTGGCACTAATCCTTGTGTATCACCACGACGAATGCGGTCATATAAATGGATAACATGGAGTATATTTAGTAACTGACGCTTGTATTCATGAATCCGTTTAACTTGTACATCAAACATCATGGATACATCAAACTCTACACCACAGCGCTCTTTCACTAAATCAACTAAACGTTGTTTGTTTGTTACTTTGGCTTTTTGCCACTGTGCTTGAAATGATGTGTCATCATAAAAACGACGTAGCTGGTTTATTTGAGCAAAGTCATGTACCCAATCGGTGCCTATTTTCTCACTAATCAATTCACTCAATGTAGGGTTACAATGGGCAAGCCAACGGCGAGGTGTAACCCCATTGGTTTTGTTATTAAACTTGTTAGGCCAAAGTGTATAAAACTCTTTAAATAAACCCGCTTTTAATAGCTCTGTGTGCAGTGCAGCAACACCATTAACTGAATAGCTGCCCACAATGGCTAAATAAGCCATGCGAATTTGCGGCTCCCCACCTTCCTCTATTAGTGATAGCTCTCGCTGTTTATCAACATCACCAGGCCAATGCTGTGCAACTTCGGCTAGAAAACGTGCGTTTATCTCAAATACTATTTCTAAAATACGGGGTAACAATTTTGAAAATAATGAAACTGACCATTTCTCTAACGCTTCTGGCAATAATGTATGATTTGTGTAGGCCATTGTTTTTGTGGTTATTTGCCATGCATCATCCCAGTCGAGCTCGTAATCATCAACTAACACTCGCATAAGCTCTGCCACAGCAATACTTGGATGAGTATCGTTTAATTGAAAAACATGGTAATCGGCAAAATCAGTAAAGCTTTCACCATGATCACTCACCCACTGATCAACAATATCTTGAATACTCGCTGATGATAAAAAGTATTGTTGGCGTAGTCGTAGCTCTTTACCATTTTCACTGCTGTCGTTAGGGTAAAGTACCATAGTGATTTGTTCGGCTAAGTTTTTTTGTGCAACTGCTTCTGAATAACTACCCGCGTTAAATTCAGTTAGATTAAATTCGTCGGTCGCTTCTGATTTCCATAAGCGTAGCGTGTTTACAATATTGTTTTTATAACCAGGAATGGGCACATCGTAAGGCACTGCTAACACGTCATGGCTACTAACCCACTGGCGGTGTTCCCTACCTTGTTTATCAGTATAACTATTTACATAACCACCGAACTTAATGCGCTTAGAATGCTCGGGAGCACTTAGCTCCCAAGGGTGACCCTCACGAAGCCAATTATCTGGTTGCTCTATTTGATTACCATCACTAATTGATTGGTTGAACATTCCGTATTCGTATCTAATGCCGTAACCCACAACGGGTAAAGCTAAACTTGCACAACTATCTAAAAAACACGCAGCTAAGCGCCCTAAGCCACCATTACCAAGGCCTGCATCATGCTCTGCGTCTTCGACCGTTTCAATTTCGGTACAATATTCTTGTAGTGCCGATGACACTTGATCCTCTAAATCAAGATTTAATACCGCATTGCCCAGGGCACGCCCCATTAAAAACTCAAGTGAAAGATAACTGGTTTTTCTGCTTTTTTGCTGTTTGATTTTTTTATTCGTTTCTCGACACCGTGCCACTAAACGATCCCGGATCGTCAATGCTAATGCATGGTACAAATACAGCTGTGACTCACCGACTTTATCTCGCCCTAGGGTGTAATAAAAATGGCGCGTTAAATCATCTTTTAAGGTGCTTTCGTCTATTACTGGGCCTTCTTGCCACCCCTTTACAACACATACTTGTTCAACTTGCTTAGCCATTAGCTACGTCCTCTAAGTTAGCACTAAAAACCCAACTACTTTGTGCAGAAATTTCAACGGGTGCATCTTGGTGAGTTGTTAAAGATGCATTATTTACACTTGATAAAACCATTTGCCACGAGGCATTAATAGGTGATGGAGGCAACTGACAACTGACTGATTTTTTATTAGCATTGAATACAATAAGTAATGCGTGTTTATTTTGCTTATCAAGCAAGCTATACATTAAAAATTGACGCGAATTCTCATGCCAATGCGAATCTGTCATAGTGTCACCTGTTTCGGTAAACCATTTCACTGTGAAACGTTCATCTATATCGTCTAAAAACACACTGTGTTTAAATGCACTATGAGCACGCCTAATTCTAAGTGCGTCGTCTATAAATTGAGTCAATGAATGATTAAGTTGTGACTCTTTCCAGGCAAGCCAACTCGTACGGTTATTTTGACAATATGCATTGTTATTACCCCCTTGAGAATGTGCCATTTCGCTGCCAGCAGCAATCATAGGCACACCTTTAGAAAGGATTAATGTGAGTAAAAAGTTTTTTTGTTGTTGTAATCTTAATGCGGCTACTTTTTCATCAGTGCTAAAGCCTTCTGCCCCGCAATTAAATGAGTAATTAGCACTGTGGCCATCTCTGTTATTCTCGCCATTAGCTTCATTGTGTTTATGCTCGTAACTCACTAAATCTGCAAGCGTAAATCCATCATGGCTGGTTATAAAATTAATACTATTTAATGGGCCTCGGTGGCTATGCTCAAATATATCAAACGAGCCATGTAAGCGTTTAGCCACGTTGGCTATAATCCCTTCATCGCCTTTCCAATAACGACGAATTACATCTCGGTATTGGTCATTCCACTCTCGCCAAGGTGGAGGAAAAGCCCCGAGTTGATAACCACCAGGGCCAATATCCCATGGCTCACTAATTAACTTTACCTTATTTAAAACAGGGTCTTGAGCAATAGTTTGTAAAAACGTATGCGCTGAACTAAACCCAGCCTTTGAGCGGCCCAGTATTGTTGCTAAATCAAATCTAAAGCCATCAACACCCATTACTTCAACCCAATATCGCAAGCTATCGAGCACTAACTGCAACGTTTTTGGGTGATCTATATTAATGGTGTTACCACACCCAGTATCGTTTATGTATACATTGGGTTGAGCTTCTACTGTGCGGTAATAAGCAAGGTTGTCTAAGCCGCGCAACGACAATATGGGGCCATCATTACCCGCTTCAGCTGTATGGTTGTAAACAACATCTAAAATAACTTCAATATCTGCAGCATGAAGCTCCTTAACCATCTGTTTAAACTCGTTAATATCGTCGTTTACCAAATAGTCTTTGTGAGGAGTGAAAAAGTTAAGCGTGTTGTATCCCCAATAATTTTGTAGGCCTTTGCCTGTTAAAAATTGCTCGCTAATGAAAGCATGCACAGGGAGTAGCTCTATTGCTGTTACACCAAAACTTTTTATATGGTCAATAAAATGCGGGTGGCTCAATCCTAAAAATTTGCCTTGCAGTGCCTTAGGTATTTGAGGATGACGACACGTAGTCCCTTTTACATGACACTCATAGATGACGGTTTTCGACCATCTGTGATTCGGTTTTTTATGTTCATACAAATCAATTGATGACACTTTTGATTTTGGTATATCAATGGCATTGTTAACGGTACTTTTGGTGCCTATTGGCATTTGGCCATAATGGCGTTCACTCCATGTAAACTCACCAAATAAATCTTTTGCGTAAGGGTCAATTAATAATTTATGTTCATTAAATAGCGAGCCAGTATCAGGGTTATATTCACCCTCAACCCTAAACCCATAAAGTGCCCCAGTGGTGAGAGGTGCAATATGGATACTCCAAATACCACCTTCATTTATATTCATAGCCACTTTTAGTATTTCAGAGTGGCCACTTTTATCAAATAAACACACATACGCTTGTGTCGCTTTTGGCGCGTACAATGAAAAATTAACACCATTTAAATGCAAGCTCGAGCCAAGAGGCTCAACAAGGCCGTGAGTTACTTCAAATTGATTACTCATCTTGTACCTTTTGCAAATAAATTGTTGTTAAGCCACCGATAGCAATAGTGATGCTTTGGTTAAAACCATGTTGAGGATTGTCGTTAGTGACAACAGTATTTGATTGGTTTTGCGATACTTTAATACCGGAACCAAAAAATTCGCTTTCATCCGTGTTTATTATTACTTTATAAACGCCTTTGCTCGGAACGCCTAAGGTATATTCTTGATATGACATAGGCGTAAAGTTGGCAATCACAACTACAAAGTCATGGGCATTTTTAGCGTAACGTACAAAGCTTAAAATGCTTTGCTCGTTATTATTGTTGTCAATCCAATCAAATCCTGCAGCACTTGAGTCAAGTTCATACAGCGCGGGTTGATTTTTATAAACCTCATTTAACGTTTTTACTGTCTGCTTTATACCTTTATGACTTTCATGTTCTAGTAAATGCCAATCAATAGAATGATCATGCCCCCACTCAGCACGTTGAGCTATTTCCCCCCCCATAAATAACAACTTTTTACCTGGGTGTGCCCACATAAATGCATAATAAGCACGTAAATTTGCGAATTTTTGCCAATCATCGCCCGGCATTTTTTCAATTAGCGCGCCTTTCCCATGAACAACTTCATCGTGACTCAGCGGTAAAATAAAGTTTTCACTAAATGCATATACCATCGAAAACGTGATTTCGTGATGGTGATGTTGCTTATAAAGTGGGTCACGTTGCATATACAACAAGCTATCGTTCATCCACCCCATATTCCATTTATAGCCAAAGCCTAGTCCATTGTGCTCAACACTCTGCGTAACACCTGGCCAAGCAGTCGACTCTTCTGCCACCATCATAATGCCAGGGTTGTTTTTATAACTGCGTAAATTAACCTGTTTGAGGCATTCAATTGCACCAAGGTTTTCGCGACCGCCATAGCAATTAGGTATCCACTCACCTTCTTTGCGGCTGTAATCTAAATACAACATTGACGCAACGGCATCTACTCTTAAACCATCTAAGCCAAATTGATGAAGCCAATACATTGCATTAGAAATCAAAAAGCTCTTAACTTCTGGACGGTCATAATTATAAATATAAGTATTCCAATCTGGATGAAAGCCTTGGCGCATATCGGCATGTTCGTACAAGTGCGTACCATCAAATCGGTGTAAACCATGGGGATCACTTGGGAAATGCCCAGGAACCCAATCAAGTAAAATCCCTACGTTATATTTATGGCATTGCTCTACAAAATATTTAAAGCTGTTGTAATCGCCAAAACGACTGGTTGGAGCAAACAGCCCAACAGGCTGATAGCCCCATGAACCGTCAAACGGATATTCACTTATGGGCATAAGCTGTAAGTGGGTAAAGTTCATTTCAAGCGCGTAGCTTACGAGTTTGTCGGCAAGTTCGGTATAACTTAAATAACGATTACCTTCACCTCGCTGCCACGACGCTAAATGCACCTCATAGATACTGATTGGTGCGTCTATATGATTACGCTTTTGCCTATTGCTTATTGCTTGTTCACTTAACGCTATTGCCTCTGGTTTGTATTGAAGAACACTCGCGGTACCAGGAGCCTGTTGCATTTTAAAAGCGTAAGGGTCTGCTTTTTCTATTACCTCACCACTTTGCGCTGTAATGGCAAATTTGTAGCACATGTCTGCTTTAAGCTCGGGAATGAATAACTCCCACACACCACTGGCAGGGTGAAAACGCATAAAATGTCGATTCGCTTGCCAAAAATTAAACTCACCAATAATTGAAACGCTGGCTGCATTAGGTGCCCACAAACAAAAACGAACGCCATCTACATCTTGCTGGTTGGTAAAGTGCGCGCCAAAGTGCAAGTATGCATGCTCTAAACTGCCCTCGTTAAATAAGTACATGGCATCTGTATCAAGCTCACTGTTAAAACTATATTCATCAAAAAACGTAGTCGAAGTGTCGCTATATTTGGCTGTACATAAATAAGGCGAGGTAGGCAACTGACTTACACGGGCTATAAATAAATTACTGTGCTTATATCTTTGCGTTTCAACTATTTGATTGTCAATTGACAAAGAAACATGGTGGGCATCAGGTAAATATACACGTACTTCTATATTTGATTCACTTACTTTATGTGCACCTAAAAAGCTAAATGGGTCTTTAAATCGCCCTATATTAAGTGCATTAACTTGGGCATCGTAGTCAGCGCTTTGAGATTTAGGTAATGCCGAACTATTTGAAGCTGTACTGCTCATTTAACCTTTCCTTATTGAATCGATTGCAGCTAAAAGCCTGGCGTTGTTTGCAAAAATTTCTTCACATGTATGTGTTAATACACGTCGCCAATTTGGATATTCTTTGTCTGTACCAGGAATATTCACCGGATATTGCTGTTCATCTAAATCATCTATTTGTAGTGCAAACAATCGAGAATCTGAGCCAGCTAAACACTGGCTAAGCGCACGATAAACCGACTTAGCATCGCTGTGTATCGTTAATGTAAGATTAGCTGTAGCATTGATAAAACGAAGCAGTCGCGTTTTTTCATCGATTCTCTGGTTGGTAATTTGCGTTGATTGTTCGTCGTCAATTAAGTGATATTGTTGTTTTATAGCTATGTCATCGTGCTGCCACCAGCCTGTAAAGGGCGGTACATCATGATTTGCAATCATCAATAAGCACTGAGGGGGTAATTCGTGTAACGGTAAAAAATCACCATCGTTTTGCTTTTCAAAATAAAATAAACTGTTTGAAAAAATACCACTACTTGATAATGCATGCTTTACTTCTGGAGGAACAATGCCTAAATCTTCACCTATAACTATGCTTTGATTAATATGCGACTCTATTTTCAAAATGGCCAGCAAATGTTCAAAGGGATAATAAATATAGCAACCATCTCGCTGACCATTATTTTCAAAACACCACCACAAGCGGCGAATAGCCATAACATGGTCGATTCTTAGCCCGCCTACATTCTGCATATTTTCACGAATTAACGAGCGGTAAAATGAGTAGTTATTGTGTGCTAAACTTTGCGGGTTTAAAGCCGGTAACCCCCAATCTTGCCCGCCCTCAGCCCAAGGATCAGGCGGTGCACCCACACTGGCATTATCGGCGAATAATGACCGTTGTGATTTGAACTCAACACCATCGCCAGCGCACCCAACAGCTAAATCATTAATCAGACCTATTGCCATACCCCCTTTCATACACCGCTCTTGACATAAACCAAGTTGAAGATGCGCTTGCCACTGTAGGTAATAATCAAAAAGAGAGGTTTGTGAATCTATTGTTTGTAAGGTGGGCTGATGTTTATCGCAAAAAGCATTGAATGCATCACGACGAAGCTTACTGGCTGTTAATTCAAAATGGCCGTACAGTGCTTTAAATAATTTATATTTAACGCGACTAACATCCTCGTAATTAATAAACTGCCCGCATTTATTTAAAAGAGAAGTCGCCTCATTACTTTGCATAATTTTTGCTAATTCAGCATTGTTTTTACTGTCTTCGCACAAATCAACAGAAATGTATAAAGGGTTTAGTAACGCACGACTATTAGGGCTGTATGGGCTTGCACGCTCAGGCATTTCGCAAAACAACAAATGCAGAGGGTTGAGCAAAATGTAATCCATATTGTGCTCACAGCACAAATCAACAAGCGTGAGTAAGTCTGAAAAGTCGCCAATTCCCAGTCTTTCTTTATTTTTAAGCGTATATAACTGAACCGACAACCCCGTTTTTTTTGTATCTTCAACTTGAAAAACACGCTCGGGCACAGACCAGATATCAGTACCTGCGTGCTGTTCACCTACTGTAATGTCTGCGTGGTAATACCCTGTTGGTATTGAAGGTAAAGGCAGTGCAATTTCAATATAACGGACACCATTAAAGTAGTATTCACCTGTAATTATTAAATCATCAAGGTTAGTAAATTCACACTCTATTCCCAGTTGTTCAACACTTACTAATGCAGTTTGGCTAAGTTGTCTGTCATCTATTTTCACTTTTAAATAACAGTCTGTTTGCTCAATTAAACTTACATTTGGCAAGAGCTGCATCCAAGGCTCTACATCGAGCTTGTAATTTAATTGAGCTATTTTGTTATGATCGTTTGTATCAACACCACAACATTGCAGGGCACGCTTGCGTGTATCTTCACTGAAAAATATGTGCTCGCCTGTGTATTTAGTAAACTCATAACCAATACCGTGTAAGTAAAACAACTGCGAAAGTTTGTTCATTTACAGGCCTTAATTAATACGTTGGGTGTTAACAATACTATTTTCAGTTCCAAAACTGTTAGCCTCATAAGCGTCTGCTGTATGATCGTTATCCCAAAATTCGCCATTTATTAAATAACGAAAGTGGTATTGTTGATCTAGAGGAAGGCGTTGTTTGCATTTAAACACGCCTTGTTTTTTATTAAGCTTCATTGGCAAGGGCTGCCAACTGTTAAACTCGCCAATTAAGCAGACTTCTTGCGCATCTGGGTGAGCAAATTCAAAGGTGATTTCCGCTTCATCTTTTGTTTTAAAAAATCGTTTATGCAACATAGTAGGCTCCAACTAAACAGTAAAAGGTATTTAATTATTGCCACAGGGCCTATTTTTAAGCTGGCGATGTGGGATTGTATTCAGTCAAACTTTAAGCTAACCGTATTAAAGCAAAATTTTGTTTACGCAATATTACAGTGCAACAAGTCTTTTTTATCGCACTTTATTAGTGCGTAAAACATAAAATATAGATATTAAGAATGACATATTTAGTACACAGCAATTTTCAAACCAATTGGAGCGATTTAACTATTTAATACTTACCTTTATTACACTGATGACTTGGTTTGAAGTAAAAAGAGAGCTTACCCAATAAACTGCTTTTGTTACGTATTCACATCAGTGATAATACACATCAAGTTAACGCTCTGAAATATCGTAAATTTCATGTTGAAAAAAAGCATTTTATTAACTACGGCATTAATTTTTTTAGTTGTCGCAGTGTTTATTATTTCCTCAATCTACACCTTATACAGTAAAAAGGAAATTTCATTCGACCCTAAACTCAAAGAAATATCAGGCATTGAATTTGATAAGCGCGATCGCTTGTGGGCAATTAATGATGGGGGTGACGATCCAAAGCTTTACCGCTTAAATAAAGATGGGTCGATTGCGCAAGAAATTTTAGTTTCTAATGCTAAAAACATTGATTGGGAAGACATGACTCAAAATAAATTTGGTCATTTCTTTTTAGGTGATTTTGGCAACAATAAAAATGATAGGCGTTGGCTGACTATTTATAAAATAGAGAATCCAATTGATATTAAAACCGATACAACAAATGCCGAAATAATAAAGTTTACGTACCCTGAAATGGATGGCAATCCAATAAAACCAAGTAATCGTAATTTTGATCTAGAAGCGTTTGTAGCCCTGGGTCGTCACCTTTATTTATTCACTAAAAACCGCACAGAACCTTTTGATGGCATTACAAATTTATACAAAGTAGGCGACCACGCTGCTAACTTTAAAGCCCAATTAATAGGATCTTTTAAAACCTGTACAACAATGGAAAAACTGTGCTGGATAACCTCTGCAGCGTTAAGCCCAGATCGTAAAAAACTCGTACTACTTGACTCTACCAGTATTTGGTTATTTGAGAACTTTAAAGGTGATCAGTTTTTCTCTGGTGATGTGTCTAAAATAGATTTAGGCATCGTTACGCAAAAAGAAGCCATCACTTTTTATGACGATAATACAATTGTATTCACCGACGAGGAGTTTAAAGGAATTGGTGGTAATGCCTACTTTCTAAAACTTGATAAAGCAAAAAAAGTGGTTGTTAAACGCGCTCTCCCATAGTGCAATAAAACATAAATTTACATAGGAAGTACATCAACGTTTAAACTTGGTTTCTAAAATAACCGAAGAAGTTGTACGTTCCACACCATCTAAATTACCAATATCATCGAGTAAATGGCTGAGTTTTTCTAAGTTTTGTGCTTGTACAACTGCAATTAAGTCAAACTCACCACTTATAGCATAAAGCTGTGATATCGCATCAATTTGCTTTAGCTCAATATTCGTCTTAGTAGTGAGCTTTTGAATCACCTTTATTGACACATGTGCCGATACCATTTTACTTAAAAAAGCATCGCCGTAATCTACGCTATACCCTTTTATAACACCGCTTTCTTCAAGCTTTAACATACGACTTTGCACAGTAGAGCGCGATAAATTAAGAATTCTAGCTAAATCAGAAATACTCGCTCTAGCGTTGGTTTTAAGGACAGAAAGTAACTTTTCATCTTGTGGAGTTATCATATTGCTTATTGATTTCGTTATTTTGACTTTTATTGTAATCATTTTTCACAAAATAGCACTGCAAATTTAACCTATAACCTTCGATAATAACCACTAATAACAAAAATTACCTAGCTGAGAAAACGCTAACGTTTTTATTTTGCTAATCTTTATTCAATATTCACAATTTTTAGGTGTACATAATGCAAGTAACAAGAGACTTATTTAACGATGTAATGGTGCCAAACTACAACCCGTCGGCAGTTATTCCAGTGCGAGGCGAAGGCTCACGTGTATGGGATCAAAATGACAATGAGTTTATTGATTTTGCAGGCGGTATTGCCGTTAATTGTTTAGGCCACTGTCACCCAGCGCTTGTTAATGCGCTAAAAGAGCAAGGTGAGAAAATTTGGCACTTATCAAATGTAATGACTAATGAGCCTGCCCTGCGTTTAGCACAAAAAATGGTTGAAGCAACATTTGCAGACAAAGTGTATTTTGCAAACTCAGGCGCAGAAGCTAACGAAGCAGCACTCAAGCTTGCTCGTCGTTTTGCTTTAGATGTACACGGCGAAGAAAAATCGCAAATCATTGCCTTTAACAAAGGGTTTCACGGCCGTACATTTTTTACTGTAACTGTGGGCGGGCAAGCTGCTTACTCTGATGGCTTTGGCCCTAAACCTGGCGACATTATGCATTGTGATTACAACGACATTGCAGCATTTGAAGCACTCATCAGTGATAAAACATGTGCCGTAATGATGGAGCCACTACAAGGTGAAGGCGGTATTATTTCACCAACAGATGAATTTGCTAAAAAAGTACGCGAGTTATGTACTAAACACAATGCACTGCTAATTTTTGATGAAGTACAAACCGGTGTTGGCCGCACTGGCGATTTATACGCTTACGAAGGCTTAGGTGTAGTGCCCGATATTTTAACTACAGCTAAAGCGTTAGGTGGTGGTTTTCCTATTGGCGCTATGATCACCCGCACTGCTATTGCAGAGCATTTAAAAATAGGTACGCATGGCTCTACGTACGGTGGCAACCCACTTGCCTGTGCAGTAGCAGAAGCAGCCTTTGATACAGTAAATACACCTGATGTACTAAACGGCGTAAAAGAGCGTGAACAGTTATTCCGCGATGGCTTAAACGCAATAAACGAAAAATACAACGTATTTAGCGAAGTACGTGGTAAAGGTTTACTTATTGGCGCTGTGTTAAACGATAAATATGAAGGCCGCGCACGTGACTTTTTAGTTGCCAGTGCTAACAATGGTTTAATGAACCTTGTTGCAGGCATGAACGTGATTCGTTTTACCCCTTCTTTAGTTATTCCATTTGAAGATATTAAAGAAGGCCTAGCACGCTTTGAAAAAGCAGTAAGCGACGTAGTAAACGGCTAATTTAATTAAGCGCGCCTCAGGGCGCGCTGTTGGAGCAAGTAATAAATGCAAGTATTACGTCCTATTACCACTGATGACTTTGCTGCACTTAAGCAAATTGCGATTGAATCGGGCCATGGGTTTACCTCACTTCCGGTGGACGATGAGCAATTAAAAGACAAAATAGACCGCGCCGAAAAAAGCTTTGCTAAAAATATCAATCAGCCACTCGATGAAAGCTACTTATTTGTTTTAGAAGACAGTGAAACAGGTGAGGTTATTGGAACAACCGCCATAGAAGCCGCTGTTGGCTTATCGGTGCCGCTTTACCATTACCATTTAGGTAAAACAGTACACCACTCACCTACACTTAATGTTTATAACACCGTAGATATTTTAAGCATGTGTAACGATTACACCGGATGCTCTGAAATATGTACTTTGTTTTTGCGCGAAAACAACCGCAAAGGTTTAACCGGGCGCTTTTTATCACGCTCACGCTTTTTATTTATGGCGCAGCATAGCGAACGCTTTGCCGATACCGTGATTGCTGAAATGCGTGGTGTAAGTGACGAAGAAGGCCATTCACCGTTTTGGCAGTGGTTGCAAGAGCACTTTTTTAGTATTGAGTTCCCCAAGGCCGATCATTTAGTAGGACTTGGCGATAAAGTGTTTATTAGTGAGTTAATGCCTAAATACCCTATTTACGTCAACTTACTCAGTAAAAAAGCCCAAGCAGTGATTGGCAACGTGCATGATAAAACTAAACCGGCGCTCAAACTGCTCGAAAAAGAAGGTTTTGAGCATCGTGGCTACGTTGATTTGTTTGATGCGGGCCCAACGGTAGAAGCAAAACTTGGTAATATTCGCAGTATTCGTGAGTCTCAAGTATGCCCTATTACAATTGGCGAGCTGGAACATATTAGCCAGCACAGCTCAGATACACTTGCCGTATGCAACCAAGGTGTAAGTGAGTTTAGAGCTACATTTACCCAGCACGCTCACTACAATCATGCAAAACACACATTAGTAATAAGCCAAGAAGTGGCTGATGCCCTTAATCTATCCCAAGGAGATGCAGCGCGTTTTTTCCGCCTGTAAAACAAATATGAACACACACCTTATAAATAACCAATGGCATACAGGTCAAGGCCCCGCTTTTAACTCTATTAACCCAAGTAACGGCGAAATTGTGTGGCAAGGTAATGGCGCAAATGCCGAGCAAGTAGATTCTGCAATTAATGCAGCTAGAGCCGCACAAGTACAATGGGCAGATACGCCAATTGAGTCGCGTATTACCATACTTGAAAACTTTGTAGCGCAATTAAAAGAGCACAGCGAAGAATTTGCAGCCATTATAGCGCGCGAAACCGGCAAGCCTCTTTGGGAAACACGAACAGAAGTAGGCGCTATGACAGGTAAAGTAGCCATTTCTATCAAAGCCTATAATGAACGCACCGGCACAACAGAAAACCCAATGCCGGGTGCTAAAGCCTTTATACGCCATAAACCACACGGTGTTGTAGCTATATTTGGTCCTTACAACTTCCCTGGGCATTTACCTAATGGCCATATCGTACCGGCTATTTTAGCGGGTAACACCGTGGTATTTAAACCGTCTGAGCTAACCCCTCACGTTGCTGAATTTACTTTATCACTTTGGTTAAAAGCAGGCTTACCAGCAGGTGTGATTAACCTAGTGCAAGGTGAAGTAGAAACAGGTAAAGCACTTGCTTCACATAAAGACATAGACGGCTTATTTTTTACCGGCAGCTCAAACACCGGCCATTTATTACATAAACAGTTTGCAGGCCACCCAGGTAAAATATTAGCACTTGAAATGGGCGGTAATAACCCATTAATAGTTAAAGATGTAGCCGATGTAAACGCTGCAGTGCACGATATTATTCAGTCTGGCTTTATTACTTCTGGCCAGCGCTGTACTTGTGCCCGCCGCGTGTTTATTGAGAATTCAACCAATGGCGATGCCATTTTAGAAAAACTAATTAGCGCGACTAAAAAT
The DNA here is from genome assembly GCF_057554385.1 of Pseudoalteromonas sp. 4NS20-0020. NCBI lineage: Bacteria > Pseudomonadati > Pseudomonadota > Gammaproteobacteria > Alteromonadales > Pseudoalteromonadaceae > Pseudoalteromonas > Pseudoalteromonas sp. 4NS20-0020. The sequence goes on along the minus strand of NZ_BAAJMI010000002.1, from coordinate 385,285 downwards.
ATTGTTGTTGACGACAGTTTTGCAACTGACCAGCCATTTATGGGTGCAATGATAAGCGAAAGAGCAGCCCTTGGTATGGTTGCTGCGCAAAAAGAATTAGTTGAAAGCGGCGGCGAAATACTCGTTGAGCTTAAGCAGCTAAAAGCAGGCACCGGCTTTGTAAGCCCAGGTATTATTGATGTTACACATATCGCTAACATGGCCGATGAAGAACACTTTGGCCCGCTTATAAAAGTTTACCGCTACAACAACTTTAACAGCGCAATAGCAGAGGCTAATAACACCAGCTTTGGTTTATCAGCAGGCTTACTTGGCGATAACGAAGATGATTACAGCCACTTTTTAAAGCGTATTCGTGCTGGCATTGTAAATTGGAACCGCCCTATTACGGGTGCATCTAGTGCTGCACCGTTTGGTGGTATTGGTGCAAGTGGTAATCACCGTGCTAGCGCTTATTATGCTGCAGATTACTGCGCTTACCCTGTTGCGTCGGTTGAATCAGAAAAAGTGAATTTACCGCAAACTTTAGCACCTGGCTTAGTAATAGAATAATACCCATTTTTAAGGATTTAACATGCATACTAACGTAAATACATTATTTGAAAACCTATGGGATAACTATTTAGCCGTTACTCCATCGGCAGATAAAATTCATGACCTTTTAGGTTCAACCCAAAAAGACGACATAATTAACGACCATATTGCGCTACGTACGTTCAATATTGAAAAAGTAGGCCTTGAAAAACTAGCAGCACACTTTTTAGCGTTAGGTTACACAGAGTGCGGCGAATACCACTTTGAAGCTAAAAAGCTATACGCTAAACACTACGAACACAGCGATCCTCAGCAACCTAAAGTATTTATCTCTGAGTTATTAGTAGAAAAGTGCTCGCCAGAGTTACAAGCTATTGTTACCGATATGGTAAATCAAATTGATGAAAGTGCTGTAACGGCTGATAACTTTTTATATTCAGGTACACATTGGCAAGTAAGCGGTGAAACCTACAAGCAGTTATTAGCAGAAAGCGAATATGCTGCGTGGATGTCGGCATGGGGCTACCGTGCAAACCACTTTACTGTAAATATTAATATGCTTGCCAAGTTTGATAACATTCACGATGTTAACCAAGCGCTTAAAGATGCAGGCTTTGCGCTTAATACATCAGGCGGCGAAGTAAAAGGCTCACCAGAAGTGCTATTAGAGCAATCATCAACGCTTGCTGATGATTACGCCGTTACCTTTAGCGATGGCGAGCTACGCATCCCTAGTTGTTTTTATGAATTTGCCATTCGATACCCGAAAGCCGATGGCGAACTTTACACGGGGTTTGTTGCAGCGTCTGCAGATAAAATATTTGAAAGCACTAACGCACGCTAATTTGATGAAAACAAAAAAAAGCCCTTACGGGCTTTTTTTATGCTCACGAACTTAAGCATGCAGATAAAATACCTACATCATAAAAACAAGGGTTTATAGTCGTTTTCTAGTTGTTCAAAAGATAAGTCACCAATAAAGCGCCCAAAACTCAACCATGTTGCTAGTCCGCGTAAATCTTTAAAATGCGGGGGAACAAACTTAGGGCTTTCAATCACACCTAAATCATGAAGCTGGGAAATTAATCTAAAATCATCAATAGACAACTTACCGACTAATAACAACGGTAACTGATCGATTCGCCCTAACTGAATTGCCACACGTATTAAGTTATACACTAAAACAAAGCCTTTTATGTAGGCAATGTCTTTAGTAAACGGTAATCCTGTTGCTGTGCTGCCTCTAAATACACGCTGAGCCAACGTATAACTATCGTCTTTAGATATTCCTTGAGCTACGTAATCTCTATATATGTCTACAAACTCAGCCCCATCTATCACCTTGGTAACCGCTTGAATACGGTTAACTAATTTTGATAAGCGCCTAGGGGTAGATTTTAAAGTAATAATTTCAGTTAATACTGCTAAGCCCTCTTGTGTTACTGTTGAGCTTGGTGTGCCCTTACTTAAACAGGTTAAATAAGGTTGGGCTAAACCATTTTGAGTCGTGCCCACATGAATCCACCCTTCATGTACTTCTAATATATCTAATTCACGTTGTGAAAATTTAACATCTTGGTTTAGCTTTATATTGTTAGCACCTGCTGCTGCGTCGCTTACAATCCCATCGCTCAACATAACCTCTACATTTATACCTGGCATACTACTATTAACTTGCTCTGATAAAATTCGCACCGCGTCGCTAGCATCTATATTTTTAGGATCATCGGGTAAAATGTCGGCCATTAATAAATTTTGCAGTGGTTGCTCTAGCATATTCGCAAGCTCGGAGAGTGAAGGCTCACACGCATGGAATAAATCTTTAGGATGACCAAAAAGCTCAACTGATAAATCATGAAATTCAGGAGTACCTCGGTACTCCAACATACTTAATACCGTTTTATATTCGCCACACATTTTACCCATATATTGAGAAATGGGGTTTAACTGACCTAACTGGTTAATAATGTTTCGGTGTAATGTTGAAAACGCTTGACGCAACTCGCTAGGCACAAAGCCTAAATCGCGCTGTTGGTAGTATGCACGATCTATTAGAGGGTTTTTTTGACACTTTTGCCTAAAAAATTCCTCTTTGATCTGTTTATCCCAATTTATTGCATCAAGAATTCGAATAGGTGTTTGAAGTGCAATTAGTTGGTCTGATAACTCACGAGTTTTAAGCAGTAACGCCTTGTCTATCATGGTGAAAGCTCAATAAAAAATGAACCATGAGCATAATTTATAAACAGTAAATCGCCAAGTATTATCAATCAATTTTATCTGTTGTTTTAAGCTGATCGACCCTCATATCTAATACGTATTGAATCTTAAATTAAAGGTGTGATATATGAAAAATGAACTCGACAATAAACAAATACTTGCCGTGTACGAGCGAATACAAAAACGCGGAGAAACGAACGATGAAGGTAAGCATTATCAAGGTGTTACTGCATTTTCAGATATAGATGGATACACAATTTATTTACAAGGTAGTGGCGTACTATTACGCTTTGGGTTTCATAATACTTATCATCTTGATTACGAGCACGATAAACATAAAGATGATTTCTTAAAAAAATTACACAATATTGCTAACGAGGAATAATGTATCCAAGAAAAGTAAGAAAGCGCAGCGACAGCAAGCTCAATACTGCCTTTATTAATCAGGTAATAGCTGCGCTTAAATCAGATCCATCTAAACTCGCCGTCATTCAAAAAAACCTTGAACAATACAGAAGCCAACGCCATTTAAAACGGGGGTTTTTACTCGCAATAGAACGCTTTGACTGGGTATTTGAGGCAAGTGATGATGTTAATTTTATTTGTGAACAAATATTATCTGACGACTATATTGGAAATCGCCTAAGACGTTACCCCCTTCTATTCAAAGGCGTGATTAGCGAACAATAATAGCTATTATTTATACTAAGTAACATCTACACAAGCCAGATAAAAAGCCTCAGGTAATTTCCAAATTAGCGTGGTTAATATTATTTAGCCAGAGCTAGTTCCCTTTCTGTGCCCATAGTAATACTAACCTTCCTTAAGTTATTAGTGCACTAAGTAATTGTTGTGTTTGTGCTCACTTGGATTAAAAAAATACTATTAGTACTCTAATTATTACCACTCAAATAAATTTATTCATCTTTTATTTGATAACAAGGAGTAAAGATATAATTACACTCTTAAGTATTTCCAAAACAACATCTAAACCACTGTTTTAAATAGTAATTAACCATCTATTTCATCTATTTGCTTAAGCACTTCTCCTGTTGGTTTTATTAATAATTCATCTACATTTTAGTATCTGACTATTTACTTCACCCTTGAATTGTTAGAGCTATTACCTTAAGCTTATCTTTATTGAACGTTCAATTAATAAAAATTATGCCTAAAGTTGGAATGGAACCTGTCAGGCGTCAACAGTTAATTGACGCAACAATTGAGTCAGTGGCGATGCGTGGATTACAAGCAACCACTATTAACAGCATCAGTAAAAATGCAGGTTTATCGTCAGGCATTATTAGTCATTACTTTGGTGGTAAGCAGGGTTTAATAGAAGCAACTGTTCGTTATTTGCTTTCTAATCTTAAAAAAGACCTTATTGAAAAAGTGTGCAACAACACCAGCGCTACACAGCGCCTTATGTTTATTGTTGAAGCTAACTTTGCGCTTGTACAACAGCGCAGTGATACAACCAAAACTTGGTTGAGCTTTTGGGCGCAATCAATGCACGATGACGAACTCCACCGACTGCAAAATGTAAACAGTAAACGCTTGCAAAGTAATTTAGCATTCTCATTTAAGCAATTAATGCCTATTGAGCAAGCAAAACAAGCTGCTGAACTTAGCGCCGCTATGATTGATGGCCTATGGTTGAGAGCAGTATTGAGTAAATCAGACAAAAACCAGTTTAAACACAGTGAAACTCTAGCAAAAAGCTATGTAAATTCACTCATCAAGCAATATGGAGCCTAGCGTGAGCACACCAGTCTATCAAAATTTTATTAATGGCCATTTTCTTGCTAACCAAAGCGGTGAAACTTTTGATGTAACTAACCCTGCAACAGGTGAAGTTATTTACAGTGTCGAAGTTGCCGATGAATTTGTTCAAAACGCAGCCATTGAAAGTGCAAAGCAAGGTTTTGCACAGTGGTCTAAAATGACACCTATTGAACGCAGCCGTATTTTATTAAACGCTGTGGCAATACTTCGCGAACGTAACGATGAGCTTGCCTTAATAGAAGTGCTTGATACCGGTAAGCCAATGCAAGAAGCAAACTGTGTTGATATAGAAACCGGCGCCGATGTAATTGAATACTTTGCAGGCCTAGCCCCTGCGCAAGTAGGCCAACAACAAATGGTAGGCGAAGACTTTTACTATACACGTAAAGAGCCATTAGGGATTTGTGCCGGTATTGGTGCGTGGAACTACCCGCTACAAATAGCATGTTGGAAATCAGGCCCAGCCCTTGCTGCTGGCAACGCATTTATATTTAAACCATCTGAAGAAACGCCACTAGGCGCTATTAAACTTGCCGAAATTTTTGTAGAAGCGGGCGTACCTGCTGGCGTATTTAATGTAGTACAAGGTGCGGGTGATGTAGGGCAATGGTTAACTGCACATAGTGAGATTGACAAAGTGTCGTTCACTGGCGAAGTAGGCACAGGTAAAAAGGTAGTCGCAAGTGCTTCAGGTACATTAAAAGACGTAACCATGGAGCTTGGCGGTAAGTCGCCGCTTGTTGTGTTTGATGATGCAAATATAGAGCAAGCAGTAAGCGCAGCCATGCTAGGTAACTTTTATACCCAAGGCGAAATTTGCACTAACTGTACACGTATTTACGTTCATAAAAATATATATCAGCAATTTATTGATGAGCTTAAAACGCGAACAGAGAAAAATATTATTGCGGGCGACCCGCAAGATTTAAACACTAACTTTGGTGCGCTAATCTCTAAAAAGCATCAAGACTTAGTGATGAGTTATGTCAATAAAGGGATTGAAGAAGGCGCAACACTGCTTACCGGTGGTTCAACGCTTTCACCTGAATCTGCGCCTAATGGCTACTTTGTTGCACCTACCGTGTTTATTGATTGCAACGATGAAATGACTATCGTTAAAGAAGAAATATTTGGCCCAGTAATGAGCGTACTTGTTTTTGAAGACGAAGACGACGTAATTGCACGGGCTAATGGTACTCACCTAGGCCTAGCTGCGGGCGTATTTACAAGCGATATTAAACGCGCACACCGTGTTATTCATCAATTAGAAGCGGGTATTTGTTGGATTAATGCCTATGGTAACTCACCTGCTGAAATGCCTGTTGGTGGTTATAAGCAATCTGGTATTGGCCGTGAAAATGGCATAGAAACACTTGATCATTACACGCAAACTAAGTCTATTTATGTTGGTATGGCCGACATAGAAAGCCCATTTTAAGGCGCCCTACTATGAGTAATCATTACGACTATATTATTGTTGGTGCGGGATCTGCGGGTTGTGTTTTAGCTAACCGATTATCTGAAGATTCAAGCAACAAAGTGTTACTACTAGAAACCGGTGGCAGTGATAAAAGTATTTTTATAAAAATGCCAACGGCGCTGTCTATTCCTATGAATACCGACAAGTACGCATGGCAATTTCATACTCAACCAGAACCGTATTTAGATAACCGAAAAATGCATTGCCCTCGCGGTAAGGTACTTGGGGGCTCGTCGTCGATTAATGGCATGGTGTATGTACGCGGCCACGCAAAAGATTTTGATGAGTGGCAACAGCACGGTGCTAATGGTTGGGATTACCAATCGTGTTTACCGTATTTTCAAAAAGCGGAAAGCTTTTACCTTGGTGAAAACGCATATCGAGGTGGCAATGGCCCACTTGGCGTTAATAACGGTAACGAAATGCAAAACCCTTTGTACACCACGTTTATAAAAGCAGGTGTAGAAGCCGGTTACGCTAGTACAGACGATTATAACGCGTCACAGCAAGAAGGCTTTGGCCAAATGCACATGACCGTTAAAAACGGTGTACGCAGCTCGGCTTCTCGTGAATATTTAGACCCTGTAAAATCACGTAGTAATTTAACAGTCATTACTGGCGCACTTGCTCAAAAAGTTATTCTAGACGGTAAAAAAGCCACAGGCATTGAGTACAAAGTAAACGATAATGTTCAAACAGCACATGCAGCAAAAGAGGTTGTTTTAAGTGCAGGCCCTATTGGCTCTCCGCATATATTACAGCTATCTGGTATTGGCGATAAAGACATCCTTGAAAAAGCAGGCGTTGAAGTTAAACACCACTTACCGGGTGTGGGTCAAAATTTACAGGACCATCTTGAATTTTACTTTCAATACAAATGTAAGCAGCCAATTACACTAAACGGAAAATTGGGTCTTATTTCCAAGGGCATGATCGGCGCTAAATGGTTACTTACTCGAAAAGGTTTAGGCGCTACTAACCACTTTGAGTCATGTGCATTTATCCGCTCAAAGCCTGGAGTTGAATGGCCTGATATTCAGTATCACTTTTTACCAGCGGCTATGCGATACGATGGGCGTAGTGCATTTGCAGGTCATGGTTTTCAAGTTCACGTAGGTCATAACAAACCAAAAAGCCGTGGCAGCGTTACTATTCAATCAGCTAACCCTGAGCAACCGCCACAAATTTTGTTTAATTACTTACAGCACAAAGACGACATTGAAGGCTTTAGAGCCTGTGTGCGTTTGACTCGCGACATTATTGAGCAAAGTGCCTTTGATGATTACCGTGATGAAGAAATTCAACCAGGTAAACACATTCAAACCGACGAAGAAATAGATGCCTTTGTACGCCAAGCCGTAGAAAGTGCTTACCACCCTTCTTGCTCATGCAAAATGGGTGAAGACGAAATGGCCGTAGTTAATTCAAATACCCAAGTACATGGTATTGAAGGCTTACGTGTTGTTGACTCTTCTATTTTTCCAACGGTTCCTAACGGAAACCTTAATGCGCCTACGATTATGGTTGCAGAAAAAGCGGCTGACATCATTTTAGGAAATGTGGCATTACAAAAAGCAAATGCTGATGTTGCTATGACTCAAAATTGGCAAGAAACACAGCGTGAAGCAAAAATTTAATCAGCTACTTATAGGGTTAGCCTCGTCAGACTAACCCTATAAGCCTTGCAGTGGCGAACAACATAAATTGGTTATGTTGTAATAATGCAAGATTGAACAATAAAAAACGGAGTGCTTATGAATAACTCACTATTGGAGGGTAGCAATGACCATTTGGCTTAATGCTGGTATTATTTTTACCCTACTTGCAATTACAATCATTTTATTAAAATGGGGTAATGTACGTGTTGTTGGTGTTACACCAGTTAAAACACTTACTTTTATAGCAATACTCTTTACCTCAGGCCTTGATGTTGGCCTTATAATGTTTCCTTTAACTGAGTTTGCAGGTTATGCAGACATAAAAGCAAGCCCAGAATACGCGTTTGCAAATCCACTGGCCATTGAGTTTGGTTACTGGGGCTTTTTAATCTGGGGATTTTACTTTCTTACGTGCTTTTATTTCTGTGTAATAGAACCTAAAGTTAAATTTTTCGAAATTCCTTGGGTTAAATTTATCAATAATGTAGTAATTATTGGTACGTGTGCTTTTACCGCATACCTTTTACTTTCAAACCTTCCGTGGTATTTACCTGAAATTGGTGATGGTTCAAGTGTCGTTTCTGAGTTTTACTTAATTGTATTTGCAGCAATTTGTTTTGCGGTATATTCAAGTACAGATATTAAGTACGTACGATTTTTAAGTATTTCTACAACTTGGTTATTCATAGCACTAATTGGGTTTATGTGGGCTGGTGCCTTTGTATTGGGTGACAGTCAAATGTCAGCATTCACAGATAACTTAGCCTCTATCGGCACATACTTTGCCAACATAAATGAATTTGTTTTACCGCTTAACGATTACCATGAGTTTTACCTATTTTGGTGGTTTGCTTGGAGTATTATGATTGGACAGTTTACTTCTCGTTTTGTTGGCGGGTTAAAAACTTACCAAGTACTTGGCGCTATGTTGATTTTCCCTTCAATACCAATCGCAATTTGGTTCAGCGTACTTTACCACTATCATGAAGCGGGCATTCCAACGCAAGGCATTAAAAACTTTGCGATGGTATTTGTAGGTATTGTGTTTGTAATTAATTCACTTGATTCGTTAGTGCGTTTATACACAGATAATTTAAACATCACTGTAAAACGCTTTGGTAAAGCGAAGTATATGATTGGAAACATACTTGCTCTTTCATTATTAACATTATTGTTCAAGCTAGAGTTTTTACAAATACAGTGGGTAGGCGCATTGGTGATTGCCTTGTTTTTCCTATGTGCTGGCTTCATTGGCTATAGCAAATTTAAAACCGTTAATAGTATTGATAGCTCACCAAAAGCAAACAAGATTGACTACACTAAAATTGAGACACAAAGTTAGGGATTTATAATGAACAACAAACTAAAACAACTTGCAGTAGCATTGCCACTAGCACTTTTATCAACAACGGCAGCTGCAGACTGGTCAACAACTATTACAGCAGCATCAGATTACACTTTTAATGGTGTAAGCCAAACAGATAACGACCCTGCATTACAAGCAAGTTTAGATTATGCTTTTGATAATGGCGTGTATGCCGGTGTATGGGCGTCAAACGTTGACTTTGGTGACGATACTGATTTTGAACTAGATGGCTATGTTGGTCGCTATGTACAATTAAACGACAAGTTTAGCGTTGACTACGGTATTGCATACTACACATACCAAGGTAATAACAGTGATGGAAATTACCCAGAGGTTTACACTAAATTTGGTTACGCAAGTGACTACGGCCAAACAGAGCTTAACTTTTGGTACAGCTGGGATTATTTTGGAACAAGTGCGGGCCATGTAGTTTCAATGATTGCTCATACTTATGAACTTGCACCAAATCATGCAATACGTGCAAGTTTTGATATCTCTAATTCACTTGACGGTGAAAAATGGGCTTGGGATGTAAACCAAAAGAAATCGTATAATCACTACCGTCTTGCTTATCAAACAAGTTACGAAGGTTTTGGTATTGAAGTAGCAGCTGAAAATACTAGCCTTGACTACGATTACGCCGATGAGCGCATCGTGTTAGCAATTTCAAGAACATTTGATTTATAAAGATTAATTAATTTTAACTCTGTACATAAATTTAGCGAACCACAACCCAGGTTCGTTAAACTGAAAAAAGCCTCTTTATGAGGCTTTTTTATTGTTTAAATATTCAATTAATGCGCTTGAGGTCAGCGGTCTTGAAAAGTAATACCCTTGCAAATGCGTTACGCCAAGTTGAGTAAGCTTTTTGCACTGCAAAGGTGTTTCAACCCCTTCAGCAATAACATTAAAATTAAGCGAACTTGCCATTTGCACTACTGCGTTAACAATGCTTAAGCCTCTTTCATCCTCATCTTGAACAAAACTTTTATCTACTTTTACAATATCTACACCAACATCAAGCATACTTGATAAAGAAGAGTAACCGGTTCCAAAATCATCTATTGAAATTCTAACACCCAACTCTTGTAATGATTTAACCACATACAAAAATGTATGCTTATCGTTTGCAAATACAGATTCAGTTACTTCTAAATGAAGCTTATGAGCAGGAAAATTTAAATCCGCCAAAATGCTTTTAACCTTACTGGCAAACTCTATCTCCTTAAGCTGCATTACAGATACATTAATACTGACTGATAAATCTGGAGTTGATTTTTGAAAAGTAAGTGCTTGTTGGCATGCCGTTTCGAGTACCCAAAAACCTATTTTTGAAATTAACCCATACTGCTCAGCAATAGGTATAAACTCGTCAGGAGGAATGTTTTCTCCTTTCAATTGCCAACGTATAAGCGCCTCAATCGCATAAATATCATGTGTTTTAGAGTCAATAATTGGCTGGTATACTAACGAAAAACAATTGTTATTGAGCGCTGTTAAAAGCTCTTCGCTAAGCAGGCGCTTTCTTTCTAATTCTGAACGAAGCGACTCGCTAAAAAAACTTATTTGCCCACGATTCATTCTCTTTTGATGATACATTGCCATATCGGCATTTAAAATTAAGGCATCCAGACCTCTACCATGCTCTGGGTAAAGTGCAATACCTATGGTTGCCCCTACCCGTGCACCATGCTCTGTTTCTGGATGATCCTGCGTAATTGCATCAATAATTTCTTTAGCAAAATCGTAAGTATTTTCTTTGCATACAAAATCACTTAAAATTAAAAACTCATCGCCACCCCAGCGGCACTTTTGCTGATTATGAGCACACACGTCAGAAATACGTTTCGCTGTTCTTCTTAAAACATTATCGCCTACCTTGTGACCCATCACGTCATTTATATTCTTAAACCCATCTAGGTCTATAAAAAATAGCGCAAAAGGTGGATCTGGATAATGCTTAATTCTCTTTTTTGCATCATTTAAAAATGCATTTCGATTTAATAATTGAGTTAGCGAATCAGAGTTTGATAAATGCATTATTTCTTTAGTACGCGCGTCAACTCTTAGCTCCATTCTTTCTAGCAAATCGCTGTTTTGATTTTTTAAATGTATTGCCTGTTGTGTAAATGCAGATGCTTTATTTAGAGTTAACAAGGTAATTGAGCCATAGCCAATACCCAAAAAGCCGAGTACGTTTTCGTAATAGTCTTCAGACATTATTAGTACTAAAGCGTAGGGAAATAACAGAATAAAAGCATAAGCAAAACAGGTCAGCTTATGTGCTGACAAAACATTGGCAGAGCCACCACCAAGAGCGGATAATATAATTATGATACTTGTGGCTTCTAGGGGGGCAAAAGAAGTGTGAAAATACAAGGCATAACTGCACCATATAATGGCAGTTATAATAACCCCTGTTGAAAACTTTAGTAGGTCTAATTGGGTAGCCGTTTTGTTTGTTTTTAAAAATAGACGAATATCTAAAAAACGGATCCCCAAAGCAAGCAGCATAATAAGCCACCAAACTAGCTTGTCGTTATAGCTTAACAATCCGCCTTTATTAAAACTAAAAGCAATACATGCGCTGGCAAATAAAGAGACGAGTAAACCTGAATAAGCGTTCTCGTAAAGCAATCTAACGGTATCATTAAGGTTTTCTTTGATTAGGGAGCTTCGATGCATATTATCTAAGCCTTTACATTCGTTTTTATTATTAGTTTAACTAAAGCTATGCCTTAATTAAAAAATTGTCCAGTAAACGCCCTAGCAACACATTTATTTAGAAATTTCCCAGGCGCTAGAGCCAGATGCAGATAAATTAGCGTTATTATTACGTAACACTTTATTTCCTACATTAATTGACGACTCAGGTCGACTGACTAAATAACCTTGAACTGAGCTCACACCTAATTTTTTCACAAGCTCAAACTGGGCGATTTCTTCAACGCCTTCTGCGACAATTTTAAGCCCCAATCTTTGCCCAAGCTCACTAATTGTATTGAGTATGTCGTTATATTTTTTGCTTTTGTTAGCTTGTGCAATAAACGAGCGATCTATTTTTATAACATCGATGGGTAAATCTGCTAGCGTACTTAAAGAGCTAAACCCGGTACCAAAATCGTCTATAGCAATAGTTACACCGTCTTCTCTTAGCTTGCTCAACTCATCAATAATTCTAGAGCTTGCCTGAATAAAGGTAGACTCTGTTACTTCAAGCATTAAAGACGTTGCCGGTAACCCCGTACTTTTGAGGATTTTTGTGATCCAATCGTATATATCACGATGTTTTAACTGAATACCGGAAATATTCACTGATATTTTTACTTTACGCATACCTGCATTGTGCCAAGCAGCCATTTGTCTGCATGACTCAAGCATAATCCAATCACCTAACTCTAATATTAAATTTGATTCTTCAGCAATAGGAATAAATTCAGCGGGAGAGATCATACCTTCAACGGGGTGATTCCATCGAGTGAGCGCTTCAAAATAGTCAATCATGCAATCTTCTACATGCACAATTGGCTGAAAAGACAAATAAAAGTCTTTGCATGCAATGGCTAAACGAAGCTCTTCAAGTAAGTAATGATAGCGACGCATTTTATTACCCATTTCTGGAGAATAAACTTTAAAAATACCTTTACCATCACTTTTAGCACGATACATTGCTACATCAGCCAGTTGTAATAGTGCTTGTGGTGTAGATGCGCTTTCTGGATAAGTAGCAATACCAATGCTTGCACTAATTTTTACAATCTTATTGCCAAGCACAAAGTCTTTTTCAAGCTCACTAAGGACTTGTTTGGCTATGTCGACTACTTTGTCACTTTCGTCCAACGATTCAATAAATATAGAGAATTCATCACCGCCTAAACGCGATAAATTTTGTTCTAACTGGTTTGCAGAATTGATATTACTCAACTTATGGTGACGCAACACATTAGCTAATCGCGTGGCAACTTGCACCAGTATTTCGTCGCCAAAACTATGACCGAATGAATCATTTACTTTCTTAAACCCATCTAAATCTATAAACAATAATGCACAATTGAGTTCTTTTTGACCGGTTTGATTTATGTGCCTTCCAATATGCTCAATGTAGGCATGTCTATCGATGAGTTGTGTTAATTTATCTTGGCATATGCTTGTTTGTGTTTGCTTTAAATAATTAGCGACATGAGTATTTAAATTGTTTATTGACTGGCTTAAATTGCCAAGCCCTGACGGGTTGTCATGTTGGGGTTGTAGGTTAAAGGCTACAAGCAATTGATTAGCGTTGTTATTTAGCTGTGCAATTTGATGCTGATAAGAGATTTTTTTACGCTCTTTACGAATAATTGTAAAGCCAACAAACAATACCATACACACCAATATAAAGTTTATTGGCGACGTTAACGTCATTAAAATAAGCTTTGTTGAGTTTGCAGCGATAAATTCCGTGTCGGTAGTTTTAACTAACAAAAAATCGGCAGAAGGCTGGTGTATTAAATAGTGCCCATTGAGCATAGGGTTATACCAAGGCGCCATTTCGAGCGTTGTATCTACAATATCAAAGTGGCGCAAATCTATGTCAGGGTTGAATAAATTAATGCGGTTAATTTGGTTTGTTAGTTCGATGTTTAAACAAAAGCAAAATAAGATAAATACAAAAAAAATGCTGCCTAAGGGTTTAAATTTATTCATCAACAAAATCCATCTAAATTACTTATCCTATAAACCCGTTACTAAAGGACGATTATATCGTCTATTTTTAGTACTAAGCAAGCCATAGCACAGCCCTTATTCATTAAAATTTTTAGAACTGTACTCAAAAAGAATAAATTAATGCTTAATAATTAGCTAATTATAGAGTGTGATGAATAAAAATAAACCTTAAGCTTAAAATGTTTGAATAAACTAATATTACAAGTATTTAGTACATACCATCGATTAGTTCGATAATTTTTTCTTTCGCGTCTATAAACTTATCCAAACCACCGCCGGTGCGATAAGATGCTTGCGCAATTTTTTTATTGGTTTGAGCGTCTGTAACCCAAATATTTGCGTATGACATGTACAACGCTAAATCCCAATGCCAGTTAGCCACGTAATAAGCAACGGCATTACACCCTGCGATGTCAGCATTAGGTAATTCAGTTTGATACTCCTGATGTTTCAATACATAGTTAGCAGCAATTACACGTGTTTTGACGTTATGTTTTGCAAACCCTTCTTCCATTGCTGTGACAACGCCTTCTTTAACTGCCTTATGTTCAGCTATACATACTACTTCTGGTTTCACAGTGTCAAAGCGAGTTATATCTTGCTTAGCAGCACAACCCGCTAGGGTTGCTACCATTGCAGCTGCGATAGTTATTTTTATTGTTTTCATATTCATCCTTTTAATGGTTATTTAAAGTTGCCATGCATAGCTAACTTTTGTAAAAAATGTGCGTTGATCTCTTTCAACGTGTTTTAGGGAATCGTCTTGATAGCTTTTATCTGAGTAGCCTAAATAAAATAATGTTTGAGCATTAATTTTGTACGAGTAAACTAATTGGCTGCCATAGTCTTTATTAATGTGGCTAACTTGGTAGTAGTAGGCGTCTTTATTTCTGTCTATATCTTCAACCTGTAAAATCAGCTTTAACATTGATCGCATATTAAATTTATAATGCAGTCTAAAGTCGACTAAATTAGCTGTGTAAACGCGGTCATCTCGTGGGTTATCTAACTTACTATAACTGTGTCTTATATCCACTTGCCAATGATCGTTTATATCCCAAACTGCTTGCGTTTGTGTATTAATTACATCGCCAAGCTCTAAATTTGTATAGTCAATACGGCTTGCATATTCTAAGTAAAACGATAAGTTCAAGTCTTTTGTCGGATTAAGCGAAGTGTAAAGATAACCTATATTCTGATTGTAAAATTCATCGTAATAACTTTCTTTACGATGGATAAAACCAATATTAAATAAAGACTGCTTTTGCCCCTTAAAACTTAAAAAGCCTTCGTATTCTTCCTCAAGCAAGTCACCACTTTGCGACCAGGTTTTATCCCAATCAGCTTCATAAGACCATGACGTAATTAAATCTAACTCATCTCGATACCACGTTTGACCGCCACCAATTAGCACTTTTTCATAATCAACTTTTGCTTGGTATCCTAAATCGGTGCGATAATCCTCACCAATATTTTCATAAAATGTGTAAAGTTTATAGTCTCGCTTGTCACGCGTTAACTCAATTGCGTATGCCTGATCAGATTGCGTTTTGGATAGTCCATAGTTATCAACCAAAAAGTCAGAATTTCGTGTGTCAGCTGACGAAACTTGATAAAGCAATGTATCTGACTGATTAAACCAATAACTGCCATCAACTGATAGTACCGTATTACGATAATTATCGCTTTGTCGGTGTGTACTTGAAACACCCAACGTTCCTTGATCACCTAAGTCATATTGATAACGACCGACTGCTGCCTGTGTTTTTTCATTTAATGAAGCAAAACCAGAGCCTTGATTTGAAGGTAGTAGAATATTACTGTTTTCATCATCAGCTAACATAAGTGCATAGCTATGCCCATCCGTTTTACCGGTTAACTTAGCGCCTAAAGTTGGCTCTGCAATGGTTCGGGTGTATAAAAGCTCAAATAAGCTACTTTTAAAATATGAGGCACCATCTAAAAAGAAAGGTCTTTTTTCTGCATAATAGATTGAGTAGGTTGTATTCACATCAAGCTCTAGAGAATCAGTCTCTACCTGCGAAAAATCAGGATTAATAGTCGCATTTAATACCGCGTCTTTTGTTATTCCCCAGCGAAAATCTAAACCGGCTTCAGTATCTATGTTACCGTTCTCCCAGTCACCGGGAAGTTGCGCTTTATCATCGTGACGTAGCGCTGTAAGCGTTGGGGTAAGTTGTACATTTTTACTTGATTCAATTTCACTTAAGCCCGTTAACTTATCGAACTGGCAAAGGCTACATTTGACATCGCGGTCGAACCCCATGTTAGATATTTGATAGAGCACGTCCCGTGGGTAGTTCCTCATTAACAAAAAACCCCACGTTAAGTCTTTTTTATCTTCTGGAAAACGCAATGCCTTAAAAGGAATACGCATTTCAACTACATAACCTTCATCGGTAATTTTTCCGGCACTATCCCAAATTGCATTCCACGACGGATCAGACTGCCAACCATCGGTATCGCTCATGCGTAAATCGCCTTGTGCACCTAACGGGTTAACAAAAAACTCATAGCCTGAGCGCTCATCATTAAAGGTATCTATTACGAGTATGGCAGTGTCGTCTTGCCAAAGGGTATCTCGGTCACGAAGTGAAGCACGTATTTGATCTGGCTCCGGATCGTAAGCAATAAAACCAACATACAAATTTGTGCCATCTTCGTACATGTAGGCATCGGTTTTTACCGGAGGCGTGCCTCTTTCATTAGGCTCATCTTGAACGAGTAAAGGAACATAGGTCGCTTTTTTCCAATGCGCTTCATCAAGTACGCCATCAACACTGATATTTTGATTGATTCGTGCTAGCGATACCTGCTCTTTTTCTGCAAATACACAGAAGCTATTAAATAGGAGAAAAAAGGATAAAAGTAAAAGCGTGAGTGGTTTTTTTATAGTTATAAAGTACTGCATAAACATCCATTTAGAACAACTTTACCCAATATGAGTAATTTCTAAGCCGGAGTGTAATTTAAGCAGCTACATTTGTTAATACCTTGCAAACAAAATTTCGCTAAATATTAAATAATTAATAATAAAGGATTATTTTAATTGCACTGTTAGGTGTCGAGTAGCTTTAGCTTATTCTCAACTCCATTCCATGTGTCAGCATCATCTGGGGCAGATTTGACTTGGGTAATGCGTGGCCAAATTAAGGCAAGCTCTGCATTAAGTTCCGTGAACTCTTTTTGAGAGTCGGGTAGCTCATCTTCTTGATAAATTGCTTCAGCTGGGCATTCCGGTACACATAACCCACAATCAATACAATCAATTGGGCTAATTGCTAAAAAATTAGGGCCTTCAAAAAATGCATCTGCAGGACACACTGATACGCAATCGGTGTACTTACATTTTATGCAATTTTCAGTAACTACAAACGCCATAAATTTTTTGAACCATAAAGCTAATTTAATAGTTCGCGATCATACCCTTTCACCTCAAAAATACAATAAATAACTGCCATAATTAGCCAATTTAACGTAGTATATGCGCCCTTAATGTAAAGCCAATTCGTGCCCTACACTTTCTTATTGTGAGCGGATATACAACCGCTAAGACACCAAATAGAGATATTAATGATACGTTTAACTGAAATAAAATTGCCACTTGATCATGATGAAAATGCTATTGGCCAAGCCATTATCAACAAACTAAAAATACAACCAGAACAATTACACAGTTATAACGTATTTAAACGTGGCTACGACGCGCGCAAAAAAACAGCCATATTACTCATTTACACCCTTGATATAGAAGTTGATAACGAAACTGAGCTTTTAGCCACATTTGCAAAAGATCAACATGTTAAAACAGCGCCCGACACATCCTATAAATTTGTAGCTCAAGCAAATAAAAACATCACAGAGCGCCCCGTTGTTATAGGTTTTGGCCCCTGTGGTTTATTTGCAGGCTTAGTACTTGCACAAATGGGGTTTAATCCAATTATTGTTGAACGTGGTAAAGAAGTACGAGAGCGTACCAAAGACACCTTTGGCTTTTGGCGTAAAAAAGCACTAAACACCGAATCAAATGTGCAGTTTGGTGAAGGCGGCGCGGGTACATTCTCAGATGGCAAATTATATAGCCAAGTAAAAGACCCTAAGCATTATGGTCGTAAAGTTATTACCGAATTTGTTGAAGCAGGCGCACCTGAAGAAATTTTGTATGTAAGTAAGCCTCACATTGGTACGTTTAAACTTGTGACAATGATTGAAAAAATGCGCGCTCGTATTATAGAGTTAGGTGGTGAAATTCGCTTTAGTACCCGTGTAGATGATATTCACTTAGATGACGGTCAAGTAACAGGCTTAACCCTTTCTAACGGTGAACACCTTGAAACACGTCACGTTGTTCTTGCCGTTGGGCACAGCGCACGCGATACCTTTAAAATGATTCACGAAAAAGGCATTTATGTAGAAGCCAAGCCCTTTTCAGTTGGCTTTAGAATAGAACACAAGCAATCAATGATTGACGAGTGTCGCTTTGGACCAAATGCTGGCAACCCAATTTTAGGCTCTGCCGACTACAAGCTCGTGCATCATTGTAATAACGGACGCACTGTATATAGCTTTTGCATGTGCCCTGGTGGCACTGTCGTTGCGGCAACATCTGAAGAAGGCCGAGTTGTTACCAATGGTATGAGCCAATATTCACGCAGTGAGCGCAATGCAAATAGTGCTATTGTTGTGGGTATTTCACCTGAAAAAGATTTCCCAGGCCATCCTTTAGCGGGTATTGAGTTGCAGCGCAAATTAGAGGAGCAAGCTTACAAGCTAGGCGGCGAAAACTATGATGCACCAGCCCAGCTTATCGGCGACTTTTTAAAAGGCAAATCTTCTGCTGATTTAGGCGATGTTAAACCCTCTTACACACCAGGAATTAAGTTAACTGACTTAGGTAACGTATTGCCTGCGTTTGCTATTGAAGCATTACGTGAGGCTATTCCTGCTTTTAATAAGCAAATACGTGGGTTTTCTACTAATGATGGATTACTAACGGGTGTTGAAACGCGCACGTCATCACCCATTAGTATAAAACGTGATAGAAGCTTTCAGAGCATTAACACCAAAGGACTCTACCCTGCAGGTGAAGGCGCAGGCTACGCTGGCGGTATATTATCAGCGGGTATTGATGGCATTAAAGCAGCCGAAGCTGTTGCGCTTTCAATGCTTGAAAACGCTTAAACGCGCTATTTAGTTAATTATCGTAAAGCCTCACATTATGGGGCTTTTTTGTGTTAAAAGTAACCAAACAATTATTTGTGTACTTTTTTATGATAAAAAAATTATTGGGATTATTAACCTGGATTGTTGCTTTTAACACTTCAGCACTCGAGCTAAAAACAATAGATGAGATCCACTCAGCGTATAAAAATAATACAATTACCGCTCAACAACTTACTCAAGGCTATATTAAACGAATTAATCAGCTTAACCCTCAATTTAATGCCGTCATAAATATTGAACCTACAGCTGTTACGCAAGCAAAAAAAATTGATGAACTTAGTGCTCAAGGGCTGTGGGCTGGACCTCTTCATGGAATACCCGTACTTTTAAAAGATAACATAGAAACCACTGGATCATTACCAACAACAGCTGGCTCTTTAGCTCTTAAAAATAATATAACTAATAACGATGCATTTGTTGTTAAGCAGTTAAGAAATGCGGGCGCTATTATTTTAGGCAAAACCAATTTAAGTGAGTGGGCAAATTTTAGATCGTCTTACTCATCGTCTGGATGGAGTGCAGTTGGCGGGCAAACACACAATGCTCATGATACGACTCGTAATCCCTGTGGTTCGAGCTCAGGGTCAGCGGTTGCCATCGCACTTAACTTTGCCCCTGTTGCCCTTGGAACAGAAACCGATGGTTCTATCACCTGCCCCGCTTCTGTAAATGGCGTTTATGCTATAAAACCAAGCATGGGCCAGGTATCGCGCTCTGGTGTAGTGCCACTTTCTAGTAGCCAAGACAGTGTTGGTCCAATGGCACACTCATTAAAAGATGCCCGCCTAGTATTATCTGTGTTACAAGGACGCGATCCGCTTGATACTTCAACGCAGAGTTTTGAATTGCAAACACTGCCTAAAATTACAAAGTCATCATTAGTTATTGGTGCGTTGCCCAGTGAAAAGTTTACAGTGGAGACTCAGCGTTTATACAAAAAACAGCTCTCAGCGCTCAAAAAGGCAGGTCATACAGTAGTCAATATTGATATATCTGATGATCTAGCTACGCTTTTTTTCGATGAGTATTACATATTACTTTATGATTTTAATAAAGAAATAAACCAGTACTTAGCAAATACTCCTGACCAAGTAAAGATAAAAAGTTTAAGTGCATTGATTGATTTTAATAAACAAAACAAAGCAGCAGAAATGCCCCACTTTGGGCAAGATATTTTAATACAAGCCAGTGCTGTCGACTTAACACAAACAGACAAATACCAAAAAACTAAACACCGTTACCGCACACTGGCCACAGCTGCAATTACTAATTTATACAAAAATAATAATGTGGATGTTGTCATTGCCCCAACAACATCACCTGCATGGAAAACAGACTTAGTAAATGGTGATAACTTTCAAGGCAGTAGTAGTTCTTTATCAGCAATTGCCGGCACAACTCATATTACTCTTCCTGCTGGTCAAGTTAGTGGACTACCTGTTGGGTTATCTATTATTGCAAATAAAAACCAGCCACAGGCAGCTTACACACATGCTCAAATAATCGACGAAGCCTTTATTTCCACCATAAAAAAACCTGAGTAAAAACTCAGGTTTTATTAATTCTTATATGAGTTGTTATTTTTTAAGTGACAACTTTGCACCTTTTAAGCTTTTACGCACATTAGATATACGCGAACGGTTTACCGCGCGAGCTTCGCCCGTTGCTTGCCCTGATAACTTATTAGAACGAGTACGGCGTAAGTGAGCCGGCTTTTTACCTATTTTATCAATAAGCACTTCGCGGTTACTCACTTCATAGCCTTCAAGGTAAACACGCTTAATTTTTTGACCAATTAATGCTTCGATTTCAAATAATGTATTTTCTTCTTCACGGCTTACAAACGATATTGCTTGGCCTTGATTACCAGCACGGCCTGTTCGGCCAATACGGTGAACGTAATCTTCAGCAAGCCATGGTAAGTCAATATTAATTACACGCGGTAATCCATCAATATCAATACCACGCGCAGCAACTTCAGTGGCCACTAGCACGCGTACCTTACCTTCTTTAAATTCACGTAAAGCACGGCGTCGGTTACCTTGTGACTTATCGCCATGGCAAACGGTTGCAGGAATGCCATCGAGATTTAATTCTTTAACTAGCTCATCCGCTGTGTCTTTCATATTTACAAACACAAGTACTTGCTGCCAGTTCTTTTTACCAATCAGCTCAGAAAGAAGTTCTTGTTTGCGGCGCTCTTCCACTGGGTATACAACGTGCTGTACAGTAGATGCGGTACTGTTAGTTTGGTCAACACGCACAATTTCAGGTTGCTTAAGTACCTTAGAAGCAAATTGTTTAATAGCTGCAGGGAATGTAGCCGAAAATAATAAAATTTGACGGTCATCAGCACAGCTTTTAATCACAGTTTGCATATCTGTGATAAAGCCCATATCAAGCATACGGTCGGCTTCATCAAGTACTAGGTGTTTTACATTGGCCAAGCTTAAGTTACCTAGGCGAATGTGATCGAGTAAACGACCCGGAGTTGCGACTACGATATCAACGCCTGCTTTTAATGCGTTTTCTTGGCCTGCGGTATTCACTCCACCAAATAAACTCACTACTTTTAGTGAGGTATGCTTTGCATATTCTTTACAGTTATTGGCTATTTGCTCTGCTAATTCACGTGTAGGCGCTAAAACCAAAGCAGTAGGTGCATTGGTTGTGCTTAAGTCTGACTCAATTAATTTTTGGATAACAGGTAAAGCAAACGCGGCAGTTTTACCGGTACCAGTTTGTGCACTGGCTAAAACGTCTTTACCTTTACGAACAGCTGGAATTGCTGCGCGTTGAATGGGCGTAAGAGTGTGATAGTTGAGTTCGTCTAATGCCTGGATGATTTCAGGTGCGAAACTAAAAGATTTAAAATTCATGCTGTATAACCTACGGCCACATTATCAAGGGTCGCAAATTATACAGCAAAAACGCGTCAACAGTTAGTGATTAGTGTTTATAAACTTGATTAATCTTGCTCATACCGTTTAAAAATAAGAGATGTATTAATTCCACCAAATGCAAAGTTATTACTCATGACATAATCGGTGTTAATTTCTCGCCCTTGCATCTTAATATAATCAAGCTCAGCGCAATCATTATCTATGTCGGTTAAATTTATTGTAGGTGCAAACCAATTATCGCTCATCATATTAATAGTAGCCCATGCTTCTATTGCACCACACGCTCCTAAAGTATGCCCTAAATAGCTTTTTAAAGAGCTAATAGGCTTAACACCTAGTGCATTAAAAGTGGCATGAGACTCAGCAATATCGCCTCTATCGGTTGAGGTACCATGCGCATTGACATAACCTACTTTATCAGGTGATAAATTGGCATCTTGCAATGCCATTTCAATGGCTATTTGCATGGT
Organism: Pseudoalteromonas sp. 4NS20-0020; assembly: GCF_057554385.1. Classification (NCBI taxonomy): domain Bacteria; kingdom Pseudomonadati; phylum Pseudomonadota; class Gammaproteobacteria; order Alteromonadales; family Pseudoalteromonadaceae; genus Pseudoalteromonas; species Pseudoalteromonas sp. 4NS20-0020. The sequence goes on along the minus strand of NZ_BAAJMI010000002.1, from coordinate 362,918 downwards.
ATCTGAAGATGGTTGAGTAACATGTTGTCCATCAGAGTTACAGCCAAAACCGACAACCTCAGCCAATATATTAGCCCCTCGAGCTTTAGCATGCTCATACTCTTCAAGTATTAAAGTACCGGCACCTTCTCCTATAACTAAACCATCACGGTTTTTATCGAATGGGCGAGGCGTATTTTTAGGGGTCTCATTTTTAATACTTGTTGCATACAGCGTATCAAATACAGCTGCTTCGGTAATACAAAGCTCTTCTGCCCCCCCTGCTACCATTACTTTTTGACGACCAAACTTAATTGCCTCATAGGCGTAACCAATACCTTGCGAGCCAGACGTGCATGCCGAGCTTGTAGTGATCACTCGTCCTTTTAAGCCAAAAAACACGCCTACATTTACTGGCGCTGTATGTGCCATCATTTGAATATAACTTGTAGCTGTGACCCCAGACATTGAGCCACTTTCCAACATATTCGCAAATGCGAGAAGCGGCGGTGTTGAACCGGTGGATGAGCCATATGCTACACCGGTAGAGCCATCTGTAAGACTTTTATGTTCAAGTAAATCAGCTTGCTCAAGCGCACGCTCAGTTGCACTAGTGGACATAAGTGCAACTCTACCCATTGAGCGTATTTGCTTACGTTTATAATGGTTAGGTTTTTCAAAATGAGTGACAGGTGCAGCTAAGCGCGTATTAAGCCCATCAGCTTTATCCCATTCACTCATTGTTACAACTGCATTTTCACCTTTGATCAATGCGCTTTTAAATTCATTCCAATCATCGCCTAATGCGGTTATAACCGACATCCCTGTAACAACAACACGTTTCATTAAACCATCCCACCGTTAACCGAAATAACTTGGCGAGTAATGTAGGCTGCATCATCAGACATTAAAAATGCGACCGTACCTGCCACTTCGTTCACTGTTCCCATTCGCTTAAGGGGAATCATTTTCATCATTTCAGTAACCGGAAGCTCATCCGTCATTGCTGTTTCAATCAAACCAGGCGCTACACAATTTACAGTAATTTTTCGCTTTGCTAGTTCCAGCGATAGGGCTTTGGTAGCACCAATAATACCCGCTTTCGCTGCGCTGTAATTTACCTGTCCTCTGTTCCCTGCAATACCCGACACTGAAGCCATAGTGATAATGCGCCCACCTTTACGAGTTTGTACCATAGGCATAACCGTTGGGTGCACAACATTATAAAAGCCATCTAACCCAGTTCTAATTACGCTATCCCAATCATCACCCTGCATTGCCGGAAAAGCCATATCGTTAGTAATGCCCGCATTACACACCACCCCATAGTAAGCACCATTGTTTGTAATATCTTGCTCAATTTGTTGCTTCGCCGCAGCTCTATCACATACGTCAAATTGTAGTAGTGTAGTACTTTGTCCAAGTGCCTGTATTTCTGCACATGTTTGCTGAGCTTGCTCTAAACCATTTCTGCAATGAACAGTAATGTCATAGCCTTGAGCTGCAAGTTTAAGTGCAATAGCCTTACCTATCCCCCGGCTAGAGCCGGTTACTAAAATTCTTTTATTCATTGGTTTTCTCTTATAAACTCCAGCGGATCTTCTGGCTGAAATACATTTATTTTTGCATCACACAGTATTTTTTTATTTTCGCTTATTTGGCATTCAAACACACTCAAACCAGATTCGTCCTGGTAAAGCTTGTGAACATAAATAGTTAATTTACTGTTTTTAGAAAATCTGGCCTCATGGGTTTTATATTTTCGCGTGCCGATCAAAAAGCCTATTCTAACCGCTTCATTAATATCATTAGCTAATGCTCCAGCATAAGCAGCTATAGACTGGGCCATATATTCAATACCTATATAACTTGGCACTCCCTCAATTTGCTCATTATAAAAAGGGCTTTGAGGTGTAATAGTCACTGAGCAGGTTGAAGTTTCATCGCTGTATTCAACTAACTGTTCTATTAAAATCATAGGAGCATCATGGGGTACAACTTGCTCTATAGAATAATTATTCATTATGTATACCTAAAATCAAACTCGCATTATTACCACCGAACGCAAATGAGTTAGATAAGCAGTAATTTAATTTAACCGTACTAGCTTGCTCAATAACGTTAACATCAGCCAGCTTATTTCTTTGTGAGCATTTATTAAAAGGCAAAGTAATATTCCCTCTGCCTCTGAGCAACAGCCAACAGATACCTGCTTCAATTGCACCAGCTGCACCTAAAGTATGTCCAGTTAAGTACTTACTGGAACTCAGCGACGTATTGTTGCCAAACACGCTATTAATTGCAAGGGCTTCCATTTCGTCATTTTTAATTGTTGCTGTACCGTGTGCATTTATATAGTCAATATCACTAGGTAATAAATCAGCATCGGCCAGAGCAGCCTTCATTGCCGATTTTGCACCATTACCGCTAGGGTCTGGCGCCGAAATGTGATGAGCATCAGAGCTTTCACCACCACCTAAAAACATAACGCCATTTTCTAACGGTGCTTCTTTACTCATAACAAATAACGCAGCACCCTCACCTATATTAATACCATCTCTCTCATCGCAAAAAGGCTTACACATTCCTGTGCTCATTGATGCCAAGGCATTAAATCCATTAATGGTAAGTTTGCAAAGGCTATCAACGCCACCACAAATTACAACGTCTGCTAAGTCAGCGGTTATTAAGGCTTTTGCGCTAATAAGAGCTTTAGCACTTGAGGTACATGCCGTTGAAATACTATAACAGGGACCTAACGCCCCTACTTTTTGGGCTATGTAATGCGAAGGAGTGGCAAGTTCTTGATCAGCATATAAAAAGTCACTTGGCCACACACCTTTACTGTCGTGATCAGCTCGAGCCTGTTCGCCATCATGCACCCCTGATGTACTTGTACCTACCACAACAGCAATTCGTGATTTATCAATATGTGAAAAACTGTTAAGTGTTGGGAGTATTTGCTCAAGCGCTATATCAATTAACGTATTAATACGGCGCTTTTGATTTAGAGGAACGCAGTCTACATGCCCAACATAAAATGGCAGATCCTCTGTGCTTAATTCTTTTGTCTTTAAAAGCCGTGGTGCTTCATTATGTTGTAAGTTATTTAGGCTAAAAATTGTATCTTCAATACCTTTGCCCATTGCACTTACAATGCCTAAATCATTTAACCAAAAAGTCACTAGTTTACCTTCTCAAATGTAATTTGATAATGTCGCTCAGTATTATTTAGTACTATTTTATTATCGGTATAATTTATTGTAATAATCGAGCGGTTATCTTTTAATACACGCCTTTTTGTGGCTATCTGCTCCATAACCGCTCCAGATATTTTTTCATTAAGAAATAATAAAGGCCAATGCACTAAAGCAATATCTGCCAATATATAAGCAGGGTCTAAATCGACACCTACTATCATTTTAGTAATATTAGGTGGCTCATTATTTAGTTTTTCAAGCTTTAAAATAGGTAAGCCTTGTGTAGTCATTAATAATAAGTTGATAGTACCCTGCTTGTTTATTTCTAATTGTGCTAATAAAGTATGCTCTTTCTCATTGTTTTGAATATATAAAACATGCTGCCAATTTTGATCAAACATTTGCACAGGCACATGCGAAATATCAAGTGTAGTGGCTGCAGAAATATCAACACGCTCACTGCTTTTATATGTGCTACTACATGCTGTTATGCAACCACACACTAAAGCTATAAAAGTACCTCTTAAAAAGTGTCTGATATGAGCCTCAATAACTGGGATTAATTTTGACATAGCTGCGCTAATACATTTAAACGACGCTCACTTTGAGCAACAAATGGATTATTTTTATCCCATGCGTAACCCGCTAAAATAGCACTGATCATTTCACGAACCTGCGAGTTTTGTTCTGAATAAAAAATAACGTCTTGAAATCGGGTATCGTACCAACCTTTAACAAAGGTTTTAAAACAATCAACTCCTGCCTGCAATGGCTTGGCGTAACATTCATCAAAATCAATCACTTCTCCATTTAAATAATCATCAATAAGGGGGGCAATTAAGTGTGCAGACTTTAAAGCAATAGTCACCCCAGATGAAAACACTGGATCTAAAAATTCACCCGCATTGCCTAGTAAAGCAAAATGCTTTCCATGTAGCGTACATACATTAGCAGAGTAACCACTAACGCTACGCGCCTGTGTTATAGGCACGCGATTAGCTAAAAGTTTTTTTAAGTAAGGGTCTTGTTCTATAAACTGTTTTAAGGTGTCAGCTTCGCTACTCTCATTAAAGCGCGATTGCTTTGCCACAACCCCAATACTGGACGTGCCATCACTAAAGGGGATGAGCCAATACCAAACATCATTAAATTTAGGGTGAACGGTTATTAAAATTTTATTTCTATCAAACAGCTCGTCAGTAATGCCATCATTAAAGTGACTAAAATAAGCACTACGCACAGGAAAAGTAGAAGGTTTTTCTAAATTTAAAAGTTTTGGTAAAACTCGGCCGAAACCGCTCGCATCAAGTACAAACTTAGCCCTTACTTCATACGTTTGTTTTTTATTATTTTGCACTTGCAGCGTCGCACTAGCAGCTTCATCAGTAAAACCAATAACACTATGCTGATAGCGAATTTCAACGCCTTGATGCTGCGCTCTATCAGCAATCAGCTTATCAAAATCAGCCCGTTTAACTTGAAAAGTAGTACCCGGGCCTGGGCTAAATTTTTCAGTAAAATTTATAGCTGTATTTTGGCCATTACGATGAAACGCAGCACCATCTTTAAATTGAAAGCCAAGCTCATCTGCATGTTCATGTATTGTTTTAACTAGCCCAGCATCAGCTAAATATTCCATACATTGAGGTAATAAGCTTTCGCCAATTGAAAATCGAGGAAATAATTGTTGCTCTAGCACCAGCACTTTCCAGCCTTTTTGTACTAATAAGCTACTTACAAGTGCACCTGAAGGCCCTGCTCCTATAACCACAACATCATACTGCTCAAGGTTGTTCAAATTATTATTCCTTTTGAGACTTTAATACACTTAATGGAGATAAAATATATACGGCTAAAATCCCTACCATAACAGTAAGGCCAAAACTAAAAATGGCAGGGGTATTTGAAAAGGCGAGCATACCAAACACACACATCGAAGAGGCGGCCGACAAGCTAATGGCCAATACATTTACCGCCGTTAAGTTGTTAATTTGGTAAAACACTAAATAATCTATGGCTAGGCCAATAATGAGTAAGCCACCTAGCAGATTAAAAATTGAGATACTTCCTTGCGCTGCATTACATACCCAAAGCATAGTCAACAGGCTGACACTTAATGTTATCACCTGCACAGTGCCAATCCGAAGGCCAAATTTATAGCTAAATAAAACAAAGCAAATAACAATGGCCACGCCCAATGTAAGCAATAAATACTGGCTGTAGTTTTCAAGTAGGCTACTGATTTGCTTAGGCTTGTTATATATAAACGCATCTTCATAAGCATTAACGTTAGAAGTTAGCGCTTGCGTGGATACTCCCGATACAGAAAACCAAGTAACAGCTTTATTAGGCTCAACAAACATCTGTGCATTTAAAAGTACTGAAAAATGACTATTTGCTAAAGCGTCGTAACTCAAAAGTTCTGTGTTAGCTGACTCAACTTTTATCCCTGTATATTTTTCAGTAATAATTAACACATCGTTTTTAACAGCCCCATTAAAGAGCGCTAAATTATTTTCTTGCGTGCGCTTACTAGGGAACCAACGCTTAATAGCATTGTGTTTAAGATGCGGGTTAATACGCTTTAAATCACCTATTATTCGTTCTTGCTTTTGCAGTAGTTGTTCAGCATTTGATGCAAATAAAAACACAATGTGACTATCTAATTGCCCCATTAAAGTTAAATGCTTTTGCTCATTAAGTATTAGTTGCTGTGGGCTTGCATTTAGTAAACGTACATCGTTGTTAAATGAAATGGGTTTAAGATAAAACAAAAACATTAACACCAGCCCCAATACGAGTAAAACCGATTGCTTATAACTGTTAAAGCGCACCATTAAACCTAATAACTGCTGACTTTTAATCAAACTTCGCTCAGAGAGCACAAGCTTAGATTGCCAGATAGGTAATATAATTAATGTGAATAACCAAGCGCTCGCAAGCCCAGCAATTACAAACACTGCTACTTGCGATAAAAGTGAAATTGGCGCACCTAATAGACAGCTATAGCCTAGGCCTGTTGTAATAAAAGATAAAAGCAAAGCTGTTTTTGTGCCTTTGCTTAACCCACTACTTTGGTAAAAACTGTTGCCATACGCTAAATCAGTCATCGCATGAAATGCATAATCAATAGCTATACCAATTAGGGTTACAGCAAAAACCAGTGTTAATAAATGAATCGAATTAAACACAAATACCATGGCCGTAGCACCACCAGCCAGTGCACTAAGTACGGTTAAGCTTGCAAGTAAAATGCTACTGACTTGCCTAAATACCCAGAACACCATTAAAAGTAATGCGATTACACTAAGGCCACCAAATAAGCTCATTTCATACTTAGCTTGCTGAGCGTTTTCAGCTGTATGAAAAAGAGCACCTGAATAGCGAATAGTGGTCCGTGGGTAAGTAATATTTAAACTTTCAAGCTTATTTTTAATGCTGCTCGCAAGCTTAATAGACTCATCAATTGGAAGGCTATTATTAGGAATGGTAGCCAATATAACAGCATAATCCTTATGGTTTAAACGGCGCGTTAACCGCTCATTTCTTAAAGAGAATAACTGACTTTGTTTTAAATTATCGCCTATAAATGCAGCAAGACTTAAACTAATATCGGCTTTTAGTGTGGCACTTACAAAAGGGTTTCCTAATTGATTTAATTGAGTAAGGTAAAATGACTCAAACTGTGCTTTATCAACCATACTATTTTTATAATTGTCGCTGAGCAGCGCATGTTGATACGCAGAGAACACTGAAGATAACTGCTCAATGCTTGGCAGTTCAAAGCTATTTTTTATATCACGTTTTAACAGCCATGATTTAAGCTCGTCATGTGCTAAGTTTTTACTATCACCAGTAAATGAAAACATAATACGGTTTGCATTTTTTTTAAAAAAGACCTCTTCGCCGTACGCCAATTGAGAATGTGATTTTGGTAATAAACTAAACATGTCAGCATTTAATACAGGCTTAGTAATATACAAAGCAGCACAAAGTAAAACAGCTAAAAAACCAAACCATGTAATAAGTACACTAATACGTTTAATCACATCACTCTTCCGAAGGTTACTTACACTTATTAATTATTAGGTGTATTTGCATAAGAAAACTCTATTACTGTGTTGCTACCCGAGTGCTCATTTAAAGTTATACTTTGTACACGCTGGTTATATTCACAAAGAATAAAATGGCTAAACAGCTGTTTTAATAGCGTATCTTTTGGCTTTAATAATAAACAGTCTGTTTGGTTTGTTACATCAAAACGCGCATATAAGGCTTTCATATCTAATGCGAGTAAGTCAGTTAATAAGCCTACAAACTGCTCGCTGCCAGGCTGAGGAGTAAGCTCACCCTCTTTATTTTTAACAAATACTTGGCCATTCTCGATTAGTAATGTGCTTTGCACTGGTGTTTTTACATACCAAAGCAGCTTTTCCCCCTCAAGTGTAAACTCCCCTTTAGAGATGAATGGTTTAGAGAAGCCGGCAAAATGCTTTAATTGCTTAAATTCACCCGAAACTGTCGTAGCAGCTAATAAACTGGCACTAAAAAAAACAAAATAAAGAGCACTAACTAACACACAATTTTTTAAATAATTCATAGCATCATCCAATATTAGCTAAGTATTTTTGCAAGCTTATCAACTATCACCGCTGGTGAGGCAAACTGCATTTCTTTAGTCGATATCTCAACAGCAACTTGAGTGGTAGTCGCTTTAGTAATACGCTTATTCGTTATGGCATCTGTAATTACATAATCAATTTTTAATCGGTTTTCGAACTCTTTTAAATGCGCGGTCACTTTAATTTTTTGGGTAAATATGGCGGATGCCACGTACTTAATTTGCATATCCACTATTGGCCACGCATAACCCGACTCCATCATTTGAGGATAGTCGTAATCAAATAATCGCAGTAACTCACAGCGAGCCACCTCTAAGTAGCGAGGGTAATTACCATGCCATACAACATTCATCGGATCGCAGTCATGAAATGGAATTTCAATTTCCACTTCATGAGTTAGCAAAGCGCCTCTACTATTCATATAAAGCCCAACGTTTTTCCTGAATATAACTAATGGTTTGTCTAAGCACCGCTTCCATTGGCCTATCTTCAGTTAGGTTTTCGAAATAATGAGTTATGTCAGTATACATCGCTTGCATATCTGCAGTTAAACTTGAAAATTCAAGTTCGCCTTGTTTAATACGCAGCCTCACCCCTTGAATACTTGCTAGTAACGTACTTGCAATAACCTGCTCTGTAAGCTGTAAAATACGCAAACAATCACGTGAGGCAATAGTCCCCATACTTACTTTATCTTGATTATGGCACTCAGTAGAGCGAGAAAATACACTTGCAGGCATCGTTAACTTAAGCGCTTCAGCAGTATAGGCACTGGCGCCTATTTGCACGGCTTTAAAGCCATGATTTATGTAACGACGTTCAGCCTCACTGTCTGATAAATTTGATGGTAATCCATTATTAAATTTAGTATCGACCAATGAAGCGATTTGCCTGTCGGCTAAATCTGCCAGATTTGCAATCGCCGTTTTCATACTATCCATTGCCATTGCAATGTGGCCGCCATAAAAATGGCCACCATGAAGTACATGTTCACCCTCGCCATCAATAATGGGGTTATCGTTTGCAGAATTAAGCTCGTTTTCTATCATCTGCCTGAAAAATGGCAAACTATCTTGCAATACACCAATAACATGCGGTGCACAGCGAATAGAGTACCTATCTTGCAGTCTATCAGCGTTACGAGGATGGTCATGATGGTTTAAATCATCTCGTATCCATTTAGCAACTTGTTGTTGCCCAGGATGAGGCTTAACAGAGAATAAAATTTCATCAAAATGATGACTATTACCTTTAAGAGCAAGGCTAGACAATGCTGTAATCCTACTTGCAAGTTTTGCTAAATAATTGGCTCTATCAAACGCTAAACAAGCCAGTGCGGTCATCACAGCTGTACCATTCATAACTGCAAGCCCCTCTTTTGGGCGAAGCGTTAAAGGCTTTAAACCAGCCGCTAGCATTACCTGTGCGCTGTTAAGTATTTTATCTTTGTAAAAAACATCACGTTCACCAACCATAGCACCTGCTACATACGACAGTGGGGTTAAATCACCGCTAGCGCCTACCGAACCTTCTTGAGGAATAACAGGTACTATATCAAGGTTTAAATAGTCTTTGAGAAGATTAAGCATTTCCCAGCTTACGCCAGAATAGCCTTGTGAAAGTGATGCTAAGCGCGTAGCTAAAATTGCACGCCCTTGTACTTTATTAAACACATCACCTAGTCCACAACCATGAAAGCGTGTTAAATGTAATGGCAGCTCATCAACTAAGTTAAGTGGCACAGGAACCGTAACTGAGTCACCATAGCCTGTAGTTACTCCATAAATCACACCATCTTCTTTGAGTAGAGAGTCTAAAAAGCTAAGCGCGCTATCAATTTTTGCGCTAAATTGCTCGCAGCCACTTAATTGCACCTGAGTATTTTGATGTGCAATATTAACAATATTTTCAATAGAAAGTTGTTGGTTTCCAAAAAGCTGTACTTCCTGAGCTGACACTCTACTTCTCCTTTGCATTGCTGCGTTCTACTTGCTGATCGTTTTGCCAGAAATCATAAAAATTAAACCACTGAAAAGGATACCGCGCGGCATAAAAGCCTAAACGTGCAGAAAAATCTGTAATTACAGTGGTTAATAGACCTTGCCTTTGTGAGCGGGGTATTTTTAATGTTTGGCTATAATGTTCAAAAATCACATGATACTTTTTTGTTTTTTTATCTTTTAAGCAAAATAAAAAATAAACGGGGCAATCTAATAATGCAGCTAATATAAAAGGCCCTTGAGAAAAAGATGCAGGCTTACCTAAAAACTCAACACGTGTTGATCGCTCACCCGTTGTAGTGCTTGTTCTATCACCAACAATAACGACTATTTCACCCTGCTCTACTTTATCTTTTAATAGAATGGCTAGATCAGGCCCCATATCGCTCACTTGAATTAAGTTAACCGACACCACGGGATTAATTTTTTTAAGCATTTTATTAAATTCAACAGAGTGATGAGTAAATACAAGCACATTAATTTTTTTACTGCTACGATGCTGGCTCAGTGCTCTACATACCTCAAGGTTACCCAAGTGAGAGCCAATAAAAATGGCCCCTTGCTGTTGCTCATTTAAATCAATAAACAGCTGTTCATTAGTATATTGGATATCCTTTTTTGAAATTCGACCGAGCCAACCATCAATTTTATCAAGGGCGCTATCGGCAAAACTACAAAAATGCAAAAGCTGTTGTTTAAAAGTTACTTTACGCTCAACATTATTGTAATTATTAACTTGAGCTAAAAACTGCTTAGAAGCCGCGCGTGCAACTTTACCGGTAATAAACAAATAGCAAACAACCGGGAACAAAATAACCCACAGCCCTTTACGACCAAGTATTTTATGGGCAAATAGTAATATTTGTATACCTAAAAAGTTACCTCGCTCTTGCATTTTAGACCAATGTTTAACGGCCATAACGTCTCTTATATTTATGCCACAGTAAAACAGGTGAACGAAGCAGCATGCCAAAAAATAAACGCGTATGTAACCACGAAATGCGCACATTATCTTGAAGTGGCTGAAAGTGTGACAAGCCATTTTCTGGGTAAACAACCTGGCTTGGTAAAAAAACAAATGGAACGTTGCGCCAATATAACCTAACTAGTATTTCTGGATCAAAGTCCATACGCTTACCGAGCTTAACCTCACTCATAAGCTTATTAGTCACATTTAAGGGGTACACTCTAAAACCACACATTGAGTCAACAATTTTAAAGCTGAGCGTTTCTATCCATACCCACACATGGGTTAAATAACGTGCTAAGTAACGATGTTTAGGAACCGATTCATCATACACTGGGCAACAACTAACTAATGCCTGTGGGTGTGTATTTGAAAGTTCAATCAACTTTTTGATATCTGATAAATTATGCTGACCATCTGCATCTACTTGTATCGCATGGCTATAACCTTGCTCATACGCGCAGCGCAATCCTGTTTGTACCGCACCGCCTTTGCCTTCGTTTTGCTCATGCGATATAAGAGTGAGGTGGGCATATTTTTTCTCAAGAGTAGCAAAAAGAGATTTAGCCTGCACACTACTGGCATCATCAACCATTATTATCGGCAGCGTATACTCAGTTAACGCTGCAAGTACTTCATCAATAACACTTACATGATTAAAATTAGGTATAACAATACAAAAATTATTCATCTGTATCACTTTTAAACACTATGCGCCCAGAGGCGTGTTGGCCTTTATCTGATTGATACGAAAAGCCATACTTACCGCTCGGTTTTTCTTCTACAGTTAATTTAATTGTTAGGCCAGGGGTAATAACAACCTGAAACTTAAGCACTTCAATATCTTTTACTTCACGTTTAACATTAAAGTATTTTCGCACGGCATCTACGGCCCAATCGAGCTGCACTACACCTGCTAAAATAGGGCCTTGACTAAAGTGACCTTTAAAATAATCTAAACTTGGCGGTATAAAAAGCGTTAGGCAATGACCCTGTGTTGACGATACACAGTTAACAAGTTCAGGCTTTGTGTTAATCAGCTTTGACAAAAAGAGACTCCAATACTTTTAAATTTATTTTAGCTTGCGTGTTGTAGGGTAATTGATTTAGAAAACGCCATTTTTTAGGCGTACAGATCCCTTCAAAACGATTCAATGTATGTGTTTTTAAAAGCGTATTAGTCGCTAACTTTCCATTGGCGTTTAAATATGCTTGTCCTTTCTGTGTAAGCACTATAACAGCGCCTAATACTAAACGTTTCCCATTTAGCGTTATTACTTTAGCTTCCTGCACCCACTCACTTTTGCATAAATGTAGCTCTAGTTCGTCAAGGCTTAAGCGTTTTTCTTCAAGCTTTATAATACGGTCAAAACGACCTAGTAATTCAAATTGGCCATTTTGAAATAATGTACCTCGGTCATCTAATAAATAGTTTGTTTGCTCAACTAAAGGCGAATTCAACACTAATCGTTGTTCAGAGGTACTGTGTAATGTGATCCCTAAAAATGGCTGCCAATGACTAACGTTCTCTAAAGACACAACCTGACGATATGCAATTCCGCCAGTTTCGGTGCTGCCAAATACTTGAGTAATGGGTTTATTTAGCTGTTTATTTAAAGTGACAGCGTCTTCATTTTGAAGCGGCCCACCGGATGAGAAAACCCACTGTAAATGTGACTTTTCTTCTATTAAAACGTTATCTTGATGCAGCCGCTTTAGCTGTGCCGGACTGGATATAAACACGGCCTGTGTATTTGTTTTAAGTTTAGTAGCAATATGCTCGGGGTAGTTAAGCAAGTCTGTATCAATTATGTAGTTATTGCTAAGCGGCCATAACACTCTAAATAACAAACCGTAAATATGCTGATGCGAAACACTGGCAATAAATACAGGGTTACGTTTTAAAGCAAACGTACTGTTGAGCGTTTTTATCTCTTTATTAAGCACTCGCCACGATTTAAAAATAGGCTTAGCTTGACCTGAAGAGCCTGAAGTATAAAAAACAAGGTTACCTTCACTCGGCCAAGCAATTTTATTGAACGGTGTGTAGTTAGGTGTAGTTGTTAAATTACCAATATTTTCAAATGGCGTAGTCGCATGCTCGACCAAATCACTATCGCCCAAATAGTAAGGGGTTTGCTCTAAAAGCGCATTGAGTGTTTCGCTTTGACCATTAGGCGGTAAAATTATAGTCCAACCTTTATGCGCCAATGCAAAAAGGTTTACAGCAAAATCATAGCTACTACTGTTGAAAAGCACTGCCGATGCTTTAGTAGGCGATTGCGGAATTTTAGCCAAAACTTGATTAATATCATTAACAAATTGACGCTCAGATAACGCTGAGCCGCTATGATTAAATCGAATATTTATGCTTGCGTTATCTAAAGTATTAAACACCTGCATTCCTTTTTACTTTTTTCCTTACTAACCACTCTACTGCAAATAAAACACCCATAATAATGTATGCAATAAAACCGTTATAAAATGCCCACACATCAAGACTTGTAAACACACTAGTGTATAACGCTATACTGGCGTTAAAAACAAAAAAAACGCACCATATTTTAGTTACATTTTTAGTGTACGAAATGGCTCTCTTATCAAGCTTTGGCTCAGTGATACGCGCAAACGTTTCTATGATGCTTGGACCCTTATAAAGCGAGTAAGCAAAAACAAAAAACATAACAGTATTTACAATAACCGGATAAAGCCGAATACCAAAATCACTGCCGATAGTTTTTGATAAGCCAATAGCTAAAATTCCAAGTAATGAGGCTGGCTTTATCCATGGCATTTTAGCTAATAAAGGCTTGCTTAACCAAAGCCTTATTATTAACAGTGTTAATAAAATCACAGTGAGTAAATAACTGTTGAAACGTGTCAGCCCTATATAAACAATGAAAGGGTAACACGTTAAAAAAATCATTATTAACGCTGTTAAAAATGCCTTAAACATGCTTATTTAACGAGCTTTTCTATTTCAGATACAACATCTTGCACAGTGCGAACTTGTTTAAATGCGTCAGGCTCAATTTTCTTACCTGTAATTTCACGTAACTTAACAACTAAATCTACAGCGTCGATACTGTCTAAGTCTAAATCTTCGTACAGGTTAGCTTCTAAAGAGATATCTTCAGCATCTATTTCAAATTCATTTTCTAAAATGCCGTGTAATACATCATAAATTTCAGCAGCGGTTTTCATTATTATTCCTAGTGTGTGTTAATTAAGTACGTGATTGTTCTATAAATTGCGCTAAAGAGTTAACACTCGCAAAATGCGCTTTAGTTTGTTCTGAATTTGCATCAATTTTTACGTCAAATTCTTTTTTGATAGCAAGCCCGAGTTCTAGCGCATCTATGCTATCTAGCCCTAAACCGTCTACAAATAATGGCTCGTCGTCTTTTATATCGGCAATGGTCATATCTTCAAGATCTAGGCTCGAAATAATCAATTGTTTAATTTGTTGTTTTAATTCACTCATATATAGCTAAGCTCTTTTGTAAAGTATTGTTGTAAGCCTTTCGTAAGCAAGCGAGACTGTATTGCAGGTACGTCGCTTGTATAAATAATATCGCTTTTGAAAGAATGTGGTGCTAGTTGCATAGAAAAATGCGCTTGGTATGGGGCTACTCTGTACCAAGGTGTCTCTTTAGTTAACGTGTTAGGTTTCATTTTAATCAATACGGTTGTTATAGGAGCATGGCATCTAAGGGCTATATTTGCAGCCCCCCTTTTAAATTTAAGCGTATTATGAGGTACTGAACGTGTTCCCTCAGGAAAAACAATTAAGTTATTCCCTCTTTTTAGTGTTTGTTCGCATTCCTTTAATAGTTCTTGCGGGTCTTCATTGCTTATATAACCTGTACTTTTTATCACACCACGCATAAAAGGGTTTGTAAAAAGGTGTGCTTTTACAACGCAATCAACATTTTTAATGACCGATATAAGTACCACAACATCAATAAGTGATGGGTGATTAGCCAAAACAAGCTCGCCTTTCAAATTAGCTAAATGGGCTTTATCTTTTATATGAAAACGGATAGCGCCACTGTGGTGCATTAAACCGACAAAAAATTTAAAACTATAATGCACTACCGTACGCGCATTTTCTTTTTGTTTTACAGGACAGCGTTGAAAAAAACGTTGAACAGGGAATATAAGTAACGCTAAAAATAGACCACCTAAACCAAATAAACTAAAACAAAGGCCAGTGGCTATAATACGCCAAATAAGGCCTATTACTCTTATTGTTGTGTTAAACATAGTGGCTTAGCAACCAACCATTAGCACTGGCGCTTTGTTTGTTAAACATTGCTTTTGCGCACTCTAAACTTAAAGGAGTAGTTGAATGCCCACAATTATTAGCCGCCTGTTTGGTTAGACTAAAATGAGCTTCATTTTCTGTAGCTAATCGCATAACTAACGCAATAGAATGAGTTATTTGTTTCTCATCAGCAAATGTCGTGTAGGGATCAGGAAGTGATTCATCAGTATGAACAACTAATATATGTGTTTGCTTAAACTCTACTAACTTTATGTATGCTTCTATTAAAGCGCAAGCAAAGCTATCCTTACCCGCTGCAATAGCAATCATAGGTTGGGTGTTACCACTAATAATACTGTACATCCCAATAGCAGCATTATGCACACTTAAGCCAAAGCCTGTCGGTGATAAGGGCAGTTGCTCAGCGAGGTCACCTAGTAAGTTAGCTGTTTTATGAAAATCGCCATGTCGTGACGAAAAAACAACAGGCATATTTTCATACGGTTTTTCATTTGTAACCTGGTACGCACTATGTAAAACCATTTTCACAAATGGCGTCATCCTTCTGCGCTGCATTGCAGTTACCCAGCTTAATGTTATTGGTGATGAGTCATACCAATTTTCAAAGAGGGCTTGTCGCTGTTCAGGCTTAATCCATGTAGCGAGTTCTTCAACAACAAATTTCACAAATAAACGTTATTTAGTAAGTAAGGGGGCGAGAATTTTACCGACATTAGCAATAAAAGTAAAATATTCATTAAATAAATGCCAGCACTTACTAACTGTTCAGCGCTGGCTCATATAACCTAAGAAAGCAAAGCAATATCACTTTGTTTTATACACTTAGCTTTATTGCCCGCAATATCATCAACGTTAAGCTCGTTTATTAAAGCCTCGCCTTGTGCTTGTTGCTCATCGCTCAGTGGCAAATACGGCAATCTAAATACGGGGTTTACCGCGCCCGTCATCATCAATGCCGTGTTTATTGCAATCGGGTTTGGCTCGCAAAACAACCAGTTCATTAAAGGTTGTAATGAGCTATTTAACGCATCATTTTTAGTATCCATTAGCTGGCGAAACAACCCAGGAATAAGATTAGAGGTAACCGATATAACACCGTGGGCTTTGTGTACATGGCGTGCGTCGTGCGCTTCGTCATCGTTACCAGACCAGCACGCAATACCTTGCTGCTCGTAATGTGCAATTCGCTCGTTACCACCGCATTCTTTTACACCAATTAAGTTAGGGTGTTTTGCTAATGGCTCAATAATATCAGGTGTTAAATCTTGCCCTGTGCGCCCTGCTACGTTGTAAATAAACGCAGGGCCTATATCGAGCACGCGTTTAAAGTGCTCTTTTACACCCGCAATAGACGTACGGCCATAATATGGATTAATTTGCAGCGCTGCATGCATTCCACTTGCAAAGCCATATTTAGTGGCTTTTATTGCCTCGCGTGTATTATTACTGCCTGTATTACCAACAATTAGTAACTGATTGCCATACTTGTTTGCACTGTGCGCAATAAGCATTAAATGCTCTTCCCAGTTCATTAACTGACCTTCGCCGGTTGTACCACCAACCACAATGCCATCTACACCCGCTGCAATTTGTATTTCGACGAGTTCATCATACTTGACTAAATCTATTTCACCATTAGCTAAATACGGGGTTTTAATAGCAGTAATTAAGCTTGCTTGTTTAATTTGTTCTAGGGTGCGCATAAAAATTCATTATTTATAAAACTTGCGTTATTTGTAACATACTTACACGCATTTTTGCAGGCCTAAGCTAATAATAAACGTAAAATGGCTTGTGTTATTTAGTTTGATAATACAAAATACAAATACTGTACATTTAAACAGTGTTTGTATTTTTAACTTTAAGCGAGCCTTTATGCGTTTATCTGACTACTTAGCCACTCATTTTTATACCACCGATGAGCTTTGCCATGCTTTAAATATTGACGCCGAGCAACTAGATACGTGGCAGCAGCAAAGTATTTTTCCTAAACCAAGTTATTGTATAAAAAGCCAGTTAAGTTGCAGCTCGTATTCTGGTTTGTATGAATGTGAAGAGTACGATGATTATTACCCGCGAGGTTGTGTAAATTGGGGGCAAGGGCTAATAAAACAAAAAATTGAATCCTCAAGCAATGCCTTTAATTACTTTGAGCAGCAGTACACAGCAAGCCTGAGTAAACTTGCTCAGCAAGGCTTTAATTTTAATGAAGAATTATTTGGCTGCGAAATAGACGAGCATTTACAGCAAGTGTGGCAACAGTTTTTATGCAGCAAATACGGCGTACTGACACAAAACGGTTTAATTGACGAAATAGTCTGTGTGGATATAGGACGCCTGCTGGTAGACGATATTACTGAATTGCGCACTAAAGGAAGTTTAAACCAACAAGAACGCACGCAACTTCACCCCGCTATGAAACTGCTTAATAAAGCATTAGGGCACGGGGCTGATCACGAAAAACAACACACATTGCGTGCCCGTTACATAGATGCACTTATTTTAAAGTACGATTTATCGATTAAATAAATACGGCTGAGATTTATACAAGCTTGGGGTTTAAAATACAGAGTAACGCAAATGGCGATATAAGTTTACGTCGCCACTGTATTTTACTAACTAACTAATAAGAGTACTTTTTACTAGCCAATGGTGTTGTAAACGTCAATATTACTGCTTGTTAGAAGCCCGGTAACTTGTGTTCCAAAAGCTTTAAAATGTGGCTCGTTTTTGTGCGATTCAAAATGCTCATCTGATGCCCACTGCTCAGTCACCAAATAAGTCGTTTGCTGCGCATCACTTTTTACCGATAGCTCATAACGTAGACAGCCAACTTCTTGGCGCGAGTACTTTTGCAGGTTTTCGAGTGCAGTTAATACAACATCTGCATCAATATTTTTACTCGAAATAGTGGCGATTACTGTTAACATGATCAGTCCTTTTTAAAAACAAAGGTGCAGTTTTGCTACACCTAATGTTGTTTTGCGTATTTTATTACTGATCCCACTGCGGCGCAAAATCAGGCGTTGCTTGGCGGTCGCCACAATCAAGTGCATCAATACGGGCAATGTCTTCATCATCTAACTTAACATGGTCGATAAAGTTATCTTCCAAGTTTTTACGCTTAGTTGACGATGGAATCGTAGTCATATCATTTGCGTTTTCCCAAGCAATTACAACTTGCGCAGGTGAAGCGTTATGCTTATTCGCTATATCAAGAATCGTTTCATCTTTTAGGACTTTACCGACCACAAACGGCATATAAGCCGTTACGTGTATGGCGTGCTGAGCACAAAACGCACGTAATTTTGTATTGGTTAAGTACGGATGTACCTCAACTTGGTTAGTAAATATTTCACGCGAGTCTAGCGTTTGCATTGCTTCGTTTAAGTTTGCAATAGTGAAATTAGACACGCCAATATGTTTTGTTAAACCAAGCTGTTTAGCTTTTAAAAGCTCAGTTAGGTACTCACTCATTGGCTCATCGTTTGATGGCGCAGGCCAATGAATAAGCAATAAATCAACAGAGTCTACTTGCAGCTTTTCTAAAGACTTTTCTACGCTTGCAATAAAATCAGTTTTATTGAGTTTGTTATTCCACACTTTAGTCGTTAAAAATATTTCGCTGCGCGGAATGTTACTATCTTTTATAGCTTGGCCTACTTGCTCTTCGTTACCATAAATTTGCGCTGTGTCTATATGGCGAAACCCGACATCTAATGCCATTTTTACCGAGTTGTATGCAGTATCGCCTTCTAAACGAAATGTTCCAACACCTAAATTCGGCATTTCAATTACACGTTGTGTCATGAATCTATCCTTATACGTTGGTTTAAAATACAGCTATTGAATAGCGTTAAAAAATACACCTTTTACTTTCTCAAAAAATAACCTCACAGTAGCTATGAGGTTATAAAAATGCGTTTCAAGGGTTTAATGATACAAAGTTTACACTTTATGCTCGCTGAATTTCACGCTTATCAAGCAAGCCACTGTAACGAGTCACTATAAGTGCCAATACAGAAATAACGGCGCCTATCCATGCTGTGTCTCGCAGAGTCATACTTTCCACTACGCTTCCACCAATGATTGAGCCAAGTGCAATACCAATATTAAAAGCGGCTATATTTAATCCAGATGCAACATCCACAGCATTAGGTGTATGTTTTTGTGCTTGTTTTACAACGTAAAGCTGTAAGCCTGGCACGTTACCAAACGCAAAGGCGCCCCAAACTAAAATTGTAAGTACGGCAGCTACTTTATTATCCATGGTAAATGTAAGTGCCAATAAAATAATGCTAAGAGCACTAAATATAATACTGAGTGCACTTATTGGGCCGCGTTTATCCGCAAGTTTTCCACCCCAAATATTGCCTACCGCTACAGATGCACCATAAACCAGCATAATTAAACCAATAGCTGAGGGTGCAAAGCCAGTTTCCTGCTCTAAAATCGGCGCTAAATAAGTAAATGCTGTAAACGTGCCGCCATAACCTAAAATAGTCATTAAATATACGAGTAATAAGCGCGGTTTAACAATAACCTGAAGCTGTTCTTTAAAGGTTGCAGGGATAGACTGCTTCAAGTTTTTGGGTACCAAAATAGCACTTCCTACCAAAGCAATTAAGCCCAACACCGATACCACTAAAAATGTTGCACGCCAGCCAAAATGCTGGCCTATCCACGTTCCTAATGGCACTCCTGTTACAAGTGCAACCGTGAGTCCCGTAAACATAATTGCAATAGCGCTGGCCTCTTTATCTTTACTTACTAAGCTTGTGGCAATCATAGAACCAATTGAGAAAAACACCCCATGGGCTAAGCCTGTTAAAATACGCGCAAGTATTAATGTTTCATAACTTGGCGCTTGCCATGCTAATAAGTTCCCCAGCACAAATAAGCCCATTAAGCTTATAAGTACAATTTTACGATTCCATTTCCCGGTGAGTGCAGTAAGTACCGGTGCACCAATAGCCACACCTACCGCATATAAACTCACTAGCAAACCCGCTGAAGGTAGGCTTACGCCTAAATCGTTTGCAATAGTAGGCACTAATCCCACTATTACAAACTCGGTTGTTCCTATTGCAAATGCGCTTAAGGTTAGCGCCCACAAAGCCAATGGCATAATTAAATCCTCATTATTAGTTAAGAATTACAGTTTGACTAAAAATGTGTTTGCAAAAAATAGCATTAGTGACAAAATACTTTTGTAAAAAATGCAAAAGTAAGGTGCTAAAATATGGCTCAGCATGCAAAAACCGAAGACTTAGAAATGTTTTTAACGGTAGTAGATAGCGGGAGTTTTTCAGCAGCTGCTAATTTGCTTGATCAGCAAGTAGCAAAAGTGTCGCGTGCCGTATCTCGTCTTGAAAATACATTACAATGTACGTTACTAAACAGGACCACTCGCCGATTAGAGCTAACCGAAGAGGGCCATACCTTTATTAAATATGCTCGTGATGGCTTAAACACCTTACAAACCGGCGAAGAGGCAATCAAACTGTTAAAACAGTCACCCAGTGGAAAGTTACGTATTGATGCAGCAAGCCCTTTTGTACTGCACCAATTGGTACCTTTGATTGCTGAGTTTAATATGCAGTACCCCCACATTATGCTTGATATTACCTCTCACGACAGCATTATTGATTTACTAGAGCATAAAACTGACCTAGCCATACGTATTGGTGATTTAAAAGATTCAAACCTGTATGCAAAAAAGTTGGGGGCCAGTAAATTGCATTTGGTCGCAAGCCCTGAGTATTTGAAAAACGCACCTGAACTTACTCAAGCAAGCGATTTGGGCCAACATAAACTTATCGGCTTTACCGACTCACCCGCGCTCAATAACTGGCCTCTTAACATACCCTCAAAGCTTTCGTTTGAAATCACAGCAAGCAGCGGCGAAACAATTAGACAACTATGTATAGCAAACCAAGGCATTGCTTTACTCTCGCATTTTATGATTGGAAACGATTTAAAAGCTGGTAGGTTAGTCAATGTTTTAGCAAATAGTATTAAAACACCAAACCATCGAGAAGATATACAAGCCGTTTATTACAAAAACAGTGCGGTGTCGTCTCGCATTGTTGTATTTTTAGATTTTATAAAACCAAAGCTTGCATTATAAGTGGCCTTTTTACGCTTTTAATCAGTATAAACAGACTTATAATTAATAAAGGATTTATATGGACTCGTTAACACAGGTTGCTTTGGGTAGTGCTGTAGGCTACGCCGTGCTAGGCAATAAAATTGGTCGTAAAGCGGTATTTTGGGGTGCAGCGCTTGGCACCTTGCCCGACCTAGATGTTTTTTTACCTTATGGCGGCCCTGTAGAGTCATTTACTTATCATCGCGGTTTTAGCCATTCCTTCTTTATCCATTTATTAATAAGCCCACTTATCGTATGGCTTATATTAAAATTACACTCTGGCATGCAAACTTACAAAGTGAGATGGTTTTGGTTAGTGTTTTTGTGCTTATCAACCCACGCATTGCTAGATAGTTTTACCGTATATGGCACCCAATTAATGTGGCCGTTTACTGAGCACCCTTTTGCGTTATCAAATATGTTTATAATTGATCCCCTTTATACACTTCCATTATTGCTAGGAGTCGTGTGTACGTTACTTCCTAAAGTATCATCAAACACCGCCTACAAAATTAATAGTATTGCGCTTGGATTAAGCTCACTTTATTTATGTACGTCTTTTGCATTGAAAGTCATGATTGATGACAAAGTAAAAACGGCGCTAAACAACAAAAACATTACGTATGAGAAGTATATAAGCACACCAGCGCCACTTACTACCTTGCTTTGGCGAGTCGTTGTTATGTCTGACGAGCATTACTATGAAGGCTATGCCTCTGTATTTGATGAACCCGACGAGGTAACACTTAGTGCATATCCTACAAATCCCTCGCTATTAAATAACATTAAAAATGAATGGGGTGTAAAACGCTTGCAATGGTTTACAAAAGGGTTCTATTCAGTAAGAGAGCAGCAAAACAAAGTGATTTTGTCAGACTTGCGCATGGGAATGGAATGTCAGTATGTGTTTAATTTTCAAGTAGGTGAAATAAATTCAGAGGGAGTCACAGCCAGTAATTTTGACAAAATAAGTCAACGTCCAAGCTTCAATGATATGGATAAAATATGGGATAGAATTTGGCAACCCAGCAATTCACTCCTCAACAATACATGCAACAACGATACTAATCATTAAATAGTGTTATCGTCCCCAAACAGCTGAGTTCTATTTTTACCAAGCGATTTTGCTTGGTAAACAGCGTTGTCTGCTTGTGTAAATAAATCTATAAATGTGTTTATTGTATTACTTATGGTCATACCTATACTCACAGTCACAGGCTTATTATCGACTAATATGTCCGCAATAATGGCATGCAATCTATTACAAAATAGTAAGGCCCCTTTTTTATCTGTGTCTGGTAGCATGATTAAAAATTCTTCACCACCATAGCGGGAAATTAAATCGGTTTGTCGTCCAAAACTTTTTAGTGCTTGCCCAAGCTCTTTTAAAACACGATCGCCTTCTAAGTGGCCAAAAGTATCATTAATTAATTTAAAATTATCTATATCTATAACAAGCAAGGCTACAGACTGCTTTGATCTTAACGATTGTTCTAACAGTAAAGTACTGCGGTAATTCATTTCTCTTCTGTTTAACAAATTAGTTAGCTCATCAGTAGAAGCTAATGACTTTAATTCTTCAGCCTGCTCTTCTAGTTTTTCTCGTGTTTTAATTAGCTCATCATAAAGTTGATCCTGCTTTGATGAATTAAAAAGGCTCCAAAACACCTTCCCCTCTTCATTTATTTGAGCATTAATAGTCATGGGGGTTTTTCTCCCTTGTCCATTAAAAATAATTAGCTGCATTTCTTCGGATGTTTTTTCGTGAAGCAAGGTAGGAATAAGATAACTTTGAAAAAATATTCTTGATGATTTGGTCAAAATTTTATTTATGTTTTGACCCACTAGTTCATCACTTTTCCAATAAAGGTGCTCTTCAAAATAGCTATTTACATAAATAATCGTATTTTTAGAATCTGTGATCAAGGCACCACTGAGAAAACAGTCAGCTGAATAAGATGCTTTTTTGTTTTCTGTTTTAATGGATTTCACGCTTATTGCTTTACGTAATCAGTAATAGATTGACTTACAACCTCTGGGTGAGTCATTTGCAAGCAATGGCCTTGTGCACTTATAACAATGAGTGAACTCGATTGTATTTCCTTTTCAATGTACTGGCCAACAGAAACATCAGCGAGTGCATCATCTTCGCTTTGTAAAATGAGTGTAGGTTGTATAATTTTTGTGAGTAAAAAACGATAGTCAGAAAAAAAGGTCGCCTCTGCAAAATTTTTGGCTATGACAGGATCAGTTGAACAAAAACTACCTGAAAGCTCCCCAATCAACTCAGCTGAGTTAGTATTACCTATAACCAGTGGTGCTAAATAGTCAGCCCAACCAATATAATTTTTATCCATTAAGCTTAATAATTCTTGCAGGTCTTCTTTGTCGAACCCGCCTTGGTAATCTGGCGGGAAATTTAAGAAGCAAGGAGAAGGACACACCATAATTAATTTACTAATTAAATCAGGCCTTTCAACTGCCGCAAGCGCGCCTATCATTCCACTTACCGAATGGCCAACAAATACGACATCCGATAAATTTAACTCTGTGCACACCTCTATTACATCTAAGGCATAACCTTCTAGTTTTTTGTATCGTTGTTTGTTGTATTGAGATATGTCTGAATTACCTGAACCCACATAATCAAACAGTACAATTTTAAACTGCTTTTCTAAATAAGGAGTTAAAAAACGCCACATGTTTTGGTCACATCCAAATCCATGTCCAAATAGCAATGTTTTAGAGCCGCTACCAATTACCTTTACATTGTTTCTCGTTTTTATCGATTCTGAATTTAGCACTTTAAAGCACGCCTTTATCTGTAATATAAGTAATGTTATCGACAAAATGTTAAAAGCTAACTCGTATTAACTCTTACTCAAATTAACCGCCGTATAATCTTTATCAATAAATCTTAGTATACAACCAATACAAGCTATTAATTAAATAAAGATTTAATTTTGATGTTCGTATTGGCCTCTATATACCTCAAATACTTTTAAAACAGTATGTTGGTCTTTTGATAGATTATCGTACCAGTCATCAAATAATTCATCATTTTCTTGCTCGCTCAACGCCATATAATGAGCTAGTAGCTCAATAATGTCGTTATTATCGCAGCCAAGATGGTTAACTTGCTGTGCTAAGGCACTATGGTCGCGCTCTCTTAAGGTCTCCATTACCCCTTGATCTATTTGTTCTTGTTGTATTGCGTCGCTCATAAAATACCTCAGTATCTACTGTAAATATGTTTAACTATTTTTATTGTTGTGTTTATAGTTATAACAGCCTAAACATGAATAGCCAGTATTTTTGAACTAAGTGATTACTTTTTGATTTATTTGTTTAAATAGCCACCAAGAGTGCTTATAAAAGCATCACATATTGAAAAACCAATAAAAAACACACCAAATTACAACTCGTAATTGTTGTGTTTATAGCTATCTAAAAACGTCGTATTTTAGGGTGAGCGGCAAGGCAAGGGTATTAAAATGAAAGAGGTAACTCGTTAAAGTTACCTACATATTGGTGAATTTATTTTACAACAACAGAAAACTCAGGCACAGCTTGAATTACTTTTTTAACAGTACATGTATTTACTGCCGCAATTAATGCTTTTTTATACTTTTGAGGAAAACCATCAGGCAAATTAATTTCGATTGAAAATAACTTTTTACCATTTTCATCTACATTTTCGTTGTTTTGTGTAAGTGTCATACCTTCTGTTGAAATGTCACGTTGCTCACAAAATTTTCGCGCATAAAACCCTGCACACAAAACCATACTCACTAAAAAGTAGTCAAATGGTTCTGGGTACTCTGCACCACCACCAGCCGAAATACTCTGATCGCTAATTACTTCCAAATCACCAAATTTAGCACTTTGCTTTTGGCCTTCTAATAATGAAACCGAAATTTCCATAACTATTCCTTACTTTCCAAACAATAATTCAAAAAAGCCTGGTGGCTCATGTAGTTTATGATATTTTTTTCGTAAATCATCAATGCGTTTAAGCGGTACTTTAGCAGCAGTAAGCCCTTGCTGATTAGCCGCTTTTTTTGCAAGCCTTGCTTGTGTAAGCACTTTATCAAGCCCCTTAACCGACTGTTCGGGCTTCTTGTAAAACTTTGCCGTTTTGCTTACTTCCACCAGCTTAATAAATTCATCAATTGCGGTATTAAACTCTGTTAACTTGCTAGCTTGTACCGCTTTTTTATAAGCAAGCCCTGTGTTTTTCATGTTTAATTCTAGATCAATAGTCTCGCTGGCATAACTGAGCGAGCTAAATAAAATGACAATAATGAGGTAAGTGTATTTCATGAAAAGCCCTAAAAAAACTGATAATACAAATTGTATCAAGTAAACAGAATAAAGTAACGAATCAGCAATCACTCTTTATATGCTGTAAAGGGGGTTTACAACTTAATATTGGTAATAGTCAGCATTAAGTTAAAGTTAAAATCAAATAACTACCTATTTTACTAACATTGAATGTATCTAGATCAACAAATGAATAACGACACATTTAATAAAGATGATGAAATTTACTCAATTTAAACATTTATTTTAATAACACCATTGAACGCCCAGCTCGCTAAATCAGCAAAAATATACATTTAAGTAACTTAATAGCACAATTAACAAACACACCTGTTAATTACATCTGCAATTTAACTAGCATTTTGACGAGTCAAATAAACAGCAAATAGATCAAAAACTCCGCGTCAATTTTAATATTAATAACTCAATGTAAACAACGTGGCTAAAAAAGGTAAACAACCAAGAAAAGCCCCATCTTATTGTCATCATAATTTAAACAAAAGTAACAACTTATAACACTATAAATAAAATTAATTTCAAACCTTAACATAACAATATAGAGGCTTTCAGAGGGTTTAATCTTATTTGCGAGCGTGCAATAATCGTTAGTTCTTTAGCCAAATGTGATGACAATGTTGCTATTTAACTATGCCAATTTTGTTAAGCATTTTTTCATAACAAACACCCATTAGGGAACTCATGAAACATTATTCTTTAATTTCCAACAGCATTAAATGTGCACTACTAACCGCTGCTGCAACAGCGAGTAGCACAGTATTAGCTCAAGATGAGCAAGTAGCAAAAAAAATAGAACGCGTTGAAGTAACAGGCTCACGCATATTACGTGAAGGCGCAATTGCACCGGCTCCCGTAACCGTAATCAGTGGCGATCAACTTGTAAATAGTGGCGCTGTTAATATTGGTGAAGCATTAAATAACCTTCCTGCACTGGGTAGCACTTATTCAATGGCTAACTCTGGTCGTTTTATAGGTACTGCAGGTTTAAACATCCTTGATTTACGTAATATGGGAACAGACCGCACACTTGTACTTGTAAACGGTAAACGTCACGTATCAAGCTCTGCGGGCTCTCAATCAGTTGACACTAATACAATTCCAAGCGTATGGATTGAACGTGTTGAAATTATTACTGGTGGCGCCTCTGCTGTATATGGTGCTGACGCCGTAACGGGTGTGGTTAACTTTATATTAAAAGATAATATTGAAGGTTTAGATGTAAGCCTAACCCGTGGCTTTGCCGACCTAAATAGCTATAACAACAAAAAAGCGACTTTTTCATACGGTTCAAACTTTAATGATGATCGTGGTAATGCAGCTTTTGCAGTAGAGTATTCTTCACAAGAGTCGTTAAATGCCCTAGACCACCCATGGACAAGCACATCGTTCAGAAGCCTACGTAATCAGGCACAAACCGATGAAAACAAAGACAGCGCAGACTTTCCAGACAAAATACTAACACCTAACGCAGGTTACTACGCGATTAACAACGCAGGTGTTTATGCATTAGAAAATGGTTACACAAATAGCTTTAACCCAGATAGTACCGCTCGCGATTTATACATTGGTGACAATGTTGACGGCCTTTCATGTGCTAACTGTGACTTTTTTAACCTAGGTCAGTTTGAAGAAATTCAACCTGAGTTTGAGCGTTACAACGTAAACTTTAAAGTTAACTACGATGTGACTGATGATTTAAATGCTTACTTCGACGCTAAATATGTAAATAGCCAAGGCGAAAGCATAGGCCAACCTGCGTTTTTCTTTTTTGATAGCGACAACAGCATTAAGCTAGATAACCCATACCTAGACCCAAGCATTAAAGCGCGTATGGAAGAAGAAGGTGTTGAGTCAATCATGGTTAACCGCATGATGACTGACTTAGGCCGCCGCGTTGAAAACAACACCCGTGAAACAACCCGTTTTGTTACAGGCTTACAAGGCACTGTATTTGAAGATTGGGAACTAGATACATCAATCGTATACGGTAAAACAGAATTAGAGCGCGAAAATGGCGCTAACATGATTTTAGCAAACTACTTTAATGCGCTTGATGCCACTGAAGATGCAAATGGTAATATTGTGTGTCGTAGCGCAGAGGCACAAGCTGATGGCTGTGTACCTGTTAATATTATGGGCTTTGGCGCACCAAGCCAACAAGCCATTGATTACATAAACACAGTGTCTATTGGCGACTCCACCATTGAGCAAACTGTTGTATCAGCTTCGCTTGCAAACGGCGCTATTTTTGAGCTACCAGCCGGTTATGTAGGTATTGCTTTTGGCGCAGAGTATCGTAAAGAAGAAAGCGAAACGAACGAGCCAGATAACGCAGAAGGTACATTTTTTAACGCACTAGGCGAAGATAAAGGCTCGTTTAACGTGCGTGAAGTGTTTTTTGAAGCTTCAATGCCTATCTTAACTGATTTACCGCTTATTCAAGACTTAGTGTTTGATACCGCGGTACGCCATGCCGATTACAGTACGATTGGCGAAGCAACAAGTTGGAAGCTCGGTTTAGATTGGACAGTAAACGACGAGCTACGCGTGCGTGTAACGCAATCTGCTGCCCTTAGAGCACCTAATATTGGTGAAGTATTTGGTGCACCTAGCCAAACTTTCTACAGTGTTGACGATCCATGTCGTGCTGAAAACCTAAATGACTTGTCAAACAGCACGACCCGACGCGCTAACTGTGCTGCATTAGATGTAGCAAATGATTTTAACTCAGACTACGATTCAGCGTCTTTAAATGGCTTAACAAGCGGTAACCGTGACGTAAAAGGTGAAGAGTCAACAAGTACAACAGTAGGTATTGTTTACCAACCAGAGTTTATTGACAACGCAGTATTAACTATCGATTACTGGGAAATTGAACTTGAAGATGCCATTGATACAATCAGCGCGCAAGATATTCTTGACCGCTGTGTAGACAGCACTACTGGCATCAACAACCAGTACTGTAATTTAATTACGCGCGATGCAAACAGCGAAATTTCGTTAATCCAAAACTCTGTATTAAACGTGGCGGGTCAAAAAGCATCGGGGGTTGATTTCGAACTAGGCTACGATTTTGAAGCCCTAGAAGGTAGCTTTAAAACACGTTTAATTGGTACTTACTTAATTGAACGAAAAGACTACCCTTTCCAAGATGATCCAAGCAACTTTATTGAAGCAGCAGGTACTTCTGGCGAAGCTAAATGGCAAGCAAATCTATCTGTAAGCTACTCAATTGACCGCTTTTTCAGTACTGTTGAAACACGCTTTATTGACGAAGTAGACCTTTATACAAATGTTGAACTTGCTCAAAACTCAAACCCTAATAGCAACATGAGCTACGGTAAATACTTTATTACCGATATGACTGTAGGTTACAGCTTCGATAGCGGTGTTGGCGTTAAAGTAGGTGTAGATAACCTATTTAACCGTGAACTACCATACGGTACACGCGGTACAGGCGCCGGTAGCGCAAGCTACGATAACATTGGCCGCTTTGGTTATGTAAGCTTTTCTTACAAGCTTTAATTTAAAGTGAATAATAGGCCAGGCAACGCTTGCCCGGCCTATTTGTTATTTTATATTACTTAGCCAAACACATTGATACGGTTCAAGTTCAATCGTTAACTGCCCTTCCTCTATTGTTTTTCCTGACACTAAGTCAAACCACTGCTGAGTATTAATTAAATTTAAGTCAGCCAATAAAAGTGTTTGCGGTTTATCGCTAATATTAAATACACAAAAAATACTTTGTCTGCGGTCTATACTCTGGCGCCAAAAGCCAAATAATCCACCAGAAAGATGTAACGTAAACTGAGTGGCATTAGGATGAAATGCACGTTGTTTTTTACGCACACCTAATAAGTTTTTAATTGAAGTAAACACTTTGTGATGATGGCTGTATTTTTCGCCAATTGCGGCTAACAGTTTTGATTCTTGCCAACGATGGCGATTAATTGCCCTGTTGTGTTGCGAGTTTTCAAAACGCTCATAATCATTGGTTGTGGCAAGTAAACTATGAATATATAAGCCAGGTATCCCCTCAAGCGCGAACATAATGGCATGCGCGCACATAAAACGCTCAAAGCCAAATTTGTCAGGCCCATTATGTGTTCCTTGCATTGCATCAAATAACGCAATATTTAACTCATATGGTGTATGGGTGCCATCATTACTGGTTCGCATTGAAACGCGACCACCAAATTGCATGGTTGTACTGACCAGCGACGCCACTTCAGTTGGCTGCAATAATCCCTCAATTGGACGAAGCCCTATACCATCATGAGACGCAATAAAATTAAAGTATGCGGTACCGTTTTGCGCAGGTGGCATGCTCATCATCCAATGCTTGAGTGCCGAACTATCACCACTTAATAAGGTATGCAGTAGTAACGGAGGTAAAGCAAAGTTATAAATAGCATGCGCTTCATTGGCATTACCAAAATACGAAAGGTTTTCTTGGTTTGGTATATTTGTCTCAGTGATGATCACCACACTTGGCTCAACATGCTCAATAAGCGTGCGCATTAGCCTAACGGCTTCGTGGGTTTGTGGCAGGTTAATACAACTTGTATTAAGTTGTTTCCACAAAAACGCCACTGCATCGAGCCTAAAAAGCCTCACACCGTTGTCTAAATAATGCCGAATAATGCCTACAAACTCTTTCAAAACCTCTGGGTTTGCAAAATCAAAGTCAACTTGATCATGGCTAAACGTACACCACACATGCTTTTCACCACTGGGAGTTGTTACTGTATTGAGTAAAGACGATGTGCGCGGACGAACAACTTGGCTTAAATCATCGCTTAAGCTTGCAGTTTTAAAGTAATCTTTGCCGGGGTGTAAATCATTTAAAAAGTTTTCAAACCAAACGCTTCGGCTAGAGCAATGGTTAATAACTAAATCAGCCATTAGCTTTACATCTTTAGCAATGCGTTTTATGTCTTCCCAATCACCTAACGACTCGTTGACTTGCACGTAGTTCATCACCGCAAACCCCTCGTCAGAGCTATACGGGTAAAAAGGTAAAATATGCAGGGCGTTAATTTGCATATCGCACTGCTCTTTTATAAATCGATGCAAGGTTTTTAGTGGGGCTTCGATTGGGTTTGCTACCGCAAACTCAGTGTCGTCGTGCTTTATAATCGAATCACCATAAGCAATCAGTACAATATCTTGCTCATCCCATCGGTTAGTGTGTGGAGTTGGGTCGCGAAGTGGACTGTCACCTAAAATAATTTTAATGAGTTGCTGTGCAAACTCTGCTATCGATATAGGCAGCTCAACATCTTTGTAAATAATGTGTAGATGCTGCTCTACTCGCTGTAAAAATAATTCATTCACTGTACTCACACGCGACTCCTTTAACCGTTTTTATATTTATTTTTTTAACTTAGCTGTATTCTTCGTTATCGAGCTCTACCGCCTCTTTTAAACGTTCAAATACATCAGGCATAGCCGATACCACTCGATTCCAACTTGGCACAAATGGCGCTTCCATTGGGTTATCTAAAAAGTGTTGGCCTGCTTCCATAATGTTTTGTGCAAACATTTCTACGGCTTTTTCTTCTTGGTGAACATCCAGTGTTAGCCCGTTCATAAGCGCATCATTGTGGTAGGTTTCAATAAAATCTAAGCCAATTCGGTAGTACGTTGCTTTTAATGAACGAATTGTTTCGCTAGTAAATGTAACCCCTTGCGTAGCGAGTTTTCTAAATAATGCCTTGGTAATATCAATCGACATTTTAGACAAACCGGCACTTTGATCGTCAAGCGACAACGCTTGATGTTTATGGTCGTAGTTATCGGCAATATCTACTTGGCATAAACGGTTATGCGAATAGTTTCGATACATTTCACTCAATACGCCTATTTCAAGCCCCCAGTCACTTGGAATACGAATATCGTTTAATACGTCGCGCCTAAACGAAAACTCACCCGCTAATGGGTACCTAAACGAATCCATATATTCAAGGTAGTCTGTATTACCTAAAATGGTTTTAAATGAGCGCAACAAAGGTGTGACTAATAAACGCGATACGCGCCCATTAATTTTGCCGTTGGCTGTACGCGGGTAAAATCCTTTACAAAACTCGTAGTTAAAACGAGGGTGTGCAACCGGATAAATAAGACGTGCAAGTAAGCTTCTGTCATAGGTTAAAATATCGCAGTCATGAAGCGCTATAGACTCAACCTCGGCGGTTGCAAGCTTATAACCCATGCAATACCAAACGTTACGCCCTTTACCCAGCTCTCTTGGTGCAACGCCTAATTCTTGAAGCTCTTTATCAAGTGCTTGCAAACGTGGGCCGTCGTTCCACAACACTTTGTGATTTTGGTTTAACTCTTTAAAAAAACCAAGTGCATGGCGGTATTGCTGCTCATCGGCTCTATCTAAGCCAATTGTTATTTGCGACAAGTACGGCACTTCTCTTAACTCTTTTATTATATTTTGTAGTGCCGGACCTTCTAACTCACTAAATAAAGAAGGCAGAATTAGCCCCATAGGGCGTTGTTTACTAAAGCTTATTAGCTCTTCTTCTAGTGCTTCAATCGGTCTATCTGCAATATTGTGTAAAGTCGTGATAATGCCATTTTGATAAAAATCAGCCATGTGATTTTTGCTCCTCAATAGTATTTAAAATGCTGCTAATGCTTGGCAATGTTGTTATTTCTTCAACCCAGCCCTGCGGCGCGGGCGATTGAGAATAACGTGCCTTGTTATGCGATAATTTAACCGGCTTTTTACTGCTTGGGTTATTGATGA
This sequence comes from Pseudoalteromonas sp. 4NS20-0020, assembly GCF_057554385.1. Taxonomy (NCBI): domain Bacteria; kingdom Pseudomonadati; phylum Pseudomonadota; class Gammaproteobacteria; order Alteromonadales; family Pseudoalteromonadaceae; genus Pseudoalteromonas; species Pseudoalteromonas sp. 4NS20-0020. The sequence continues at coordinate 330,607 of NZ_BAAJMI010000002.1, read as the reverse complement.
TGATGGCGATATCAGCGTGTTCTAACATCTGCTTATCGTTGTCACTATCACCTAGGGCTATTACTGTGAGAGGCTTTCTAAAATGTTGGGTAAATTGTTTAACTAACCACTGCTGCGCAGCGCTTTTGTCGGTATTTTTAGCAATATGAATAAATCGGCCACCTATCTTTATTTCGTAGCCAAGTGCTGTTACGTCATTTACAAAGGTATCGAGTAATTCATCACTGCCATACCAGTACAAAGGATCGGAGTAATCGCGTGTTTGAGCGCGCTTAGCTTGCGCATTGTTTAATCCGGTAAGCTCGCTTATTTGCTCGCTGCTTAACTCACTAAATAATTTATAGTGTGCTTTATATTGTGCATCTAATGAGTCTAAATCACTTAACAAGCTTGATAGCGGAGACGCTAAGGCGTAACACCAATAACCTGCCACTTCTTTACAGCCTATTGGCTTAAGCTCAAAATAGTTTTGCGGTATAAATACTGCTGCGCCATTTTCAACAATAAAAGGTTGCTGAATGTTCAAATCGTTTTTTATTTCAACCACTTCGCAAAATGTTTTGCTGGTATTAAATACCACAGGAATGTGTGCGCTTTGTAACTGCTGAAGTAGCTCGCTTACATTGCTTGTGTTGTAATCTGTATGGTCGAGTAAAGTACCGTCTAAGTCAGTAAAAATAATAGGCTTTAAGGTATCATCACTTGTTAAGTGCATGCTTACTATGTCTCGATTGCTATCAAGCTCAATGAGTGCGTTTGCTTTGCGACTCAATGTATTTAAGTTTTCGCGGGTTATACGCTCAAAATGAGAAATAAAATAAACTAACTGCTCGTCTGTCATCGTGCCTGTACCAACGCCACTTTTAGCTATTAGCTTTTGTTCTTGCTCTTTTCGCCACGTAAAAACATCTGAAAAGCTAGGCGCTTTGAGCATGATTTTATAATCTATTTTATTAAAAATAGATTTATATTCGTTTGCTAAGCAGCTATTTATACAACGACGCCACACACCTTCTTTATCACTTAATTGTTCTAATTCATTCAGAGGTTCGCTTAGTGAAAATAGCGGCTGTGGCTCGCTTCCTACACACCACCCTTCTAAAAATACAATATCAACAGGCGCTACATTTTTAACCCAATCTTGCTCTGCAACGCAGTCGTCTTGGTGTTTGTTAAAACGCGGTAATGCTACGCCCACCTCACCGGCTAATAACTGAGTAATTGTTTTATTCATCAGGTCGGTATCGTGTGTACCGGGTACGCCACGTGTTACAAATAAAGGATGTACGTCTTGAGCTAGTTGCTTACGGCTTTCTTTACCTAGATAAAAATCGTCGATTGATAAAGCGACCGTATATAACGACGTATTGTTGCTAAACCACGTGACTAAAAAGTCTGCTAAGGTTGTTTTGCCGGAGCCTTGGCAACCATTAATGCCAACAAAAAGAGGAGTTGATGATTTTTTTGATTCGAGAATGTCATGCGCAAGAGGTACAAAGTACTGCTCACTTAAATATTGATACTTTAAAGGCAGTTGATGCTTTGCTAAAAACGGGGTTATATCCACAATATTGGCCTCTGACATAGTAACTCCTTAAATACATAGTGTTCAGAGTACTAAATGCAGGGACTAGACCAACATTATTTTTATAACCTTTTTAATAGGTTATAAAAAAGGCGCGTTTAAAACGCGCCAAATTGGTGCAAATATTTTAACTAATGTTCAAAGTTAAGCAGCGGTTTGCTCTACTTTGGGGAGTACTAAATTAAGCACTATACCTAAAACGGCACACAAGCTAACGCCCTCTAAACTAAATTGACTGCTGCCTATGTGCATTCCGCCAATGCCACACACTAAAATAAGGGCAACAATACTTAAGTTACGAGGCGCTGTTAAATCATCACCCGACTTAACCAACGTATTGAGTCCAACGACCGCAATCGAACCAAATAATAAAATCATAATACCGCCCATCACAGGCACCGGTATGGTTTGTAACCCAGCCCCCATTTTTGCAATAAATGCCAGAGCAATAGCAATAATAGCGGTCCACATCATTACTTTTGGATTAAAGTTTTTAGTTAGCATTACCGCGCCAGTCACCTCTGAATACGTCGTGTTTGGCGGGCCTCCAAATAACGACGCTGCAGATGTTGCTAATCCATCACCAAACAAAGTACGGTGCAGACCTGGCTTTTTTAAAAAGTCTTTTTTAGTCACTTGGCTTATAGCCATCATATCGCCTATATGCTCAATAGCTGGCGCAATGGCCACAGGCACCATAAACAAAATAGCCTGCCATTTAAACTCTGGCAGTGTAAAGTTTGGAATAGCAAACCAGTGTGCATTACTTACCGCATCAAACTGCACTACCCCCAACGCAAGCGATAAACCATAGCCCGAAATTACGCCTGCCAATATAGGAATTAACTTAAATACTCCTTTACCCCACACGGCAAAAATAAGCGTTACCACAAGTGAAAACATGGAAATTAAAATAGCACTGTTGTAATCAATTAGCTGAACACTGCCATCACCTGTTTTACCCATTGCCATGTTAACTGCAACAGGCGCAAGCGCTAAACCTATCACCATAATAACGGGGCCAACAACAACCGGTGGTAAAATTTTATGAAGAGTCGCCACACCTTTAAATTTAACTAACAAACCTAACAACATATAAGCAACGCCAGCGGCCATTAATCCGCCCATCGTAGCGGGTACGCCCCACATTTGTACTCCTGCAATAATGGGAGCTATAAACGCAAACGAAGAGGCTAAAAATATTGGTACCTGCCCTTTAGTCACTAATTGAAATAGTAATGTGCCAACACCTGCAGTAAATAGCGCCACACTAGGATCAAGCCCCGTTAATAACGGCACCAATACCAATGCACCAAATGCAACAAATAGCATTTGTGCGCCGGTTAAAATTGTTTTAATTGAAAACGTTGCGTTACTTTTCACTACACACTCCTAAATTTAAACATTGCTTTTTGCAGTTATAAAGTAATAAACAAACACGAAAAAGGCCTTCCTCAGAAAGCCTCTTTAATGATTGCATTGCCCATAACGCGAAACACAATTAACGCTAATTAATGACGACTACACCGTACCAAATATTTTATCACCCGCATCACCTAAACCAGGCACTATATATCCTTTCTCATTTAAGTGGCTGTCTACCGCTGCGGTAAATATTTCTACATCAGGGTGAGCTGCTAACGTTTTTTCTACCCCTTCAGGGGCTGCAACTAACACTATAACTTTGATTTCTTTACAGCCCGCTTTTTTTAACATGTCTATTGTGGCAATCATCGAGCCACCTGTTGCAAGCATCGGGTCAATAACCAAGCTAAGACGTTGTTCAATGTTACCAACCAACTTCTCAAAATAAGGAATTGGCTCAAGCGTTTCTTCGTTGCGTTGAAGGCCAACTACACTCACTTTAGCCGCAGGCAACAACTGCATAACACCATCCATCATACCTAAACCTGCACGTAAGATAGGCACCACTGTAATTTTTTTGCCTTTAATATGCTGTACGTTAAGTTTGTTACCGTCCCAACTAGTTATTTCATTGTCTTCAAGGGGAATATTTTTCGTTGCTTCGTACGTTAATAATGTGCCAACTTCCGAGCACAGCTCACGAAAGCTTTTAGTGCTAATGCCGAAAGCGCGCATTAAACCTAATTTATGTTGAACAAGTGGATGAGTAATAACGTGAATAGCCATGATGAAAACCTACTTAGACAATAATTAGCGATATTTTATATTAAAAATGATCATTTGACCTGTAGTTTTAAACCAATTCTCATACATTGTGCGCAAATATATATGTTTGTTTGATATTTATGCACAACACAATTGTAAAAGTTCAGCTGTTGGTTTCAAGCCAACTAACAACTTGGTCATGCATATAACTATTTATTTTATAATGCTCCGGGCTCCAGCCGGCTAAAAAGCGATAAAAATCAGCCCAAGCAGCAGGCCACAACGCCTTCCATTCCTTTATTACCGCTTGAGCAGGTATATTAGGTTGATACTGAGTTAGCGCATGTTCTAACTCATAAAAATAATAGGTAAGTTCGCTTGTTGCATGAGCATGTAATTCTTCACAGCTATAGCAGCTCGTCATAAAATACATAACATCCACTATACCAACGCCAGCGCCTGTGTACTGAAAGTCGTAACCACGTATTTCATTATTTGAATTAACGGCAAAATTGGCCACTTTAGCATCGCCATGTAGTAACGTTTTATATCTAGCGTGTTCTAACTGATAAGCTAATTTTTTAGCTGCCGCTTTTATATCAAACTGATTATTAGGGTTTGATACAAGCGCGTTAAATTCATCTGGCCGGGTATTTAAATGCCAATAACACCCTTGCTCCCACAAATCATCATGTTGCTTATTTAAATTAAACGCATGAAAGTGAGCAAGCCACTTTAATATTGGCTTTATATGCAACGAGCTGGCTTGCGTAAACCCAAACTGAGTAAAATTTTTAAACACCAGCGCATACTCATCGCCACAATTAATAGCACTCACACATTCAATACTGTTTGCTGTTTTAGGTAAATGCTGGCTGTAATGCTTATAAAAGTTATATTCAACATTATAAGACTGCTGCTTTCTTTTTAATGCAAATTCGCTTTGCTTAATTTTTGGATGGTTTATGTGATTGGGTATTCTAATCGCCTTTATAACACAAGGCACATTATCAAGCCTGCACTCAATAATACTGCCACACCCGCTCCAAAGCGAAGTAAGTGTTGCACCTATTTCAATGTGTTTAAAGTGAGGCTGTAATAAAGGAAGGTAAAATGCCATAGCTGTATTAAGTAATTAATTTTTTGTAGTTTAGCATTAGACGGTATTATTAGTGAAAGTACTTAATTAAACCCAATGCTTTAACAAGCCCACAGCTTTTATTTTTAAATGGCACCCATTTTTAATTTTTTAGTTGTACTTCTCGCTGTCGCATGTACATGGCATCTATAATCGAAAAAAGTGCTTTAACATCAATGGTGCTTCCTTGAGATTTAATGCCCCCATCTTTTCCTATTAAAGTAACGGTATTGTTTTTGAGTTGATATTGCTGCCTAACATTTAACATGAACGACTCGGATAACCGACCAGAGTAGTTAGTTAAAGCCTCACTTTCTTTCAAAATAAACCAAACTATGTGTCGGTCATTAATCCCTTCTGAACTGTTTTTCATAAGGCTTAATGCGTGATCAGTATTTGTAGGTTTATTTAATATAATCAGGCGATTTTCCCATCTTAAACTGGATAAGTCATTCAATGGAATACTTTCACTAGCATTCGAAAACATGCTGAATACGAGTAATAGAAGGTATTTGAGATATCTCATAACATAGCCTAAAAATAGAGTTTATAAGTAAAATACGTTCTATTTGGCTTTGCGGTTTTGCTTATTTTACTTTTTAGCGTTTATTGCTGTAAAATGTTTGCGTGGGCGACATAGTTGTTTTAACCCGCTTAGAGTGCAAAATTTAGAATGGGTGTCTTGTTAATTTTTTCATAGTCAAGCGTTAGTTGCCTACTACTCTAGACTTTTTAAAACTTGTCTGGCTTCCGCATCTAAGTGCCTTACCCAAACTCTAGAGTCCTTTTTCAGTAAAATTATCCTGTCCATTAACTCTCCATGAAATGAACAACCCGTGGTCGTTTGATTTATTTTATTTGCTGTTCCTTTCAAGGAACGTTCTGTAATTAACCTAACACTCTTTTGAACGGGAATGATAATACGATATTCAATCTCCTCTGATGGCTCGTCTAAATCATTTAGCAAAACTGCTTCAGCGTCTGGAGAAAAAATTCCTGTGATGTAAGCTATTGCAACAACGTCAGCTTCAGCAACTTCCTTTGCAAGATCAACAGGCGATGGCCGGCATGCTAGCAATGGGAAACATATTAAGAAAAGCACTAAAGCCAGAATCTTAAGCATAATACTCCTTGGCAACTAATAGGACTGTAAAATAACTTCAACAGTCAAACTCAATTAAAAAACGGGCTTCTATAATTAACCCTAAGCGTTTTTAAAGCATTAGGTAATGCATTTTAACCCCATAAAACAGGCTGCTTTTATTTTAAATGAGTAATTCTACAGCCTCAATGCCCTGATAACTGATAACTGATAACTGATAACTGATAACTGATAACTGATAAATTTCATTTGACTGGTTTTTGCCCGCAAAAGTGAAATAGAAAAGTTACAAAGTAAAATTTATCCGTTTATTCTGTTTGTTAGAGGGGTTAATTGTCTGAAGTTATTTCTATATTTGGATCTTGACTCTTTATTTTTAAGCCATGTCCAGATTCAGTTTCAACAACATCAATTCTATATACCAAATGGTTACTACATTTTTCGATTTCCCAGTAATCAGTAAAACTCTCTACATCTTCTGTTTTTGAAATGAAAACGGGCATGAGGAACCCTTTGAGTCCCACTTTTGCTTTTTGATCTTCTGTAGCTAAAATAGGATTTTTTCCTTCCTTATACTTCTCATTCAGTGTTCTTTTACTATTTACTATTATTTGATTGTTTTTACAATTTATTGACTGAGTATCACGTAGTATTTGCTCTTTTACTTCACGTTCTAGCTTTGTATAGTTAGCTAAGCTCGAGGTTTCCTTATCATAAAATGGTTGAGCGCAACTAAACAGCATCAGGCACGATACCCAAACAGTTACTTTTTTCAATTTAGTACCTACTCCTTTGATTTAAATTTACCCCTAAATAACATGTAGCTTAACTCGTCTTAAATTTATTTTTATTGATGGTTCAACCATAGCCGAGTTCCTATCTAGATTCAATTAGTTATACCAATCTTACGAGATATATTAAAATAGGATATACGATTATTCTGGTATTTAAAATCACATATACCTTGCGCTTTTAAAGAATGAATACCTAACGCCTCGGCAATGTCCTTTGACATGACATCGTCTCGTAAGCTTAGTTCTACTACTTTGATTTTTGAAATTAACGAGGTAAAACCCTGTCTTTCTAGGTTGGGTATATCTAGGCATTTTAGCCTCCTCAAAGTGATGAGGAGGTGTCCACTAAAACGGGTGAGGATCAAATTCTGTGTGTAGCGACTTGTTATATGCTATTTCACTCTTTTTCAACTTCACATTTTTCAGGATGATGTTGTTGCTGAAATGAATTACATGATATTTTTATACCTAACTCTTTTGAAAATTCCCCTGTTAAGAAATAGATACATACAAATGCAATAAAACCAAAAAGAAAGTTCCTTAAGTTTCGTGCTTTTTCGATTAAATTTGATTCTTTAAATTTTAATTGCACTAGATTTTTGAGTGTAAATATAAAAATGCCCCCTAAGAGAATCATTATAATTAGACCATAAAGACTCATATACCTCCTAGCATATAACGTTTAAATAAGGGGCGCAGGGCATAATGGCGAAGCCGCCCTGCGTGTATGCGTCCCAGCCCGTGCAGCGAGCGTTCTTGATTTTTTTGTTAGGTAACATTGCAAATATTACCTAGTAACTTGCTGACTTTAGAACTTAATAGTGTGGCAACTATTAACGCTATAATTTGAAACGGAATAAGAAAAAAACCACCAATTAGAAACGCTTGTATTAAATACCCATTGAGTAGCCCTGACACTACAAAGTACCCCATAAAAACGAGATTTAGCAACAATAACACTAGAGCTTTAGAGTTGGGGAATTTACCTTTAAACAATAAGGCTGCATTGACCACGAATATCAGTGGAGTCGTTAAGTAAGTCAATACAAGTATTTCTGTTCCCATTCCCTGTTACCTAACGGCTGCATAAGCGGCGATTAATTATGAGCTAAAATTATTGAGCGCAGCGACAATAGCCCATTGTTAATTGTCCGAGCGAACCTGTGAGCGAATTAATGCACTTGTTAGATATTCTTTAACTTTTTTAGTTGCTTAACACCCAAAAATGTACCAATAGGAATAAATAAAAGCCATAGATACGCGAAGTATTTGCAGTAAAGAATAAACAACTTGGAGCTATGATTTTTGTTTAATAACCAAATACTGATAATTAGACCAATTAAAGCGGGAATTATTTGGATAAGAGAAATAACAATACTTGCCGAAATATGACCTGCTACTAAATTAGGATCGTTTGTAGATAATTCTAGGAATGCGGAATATAAGCCTGAAATGAAGTTAAACAACGATAAGAGTAAAAAGCATTGTAAAACGATACTTATAAATTTTAATAGATTAAACAAACTCGAACCTTTCCTGAATACCTAACGCCGTTTTAAGCGGCAAATTGCAGTTGGCTAAAATAAGTGAGGTACGAACAAAAAGCCAACTGTAATTTGTTCGACTTGAAAACCCTTGTTAGGCCTACACTAAATCCCTCTTAAAATCATCGTATAGCTTCTGCACAATAGGGCCTGCAGCCGCATTAAAAAATTTAAGCATTGATTCTTTAGATGAAAACAGATCCTTTAGTTTTATAGAATACCCAGGAGCAACTGGAGAAATTGGAATAGCATTATAAGACCACATTATTTGACCTGAACTATCGAATAGCTGTGCTGCGATATTAAAGCGTGAATTAAATTCATCAGAAAACCCATGCACCATACCTAAAACGACAACATTAAGTGTAATAACTAACTTATTTTGAGAGTTGCTATCAAAATTAATCTTAAGATTATCTGCTTTTACTTTTTCAATGAATTGATTCTGGACGATCTCATTTAAACTTATACGGTGTTCTTCCATAAATCTTAACGCCAGCTCTCTTACGCCCAAACCATCTCCAGCAGTTCCAGAATAATAATAACTGACACCTGTCCATTGAACTTCTACGGTACTTATAGCGGTTAGCATAGAGTTGTCATTTGGGCTTGCTTCAAGTTTTACAGTTTGTAACTGTTCGAAATTTTCTTTTTTAAGTTTTACACTCGGGACTGATGAACATCCACTAATAAAGATTATAAAAAGAAGTACTAAGTAATGAAATTTCAAAGAAACTCTCCTGTAGGCCTAACGCCGCAAATAAACGGCAAAAATAGTTGGCTAGAATTTGTGAGGAACGAACAAAGCCAACTGTTTTTTGTCCGTTTAAACGACTTGTTAGCAGTGCATTACGCAAATGCTAGAATCGTCATTTATATAACTGTAGCCTTCAATGGTTACTGATTGAGACTTTAAACCATAAGTTGGAATTGAAGTAGCCACAATCGGAAAATTAAGCTTAATTAAGTCTGCTTTAGATGGCTTGGAGGTACCAAACCAAAAACTTACAATTTCATCTTTTGCAAACATACATGGTTGAGAATATTCAACCTCAGCCAACCCGTAATAAATAAAACCTACAAACTCAAAATCATTTGCGTCAATAAAGTTAGCTCTGACAATAATGTTTGCATTAGGATCTAGTGCATCACTTTCATTCGCAGGAATGATAACTGTTTCATCATAGCTATCGTCCTTCCACATAGGAAACTGCCAAACAGTATGTTCAGATAAATCCTGAAGTGTGATTTCCCAAATTTGCTTGCTCATAACTTCCTTGTACTGCTAACGCCCTAATAATGGGCAAAAAATTGTTGGCTAAAATGTTGAGGGACGAAAACAGCCAACTGTTTTTTGTCCTTATTTATTAGCTTGTTATATTCCCCAAACACAAACCTCATATTGTGGGGATTGACTCTCATTGTATTCAAAAATAATCCCAAAGTCTTGGGATTCTCCTACCCAAGATAAATCTTTGTAACCACCATTATCGCAGGTTAACAACTGCGTAATACTGAACAAATTTAATTTTAATTCACTCGCACTAATTTGATAATGCATTCCTTGTAAATCAAAACTAAGCCAACCAACAAGTTGTTCTGAGATTGTAAGGTTCTTAATAGCAATTACTGCAGATTTAAAGTCTAAATACTCTGTTCGTTCCCAACCAATTACATTTTCTCTACTAGGTTGACAGTTGCCGTCTGTCCAACTGGTCATCGCCAAATTTTTAATTGCATCTTTGCGATCTGTTCTGGGCACAGATTCAAAAATTGACTGCATCAAAGGATTAAGACATGAGACAAACTTCTCATGTTTTTTTCTACAATTAAATTCGTGCAGCTTCTGTTCGAGTTTACTCATATCTATAAGGGAATATAACGCCCCTATTAAACGGCACAGACTTTCTGGCTAAACTGGGAACGAAGTGACTCCAGCCAGCGAGTATGTGTCCGGTTGAATGGATTGTTAGGTTTCACTTAAACCTCTAAATTCAATTAACTTCTTTACTCGCTCTTCTTTCATGCGACACAGAGTATTCTCCAATTCTATATCTGAACCAAAACTAGCAACTCCCGACGAAACGCCACTAAAAATTTGAAAAATACTCCCAAGGACTCCTAACTCGCCTTCCTTATCATCATAAAGTGGCTGTCCAGCTGATTTTAGGCGTTGATACAACTCTATTGCTCTATCTGGATATGCTTCATCATCAATTGATGCCCATGCCTCATGAAGCTCATTGATGGTGTAAATCGAAAAATCAATACTCATAAATACCCGTGGAACCTAACGCCTCATTAAGAGGCAAAAAATTGTTTGCTAAAATGTTTGAGGTACGAAAAACAGCAAACTGTTTTTTGTCCTGCTTTAATGACTTGTTATTAGCCACTTACCCTACACTTATTTCTTAATGTTTTTTGGTATAAAACCAAGTAGTTGTTCAGTGCTTTGAATCGTTAGCCGTTGCTCTGGAAACTGGTGCAATTTAATATTTAAGTACTCAGTGCCAGAAATTAATTTACCTACTCGTTTAAGAAAACTAGGTGTTTTATCCGAAAACAAACCACTTTCCGATGTAATAGCTTCAATGTCTTGCCAAGGAATAAACAAGTTTTTATGACCAAACTTAAAAGGAAAAAGTACTCTTAAATAAACTCCTTTGCTGTTTGCTGCAACTTTCAAAATACCATTATGTCTTGTTTTGCCGATATACCCATTTCCAGTTTGGAAATTTTCGTCTGGATTATCGTATTTATTATTTCCATACTTTTTAGCTAAATTTTGCCAGCCACTTTCTTTTCCTAACGTATAAGAGACACCAAACCAACCAGCTATAAAAACGATAAAAAACCAGTGAGAGGTTAAAAAAGACTCTAATAAGTCCTGAAAATTAATTACATACTCTTGAGCGATAAGAGGTATTTCACCACCAGTGCCAGAATAGAAAGAAAGGATGAAAAATGAAAAAAATGAAACAGCCCAAATTAATCCAATAAACTTTAAAACAATCTTCATACTATCCTTGTGGCTTATAACGCCCTGTTAAGGGGCTGATAATGTTTGGCTAAAATGTGTAGCGAAGCGGAACCGAGCCAAACTTTAGCAGTCCCGCCTTGAACAGCTTGTTATATGCAAACTGCTCCCTAACTAATTAAAAAATGGCGTGAACAACGATGCCACATAAAATAATAAAACAAAACTATAAGCTAACAAACAGCCTTTGAAACACTCTTTTAAATCTGCTGTTTCATGGCCATGTTTTGCTTTTTTAAAGCCTAAATAACTCGGAACTGGATATGTAAGTAAAACTAAAACAATAACCCAGTTTGCAATGAGTTTATCGGAATCAGGCGCATCAAAAATGAACACTGACATGAATAATGCGACAGGCCATGCAATTATCGTAAGGGCTGGTAAAAATGCTAAAGCCAACAATGGAATGGATAATGGATGACTGTGAGTTGGTTGCATAACTTCCTTTGCATATAACGCTTTGCTAAGGGGCCATTAATAGTTGGCTAAACTTGCGCGAAGCGCCAAGCCAACTGTTAATTGTCCCAGTGAGTTTACGAACGAACTTGAGCAACTTGTTATAAGCCATTTACTCAAATTTTTCCGAATCGTATTTAAAAGTTACATCAAAGCATCGTTCTGCATGCTTTGATAGATTAAATTTCCATTTCTTTAATGCACGAAGTGATTGCCTATCAAAAATTCTTCTTGGCTGAGAACGACTAATTTGGTGTTCTACAACCTTGCCTTCGCTATTCACTATTACCATAAAGTCAACGTAACCGACACCTATGAACCTTTCGGAATGTATCGGCCACTGAGGGTTTTCAGCTTCAATTAACGCAAATTTTTCACCTATGCACGAATCTACCTCATACATTTCGGTATTAACAAATGACACTAAAGTTGAGGCTAAAACTAATTCGATCATCATGGCTTATAACGCCTGATTAATAGGTAAAACAGTGTGGCAGTTTTATTGCGTCGTTTGCAACTAAAAATGACAGGCTAGTTTTATCCTTTTCAATCACTTGTTAGGTATACATTTCACGAAAGCGGACCTAAATCATTATTGTCTGCCATGACATTAAACTCCGATTCTTCTTTTTTTATAGCAGGTAATTTTACAAATAATTTACAACCTGAAAAAGACAATAAAGTTAGAGATATCAAACCCATAACAATAGTGAAAGAGTTTTGTTGTGGATGTGGTCCAAAATATTGTGGCGTAAAGCAATATGTGAATGCCTGTCCATGAGGGTAAAAGCTCTCATACATAGTCACAATAAAAGCAATTAAACCTAAACTTAAAATGAAATAATTTACCCAACTAGAATATTTACGCATATATCCCTTGTATACCTAACGCCTTGCTAAGCGGCGAAAAATTGTTGGCTAAAATTAGCGAGGAACGAGCAAAAGCCAACTGTTTTTTGTCCGTTTGAGCAACTTGTTAGGGCTACCATACATTGCCCATCATATTACTTTAAAGTTTCTTTTGTTTTAAATATGTACGCAAGTTCATGTCCGTCTTGCCAACTTTTCATATCATGGTGCTTCTCAGCTATATTAATTGCTACTTTACCTAATTCAATTGATGCCGCAGTTATTGAGCCAACAACAGGTCCTCCAAACAAACCAGCAACGAGACCTGTACCTACTGCTGCTTGTAGAGATTTGGCATCTAGAAGCATTGATAAAGAGGATGTTACTGTTTTAAAACCAAATTTCTTACAAGCTTGTTCATAACAATCTAATCTTCGACACAAATCATCTTCAATATAGGTTATTGGTTTTCCGTCAAAATTTTCGTGTATAAATAACTTCAATCTTGTGAGTTGTTTACTAGATTGAATATCCTTTCTAATTTCCAACACCTGTTGCCAATCAGCTTGGTCAGCATCAATTAGATTTAGATTTGAAAGAGTAATAGCTGGGTCTGATTGTTCTTGTTTATCTGAAACAGGGATTGCTACTGAATAATGTTGAAAACCAACGTCTTTCGCATAGTTAGTTACTATGGAACGTATAGACATTTCGTTTGGCAAAGTTGCGCCTGCAAAATAAGCTTGTAAAAACTTTTGGTGTTCGAATGTGGGATCATAGTGCTTGGAAGAACCAGATAAAACTGCATAAGGCCTAACTTTTTTAGCAAAATCAGTCCAATGTTCATTGACCACTTCAAAAATTCTGGTGGCATGGCTATAATTTTTATCACCTTCAACGCCATCAATTAAATGAGAAAACGCAACTGATGGAATTTCTTCAGGGTAGCCTACCAAGACGTCTCCGACGTCACTATCTCCGCGCATTCTTCCTAAGTTAATAGGGAGTACTCTATCAAAATAAAGGGCAGCCTCTTTAAAGTTCCCAAAACATAAAATAGCGCTTGATCTGATGTACGACATATTTCCCTGTAGCCCTAACATGTTTATAGCGAGCTAATCGCGCGTATTTCTACCACAGCGTAGCTCGTTTTCTTATTGGTTTATTATTAACAAACTTGCCAACTAATTGCCAGTGTTATTAAAATTCACCCGCGCGCGTTTTCTTCTTAGTATAAAACGAGCGAATGGGTCGTTTTCTTGACTATGCGAGCGACGAAGCCATGGCTGTGCATATATACAGCGCTAATTTGACGAATTGAAAATAAAAACTTGCTCTGCGTATTTAAATTACATTGCGGACTATATGCTCACTCGACAGTATTCATTCAGAACTATTAATGCTTATTTGAGTCGGGTCCAAACTTTATTCACTTTCACGACAAACGCCACCCAAGCTCAATGGGAAATTCAGAAGTCGAAGCGTTTTTAGACCATATTCTATTAAAACGTAACATGTCAGCTAAAACACAAGCTGCTAATGGAGTTGTTAGCCCTTTTTCAAAATTATGAGCGTCTTTTTTTAATCCTCTAGCGTTACATATTCGCTTTAAGACCAATATCGCTATCTATTGCTACTTTAAAAAACACATAAAAAAGCCCCGTTTGGTTTTAATCAAACGGGGCTCCACACTAATTAGTCACTTAAGAATAAAAGCGCCGATTTTGCTGGCGCTTTGCATCATTGAATTAGCTTTGTAGCTTACTGGTTAACCACACTTTTAAGTGGGTTAACTGGTTGTGCGTTGTCATCTAATATGTTCATATCAAAATCGAACTCATCAACACGAATCGCTTTTTCACGTTTCTTGTTGTAATCAATTAACTGAGCAAACTCAGCATCTGTAATTACGTTTGCAGCAAGTGCGTTTTCAAGCGTAATGCTAAAACGAGCACCTGGCTTGATGGTTCTTGCACGTAATGCTTTTTTAACTTTTGCAAGTTCAGCTAGTGATGCAATTTTAGCTTTATAAGCTTGCTCGTTAATATGATGACCGTCGCCTTCAATAGGCTTAACTAAATGCGTTATTTGCGCTTTAAAAGCTGTGTCAAGCTGTGCTTGTTCAGCTAATTCGCGGATTAAATCATCGCTGATTTTTGGCATTTTAGTTGAGTAGTTCATTGTAACGAAACGAATAAACTTACGAGTACCACTTGCAGGGAAGTTATCTAAGAACTTGTGCAATGCTTCTTCTGCGCTTTGTAGTGCAAAACGAGTTGCATAATGGAAGTAAGGTGCTGCTTGCTCGCGCTCGCTGCTCGCCACTTTTTGCTCGTAGTATTTAATTGATGCCATAGCTGCATACAAGAAGCTCATTACATCGCCTAAACGTGCTGATAGCATTTCTGCTTGCTTTAATTTACCGCCAAGTACTAACAACGAGAAGTCAGCGTATACTGCAAGTTTTGCAGATAGTTTGTGTACTGCTTTTTCGTAGTCACGTACTTCTGGTAATGCTGAGCTTGCGCCAGCTGTAAATGGTAATACACCTAAACGCAATGCACGTAAGCTGTTTGCTGTACTGTAACCAATTGTTTTACGTAAAATACCGTTAAATTCTGCATCAGCGCCTTTGTCGTCGCTGTGGATTGATTCAACCATAGATTGTAAGTATGGGTGACAACGCATAACACCTTGACCAAATATCATCAGGTTACGAGTAAGGATGTTTGCACCTTCTACAGTAATTGCAATAGGTTGTGCGACGTAGCCACTTGCTAGTGTATTTTGTGGACCGTTTTGAATCGCTTTACCGGCTTGAATATCCATCGCCGAGTCTAATACGTCGCGGCCAAGTTCAGTCATGTGGTATTTAGCAATTGCCGTTACTACCGACGGTTTTAAGCCCATGCCTAAACCTTCAGTTGTAAGTACACGCATTGCTTCTTGAAGGTATGTTTTACCCGCAATGTCAGCAAGCTTTTCTTGTATACCTTCAAACTGACCGATTGATAGACCAAACTGCTCTCGTACTGCTGCGTATTCAGATGCAGATTTAAGTGCAACTTGCGCTGTACTTACACCTAGCGCGGGTAGTGAAATACCACGCCCAGCACCTAAACAGCTAACCAGCATTTGCCAACCACGGCCGATGTTTTTCTGACCACCAATAACAAAATCCATTGGTACAAATACTTTGTTACCACGTGTAGTACCGTTGTAAAAACGGATACCCATTGGATCGTGGCGATTACCAAGTTCTACACCTGGGTGCTCTTTTGGAATTAAGGCACACGTGATACCTAGGTTTTCTTTACCACCTAGTAAACCGTCTGGGTCAACTACTTTAAATGCTAAACCAAGAACAGTTGCGATTGGTGCAAGTGTGATATAACGCTTGTCCCATGTAATTTCTAGGCCAAGAACTTCTTCGCCGTTGTGCATGCCTTTGGTTACTTTACCAACGTCTGGAATGCCGCCTGCATCAGAACCCGCTTCAGGGCTTGTTAGGGCAAAACATGGGATGTCTGTGCCGTTTGCTAAGCGTGGTAAGTAATGCGCTTGTTGCTCTTGCGTACCGAAGTGAAGAAGTAGCTCACCCGGACCTAATGAGTTAGGTACCATTACTGTTACTGCTACTGCAGAACTTTTAGTCGCAATTGTGCCAACAATTGTTGAGTTTGCGTAAGGGCTAAACTCTAAACCACCAAATGACTTAGGAATGATAAGCGAGAAGAAACGTTCTTTTTTCAAAAACTCTAAAATGTCATTCGGTAAGTGAATGCCATTTTGAATTACTGAATCGTCAATCATGCCTAGTAGCTCTTGTACAGGGCCGTCAAGGAATGCTTGTTCGTCAGCTGTTAGTGTAGCTGCTGGTACATCGCGTAATGCACTGAAATCAGGCTTACCTTGATAGATAGAACCTTCAAGCCAAACATCACCCGCGTCTAGCGCTTCTTGCTCAGTGATAGAAATACTTGGTAAAACTTTTTTTAACTTTGTACGTAAACTCATGATTGAACTCATCCGACCAGATAAATAATACCTACATTACGTCATAAAAATCGCTTTAGATCAATTACTCTATTCAATTAATTAACAGTTTTTTCAATTTATTTTCTTTACTCGAACGTAAACTGTTGAAACACAAAGGCTTACACCTGTACGCTGAAAATGATAAATTTTTTAAGATTGATTGATAAAACGCCGTGCAAAGGCACCAAAAAGCAAATAATCTGCAAAGCGGGTAATGAATTAGGGTGTTTTTTTAAATACAGACTGTTTTAATTTTTAAATTTAAGCCTGATTTATTGTATTGAACAGGGTAAGTTGACACGTTAAATACGTGATTTATGGCCACTCAAGTTTTTTAAAATGCTTTTGCTTATTAGTGTAAATGTATAAAAAATAATAAGTGAATGACACCTAAAAAAGGCATAAAAAAACGCAGCTTAAACAGGCTGCGTTTTGTATTAATCAGAGTTTTTTAACAGCCTATTTTTACGACATGCTTGCCTGTAAAACCACCCGCGAGCTGCGTGTTTAAGGCATTAGATACCGCGTTTGCGTTAAACTCAACAGGCGTTAAGGTCGGTGCTTTAATATCACCATTAGTGGCGCCTTCGAGTAATAAATTACCCATAAAGCTCAAGCGTTGCTGCGCACATAAACTATTAGCGAGCCATGCACCACCAAGCGACACAACACTTATATTTGGCGCGCGCCGGTACATTAGATCTTGTTCAAAACAAGGTAATGGATTTAAACACGCTATTTTTCCGCAAAAACGCATGAGTTCGATATTACGCGCTGTCGACTCTCCACCCACGGTATCGATTACTGCATCGAACCCTTGCGGCCCTAGCTCTCTACGAATTTTTTCACACAACTTTTTATCGTTGTAGTCAAACACAACATCCGCGCCAAGCTGTTTAACGAGTTTATGGTTTTTCTTAGAGGCTGTTGCAAATACATCAGCGCCACGCTGTTTAGCGTACTGAATAGCAAACTGCCCCACTGCACCTGCCCCACCTTCAATAAAAACAGTTTGACCTTCGGTGATACTAATTTTATCTAAGCTAATTAGTGCTGCCATTCCGGCGCAAGGCAGCACAGCAGCAACCGCTGGGTTTAACTCTTGCGGTACAATAGACACTGCAAAATTAGGCACTTTTGTGTATTCACTCAGTACCCCTTGCCCACCTACGTTGGCGTGCCACATGACTCGCTCGCCAACATTAGGAAAAATCCCTTTACTTGCTTTTACTACAACACCTACCGCATCAAGCCCCAAAATATGAGGGTACTGCCACTGACAAAAACCTGATTTTGCAAAATGCCCATCAACGGGGTTTAAACCAACATATTCTACTTTTATCAGTAGCTCGTTATCTGAACACTCAGGAACAGGTAACTCAATGTCAGCTAAATTTATTTGATCATTCGGTTTTTCCAATACAATGGCACGCATTGTGTGCGGTATAGTATTTTGCGTTAAAATATCAGTATCAGACATCGTTAAACTCTACTTATTTGTGTTACTTAGTGCATAGCTCCATTGCCCATTAAATGATTGGTACGCATTGACCTTAGCAAGTAACGATAAAATGGTTGTTTCAACTGCATTTTCTTGTGCTATTAAAACATCCTGCCGCGCATCTAACAACTCTAGATAAGGGATTTGGCCTTCTTCATACATGGCTTCTGCTTGTAAAAAGGCTTTATTAGCAAAGTCATAACGTTCATCTGCAAAACGTTTTTGCTGTGCCTGATTAACTAACCCCTGCAACGAAAGCTCACTTTTACTAAGTGCTTTAAGCACCACGTTTTGATAATCGCTGTAAGCGGCTTCACTTAAAAACTGTTGTGCGTCTCGTTGTGCTAAAAGAGCAGGATAGCTTAAGATTGACCATTGCAACTTAGGCGCAATTTGCCATTGCTGCTGTGTATCGCTAAAGCCATTACTACCTAGACTTAACACACCTGCAAAGCCACTTAGGCTTACATCTGGTAGTAAAGCTTTACTGGCTGCCACACTTAAACTATTGGCTTGGCTAAAATCATAAATTGCACGGCTAATATCTGGCCTCAGTGCAATAGCGGCATTTGGCTTACTAAGTGTTACGTCAAATTTATTGCGTAACACACTCAGTTCATTTGTTAATTCAATATTTTGAGTTAAACGCCCTGTAAGAACAGCAAGCGTTGATAAATCACTGTACTTGGCAAACTCAATGGCAGGAATTAACGCTTGTTGCTGGCGTAATTGCGCTAGGGTGCGGTTTAAATCAAGCTCACTTGCAACACCTTCATCAACACGCGCTTGTAACACATCAATACTTTGCTCAAGCGCTTGTATTTGCAAGCTAATAATGCGCTGTTTTTCAGCATTGCCTTGATAGCTAACAAACCCTTTAACAACCGCTGAAACAACTTCAATTTGGAGTAAACGAACTTGCTCTGCTTGGCTCATAGCCGATGCATTTGCGGCATCAACTAAAGCAGTAACTCGGCCAAATAAATCAAGCTGCCAATTAAGTGCAAAATTAGCACTTGATTGGCGTGAGTTTGTATCTCCTAAGCCGCTTCTTTGAGCGCCTACCTCAACACCACCTTGCGGTAAATATTGTGCTTTTTGCTCGCCCAGCCTAGCTAATGCACTTTTTAGTACAAGCTGACTTGTTTTTAGGTCGTAGTTTTTAGCGAGTGCATCTGATACTAATTGATTTAGCTGCTCAGACTTAAGCGCGTGCCACCAGTTAGTTTCATCTGCACCACTTAGTTGGTCAGCAACTGCAGCACTGGCAACAAATTCGTTAACTGTTTTTTGCTCGTCAAGCACGTCAACCTTACTTGCGCAACCAGATATGAGCGTGACCATTAATACAGAAGCTACGGTTAACTGTGTTTTAAACCGCTTTGCTATTTGATTAGTCATTTGATAACTCCTGTGTGTTACCTTTTTTCTTTACAACAAGCATGTAAAACACCGGGGTAAACAATAAACCAAACACGGTTACACCAATCATCCCAGAGAACACGGCATTACCCATTGCATGGCGCATTTCAGCCCCTGCACCCGTTGCTAGTACAAGTGGTATAACACCCGCTGTAAACGCGATTGATGTCATAAGTATTGGGCGTAAACGCATACGACATGCCGCTAATATTGCATCAATATGCGATAAGCCTGTATCGTTTTTATCTTTTGCAAATTCAACCATTAATATCGCATTTTTAGAGGCCAAGGCCACTAGCACAATAAGCGCTATTTGCGTAAATATATTGTTGTCTGAACCCACAAACCAAACACCAAGTAATGCTGAAAATATCGTCATTGGAACAATTAAAATAATTGCCAATGGTAAGCGTAAGCTTTCATATTGTGCAGCCAATACCATAAACACAAGTAACACAACTAATGGGAACACATACACCATAGTGTTGCCTGCTAATACTTGTTGGTACGTTACTTCAGTCCATTCGTACTCAATACCACTGGGTAGGTTGTCGGCCAAAATAGCCTCAATTGCCAGTTGAGCTTGGTCAGAACTAAAACCAGGTGCAGGACTGCCGTTAAGCTCTGCGCTTGGGTAACCGTTGTAGTGCATTACACGGTCTGGACCAATTGTTGGCGTAACCGTTAGGATTGAGCCTAATGGCACCATGTTACCTTCACGATTTCTTACTTTGAGGTTAAGAATTTGATCAGGGTCTAGGCGATAATCAGCATCAGCTTGCGCATTTACTTGGTACGTTCGGCCAAACATATTAAAATCGTTTACATACACAGAACCCAAGTATATTTGTAAAGCATTAAATACTTCGTCAAGCGGGATGCCTTGAATTAGCGCTTGTTCACGATCAATATCAATATCCATTTGTGGAACTTGAATTCTAAAGCTTGAGTAAAGCCCCATTAATGCTGGATCTTGTTGCGCTTTACCAATCACTGTTTGTAGGCTGTTAAATAACGCTTCAAAACCTTTGTTTGCTCTGTCTTCAATTTGAAGTTTAAAGCCACCTGTAGTACCTAAGCCTTGAATTGGCGGCGGTGGAAATACTGCAACAAACGCTTCGTCAATTGCTGCAAATCGTTGATTTAACTGCGCAGCTATAGCCATGGCCGATTTACTCGGATCGGTTCTATCTTCAAATGCATCTAATGGGGTAAACACAATCCCGCTGTTAGGGCTGTTGGTAAAGCCATTTACTGATAAACCCGGAAACGCAACCGTATTAGCTACACCTGGTACTTCAAGTGCAATTTGCTGCATTTGTCTAAGTACATCCTCAGTACGGTCAAGGCTTGCTGCATCAGGTAGTTGTGCAATGGCAACTAAGTACTGTTTGTCTTGTTGTGGAATAAACCCACCAGGTACTGCATCAAACAGCTTAATGGTTCCACCTACTAGGGCAACATAACCGATCATTACAATAAAGCTCATACGAATTAGTTTTTTAACTAATTTTTCGTAGCCTTTGGCCCCTCGGTCAAATACACGGTTAAAGGGTTTAAATAACCAGCGGCCAAATAGTTTATTTAACAAACGTGTGAATGCATCTGGCTTAGTATCGTGAGACTTTAACAACAGTGCCGCTAATGCTGGCGACAGCGTTAACGAGTTAATTGCTGAAATCACCGTTGAAATAGTAATTGTTAAGGCAAATTGCTTATAAAATTGCCCTGAAAGTCCGGTAATAAATGCCGTAGGAATAAACACAGCACACAATACGAGTGCAATGGCAATAATTGGCCCTGTTACTTCGCTCATAGCAACACGTGTTGCCTCAAGCGGCGATAACCCTTGTTCAATGTTACGCTCAACATTTTCAACTACAACTATGGCGTCATCCACCACAATACCAATGGCAAGTACTAAACCAAACAGCGACAAGGTGTTAATAGATACGCCTAACCACTGCATTACCGCAAACGTACCAATGAGTGAAATAGGCACAGCAATAAGTGGAATAATAGAAGCACGCCATGTTTGTAAAAACACAATCACAACAATCACTACTAGTACAATAGCTTCAAGCAACGTGGCAATAACAGCATCAATAGAGCCACGAACAAATACAGTCGGGTCATAAACTATGTCGTATTCTACACCTTCAGGAAAGTCTTTTGATAAACGCGCCATGGTTTCGCGTACTTGGTCCGAAAGCTCAATGGCATTAGACCCTGGGCGTTGAAATATAGGCATTGCAAGTGCAGGTTGTGAGTCAAGCTCAGCACGCAAAGAATAGCTGTCTTGGCCAAGCTCTACGCGGGCAATATCTGTTAGGCGTGTTATTTGGCCTTCATCACCCACTTTAATAATTACTTGTTCAAACTCTTCAATACTGTTTAAACGCCCTTTTACATTTAACAGAACTTGAAATTGACTGTCGTTAGAAACCGGCTGTGCACCCAAGCTACCTGCTGCTACTTGTTGGTTTTGTGAACGAAGTGCAGTTATTACATCGGTTGCTGTTAGCTCGCGTGCTGCTAGCGCATCTGGGTTTAACCATACACGCATGGCGTATTTACCTGCGCCAAATAAACGCAAGTCACCCACACCCGGTAAGCGTGCTATTTCGTCTTTAATATAGAGGTCGGCATAGTTAGACAAATACGCGGTATCGTGCGATTTTTCTGGTGAGTACAAGTGCACCACCATGGTTAAATCGGGTGACGATTTTTCAGCCACCACACCTAAACGTTGCACTTCTTCAGGTAAACGTGGCAAGGCGCTGTTTACACGGTTTTGTACTTGTACTTGGGCGCGGTCTAAATCAGTCCCTAGTGCAAATGTAACCGTCAGCGTCATACGACCATCACTGGTTGCTTGAGAAAACATATACAGCATGTTTTCTGTACCATTAATTTCTTGCTCTAACGGCGTTGCTACCGTTTGCGCTATTACCGTTGGGTTAGCTCCTGGGTAGCTTGCTGTTACAACCACGGTAGGAGGCACGACTTCTGGGTATTCACTTACCGGCAGTTGGAATAACGAAATACCACCAGCAATTAATATAACCAAAGACAGCATGGCCGCAAAAATGGGTCGCTGTATAAAAAAGTGTGAAAATTTCATCTAAAAAACCTTATTGCTTTGCGACTAAGCTTGAATCGTCATTGTTCATGGTGAACGCAACATCACTGCTATCAATGGTTACTTTGTTCGGTGCCACAGGCATACCTGGTCCAACACGAGCAGGGCCATTTACGGCTATTACATCGCCCTCTGAAAGACCTGAGGTGATGACACGAAGAGAGCCATAACGCTCACCCACTGTGACTAATTTATACTGCAGCACATTGTTTTCACCCACAGTTAAAACAAAGCGGTTTTTTAAGTCAGTCCCTATTGCTCTGTCTGGCACAATTATTTGCTCTGTCACTGAATTAGCAGCAAGCTTAATACGCGCAAACGACCCTGCACGTAATTGGCTGTTATCCTGATCAAATACAGCACGCACACGCAGCGTACCTGTTGATGAGTTAATTTGATTATCAATAAAGTTAATGTACCCTTTGTAAGCAAAATCGCGTTCGCCTACTTTTTGCATTACAACGGCTTGGCGAATTTTTGAGGTCACGTTACTAAAATCGCTATTCCAGGTGCGTTCGTCCACATCAAAATAGGCGTACATTTTTTCGTTAGAAACAATGCTGGTAAGCACGCTTTGCCCTGCAATGATGTTGTTACCTTTCGTGATATTGGCACGCGAGATCACACCGTCGATAGGTGACACAATGGCTGTAAATTCTAAATCAAGTTCAGCTGATGTTAGCTGTGCTTGTAATGCAGCAAGTTGTGCTTCGCGTTGGCGTAATACAGAGGTACGTGACTCTGCTTGCTCAGTTGAAATTGCTTTACGTTCAGTTAAGCGCTCAGCGCGTTTAGCTTCGCTTTTTGCTTGCTCAAGCGCAGCTTGTGCACTGTTAACTTGGGCTTTTAAACTAGCAACAACCGCCGCAAACGGACGGTCATCAAGCTTAAATAATACATCGCCTTTTTTAACAAGGTCGCCTTCATTAAACGTAATTTGTTCTATAACACCAGATACGCGTGGCATAAGTGCAACTTCTTGCGGTGACTCTAAGCGAGTTGTGTAGGTGTGCCAGCTTTGTACTGGTTTAACAAGTACGTTAGCAACATCTATAGGTTGAAGAAATTGTGCTTGAGCCGAAGGCGGTGTGCTTTCATCAGCACAACCAGCAAGTGTTAAAAATGCGCCTGCAAATGCAGCAGCGATAAGGTGTTTTTTCATGAAGACGCTCCTTTAATTGATTAAGAACGCATACTACGGGTTATACCTGCGGACAAAAACCATAGATTTTTAAATTCATTAATGCCAAAATGGCATCAATAGTATTGTTTTGGTGGTTTTATGGATACGACAAGTCGGCTTTTAATGTTGCTTGAAG
The DNA here is from genome assembly GCF_057554385.1 of Pseudoalteromonas sp. 4NS20-0020. Lineage (NCBI taxonomy): Bacteria > Pseudomonadati > Pseudomonadota > Gammaproteobacteria > Alteromonadales > Pseudoalteromonadaceae > Pseudoalteromonas > Pseudoalteromonas sp. 4NS20-0020. The sequence goes on along the minus strand of NZ_BAAJMI010000002.1, from coordinate 306,550 downwards.
TGGTTGAGCAAGGCTCTTTTGCTAAAGCTGCCGAATTACGTAATATCGATCGCTCTGTGATCTCTAAACAAATTAGTCGTTTAGAAGATGAGCTAGGGGTTAGATTGCTAAACCGCACTACTCGCTCATTTTCACTCACTGCCGCTGGTGCAGAAATGATAAAAAAAGCCGGTGAGCTCAGAGAGCTGCTTGGCGAAACCGTGCGCATGGCCGAAAACTACCACTTAGAGCCTCGTGGCGTCCTCAAAATTACTTCATCAACACTCATTGGTAGGCGCTACTTACAACCAGTACTTAATGACTTTCAAAAGCGCTTTCCTCAAGTTGAAGTTGAATTAAGGCTTGATGACAGATTAGTAGATATTGTATCTGAAGGGTTCGATTTAGCATTTCGTATTGGGGAGCCAAAAGATTCATCACTCATTGCAAGAAAAATTGCACGTAATCGCTTATTAATTGTTGCGGCCCCCGAGTTTATAAGCACGTATGGTATGCCATCCACCATGGAAGAACTAGCAGATTTGCCTGCGGCAAGTTATGCGAGCAACTCTATGAGAGTTGAAACAGTGGACTATTACAATAGCTCGGGTGAGCCATGTGAGCAAAAAATAAAAAGTGTATACCGCGCCAACGACGCTGAAGCACTGCTAATGAAGGCCATATCTGGCACCGCTTATTTTGTAGCACCGGCATTTATAATCGGTGACGAAATTACTGAGGGTAAATTAATTCCTATATTAACGGATGTGAAGTTAATGGATTACAGTGCTATGTATGCTGTTTATCCGCACAGAGATTTACCTGTACGTACACGGTTATTTTTTGATGCAGTGCGCGAATATTTAGGAAAAGATAAACCAATTTGGGAACGCGGCATCCCAAACTTTGAAAAAATGTATTAAGCAGGTACTTCTATTTGCTTTAATTGCTCTTTTGAACTTGCATATACTTTATTTCGACCTAAGCGTTTTGCTTTGTAAAGTTGTTTATCAGCCGCAATGAAAATAGATTCAAGCGAGGGGTTAGCTTGATAGTCAGCTACACCAACACTGATAGTAAGTTTAATTGCATGCCCCTCAATATTAAACGGTGTTTTTTCAACAGTTTCTCTTAACTTTTCAGCTGCAAATAAGGCTTCGTCTTTACTATTAAAAGAATGAATAACGGCAAACTCCTCACCGCCAACCCTAAACACGTACCCCTTTGCTAAGGTTATTCTTAAAAGCGTTGCAATTTCAGTAAGTACTTTATCGCCTACATCATGGCCAAATTTGTCATTTATTTGTTTGAAGTAATCTAAGTCGAGTAAAAATAAATAGGTATTTGTTTTATCAACCAGCTCTACTTCAAAATAGTGGTTCATTGATAACCGGTTACCTGCGCCAGTTAATGGATCAAGTAGTGCTAGGTTTTTTAAACGTTTGGATGAAAGCGCGCGGCTTCCCTCAAAAATATGCGAAACAGTCCAAATACTGACATAAGCCAATAGTAAGTTAATCGCCATATTTAAATTTACTATAGGATCAGGCGAAGATTTACTTAATAAAATCAGTGATTGAATAAAGAGGACAGTACCTGAGAAGAAAATTCCGTATCGCTTTCCCATTAATAAGTAACACAATACAGGCAAAGCGAATGACCATACAAATAAGCCATATTTAGGTTCTGATATATAATTGGCGTACAAAACTATAATACAAACCAATACACACATTACAACAGACTGCCAAAACCGCAATGCATGCTTACTTAAATGATGAATGGTATACAGGCAATAAATTGAAAAACAGAGCTCTAAAAAGCCGAGCAAATAGACACCACTGAATACGTTTAATGCGCTAAAAAATAATGACACAGAACCAAAAAACAAACACATCCATACAAGAACGTGCTTTCTTAATGCTTTAGTACTATTTAGAGCGGTGATATCCATTCAATTAACTCAATAACGTCGAACTAAGGGATTATTCTACCTTGTAATAAATATATAACAAGTGTAATCGAGTGTTATTGCACCACATTGTGGCATTTTTAACCGCTAACCACCCAGCATTGAAAGGTTAGTTGTTACACCTGTTTCGCCTTGATGTAGCAAATGAGTTGGCTTTTTAGTTTTAATATAGCGAGATAGCTGGTTTATAAGTGCTTGGTTTGAGTTTTCATTCATGTACTCTCGTAATGAAATACCTTGCTCTGAAAACAAACAAAGGTGTAATTTACCCAAAGAAGACACTCTCAGCCTGTTACATGTGTTACAAAAGTCGTTGCTGTAAGGCATTATTAAGCCAATACGCCCTTGGTAATCAGGGTGGTAAAACTCCTGAGCAGGACCGTCTGTAATGCTTCTAATGACAGGTTGCCACCCTGCTGCACGTAATCGTACTTTGATTGACTGGCCGGATACGTGATTTTTATCAAAAAATGCCTTATTGTCGTTAGTTTGCATTAGTTCAATAAAGCGCATAGTGACTGGGCGATGCTTTAAATACGCTAAAAATGTGTCGAGCTCTTGACCATTATATTGCTTCATTAACACGCTATTTATTTTTACCGATTCAATACCGCTGTCCAACGCGGCGTCTATGCCTTTCATCACGGTATTAAATTTATCGTGACCGGTAATAGTATTAAACATTCTTGGATCAAGTGTATCAATACTCACATTAATCGCATTAAGCCCTGCATCTACCCAATCATTAATGTGCTTATGCATTGAAAAGCCGTTTGTTGTAGCAGCTATTTTTGTAATGCCCGGCGTATCTTTTGCCACACGAATAACATCTATAAAATCTTTTCTAAGGGTGGGTTCACCGCCAGTAATACGCAGCTTGGTAATACCATGATGCGCAAAAGCGCTAATAGTATTACTAATTTCATTCAGTGAAAGGAATTCTCTGTCATGGTCACATTGGTAGCCATCGGGTAAACAATAAACACATTTAAAGTTACACACATCGGTAATCGATAAGCGTAAGTAACTAAATTTTCGCCCTGCTGGGTCGATGAGCATAAAAAACCTTCACTTTACTTTGTTTGACTGGGCCTGTGAGTATTACAGGTTATGCTTTTATTATGGTTGTAGGTTAACACACGGATTTTGGCTTTATTAATATAAAATAAAGGCCTTATGTATTTAATCTAATATGAGCCTAATAACTCGCACTGCAAAAGCGTGTAAATTTAAGGTTTACACGCTTTTGGTGTTTATTTAGGCTTTTAAACCTTTTACAACGGCACTTGGTTTCATTGGTAAGTCACGTAAACGTACACCTACTGCATTGTATATGGCATTGCCAATTGCTGGCGCAACGCCAATAACACCTGGCTCCCCTAACCCTACAGGAAACTCATCACTTTGCACAAACTCGATGTCCATTTCGGGTACATCTTGCATTCTCAGTGGAAGGTAAGTATTAAAGTTTGTAGCAGCTACTTGGCCATTTTTATAAGAGTTGGACTCATGTAAGGCCATACTCGCTCCCCATAATAATGACCCTTCTAATTGAGCCATCGCACCATCAGGATGTACAATTAAACCAGCGTCAACAACAGCGTATAACTTTTTAAGGGTGATTTTGCCATCACTTTTGTTAACGTGAACATGGGCTGCAGTGCCAATCCATGCTGGCATGTGGCGCTCTTGCCCTGAACTAACCGAAAAACCAATGCCCTCGTTTTCGTTAAGCTTTATTGAGCTAACTTTGTGTGACACTTTTTTTAGTACGTCATGTAAACGGCGCGCGCCGCCCACACTTTCAGGTGCTTTACCCGCTTGTTTTCCTTTACCGTCAAGCATTGATAAACGAAACTTAACCGGATCAATACCTTGCTTGTGCGCTATTTCATCTATAAAAGACTCAAGGCTCCATACAATCCAACCCGGTCCAACTGAACGTAACCAACCCGGCGTAAAAGTGTTTTGTGCTAACTCGTTATTGATAGCACGAGCACAATGGTTACTCATGCTATACCAGTGATCAGCACCTGAGGCAGAAAACGAATCAAATTTACCATTACCATCAACACCAGGAGCCAAAAAACCTGGCGCCATTGCTTTAGTTGGCCAGCCTGCAGCAAACGCATGCTCTAATGCGCTAAGCTCTCCCTTTTCACCGAACGAAGCGGTTAATTTAGCCGTAGACGCTGAGCGAGACTGATCAAATAAACTGTCATCTTCACGGGTAAATACAAGCTTAACCGGTTTACCTATTGCTTTTGCCGTTAATGCAGCAGGGACTGTCCAATCACCAAATAAACGACGTCCAAAGCCACCACCCAAGTAGTAAGGACGAATAATGACTTTATTTTGCTCTATATCGAGGGCTTTGGCTAAAGCAGGTAACGTGAGTGATTGCCATTGGTTACCCGTATGTACAATCCAGTTACCGTTTTTAAATTCAGCTATGGCGTTAAGTGGCTCTAATTGGTAGTGACTCGCTGTCGCCGTGGTGTAAGTTGCATCAAATGTGTTTTTTGCATCGGCCAAAACCTGAGGCGTATTGCCTTCATCTACAAATAAAGTACCGGATGCGCTATCGTCACATAATTTTTTACCCTGCGCCTGAATATCTGCCTCGGAAACGTTGGCCGTTTTGCCTACCTGGTAGCTTACATTTAATGCATCAACCGCTTTAATAGCACTGTGATAATTATCAGCCAGTACAACAACCCACCCCTCAACGGTATTGCTAGGATCGTTTAATATTTCAAAACCGCGATAACCTTTAATTGCTTTCGCGCCACTGTCATCAACGCTTGTTACTTTACTACCGTAACGTGTCGGAGGAATAACCGGACGCGCATACACCATACCTTCTATTTCAACATCAATGCCATACACTGCTGTTCCGTTTGTTTTAGCGGGTATATCTAAAGCTTTAAAATCTTGATTTAAGCCGGTTAAATGACGTTTATTGGCTGGTTTTAAAGGAAGCTTTGCAACTTCTTCACTTGTAAAGGTAAGATTAAATTCACCTTTTTGTACAATATCAGCGTAACTTACCGATTGACCACCAGCAACAATTTGCCCTTTTTGTGCAATACATTGCTCTGGTTTAACCCCTAGCATTTTAGCCCCTGCATCAATAAGGGCTAAGCGACCTGCGGCACCCGCTTGCGATAGCGGTTTAAAACTTTGAAATACTGACCACGAACCACCTGTAACCATATATCCCCATTTCTCATGGGTGTCTACGTAAGTAATTGATACTTTATCCCAATCACACTCTAACTCGTCGGCCACTATTCGTGCTAAAGCAGTACCAATGTGTTGGCCCATTTCAGCCTTTGCAATGCTAACCTCTACCCCACCATTGGTATCCATTGTCCACCAAATAGTGGGTGAAAACGCCTGTTGTGAAATTGATTCTTTGGCGCTTAAAGAACCTGAAAGTAACGCAGGCGCAAATGCCATTACCAAGCCCGCACTAGCACTGCCAATCATAAATGAACGACGATTTAAGTTGACGGTTTCGCTGTTTTTTTGAAATGATTTTTTCATTATCCGCTCCAATTAAACGTCTTGCTCATTTGGGTTAAACATCTGTACTGCGCTTTGTGACTCATCGGCCGCACGTTGTATTGCCGACTTTATACGTTTGTACGCCATGCAGCGGCAGTAGTTACCATTCATATGATTGACAATTTCTTCGTCTGTTGGCGACGGGTTGTCTGCAAGTAATGTTGCCGCTTGCATAATCTGCCCAGACTGACAATAACCACATTGCGGTACTTGCTCTTCAACCCATGCTTTTTGAAGCGGGTGTTCGTTATTGAGACCTTCAATAGTGGTAATGTTTTTACCCGCTACAGCTCCTACAGGTAATACACATGAACGTGTAGCCTGTCCATCTAAATGCACTGTACACGCACCACACATTGCTATGCCACAACCAAACTTAGTGCCCTTTAGCCCTACTTCATCGCGAATAACCCATAGCAGTGGTGTATCTTCACTTGCTTGTGATTCAATCACTTTGCCATTAATTGTAAACGTTACCATAACCCGCCCCTTGAATTAGCTCTCAATCAACTGCACTGCGATTTGTGCTGAGCAGTTGGTAATATCATTAAAATTAAAGCAACTTGATCCTCGACATTGCTCTTAAGTTGTATGCGCAACTTTATGCCCTGCGCAGTATGTATTTATATAAACATGTTCAATTAAAGTTTAGTTTGTTTTTTTATTTAAGCTGAACCTCTGTTTGAGGTAGATTTATTGCCTAAAGTTTTAATTATTTAATTTAGCGCCTGTTTAGCGGTATAACAATTTAACTGCTCAACGGTATCTATGTCTGCGCTTGCCTTATTTAGTAAAACGCAGTTTACAATACCGCCGGATTCACGAAGTAGATGTTGAGCGCCTTTGTCATTAGACAAAGTGGTGAGTAAATCAAAATCATCATGAGGAAAAATTGCCGGCACACCTAATCGTTCTCCATAGTTAGCACACCATCGAGTGGGGTTATTCTGAAAACTAGTGACTAACTGCTGAATATCGCACGCCTCCAATTCAACCTGATCGGCTAGCATAAATAAAATGCCATCCCAACCGTCACTATGCCTTAACTGATTAGCTGCAAGCGCGATTGATTTACCTAACCCTTGCTGCCAATCTAAATTACAGATAATTTCGACATTATTGTAGTGCTTTAGCGCTTGAGTAATTTCGTTATGCCAGGCGCCTGAAACAACATAGACGGCACCCGCGTCTAACTGTTGTAAAACGTCAACTGCACGCGCGATCATAGTTTTATTGTTGCCCACATTTGCTATTAATTTGCATCCATCAAAACGAGACGACTGTCCTGCGGCTAACAACACTTTTGCTATGCGCATACTTCACTGACCCCAATTGCTTAGGGATGTAGCATCTTTATTAGAAAGCACGGCGTGCATTTCACTAATAAGTGACAATGCAATACTTTCTGGCGAGTCGCCACCTAAGTTAAGCCCTACAGGCCCAAAAACAGGCGCTTTAACCTCTTGTATAGCTATATTGGCTTGCTCAAAAACTTGTGCTCGTCGGTGCTTAGGACCCAGCAGCCCCATATATTTTAAATTAGACTGGTTCAACGCATATAGTGCATTTGCATCCAGCTCAACACTGTGGGCCATTAATATGCTGGCATCCACCTTTTGCTTTTCGCAATATTGGGTTAGCTCTTGAGGCGGACAACGTAAAATTGCATCTGCCTGCTGAAAATATTGCCTTTTAGCATTAGCCGCGCGGGGATCCCACACAGTCACAACCCAACCCAGCTGCTTAGCAATAGAATAAACGGCAACAGCGTCGGCACCGCCACCCACAATTAAAATATGTGGGGCTGGGTATACGGCCACTTGAAGCCAATGCTGATTATTTTTTTCAATGATTTGTGCTTTACGATTAACAGAAAGACCATCAGAAACATTACGTATTGAAAAAACGCCCTGCCCCAACGCACAAAGAGGTTGCACTGGTTGTAAATAATAACCTGACACTTTTTCTTTAAGAGCATTAAAAACAAAATCGAGATTTAGGTATTCATTGGCGCTATTAACTGACTGTAAAACAATATGGACAACACCACCACAGCCAATACCTAGCTGAAAAGTTAAGTCATCTTCATCGGTGGCATCATAGGTAATCGTTTTTGACGTAAGGGAGGTCATTACTTGTTTGGCGTGGCGCTGAATATCTGCCTCTAAGCACCCACCGGAGAGCATACCCAATCGCTGCCCTAAGCTAGAAATAAGCATCATGGCGCCTAGCTTACGGTAGCTCGAGCCTTCAATTTTATACAATGTAGCCAAAACCCATTGCTGTTCGTCTCGTAAAGGGTGCCACGTTGCAAGCATGCTTTTTAAATCAGTTACCATATAAGTGCCGTTAGAATCCTTTATTTATGTATTTTCATAGCTTATAAAATTTAGCTGTAAATAACTGACTAATTTTAAAAACGTTTAACCTACGTTGAGCCTACTTAGTAAGATCATATTTATATTATATAAATGAAATTTTCTTACTCAATGTAAAGGTTTAAATTTTACGGTTCCATTAAATCGTTTAGGGTTTCAATTAGGCTGTCAAATTCATCATTAACACTTTCGCGCTGTTTGTTATTCAATGTTGGGGCTAGTTCGATTAATAAATTGACATATAAATCAAGGTTGCTGGCATTTATGGCTAATTGCTCTTCGCTCATAAAGGCTTCACGCTCTTTTATTACATAGCTTAATTTAGTTACAAACTCATCTTCAGAGAGTGTTTCATCAACCATTATTGATTTAGCTGCATCTAATCGAGTTTGTTTGTAATCGAGCCACAGCTCCCCTAACTCCGTATGCTCGTTATTTGCGTCTGTAATAAGTTGCTTTTGCTGGTCAGTGAGCTTACCCAGCCAATCTGAGTAGTAGTCTAACTGGTTTTCTAGGCGTTTAGTTTTACGCTCTTTACTAGATTGTTCGTTATATTGCTCACGATCTTCGTTAATTTGATCTTGAATATTTTGTATAAATTCATCGCGCTGATCTGTAGAGAGCGTATACCCTAATTGCGCAAGCGAAAAATGCGCATGCTCAAGAAGGTTTTTCCAGTGTGCCCTAGCAAATACTACCTGCTCTTTTAATTGAGCATGATTTAGATTTTGATTAAACAACGACTTTAAATTTTCAATATCTTGCTTGTATGCTGGCAACTGTGTATCGCGGTGCCATTGCTGTGTGGTGTTAATAATCTCTTTTAATTGCTTGTTCTGTTGTTTGTTTAAATCAACGTAATCATCAACCCAAAATGACGATAACCAAGTTAAATTATTATATGTAAACGACGCAGAACAACTCGTTAATAGCAGTACGCTTAACGCAATAGTTATATGTGACAACTTATTTTTTATTGTTTTTAACATTTTCACCTCTGCAAATATAAACGCTTCACTTAGCTAAGCACTTACATAATGAACCTACGTAACGTGAACTCGCTACCTTAAATAGCATAACAGTCAAAAGTTTATAATTAGCAACTTTTCGCCATGCTTTGACATAGTTATTTCTTTTAAATTTTCTGTTATATCTGTATCTTACGCTTATAAAATCGAACGTGTTAGAAAAAACGCCCCCGATTTGAGCTATAATCACAAACAGAGTTTATCTAAACTTAAATGCACGCTAGTTTGTTTGTAGTAATAAAATAAACCTAAAATATAGCAACGTTATACGCCCTTAAATAGCTGCAAGTGCAATAGTGTTGCAAATAAAATGGTTTTATTTAACTCACAGTGAAACGATTACTTTTTGGAGACATCGCTATGTCACAGTTTAATTTAAAAACGTTATTACTTACGGGTGCTTTAATTGCGAGCCCTTTTGCGAATGCAACCCTTGAAGAAGGTATTATTGCGGCGAACGAAGGTCGCTTTGAATTCGCTTTAAAAGAATTTGAATACCTTGCCGACAAAGGGTTTGCACCTGGCATTTACGAGCTTGCTAAATTATACGAAGAAGGCCACGGCGTTACACGCGATTATTACAAAGCAGCCGATCTATACAAAAAAGGCGTAAAAAAGAATCACGCAGACTCAATGTTTGCATTAGCGGTATTATACGACGAAGGCAAAGGCGTTAAGTTAGACAAACAAATGGCTTTATCTCTATTCGAAAAAGCAGCCAAAAAAAACATGCCTGCCGCACAGTTTAACTTAGGCGTGATGTATTCAAATGGTGATGGTGTTAGTCACGACTACAAACTTGCTAAAACATGGTACGAAAAAGCCGCTGGGAATAACTATTCTTTAGCGCAATTTAATTTAGCGCTTATGTACTTCGAAGGGCTAGGAATGCCTAAAAACCTTGAGAAGTCATACATATGGAATACAATTGCCGAATACAATGGCAATATGCAAGCAAGCCATAGTCGAAAGTTAGATGAGCGTTCGATGCTACCTAAAGAAATTGAAGAAGCAAAAGAAAAAGCTGACGCAATTTACACTAAAATTCTTGCAGGTACCTACGCAGGTGAAGGACGTCTATTTTAGGTTAAGCAAAAAATAAAGCTGGACTTAGTGTCATTGCACATACTTAGTTCAGCTTTTTTTGGCTTGTTTTACTTAATATATAACCACTTTAGCAACCTGGTTAGTAGTTTACTTTGCTTAAGTAACAACCCTATGCGCGGGTTAAAAGAACCAGAAACGAGTGTATTTTTAGCGTGACTAAACGTTAAAAACCCTTCCTTACCGTGATAGTGCCCCATACCTGAATGACCCACCCCACCAAATGGCGCGTCGTCAGCAGTTACTTGTACTAAAGTGTCGTTAACCGCAACGGTCCCACTAAGCGTTTGTTTAATAATGTACTCTTGCGCCTCTTTATCTTGACCTAAAATATAAAGAGCAAGTGGGTTAGGATGCTGTTTAATATAATCAAGAACGTCTTCTAATTTCTTATAACTCTTAATTGGCAATATAGGCCCAAATAGTTCATCTTGCATAAGTTGCATGTCGTCGGTCACGTTCGTTACTAAATGCAGACCCATACGATGTTTATCTGCATCTTGTTGATTTTGTTCAAGTGGCTTAATAACATTTGCCCCAAGTTCTTGTGCTTGTACTAAGTATTCGGCTAGACGCGCATAATGTGAGTCACTAATAATAGAGGTTAAGTTTTTACCTTCAACACCCTGCTTAAAATGCTTTTTATAAAGCTCACATAACTGTTTAATAAGCTGGCTTTCTAGGGTATTAGGCACAAATACATAGTCTGGCGCGACACAAATTTGCCCGGCATTTGCCATTTTCCCGAATAACAGTGCGTGTGCTGCTTTTGCAACATCAGCTTGCTCGGTAATAATCACTGGTGACTTGCCACCAAGCTCTAAAGTAACGGGAGTTAAGTTTTTACTGGCTGCTTTCATTACTAATTTGCCAACCCCAGTAGAGCCGGTAAATAATAAGTGCGCAAAAGGAAGAGACGAAAATTCGCTGGCAACGTCGCTGCCGCCTTGGACCACACATACATGCTGACTCATTTTGTCATCAAAAAGCTTTTCTAATACGGCATTAGTATGTGGTGTAAATTCGCTGAGTTTTAACATTACTTTATTACCGGCTGCGATAGCGGTGATCACTGGCACAACCGCTAGCTGTATTGGGTAATTCCACGGTGCGATAACACCTACCACGCCTTTAGGCTGATAGGTAACACTCACTTTAGACGGCCATAAGCTAAGCCCCACAGAACGTTTACTAGGCTTTGACCATTTAGGTAATTTTTTAATAATGTGCGAAAGCCCTTGCACGGTAGGCAAAATATCACCAAGTAAGGTATCAAACGCAGTCCGGTAGCCAAAGTCTTTAGATACTGCACTGATAAGTTCTTCTTCTAGCTCTACAATGCGCGAACGTAATTTTTTTAAAATGGCAATTCGAGAATGAATAGAAGGATAAGGATTATCTAAAAACGCATTTTGTAAACTAGTAAATTGTGCTGATAAAGAGGCTATTTGTGCTGTGTCTGTTGTCAAAATAGATTACTCGACTTTTAATGTTATTGTCGACTATAACCCTGATCTGTTTTTCGAGCAATAACACTAATTTACCTATTACAACCACACACATAGTGATTAAGAGTCGCTTTGTTTAAGATACAAACCGACTCAATTTTTAAAAATTAAATACTGTTTTTGCGAGCGTTATTGTTACAAGTGTAATTAATACGATAGCGACTAGGTTAAGTGCAAAACCTGCTTTGATCATATCGCGAATTTTAATTTTTCCCGAGCCAAATACAATGGCATTTGGTGGTGTGGCAACTGGCATCATAAACGCACAACTGCATGCTATAGCGGCAGGAATAACCCACACTAAAGGCGAGCCAAAAATACTTTCAGCAACTGGGCCTAATAACGGCAAAAAGCCCGCCGCAGTAGCTGTATTACTCGTGATTTCGGTTAAAAAGGTGATAAGCGCTACAACAACTACTATGCCCATAACTAACGGAATAGCACTCGCCCCTTCTATCATTTGTGCAATGTATTGCGCTAAACCAGAAGATTTAATCTGTGATGCTAACGATAAACCACCGCCAAATAATAACAATACGCCCCATGGCACTTTAGATGTACTTTGCCAATCTAAAATTCGCTCATCACTGCCCTTCTTAGCTGGCAAAACAAATAACAACAAGGCTGCTGTAATAGCAATAGCAGTGTCTGAAATGCTAAGACCCGATAAATCAGCTAATAGCGGTCTAAAAACCCAACATAACGCGGCTAGTACAAATACTGAAAACACACCTTTTTCAGCTCGTTGCAACGCACCGAGTGCAACAAGTTCATTTACAAACATAGCCTTACTGTCTTTAATGTTTTCTGAATTTTTATCAACTTTATAGCTGAATTTAGTAAGCCATATCCAACACACCAGTAACATCACAATTGCTAAAGGCACACCTAGCATCATCCATTGCCCAAAGCCTATTTCAATTTGGTAACTTTCAGATAAGTATGCTGCCATAAGCGCGTTAGGCGGTGTTCCTATTAACGTAGCAATACCACCAATGCTGGCACCATAGGCAATTGATAGCAGTAATGCTTTTGCAAATCCATCTTCACCAGAATCAGAGTGACTCACTAAGTGAATAATTGATAACGCGATAGGTAACATCATCACCGTTGTAGCCGTGTTTGACATCCACATAGATAAAAATGCTGTTACTAACATCATTGCTAAAATTTGTAAGCTCGGTTTTTTACCCGCATATAACATAGTGGTTAACGCAATTCGTTTATGTAACCCCCAACGTTCCATAGCTATTGATATTAAAAAACCACCCAAAAATAAAAATATAAGTGGGTGTGCATAAGGCGCCGCCGTAATTTTGATAGGCGCAATATTTACAAGTGGGGTTATTACTAGCGGTAACAATGAAGTTGCAGGAATAGGAACAACCTCAGTCACCCACCAAGAGGCCATCCAAAATGTTAAACCTGCGGTTTTAAAGGCTGTATCAGATAGGCCATTAGGTGGATCTAATAAACAGGTTAACAACATTACTATGGGCCCAAGCCAAAGCCACACGCTACGTATAATAGAATGTGTTTGATTAATATTATTTAGGTTGCTTACCATCACCGCGCCAAAAGCTATTTAACAGACGACACAGTAAAGAAGATAGTAAGGACTTGTCAAATGGATATCAGCCATAACCAAATTTGCATAGAGTTAAAGGCTTAGAGCATTTAGTAAGAGTGATAAGTGTAAGGCATCAAAAAATTAAGAAGGGCAATTTATAGAAACGCCGTAAACAAGAGGTCTACGGCGAACATATCAAAATTAACTAGTCGCTAATGCTGATCTATTTTTTATATACTTATATAAACCAATTAATGAGGCAGCTATCCAAAATATTTCTATCACAAAGCTTGCTAAATTAAAGTTATAACAAAGGCTTATTAATAATAAAATCGCCCCTGTTAGGTTCATCATGTTGTACGTCAAGCTGGTTGGTGTTGTTTTACCTAATTGAAGTAGAAAAAACGAGCCAACAACTAAAAATGTGCCTGTCATACCGATGATGTCAAATAAGAGTGCTATCACGAAACTATCCTTTATCCATTTTTAAATAACCCAAAAAACTGGCCCATTCCATGGGGAGGGTATTTTTCATTCATTGAAACAGCAAAACCGGGCGATCATAGCAACAAAGCAGTTTCAAACAAGGCCATATGTCCGCATATGTTTTTAGCTTATTTAAATGTAACTTTTCCACCTATCATTTTGTAGGCAGGTGCGCCGCGGATTAAAGCAGGTCTTGCAAAAGCCCGCTCACAACTTGGGCAAATACACGGAATTTTTGTGAAGTCTTGAGATATACGCTCTTTAAAACACTTAACAAGCGCCCCCTTCCCCCCTTTGCGATATTTAAAAAGTTGCGTTTTGCATGACGAGCAAAAAATATCAACGGTTTTTATAGGGCCTTTTTTGTTTGGTTGTGCCAAAACACCTCCGTAATTAATAATTATATTTAAGGTTAAATAAGATAAGTTTAATGAGGTAGCCCGTAAATTAAAACAGCCGTAGTGACTAGAAAGTATTTTAACCGCCCAGTTCATGACTTATTGGCAGTAGCTAAAACATGATTTAAGTGATCAGCGAGGCATTTAAGGCTAAAGGGCTTAACAATAATGCCTGAAACTTTAGCTGCGATTACATTTTTTATAGTTTTAGAATTATCTTCGCATGTCACCATCAAGACAGGAGTTGAGGTAAGCTGTTCGTCATTTCTTATTCTATTTAGTAAATCTTTACCGTCCATTTTGGGCATATATAAATCAGTGATGACCAAATCAAAAGACTGCTTTTTTAACAGTGTGAACGCCTGAATACCATCGGTCGCTTCAACAATATCAAGATAGTTTAGATTTCTAAGCATGTTAATTAATACATGTCGCATCAGTGGTATGTCATCAACAACAAGTATTTTCATATTATTTAGTTACCTGAATAAATAAAGAGATAGGCAATTTTTTGTTTATAAATCAATTATGGCCACCCGCCTAAAATTAATCCCATCAACGAAAATTGGCTTACATAGTAACCACTGTTTATCAAAAAAAGTTTTACTGGACGCTGCTCATAAAGATAACTTAAACCCAAAGAGCTGCTCACCCAAAATAAACCAATAGCAAAACCAGTCCCTACACTCAAACCCAAGCTCGACTCGTTACCTAAAAATATCGACAGTACAAATGCAGCCAAAAATGAAAGTAAAAACGTGCCAACACATACGCGTTTTTTATTAGCACTTTGTAAGTCAAGCTCGGTCAAGCCGCAACTTTCAAGCCAAGCTTGTCTAAATAATAAGTTTGAATACCAAACACTACTTAACGTAAACGACGAAAGCGCAGCAACCAGTATCGAAATAAAATTAATATCCGAAAAATTCATACAACACTGAAATTTCCTGAATCGTAACGTCTTTTTAATGTAGTTAATATTAACTAAAGCAGCAAATACTAAAGTGTAACCGACACATAAATAACTACAAACTATTAGAACAATGCAAACGTTGCTTTTGTTAACTCAGCTACATCGTCTATGGCTAACTTTAACTCCAAACCACGCTTACCGGCACTGACATATATAATTTCAAACTCACTAGCACTGCTGTGAATATATGTTTTAAGACGTTTTTTTTGTCCTATTGGGCTCACACCTCCAAGTATATAACCGGTACTTACATTTACTTTTTGAGGCGCGGCCAAGGCCACTTTTTTTGTTTTTGCCACTTTAGCAAGCTGTTTAAGATTAACTTGTTGAGATACGGGGGTGATGGCAACGATTAATTCACCTTCATGCGTTTCTAGTACAAGTGTTTTAAATACTTGCTCACTATTTAAATTCAGTTTTTCAACTGCCTCTAAACCATAGTGACCATAGTTTGCATCGTGCTCATAGCTCAGTATTTCGAACTTTATTTTTTGTTTTTCGAGCAGTGCGATAGCGGGTGTCATTGCATTCTCACTTTTTTAGAGGTGTTAGCAAATTTAAAGCAAAAAAAACGGCGCTGTAAAGCACCGTTTTTTTAAACAACATAATTTTTACTTTGTTAAGTCATCAAAAAACTTTTTAACACCATCAAAAAAGCCTTGCTCTTTAGGACGGTTTTTTGAGCTATCTGTGCCCATGCTTTCTTCTAACTCTTTAAGTAGTTCACGTTGGCGCTCGTTAAGATTGACAGGTGTTTCAATAACTACCTTACAAATTAAATCACCTTGTGCGCCACTTCGTACAGATTTAACACCTTTGCCACGCATACGGAACATTTTGCCGGTTTGCGTCTCTGACGGTATTTTAAGTTTTGCACGACCATCAAGTGTAGGTACTTGAATTTCACCGCCTAAACCAGATGTAGTAAAGCTAATAGGTACTTCACAATATAAATTGTTACCTTCACGCACAAATATATCGTGTTCTCTTACAGATACTTGTACGTATAAGTCACCCGCTGGTGCGCCATGTACTCCGGCTTCACCCTCACCCGATAAACGAATACGATCGCCTGTATCAACACCCGCTGGTATTTTCACCGACAACGTTTTAGTTTTTTCTACACGGCCTTGACCATGACAGCTGTTACAAGGGTCTGAAATAATTTGACCTTGTCCCTGACACGTAGGACATGTTTGCTGAACAGCAAAGAAACCTTGGCGCATTTGCACCTGGCCTGCACCATGACAGGTAGTACATGTTTTAGGTTTAGAACCCGCTTTTGCACCGCTTCCATCACAAGGGTCACAACTTACCCATGTTGGTACTTTAATTTCTACTTCTTTACCACGAACCGCTTCTTCAAGCGTTAAATCCATGTTGTAACGTAAATCAGAACCGCGTTGCTGGCGAGATTGACGTCGGCCACCGCCGCCACCAAAAATGTCACCAAACACATCGCCAAATACGTCACCAAAATCGCCATGGCCGCCACCAAAGCCGCCATGACCACCGCCACCGCCTTGTTCAAAGGCAGCATGACCGTATTGGTCGTACATCTGGCGTTTTTGATCGTCAGTTAGAATTTCGTATGCTTCTTTTACTTCTTTGAACTTGGTCTCAAGCTCTTTATCGCCTGCGGTACGATCTGGATGATATTTCATCGCTAAGCGTTTATACGCTTTTTTTATGTCTCGCTCACTCGCATCTTTGCTTACGCCGAGGACTTCGTAATAATCGCGTTTTGACATATCTATCACACTACTCTTTCTATTTTGCAGCGTAAGCTGCGGGATAAACCGATAAATCTAATCGATTTATCATTGAATTATGAACCTTAAATATATGCAAAAGGCGCGACAAGCTATTGCTCGCGCGCCTCATTTGTTCATCCTAACCTAAACACCTAACCGAGTTAAGTGTTTTTGGTCAGTTAGAAGCGTCGGCAACAATTACTTGTCGTCTTTTACTTCTTCAAACTCTGCATCAACAACGTCATCATCTTGCTTAGCTGATTGTTGTTGCTCACCTGCGTCTGCTTGACCTTGCTGTGCTTTAGCTTGAGCAATTTCCATTAACTTTTGAGACTTTTCAGCAAGTGCTTGCGTTTTAGCTTCAATTTCGTCTTTGTTGTCGCTCTTAATTGCAGCTTCTAAGTCTACAACTGCAGCTTCAATCGCTTCTTTATCTTCACTTGGTAAAGCATCGCCCGCTTCTTCAACTTGCTTACGTGTACCGTGAACCATTGCATCTGCTTGGTTACGAACAGCTACAAGCTCTTCAAACTTTTTGTCTTCTTCAGCGTGCGCTTCTGCATCACGTACCATTTTTTCAACTTCTTCATCGCTTAAACCTGAAGACGCTTGAATAGTAATTTTTTGCTCTTTACCTGTGTCTTTATCTTTAGCAGATACATGTAAGATACCGTCAGCATCAACATCAAATGTTACTTCGATTTGTGGTGTACCACGTTGAGCAGGACGAATACCTTCAAGGTTAAATTGACCTAAAGATTTGTTGTCGCTTGAACGTTTACGCTCACCTTGTAACACATGAATTGTTACCGCAGACTGGTTATCTTCTGCTGTTGAGAACGTTTGTGATTTCTTAGTAGGAATCGTCGTGTTCTTCTCAATAAGCGCTGTCATTACAGAACCCATTGTTTCAATACCTAGAGACAATGGAGAAACGTCTAGTAATAGTACGTCTTTAACATCACCTGCTAGTACGCCACCTTGGATTGCCGCGCCTACAGCTACAGCTTCATCAGGGTTAACGTCTTTACGTGGCTCTTTACCGAAGAAATCAGCAACTGTTTTTTGTACTAAAGGCATACGTGTTTGTCCACCAACAAGAATAATGTCGTTGATGTCGCCTACTGATAAATCAGAATCAGCAAGTGCACGTTTAAGCGGCTCTAGAGATTTAGTTACTAAATCTTCAACAAGTGACTCAAGCTTAGCGCGTGTTAGTTTCACGTTCATGTGCTTAGGACCTGTTGCATCAGCAGTTACGTACGGAAGGTTAACTTCTGTAGATTGTGCTGAAGAAAGTTCAATTTTTGCTTTTTCTGCAGCTTCTTTAACACGTTGCATTGCAAGTGGATCTGTTTTTAGATCTAAGCCTTGGTCTTTCTTGAACTCTGCTACTAAGTAGTTGATAACACGGTTATCGAAATCTTCACCACCTAAGTGAGTATCACCATTGGTAGCTAGTACTTCAAATGTGTGCTCGCCTTCAACTTCATCAATTTCAATGATTGATAAATCGAACGTACCACCACCTAAATCGTATACAGCAACAATGTTTTCACCTTTGTTTTTGTCCATGCCGTAAGCAAGGGCAGCAGCAGTTGGCTCATTGATGATACGTTTAACTTCAAGACCAGCAATACGACCGGCATCTTTAGTTGCTTGACGTTGTGAATCGTTAAAGTATGCAGGTACTGTAATTACCGCTTCAGTTACTTCTTCACCTAAGAAGTCTTCTGCAGTTTTTTTCATTTTTTTCAGTACTTCAGCAGAAATTTGTGGTGCAGCGCGTTTTTCGCCGCCCGCTTCTACCCATGCATCGCCGTTATCAGCTTTGATGATTTTAAATGGCATAATGCCGATATCGCGTTGTACTTCTTCGTCTTCAAAACGACGACCAATTAAACGCTTAATTGCAAATAATGTGTTAGTAGGGTTAGTAACCGCTTGACGCTTAGCAGATTGACCTACTAATGTTTCACCGTCTTGCGTGTAAGCAATGATAGACGGGGTTGTGCGATCGCCTTCCGCGTTTTCTATAACACGTGCTTTGTCACCATCAAGTACTGCAACACAAGAGTTTGTAGTACCTAAATCGATTCCGATAATTTTACCCATGAAACTTCTCCAACTTCAAAATTCGTTATACGTTAATTCGTTCGATGACTAGTAAATAGGGATGCCCTAAAACTAATTCAACTGTAAAAATGAAAAAAAATTCATTTTTTATGATTTATTTACAAAATAACCCCAATAATTGTAAGGAATGATGATTTTTAGAGCGTTTGACACACCTTTAAATACTGGCCTGACCAGTTTGGTTGTGTTATAAATTTATTAAATTGCACTTTTAAAGGATATTTCCCATGCATTTTGACCAACTACTTGAGCAAGCCGCTAAAATAGGTCAATCAGATAAAATCGAACAATCCGCACTTACCATGCAATTTCCTGAAAATTGGTGCCAAGGAAGAACCGCTTTTGGTGGTTTATCAGCTGCATTGTTATATCAGGCTATTAGAGGCAAAGTGAATAATGACCGCCGACTTCTTTCATTAAGTACTAATTTTGTTGGGCCTTTACTCGCCGACACCCCTTTTTCACTTTATGTTGAAGTATTACGTGAGGGTAAAAACAGTACACAAGTACTCGCTAAAGCAATTCAAAATGAGCAAGTAGCCGTAATCGTGCAGGCTTGTTTTGCTAAAAATAGAGAGTCAGCTATTAATGTTCCTGTTTCAAAGTCGTTAGGTTTAAGCCCTGTTAACGAGCGTTATACGTTACCCTTCATAAAAGGCCAAATGCCTGAATTTTTTCAGCATGTGGATTTGTGCCCACAGCAAGGCGCAATGCCTTTTACAGGGGCAGACACATCTCATTTAGGTGGGTGGATGCGACTTAAACATACACCTGAAACCATTACAGAAGCGCATGTAATTGCACTAACCGATGCATGGCCGCCCACATTGTTACAAATGTTTAAACAACCCGGACCAGCAAGTAGTATGTCGTGGTATTTAGAGTTTGTTCAGTCTCCCAATTTAACGCCTGGCGAGTGGCTTGGCTTTGAAGCAATTACGCATCACTCTAAAGATGGATATGGTTTAGAGGACGGGTGTATTTGGTCACAGTCAGGTGAGCTTATTGCTCTTACCCGCCAAACTGTTGCCGTGTTTGATTAGGGTCGGTTGAACTTTGCGGATTAAAATTTGTTCAAACTAGGGGGCTATATAATAGCGGCGCGAGATTTTTAACCTAGTGGGCTCGATAACTGCTCCTGCATTACTCTACTGGCTTACATCCATGTAAGAATAAGTAAAAACTGAGTAACAAAGAGTAAATAGCCCCTAGGAAGCCCCCCCTTGGGAAGCGCCTGTTTGGCATTAATGCTACGTTCTCGCCAATTTATGGGGAATAACCATACTAAATAGGCTCTTCCTTAATACTAAACAGACTCCTTCAAATTATCCTTGAAAGGTCAACAGACCTTAATATATAAAATGCATGCCAATCAGATACTTTCTGGCTTGGCCTGTATTCAAAATTAACAGTTCGCGTTGTATTACAGCTTCAAATATTGCAAAATCAAATAAATGCATTATTGTTTGGTACTAAATTGCAAACTGTTTGCCCCTGCTGTGACCTGATCATAGATATACCAAGAATTATCGCTAAGCAAATGGCGATATGCCCGCATTGCCATCATAAATTATGCGAAGCCAACGTTAACCACGATAATCGCATAGTGGCGTTGAGCTTTAGTGCTTTGCTAATGCTATTAAGTAGTATGTTTTATCCTTTTTTATCTTTTAGTAGTAATGGTATAACCCAAACTATCACCCTCCCCGACGCAGCCCGAATATTATTCAATTACGATAGTGAATTGTTAGGCCTTTTTATTGATTTAAGCATTATTGCCTTACCAATGAGTTTATTAATTATTTTAATACCCCTTCATTTAGGTGTTTTAAAAACATTGCCACAAGGCATTGCGCGTAGGTTGCTTAAGTTTACTTTGGCACTTGAGCCATGGATTATGTCTGAGATATTTTTAATTGGTGTTTTAGTCAGCATGGTTAAAATTATGTCTTTGGCTGATATAAGCTTTGGGGCAAGTTTTTGGGCTTATGCTGGCTTTGTTATTTTATACATTGCCGCTTTAGTACACTTAAATCGTCCAAGGTTATGGGCTCAAATAAAACCAATCAAAGTGTTAGAAGGTGCCGAGCACGCTAAACGTGCTATTGATGAAAATATTAAAGCCTGTCATGTGTGTCATCAGCTTTGTACAGGTAAGATCTGCCAGCGATGCCACACCAAAACACATGTACGTAATCCTCATAGCGTTCAAAAAGCAACTGCTTGGCTCATCACATCTATTGTTTGCTATATACCAGCCAACGTATTGCCTATCATGAATACAACAAGCTTGGGTGATGAAACCCCGTCCACACTTATTGGTGGGGTTATTTTACTTTGGAAAAGTGGTTCTTATCCCATTGCAGGTATCATTTTTTTTGCGAGTGTTGTTGTTCCTTTAGCCAAAGCATTTGTACTAAGCTTTTTGTGTATTATGGTAACAAAACCTGCAAACAGGCATACAAAAAGTTACACTAGGATTTACCAACTCACTGAGTTTATTGGTAAATGGTCAATGATTGACGTTTTTGTTGTCGCCATTTTAGTGGCTTTAGTACAGCTAGGTAATTTAATGTCAGTTACACCAGGCTTAGGCATTGCATTTTTTACCGTTATGGTAATATGCCAAATGATGGCTGCTCATTCATTTGATCCACGCCTTTTATGGGATTCACCTAAAAATAAATCATCAGAGACTAAAACATGACCGAAACTGCCCAAGTAACAGATGAACCAAGAATCTCTGCTATCTGGATTATTCCAGCCATAGCGCTTTTTGTCGGCGTGTGGATGCTTTATCAATATCAAGTAAATAAAGGCCCCACTATATATATTGAGATGCCGCAAGCCGAGGGCATTATTGCAGGCAAAACAGAAATAAAAGTGCGCAGTGTAAAAATAGGGCAAATAGACAGCGTTCGTTTATCCGACTCCCAAGACAGTGTGATTGCACGGGCTCAAATAGATAAAAGCTATGAAGACTTACTTACCGACGACGCAAAAATATGGGTGGTAAAACCACGTATAGATGAAACCGGCATAAGTGGAATGAGTACTTTACTCTCTGGGGTATATTTAGAATTTGCACCGGGCGAAAGTAATACACTTAAAGAAAATTTCACCCTGCAAGAAGAACCTGCATTAATAGGCAAAGACGTGCAAGGTGGTCGCTTTAAACTACTTAGTTATAACGCAGAAGTACTTGATGTTAGTACCGGAATATTTTTTAAGAATTATAAAATTGGCCAAATAGAAACCGCCACATTTGATTGGGAAAACCAAGCAATGAAGTACGGTATATTTATAAAAGCGCCTTACCAAAACTTAATTACCAACAACTCAATTTTTTGGGTCAACGCCGGTATAGAAATTGATTTATCTGCTGATGGCATAAATATTAATACAGGCTCTTTAAGTAAGCTTTTAAAAGGCGGAATTTCAGTTGGCTTACCCGATAACCAAACACCGGGGGAAATAGCTAACGATGGTCACAATTTCTCACTTAGCCAAAGCTATAAAGAAGCACTAGAAGAACGCTTTTACGACTTTGACTATTACATAATAGATTTTGAACAATCAATTAGAGGGCTCAGACCCGGTGCCCCTGTTGAATATCGTGGTATTCGCATTGGGTCAGTAGTTGAAGCGCCTGCAAACATAATTGTTAATGGCAAACCTGCTCACTTTAAAAGTGCAAACACGTCAGTACCTGTTCTTATAAAAATAGAGTACGGGCGTATTTATCACCACAGCGCAACAGCTAAAGACTTTTGGAAAGAAAGCTTAAAAGGCTGGATAGAAATTGGCATGCGCGCCTCTTTAAAGCCCGGAAATCTTTTAACTGGTGCAGTTTATGTTGATTTTGATATGTACCCCGATGCCCCAGAAGCGGAGTTTGAAAAACTGGGCCAGTATACCGTTTTTCCTAGTATATCGAGCGGAATTACCGTACTTGCCGATCAGGTTTCTGATGTATTAAACAAAGTTAATAATTTAAAAGTTGAAGAAAGCTTAGCCCAAATACAAGTTGCCTTTGCTGACTACCAGTCTCTTGCAAATGAAATGCGCACACTATTAAATGAAAAAGATACTCAAAATTTACCCGGTGATATAAATCGTAACTTTGCAAAAATGACCAAAAGCATGGAGCAATTTGAAGTGACCATGCGACAATTTGATAAAACAATGGCGAGTTATCAGGCTGGATCTGAATTTCATCATCAATTACAACAAACACTGCGTGAATTTAAGCGCTTAAGCGAAGAAATACAACCTTTGACACGCGGCTTAAATGAGCAACCAAACATGCTAATTTTTGACAAATCACTGCCCGCAGATCCAATACCAAGGAAGCAATAATGAAAACGCTATTACTCATAACAAGTTTGCTTTTAGTATTGTCGGGCTGTAGCTCAGCAATACAAAATGAGACTCAGTATTACCAATTTGAACAGCCTATTGATTCATCATCTCGAAATATTAGTGAAACCAACGCACAGTTGAGAGTGCAAACAGTTGTTTTAAGAGGCGCATTAAACAACTTAGGCATAGCGATGAAAATTGATAATAATCAAATTCATGCTGCAAATTATCATTTATGGGGCGAGTCTCCTGACGTTATGCTTACTGCCACTGCCCAACAAACTTTATTTAAAAATATGCCCTCTTGGATGGTTATTAAAGGGCTACCTGTAATAACCGAGCTTGATCAGCAAACATTTTATGAGCTTGAGTACGAAATTCACCATTTTAATGGTGATATGCAAGGCAATGCTGATATCTCTGGACTATGGCGCTTATATTATACTCACCCAGAAACCGGCCGCCGCTTGATTAGTGTGCATAACTTCTCACGCCTAGTGCCCATAAAAGACGACGGCTACGACGGTTTAGTAGCCACGCTTGAGCAAACGTGGCTAAACATAAACTTAGATGTAGCCAAAGCAATAGAACAAGCACGACTTTAATAACCATATATATCAATGGCGGTTTTATCATCACTAATAACCGCCTTGCCTACCCTGTTAAAATCTAACTTTAATAATAGACACTAATAAACATTGTTACTATCTGTATCACCATTTGCAGCAACGCGTTTTTTTATTCAGACTTCACCATGCTTACAGCACTACGTTCTCGTTGTAACTTAATGAACTTTGGAGTCATGCAATTACCTTACACATTAATAGCAGCATCGCTGGCTGTTATGAGTTTTAAAGCATGAGATAAGTACTTTGTAGATATTGAAATAAAAAAACCCCAATGTATCAGTACATTGGGGTTTATTTTTTGACTTATTTATCAATCTTATTTTTGTAACTTAATGCCATTGTAATAAGCGTCAAGTGTAGTGATTTTTGTTTGATTAGGTAAATCAGCAAAGTCACTTTCAATAAACTTAGTACCGCGCAGCTGCACATTTAAACGCGCAGCTTGTGGGTTTAGCATAGTTTGCTTGTAGTACTGTTTTATATCTGCAAGCGTTACTTTTTCTACTTCATTGATCAACTTTTGTTTTGAGTCAAAACTAAAGTTTTCTCGGTACCAATCGTTAATTAAAGGACCCATTTCATCATTTAAGTTTTTAGGTTGCTCTTTAAGTGACACCAAAGTCGCATTTTTAAGCTGTAAAAATGTGTCTTCTGTCATGTTATCGAGCTCTACCGCGTACTCTTTTTTGAACTGGTCGAAGCGAGCTTGTACTTCTTTAGGCCCTTTTACAGGGGTTTGTATGAACAAACCAACAGCAGAATAATCTTCGATTGAGCTTGCAATAGCACCTACTGCATAAGCGAGTTGTTCTTCTGTTCGCATTTTGTCAAATGCGATTGTTCTAAAGTGATCGCGTAATACAGCAGCTTGAGCCTTTTGTTTGTAACCCGGTATTGGGTGAACGGTCATATCAACCACGGCAACATCGGCTACATCTATATCCTTTTGTAATACTAACGTTTCACCCGGTTGCGGCAACCACGCTTTACTACGAGCAAACTCGCTCACAGTATGATTTTTAGGTAAAACGGCTGTTAACTCACCAGCTATTGACTCTATATCTTGCTGGTTATAATTACCGTAGCTAAATACACGCAAATCATTATTAGAGAATGTGGCTTCTTTTAACTTTGTAAGATCAGCAACAGTTAATGTTTTTGCGGTTTTGATTAATTCATCAGTATCAAAACTGCCTGTACGTGTTAGCTTAGAATAAGCACCAAACGCTTGAGCATAAGGAAATTGCTTTTGTTGATTCAATAAGTCACGCGTGTAACGGTCAATAGCTTGCTCGAACGCTTGCGAAGTAACCTTAACGTTTAATCCACTCAAAGCCTGTTTAAGCAATACATCTTGCTTATCAGTGAACCCATTAAGTGATAATACAAGCCCATTACTTGGTGCAAGTCTAACGCCCATACCGGCTACAGCAGCTTCAGTGCTTAATTGACTTTGCTGAATGTTATATAAATCTGCCCAAACAGAGTAAAGCACTTCAGCACTTATGTCGTTCAGACCCGGTTGTGTATTTATATAAACCTCAACGAGCCCTTTAGGTTGCTCAGCAAATTTTTGACTTGCTTGACGCCATACTTTTACGCCCTGCTTATCGAAAACAAGCTCTGGGTGTTTTTGCTCTTTAAATTCAGCCGTTTTAATTGCAAAACTTTCAGGTAATAAGTTGTTCACACTAGGAAGCGCTAATTTAAACTCACTTGGCTTATTCCAGCTTGCTATTTCATCATCACTAATGTCATTTATGCGGTATTTTCCGTCGTAAAAGTATAATTGAGAGTCTGTTTCTTCTTGTTGTGAAATGTACCAAATACGCAGTGAATCTGCGTTGAGCTGGTTTAGCACATCATTAACGGCGTCAGCATCAAACTTTGCATAGTGGTAAGGTGCGTTAATCGTGTGATTAAGCGGGTAAACTTGCATGCTGCCTGTTAGAGCACTCACATAGTTAAACTCGTCGCCCTTCTCTAAAAATTTAAATTGGTTATTAAGCGAGGTACGTATTTCGTTAAAGTACTTGCTATCAACCCCTTCTTTTTTAATTAAATCAATGTACTGCATAACCACTGCAACAATTGCTTCGCGGTTTTGCATACCTAAATCAGTAAGCTCAATATCAACCGTTAAGGCACCATAGTTTGCATATTGTGTTGGAGAGGCTGATGCCCCTAGCTGCGAAACCCAACCCTTATCTCTTAGTATTTGTGCTGGGCTACCCGGCATTTCATTGCTTAATAAATATGAAACAAAACGGTTAGGTTTAACAGCAAACTCATCACTGTTGTTGGTAATTGTAAAATCAAGTTTTAACTGTTTTACATCTTCATTTGGCGAGTAAAATACGCGTTTACCGCCCGCTTTATCAAAATCTAAATTAGCAGTAACACTTGGCTTTTCGATGTTTTTATTTTTAATGTCAGCGAAGTATTTTTGCGCTTTTTGTTCCATATCGGCGATTGGCAAATTAGAAATAAGTGCGACTTTCATAATATTTGAAGAATAATATTTATTGTAAAAATCAACGGTTTCTTGATGAAGCGAACTACCTTCTTTATCGCCTAGTGTTTCTAGGTTACCAATTAAAAAGCGATTTGCCGGATGCTCACCCATCATTTTACGCGCTAATTTAAATTGGCCAAAGAAGTCCAGTTCGCGGCGCATAGACCACTCAGCATTCACTGCGTTTTTTTCTTTTTCTGTGTATTCTGGGTATAACTTAGGGGCTTTAAAAAAGTCAGAAAAGCGGTCGAGCCCTTCATCAAACGCATCGTTATTTATTTTAAACATATAGTTTGTAATTTCGAGCCACGTGTAGGCGTTGTGCGCTCCGCCATTTTTGGTCATAAAATCTGAATACCCTTTTGTATCAGGGTAACGTTCTGTGCCTAAAAACAGCATATGCTCTAAGTAATGCGCCATACCCTGCTGAGACATAGGATCATGAAGTAAACCCACACCTACACTTAGTGAAGCAGCAGACTTTTCTGCGCTTGGATCAGACACTAAGATAACCTCAATTTCGTTAGCAAGCTTTAGTGTTTTATATTCTCTATTATCATTTGGGCTAACCACTAAAGTGTCTGATAGTAACGAGGCTTGTGGCGAGGTTGCTACTGATGAAGATGTATTAGAGCAACCGCTGAGAACAGCGAGTGCGATGGCACTGAGACAAATAATTTTTTTCATTTTATTTCCATTAAAAGCATGATGCAAAAAAGGTTATGCTAGTTCAAAAGCAGGTTTGATAATATAAACTAACACTTTGTACTGAATACTTTCTAGCAGTTAACGCTTTTTTGTGTAACACATTGTGAAAAATGTCTGCATACTGACTAAAACAATAACAAGGAACTACAATGGAAAAAATAATAATACTTGCCATGTTTGTGCAAGTCACCCTGTCTTTGGCTGTAATGATTATTATGGGGAGAAGACGCTTTGCAGCAGCTAAAAATAAACAGTTAAACTTAAACGATTTTGCAACGATGCGATTAGATAACGCAGGTGACCATGTAAGGGTTGCGGATAGAAACTTTACTAACCAGTTTGAAATACCCGTTTTATTTTACGCTGGTTGCTTGTTAGCTTTGCAATTAAACAGTGCAAGCGTTGTGGTTGCAATTTTGGCCTGCGTATTTGTAATAACACGCATATTACATAGCATTATTCATTTAGGATCAAATAACGTAAGAGCTCGATTTAACGTGTTTTTAATTGGCTGCGTGTCTGTATTTGCGATGTGGCTTGCGATGATTTGGCGGCTATTTATTTAATATAGGGCGCAGCTATATAATAGCTGCGCTGTTTATATTGCTCTGAATGAGGTTACTTCTTCTTTTTAAGGCGTGGAACAGCTAGTAAAAAAGCACCCAGTAACCATATTAGCGCTCCACCCGAGCTACCATCTGAGCTACCAGAGTTATCCGCGTCAATCAGTGTATTTTCAACAACGGTCAATCCGGCTGCCGAATTAGGATCGTCATCTAATACAGTAACGCTCTGGATTGTCACTAAATTAGCACTACTAATAGACACATCACTGCTCGCACATTGCTCTGTTGTTATATCGACTACTGGTGTTTCACCGCAATGAACAAGGGCCGCAATTTTATCAAGCGTTTCCTGACTTTCTGCTGTGATTTGTCCAAACACTGTAAACCCACCATTTTGCGTATCAAGTGCCGCACTTCCCCCACTATTATTAGCCATATTAAAAAACCACTGGCTAGTAGCACTATTAGGGTTGCCCCCTAACTTAGCCATGGCAATAGTACCTTTAACATTAGAAAATACAGGTTCATTGATAACAGCAGGTTTAGTTGTTATTGGGTCAAGTGTGTCTGAAAATGTAAAACCACCGCCTTGAATTACAAAATTGTCTATTGAACGATGAATAACTGTTTCATTGTATGAGTCATCTTGCACATAACTTAAAAAGTTTTCTACGGTTTTTGGTGTTTGCTGGTCAAATAAATTAATCTCAATTGTGCCTTGGCTAGTTTGCATTTCGACTATGGTTGCATGGCTAGCAAAGCTTAATGAAGCGAGCAATGAACACAGTAAACGTTTTTTCATGTTAGATCCTATTATTATATTTATTTAAAAATAAGTTTTGTTTAGGTTAATGCTACACATTAAGAAAATCGATAGCATTAAGATAGTTGATACAAATTAGACCGTTCTGGTAACATTTCAATTACACAATATTGATTTATATTTTCTATGAATATGTAAACCGAGTAAATGTTTAACTTTGCTCATTGTTAATTATTAAATAACAGAGATAACGGATACACATGACACACACACCACACACAATTTGCGACTTTGGCCTACACAAAGGCGAAGCATACACCAAACTCCCAGCAAGCTTTTTAAATTGGATGGTTGCTACAAAACACGAAAAGTCACATTACGCTAGCCAAGAACTCAAACGCAGGGAAAATGCGGCTACGAGTCGTAATTAGCCAAAAATATAAATATCTGCCTTTTTTATATTTCAAACTAGTTTAAACTAGCCACCTACAACATTAAGTACAACTTAATACACAGGTATTTTATGCGCATAATTTTTATTTTTTCGATCATTTTGGGTGTACTGGGATGCACATCTGCCACAACTAATGAAAAAACATCTTCTACACAATACTTAACCGTTCTTCATACTAACGATAATCATGGTCGCTTTTGGCATAACGAAAAAGGCGAATACGGTATGGCTGCTCGCAAAACACTACTGGATCAATTACGTAGTGAAGCGAAAATAAAAGGTCATGCAGTTTTACTGCTATCAGGTGGCGACATAAATACAGGTATACCAGAATCTGATTTACAGCATGCAGAGCCTGACTTTAAAGGGATGTCTTTACTCGGCTACGATGCAATGGCATTAGGTAATCATGAATTTGATAACCCACTTAGTGTTTTAGCCAAGCAACAAAACTGGGCTAACTTCCCTCTCTTATCGGCTAATATAGTGGAAAAGTCGTCAGGTAAGAACGCTTTTGACGCCTATAAAATATTTGAAAAAAATGGCTTAACTATTGCCGTGATAGGTTTGACTACAACCGATACAGCAAAAATAGGAAACCCTCAGTACATTGGTCACTTAGAATTTAAAGACCCTGTTCCAGTAACAGCCAACCTAGCTAAAGAGATAAAAGCAAAATACAACCCAGACATTACTATTGCTGTTACTCACATGGGTCATTTTATTGATGCTAAACATGGCATAAACGCACCGGGCGATGTAACACTTGCTCGCTCATTGCCTGCTAATACGCTTGATATGATCATAGGTGGCCACTCACAAGAGCCTGTGTGTATGGCATCAGAAAATGTAAACGATGATAGTTTTAAACCTGGCTTAGCTTGTAATCCTGATCAGCAAAATGGCACGTGGATAATGCAAGCCCACGAGTGGGGAAAGTACGTTGGTAAGGCTGAGTTCAAATTAGAAAATGGTGAATTGAGCCTACTTGATTATAAATTAATGCCAGTTAATTTATATGTAGAAAAAACACAAGCTGACGGCACATTAAAAGAAGTACTTGCGAACGAATATATTAAGCCAGACCCGTCATTAAAAGCGTTTTTAGCTAAATACCAAGCGATTGGTGCTAAACAAATTGAGGGGACTATTGGCTCTGTTGATGCAAGATTAGAAGGTGATAGAAACAAAGTACGCTATCAACAAACAAACCTTGCTCGCGTTATCATCCAAGCACAAATGAATGTGGTAGGTGCAGATTTTGGGTTGATCAGTGGCGGTGGTATTCGCAGCTCAATTGATGCCGGTGAAATAAGCTATAAAGACATATTAAAAGTTCACCCTTTTAAAAACCGTATAACGTATATGGATTGGCAAGGTGCTGAACTATGGGACTACTTAAATACAGTAACAAGCTTCCCAGCAGACGCTGGTGCTTACTTGCAGTATCACAAGCTTTCGTTTGACCGCAAAAATGGTAAGCTTACAAACGTATTTATTAACGGTAAACCGTTCGATAAAAGTAAAACATACCGCATGAGTTTAAATAGCTATAACGCATCGGGCGGTGATGGTTACCCAACTATAAATACGCTAAAAGGTTTTGTTAGCACTGACGAAACTGACGCCCAAGCACTTAAAACATTTATATCGCAACATAGTCCAATAAAAGCGGCTGAGTTTGCTCCTAAATAAACACGGTTAATAATAGGGAAGTAATATTACTTCCCTATTATTTCAACATTTCCCTTTGCAATATTTATGAGCCCGTAGCTGTGCAGACGAGAGCGAGAGCCTTCTCCATATGCTTTTGGAGGGTAATAAATCTCTTTTTCCTCAGGATATTCATTCAAAACGTCGTCAAGCGAAGCCCTTATTTCACTCAACGTTTTTTCAAGGCTATTATTGAAGTTCGGCCGTTTCCTTATCGTATGCCCTAGCTCTGTTAATCGGGAAAAATACTTGTTGGCAAGTTCAATAAGCTCATCGGGTACATTTTTATTATGATTTAAAATAACATCACCATTAGCTGAACAATACTCAACAAGGGCTAGGTAAAAACACAATGGTTTATTAGCTAATTGAACGCTGTGCTCTTTATCATAACTATGTGAAAGTGTTTTATTGCGTAAATCAATTATGACCGCCAAAGGCATTGGCATTGATGCAACGGAGTTAATACTCTTGTTTAAGCTTAGCTTGCTTTTCTTACTTTCTACCACTTTTAACCACACAGCAACAAAGAGACTGATAAGTAAAAAAAACAAAAAGAAGATTTTATTACTAGGTGTCAAGTAATGCTCATCTACACTAAAAATAATATTCACAGGGCCTTCACTCGTCGCTAAGCTACTGATAAATTGCTTTGCCTTTAAATCGCTGTGAGCAATCTCGCCTGTACTGATATCGATGACACGCAAGTTACTCATTCTTAGATAACTATTTAGTGAGTCAATATAGCCAACTAAAGCATCTTTATTACCTGCATGCTTATACAGTTCATTTGGCAAATCGAGTAATGGTAAATCTAGTGCAATTTGTTTTTCAATTTGGACCTTTTGCTGCTCGCTAACACGCTCGGTTTTATTAATCATAGATATATAAAACACTAAAGAAAGCATTAAAAAAACACATAAGGACACTGCAGAAAATTTAAGCCTACTCATTATTTTCACCTACCTTAAAAACAGCTGTATTATTCTCACATTGCCAAAAGGGCGAAACATTTTGATAATAATGAAGTTCTTGGTCTTTAGACATAGCCATTAGGTGTTCTTGTACAGCACATAACAAATCTGTGTTGTTTTGTTGCATTTTCAAGTACCAACGTGTGCCTGTTATGTTATTACTTAATGGGGTGATATAGTTTTTCGAGAAACGGTCTTTATCGTTTTCTTTCCAAAACGACGCAATAATATCTACTTTACCGTTGGCTAATAAATCTCGTAGTTCATTATGGGAACTTGCGTACAAAATATTTAAATTTGCAATATTTATATCGAGATCTTTAAAGACCTGTTTTGGAAGAATATGCCCAGAGCGACTTGTTGGGTAATCAAGCAGTCCTATTTTTTTGTCTAAAAAATAAGACTTTGAAATAATTGGCTTTTCTTTTGAAGATATAAAAAATGCAGTGTAATCAGAAAAACCAACAACGGGCATATAATCATAGGTAGATTCAGCTTTAAAAGCCGCCATAATGTTGTTTTTTGCGAGTATAAGGTCTGCAATTCCTTTACCTACAAACTCTAAACTGTCTGATGTTTTATACCCCCAATACCCTACAACCACCCCGTACTGTTTAGCAACGACATTATCATCACACAACTTCTGTGTAAGTTGCACTGCAATATTTTTAGAGGGTGTAAATACAATAAGCTCATTATCGTTTGCGGTCGCTGTTGTACGACATGTTGTTGATGTTTCAATAAGTACAGGAAAAACGAGTTCATCGTTATTTACAATTAATTGACCACACACCCAAGCAAAAACCATTACTATAAACAAAAATGTAACAATTGAAGTTTTATGCAATACCGTATTTTTAATATTCAAGCTAAAGACATCCTAAAATACATTACTTATTCATTTGAACAATTTTAATTACTTATTACAACAAGTAATTTTACCTATAGATGCTAAAGCACTGATTTATATTAATTATGAATAAGAAATTATGAATTTCATTGAGTCCTTCCTAATTTCAACAAAAGTAAGGACAATTGACCTTATTACAACGCAGCAACACCACTCCAAATTAATTAGGGAACCTTAATGCGTAGCAATGTAAAATATTCGATAACGTCAGCGCTTTTAATTAGTGCCATTTTTACAAGTAGCGATTCACTTGCTTGGGGCCAAAACGGTCACCGGGTTGTAGGTAAAATTGCTGAATCTCATATAACAGACACCACAAAGTCAGCTATTCAACCATTCTTAGCGGGTGAATCACTTGCACAGGTTTCAACTTGGCCTGACGAAATGCGCTCAAACCCGGGTAAATTTTGGCAAAAGCAATCTTCTCGTTGGCACTATATTAATGCCGCACCTAATAAGTCCTTCTCAATCAATCACGACCATACAAACAATAAAGAATCAGTTAGCAATATTCTTGAAGGCATCCACTACTCTATAAATACACTTAAAGATGAAAACAGCAGCCTAGATGCAAAGCAATTTAGTTTACGTTTTTTAGTTCACTTGGTTGGTGATAGCCATCAACCCTTCCATGCAGGAAGAAGCGAAGATAGAGGCGGAAACCGAATTAAAGTGTCGTTTTTTGGTCAAGATACAAACTTACACAGCTTGTGGGATACTAAATTAGTTGAAAACGAAAACTTATCATTTACTGAGTACGCGCAGTTTATAAACACTAACAACAGTGAACTAATTTCAGAATATTTAGAAAGCACACCAACTACCTGGGTTGAAGAGTCTCACAATTTAGCAAATACACTTTATAAATCTACAAATGAAGAAGTTGGTTACAGCTATGTTTATAAAAATACACCTATCGTAAAAACACGTCTGCTACAAGCAGGTGTTCGATTGGCTGGTTTGTTAAACGCTATGTTTGACCCTTCAGCTAAAGAGCTGGAAACAGCGTTAAAAAAAGTATCTATGTAATTTGTGACACATAAAACCTACACACGGGGATTTTTTGTAAAAGCTTGTTTTACATTTCACAAGTTTGTCATAAAACATCGGTAGTATGAGCTCGCTAATAGAGTGATTACTCAAAAAAAGGTAAAAAATAGTCAAAATTTGTACTATTTATTAAAAAAACATTGCAGTTGTATTTTATTTGTAACAAACAATTGGGGTACAATAGCGATGGTTTTTGAAATATAAACCTGCATTTAGTTTATTTTTTGAAAACCGAAAAATAAAAATATAAAAATTTAATTATTAACTACACGGGAAAATTAAATGAAAACTCAAATACGCAAAACGGCTCTATCACTTGCTATTGCAGCATGTGTTGGTGTTAGTGGCGCTGCAATTGCAAATGAAACAACATCTGCAATTAAAGGTCAAATCACTGGTCCTAACGGCAACCCTGCTGCTGGCACTAAAATTACAATTTTACACGTTCCTTCAGGCTCAGTTAAAACAACTGAAACTAATGATGCTGGTTACTTTACAGCTAAAGGCCTGCGTGTTGGTGGTCCATACAGAGTAGTTGTAGATTCTGACACTTATGCAGACCAAGAGTTCAATAATATTATTCTTAACATTGGTAACGATTACCCGGTAAATGCTTCTTTAGAGAATATCTCTAACATCGAGCAAATTGTAGTTACGGGTGCTCCTATCAGTGCTATGTCTGGTGGTACAGGTCCTGCGTCTACTTTTACGCTAACGGATCTTGAAAACCAACCAGCCATCAACCGTGATTTAAAAGATATCATCCGTATTGACCCACGTATCACAATTGATGATAGCCGTGGTTCAATCAACTGTGGTGGTGGTAACCCACGTTACAACAGCTTAACGCTTGACGGCGTTCGCATGAACGATAACTTCGGCTTAAGCTCAAACGGTTACCCTACTATCCGTGCCCCTTTCTCTTTCGACTCTATTGAACAAGTTTCAGCTGAACTAGCACCTTTTGACGTTCAATACGGTGGCTTTACATCGTGTAACATTAACGCTGTAACTAAATCGGGTGGCAACGACGTTCACGGTGGTGTTTTCTTCGATTACACAAACGATTCAATGAAAGGCGACGAAATTGAAGGTAATGAAGTTGACAACGGTAACTACACTGAAAAACGTTACGGTTTCAACGTAGGCCTTCCGCTTGTTGAAGATACATTATTCTTGTTCACTTCATACGAAAAACTTGAAGGTGTTCGCCAGTTTAATTACGACGGCCTTAGCAGTGGTAGTGTTACAGCTGATGACATATCTCGTATTCAGAGTATTTCTCAATCAGTTTACGGCTACGATGCTGGCGGTATGCCATCAAGCATGCCTGTTGAAGATGAAAAAATCTTAGTAAAACTAGATTGGAACATCAACGAAGATCACCGTGCAAACTTAATCTATAACTACAACGACGGTAACACAATTTCTCAGTCTGATACTGGTTCTAGCCGCGTTTCTTTATCAAACCACTTCTATAATCAAAGTGCTGAGTTTACATCAATCATTGGTTCTGTATATTCTGATTGGTCAGACGATTTTTCTACTGAAATTCGTTTAGGTAAATCAGAGCTAGATGCAACGGTTCAGTCATTAGATGCTGCAAGCAGCTTTGGTGAAATGCAAATCCGCACTGATAATGGTGGTACGGTTTACATTGGTCCTGATGATTCTCGTCAATCAAACGATTTAGACTACGACACAACTACATTTAAAGTTGCCGGTACATACTACCTAGACCAACACACTATTACTGCTGGTTACGAGTTTGAAGAGCTATCAGTTTTCAACTTATTCGTACAGCACACTCAAGGTGAGTACCGCTTCGATTCAATTGAAGACTTTGAAGCAGGTCAAGCAGCACGTATTTACTACAACAATGCTGCAGGTACTAACAACCCGAATGATGCGGCTGCAAGCTTTAAATACGCTCAACACACATTTTATGTACAAGACGAATACGCGTTTACTGACTTAGATGCAACAATTCAGTTTGGTTTACGTTACGACAAGTACACAAGTGATGACGTTCCTAACCTTAACAAGAACTTCACTAACCGTTACGGTTTCAGCAACCAGTCTACATTCGACGGTATTGACTTACTGCAACCACGTGTTGGCTTCCAATGGTACGCAACTGACGAACTTGAAGTACGTGCTGGCTTAGGCTTGTTCTCTGGTGGTAACCCGAACGTATGGCTGTCTAACTCATATTCTAACGACGGTATTACAAACATTAGTACGCAGTTCCGTGGTGTAGATTTATTTAACACAGCTAACGTAAACGGCGGTACTCCTGGTTTTGACGTACCTCAAGAAATGTTCGATATTGTTGCAAACACTGAAATTGGTGTAGGCGATGCAACTGTTAATGCTGTAGACCCTGATTTTGAAATTCCTTCAGAGTGGAAATATTCACTTGGTGCTACATACACAACTGAAGACGAATACGTAATCTCTGTAGATTACTTATACTCGAAGAAAAAAGACGCTGCATTAATGCGTGATATCGCACTTCAAGATAGCGGTGAAACTACGTTTGATGGTCGCCCAATTTACGAGTCTATCGAAGGCCGTGGTAACGAATATTTATTAACTAATGTTAGTGGCGATAGCGGCGATTCTTCAGTTATCTCTGCAGCAGTTAGCAAAATGTTTGATAACGGCGTTAACTTCAGTTTTGGTTATGCATACACAGATGCAGACGATGTAAACCCAATGACTAGCTCTGTAGCCGGTTCTAACTATGGTAACATCGCGCTTACTAATCCAGGTAACCCAGGTGTTGCGTCTTCAGATTATGAAATTCCGCATCGTTTTACTATGACGCTTGGTTACAAACATGAGTTTGTAGATGGCTTTGAAACACGCTTTAACCTTTACGGTGAAGCATACAAAGGCCTACCTTACAGCTTCACGTTTGACGGAAGTGACCGTAATGTATGGGGCGATAACAACTGGAATGGTAACCGTCAGTTATTATACGTTCCACTTGAAAACGATCCTAACGTTGTATACGACATGTCTGCAGCTGAAATCAATGAGTTCAACGACTTCATTGCATCTGAAGGGCTTAAACGTGGTGAAATCGCAGGTCGTAACCAACAAAATGCTGACTGGTTTGTTAAGTTTAACTTTAAAGTTACACAAGAATTACCAGGCTTTATGGAAGGTCATAAAGGTGAAGCATTCTTTGTAATCGACAACCTTACAAACATGCTAAATGATGACTGGGGCGTTCTTAAGAAAGGTCCTTTCGTAGGTGCAAGCATGATCTCAACATCTTTAGATGACCAAGGTCGTTACGTTTACTCAGGCTTTAACGGTAATAACGCTAATACTTCAGTACAAACTGGTGCTTCAGTATGGGAAATGCGTGTAGGTGTACGTTACACTTTCTAATCTAAATTGTCAGATTAGTTAAAATTATAAAAGCCCATCATTTGATGGGCTTTTTTATGCCTGTAATTTATTTTTTAGCTTATTAAGTACACTTATTAATAAACCTTGTTCATGTGTGTTTAACGAAGCCAATAGTTCTTTTTCCCACTTTAACGCCTCGGGTACTATTTTTTTATACATATCTTTTCCAGCTTCACTTAATGAAAGTATGGCTGCGCGCTTATCCTCTGAATTAATTTGAGTCATTAGCAACTTTTTTTCTACTAATATTTTTATTGCACGCGACACGGTCGATTTATCCATATTTGCCTGCGTACATAAATTTTTGGCATTACTTTGACCAAATTGCGCTAAATTCGCCAAAATTCGCCATTGAGGTATCGTTAAGTCAAATTTGCTCTGGTATACCTTAGCAAGATCATTACTTACCAAACTTGCTACATTAATTAGTTGATATGCTAAAAAAGTGTCTAAATCCAGTTTCATTGTTATCCCGTTAAATAGGTTTACTAGCTGTTCATTTATATTTACATACACATTCATAGAGCAATTTGAAATTACTCTCACTTGAGAGTATCTTAACTTAAATAAATAAAACATAAAACTAGCCTTCTCTCACAGGAGTCAGTAATGGCAGAACAGTTAAAGTACATGACCGGTTTTGGTAATGAATTTGAAACCGAAGCGCTACCCGGTGCCTTGCCTATAGGGCAATTTACTCCTCAAAAAGTTAAGTACGATCTTTACACTGAACAATTTAGCTCTACAGCATTTACCGCGCCTAGAGCAGCTAACCGCAGAACATGGCTGTATCGGTTACGCCCTTCGGTAGTGCAAGGTGATTACACCGCTGTTGATAACGGCTTGATTCGAACTGCGCCTATAACTGAAGCCGTAACACCTCCGACTATGCTTCGCTGGAACCCCGTTGAAATTCCTACAAAGCCAACTGATTTTCTAGATGGACTCATAACAATGGCTGCTAACGGCAGTGCTAATGGGCAATCTGGCATCGGTATTCATGTTTATGTTGCTAACAAGTCTATGGTTGATCGCTACTTTTACAACGCTGACGGTGAAATGCTATTTGTACCCCAACAAGGCGAGCTACTCCTGCATACAGAATGCGGTAAGCTCTGTGTAAAACCAGGTGAAGTTGCAGTTATACCCCGAGGAATGAAGTTTTCTGTTGATTTAATACAATCAACGGCCCGTGGTTATATCTGCGAAAACTATGGTCATGCTTTGGAGCTTGCAGAGCGAGGCCCTGTTGGTGCAAACGGCTATGCCAACGATCGTGACTTTCAATACCCAGTTGCAGCTTTTGAAGATAAAGAAGGTGATTTTGAACTGGTGTCAAAATTTAATGGCAACTTATTCAGCTGTGAGATTAAGCATTCCCCTTTCGATGTTGTTGCATGGACAGGTAATAGCGCGCCTTATAAATACGATTTATCGCGATTTAATGTAATGAACACAGTAAGCTTTGACCATCCGGATCCTTCTATATTTACCGTTTTAACCTCGCCATCAGCTACTGAAGGAATGGCTAATGTTGATTTTGTTATTTTTCCACCGCGTTGGATGGTTGCTGAAAACACTTTTCGTCCGCCCTACTATCATCGTAATATCATGAGTGAATTTATGGGGTTAATTGAAGGTGTATATGATGCAAAAGAGCATGGCTTTGTGCCAGGTGGCGCAAGTTTACATAATTGTATGTCTCCGCATGGACCTGAAGCGGATGTATTTGAAAAAGCATCTAATGCGGAACTGTTTCCACAAAAATACGAAAATACCTTAGCGTTTATGTTTGAATCCCGTTATGTCATTTCACCGACTAAATACGCATTAGAAGGTAAAGAACGTCAACCAAATTACACAGATTGTTGGCGAACAATTAAAAAACACTATTCAGGCAACAAGGATTAATTATGAAGCTTTACAGTTATTTTCGATCATCAGCTGCATACCGAGTGCGTATTGCGTTAAACCTAAAAAAAATTGACCATGAGTTGGCAATTGTAAATCTTTTAAAATCAGAGCAGCTTGAGGAAGGTTACCTAACACTAAACCCACAAGGGCTTTTACCAGCCCTTGAAACAGATGAAGGTGTACTTGGTCAATCATTAGCTATTTTAGAATGGCTTGATGAAACATACCCACAGTCACCATTAATTAGCGGCTCTGCTTGGCAAAAAGCCCAAATAAGAAACTTAAGTTTTGCAATAGCGTGTGATATTCACCCAGTGAATAATTTGCGAGTACTTAAGTATTTGTCGAATGAATTAAAAGTAGACGATGATGCTAAAAACACCTGGTACAAACATTGGGTTGAAGTAGGTTTTGATAAAATAGAAATACTACTTGGAGACGACGATTACTGTGTTGGAAACAAGCCAAGCCTTGCTGATGTTTGCTTGGTACCTCAGGTATTTAATGCTATTCGTTTTAATGTAGATATGAGTCGTTATCCAAAAATTGCAGCCATTTATGAACGATGTAATAAATTAGCTGCGTTTAATGATGCCGCACCGCAAAATCAACCCGATGCGACCTAAATACTGCTGAGCTTAACTTTTGAGCGCGCTATGAATAATCGTAACGTGCTCAATTAAATCTAATCCCAAATCCGTTAAGTAACCGCCATCAGGGCTATCTATAACGCCTTTATCAAATAATCGTTGTGCTGCTTCTATCAAGCTTGCTTCTGCGTCAGAATGTAATTTGATACCCTGCATTTTGCTATCAAGCGGAAACTTTGCAAGTAATGTGAATTCATCTATCATCAGCTGGTTAAATTTCATGTGTGTGTACCTTTTATTGTTCTGTTTATTTCTTAGTGTGTAATATTACACTAGCATGTTTTTTAGCATTACGTACTATTTTTAAAGTCAATTTTAGGAGAATGTTATGCGCGCATTAATAATTCTATCCGCCTGTTTTTTAAGCTTATCACTCTCGTTATTTTGTAATGCCGAGCCGCATAACAGCCGCACTTTTGTGAACGCAAGTCAGTTAACTCAGCACCAAACAATGTGTTGGTACGACGACAAACGCTATAGTGAAGGCGCATTAATTAGCTTTGATACGTTCAATTTACTGTGCGGTGCCAAAAACCCCAACCAAACCAATAGCGCATTAATGTGGCTTAAGCTCAATGAGCAAGGGAAAGTTATTTACCCAAATCGACCTAAAAAGATTACAGTGAAATAGCCTGCATATTGTATTTAAGCTACAATAAGCATAGTTTAAATAAGCAGTATGGCTATGGATAATCAACCTAAAAACCCACTACATGGGATCACACTAGAACAAATATTGGTCGAGTTAGAGCAGAGACTTGGCTGGAAAACGCTGGGCGAACAAGTAAAAATTAAGTGTTTTACGGATGCACCAAGCATAAAATCTAGCTTAAAATTTTTACGCAAAA
This sequence comes from Pseudoalteromonas sp. 4NS20-0020, assembly GCF_057554385.1. NCBI lineage: Bacteria > Pseudomonadati > Pseudomonadota > Gammaproteobacteria > Alteromonadales > Pseudoalteromonadaceae > Pseudoalteromonas > Pseudoalteromonas sp. 4NS20-0020. The sequence continues at coordinate 266,215 of NZ_BAAJMI010000002.1, read as the reverse complement.
CCCCTTGGGCCAGAGACAAAGTTGAAGCGTTATATATTCATACAATAAATAACAAACCACTTCGCAAACCAAAAAGCGCACCTCGTAAAACAACAAACAAGGCTCCAGATACAACTGACTTTGTTTGGCCATCAATAAAAAAGTAAAAATATAAATAAAGGCGCACTTTAATGCGCCTTTATATTTTAGTTTTACTAAATTTCCTTACTGATCACATTAAGCGATGCTGGCTGTATTTCAATAACAAGCCTATCAGCCGTTTTCACTTCGCCATCAATGACATATTTAATTCCATTCTCTGAAGATATTTCGACTTTTTTAGCATTTGTGTGTTGAGAATTAATGGCTAAATGGCTTTGCGTTATGCTGCTAAACATAAGCTCGGCAATACTCAGTACCGTAGTGGAATTTTCTTTATTGGGTATAAGCCAATTTATATCAAGTAGCCCATCACTATGATTAGGCTGCCCTCCCCCTTGAGCAAGTAGCGTTGTAAACGGTGCTGCATTAGCAACAACAAAGCTGCTTGTAGTGATCATCATTGGGTTGTTATCGTCCAATTTAACGTTGAGCTGTTGCGATTTTTGTTCCGAAAACGCCTGAAAAAATCCTGTTAAATAAGCGAGTTGCCCAAATTTATTTTTAAATTCGCGGTCAGCTTTTTCAATCATTGCATGTTCAAAACCTATACCGGCTAAAAGTAGCATTAAATCGTCATTACAATATGCCGTATCTATTAACGTAGATTGACCATCAATAATTAAATCACACGCTTGCTCTACAGGTATAAATTTTGAACTTATTCCCATTAAAACGTGAGCAAGCGCATTAGCAGTCCCGAGCGGAATAATACCTAACTTACAGGGTGTATTAACTAATACGCTCGCAACTTCCGCTACTGTTCCGTCGCCACCGCAAGCAATAACAATATCAGGATTTTCACCAAGCGCTTGTTTGGCAAGCTCTATACCATTAATGTCAGGACTTGTGGTCATTACGGTTAAATCGTAATAAGTAGACAAACGGGCAATTATAAATTGCTCTTTTTCTTGCCATATTTTTGTACCCGACACGGGATTTGCAATTAAAAATGCACGATTTTTAATTACTAATTCGCCACTTTTATGTCGCTTTGCTAGGTGGCGCAGTTGGCGTTTATTTAGATTAGCGGTTTCACGTGTTTCTTTAATTTGGGCAAGCACATCATGCACATCGGCATGTTTATTTTGACTAAGTAAGTAAGCAGCCATTACAAACACTGAACGTCCGCGGCCCAACGCACAATGCACAACCACTTTATTGTTTTTTTGGATTTGATGATGAATCCAATTTATTGCTTGGTTAAGCTGAGAGTGTGTTGGCACGCTATGATCAAGTACTGGAATATTTAAGTAGTTAATACGCTCTTGTGTCGAGCTCCACTCTAAACCGTCAAACTCACAAGTAACATCTAATATAGCGGTAATATTATTGCTTTTTAACGTGTCTATATCCGAGGGAAATAAGCGGCATGCTAAAAAAAGGTTATCGTTAATTTGCTGAATTGGTGGCACTTTATCATGCTTACGCGACCACGCGTTGTACACTTGCGCCCCCAATAAAAAAGGAATAAACGCCCAGCGTATGTAAAATGGAATAACGCCGTTTTCTCGCTTTCTGAAAATTTTACCTATATTAAAAATGTATGCCCCACTGACCAATGACAGTGATAGCGCGGTCCAGTAAAAAAATAACGAAAAATAAATTGAATGTATTTCCCACCCTATAAAAATAAGTACACACGCTAATATCAAATAACTAATTGCAGCCCACATAAAATCTCCATTTATATTTATTGCTATTCATTAATTAATAAACAGCTTTTATAATTGTATTTGCAATTTACAAGCCACAAAACGGTAAAGCGTACGGCACCACTTTTTATTTATGTTATTGATATTTAATAGCTATTTAAATATCGTATTGTTTGGTTTGTATGGACTTTGCTCTTTTTACACAATGGGTGTGTTAATTTTTCACACGTATCATAGTAGTATCTAACTAAGTCTTAGTTCCATATTAGTGAATCTGACTCACCAAGCTAATTTATTTTAAGTTTAACTTAGCGTAGCGACTCTGCCATAAACAAAAACCGGCTCAACCATCACAGATGCTTTTCTCTAATATAGTTTTTAAACTCACAGAATCATACCTCATAATAAACCATAGATAGTCATTGCAAAAAAGAGCGAAAAGTATACTGTTGCAAGCTACTTAACTTTTTTGCATCCAAGTTCTAGCCTCAACCGTTTTTAAAAAAGAGAATAAAAATAAATAGGATATTTATGGAAAACGATAATTTACTGTCTCTGTTATACGATACATCACAGGGTGATAAGCATGCATTTTCAACCTTGTATCAACAAACAAGCGGAAAGCTTTTTGCCATTAGCTTAAATATGCTTTCTAACAGAGCACACGCCGAAGAAGTGTTGCAAGACGCATTCATTAAAATATGGCATAACGCCTCAGAATACAATGCTTCTAAAGGCACCGTCATAAGCTGGATGATAAGTATAGTAAGGTATAGAAGTCTTGATGCGTTGCGTTACAACAAAGTAAGAAAAGAGCAAACAATGGGAGATGATGACTTTGATATTCAGAGCGTCGATGTCAACTATGACGAAAATACTAAATTAGTAAACTGTATAGAGCAGCTTGAACCCCAGCAAAAGCAGGCCATTCATTTAGCTTACTATAAGGGGCTTAGTCACAGCGAGCTAGTAGACCATATAGAGTCGCCATTAGGCACAGTTAAAAGCTGGATCAGACGCGGGCTTACACAACTTCAGAGGTGTTTAACATTATGAATTATACAAAACCCGAGCTGTTAGACGCGCTAGCAGGACAATATGTACTTGGCACACTCAAGGGGCTGGCACGAAAACGTTTTCAGCGCTTGTTACTTAGCTCAAGCAAAGCACGTGAGGCAATTTTTATGTGGGAGCAAAACCTTAATAATCTAGCAAGTGCAATTACACCACAAGCACCTAGCGATTCTGTTTGGGAAAACATTTTGCAAGGTATTGAGTCAAAAACAGTGCCTAGTCAAACAGTGGTGCAAACTAAGCCGTCGATTTGGCAGACATGGTCGTTTATAGCCACCGCCGCGTGTATTGTGTTGGCATTTTTAGTCATTCAACCGGCCAAAAAAGTGTCGCAATATCAGCAAATTGCACTCGTGCAAAACCAAGATAAACAGTCTTTATGGTTTATTGAAGTAAACGAAGATGCATTAACTATTAAAGCCAGTAGTCAATTAGTTGCCCAAAGAGATAAAGATTATCAACTATGGATGATCTTAAAAGGGCAAGATTTACCTGTTTCGTTAGGTATATTACCTAAACAAGGCGGTAAATTTTTGCTAAAAGATAAACGCTTTAACGCTGACGATATCTCACTACTAGCAGTCAGTTTAGAGCCTTTAGGTGGTTCGCCAAACGGCTTACCTACCGAGGTACTTTATACAACCGAACTCGTGTTACTTTAACCACTTGTATGGCTGCTTATATAAGCAGCCATTTTTTATTTAAATAAAATTTAACTTTCTTGCATCCAATCTAAATCCCCCCCCGTTATTAGCTATGACTTCTATTTAAAACTAAAGGAAAAAGTCATGAAAGCTTTAACACCATCAATACTCGCAGTAGTAATATGCAGCACTTTTATTAGCGCACCAAGTAACGCATCAAGTCACCGAGAAGCGCCAAATATTAGTCGCTTTCCGACCTTAGATTCTACCGACTTTTATGTATTTAATAGCTATGAACAAGGAAAAGAAGAGTACGTCACACTAATTGCAAACTATATTCCATTACAGGATGCCTACGGCGGCCCTAATTATTTTGCAATGGACCCAGATGCAACTTACAGCATACACATAGATAACGATGGCGATGCCGTTGAAGACATTACTTTTGCATTTGATTTTCAAAGCATGCTACCAAACGATAATCAAGGTGTGCAATTAGCTGTAGGCCCAGAAGGCAACCAGCGTACTGTTTCTGTACCACTCAAAAATGTGGGTGGTGTATCAGCCGGTGATAATAGCGCAACTAACTTCAGTGAATCATATACTCTGAGTATGATTAATGGGCCGCAGCGCACAGGTGTTGCAACCTCATTAAATAATACCACTACGGGCACATCTACATTCAGTAAGCCACTTGATTATATTGGTAATAAAACATTTACCTCTAAAGCTGACTATCAAACTTACGCAGATCAATTTGTATATAATGTGTCAATCCCGGGTTGTGAAAGCATGGCACAAGTATTTGTTGGCCAAAGAAAAGATGCGTTTGTCGTTAACCTTGGTAAAACGTTCGATTTAGTAAACTACGTACCGGTAGAGGGCGACAGCGCTCCGGGTGCTGGTGACGCAGGTGGCTTCCCTGGAGGCATTACCCAATCGGCTGACAATGACGATCTTGCAGATAAAAACGTGACATCAATTGCTATTGAAGTACCAAAAAGCTGTATTGTAGGCGAAGGTAATGGCGTTATTGGTTCGTGGACCACTGCAAGTTTACCACAAGCTCGCATACTAAACCCGAATGCTAAATTTGCTAATAATGCAGTTAATGGTGGTGCACTTACTCAAGTATCGCGTTTAGGAAATCCACTTGTTAATGAGCTTGTTATTGGCATAAAGGATAAGGATACTTTCTCGACAGCACACCCTAAGGACGATGGACAGTTTTTAGATTATGTATCTCATCCAGCCCTTCCTGAACTTTTAAATATTTTATTCAAGGATGCAGTTAATACGACACTTGGCGCTAACCTCGAAACATTAGCCCCAACAAACTTTCCTCGTACCGATTTAATTACTGCATTTTTAACTGGTTTTGCTGGTGTTAATCAACAAGCAACCGTCACTCCCTCTGAAATGCTTCGTTTAAACACAAACATCGCGGCAACAGCGCAAAGTGAGCAGTCTGCATTTGGTGTTGCAGGAAACGATTTAGCTGGCTTTCCAAACGGCCGACGCCCTGGCGATGATGTTGTTGATATTGCTCTGCGCGTAGTAATGGGTCGTTTATGTCATCCTATTCCTGTTGCAGGCGAAGATACTGACCTAGGCTTGTGTACTCCCGAAGATGCAAGCGTTGGTACAGTACCATTTACCGATGGCGCACCTGTTGATGCAACAATGATGGACTCAACCTTTCCGTACTTAGCTACCCCACTTGCGGGCTCTAAATAAGGAGTAAACTAATGCAACACTTAAAAATAACGCATATAGGTATTCTGCTTAGCGCATTAACGCTGGGAGCGTGTAGCAATGATGACGACAATAAAAAGCCGTTGCCTGAGGTTAATACAGCACCCTCAGTTAGCGACATCATGTTAACAACGCAAACGGAGGTGAATATTACCGACTCACTGACAGCCATAGATAAAGAAGGTGATTCACTTACTTATTCATTGGTCAGTGAGCCTTCATTAGGCATGGTAAATATTGACGCTGATGGCAATTTTACTTACACACCAAATAAAGAGGTTACGGGCACAGATAGCTTTACTTTTGGCGTATCTGATGGCGTTAACAGCCAAGTAAGTGCAATGGTTAATATCACTATTGAAGCTTTGCAAGTCGACTTTGCTCAGTTTACTAGCGATGCATTTAACCAAGCACCGAATGCAGAGCCACTCTCTCTAAATGGAAGAGAGTTTACAAATAAAGACACAGATATTAATAATTTAATTAGTAATCAGTAAATAAGCTGACTGGCCATGGATGGCTATTTTAAGGATACAAATATGAAATCACCTCTAGTAAACCTGATGATTACATTAAGCTTAGTGTGCTCATTTGAGCTTTTTGCAGCGGCTTATACACCTAATGACAACGACGTAATAGCAGTCACTAAATCGGATTTAACTGCCTCACTATCGATAAATGAAATAGAAAATCTAGTCAATAAAAGTCAATTCGTTGGACAAACGGAGCATATGCAAGGGGTACTCAAAAACAGGCTCGCAGAAATATACTTAAATGAGCCAACGCCACAGGTAGGCTATTTATATGCACGCGTTTTACAAAAAGAGCATTTGTTTAATGATGCGATAAACATTGCTAATAGTGTTTTAAAAATAACGCCTGATCACAGCAACACTCATCTATTGCTGGCTAATTTGTACATGACACAAGGCCAGTTTGAACTTGCTAAACAGCATTGCTTAGCACTAATAACAAGGGTAAGCACATTAACGGCCAGTACTTGTGTACTAGACGTGCAAAGTCAGCACGGTAATTTATTAAGAAGTTATCAATCTTTAGTAAAGCTAACGAACAATAAGCCTATTGGACTCAATACAAAACATGTCCTAGCTGAAATGAGCTTTAGATTACAAAACTACACAAACGCATTAAAGCACCTTGAAAATATAAATTTAGTAAACTCTCCAGTAAGCCTAATTGCTTTATGGGCAGACATACAACTGGGCTTAAACAAGCCACAGCAAGTGATAACCAAATTAAGTAATTTATTAAAAGAATCGCACGATCTAGAAGATGCGCTTTTGCTGCGCTTAGCCATCGCAGAAAAAAAACTAAACACAACACAATACAAATGGCAAAACGCCATGAAGCAACGAGTAGAGCTCAGAGAAATTCGCCACGACAGCTTTCACGCAAGTGACCTCGCCAACTATTATATTCACGTGCAGCCAAACAAATCTAAAGCCTTGTATTGGGCCAATATTAATTGGCAACAAGCTAAAATGAATATCGACCAAGCGCTGATTGTTCAAGCAAAAAGGATGTAAATGTTATGAAAATATTAATACGCGTATTTTCTATTATGTTGTTAAGCTTATTATTTTCAACAGCAGCTTTTGCGCACCAGTTAAGCACCGGCTACATTACGCTTAATAGCAACAATACAGCTCAATACAGCGGCAATTGGGAAATCAATGTTGCAGATTTAGAGCACGTTATAGCACTCGACTTAGACCAAAACGCCAACATTACCTGGTCTGAAATAAAAGCAAAACGCGACTCAATTAACGCATTTATAAAAAACAATCTTATCGCAGAACAAAACGAACAAACTTGTGCACTCACTGTAAATAACAATTACCAGCTAAGTGAGCACTTTAATCAGCCTTACTTGGTATTACCTGTGTCATTTTCGTGTTTAACAAATAACGAGATTACGCTTAAGTATTCAGCCTTTTTTCAAGATGACGCAAATCATAAGGTCATTGTTAATGTGAATAAGATAGCACGTGTGTTTAGTATAAATGAGCCTAGCCAAACCTTTAATACTAAGCAGTCGAGCTATTTAGATACCTTTACAGAATATGTGTATCAGGGCGTATTACACATTTGGATAGGCATCGATCATATTTTATTTTTAATTGCGCTATTACTAACTTGTGTTTTAACCCGTGATAAAAACACCTGGCAGCCCATTAGCTCTAAAAAACACATTATCAAACACACTGCCTGGATTGTTACAGCATTTACACTTGCTCATTCTATAACGCTTACAGCAACAGCGCTTGATTTAATATCTCTCAATACTCGCTGGGTTGAACTAATTATTGCAATTTCTGTATTGTTTGCAGCCCTTAATAATGTTTGGCCCGTTGTTTTGCGTTTAGGCTGGCTGACATTTGCTTTTGGGTTACTTCACGGGATGGGATTTGCGAGTGTACTTGGTGAATTAGGTTTGTCGAGTAACTATCAATTAATGAGCATATTGGCATTTAATTTAGGGGTAGAGATTGGCCAACTAAGTATTTTATTAGTAGCGTTGCCTTTATTAATTGCATTTAGAAAAACCGCTTGGTATGTAAAATGGTTAATGCCTGCAGGGTCTATAGGTATTGCCGTTGTGGCTCTAAACTGGTCTATTGAACGCTTTTGAACATAACTATACCCATTCGCCTAATTAAGTAATCTATTTTGAAGATGGAAAAACGTCTTGATAGCTAGGAAAACAATTCGCTATTTAGTTGTTATCGGCAATTTCTACTGCATTGCTCTGCATTCATGCAGTCGTAAATGAGAGTTTTTTAACGTAAATAGCGAGACATTTAGCCCCACAAAATGATTAAGTATTATTGCGGGTTGGTATTAATTTAAACGGTTGTTAATACTATAAACCCGCTAATATAGCGGGCATATAGTTTATGCATTTTAATAGCACTATTTTAATCTTCAAACGGCATTAACAACGTTTTCATTGCCGGGCGAAGCGCAATTAAAACTGTCTCTTCGGTAAGTTCGGGGTAAAGCACTTTTCGCAAAAGTAAGCCTGCCATTACTGAAAAAATAACATTAATACGGCTTTCTAGCTCTACCTCATCTATGTCTTTTATCACACTGCGTTCACTTATTAGCAACTGGCGCATTCTATTTCGCGCTTGCGTGTCAGCATCACGTAATAGTTTAGCTACCTTTACGTTTCTACCAGCTTCAGCGAGCATTTCTAAATCAACCGCACATTCACCGGTATCCATATGCCTTTGAACGCCGATATTTAAACCGTTCAATAATACTGTGAGCGTATCTTCTGGTTGCCCTTCAAAATGCTCAAATATAGAAAACATTTCTTCCATATCTTTTTCAATAATACTTTCTATAATGGCTTCTTTACTTTCAAAGTAGTTATAAATATGCCCGGCACTCATTCCTGCTGTTCTGGATATTTCAGCCATACCTGCAGCATGAAAGCCTTTACGACGAAAGCATTCAGCCGCCGCAGTTAAAACCTGATCACGACGCGCTTTGGCTATCGCTGGATCTGTCTGTCTTTTAGTTTTCATACAAAGCTCCACTGCCAAGTGATTAGACTCGACAATAAGGCAAATACTTAATCATTTTGAAATACGCCTTTCACTCATAAATAAGTATTTAGTCCTATATAAATCTAGTTAATTAGCTGCAAAAAGGTGTTTACAGCTAAAACCCTTACTTAGTTGGTTTGATCGCTTTTCTCCCAGCCACCGCCCACTACTTTATACAGGCTAATTTGGCTAGCTAACAAAGCCTGTTGACCCAAAATTTGCTGTTGCTGTGCACTGTACCAGCTGCGTTGTGCATCAAGGACTTGTAAATAGCTATCAACACCTTTATCGTAACGCGCCTTTGATAGCGAAAACGTAGACTCTCGGCTTTGTAGTAACATATCAAGTGCGCTTAATTGCGTTTGATAGCCTTCGTTGTCTGCTAACGCATCGGCGACTTCGCGAAATGCTTGCTGAATTTTTTGCTGATAAGTAACTACAGCAATTTGTTGGTCGGCCTTAGCAACATCTAGCTGAGCTTGGTTTCTGCCCATATTAAAAATAGGTAAAGTAACTGATGGAATAAAACTCCACGTACCCGAACCTGCATCAAATAAATCACTTAAATCGTTAGAGGCAGTACCCGCATTAGCCGTTAAGCTAATACTGGGGTAAAAAGCAGCACGCGCTACACCAATGTTGGCATTAGCGGCCAATAACTGATGTTCTGCTGCTTTAATATCTGGGCGTTGAGTTAATAAATCAGAAGGTAAACCAACCGGTATTTTAGGCAACGCTAATAACGAGTCCAGCACCTTATTTGGCAGAAGTTCAGGGCTTACTGGTTTTCCTACTAATAAATCAAGTGCGTTTTTATCTCGCTTTAATAAACGTTTATACGTTGCAATATCAACCTTTGCGCTGGCAACGGTACTTTTCAATTGCTCTAACGTAATTTTAGATGCTGCGCCTAAATTAAAACTTTTTTGAGTAAGCCCAAGCGACGCTTGTTGCGATTTTAACGTTTCCTCAGCAAGCCCAAGTAACTGTTGATCGGTTGCATAATTAAGCCACGCATTAGCCAGCTCTGCTACCAACGACACTTGCGTACTGTATTGAGTAAGCTCAGTAGAGTATAAATTTTGCAGCGCTTGTTGAGTTTGGTTACGAACCTTACCCCATATATCTAATTCGTAAGAGGTAATACCTACAGTAGCACTGTATTGCGAGCTTATAGTGGCCTCATCAGTACTTGTTAAACTTGCAGGCAGACGCTGGCGAGTGCCCGAACCATTAACATTTAAGGACGGATACAATACTGAGTTTTCTATTTGATACAACCCACGTACCCGCTGCACATTGAGCATCGCAATTTGCAGATCTTTGTTGTGCTCAAGGCTTTGACCTATAAGCACCTGTAATTTTTTATCGCTAAAAAACTGCTGCCACTTTAATGTGTTAACTGTGGCTTGCTCTGTTTGAACTGAATACGTTTCGGGTACTGGCAGCGCTAAATTTTGCTGTTCGGGTGCCAACTGGCACCCACTTAAAGCAGCCAACGTAAGCACACTCAACGAAAAAGTTTTTATATGCATTATGCTGTCTCCTCGTTAGTGTTTTTTTCTTTTGCAGGGAATACACGGCGTACTAATACAAAAAACAGCGGCACAAAAACAACAACCAAAATAGAAGATGCGAGTGTTCCACCAATAATTGAAATGCCTAATGCGTTTTGCGCACCAGAGCCTGCACTTGATGCAATAGCGAGTGGAATAACACCACAAATAAAGGCCATTGAAGTCATTAAAATTGGGCGTAAACGCAGCCTTACTGCAGCCACAGCCGCTTCAACTAAATCAAGCCCTTCGTCCATTTTATGGATAGCAAATTCCACAATTAATATGGCATTTTTAGACGCTAACCCTATCGTAGTTAATAAGCCCACTTGCAGGTAAATATCGTTTGATAATCCGCTACCCAATGCAGCCATAGCAGCACCAAATATACCTAACGGAACAATCATCATAACCGCAAACGGTACCGACCAACTTTCATAAAGAGCCGCTAAACATAAAAATACAAATAACAACGACAAACCATACAATAAAGGTGCTTGGCCGCTGCTAGAGCGTTCTTGAAATGAAATACCGGTCCATTCAGACGAAATACCATTTGGCAGCTGTTTTACCAAGCGCTCCATTTCATCCATTGCTTGTCCTGTGCTGTAACCAGGTGCAGCGGTTCCTTGTATTTCCATTGCTGAAAAGCCATTGTAACGTTCTAAACGCGGCGAACCATAAGTCCAATAGGCCGTTGCAAAGGCAGAAAACGGAACCATATCACCCTCATTATTACGTACATACCACTTATTTAAATCTTCAGGCACCATTCGAGATTCAGCATCGCCTTGCATATATACTTTTTTAACACGCCCACGGTCAATGAAGTCATTTACATAACTACTACCCCAAGCCGTAGCAAGGGTGTTATTAATATCGGTTTGCGACACACCCAATGCTTGTGCTTTAGCTAAATCGGTATCGAGTTGTATTTCTGGCATATCTTCTTGACCATTAGGGCGTACACCAGCCAATATCGGGCTTTGGCTTGCTAAACCTAATAGTTGATTACGTGCTGCTAAAAGCGCATCGTGGCCCAAACCTACACGGTCTTGTAAAAATATATTAAAACCATTTGCTGTTCCCAGTTCTACAATTGCTGGTGGTGGAAAAGCAAACACAAACGCTTCTTTAATACTGGAAAAGTACCCCATGGCTTTACCTGCTACACCTTGTACAGATAAATCATCACGTTGGCGTTCATCCCAATGCTTAAGATTAACAAACCCTATTGCTGAGTTTTGGCCAGAACCTGCAAAGCTAAACCCGGTAACGGTAAAAATACCGTTTACTGCTTCAGATTGTTCGTTCAAGTAGTGGTTTTCTACTTTTTTAACCACTTCAAGTGTTTGCTCGGTTGTAGAACCTGCAGGTAACGAAACTTGGTTAAATAATATGCCTTGGTCTTCATCTGGTAAGAATGCGGTTGGTAAATTTGAAAACACATAAGCCATTCCACCTACAATTAAAAAGTATATAACAAGGTAGCGTTTAGCATGTTTGATCATACGGCTCACAAAGCTTTGCGCACCCGAGTTTGTTTTGTCAAACCCGCGGTTAAACCCTGTAAAAAATTTACCAAATAACGACTTATCATTATGAACATGGCTAGGCTTCAAAAGCGTTGCACACAGTGCCGGCGTAAGTATAAGCGCCACAAGTACCGATAAACCCATAGCAGAAACAAGGGTAATTGAGAACTGACGATAGATTATACCCGTCGAGCCGCTAAAAAAGGCCATCGGAATAAATACAGCAGAAAGCACCATTGCAATACCAACAAGCGCGCCTTTAATTTCGTCCATTGATTTGCGGGTTGCATCAAGCGCTGAGAGTTTTTCTTCGGTCATCAGTCGCTCTACGTTTTCTACAACAACAATGGCATCATCAACTAGTAACCCGATGGCAAGCACCATGGCAAACATGGTCAATGTATTAATTGAGTAACCAAAAGTGTATAAAATACCAAACGTTCCCAGCAGTACCACTGGCACTGCAATTGTTGGAATAAGCGTTGCTCTAAAGTTTTGTAAAAACAAGTACATAACAACAAACACCAACACAACCGCTTCTATAAGCGTATGAATTACTTTTTCAATTGAAAGCGCCACAAATGGTGTAGTGTCGTAAGGCACAACCGCTTCAAGTCCCTCAGGAAAAAATGGCTCTAATTCAGCAATGGCATCTTTTACACCCTGCGCAGTATCAAGCGCGTTGGCGCCACTGGCCAATTTAATCCCTAAGCCAGAAGCTGGTTTTCCGTCATAACGCGCGACAACCCGGTAGCTTTCTCCACCTAGCTCAACACGGGCAACATCACTCAACTTTACAAAAGAGCCATCTGCATTGGTTTTAACTAAAATATCTCTAAATTGCTCAGGAGTTTGTAAGCGGCTTTGCGCGGTCACAGTCGCGTTGAGTTGCTGTCCCGCCACCGCAGGCATAGCACCTAATTGCCCAGCCGACACTTGTGCATTTTGAGCACTGATAGATGCACTTATATCTGCAGGCGTTAATTTATAGTTTTGAAGCTTAGCCGGATCTAACCAAATACGCATTGCATACTGCGAGCCAAATAACTGTACTTCACCCACACCTTCAACACGTGAAACAATATCTTGCACGTTTGATGACACGTAGTCGCCAATATCAATGTTGGTCATGCTGCCATCTTTAGACATAAACGCATAAACCATCAAAAAGTTACGGGCTGACTTTGCAACCACAACACCTTGCCTTTGAACGGCTTCAGGTAATAGTGGCGTTGCAGTAGCTAACTTGTTTTGTACTTGAACCTGAGCAATATCAGGGTCGGTTTCAGCGCTAAACGACAGTGTGAGCGTTGCTGAACCGCTAGACTCTGACGTTGACGACATGTATAACAAGCCATCTAAGCCTTTCATTTTTTGCTCTATCACTTGTGTAACAGTATCTTCGAGCGTACGCGCCGATGCACCTGGGTAGGTAGCCGTAATACTTATTGCTGGCGGCGCGATAGACGGATACTGCGCAATAGGTAAACTTTTAATTGCTAATATACCTGCTAGCATCACTACTATGGCAAGTACCCAAGCAAATATAGGTCTATCGATAAAAAATCGTGACATGTAAATTCTCCGTTATTGCGCTTTAGCAGTTTGAACTTCAGATGGGCTAACTGGTGCGCCCGGGCGAATTTTTTGTAGCCCTTCTACAATCAGTTTATCTCCTTCCATTACGCCATCGGTTACAAGCCAATTAGATCCAATGGTGCGATCTGTTTTCAAAACGCGGCTCTCTACCGTATTGTTTTTGCTAACAACCATTGCGGTAGGTTCACCTTTCGAGTTTCGACTAACACCGCGCTGTGGAACTAAAATAGCGTCGTTTTTAACACCTTCAACAATTGAGGCGCGAGCATACATCCCTGGAAGTAGTAACTTTTCAGGGTTAGGAAATTTAGCGCGTAATGTAACCGAGCCTGTACTTGGGTCAACTGTCACCTCAGAAAACTGTAAAGTGCCTTTATGAGAATATAAAGAGCCATCTTCCATAGTGAGTTCAACATCGGTTTGACTGGTTGAATCTACACTTAGATCGCCAGAAACAATCGCTTTTTTAAGCTTGGTTAATTCGCTACTCGACTGCGTTAAATCAATATAGATAGGATCTAGTTGTGTAACTGTTGCCAAAGAAGTAGCTTGGTTGGCACTTACTAACGCACCTACGGTGACATTCGATTTACTAATTTGCCCACTAATAGGCGAAGAGACATGACTGTATTCTAAATTAATTTTTGAGGTTTGCAGCTGCGCTTGAGCAGTAAGGAGTTCGGCTTTTGCTTGCTTATAGGCTGCATCAGCCTCGTCGTAATCTTGCTGGCTAACCGCTTTAATTTTTAATAATTCACTATAGCGAGACGCTTTAGCTTTACTGCTTGCAATGCTTGCTTCAGCGCGGGCAACAGCAGCTTCACTTGCCGCTAAATTGGCTTCAAAAGTAGCAGGGTTAATTTGGTAAAGCGCTTGACCTTTTTCTACTTGAGACCCCTCGGTAAATAAACGTGATTGCACAATACCGCTTACTTGCGGGCGTATTTCTGCAATTTGAAATGCACTAATACGTCCAGGCAACTCTTGCCTTAAAGTTAGCGATTGTTTTTTAAGCGTAATAACCCCTACCGGCACAGCTTTAGGAGCAGCTGCCTGCGACTGCTCTGTCACTTGGTCACAACCAGTTAACGCAACTGAACCTAGGAGAACTGAAAATACAAATAAAGCGGTGCTAGAACGCTGCATGTCAAATACCTTTAATTTAGAGTGAACGATCATTCTAAATTAAATTTTAGTGAGAATACATCTTAATAAGCCGATCTTTACACAAAATTACACTCAACTATGCGGCCTCATACTTAATCACCAAGTAATGTTAATAAGGCTTTTATAATAAACATTTACACCTACAAGCTAACTATAATGCTCAGCGCACTGTATTTTTTAAAAATAGAAAAGTGCTTACGCAAAAACCTACTTTGTTTAAATTAAAGCCTAGAAGTACATAGTGAAGAGATTTTAATATTATATTTCAGTTAATTAGAGGTATGGTCATTTAGCCAGATACCCATTAGGCCATAGCCAAATACAATTGTTATAACGAACAAATTTATAAACTTTCATTAACAAAAAAGCCAAGGCGAACTTGGCTTTTTTATTCATGACGTGGTTAAGCGTTTATAAAGTGATTAGGATGGCAAGCTTTAAACTAATCTAGATACAAGCAATTGCTCTACACGAATACCTTCAACATCAACCACTTCAAATTTAAAGCCCGCATAACTTATATGCTCAGCACGTTTAGGTATACGTTTCATGGTGTAAATTAAAAAGCCTGCCACCGTCTCAAAATGTATTTGCTCTGGGAACTCCTCTATATCAAGCACTTTAGCTAAATCGGTAATTGGCGTCAGTCCGTCAACTAACCACGAGCTTTTATCTCGCTCGATTATTAGTTCATCCCCTTGGTGAGTTATTAAATCTCCCATAAAGCCTTTCATTAAATCTTTTACAGTAACAATACCAACAAGCAGCGCGTATTCGTTTACTACAATAGCAAATGGTTTAGCGGCGCTTTTAAATGCATTTAATGCCTCTGACAAACTTAATGTTTCTGGTAAGTAAAATACGTCAGTATCAACTAATTCGTCATTGATATTAGCGGCTTCACCTTTAAGTACTTGGCGTAAAATATCTTTTGATTCAACAGAGCCATGTAATTTGTCTAAGTTACCCGACACAACTAAAAAATGATTGTGCGGGTGATCAATAATTTTGGTCGCAATGTCATTACTGCTTTCGTTTAAATCGAAGTACACAATTTGGTCACGCGGGGTCATTACGCTTGATAAAAAACGAGCTTCTAAATCAAACACATTACCTATTAAATCATACTCTTGTTTTTGCAAACTACCATACTCAGCGCCAGCTTCCATCATAGCAACAATGTCTTCTGTGGTTACATTATCTTCACGCTCTGCGGGAACTTTAAACAGTCGCAGTACAAAGTTAGTCACGCCATTAAAAAACATCACTAAAGGCGTTAATGCAAATGTAACCCAGCGCATTATGTTAACGACCTTAACGGCGACAGCTTCTGGCATGATCATCGCTAATCGCTTTGGCATTAAATCGGCGAATAAAATAAATAACGAGGTAATAGTAAAAAATGAGAATAAAAAGCTAATTTTTTCTACATATGCACCCTGATAAAATAAAACCAATACTTTTTCAACGTATGGCGATAACGCTTGTTCACCTACAATGCCACCTAATATAGCGATAGCATTAAGTGCTATTTGTATCATGGCGAAAAACGCGCCCGGATTTTCTTGCAGTTTTAATACTGCAGCTGCATTTAAACTGCCTTCGTCTGCCATTACACGAAGTTTTATTTTTCGTGACGCTGCAATTGCTATTTCCGACATAGCAAACAACGCACTGATCAAGATCAATAGACTAATCCCGATTAAATCACCCATTTAACGCTCCAAAAAGTTAGCGCTTTTAATATAAAAAGCAGCTGATTATAGTCGCTTTTTTAATCGCAGCAATTGATATTTTTACTTTATGTTTAAGTTTTTATTATTCAGTTAGTTAAATGATTTTTAGCCACTAATTAAGAGAGGAGGTTTGTCTAAATGCAAGCTGTAACTGTGTAATTAACGACTCATCCATATTTATGTTACATGCAAAGTATAATGGAGATTGAGCCGTATTTAAATCTAGCACTGGCTCGAGTAAATTTAACTTTGGTGATGTTTTGAGACGGTAATTAAATTGTTTTTTACTCAGAATGACAAAATCAAGAATGTCACGGCGTGCACTAATTAACTTATCTATTTTATCTAAGTTATCAATCAGCAACAGATGCCGGGTTTCGTTAAAACCGCGTTCAAGTAAATAATGATGGCTAAAGTTATCTCTTAATACTGCTATTTTATAGCGCTTGGCATCATGTAAAGTCTTTAACTTTATGCCTCGAGATTTCAGCCCATAAATCGCTGACTCAAACTCTTCAAGTTCAGCTATCCACACAAAGTTATTTTCTCTTGGTGGCAAACGAACAATTGAGAAAATACAGGTGTTTTTATCTCGAAGGGCTGCGTTATAAGACACACTCCAATTGTTAGCCGACATAGTGTAACTAATACCAGCAGCATCAAGGGCGTTTTTTACCTTTTCTACAGAGCGACCTGCCAATTGGTTGTTTGCATCGAGATATTGAAAGTCAGGAAACACCTCCGTCACTATGTTAATTTCGTGTGCTTTTACTGTCGTACACAACACGCAAAGTAAAAAAACAAATCCCTTCATTGGGTAAAAGCCTCAACTAAATTAGTGCAATTATTCAATAAATATAGTTGAGGCTTTGTAGACTGCTAGTTTTGAGTATTTAATAAAATAAGATTAAGCCAATAGCATTCGTTTTGAAGCACTTATTTATTCATCGCATTAATTAAAAACGCTGAAATTTTTGCGCCTTCTTTTAATGTTGTTTCAGAACTTGCTTGGCCCACGAGTGAACTATCGGTAAATGGTGCTATTTCCATCATATCAGCGCCCGTAATTGGAAATTGATCGGCAATGGCTGATAAGATGTCTAGCGCGTGCTTTGGTGTTAAACCGTTATCTTCCGGTGTACCGGTTGCAGAAGCAAATTCGGCATCGAGTGCGTCAATATCAAAACTTACATACACTTCATCAACATTATCCGCTTTTAGTTGCGCGATAGTCTCTGCAGCAACAGCGGCTGCACCGCGTTCAATAATTTCATGCGCCCAATGTTGCTTAACCCCAAATGTGTTTTCCCAGTGTGATTTTGGTTTTCCACTTGAACGTATACCAAATTGAATTAAGTGATGGGGTGCAGGTAAAAACTCTAAAATATGTGTACACCAAGAGCCAAAACATAAATCTATACCCAAGCGCTCCACAAGCAAATCGGTGTGCGCATCAAAATGAATAATAGCTGTGCGCTTACCTTGCTCACGTTTAGCTTTTAAATACGCTTTGGTTAATGGATAACTAATAGAGTGGTCGCCACCAATACCAAAAACACCCTTATCTTTGAACGTCGCGTAAAAGCTGTCGCACACATCTTCAGTAATTGATAACGGACTTACGTAGTAGTCGTTATTTTCGTTTCCGTATAGCGCTTTTTGGCAATTAGAGATAGTTGCGTCGTTTAGGTATTTGTCATGTAACAAATGCGGAATAACACGCACATCACCTAAGTCGAACGAATGACATTCAGGGTGCTGATCAATTAATGCTGAGCGAACAAACAAAGGCCCCCAATTGGCACCACGTAAAATACCGCCACCACAATCAGAACTAATTCCAAGCATGACCGCTTTATGGGGAGAGTGAGGCAACTCATTTAACGATTCGCGCCATAGCGTATCTACATTTTCGGTTTGACCATACAGTTTATTTCGAAGTGCCGCTTTTCGCTCTTTTGCAGTATTAACGGTAAAAACACCATCGCCAGGAGCACATAAGCAGTGCTCTACTTTACTATTAAATGCTTGAATTTCTTGACTCATAATAAATCCTTATGAATTGTTCAGTGCGTATTTTAGTGATTATTTATGCAAAACGATTAAACAGGCCTAAACTTTAAATAATTAAAAAATTAAAAATTTTCTTTGTCTGTATCATTAAAAACCCTTTCAAAACCAACTTAAAATAAAAACATAAGAAACTGATATTTAATAACTTTTAATTAATGCAGGCAATCATCATTTATGACTAACCACTTAGTTGAGTGATACTTATAATGCTTGCGCACACAAGTCAACCGCACAAGTAAACCAGCAATCCATGGGTGTGCTTGAATATTCATAGTTGATGAATAAAATACGCTAAAGCCCTATTTTACTGGCTTAAACAAGCACTCAATTATATTAATACGGACATACGTCCTGTACTTAAGAAAGGTTTCTAGCAATTATGCTAGATTGATAAAAATTATTTTAAAAAGGCTTAGATATGGAAAAGGTATTTCACTTAGGACTATGTATTGACGATCTACAAGGTGCAAAACTTGCGATTGTGCCCGGTGACCCAGATCGCGCTGCACGTATTTCTCAATTCCTAGACAACCCAACCTGCCTTGCTCAAACACGTGAGTTTCATGTTTATCTAGGTCAACTAAATGGCCACTCTGTGGTTATATGCTCAACCGGTATTGGCGGCCCATCTACATCGATTGCAGTAGAGGAACTTGCTCAATTGGGCGTGCGTCAATTTTTACGTATTGGTACTACGGGTGCTATTCAGCCGCATATTAATGAAGGTGAAATTTTAATTAGCCAAGCGTCTGTACGTTTAGACGGTGCAAGCCAACACTTTGCACCACTTAGCTACCCTGCTGTGTCTGATTTTTATGCAACACAAGCCATGGTTGAAGCATGTAAAAACTTAGACATTGACTTTCATATTGGTATTACAGCGTCTAGCGATACATTTTACCCAGGCCAAGAGCGCTACGATACTCATTCTGGTTATGTGCCAAAAGCATTCCAAGGTAGCTGTGAAGAATGGCAAAAGCTGGGCGTAATGAACTACGAAATGGAGTCGGCCACATTATTCACTATGTGTGCAGCCCTTGGCTTGCAAGCAGCCTGTGTTGCCGGTGTATTAGTTAACCGTACTCGTCAAGAAATTCCTAACGTTGACCACGGTGAAATAGAAAGAAAATCAGTGGCTGTTGTATTAGAAGCCGCCAAGGTGCTACTAGGTTAATTTTACTTTATAAGTAAAATTAATATGAAAAAGCACAGCTTATTAGCTGTGCTTTTTTGACACTATTTAAGCGCTGCACTAATTACTTTTAGCTCTGGCAAATCAGTAAATCCCGATAGTACCGCTTTCGAAACACCCGCTTGATTTTCGTGCCCTTTCGTTTCTAAAAGTGTGATGCCTTTCACCGTCTCTTTATCAAAACTAAGGCCGGCTAAAAAGAACTGACTCAACGCACTTTGCAGAGGCGATAAACTTGGGCTATAGGCTGCGTTTTCTGCATAACTGCCGTAAAAATCCCCATTATCAAATGTACTTACCTTGACTGCACTAAAATTTTGACTGTACGGTACATATGCATTTAGCGCAAAGCCAGCAAAGGTCTCTTCGATCTGTTCGTCATCAAAAACCGCAAACTGAGGCTTTGGGTTAAACAAGCTAAATTCGTTACCTAAATCGGTTGGTCCAAACGAGTGAGGTAATAGCTCTACCAATTTAAAATGTTGACTTGGAAGTAAAATATCAAATTCTTTTGCGTCGGCTAATTCATTCATAAATTGGCGACAGTAGCCACACGGAGCGTCGCTTATAGCAATTTTAAGGATTTTTTTAGCGCCATTTAACCAAGCGTTATTAATGGCAGACTGTTCTGCATGAACAACGAGACTCAGTGCTTGATGATCAAACTCTACATTAGCGCCAAAATAAAAATTAACTTGTTGCTGCTCATCTATAGCTTTCACAATTGCACCAACATGAAAATGTGACACTGGAGCCACTGAAAACTCAGACGCTAAGGGCACTAAACCTTGTAACAGTGAATCGACAGAAACATTAAACTCTTTGCAAAGCTGTTCAATGTTGTTGGTGTTTAATATGCCGCGCTGCGACTTTAATTGGCTACGTAAGGACGCTGTTTGCGCTACGTTTAACGTGATATGAGAATTTGTAAGGGCTGTATCTTCTTGTACAGTAAAAGTTGCTGAAGCCATAATGTATTTTAATTATTCAATGGCTAAGTAGTTTAAAAGTTTAAGACCCAAATTGCTAGGGCCTGTTGACCTTTCAGGCTTAAAACTTGTTCAAACTAGAGACTATTTAATCGTGGCGCAAGGTTTGTAACCATGTGGGCTAAGTAAACCGAGCAAAACCTCCTCGCCCTGCTCATGCTCCTTACCTACATTCATGTAGGCAACAAAGAGTTAATCGCACCTAGGGCGAACCTTCGGGCAGCGCGTGTTTGGTATTCATGCTGCGTTATTGCCTATTTATCGGGAATAAACACACTACATAGGCGCTGCCTTGCCTAAGCACCAAATACACTGCTGAAAATTTAACCGCGAAAGGTAAATAGACCTTAGGTTATTAAACACAAAAAAAGGGAACACGGCGTGTTCCCTTGCTAAATAACAAACGTTAACGATTAACCGGTATTACGCATACCTGCAGCAATACCTGTCATAGTGATCATTAATGCATTATCGATGTCACCTTCGTTATGCTCCTCGTTAGAGCGGGCACGGCGAAGCAATTCAACCTGCAAGACATTGAGCGGATCGGTGTACGGGTTTCGTAAACTAATCGACTCTTTTATCCAAGGCTGAGCTGCAAGTAAGCTTTTTTGAGGACTTAACGACTGCACAAGCTCAATGGCTTCCTCAAGCTCTTTTCGCAACGTTACACCTAACGGCTTGTACATATCTTCCACCAGCGCATTATCATAGTGCTCACTTAACCAGCTATCGGCTTTACTAAATACCATTTCAAGCATTTCTAAACGAGCTCTAAAAAATGGCCAATTGAGGCTCATTTCGTTTAGTGTTTCTAAGCCATATTGATCTAGCGCCTTTTTTAAGCCTGTTAACGCACCTAACCAAGCGGGCAACATTAACCGGTTTTGACTCCATGCAAAAATCCATGGAATAGCACGTAAACTTTCAACGCCCCCATTAGGGTTGCGTTTTGCAGGACGAGAGCCAAGCGGAAGTTTAGAGAGCTCTAATTCTGGCGTTGCCATTCTAAAGTAAGGAACAAAATTCTCGTCGTGGCGAACAACATTGCGGTAATGCTCACACGACCGCTCACTAATAAGCTTCATAACTTCGCGCCATTGTGGTTTAGGCTCTGGCGGTGGTAATAAGTTACTCTGCAGTACTGCCCCTGCATATATATTTAAGCTTTGTAGTGCTACATCTGGCAAACCAAATTTAAAGCGTATCATTTCGCCTTGCTCTGTTACCCGTAAACCACCTTTAAGTGAGCCTGGCGGTTGCGAGTGCAGTGCTTGTGCAGCCGGTGCACCACCTCGACCAACAGTCCCTCCTCGGCCGTGGAATAACACAAGTTCAATGCCGCGCTCGTCTGCAAGCTGCACGAGTTTATCCATTGCTTCATATTGGGCCCAACCTGCTGCCATCATACCGGCATCTTTAGCCGAGTCTGAATAACCAATCATTACATTTTGCGTATTTTGAATATGGCCGCGGTACCACACATTATCGAGTAGCGTCGTGATCACGTCGCTGCCATTATTCAAATCGTCTAATGTTTCAAATAATGGGGCAACTGGCAATTCAAAACTACAGCCGCTTTCTTTAAGAAGTAACTGTACAGCTAAAATATCGGATGCAGTGCGTGCCATTGAAATAATATACAAACCAAATGTTTTTTCATCTTGCTTTGCAATTACATCGAAGGTGTCGAGCACTTCTTGTACATCAGGGCTTGGTTGCCAATGCTTAGGAATAAGCGGACGACGCGAATTAAGCTCCGCTAGTAAAAATGCTTGCTTGTCTTGCTCTTGCCACTGGTTGTAGTCCCCTAACCCTAAATAACGCGTAAGTTCAGAAAAAACGTCGCTGTGGCGTGATGAATCTTGACGTACATCCAGTTTTGCCAAACGAAGACCAAAACTGTTTAAACGATGCATTAAATCAAGTAGTAACCCATCGGCAACGACTTTCATGTTGCATTTTAATAATGAACGATAACATACCTCAATTGGGTGCTTAAGCTGGTTAATATCAGTAACAAGATCTTGTGCGTCAGTGCGTTTGTGTTTAATTTTTGCACCTAAATGCGCCACTGTTTCAGACACTTCGCCTTTAAGCTTTTTAAGCACAGTGCGGTAGGGTTCAAAATCTTGGCCTGCCAACTCAATGAGTTCGTCGCTGGCGTCAGACATAGATAGCTCAGCGCATAACGTATCAATATCTCGGCTATATAAATCAAGTGCCATCCAGCGACCATGGTCAAGAACTTGCGAAGTAACCTGTGCAGTAACGAATGGGTTACCGTCTCGGTCTCCACCCATCCAAGAAGTGAATTCAATTGGGCTGTAGTCAATGGGCAACTCTAGACTTAATTGCTCTTTAGCATGCTCCGAAAATTCACGTAAAAAACGCGGAACAGCATGCCAAAGACTATTTTCAATAACTGCATACCCCCATTTGGCCTCATCAACAGGCGTTGGGCGCGAACGACGAATATCGTCTGTATGCCACGCTTGGCTTATTAACTGAGCAATTCTATTTAAAATAGCTTCGCGCTCATGCTCCAAGTTATCTTTTCGCTCAAGCGATGCTAAACAATCGCTCAACTCTACGTGCTTGTTGATAATGGTACGGCGTGTAACCTCTGTGGGGTGTGCCGTTAGTACTAAATTAATGTGGAGTTTTGAGAGTGTGTCAGCAAGGTGGTTAGAGTCTAGCTGACCTTCTTGTGCTTTTGCGGCTAACGTTTTTAATGTTTGAGTGAGAGGGTTTTGCTGGCCAAGACCAGCGTCATTAAAACGCGATACAGTATGAAACTGCTCTGCCACATTGGCTAAATTTAAAAAATGATTAAATGAACGGGCAACCGGTAAAAGCTCTTCATCACTAAGCGCATGTAATACTTCAATTAACGCCTTGCGATCGTCTTCATTACCACTGCGAGAGGATTTTGATAAAGCGCGAATTTCTTCTACTTTATCTAAAATTGCTTGGCCTTGGGCATCTTTTATAGTTTGACCTAATAATTGCCCAAGTAGACCTACATTACCTCGCAAGGCGGCATATTGTTCACTCATTTCTCAGTCTCCTTTGTTTCATGGAGGACTATTAATATCATTAAGAGCGCATATTTAATAGATCCATTTGCAATGTCATGTCGTAAAAAAGTATAGATAAAATAATCACAAAGCACTGGTATGATCATTTTTTACGACGGTAACTGCCCACTTTGCAGCACTGAAATGCAACAGTTAAAACAAGCAGATAAACACAGCTTAATCACCCTTGAGGATTTAAATGCTGCTGATTTTAGCGAGCGCTACAGGCATATAAACAAAAACCAAGCATTTACATACCTGCAAGCGCAACTAAAAAATGGCGAGATAATTTATGGGCTAGACGTAACGTATCAAGCGTGGAAAACAGTTGGAAAACACCGCTGGTTGAAAATTATTCGCTTGCCTGTTATTCGTATTTTTGCAGATTGGGGCTATATTTTTTTTGCAAAACATAGGCACTCTATAAGTAGATTGTTAATGCCTAATACCCAGTGCAACAACGGCCAGTGCGCTATAAAATCAAAAGGAAAAAAATGAAGACAATTATTCTTTTTGGCGCTAGTAGCGCGATTGCTAAAGCCTACGTGAAGCACCTTCAAAACCAAACAATTGAATTTAACATTGTATGTGTCAGTTCAAGTAACCATGTTCCACAACACAGTAACAATATTACTTTTTACAATACTGATTACTCTACTGACAGTTTATTTGGCCTTACTCAACATTTAAAAGATGAGCAAGCCGACATACACCAAGTAATAATGTTCAACGGTAAGTTACATAACTCCGAGCACATGCCAGAAAAAAAGCTTGAAGACATCAACGCTGATTATTTTAATTTGTTACTAAACGCAAATACGCTCACCCCATTGCTCTGCTTACAAAGCGTTTTGCCTTTAATCAATCATAAAACGCACTGCACTATAACCGCGCTAAGTGCACGAGTAGGTAGTATTAACGACAACAAAATGGGAGGCTGGTACAGTTATCGGGCATCTAAATCAGCCCTTAACATGTTATTTAAAACTGCTGCAGTAGAGCTTGCTCGTCGTGCAAAGAACACCAAGCTTGTGCTATTTCATCCTGGTACAACTGACACTGACCTGTCTAAGCCTTTTCAAAAAAATGTACCCGAAGGCAAATTGTTTACACCTGAATTTGTAGCACACCAACTTTTTGACTTAACAAATAACAACCCTGATTTAGAACTAAATGGCGAGCCAGCTTATTTAGATTGGCAAGGCTCAACTATACCGTGGTAAGGATTTAAAATGCATTTTACTAAAGCGCGTATCGACGCACTTGAAAAACGTACTCGTACACATTTAATAAACTCGTTATCTGGGTTTAAAAGCGCAAACCTAATAGGCACACAAGACCTACTAGGCAACACTAATTTATCGATTGTTAGTTCGGTTATTCATTTGGGTGCTCACCCTCCCCTCGTAGGTATGATAATGCGCCCACACAGTGTACCGCGCCATACGTTTGAAAATATATTACAAACAGGTGTTTACACTATCAATCAGGTAAATAAGTCTATTTATAAACAAGCGCATCAAACCTCAGCACGCTACGACAAAGACGAATCCGAATTTGAGGAAACAGGGTTAACACCTGAGTACTTAAATGAGTTTTCGGCCCCTTTTGTCAAAGAGAGTCGCTTAAAATACTCAGTAAAATTTGTTGAAAGTAAACATCTTGAAATTAACGGAACTGAACTAGTGATTGGTGAAATTGTCGATGTGTATTTAGATGAAACCGCTCTGCAAAGCGATGGATTTCTAGATTTACAAGCCATTGATACTGTTGCGGTTACAGGCCTTGACAGCTACCACACAGCAAATAAATTAACGCGCCTTCCCTACGCAAAAAAATAACTTTTAGGGGTGCATGTCACCCCTTTGTCATGACAAACGCACAACCCAACTTAACCCCAACGCACTAAAAACCTCAATCGATGTTGCTGATCGCAGAACATTGAATTTTAAAAATGCATTGCGCACAATAGCGAAAATTCCAAGGAGAATCCCATGAGCACAATCGGTATTGGCACGCAAACCCCAGAGCAAGCATTGGCCAGCTTAAGTAATATGACCCAATCGTTAACACCTATTCAGACTGACGAACACATTGAACGTATAGCAAAAGCACAAGCTTATATGACAGCTAATAACATTGATGCAATTTACCTAAATGCAGGGACCAACCTAACCTACTTTACGGGTATGAAGTGGTATGCGAGTGAGCGTATGGTTGGCGCAATTTTACCTGCAATTGGTGAAGTACAGTACATAGCACCTTATTTTGAAATTGGTACCCTAGATGGCTTTAAAGTGGTTGAAGGGCCAATACACGGCTGGCAAGAGCACGAAAACCCTTATGCGCTATTTGTTAGCGTATTAAAGCAACTAAACATTAGTGACGACGCCACCATCGGCATCGATGAAAGCGCACAGTTCTTTATATTCGATGGTATTAACAAAGCGCAAAAAGGCTTGAATATTATCAATGCGCAAAGTGTTACTGCACATTGTCGTATGCACAAATCGGTTAACGAATTAGCACTTATGCAGTGCGCAATGGACATGACCTTAGCCGTTCACCAAGCCACTGCGAGTATGCTTTACGAAGGTATTACCACCACAGAAGTAGAAGCCTTTATAAAAAAAGCGCATCAAAAAGTAGGTGCTCCGGGCAACTATTTTTGTATTGTACTGTTTGGCGTAGCAACGTCGTTTCCACATGGTGTTAAAGATGCGCAAGTGCTTAAAAAAGGCGATATGGTATTAATAGATACCGGTTGTAAAGTACACGATTACCTTTCAGATATAACCCGCACCTATGTATTTGGTGAACCAACACCGCGCCAGCGCATGTTTTGGGATCACGAAAAAGCAGCGCAACTGGCCGCATTTAACACCGCAAACATTGGTACTACATGCGAAGATGTTGACGCAGGTGCTCGTAACTATTTAGCGGCTCAAGGGCTGGGCCCGCAGTACCAAACACCGGGTTGCCCGCATCGAACTGGCCATGGTATTGGTTTAGATATTCACGAATGGCCATACTTAGTTGGCGGTGATAAAACCCCACTTGCCCCAGGCATGTGCTTTAGTAACGAGCCAATGCTAGTGATACCCGATGAATTTGGGGTGCGTTTAGAGGATCATTTTTATATGACCGACAACGGCCCTCATTGGTTTACAGAGCCTAGCCACAGTATAGACGACCCATTTGGGCTTAACGCTTAATTCCTTCAAGAGCAGCTGTTTAGCTGCTCTTTTTATTTTATTCGTTGATAAAGTCCAGTTCATCCCAATATCCCTTTTATACAAAAGCAATCCGCAAAAGGATGAATATGAAAAATTTTAAAATTGATATCGTGTCAGACGTAATGTGCCCATGGTGTGTAGTAGGTTATAAAAATCTTGAGACAGCACTTGGCCAACTTAAAGACGAAATGAGTGCAGATATTACATGGCATCCTTTTGAGCTAAATCCAGATATGCCAGTTGAAGGTCAAGACTTAAACGAGCATTTAATGCAAAAGTACAACCTAACTGAAGAACAAGGCGATGAAAATCGTAAAAACATGTTTGAAGCAGGAAAGCGTGCTGGATTTACGTTTAACTTTGATGGCAAACGTATCATGATCAACAGCTTTGATTTGCATCGTTTATTAATGTGGGCACGCGAAGAAGGTAAGCAAACCGAGTTAAAACTCGCCTTTTTTGAAGCGCACTTCACCGATTTAAAATACTTAAACCAAGAAGACGCTCTGCTTGATGTTGTCGAAAGTGTTGGCCTTGATAAAGAAGAAGCCCGAAATATTTTGCACTCAGATAAATACGTTCAAGCTGTACGCCAAGAGCAAAATAACTTTAAACAAATGGGTATTACCTCAGTCCCTACGTTTATCATAAACGATAAATACGCACTCACTGGCGGACAACCAAGCGACTCATTTATTCAAGCACTAAAACAAATTAGCGAAGAAGAAGCCAAGCAAGACGCTTGATATACAAATAAATTTTAAAACAAAAAAAGGCTGCACATTGCAGCCTTTCTTATATATTTATGAGTTCAAAAATAATACAAACTTGTTATTTACCTTCGTTCTCTTTTGGTGTCATTATAGAAACTAAATTTAACAAATCAATAATAGTACCTATAAAGGGATTTATAATGAAATATATAATTACAACACTAACTTCACTGTTTCTTTTAACTGCATGTTCGACAACACCTTTAGCTGATAGCCCTCACTCTACGCTTATAATGCCGAGTCCTCCGGAATATCCAATTAAAAACGCCCGTGAAAAGATAGAAGGTAGCGTGACAATGTCTTTTGATGTAGATACATCTGGTAAGCCAGTTAATATTAAAGTGATCAAAGCTGAACCTGTTAAAACTTTTGATAAAGCTGCAATTCGCTCTCTTTCTAAATGGCGTTACGCACCTAAAGTAGTTAATGGTATTGCGGTAGTTGATGAAGACTTAGAAATGACTATAGATTTCAATTTAGAAAAATAATAACTAACTAAAACTAAAAAAGGCTGCACATTGCAGCCTTATTTATATACCTAAAATTACTTCTATACTTAAAAATAAATTAAGTACGATAAAGCACTTTAATAACATGCCAGCCAAATTTAGTTTTAACTAGGTGTGGCTCTAAAATAGCGCCATTAAAGGCTATTTTGTCAAACTGCGGAACCATTTGCCCGCGTCTAAACTCACCTAAGTCACCGCCTTTTTTACCCGATGGGCACGACGAATATTTTTTAGCTAAGGTTTGAAATTTTGCACCTTTACCTAATTGCTTAATAATGTCTTCTGCTATTTCTTTGTGCTTAACCAATATGTGGAGTGCGTGCGCTGTACTTGCCATTTCAAAGCCCTAGTAATTTAAAACGCGGCGATTTTAGCACAGCTCCTGTTTGAGAGCATCTAATTGATTTTATAAATAGTGAAGTTCATCACATTTAGAGGGAATACGGCAATACTGATATTTTCCAAATAAGGTATAGCGGTTTAAAGCTATTTTATCGTACAGCCAATTATTAAAGGTATTTGGTAAAACACTAAATACAGTGGCTAGTTTATAGGGGTAACCTAGCTGCTTAACCACTTCAAAAAAAGCATGACTTTGTGTGAACACTTTGCCGTTTTGTAAGTACACCATCGAGGCGTATTGGGTAGTTGAAAAACCAAAGTGAGTTAATAGCACTTCACCTTTTGGAGATTGCACGCTACATAATTTAAAAATGGCATTGGTATCGTTACTAATTATAAAATTACACCACGCACTACATAATTTACACTGCGCATCGAATAATATAATTTTTCGATTACGCATTAGTGTGACTGCATTTTCACTCATTTATTTTCCTTAAGCGATTAGTGCTGGACCGGCTTTTTTTGTAACTTACGTTGCAATGTGCGTCTATGCATATTTAACTGCCTAGCTGTGACCGATATATTGCCATTATTACTGTGTAGCACTTGCTGAATATGCTCCCATTCTAAGCGTTCAGGCGACATAACAGCATCATCAATATTCGTTGCAAGCGAACTGGCTTCATTATTAAGTGCTTTTAATAATGTTGCCATATCGATAGGTTTAGTTAAATAATCGTTTGCACCTAAGCGCATTGCTTCAACCGCAGTGGCAATGCTAGCAAACCCAGTTAATAAGACTATATGTGTATTTTCTAATAAGTTGCGCAGTGGCTTTATAAGCATTAAGCCATTGTCGTCCCCGAGTTTCATGTCTAATAAAATAGAGTCGGGTACTAATTGGCGCGCACGAAGTAACGCATCACTTTGGTTATGCGCAACATCACAGGTGAAGCCTTGCTTAGTTAAACGCCTAGCAAGCGTACTGGCTAAATTTATATCATCTTCAATTATTAGTAACTTCATTATGCTGTCTGCTCGTTATTAATAATGGCTAACTTAACCTTTGCTACGGCACCGCCTTCTTTATGGTTAAATAAGGTTAGTGAGCCATTTAGTCGCTCAAACGTGACGTTAGATAACAACACGGCCAACCCCATGCCTTGTTCGCTAGGCATTACCTGCCCCCCTAGTTCAGCTAGTTGTGAGGGCGTAAACCCATCGCCAAAATCACGGATTAATAAATCTATACATTGATCTTGCTGGTCAAGCTCCCAGCTTAACTCTAGCTCTGTTTTACCTTGTTTTTGATTTGCTATAGCCGCATTTTGCAACAAATTTAATATAGCTGGTAACAACATTGCGTCACTTAAAAGAATCGCATTAATGGAAGGTGTAGACCATTTAATATGTTGACCGGGGTATTGTAATAAAAAGGTATCGTTAATGGCTGTTTGTAATTGAGCTATGGTTATTTGATCTTTAGCATTTTTAACCCGTATTTGCTCCGATAGCGCTCTAAAACTATTGAGCTGATCGCGACATTGTTCAAGTGGGGTTTGCATCTGTTTAACTATAGTATTGTTTGGTTGCTCCTCTAATAATTCTTCAAACAACAGTTGTAAGTTAGCTATCGGTGTTGCTAGCTGATGAGTTATTTGTGCTGCAGCTCCATCAAGCGTTACTAGTTGCTCATTTCGTAATTGTTTTTCTCGGGCTTTAGCAATGACGCGTTCGCGTTCTTTTAGTGCACGGCTCATAGCCCCTATCACAAGCGCTATTACACTAGTACTTAAAACAAAATTAACCCACATACCAACAAAATGACCGCTCATGTTCATTTGATGCATACTGTGATCGGGCATGTTTATTAACAAAAAGCTGTATGCAGCAATGGCAAGCAAAGCAATATAGGCTAAGCCTTTTTCACGTAGTGTTACCGCTGCTATCATGATGGGTAGTAATAATAACGACACAAATGCATTAGTTGCGCCGCCACTTAAAAAAAGCAAAACAGTTAAAAACAAAACGTCAGCAGTGAGTTGCATCAGCATAACCGAGGGCTTAGCGTGGCTAACGTGTCGGTAAGCAAATAGACTGATTAATTGAAACGCAGCTTCTAAAGCAATAACACCAAGTAAGGGCAGTAATGCCAATTGGTAATCAAGTAAAAAATAAACACTTAATACTGCAATTAATTGTACTGCAATGGCGCCGCTTCTTAGCATAAGTAAACGGCTGATAGTGGGATCAGTTTGCATTAACAAAACAATGATTTTCCAATTTAATATATAAAAATGAGTTGAGGTAAAACGTTACTCGTCGTCCATTGAAATTGTAAAAGCAGCGCACGGTGTGCCTTGATGAAACACCATTTGCCATTGCTGTGCGCTATTTTTACGCCATAACGACATGCGAAGTGAATAATTAAATTCGGCACGAGCCGAACGTCTATACGCTGCTTGATAACTTATTTGCGCCACATCTATACTCAACATTCGGCCTTTAAAATGCTGATTATAAAACTGCGGCACCACTTCAGTAGGTAGGCGTGTGAGTACTTGGTATTTATTAAACGACGTGCCATTAGCAGCAATTTCGATAAACTCATCGTCGAGTAAAGCGTCGAGTGCACGCTCTGATTGGCGAACTTCAGGCTCTAGTAATTGACGCTCAGCCTCAATTAAATGATTAAACAACGACGCTTTAATTTTGCTGCTCATGTGCTTCCCTATTGCTTGTATATTTGCCCTGCTTTCATAACAAATTGCACGTTTTTAAGTACGTTTATGTCTTCAAGTGGCGAACCATTTACGCTGATAATATCTGCTTGCTTACCAACACTCAAGTCGCCTAACTGATGGCTTTGCCCTAACAATTTAGCAGCATACACTGTGGCTGACCTTATTGCATGCGCCTCACTCATTCCATTACTTACCATTAAACCAAACTCGTTTGCATTAAGACCATGACGCGATACACCCGAGTCGGTACCAAAGGCAATGTTTACCTTGTTTTTAAGCGCTAACTTAAACGATGCCTGCATTTTAGGCGTTACTTCTCGCACTTTATTCGCAATTGCCGCTGGCATATTAGGATTAGTAAGTACCTCTTCACTTACCGTGGCACCAGCAAGCAGTGTGGGAACTAAATAGGCCCGCGTTTTGTTGAATAAATCGACTGTTTTTTTATCTAAATAAGACCCGTGCTCTATTGAGTCAACCCCAGCTCTAAGCGCTGCTTTAATTCCTTCTGTTCCGTGGGCATGCGCTGTTACCTTTCGCCCTAAATGATGCGCTGTATCTACAATAGCTGACAGCTCATCATCAGTGAGTTGTTGATTCACTCCCGCTGCGGTATTACTCAACACACCACCCGTTGCAGTAATTTTAATTACATCAGCACCACTTTTAATAACTTCTCTCACAGCACGGCGGCAATCGTCAGCGCCATTACAAATGCCTAATGTCGTTTTAAAAACATCGGTTATGTCTTTTCTGTAGCCATGCATATCAGCATGACCGCCGCTTGGCGATATTGTATTACCCGCTGCAAAAATACGAGGTCCTGCAATGTCTTGTCGTTCAATTGCGCGTTTTAACGGAAAAATAACTTGATAGTCGCTGCCTAAATCACGCACCGACGTAAAGCCGGCATCAAGCGTACGCTGTAAATATTTAATAGAACGAAGCGCATAATCGGCTTCATATTCTGTAGCCCAACGGTGTGGGTTTGCTTTAGCGTCACGTTCAAAAGTTACATGCACATGCATATCAATCAAACCTGGCATAACAAACTGGTTTTTTAAATTAACTATTTCAGCATCGGGTAAATTAAGTACTGACTTTGATACATAACCGTCTTTAATAGCCGTTATTTTGTCATTGGTAACAACTAAGGTTTGTTCTTTTTTTAATGCCTGCTCAGGTGCTACAAGTAAACTACCTGCGTAAATGATTTTAGATTGTGCTGCGTTTATATTATTAACGAACATTGCCAATACAATTGACGATAATGTTATGAGTGTTGTTTTCATACATGCTCCTTTTTTATACTAGCTTTACTCTAAAAAACCTTTAATAGCGAATATTTACGATACAAAGCATGCTATAAACTAGTCTTATAAGTCGAATTTTGGTATAACTTGCCGGTAATAAATTGAAGTTATACCACCTTAAGAGAACACACTATGCCATACGCACATATCACTGGTTGGGGCAAATGCATACCACCAGCAAGTATTAGCAACGATGAAATTAGCGAAATAGTTGATACCACCGACGAGTGGATCACCACGCGTACTGGCATCAAATCTCGTCGTGTAAGCCATGTAAGCACGGCAGAGCTGGCAACTGTTGCAGCAAAACACGCACTTGCTTGCGCAGGTATTGACGCAAAAGACATTGATCTTGTCATACTTGCAACCTGTACGCCTTCAACAGTTGTTGCAAATACGGCATCCCAAGTGCAGAAAAATATTGGCGCAACAGGCGCAGCCGCCATGGATACGAATGCTGCGTGTTCTGGCTTTTTATACGCATTACAAGCTGCTACTGCGCAAATTCAAGCAGGCATGATCAAAAAAGCAGTCGTTATTGCTGCTGAACGAATGACTTGGTATGTAAACTGGGCGCGCCGCGACAGTGCAGTGCTATTTGGTGATGGCGCTGGTGCTGTGGTACTGGAAGCTGCAGAAACACCGGCAGGTTTACTTGGCACTAAAACAGGGTGTGATAGTGAAGACCGCGACATTCTTCATATTACTAACTTTGGTAGTGATTTGAACAAATATGAACCTATTGGCCCGTCTGATCTGTTATTTGAAGGCAGAGAAATATTCAAACGTGCCGTAAAAGGTATGAGTGAAGCCTGTGACGACGTTCTTGAGCAAGCTAATTTAAGCCTAGACGACATAAACGTACTAGTACCACATCAGGCTAATTTACGCATAATTCAGGCAATCCAGCACCGTTTAAAAGTACCTGATGAAAAAGTA
This sequence comes from Pseudoalteromonas sp. 4NS20-0020, assembly GCF_057554385.1. Lineage (NCBI taxonomy): Bacteria > Pseudomonadati > Pseudomonadota > Gammaproteobacteria > Alteromonadales > Pseudoalteromonadaceae > Pseudoalteromonas > Pseudoalteromonas sp. 4NS20-0020. The sequence goes on along the minus strand of NZ_BAAJMI010000002.1, from coordinate 232,588 downwards.
ATGGTTAACATTGCAGATTATGGCAACACATCAGCTGCAACCATTGCTATTGCGCTATGTGAAGCAGTTGAACAAGGATTAATAAAGCCTCATTCAAATATTATGTCTGCGGCTTTTGGCGCGGGTTTAACATGGGCTGCAAGCTACATAAAATGGGGCGAACGTGTAACTCCAATTAGCGTTAGCGACGCACAATTAGCACCTTGCACCCAAACAGGTTTAGAGCTTGTGGCGCCAGCTGTAAAAGCATGTAAAGACGCTGAATAAGCTTGCTTTAAAAACGTATAATTAAAACGCACTTTTTAGTGCGTTTTTTATTTAAGGTAGATAAATTTATGGAGCTTTTAGGTATTCATCATGCTGCAATTATTTGCAGTAATTATCCTCGCTCTAAACATTTTTATAGTGAAATTTTAAAACTCAACATTATTAACGAGCATTATAGGGAAAAGCGTAATTCGTATAAGTTAGACTTAGCAATGCCTGATGGTAGTCAAGTTGAGTTGTTTTCGTTTGAGGGTGCGCCCTCAAGGCCTAGTTACCCGGAAGCACAAGGCTTACGCCATTTAGCGTTTAAAGTCGACAATGTAACTAAAGCAAAAGAATATTTAGAAAGTAAAAGTGTGGCAGTTGAAGAGATTAGAATTGATGAAATTACAGGTAAAAAATTTACTTTTTTTGCCGACCCAGATAATTTACCGCTAGAGCTATATGAAGTTTAAGCTTCATATAGCGCTAATGTTTTACGGGTAATTAATGATTAAAGCGGTTTTGCAAATAGTTAAACACGGCTCTAATGCCAAGTGCTTCACCGCCAGCAGGGCGACCTGGCAGCGCACGTAAATTCCATGCCATCACATCAAAATGCACCCAAGGCGTGGTTGGCTCTACAAATTCTTTTAAGTAAAGTGCGGCGGTAATTGCGCCACCAAATGGTGTACTTGCACTATTAGCCATATCTGCGACATCACTTTTCAAAAATCCACGATACTGCTCAAATAAAGGCAACTGCCAAACAGGGTCATTCACACTGATTCCTGCATCAATTATACCATTTGCTACATCACGCTCTGTAGAAAAGAAACCAGGTAACTCAGTACCTAACGCTACACGACATGCCCCTGTTAATGTTGCAAAATCAATAATAAGCTCCGGATTATCGTTTTGTGCTTCACTTAACGCGTCACACAAAACTAAACGCCCTTCAGCATCCGTGTTATCTATTTCAACCATAATACCTTTGCGTGTTTTTACAACATCGCCCGGGCGAAATGCATTTCGCGACACCGCATTTTCAACTGCCGGTACTAATACTCTCAAACGGACAGGCAATTTAGCAGCCATAATCAGCTGAGCTAATGCAATAACATGCGCAGCACCGCCCATGTCTTTTTTCATATTACGCATACCATTGCTTGGCTTTAAGTCGAGCCCGCCAGAGTCAAAACACACACCTTTACCAACAAGCGTTATTAGTGGCGCATCATCTGCTCCCCACTTTAAATCAAGCAAACGCGGTTTATTCTCGCTTGCACGACCTACCATATGAATAGTTGGGTAGTTTTGCTCTAACAATTCATCGCCAATCCATTGTGAAAAATCACCGCCATGAGTTGAAGCCAAATCTTCCATCACTTGCGATAAATGTTGCGGCATCATATCAACGGCAGGCGTGTTTACTAAATCACGCGCTAAAAAAATAGCTTCCGCTTGCTGTTTGATAAGCGTGTAAAGCTGTTCATCGCCAATACACAACTCGGCTTTAACAGTCGGTTTTTCTTTGTATTCACTAAATTCGTAGCCACCAAGAACAAATCCTAATGCCACAAACTCTATAAACGTATCGTCACCTTGAATTTGATAACTACCCACTGGTAGCGTATTGGCCAAATTGCCAGCAGCCCAAAAATCGTTTGGGCTTTGCATTAAACAAATTACTTGGGACAACTCCCCGGAATTGCTATCGGGAATTAACGCTAAACCTTGCTTTTCAAAGCCTGTATTGTTTAGCCAATTTTGAATAAATGTTGGCTGCTTTGATTGCCAATCAGAGAGTTCGCTTTTAAGAATAAATGATAAAGGAATACCAGAAGATGTATTGCGAAGTAATGCACTCATTAAATAGCTCATAATTTGTAAAAATTGTTCTTACGAGCATATCAATAAGCACTATTAAAAGGTATCGCTAATTGTCGAGTTTTTAGTGTTATTTATTGTGTATATTTTTTTTAACTGATTCTTGATTCGATTGTTCTATTTCGTTATCAAGTTCTTTTATTGATTTATTAATGCTAAACGAGCTGGGCAATACATCCACCCCCACTAACCGCCCTAACTTAACAACAAGTGGAATAGTAACGGGTGAAAAAGGAAGCACAGCAAATACGCCCAATCCAAGGCCTTTTAAAATATCGACAAACTGCTCATTCGCTCGTTTAAGCTCTGCACTATTTGTTTGCCCTTGTGTGTAACGCTTGTATATGGCCAACATCTCTTTAGTTTCTTGTTTTTCTTGTGCAAGTGCAATTTTAAGTGCCACCATAGCACGACGAAAACGAAGCTGTTGACGCTTTTTACTAATTTTTACTACACGCCAAGGAGCACGGTGAATAACTTTATATAATCGCATTTCTATATTTTCACACATGCTGTTGGGTTAACAAAGAATAATTTACTTGATTAAGACTATACTTTATCCTTCGCACCAAACTAGTGCCAAAAAGTATTAACTATGACTGATTTCACAACTCAAATTCCACAAAAACCTGAAAAACCAAAATCTGATGAATGTTGCGGCAGTGGCAATTGTTATTCATGTGTGTGGGATGAATATAGAGAAAAATTAGCAACATGGAAATTAACAAATTTGCAAACTAAAACAAAAAAACAGGATGACATTTAAAAAGCCAACCTCGAAAACCCCTCCCCACCTGCATTAATATTCCCAATTATATCTTAACCTGCACACAAATGGTTATAAGTAGCACTAAAATGCACCACCTTTGGATTTTTTACCTAATTAAAGTTTTGTTATTTAATAGTTAATTAATAATTGCTCTTGTTGTTTTTTATGTATAGTCTGTATTCAGGAGTTAACAGAAGGTGAGTATTTACGCTCTTTTGATTCGATATTTCAATCGCGTAAAACCACTCTGTTCGTTCCACAATTATGATTAAGGCGTGCTTTAAAGTACGACTAAAACAAAATTATTCTAACTGGGGAAATTTAGAATGAAATTAAAAAATAATACGCTAAACCAAGCGATTAAATTTGCATTAGCCACAACCACCGCCGGATTATTCATCTCGGGCTCTGCAATAGCAGCAGATGAACAAAGCGAAGTTAAAGTTAATAAGAATGTAGAGAAAATTGCTGTAGTAGGTACGCGTTCAGCTCCACGTTCAATTGGTGATTCACCCGTTCCTATTGATATCATAGGTGGCGAAGAGCTAGAAAAGTCAGGTAACACTGACATGCTAGAACTTCTTAAAGGCTCAGTTCCTTCTTTCAACGTTCATCAAAACCCTATTAGTGATGCAGCATCACTAGTTCGCCCTGCTAACCTTCGTGGTTTACCATCAGACAGCACGCTAGTACTTTTAAACGGCAAACGTCGTCACCGTGCATCTGTAATCGCATTTCTAGGTGGCGGTATTAACGATGGTGCACAAGGCGCCGATATTTCAGTTATTCCTAGCATTGCAATTAAACAAGTAGAAGTACTTCGTGACGGTGCAGCCGCTCAGTACGGTTCTGATGCTATTGCAGGTGTAATGAACTTCCAATTAAAAGACGCTTCAGAAGGCGGTAAGTTTGAAGTTCGTAAAGGTCAATATTTTGAAGGCGACGGCGATACAACTCAAATTTCTGGTAACGTAGGTTTACCGTTTACAGACAGTGGTTTTGCAAACTTAAGCTTCCAATACAAAACAGCAGATGCAACGAGTCGTTCAGTTCAACGCCCAGATGCAGCAGGTTTTGCAGCAGCAGGCGTACCTGATGTTTCGTCTCTTGCTCAAGTTTGGGGTGCACCAGAAGTTGATGACGATATCTCACTTTTTGGTAATGTAGGCCTAGACTTAACAAACAACTCACAATTTTACATGTTTGGTAACTACTCTGAGCGCGATGTACGTGGTGGCTTTTACTATCGTAACCCGCATACTCGTTCAGGTGTATATTCAAACGATGATGGCGCAACACTCCTTGTTGCAGACTTAACTGACGACATGAGCGGTAACTGTCCTACCATTTCAATTACAGATGGTAATGTATTAGACGACCCGGCTTACGTAAGCGGCGTAGCTAACAACCCAGATTGTTTTGCATTTAACGAAATGATCCCGGGTGGTTTTACACCAAACTTTGGTGGCAACATCACTGATACCTCTTTAACCATTGGTACAAAAGGTGAATTTACAGACGGCTTCATGAAAGACGTATTGTATGATTTAAGCGGTACTGTGGGTCTAAATGAATCTCGTTACTTTATTTACAACACAGTTAATGCATCTTTAGGCCCAGACACACCTCGTGATTTTAGTCCGGGTAAATACGAGCAGCTAGAGAAAAACTTTAACTTAGATCTATCTAAAGGCTACGACTTTGGCCTAGCATATGATGTGAACGTAGCCGGTGGTTTAGAGTGGCATGAAGAAACATTCACCGTTATTTCTGGTGATGAAGCATCTTACACAGCGGGTCCATTAACAGCGCAAGGCTTTGGCATTGGCTCAAACGGCTTCCCTGGTTTCAAACCGTCGCAAGCAGGTGAATTTTCACGTCGTAACTACGCAGCATTTGTCGACGTTGAAGCACCATTTACAGAAGACTTCTTAATGGGCTTAGCGCTTCGATTTGAAGACTACGACTCGTTTGGTAGCACAACAAACTACAAATTAATGGCTCAGTACCATGTAACTGAAGACCTAAATATTCGTGGTTCAATTAGCACAGGTTTCCGTGCACCAACTGTTGGTCAAGCAAACGTAAGTAACGTTCAAACAAACTTAAGTGATGGTGTATTAAGAGATTCTGCATTATTACCACCAACAAACCCTGTTGCTGTTCAACTTGGTGGTACGGAGCTACAACCTGAAGAATCGCAAAGTTATACATTTGGTGCAGTTTATACAATTGGCGATTTGTTCCTAACTGTTGATTACTACAACATTCAAGTTGAAGACCGTATCAGTCAATCTGAAAAAATTACGCTTAGCCAAGCTGATAAAGATACACTTTCAGCTGCGGGTGTACCTAATGTTGAAGGTCTTGCGCAAGTTAGTTTCTTCACTAATGACTTTGATACAACAACTCAAGGTGTTGATGTTGTAGCTAATTACACAGCAGATATTTTAGGTGGCAGCTCTACATTTAGCCTTGCTTACAACTGGAATGAAACTGAAGTAACTAAGTTCAGTGATATTACGGGTGAGTTTAAAGTTAAACGCCTAGAAGAAGACTTACCTAACCACCGTGCAACACTTACGTGGGCACAACAGTGGGAGTCAATCTCTGCGTTTACTCGTCTTAACTACTATGGCGAATATCAAGGTGTTCACGTTGATTACGATGCAACAGCTAAAACAGCAGACGCATCTGTAACGCTTGATGCAGAAATTACGTACTTTGTGAACGATTCAATCAGCTTCTCTGTAGGTGCACAAAACTTACTTGACCAAGATGCTGAAAAACTTGATTTCCAAGATGCAACGGGTATCCCAAATAATAACTGGGGTGGTAAATACTACGAAACATCTCCTTACGGTATTAACGGTGGTTTCTACTACGCTAAGGCCACGTATACTTTCTAATTTTTAGAATGAAAGCATTAAGGCGAAATGTTAAGACATTTCGCCTTTTTTATTTTATAGTAAATAAAAAATAAAATGCTCCACTATGCTACTAGATAAAGCCAACAAACTACTCGAACAAAATAAGCTCAAAGAAGCTGAATTTCATTACAAAACGATACTTGCTACTGAGCCCGAAAATGGCGAAGCCTTATTTGGTTTAGGTAAAATAGCACTAAGACTAGAAAAGTTTGATGCCGCAGTTTATTTACTACAAAAAGCCTGCGAACGTTTACCCCACATGTTAGAACCGCTTCACGCATTGGCAGACGCGTTTAATGGTGTTAATTCACCACAGGACGCACTTACCGTATTAGAATATGCAAAAAGCCTAGCAAGCCATAACCCTGAACCACATTATTACTTAGCTCAGCATTATTTAACACATGGTGATTTGGATAAAGCGCACACAACATTTGCACACGCATTGAGTATGGGCTTATACCCTGTCACAGCCTATATTTTATTTGAATTAGTACAACTTGGCCGTTTTAATAAAGAACACAATTACATTAGTAATTTGCATCACTTAGTAACTCAAACTAACAACCTACGTCTTAAAATGGTGTGTTACTACGCATTAGGCAAAAGTTACGATAAACTAAACGATACAGATCAAGCTTTTAACTATTTTGAGCTAGCAAATACGCTACAATATAAATTAAGTACGTTTACAACCAAAGAGCTTGACCCTTTTTATGATCAGATCATTAAATTCAATACTCTTGATTTATTGGCTACACGTGAAGAAGACTTTTCCGCAACAATCACGCCTGTATTTATAATTGGCATGCCAAGAAGCGGGTCAACTCTACTAGAGCAAATGCTTATAAGTCATAGCCAATGTTCAAGCCTAGGCGAAAACACGAGTATTAGTAATAATGTTGTTGCCTTTTTAGAGCAAAAAACCAAAACTTCGTATCCTCAGTGCTTAGCAAATTTAACGCCTGGCCTAATTAATCAAGCTCGTAATATTTATATTGATACACTAAAAACAGCGACACCGTTAAGGCCGATTATTATTAATAAGCTACCAAGCAATTATCAATCGCTCGGGCTGATTTATATTTTATTTCCAAACGCTAAGTTTATTAATTTATCACGTAACGTTAATGCCACAGCATTTTCTGTATTTAGTAATTATTTTGCTGAGAACGAGCCGTACTTTTGCTCTTTAACTGAATTTAAACACTACCATGGCTTATATGAAAAACTAATGACACATTGGAATACTTTAAGATTACCTGTGTTTAATTTGGCCTATGAAGACTTAGTAAATAATCCTGAAGACCAATTAAATACTCTTTTTAAGTTTTTAGAGTGTAAATATGAGCAAAACTGCTTATCGTTTTACAATCAAAAAAGAGCCGTCACAACACTGAGCAAACAAGCTGTTCGCCAGCCAGTGAATACAAATGCCGTTAGTAAATGGGAACGATACCAAGTCCCCTTGCTCAAGCTAATGAACAAGGGTGACTCTTAAACCATTGAAGTAAATCGTTAAATTGCTCTTTGCGGGCTATTGGATGAGTCAACATATTTATGTGGTCGTAATCAATACGGTGTCCATGGCGACGACCATAAATACGCATTTGTTGGATACCAGGGCCAGATTCATCAATAAACCTTTGAATATCAACTGGCTGCGCTAATGCTTTATCTTTAACCGCTGCAATATGTAGCGTAGGTGGCAAATGAAGTGAACGTAGTGCTTTTGCATAATCAAAATTATCATCGGAATCAACCCAAGGCTTTTTTTTAGCCCACTGCATGCTTTGATAATGCGACTTTTGGGTTTCGTCGTCACTTCCCCACTTTAAGCGCTTTGCAGGTAAATACCCGTGCTTTTTAGCAAGTAATGGCGCCATAAAATACCAAATAAAATTAGCTTGAAGTAATTTTTTTGGATGATTATTAAACAGTGAGCGTTTTGAACCAAAGTAAACACATGCTTTTACATCATCAATATAATGTGGAAAGCGTGCAAATACGCTATTCATTAAAACGCCACCCCACGAATGGGCCACCCAGTAATCTGGTTTAGAACCTTCGAGCTGCTCAATTTTATTAATAAACGCGGGAATATCTTCTAATATAGCTTCGGTTTGCCCATAGGCAGCAGATTTAGATATAACAGGCTTACTTTCTCCGCGCCCACGCAGATCAGCGACATAGCAACGATATCCGTGCTCAGCTAAAAATGGAGCAAGACCTTTATTACTATGTGTATAAAAAATTTTGCCATTTTCGACTGCACCATGCATAAAGAATACGATGGGACCATTTTGTTGTTCATCGAATATTTTGCGTAAATGCAGTGTTTGTTTATCTGCTAAATTTATAGTTATTGATTGTTGAGAAATGGCCACGCTTAATCCTTATTGTTACCCTCAACTCATCGTACCAGTATTTTTAAATATGCCAAAGTAATTGTCTGCACTTTAATTACGAGGATTTGTTACAATTAACTATTGATATAGATTGCTAAAATAAATTCATGACTAAAAATACACCACGTGCAAAACTACACCCACGCAATCAGCATAATAACGGTTACGATTTTAACTTACTAACAGCTGCGCTGCCGGCTTTAAGCCCTTATATAGTTAACACGCCTGCAGGTACTAAAAGTATTGACTTTGCAAATAATAAAGCAGTAAAAACACTCAACCAAGCGCTACTCAAAGCGCACTATAATATTGAATTTTGGGATATTCCCGAGCACAACTTATGCCCACCAATACCAGGGCGAGTAGACTATATCCATCACTTGGCGGATCTATTAAGCGAAGATAATAAACAAACAATCCCGCAAGGTAAGCAGGTTAAAGTACTTGATATAGGTACTGGTGCAAATTTAGTTTATCCATTAACAGGGACGAGTGAATATAACTGGCACTTCACTGGCTCAGATATAGACCCTGTCTCGGTTAAAATAGCCAAGCAAATTGCACAATTTAATGCCTTAAAAATAACGGTTAAGCTGCAAAAAAAACCGGCTAATATATTTAAAGGTGTTATAAACCAAAAAGACTTATATCACTTAACGCTTTGTAACCCGCCATTTCATGCAAGCGAACAAGAAGCAAAAAAAGGAAGTGAACGAAAATGGAAAAACTTAGGAAAAGCGCCCAGTAAAACGCTTAACTTTGGTGGTAACAACAACGAGCTTTGGTGCGAAGGTGGTGAAGTACAATTCATCACAACAATGATTGCAGAAAGTGAAGAATTTGCACAACAAGTATTGTGGTTTACATCTTTAGTCTCAAAAAAAGACTCACTTAGTGCACTTGAAGCAAAGCTAAAAACATACCCAATTGCGGAATATAAAATTATTGATATGGCTCAAGGGCAAAAAGTTAGCCGATTTCTTGCTTGGAGTTACTTTGATAAAGAGACGCGTGAACACATTTGTAATGAACTTGATTAAATAAGAAAAAGGAAAAATATGATAGATTTTCGTTCAGATACGGTCACCAAACCAACAAAAGAAATGCGCGATATCATGTACAGTGCACCAGTCGGTGATGATGTTTATGGCGACGATGAAAGTGTAAATAACCTAGAGAACTTCGCTTCTACTCGTTTTAATTTTGAAGCCGCACTTTTTTGCAGCTCTGGAACACAAGCAAATTTACTTGGTTTAATGGCACATTGTGAACGTGGGGACGAATATATTTGTGGCCAAAGTGCGCACAATTATAAATTTGAAGGTGGTGGTGCAGCAGTTCTAGGCTCTATACAGCCACAACCGATAGAAAACGAACAAAACGGTTCCATTAATTTCAATAAAATAGCCGCTGCAATTAAACCAGACGATAGCCACTTTGCAAAAACGCGATTACTAAGCCTAGAAAATACCATTGGCGGTAAAGTACTTAGCCTAGAGTACCTTGCCCAAGCACGGGACTTTGTTAATGAGCATAATTTAGCTCTGCATTTAGATGGCGCACGTGCGTTTAATGCATCAGTTGAGTTAGAAGTTGATATTAAACAAATAACGAAACATTTTGACTCTGTGTCTATTTGCTTATCTAAAGGGTTAGGTGCACCGGTTGGATCATTATTATTGGGGTCATCTTCGTTGGTAAATAAAGCTAGGCGATGGCGTAAAGTACTTGGTGGTGGTATGCGACAAGCCGGAATGCTCGCTGCTGCGGGGCAATATGCGCTTGAAAATAACATAAGTCGCTTAAAAGACGATCATGCTAATGCGCGCTACCTAGCTGAATGTTTAAGCTCACTTGAAGGCTTTAACGTAGATATGAGTAATACGACCAATATGGTGTATGCATCTTGTGATGAAGATTTTAATATTGTAGATATAGCTGCGAAGCTAAAACAGCAAGGTGTTCTAATAAGCCCAAGTAAACAACTCAGGCTAGTTACGCATTTAGGGATAACTCGAAAAGATATAGACACCTTTATTAACGCGTTATCGGCCCATATTTAAAGCGGCTTTGTAATGTTTGCGGCATACCGATACATAACGATCGTTGCCGCCAATTTCAACTTGATTACCATCGGCAATGGCATCACCATTTTCATCGGTACGTAATACGTGATTGGCTTTGCGCCCACAATGGCACACCGTTTTAAGCTCAATTAATTTATCAGCCCAAGCTAGTAGGTATTGAGAGCCAACAAACAACTCACCTCTAAAGTCGTTTCGTAAACCGTAGCAAAGCACAGGAATGTCTAACTCATCTACTACATCAGTTAACTGCATGACTTGCTCTTTGGATAAAAACTGACATTCATCGACTAATATACAATGGCGCTTTTTTTCATTGTTAAGCAATTGAATCAACTCATACACATCTTTACTTGCATCAAATACATGTGCATCTGATTGCAAACCTATTCGAGACGAAACCTTGCCAACACCTTCTCTATCGTCAATAGCTGCAGTAAGGATAACTGGCTCCATACCTCGCTCTTTATAATTAAAAGCCGATTGTAATAAGGTGGTAGATTTTCCCGCATTCATTGCAGAATAGTAAAAGTATAATTGAGCCATGATGGTGCCAAGTTACAAAAAGTGCGCTTATGCTACCCTAATATGCACTGAATACCAATTTCAAACGCCAAATAAGCTTATGATTTAAAGTATTAGTTTTGAGGTTGTTTGGCAGAATTTAAATAATCAATGTAGATAGGAGCCGAATCAAATTCACTAACCCACTGCCACATTTTATGACTAAGCGTCGGATGATTTTCATAAAATTGATGCGAAAAAACTAAATAACCAAGCGTAAATTCGTATGGGGGAAATAGTGCTTTTACATCGGTGTCACTATAAGGGTAACTAGACGTTTTAATTTTATTAACTTGGCAAATATCTATGCTTGAGTCCACAACCCCTTTGTTAAGTAGCTCAAATGCACTTTCTTTTGACACCGTCTCGTGAACAAAAAGAGGTTCTTTTTTTAAAACAGCGCTCAAGCCATAACCGCTTGGCACAGCAATTGTAAATGTTTTGGTATTAAACTTATCGCGTGATTGCCATTGCGATCGAAATTTATCACGACCTAACAAGCAGCTGCCAAACCTGCTAATAGCAAACTGAGCATTAGGTTTTGCATCTTCATCCATTGGGTAAACGGCTATTCGCTCTCTGCCTTCTCTGAAGCTAGCAATAACTGCATTTACTTTATTTGATTCAAGATCTTTCAAGCACCTTCGCCAAGGTTTCCTTACAAACTCAATATCAACGCCATCAACTGCATCATCTAATAGCCGGAGTACGTCTGCCGAAGCTCCGGGCCTTTGAGTCGGGATCTCTTGCCCTGCACCTAAAAACATTGGCGCAATTTCCTTGTCTTCATAGCAAAAAAGCAACCTTTTAGCAGCGGCGTTTGCAACATTAATAGGTACGATGCATAAAAAGATAAATATATAAAATAGTGTATTAAATTGCATAGCTATTTTTTATTAGAGTATTTTTTATAGTGTAACCTTTATAATATATGATACAAAACTTAAGGCTACTAATTCACAAAACCCCTTCGTGTTTTAGGAGCCAGCGTTTTCTTTCGAGTCCACCAGCGTATCCTGTGAGCGTTGCATTTGCGCCAATAATTCTATGACAAGGCACGATAATGCTAATTGGGTTTTTACCGTTAGCTGCCCCCACCGCTCTTACCGCTTTTGGGTTATTTAATGCGTGAGCAATATCACCATACGTATTGGTTTTACCGTAAGGAACATCTGAAAGTGCGTTCCATACACTTTTTTGAAATTCAGTCCCTTTAGTATCCAATGGAACATTAAATGTTTTACGCTTTTTATTAAAATACTCTTTTAATTGCAGCGCACAGCTTAATATCGGCTCATTAGTTACTTTAGCAAGAGGCACATGTGGGTAGGTTTCAAGCGGATAAAAGCCAACGTAACTCACCCCTTTTGTAGTTGCTTGAATTATTATATTGTCTATGGGACTTGTTATGTATGTTTGAATAATCATGATAGTTGCTGCCAAAGTTGAAACGTTAAATAGGAACGAAATGGGGTGCACTTTTCACTGTTAAACGAACTTGCCGCAGCTTGTGCTTTTTTAATACCTAAATCACCATCAAGTAATATATCGGGTTGGCTTTGCCCTCTTAATTTTGCATAGTTCACAGTCCATGGGCCTATTCCTTTTAAGTCAAGCCATAAATCTAAGTCACTATTGCCAGGGTTATTGGTGCAAAACAAAGCTAAATTATGTAGCGCATTTTTGCGCGCTTGTGGCATTTTAAAAAAATCAAAGCTGCTTTGTGCTACCTGTTCGGCACTCGGAAAATACACATGGTTTACGTCTTTTTCTCCGAGCTCATCAACTAGTTTAGTGACTAAGCTATGCGCTGCGGCTACGCTTACTTGTTGTCCTAGCACAGCCCTAATACCAGCCTCAAACTCTGACCAAATACCTGGCAACCTAAGTCCGTTACACAGTGTGAATGCATTGTTTATGTTTGTATTTAAATGAGTTTCTATTAAATTAATATCAGCATCTAAGTCTAGAACCCGCCGTATGTTATTTATAACTGTTTGCAAATATTGCGTGTCGTCTATCTCTACCTTTACTTTAAAGTGATGTTTACTTTCGATAAATTCGGCAGTGAAACATCCTTTATAAAGCGTATTTGAAAACGTACGCCCGTAGCTATTTGCCGAAATCCATTCAACAGGTTTAATTAAACGTTTTTCTATAAACGAGCGTAAAGCAAGCCAATTATAAGGAGGCCTAAAAGGAAGGGTTAAGGTAAGTGACGTACTTTGAATTTTGGTATTTTGACGCAGTGCTGATGGTGTCATATTTAATTGTTTGAAAAAAGCATCGTTAAATCGCCTTGTACTTTTAAAACCTGCCGCGTATGCAATGTCGGTTAGCGATAAATGCGTTTCTTGTATCAGCTTTTTTGCAAAATGACATTGCTTAAATAAACGATATTGCGTAAGCGACAAACCAAAATGTTGTTTAAACAAACGTCTTAAATATCGGCTACTCACTCCTAACCTTTCAGCTAACTTTTCGCAATCATGTTCATCGTATTGATCAATGAGCTGCTTTGCCCTCAAAGCGGTTGTTTTGACCCCTTGCCAAGCCGCACTTCCCGGTGCACTGTCAGGCCTACAACGAATGCAAGGCCTAAAACCGTCTTGCGCTGCATTATGAGCAAACTCATAATAAATAACATTTTTTTCAAGCGCAGTAGGCGCTGGACAAATAGGCCTGCAGTAAATACCCGTACTTTTTACCGCAACATAAAAAAGACCATCAAATCGGTGATCGCGACTTTGACGTGCTTTTTGCCAGTAAGATGAAATCATAAATAGCTCTTTTAATGAGTGACCAGCGCAAAGTTTAAATAAATTTTTAACCATTGCTAGCCACAATCGGAACTTAACTATTTAGCAAAATCTATTAACTCTTGACCCGTTAAACGATAAATAATCCATTCAGTTTGGGGCTTTGCACCTATACTGTCATAAAAATCTATTGCAGGCTTATTCCAATCCAAAACAACCCACTCAAAACGACCACAATTATTGCTCAACGCCTTATTAGCTAAATGCTTCATTATGGCTTTACCAGCACCTTTACCACGGCTATCTGGACTTACGTATAAATCTTCAAGATACAAACCGTTTTTACCTAGCCAAGTAGAATAATTGTAAAAATAAACTGCAAAGCCTATAGGTTCATCGCCATCTAAACATATAATACTGTGCGCTGTGGCGCCTTCGCTAAATAATGTATCTAAAATAGCTTGCTCATTTGTTTTGACCGCATCTGGCTCTTTTTCATATATCGCAAGCTCTGTAATAAAATTTAAGATAATTTTGGCATCGCTTGGCTTCGCATCGCGAATTATAATTGACTTGCTCATAGTTGTGACCCTAAGTGTGCTGCACTATTGTTAAATTAAAATATGTGTTCAGTAAGTATTTATGGTGCTGATAATGTATTACACACCATGAAATTAATGTGTGTTTGAGTATGCCATACATTAATTAGCTTAATTGATTAATAAACAAAAAATATAATTGAATTAAAAACTATTAATGTGGTTTGCTATTTTTTGCACCTGAGTTCAGCGCTATAAAGTTAATTACGACACCCGGATTACCTAAGCTGTTTTAAATATATTCAAGCTACTCTTATTCAAGCAAAAATTGATTGTGTGCCCAAAACGCAGAGAGCCTATAAAGCAAGCAACAATGCAAACTTAAATAAGAATCAAAACCAATAGTAACACAATGATTTTTATAGAGAAAACTTGCAATTACTTGGTTTTACACTACACTAGCCATAATTAACAAAGCTATGGTGGCATATCATGAAAGGTAATCAAAAAGTAATCGACGCATTTAATGCGCTACTCGCCAACGAGTTAGCTGCAATCGATCAGTATTTTATACACTCTCGCATGTATGATGATTGGGGTTTAAATAAACTTTATGAGCGCCTTAATCATGAAATGGAAGAAGAAAAAGATCATGCTGACTGGTTAATCAAACGTATTTTATTTTTAGAAGGTGTCCCAAACCTTACCAAGCGTCGTGATTTGCTTATTGGAAACGATGTTAAAAGCATGATGCAAAATGATTTAACACTCGAACTAGAAGTTGTTGCCTGCGTAAAAGATGTAATTGCCATCTGTGAAGAACAGCAAGACTATCAATCTCGTGCAATACTCCAAAAACTATTGTTCGATACAGAAGAAGATCATGTTTACTGGTTAGAACAACAACTTGGCCTAATTGAAAAAATTGGCTCAGAAAATTACCATCAATCTCAAATTGGTTAGCAGGAGCTAAAGTTATGAAAGGCGACTTAGAGGTAATTAAAGCGTTAAATAGCGTACTTGCTAATGAACTTGTCGGAATTAATCAATACTTTTTACATGCACGTATGTTTAAAGACTTTGGTTTTAGCCAGCTTGATAAAGCAGACTACAAAGTGTCAATTCAAAAAATGAAAAACGCCGATCGTTTAATTGAGCGTATTTTATTTTTAGAGGGTTTACCAAACCTACAAGACTTAGGCCGTTTACGTATTGGTGAAAACAGCGAAGAAATGATTGCTGCTAACATGAGCTTTGAGCTTGATACTATAGACGAACTTCGCGCTGCGGTTAAATTAGCTGAAAGTAAAAAAGACTACATTAGCCGAGAAGCACTCGACCATATTTTAAACGAGCAAGAAGAGCAAATGGACTGGCTGGAAACACAGCAACAGCTCATTGAGAATGTAGGTATAGAAAACTATCTTCAATCTCAACTTTAACAACACGTTATAAGCATAAAAAAAGCAGCCATATGGCTGCTTTTTTTATGTAATATTTTTTAAAATAATTAAGCGACTTGATCAGTTATGTCTGCAATTTGAATCAGCTTGCGATTCAAAATCTTCTTAGTACAACCACAGCATTTTCCGCATTGGCTGCCGACATTAAGCTCTTTTGCCAACTCACGCATAGTTGTTGCACCATCATCAATTGTTTGTTCAATTTTTTTATCTGTGACACCGTGACATAGACAAATGTACATGATTACAAACCACTCTAATTACTTTCAATATAGTTATATTAATCTAAATAGTAATAGTTATCAATAATTTTTAGAGCGTTATTTTAATTTTATTTTAAACCCAATTATAACTTTAGAGTAAACTCTCATACAAGAATTGGTAACTCATTGTTCCCCTAATCTTTTGTCAATTTTATTTAGTATCGCCATTGATTCAAATTGATAGATTGCTCATTAAAATCTAATAATTAGTGAATATAGATTAGTTCATCTGAGAGTTGACTAATAAAACTTTCACTCAAAAGTGTGCACTAACACAAATATAAATCACTTGCATAAAACTACTGACTACTCAGTTAGGCTCTTTTTGAAAAAATAGAGTGTGATTTAACACTCAACAAATTTACTTTAAGGAAGCGGCCCCCTGAAGCTAAACCCTATTTTTGCAATAACAGCCTTTAGTATCTGCTACGAGTAATTTTGAGTTAAACCCAGCAACTAAGTTAGTCATTGCCGTTTCTACAAAACCACTGCCCTGCGAACAAGCCAATCCTTCGGATAATGGCCCCGCATAAACAAACTCGCCATTCTTATCCATAATTACTGCGGCTGGCGTAGCTGGAATAACGTGTTGTAACTTAGCTGAATATGGATGCTGAATAATATTAAAGCCTTTTTCGTCAGCAAACCGTTTAAGTGCGGTAATGTGTGCTTTAGCCTGCTTCGCGCAACCACAGTTTTGCTCTATGACAAGAACTAAAGACGCCTCGTGTATTTGCGTATTCAACCCTAGCTGCTTTTTAAAACTTAAAAACCAACCATCCTGTAATAGTACTCTGTCACTATCAAACGATTTTAGCTGGCTAACCTGAAAATAAACTAAGCCTGATATAACGAATCCTAACCAGGCTAGTATTATAAACTTTAAAAAATGTGGGCTACTTAAATTTAGCAATTGATTGCTCAAGTACGTCAATACTCACGTCGATTAACTGAACTTTGTCGGTGAGTTGCTTAACAATATTGGAATCTTCGTACTGGTTTTGGCGCATTTGGTCTGTGCTGTTAGCAATTTGTTCTGTATTACCAGCCTGCTCTGAAACAACTTGTGCAACCGAGGTAGTACTACTGGATACCGCTTTTATCTGTTCACTCATTGCTGAAATATTTTCTTTCATTGCAGTGCTTATTTCAGTTAAATCAACAACAAAGCTTACGCACTGAGTCATTGATTGGGTAGATGTTTTACTATTTGTAACAAGGTCTTTAAGAGTCAGGCCTATCTTGTCTGTAGTTGCTTTACTATGGTTTGCTAATGATCGTACTTCATCCGCTACAACTGCAAAGCCCCTTCCGTGCTCGCCAGCCCTGGCGGCTTCAATGGCTGCGTTAAGCGCAAGTAAATTTGTTTGCTCAGCAATCCCAGATATTTCGTTTAATAAGCTTGAAATGACATCGCCGGCAGCAACGAGTTGGTTAATTTGCTCTTCTGTATGATTTAACAAATTCAGTAGCTCTCTGCTTTTACTGTCGGTCTGCAATACGTCGTCTAAAGCCCCTTTAGCAGATTGTGTGATGCTATCTACTTGTGTTTTCAACACTTCGCTTTCTTGCTCTACTAATTTGAAACCATGCGCAACTTGAGCACCCGAATTAGCTATATCATCTGTTTGCTGAGTTCGCTGATGTGCACCATTCGCTAGTTGATCATGAACTTGAATTAATTCACCGGAATTGGTTTTTAGAGAATACGATTGAGTTTTAACTTGTTTAATAACGTCCGATAAGTAATCGAGCAAGGTGTTAAAACCAACAACGGCTTCACTTTGCGTGTAATCGGCTCTAAGAGATAGTTTGATGTGCTCAGAGTTTTCCATGATTTGCTCAGTTGCTGAGCTAAGTGATGTTCCAGCCCGGCGCTCTCTCTCTAAAGTAATTGCTATGTAACCTACAACAAGCACTTCAACTATTGCATAAGCTGCATGAATAATCACAGTACTAAAAGCAAGCCTATCAGGGTCAAAAACATAAAAGCCCGTATTTTGGGTTTGTAAGTAGTAGAAAGAAAGGTGATGGACCGCGACAAACAAGATAGCTGTAATAAAAACGCGCCACTGAACAAAAACAATTAAAATAGGCATTAATATAAAAATTTCAAAATGCACTTCAATTAAGCCAAATGCTTGCTGTATGTGCAAAAAAGAAAACATCATAATTGCAGCAGCAACTATGTGGGGTGTAATAGGGTTATTTTCTTGAGTTTTAAGTAGCCATATTGGAAGTAAACACAACGGTAAACCAACTATTAATGCTTGAGTTAACGTACCAAAATAAAGGCCTAATCCTATAGATTCGACGAATAAGATGACAAAAATAACTGTTAATAAACGACTAACACTAGACATAAAGACCCTAACTTTTAATTTTGCTAATACATTTAACTTAGTACAAATACAGCCAAATAGTACCGATATTATCAATGAATAATTTAAAATTTAATAATAATAAACATTTAATTTACACTATATACAAGTAACCTATTTAATTATAGGTAATATTTTCTTAAACGTAGGCGTAGCTGCAGTTTTTGTCCATTGAAATATAATAATTTCTGCACATGAAATTACCGCTCCGCCATGCCTTAGCTGTTCTATTGCGATACTTTTATGCTCAGCATTACGAGAGCCTATTGCATCTATTACTAAAACCACTTCAAATCCATTTTTTAATAAATCAATACACGTTTGTAAAACACACACGTGCGCCTCAGTGCCCACTACAACAATCGTTTTTTTGTTAAAACTAATTAACTTATCTAAGAAGCCAGCTTCTTCACAAGCACTAAAATGCACCTTATTAAAATACGTAGCACGCGGTAAAACAGATTTAATTTTGTTGTCGGTTTCTCCTAATCCTTGGACGTACTGCTCTGAGATAAGTGTTGGTATGTCGTAAACACAGGATGCCTGCGCTAATTTTAGCGTATTTTTTAAAAGACTTTGAAAATCACTAATCATAGGGGAAAGTTGCTTTTGAATATCTATGATCAGTAAGAGACTATCTTTAGCTTGTATGTTTGTTAAAGCCATTTTAAGACCTCCCTAAAGCTCTTAAATAATAATAAACATTAGTTCATTGCATTAAATTTACATTGTTTTACCCAGTATTTTATTTGTAATAAAAAATAAAAGTTGTGCTATATTTAACACTTAGCTGTACAAAGCAATACATGTTTGGAGATCGGTCATCAGTGCCAATAAGTAAATTATCCCTTTTTGTTTTATTTATAATGTTGTGTATGACCAATGCATTTGCATCGCAAAATTATGCCCAACAGTTACAACGCCTTTCTACCGATGAAGGCCTCTCACAAAATTACGTAGTAAAAATACAAGAAGATGAGATTGGCTACATTTGGATTGCTACGCAACAAGGACTAAATAGGTTTGATGGCTATAATGTTGAAACATTCGACGGTGGTTTTGACCTAGACAAACATTACATTTTTACAGTACTAAAAACACAAGACGGTAAGTTACTTGTTTCTACTGATATAGCTGGTGCATACCTAATAGACCCGCAAACTTTAAAAACAGAAAAAATCTACTCAGGACAGCTCGATAAAGAAAAACAAATTTATTCACCTGTTTCAGCAATGGCCGAAAAAAACGAACTTTATTACTTAGCAATTGATAACCAAATACTCACTTACAATAAAATCACTGGAGCTTTCACACAAACAGCGGCTTTACCCAAAAAAACGTCGTATATACGTGCTCTAACACTACACAATAATACACTTTTCATTGGTGCCAATGATGGGCTATTCACGTTCAACCTTGTTAGTAATCAGCTTACAGAAATACCGCTTCACCCTGTCGAAAAAACAACAATAGACAACATCAATGTAAAGTTTTTACAGGTAGATAAAGAGCTTGGCCTTCTAGTTGGCACGGTAGAAGGGCTGTATAAATTCGCATTTTCAGAAGATAACCTTGTACTCAGCTCTAAAATAACGACGCTTATTCCCGATCTTAATATCTGGGATTACATTAATTCTGAGCAGGGTGAGTTTATAGCAACAGAAAAAGGATTATTTAGTTTTAGCCGAATAAACGGCGAAATAGAGTTCATATTAAATTATGAAAAAAGTAAATTTAATATAAACGATAACTCAATTGACGATTTAACAATAAGCCAAACAGGAGTACTTTGGTTATCATCAAGAAGCCAAGGGGTATTCACGTGGCCCATTAATACAAGACGATTTAAAAATATTAAGTTGCCCGTCAATAATACTATAAACAAAATTCACGAAGACGAAGATAATACTATATGGTTTGGCACAAACGATGGCCTAGCTCAATACAACCCTAAAACAAAAACCACGCGTACTTTTTTAAACTCAACTGACGCAAAAGCAGTGTTTGGTTCGTCAGCAATTTATGATATTTTTGCTTCCTCTCTTGGAAACAACCAATATTTATGGCTATATTCTTACAATGGTTTTGAGTTGTTTGATAAAAATAGTAAGCAATTAGTATCAAATTTAAGTACTAATAACGATATACTTACTCAACCAACTGTTTTTGGTTTTGCCAAAATTGGCACTCATCAATATGCATTTGCAAACGACAAAAACTTTTACCTATTTAACGAAAAAACGGGTGATATAAGGGTTGTTAAAGGACTTAAAAACTTTCTAGACCCGGTATATGCCTATGTGTTCCTTCCGCCAATAGAAACACACCCAAACGAACTTTTAATTAGTATGACCAACAGCCTATATAGGTATAACGAGTCAACACAAAGCTTAACCCAAATATTTGAGTCATCAAAGAATAGAGACGACATCTATTACACTGTAGATAGTTATTACCTTGACTTAAAAAGAAATGTTTTATGGCTTGCAACTACTCATGAAGGCTTAATTGGCATAGACCCACAAAGCTATGAACTTAAACATTCTCTGGGGCTTAAAAGTTCTTTAAATTCTAATTCAATTTTGTCTTTAGTGCCTGATGAAAATGATTACCTGTGGGCAAGCTCTGAGAATGGGCTCTACAAGGTAAACCTCAATACACTTAATGTTACAAGTTTTTCTGTTAAAGATGGTTTAAGCACCAATAAATTTACAGACTACACACAAAGAAAATTGAATAATGGGCAAATAATATTGGGTAGTAATGCAGGCGCGCTGCTTTTTAATCCTGCTGATTTTAATACAAAAGCAACAACTAAAAAACATAAATTAGCAATTACAGATGTCAGTCTATTGACAAGAGAATTACCTTTTTCACCTCTTGCATACAGTAATCAACCACTCAAATTGAGCCATGATGATATGGGGTTAACGGTAAGCTTTTCTGACTTTTCTTACCCAGATACAAATAAAACGTTATATGATGTGGTTCTTGATGGCCCAACATCACTTACCTATGACAACTTAAAATCAAATCAGGTGTTTTTTACTAAACTTCAACCAGGAAGCTACACTCTAACCATAAACGCTCATTTTAAAGATGGTGTAATTAAAGCCCAACCAGTTAAGCTGAGCATGAATGTAGCCTATGCTCCTTGGAAGTCACCCTTTGCGATATTCACCTATATTATCGTTATGTTAAGTCTCTTCGCTTTATTTTTCTGGCAATACCGTAGCCGCCAAAATGTTATTCAACAAGCGCATACAGACACTATAAATTCGAAAAAACAAACAGAGCTCGCTCTTAAAAATAATAAAAGTGGAATATGGGATTTTCGATTTGAAGATGGTTCTGTAAATACCTTACGCGGCATAGAACTGGGTTATGAGAACCTTGAAGAACGAGTATCGATAGAGCTGTTTTATTCTATTATACACCCTGACGATAAGCGTCGATTTGAAACCAAATGGCAAAGCTTTATAAGCAAAAAAAGTAAAAATAAAAATTGGCAATTAACATATCGTCTCCGCCATAAAAATGGGCAGTGGTTGTGGTATCAAGACACTGGCCAAATAATTTTTGACACTCAAACAGGCAAACCTTTGTATGTATCTGGTATTTATACCAATATTACAGAGCAGCGTGCCAATGAAGAACAAGCCAAAATACTAGGTGAAGCATTTAGCCAAATAAACGATTGGTTACTGATTTTAGACGATCATTTAATGCCATTTTCAGCAAATAATAGTTTTATAAGAACGTTCTCTGATTCAGAGGAATTTACAAATATTAGCCCGAAACTATTTATAAAGTCTATTGGTAAAGAAAACTGTAAAGAGTTCGCAAAAATACTTAAAAAATTGCAACCAACTGAAAACTGGCATATTGATACGTTAATAAAAACAGCTAAAAGCAGTAAGCACCCAGTGCATATTAATGTGACTGCTGTAGCAAAAAGTACAACAGAAGTAAGCTACTATGTAATTGTTATTTCTGACCTAACAGAGCAAAAAAGAGCTGAAAATGAGCTGCGTTATTTAGCCAATTACGACGCACTAACAAAACTGCCAAATCGTAGTTTAATGTATCAAGAAATTGAGGAAGCCATTAAACAAGCCGAAAGTTCAAATACACATTGCGCACTCTTATTTATAGATTTAGATAAGTTTAAGCCAGTAAATGACTCTTTTGGTCATGCTGTAGGTGACAAGCTTCTTTGTAATATTACTGAACGGGTGAGTAATATTCTTAACGAAAATGCACAGCTTGGCCGCCAAAGTGGAGATGAGTTTTTAGTTCTTATTAAAAATGTAGAATCTCAGGACTCATTAAAAGAAACAGTTATGCTAATTAGTAAAGAATTAGCAAATAAAGTGATGATTGAAGACTTTGCGATTAATATTTCTGCCAGTATAGGCGTTGCTTTGTACCCATTTGATGCAATAACAACCGACATTTTAATTCGTAACGCAGACGTCGCTATGATGCAAGCAAAGCAAAATGGCAGGAATGGTTTTAGCTTCTTTAGCGATGAAATGAACGAACAAATAAAACAAAAGCTAATGCTCGAAAATGATTTAAAAGATGCAGTAAAAGCCGACTTATTTTTTAATCATTATCAGCCAATTGTTGATATTGAAGCAAGAAAAATAAATGGTGTAGAGCTACTAATGCGCTGGAAAAACAAAGAGCAATTTGTTTCACCCGCAGTGTTTATTCCAATTTCAGAAGAAACCGGTTTAATCGAGCGCTTAACTGAGTTAGCCCTTAAACGCGCACTTATTGAATTAGCGCCACTACTGAATGACAATCCATTATTTTATATTTCCTTAAACCTATCACCAAAACATATTTTAAAGGAGAATATAACCGAACGTTTACAATGCATACTAGCAGACGCGGGTATTCTGCCAAAGCAACTGAGGCTCGAAATTACAGAGACTATATTGCTTGAAGATAAACTGAAAGCTGCTAAGCAGTTACAAAAATTAAAAGCAGCAGGATTTAAATTATTGCTTGATGACTTTGGTACAGGCTATTCATCGCTGACTTACTTAAGCCAATTCCCAATTAACGTTATAAAGATAGATCAAAGTTTTGTAAATAGTATTGGTGAGGACAAAGGAGACGAGTCAATTATTAAAACAATTATTTCTTTAGCTGAAAATTTGAACCTATATTGTATTGCTGAAGGAGTCGAAAACCGCCAACAAATGGAGTTTTTATCGAATGAAGGGTGTCATATACTTCAAGGTTATTACTTTGCAAAACCAATGAGCGCCGAAGCGCTTAATGAAAATAGTTGCTTTAGCAGAATTATTGAGCTTATTTGAAGCAACTAACATGGTATATAAACCCTCCCCCCCACTAACACTAAGTTCTAATGACCTTTGTGGGTTAGTGTTTGTTAAAACTTAAAGCGGTTTAATCGCAGCACCAGGTTGGCTAATACTCCTGCACTACTCTTCAGCCTTTACACTGTGTAACAGAAAACCAAAGCCAAGCAACAAGAAGTAAACTGCCCCGGGAGATTCCTTTGGGGCCGCGTCTGCTTGCATTAATTATGCGTTATCAACTATTTGTGAAGGTACACACCTTATGTGCACTGTCTTGCCTAAGCACCATGTAGGCCGTTGGAATTTAACTTTGAAGGTTAATAAACTCTAGTGAATATGATGGCATTCATGGCTTTCAATTTGCAGTACGCTACTCGTTACTCTAAATCTTTCAGCAAGCAGATTTTCTACCTTTAAGCGACATGCTTCGTCATGCTTTTCAATAGTACAGTGCTTTTTGAGTACCACATGAGCCCCCACGACTAGGCCATCGTAATTACGTGTTACAGTTACATTATGTACATTATGTACGTGTTCTATGCTTGTGATTTCGCTTTCTATATCTGCTACCTTAGGAAGTTTTGCTTTATTTAAACGCAAACCTTTAATACAACTTATAATTACTTTAATGCCCGTAAACAATACAAACGACGCTATAAGCATACTCGATAAAATATCGATGACCGCAAGGCCTGTGAAATATATTAATACACCAGCAACAAAAGTGGACACAGTAGAAATCAAATCAAAAAACGAATGTAAGAACACGGCATAAACATTAATGCTTGCTTTTCGTCCCTTGTATAACACCCAAGCAGCGGCACCGTGGAACAAAAAGCCCAGCCCCGCAATTACCGACATTAAGTAACTATTTATCTCAAGTTCGTTACCTTCATGCTGATGAATAAATCGCTCCCCACCTTCATATAGAATCACCAAACTAATTGCGAGATATAAAATGCCATTAATAAGCCCACCCATTAACTCAGCCCGTTGATAGCCATCATTGAAAGTTTTAGCTAAGTGAATAGCAAAACTTGAAGCAATTAAGGCAATAAATAGCGAACTATTATGCACAAACAAATGTCCTGCATCAGCTAATACAGCAAGCGAATTAGCATAATACGCGCCAATTACTTGTATGATCATAAATGAGCATGTTATTGCAAGCGCAATGAGTAAGCGCCTGCGAGAAGCTTGGTGTGTTGTAATTTCGGTCATGAAATACTTGGATTACCTATACTTAAAATGCAAGTAAGCCGCTAAAGGCTCACTGAAGAAAGGAGTAATGATATACAGTATCAATTATAATGCGTGACTCACATAAACGCACTAAAAAAGTTAGTAATATCAACAAAACTGTACTAAAACTATATTATAAGAATAAAAATCAATCGGATATGTCCTATCTTTTATAGAAAATGAGGTAACTTAAACGTTGAACTCGATTAAAGAGATCTGGAGTACATTAAAGTGTCTCCCTTTTGCTGTTTTGGTCCACGACTCAAAAACACGCAACTACAAAGCGAACGAATCCGCGTTAAACCTGTTTAATTTAAAGCAGCATTCTGACTTGAATGAAAATCACTTTAGTCACATAAAGCTAATAAGCCCTTTAAGTAAAAAAACTTTATTATTACAGAACCTTTTTGATGTTTATCTTATACCTAATGTTCAAAATAAAGTGGTGCTTGAAGTAGATAAAACAGCCTTCTTACTGAATATTAAATTTGCCAATATTACCGAGACCGTTTCAATGATCACCTTTGAAATAGAAAAACAAACAATTGATGAACAATATAATTTTGATGTTGTTATATCGAATATATCAGCCGATCTCATTGATATTCAGAACGATGATGTAGATAAACATATTAATTATGCATTAAAAGCAATTGGCACTGTATGCCATGCAGATCGCAGCTATTTATTTAAATTTAACGACGAAAACACACAAATGAGTAATACACATGAATGGGTAAATAAAGGCATAATGCCTTTTAAGGATTCGTTACAAAATATTCCTAAAAGAGAACTTCCCTACTTTTTTAAATTAATGAACGACACTTACCTTTTTAAAGTAAATGATATTGCGGATTTACCAGCCTCTGCAGGTGGTGAAAAAAAAGAATTTGAACTACAAAAAATCAAATCAGTAATGTGCATTGGCTTAAGCTACGAAAAAGAGCTTGTTGGTTTTATTGGTTGCGATTGTGTAGCAGTAAAACGTGAATGGACAAACCTTGATTTAATCAGAATAAAATTAGTGGGTGAAATACTAACCAACGCGTTCAAAAATATAAACTATAAACAAAAATTAGAACTTACTCAGCAGCAACTTATCACAGCCAATCAACAATTAAGTGAGCTGGTAAATACAGACGGCTTGACTAACATAGCTAATCGTCGATGCTTTGATCAAACTATAGATGACGAAATACAAAGATGCGTTCGTTACCAACAACCCATTAGTTTACTTATTTGCGACATCGACTTTTTTAAAAAATACAACGATAGTTATGGTCATCAAAAAGGGGATGAGGCATTAAAACAAGTTGCTGAAACACTACAAAATTTATGTAAGCGCCCCGGCGATCTAGCAGCTCGATATGGTGGTGAAGAATTTGCACTTATTTTACCCTGTACCAATACTGATAATGCATATTGCTTTTCCACTCTAATTCAAAAAGAAATAGCCAAGTTGGGCATTGAGCATAAATATTCAGAAGTAAGTGATATGCTTACTTTAAGTATTGGTTTTTATAGCCTAATTCCTAACACAAAAACAATAGCAGAAGACATTATTGCAAAAGCAGACGCTGCTCTTTATAACGCTAAAGAAACTGGTCGAAATAAAATTTCCGAGAGCCCCCCTCGATAATATGTACTTCTTAAGTGCCCACTTTTTGTAGGTAATTACATTGAAAAGTGGTAGTCTTTATTAGTTTAAAATTAAAACAATACACCATTTTATGATTAATTATTATAAGGAATATTTAAATGGATCCAGTGTCACAAATCCTCGATGTCGTATTTACCGTTGAGGCATTTTTACTCATATTTGTTATTGTGCTTCTAAAAAGCAGTGTTAAATTTGTCCCTCAAAATAGAGCTTGGCTAATTGAACGTTTTGGTAAATACCAATCAACCAAAGAAGCCGGCCTTAATTTTATTATTCCGTTTATCGATAGAATATCTGCCGACCGCAGCTTAAAAGAACAGGCCCAAGATGTTCCATCTCAATCAGCTATAACAAAAGATAACATCTCGTTAATTGTAGATGGCGTATTGTACTTTCGAGTATTAGACCCGTACAAAGCTACCTATGGTGTTGACGATTATACATTTGCAGTTGTTCAGCTTTCGCAAACAACAATGCGCTCAGAGCTTGGTAAAATGGAGCTAGATAAAACTTTTGAAGAGCGTGACCTACTAAACACAAATATAGTAGCTGCAATAAACCAGGCATCTGAGCCATGGGGTATTCAAGTACTGCGTTACGAAATTAAAGATATTGTGCCACCGAACTCGATTATGGAAGCTATGGAAGCACAAATGAAGGCTGAGCGTGTAAAACGTGCTCAAATTTTAGAGTCTGAAGGTGACCGTCAAGCAAATATAAATGTCGCTGAAGGTAAAAAGCAAGCACAAGTGCTTGCTGCAGAAGCAGATAAAGCTGAGCAAATTTTACGTGCGGAAGGTGAAGCTACCGCAATTACAACCGTCGCTGAAGCACAAGCCAATGCACTATTAAAAGTCGGTGAAGCCGCTGATACAGAGCAAGGGCAAAAAGCGATTCAACTTGATTTAGCAACTAAAGCCATTTCGGCTAAAGAAGCCATTGCACGTGAATCATCTGTTGTTCTTCTCCCTGACAACGCAACAGATGCAAGCTCAATGGTTGCGCAAGGCATGGCAATCATTAATAGTTTAAACAAGCAAAATAAAGGTTAACACCTAAAGAGGTTTGTATGGATTTTATTATGCAAAATTTACCACAAGCACTTATGGTGCTTGGTATAATTGCCTTAATAATAGAAGTAGCCGTGCTGGGTCTCTCTACTATTATTCTATTATTTTTTGGCTTATCACTACTGATAACTGGTTTTTCAATGAGCATAGGAATATTGCCAGACTCATTAACAACTGCACTATGGAGTAACACAGTGGTAACGGCTATTTTAGCCATTGGCCTGTGGAAACCTCTAAAAAAAATGCAAAACCGTGTGGATACAAAGCCCGTAACAAACGATTTTGCAGAGCTTACGTTTACCCTAGATGACGACGTTACCGAGCAAGGGTTAACTACTTATAATTATTCAGGTATTAGCTGGAAATTAAAAAGTGAGGAAGCAATTACTGCAGGCACTCGCGTATACGTTATGAAAAAAGATGTTGGTGTAATGTGGGTAAAACCGGTTTCACAGTAATTTGTAAGCTAATTATAAAATAACGGGTGGCTCGAGTTGCCCGTTTTTTATCCCGCTAATTTGAATTGTCGTCCCTTGTATATTTTGTAAGTCCTTATTAGAGTCGCATAATGCTGAAGTCACAAATAGCAGCTCACCTTGTTTGCCGCCAAATGCTGTACATGTAGGATTGAGGTTATTTACTTTTATTGTATGAATTACTTCTGCATCAGGCGATAAACACATAATACAGCCCATTCCCCATACTGCTAACCACAAGTTACCAATACTGTCGATTACGCAACCATCGGGATCTACATCGGTGTTATTAAATTGATAGAATACCTTCGCCGTGCCAGCAACTTCACCTGTATTAACATCAAGGTCAAGAACGTAAATACAGCTTGTAAAAGAGTCACAATAGTAACCACGAGAGCGAGCTTTATCAAAACACAAACCATTAGGAATGGTTAAATCAGTCACAATGCAATTTAGCTTTTTTTTGTAATAGCGGTATATCTTACCCTGCCCTTTTTCGGCAGTCATATCCATTGTACTTAACCAAAAACCACCCCAGGGATCGGCACGCCCATCGTTTGAGCGCCTATTCGAGTCACCACTTTCAAGTTCCGTAATTAACTGAGGTATTTTACGCTTTATATGATAACGGTAAATTCCAGATTCAGTTCCTAAAATTAAATGCTCTTTATCTTGCCAAGCTATAGCTGTCACTATAAAAGGCATTTCAACCGAGTAAGCATTTGCTGGTTCATCGAGTGAGCAACAAAATAACAGTTTTTCATTGATATCAACCCAAAAGAGTTTTGCCAACATTGGGTGCCATAGCGGACTTTCGCCAAGCTGATTTTGCGTATTATTAAATAAGGTGATTTTAAAATCGCTCATTTTAGAGTTTATTTACCTTGTAGGAGCAAACTATGACCTTGGTACAATTATTCGCAGCACAAGGTTCTTAAATAACGGGCTCGAAAGCAACAACGGCTAAATTATGCTGACTTACGTTCGCGATATAATAACTATAACAATGTCAATTTATGCAAAAATATTGACGCATATTATCCATCTTAATGTTGCAAAATCAGTGACCCTTTTAAAGGTTTATTATTAACATAAGCTTGAAGCCTAACATTAACAAAAAATATAACTCAGTGCGATGGAATTACAGCCATAAAATTACTAAAAATATCATGCCAATTAATTAATATATTAACTACCGAGATATTTATTAAATTAAATGTCTTAGTTATTGTTTACTTATTATTGAATTAACCTTTAATAGGAATGCAACTTATTGATAATATGTGTTTTATAGCTCGCCCTCACTGGCCTTAGTTGGTAACATAAAGTCAGATTAAAAGGAGTTACAATTATGGCTAAAAATATAAAACATGCACTTGTAGTCGAAGGTGGCGCAATGCGCGGTATATTTGCTGCAGGTGTCCTTGATGAATTTTTATCACAAAATCATCAGCCCTTTGATTGTTACTTTGGCGTTTCTGCAGGAGCAACAAATGTAGCTGCATTCTTATGTAAGCAACCCATGCGAAACTACAAAGTGATAACAGATTATTCATGTAGGCCGGAGTTTATTAATCTGGCTCGGTTTTTAAAAGGTGGTCACTTATTTGACCTTGATTGGTTATGGGAAGAAACTATTCGTGAAATTCGTCTACAAACCGAAATATTTGAGCAAAACCCACAACCGTTTTATATTGTTACTACCGCTATAGATTCAGGTAAAGCCTATTATTTAGAAGCAACAAACGACAATATGGTTGAGCAATTAAAAGCATCCTGCGCAATTCCTATTGCATATCGTGATTACCCGATTATAAATAACACACCTATGACGGATGGTGGAGTTGCAGACTCTATTCCTGTTATCAAGGCGTATGAAATGGGGGCGCGCGAAATAACGGTTATCTTGTCACGTTCACGAGGGTACAAAAAAAAAGCGACAAAAACGTCTTGGCTCACTAAACAAATTTATAAGGGCTATCCTGCACTCATAAATGCAGCATTAAATAGAGCTGACGTTTATAATAAAAGTATCGATTTTATAGAAAACCCACCCAGCGATTGTATAGTTAATATTATTGCACCACCAAAGCACTTTAAAGTGGGCAGAACCACTAAATCGTTTAATATTTTAAATAAAGGATACCAAATGGGCATAACTGAAGCGCGTGCTCACTTGCAAGCACCCTAAAATAAACAATTAAAGAAAATGTTTTAACCGCCGATATTAATTTAGTCAGGAGAAAAATATGAGTGAAAAAATAAATGACGATGCACTTCATGCTCTTAAAATAGCGTTTACATATATGCCAAAAGCTATTGAAGTGACTAAATATGAATATGGTGAGCGTTATCAAACGGTCCTTGATCATATAGAAGCCGTAAGAGAAACACTGCTGATAAACGATGTTGATCCAGAAGAAGTTGATGGAGATATCAACCCAGAGTACACACCTAACTCAACATACTAGATTATATAACGTGCACACAGATACGCTAAATCTATATTTTAATCAAATCGTGTTTTTATGTATTTAGTTGCCGAGATAGTAATAGCTTTTTATCACTTTTTAACGTTATTCTAAACTTGCTAAATAAAGTTTAAAAAAAATTAATACCATAGGGTTTTTCTATTGAATTTTCTTAGGCAATTTCACGACATAGTCTCTGATCAAAGTTTATCATTTGACAACAAAACGCAAAAGCTATTAACGTTTGGGCTTAACGTTTTTAATCTTGATTTAGCTATTATCAGTAAGGTTGAAGACCAGTGTTACACTGTTTTATATGCGGTTACCCCTAACAACGATCTTGCTATAGGTACACAATTTGACCTAGAAGGTACTTACTGCACACACACCCTCAAAGCAGGCTCAGCCCTCGCATTTCACAATGTATCTCAGAGCGAAATTGCAGACCACCCTTGCTTTGCTAATTTCCAACTGGAATCCTACATTGGTGCTCCTATTAAAATAGGTAATGAAGTGTTTGGAACCGTTAACTTTTCTTCTGCTGATTCATCGCCTGTTTTTACAGACCAAGCCTATGATTATATAGAATTATTTGCACAATGGTTAGGTGCGGAATTTGCCAGAAACCAAACAAAAGATCGCCTAATAAAAAATAGTAATAGCCTTGTTAAGCTTGAAAGCGTTGCGAATATAGGAACTTGGGAAGTTGATATTGCCCACAATAAAATTTATTGGAGCAAACAAACTAAGCTTATTCATGAAGTTGATGAAAACTATCAACCTATTATGGAAACAGCAATTAACTTCTATAAAGAGGGATCTAGCAGAGAAAATATTACCAAAGCAGTAGAGTTAGCCGTTAGCAAAGGCGAAAAGTGGAATTTAGACCTTGAAATTGTTACTGCAAAAAATAACAACATTTGGGTATCGACCTTTGGAGAAGCTGAATTTGAAGGCGACACCTGCGTAAGGTTATTTGGCACGTTTCAAGATGTAACAGAGTCGATGACCCTTCGTGAAGAACTTAAAAGCAAAAAAGCAGAGGCTGAACGCTTACTTTTTGATAGAAGCATGCTTTTTGCAAAAATTAGCCATGAACTCAGAACGCCACTCAATGGTATTACAGGCATGCTCACCAACTTGATAGATGAGCATGATGAACAAAAAAGAACAGAAAAAATTAAAGTTGCGCTACGCAGCTCAGACATATTATTGAACATTATTAATGAGGTTCTTGATTTCTCAAAAATTAATCATGGCGAGCTTAAGCTTGAACCAAACAATGTTTTATTAAAAACTGTTTTCACTGACCTTGTTTCACTTTATACCCCTTTATTTACTGAAAAGCGTGTCGCACTTGAAGTGAAAAATGAAATTAATGACGATTGCTGGGCCTTTTTCGACAACACACGCCTAAGCCAAATTACCTCCAATTTACTCAGTAATGCATTAAAGTTTACAGAAAAAGGTAGTGTAAAGCTGGACACGTTTTTAACCAATATTGACGACGCTTTGTCACTCACTATTACCGTGACTGACTCAGGCAGAGGGATGACTCCTGAATTTCTTAAATCGCTATTTTCACCATTTACGCAAGAAGTCGATGCTAAAAATACAAAAGGCGGTACAGGTCTAGGCTTAGCAATTGTAAAAGAACTTGTTCAGTACATGGGCGGTAAAATTGAAGTCAGTAGCGAAATTAATAAAGGCTCTACATTTTCAGTTTATATCCCTATAACCCGAGGTGAAGAGCAAGCACTTGAAAATAAACCGCTCGCTAACATTGATTTAAACACAAGCGAGTTATCTGTGCTTGTTGTTGATGACAACGACATCAATAGATTAGTGCTTAACGCATCCCTAAATAAGCTTAATATACACCCCGACTTTGCGGTTGATGGTCAAGACGCTGTTTTAAAATGTAAGCAAAAGCCGTATGACCTTATTTTTATGGACTGTATTATGCCTATTTTGGACGGTTTTGAAGCAACTAAGCAGTTAAGAGAGCAAAAAATTTGCCCCGCAGATAAAACGTATATTGTTGCGTTAACTGCTAATACGTCGTCGCAAGATAAACTTGCCTGTAAACAAGCTGGCATGGATATGTTTATATCAAAACCTTTTAAAATGTACTCACTTGAGCTCGCTATCGCATCAGCAATAAAAACCGTTAAGCCAAAATTACATTAAATATACCTGACAGTAAGTAAAAGGAAATAACAATGAAATTAATAGCTCGGACCATTTTGATTACTATTTTAGCTTTGTCACTTTATACCGGTTATTCGTCACAGGATTGGCAGTCAATCATGGTAATTTTAATTGTTAGTAGCTTTTTGCTACTACTTACCTTTGTCACTGCAAACTCAAAACAAGGTGCAACCACATACAATACTAGTACAAGTTACTCTGATAATAATTGCAGCGGTTCAGATTCTGGCTGTGGTGGCGGTGGCGATTAACCTATTTATATATGATTTATTACGCCATAAAAAAGCCGCCTTTGGAGAGGGCGGCTTGGGTTAACAAACAGCGATGGGTGTACCTTGCTGTTATATCAAGAGAAGTTTTGCACGTTAAGCAGCTGTTTTGTCTTGCTCGCTTTCTTCGCTGTTGCGAATTAAGTAATCAAAAGCACCTAAACTTGCTGTTGCACCGCTGCCCATGGCAATAATAATTTGCTTAAATGGGGTATTTGTTGCATCACCTGCGCCATAAACACCCGGTAATGACGTAGCACCTTTTGCATCAATTAATATTTCACCAAATTTACTTAGCGCTAAGTCACTAATTTTTAACCACTCAGTGTTAGGAATTAAGCCTATTTGTACAAAAATACCCGCTAGAGTAAGTGCCTTGCTATCACCTGATACTCGGTCTGTGTACGTGAGTCCTGTTACCTTTTTACCATCGCCAAGTACTTCTGTAGTTTGGGCGTTTTTAATAATAGTAATATTATTTAAGCTTTTCGCTTTGCGAATAAGTACTTCATCGGCGCGAAGTGTATCTGCAAATTCAAGCACTGTTACGTGCTCAACAATGTTTGCTAAATCGATTGCCGCTTCAATACCTGAGTTACCACCACCAATCACTGCTACAGGCTTACCTTTAAACAAAGGGCCATCACAATGTGGGCAGTATGCTACACCGTGCCCACGGTACTCTTGCTCACCGGGTACGTTCATTTCACGCCAGCGTGCACCGGTTGCTAAAACAAGTGATTTAGCTTTTAAAGTAGCCCCGTTCTCAAGCGTAATTTCGTATTTGTTATTAACGCGTTCAAGTCCTGCAGCACGTTGGTTATGCATTACATCAACATCGTACTCTTTAACATGCTCTTCAAGCTGTGCAACAAGTTTTGGCCCTTCAGTGGCTTTAACAGAGATAAAGTTTTCAATCGCTAATGTGTCAGCAACTTGCCCACCAAAACGTTCAGCTACAACACCTGTATTTAAGCCTTTACGTGCAGAGTAAATAGCAGCTGAGGCACCCGCAGGCCCACCACCAACTACTAGTACGTCAAATTCATCTTTTTCACTCAGTGCCGCTGCTTGGCGTGCTGCACCTTTACTATCTACCTTGTTTAAAATGTCAGTTAGGCTTAATGCACCTTGGCTAAATGGTTCGCCATTTAAATAAACAGCCGGTACGGCTAAAATGTTGCGCTCTTCTACTTCCTCTTGAAATAGTGCGCCATCAATCATTGTTGCTTTAATTTTGCTATTAGTCGCGGCCATTGTATTTAGCGCCTGCACTACTTGAGGGCACGTTTGGCAGCTCAAGCTAATGTAAATTTCAAAATTAAGTTCTTGATCAAGTGATTGTATCTGTTCAATGTCTTCGCTTTTTGCTTTACTTGCGTGTCCGCCAGTGTGTAAAAGCGCCAACACTAAACTTGTAAATTCGTGTCCCATCGGTACGCCTGCAAACGTAATATGAGTATTTTTAACTGGTGAATGTACAACCATAGACGGGCGGCGTGCGCTGGTATCTGGGTTGTTAACTACCGTAAACTTATCGCTTAATGATGCTAAATCATTTGCTAAGCTTTCTACTTCTGTTGATTTTTTGCTGTCATCCAAGGCAATAAGCAGCTCAACAGGTTGAGTAAGCGATTCGAAATGGCTTTTTAATTGATTTTTAATGTTGTTATCTAACATGGCTTAACCCTTTTTAGGAAAATTCAAACAGCAAGCCTCCCATGCCAATAAATGCATGTGCTTAATTACCATATTGAGATAGGAGGCACCAATAAACGAATATTTATTGGCTTAAGGGCAGTTACCTGCCCTTACAGTTGAGGTAATCTATACTTAGATTTTACCAACTAGGTCTAGTGAAGGAGCAAGTGTGTCCTCACCTGGCTGCCAAGATGCTGGACAAACTTCACCGTCGTGAGTTGCAATGTATTGTGCAGCTTGTACTTTACGCACTAGCTCTTTAGCGCTACGGCCAATGCCTAAATCGTGAGTTTCAATTACTTTAATTTCACCTTCAGGGTTCATTACAAACGTACCACGAAGTGCTAGGCCATCATCTTCAATCATAACGCCAAAGCTGCGAGTAATACGGCCTGTTGGGTCGCCAATCATCGGGAATTTAATTTTACCGATTGTGTCTGACGTATCGTGCCATGCTTTATGAGTAAAATGAGTATCAGTTGATACTGAGTAAACTTCTACACCCATTTCTTGTAGTTGCTCGTAGTAATCAGCAACATCGCCAAGTTCAGTAGGACATACAAATGTGAAATCTGCTGGGTAAAAGAAGAAGATTGACCACTTACCAAGTACATCTTTTTCAGATACTTCTACAAAATCACCATTGTGGTATGCAGTTGCGTTGAAAGGTTGAATTTTTGTGTTGATTAATGAAGTGCTCATAGTATTCCTCATTTATATTTAATGTATTAATTTAAGTTACCAAGCAAAGCGAGATTTTTTGGGCTAACCTTGCTGGCTTGATTAATACAATAAGCCCATCGATAAATTAAATAAAATTGATTGTTTAGATTAAAACAATCGATTTTTAGGATGAAACTAAATAATAACTAGATTCGTACTTAATTTATTGCAATATATCGGTTTGCACGCGTAAGGCTGATACAATTGCCTCGCTTACTATTAAAAACACCCAGGGCACACTGTTATGAACAAGTTTATCAATCACATCCAATTAGGCTATCTTGGCCTATTACCATTTCTAGCCTGTTTAGCGTGGCCGCTGATGCTCGGTAGTAACAGTGTTAACTTAGAGTTTTTTACGTTTTATAGCATTGCTATTCTTGCTTTTATGGCAGGTAATCTTTGGCATGCCGGCCAGCAAAGCTATGCTGATGCAATAAAAGCGGTACTACCTGTTATTCCGGTACCATTTTTAGCGTTTTTACCTGTTGAATGGGTTTTAGGGTGGTTATCGCTGAGTTTTTGGCTTGTTCTACTTTTTGAAAAATCAACATCACAGTGGCAAACCTACGACAAAGACTATCAAAAAATGCGCTTTGTGCTGACATCGGTCGTGTTTGTATGCCATATATTTATTATTGGTATGAGTATTTACCCAAAATAGTAGCTATTACCTTAAATATTGCGCGGTAATAATGTACCATCCGCGCACAGCTATTTGAGGACTCACCATGATTGACCAATTACGCCAGCAGCTTGACGAGCTTGGCGAAAACTATGTAGAAAAAAACGCCGCTTTCAAAATCAAGGTCATTCCATTTTTTTGCGCTATTAGCATTAAAAAAGATCACAAAAATGAAAACCGCCTCAACTTTTATTCAAATCAACTTATTGAGATATTTTTAGTTGTTTTGCTCATATTATTTGGCGTAACGTTATATAAAGCGGACGGTGGGTTTACAGATGGCCCACTGCATTTTGCATTTGCAATTGTAATCACTTTTAACTTAATTATTAAGCAAATAGCCATCGAAGGCCTAAAAACAAGGCTTGCTTTTGAGCGTTTAAGTACGGCGAATAAGCAACTTCAAAATGTTAATAAGCAAAACACATAGCAAAGTATGTACTTAAATCCTAATTGGCGAATACTTACTGTTGGCGATGGCGACTTATCGTTTTCTCATGCGATTTTTGAGCACGTAAAACCAAATAAATTAGTCGCCTCAACTTACGATAGCGCACAAACCATAGAACAAAAATACCCTGATAACGCTTTAAAAAAATTGCGTGAATGCAGTGTTGACGTTCTTAATAATTTTGATGTGACGAGCAAAGCGTGTTGGCAAACATTAAAAAGTAACAACCAATACTTTGATGTAGTCATTTTTCAGTTCCCACTTATTCCTGCATTTGTAGGTAAAGAGGCGTTTGAAGCTCGCACTCGTCAGTCAAGTATGAACGTTTTAAACAGAGCTCTATTACATCAATTTATTAAATATGCCACTGAGTTTGCGTTAAACCCAAATGGCCCAATGCTTTGCTTTATAACCTCTAAAGATGTAAAACCTTATCGTGAATGGAACATAGAAGGCAGTTTAAACGAACGTTTAAGCAGCAAATATTGTGGCCAAATGCCATTTGATATAACACGTTTTTCGGGCTATAAAATTCGTAATGTTGACCGTGACAAACACGTCAAAGACACCAGCGGGATCACGTATGTATTTAGCCCAAAAAGTAGCACCTTAGAACCCCAACTAGCCAAACAATTAACCAAACCCAGCTACTTAACATCAAACCATTGCGCGCTTTGCCGAGTTGGACCGTTCATCGCAGAAGAAGACCAAGCAAAACATCTTAAAGCTAAAAAGCACTTGCAAATGTTACGCCTAGAATCTGATTGGCAACACTGGTTAAACACCTTTTACAGCTAACTATTGGCTGCCTTAATTAAGTCAGCCGCTTTTTCTGCAATCGCTATAACAGGGGCATTAGTGTTACCTGTGACAATTGTGGGCATTATTGACGCGTCAACAACACGTAAATTATTAACGCCATGCACTTTTAACTTGCTGTCAACAACCGACATCTCGTCCTTACCCATTTTACATGTCCCAACGGGATGATATTCAGTGTCAGCTGTTTCACGAATAAACTCTATTAACTGCTGATCATTATTTATATCGAGTGGATAAACCATATCTGCACGTATTTCATCAAAGGCTGGGCTATTCATTATTGCGAGTGTTTTTTTCAAACCCAACAACATTATGTTTAAGTCATCTGGGTGGCTTAAATAATTAGGATCAATCAGCGGTGCTGTATGGGGGTCATTGTTTGCAAGCTTGATAGTCCCTCTACTTTTAGGTCGCATAATACTGCTATGAATACTGTACCCATGCCCATAATGCAACTTGCGACTATGATCGTCTACAAGCCCAATTACAAATTCGAGTTGAACATCAGGTGCCGGCGAATCTTTAAACAATTTAATAAACGCATGAGACTCCGCAAAGTTACTTGTTAAACATCCGTTTCGTTTACTAAACCAATCTGCAACCCCTTTGGTAACTTGAAGCGCACCTTTTGGGCTTATACCAAACGTACCGGCACTATTATTGGCTTTAAAAAGTGGAACCACTGTTAGATGGTCTTGTAAATTTTCACCAACGCCTTCTAACACAACCTTCACATCAATATTATGTAATTTTAATTGCTCTTTTGGTCCAATCCCCGATAGCATTAAAATTTGCGGCGAATTAATAGCCCCCGCACTCAAAATCACCTCTTTATTAGCCGTTAACACTATTTGCTGTTTGTTACGTGTTATTTGCACTCCTTGCGCAGTTTTATTTTTTATATTTATTTTTTTAACGTGGCAATGTGTGAATACGGTTAGGTTATCCCTATTTAAATTAGGTGTTAAATACGCTTTCGCTGCACTACAACGTTCTCCTTTATGCTGTGTAACCTGCGACAAACGTGCACCACTTTGTTCTTTACCGTTAATATCATCATTTAGCGGTACCCCTTGTTCAGCGCAAGCATTTAAAAAATACTGATTAACAGAACTTGGCGTATTTAGCTCTTGTACATAAAGCGGTCCATCAACTCCATGCAATGGGTTTTTTATAAATTCACTGTTGTTTTCAGCTTTTATAAAATAGGGCAACATGCTTTTATAATCCCAGCCAATGTTCCCCTGCTTTTCCCACTCATCATAATCGTGTTTATTACCTCGAATATACACCATTGCATTGATTGAGCTTGAACCACCGAGCACTTTACCCCTTGGCATAAAACCGCACCGATTGTTAAGTGCTTTTTGGGGTACTGTATTATAGTGCCAACTGTTAATACCATAAGGCACGCTGGCAGCAACTGCAGCTGGCATTTGAACAAGAGCGCTTTTATCTCCCCCGCCGGCTTCAATTAAACATACACTCACATTTTTATCTTCAGATAAACGCGAAGCAATAACACACCCAGCACTACCTGCCCCTATAACAATGTAATCAAATGTTGTGCTCTGCATGTGAGCCCTTATGAAAAATTAATACCTTATTAATACTGCATAGAAAAACACATCAAAACTTGATATTTTTAGACACCAAGTTGCTGGAGTAATGCATGAAAAATTTTATTAAGGCCACATCACTACAAGGGATAGACTCGCTTGTTAAGAGCTTAGGCGCTGACATATCACAAATAATGACACAGCTTGGCCTTAACATTTGCTTTAATAACTTAGAGCAACAATACTTGCCCTATAGTACTTACGCCGAACTCCTTGAGCATTGTGCACATACGCTCAACTGCCCAAGCTTTGGGCTGCAACTAGCCAATAAGCAGAGCTTTGATATACTTGGCCCTATTGCTATAGCAGCAAAAAGTAGCACTAATTTAGGTGACGCTCTCAACTGGGTTATTAAATATTTGCACCTACACACTCCCGCTTTAAGTTTAACTATTCATCCGTTAGAGGCTGATAAAACACTCTTTTTATCATTTCAAATAAACTTAAACCCATTACCTAAAACAACCCAGGTTTTAGAACTAACTATCGGCCTCGCCATGGGAGTAATAAAAAAATTAAGTGATAACACCTGTAAACCACAAGCGGTATTTTTACCTCAAAAGCAACTTACTAATACCCGCGCATATAACACTTACTTTGGCTGCAAAGTCACGCACAATAGAAATAGTGCCGGTATAGTTATTTTAAAAACAGATTTAGCATTATCAATTGCACAACCCCAGTACGATAAAGTACCTGCCGCGCTGCAGTTTTTAGCTCAAAGCGAACAGCAAAATCAATCCCTGCCAACTCAAGTAAGCGCGTTAATTAGGCCCATGTTGCCAATATATCAATGCACAAACGAAACCATAGCAGCAGCGCTGGGTATGCACCCAAGAACATTGCACAGAGAGTTAAATAAACACAACACAAGCTTTGTAAAACTAAAAGACTCAACCCGGCGCTCATTAGCTGCGCACTATTTGGCGCAAAACCATTACAGTATTTCAACCATCTCAGAGCTATTAGGTTATCAAGAACAAGCAACACTTAGCGCCAGTGTAAAACGTTGGTTTGGTTATTCTCCGCGAGCATACAGAGCTAAAAAAATGATAAACTTAAATAAACATAATTCTAAGGAATGAGTATGAACTTTGTAATTGTAGGTACTAATTTTATCAGCGACACATTACTTGACGCTGCTAATACCCTCGCTGATTTTAATTTATACGGGGTTTGCTCTCGCGCGCTTTCAAGCGGCGAAGCATTTTTAGCAAAGCACCCGCAAAATACACATGCAAAAACGTTTACCAGTATTGAACAAGTTTGCCAAGACGAATGCGTTGACGCAGTTTATATAGCCGCGCCCAACAGCTTGCACAAACAGTATGCGGTTAGGTGTTTAAACGCAGGTAAACATGTACTCGGTGAAAAGCCGTCTGCAGCCAATAGCCAAGAACTAAAAGAAATCATAGCCACCGCTAAGCAAAACCAGTGCTTATACATGGAAGCAATGATGACCACCCATTTACCTAACTTCACATTGTTAAAGCAAGCACTTAGCAGAATAGGCACTCCTCGAAAGTACATCGGTCAATACAGTCAATATTCATCTCGTTACGATAAGTACAAAAATGGGGAGCGCCCTAACACCTTTTTACCTGAATTTGCCAACGGTGCTTTGGTCGATTTAGGTATATACCCTCTTTACTTGTTAATTGCACTTTGGGGCGCGCCGCAAAGTGTAAATGCAAGTGGCGTAATACTAGATACCGGTGTTGATGGCGCAGGCGATGTACTGCTTAATTACTCAAATAAGCAAGCTGTGATTAGCTACTCAAAAATATCGCAAGGCGAAAACATAACAGAAATACAAGGTGAACTAGGCAGAATGCGTATTGAAGCCGTATCGCAACTCAAAAAAGTAAAGTTTATTGCTAACAATGGCGAATCAGAAATTATATCTGAACAATTTGATGAGCATTTTATGAAGTTTGAAGTTGCTCACTTTATGCAACTCATAGAAAAAAAACAGTGGGAATCTGATGTAAACACCTTCGCGTTGTCATTAGATGTTATGAATGTACTTGACGAAGCTCGTAAACAATTAGGTGTGATTTACCCAAACGATAAAACACATTAATTAAGCCTATAACTGGATTAGCTGTATATGGGCGTTAACCAACGACAGTTAACGCCCATGGGGAAATGCAAATCACTATACCAACTACACACTTTTTACTTATATACATTTAGGTAACGATCCCCATCCGTGGGCAATCAGTTTGATAAAATGACCTAAAGTATTTACCAATTCCTGACGA
The DNA here is from genome assembly GCF_057554385.1 of Pseudoalteromonas sp. 4NS20-0020. Taxonomy (NCBI): domain Bacteria; kingdom Pseudomonadati; phylum Pseudomonadota; class Gammaproteobacteria; order Alteromonadales; family Pseudoalteromonadaceae; genus Pseudoalteromonas; species Pseudoalteromonas sp. 4NS20-0020. The sequence goes on along the minus strand of NZ_BAAJMI010000002.1, from coordinate 191,292 downwards.
GATAATAGAAACTATTACTCAATCTTCATCAGAAAACAGCCACTACTCATTTTATCGGTGTAAATCCAAACTAACACACAAAAACATAACCAATCAAGCTAGCCAATTATTTAATTTTAAACTAAATTGGTATTACACAAACCAAAGCAACTAACAATATTGTTTTATAACCAAATCATAACACTAGAATTTTGACATATTAGTGGGGTTTGGGGTAACCTTGTCGGTTAATAAATGATATAAATTTTTAGACCTAAATGGTCAATATTCCTTAGGGTATGAAGGTACAATATGGGTAATCGTCGCTTATTTTGGCGCATTGTTGATAAAATAGAGTCTTTAATAAATCAAGGTGAGTTTACTGCTGGGAGTCGTTTACCTCCTGAGCGTGAACTTGCAGAAATGTTTGACGTAAGTCGCCCAACAATTCGAGAAGCAATTATTGCATTAGAAGTACGTGGACGGGTTGAAGTTAAAACCGGTTCGGGTGTTTATGTTGTTGAACAAAAAAATGCCTCTATAAAATCAAAAGAGATCAGCGCATTTGAATTAACTCAGGCCCGCGCACTCATCGAAGGCGAAATTGCAGCACTTGCCGCTCAAAGCATTACAGAAGAAGAACTTGAGAAGCTAAATCAAACGCTAATAGTAATGGAAAAAGGGCTTTATGTAGAGCAAGCAGACCGAGAATTCCATGAAATAATTGCCAGAGCAACACGCAATAAAGCGCTTGAATTTGCTGTTTCTAACTTGTGGGATTTACGATTAAAAAACCCACAAATTGTTGCTGATTACAGTAGTGTTTGTACTAATAACAACGAATGTGTGATGGATGAGCACACCGCTATTTACACGGCACTAAAATCACATGACGCAAGTGCAGCCCGCGCGGCCATGCATAAACACTTCAACCGGTTAATAAATGCATTGTTTGACGCTGTAGAAGCGCGTGCTCTTGAAGAAATAAAACGTAAAAATGACGAAAAACGCGGTCTTTACTCTTTAGACGGTCTCGTTAATAAAAGCGCTCACTAAGTTTAAACATACTAGCAAACAATCTGTTTGCTAGTATGTTGCCCTTCATTAGATCATACTCTAAACAGCCATACCTATTTTTTAATCGCAAACACTTACCAATCGTACTAAAAGCAGATATTATCCCGCCACAAAATATAGCCATTGCATCTTAAATAGTGGAAATTTATTAACCCCTATTAACAGTGCTTTAAATTAGGGACAACAATGCAATCAAGTACCAAAGATTTCATATTAGCAACTGTTTGCTTATTAATTGCCATGATGACCATTCAATCGGGTGCGTCGTTTGCAAAGCAACTATTCCCCATTGTTGGCCCCGAAGGGACGACCGCGCTTAGGCTTGGTTTTTCTGCACTTATATTATGTTTAGTATTTAAACCATGGAAACATATACCCACTAGAGGAAACCGCTTAGCTATTGTGGTTTATGGTTTAAGCCTAGGTGGAATGAACATTCTGTTTTACTACGCTATTGAGCGCATACCCTTGGGTATTGGTGTGGCACTGGAGTTTACTGGTCCCCTTGCCGTTGCTTTATTTAGCTCTCGCCGTAAACGCGATTTATTTTGGGTTGCCTGCGCCATTGCCGGTATATTACTTTTATTGCCCGATATGAGCGGTGAAGAGAGCTTAGATCCTGTTGGTGTTATTTTAGCTTTAGCAGCAGGTGCATGTTGGGCTGGCTATATATTGTTTGGTAAAAAAACCGGAATGCAAAGCTCAGGTGGTGCAACGGTTGCCCTAGGTATGACCGTTGCGGCCATTGTGCTTGTGCCCTACGGAGGCATTATGCAAGCGAGCGCATTCACATGGGAAGTTATTCCTCTGGGGATTGGTATTGCAGTTTTATCAAGTGCGTTACCCTACACGTTAGAGATGGTGGCACTGCGTAATATGCCTTCTCAAGGCTTTAGCATAATGATGAGCCTTGAACCTGCCATTGCATCACTTGCTGCCTTTGTTATTTTAGGCGAGCTACTCACACTCTGGCAGTGGTTAGCCATTTTATTAGTAATTATAGCCTCGGCAGGAAGCTCCTTCTCTGGCGAGTCAAAAAAGTAGCCTAAACCAAAAGCCATCAACCACGATGGCTTTTTTGTTAAGCTGTATGTGCTTTTTGTTTTTCTTTTTTAGCAGAATAAACAAAACCTATTAACGCAATAAGCGGCATTGCAGCCGCAACTAAAGCTATACTTTCCCACCCCCCAAACTCATATAATGAACTAGCAATTAATGACCCAACAGCACCGCCCAAAAATATACTGGTCATGTAAATGGCGTTAAGCCGAGCACGGCTTTGTGGCTCTAGCGAATAAATTACCCGCTGACCAAGTACCATATTGGCTTGCACTGCAAAATCAATTAAAACACCGGTTAGCGCCAATATGATAATGCCGTTTGGTAAATCAAATAAGCTGGGTAAAAAACACAATAATGCAATCACTTTGGCTAATAACGACATTTCGTAGGTATAACCTTTGTCAGCTAAACGCCCAACAATAGGCGCTGCAACAGCACCGGCTGCGCCTACTAAAGCAAACAATGCTATTTGAGTTTGAGAAAAACCATATTCTCTGGCAAGCACAACAGGCACTGTCGTCCAAAACAAGCTAAACGACGCAAACATTAGCCCCTGGTAAAAAGCACGTTGACGAAGCACAGGTTGACTTATTACCAGCGACTTTAACGATCGTAATAAAGCAAAGTAACGTGTTTTATGCGTTGGCAACCTTGTGGGTATAGCAAAGTGAATAACTAAAGCAATAAATACCATGCATCCCGCGGCAAAAAAGAACACGGCACGCCAGCCAAAATGATCGGCAATTATGCTGGCTACAGGTCTTGCTAACAAAATACCCAACAACAGCCCCGCCATAATATTACCTAAAACTTGCCCCCGCTTTTCGTCTGACGATAAATGCGCCGCCAACGGAATAAGTACCTGCACCGATACCGAGCTTGCCCCCACTAGCAAACACAAAAACAGCATTGTATTTGGAGTTTGAACAACCCCCAGTCCAATTAAGCTAAAAAATGTAATACACAGAGTAATTAACATTAACCGTTTATTTTCAACTAAGTCGGCTAACGGCACTAAAAAAAATAACCCAATGGCATAGCCAATTTGAGTTAAAGACACAATAAAGCTGGCACTGTGTGCACTTAAACCCACATCCGGGGCTAACAATTCTATAATAGGTTGTGCATAGTAAATGTTGGCAACAATTAAGCCGCAACATAGTGCAATAACGCTTACAAGAGTACGGCTGATCTGCACAGGGTCTGCGCTTAAATTAGACATGGCATTCTCAAAATTAATTAAATAAAACCTCAAAAAACTGAGGTTTTATTAGGTCACTTTATGGGTGAAGGCTTTCCGTGCGGGCCTGAACGTAAATATTGCTTAGGTGCGTTAACTGTTGCACCCAATTCAGCTGCTGCATGCCATGGCCAATGTGGGTTATATAAAATACCTCTAGCTAAAGCCACTGCATCCGCTTTGTGCTCGCTTAAAATATTTTCTGCTTGTTGCGCTTCGGTAATTAAACCCACCGCAATAACCGGCATATTAACGGCCTGCTTTATTGCAGTAGCAAAAGGCACCTGAAAGCAAGGCTCAACAGGTATTTGCTGTAAAGGGCTTAAACCCGCAGTACTTACATGAATAAAATCACAACCAAGCTCATCAAGCGCTTTAGCAAGCGCTATTGATTGCTCTAAATCCCAACCACCCTCAACCCAGTCAGTCGCTGAGATTCGAATACCCACGGGTTTATTAACATTAAACTCAGCGCGCACCGCTTTAAAAACCTCCATTACAATGCGCATACGGTTTTGTAAACCGCCTCCATATTCATCGTCACGCTTATTACTCAAAGGTGATAAAAACTGATGCAACAAATACCCATGAGCACCATGTAATTCGATCAGATCAAGGCCTAGCTCGTCGGCGCGTTTAGCAGCGCTTGCAAAGTCCGCAATTAATTGGCCAATATCTGCCTTACTCATTGCAACAGGTTCAAACGAATGCTCATCGTAAGCCTGTGCCGATGGCGCAATAGTTTGCCAACCATTTTTATCGCTAGGCGAAATAGCACCTACGTCGTCCCAAGGTTTACCGGTTGACGCTTTACGCCCTGCATGCGCAAGCTGAATACCTATAGGCATGTCACTATATTGCCTAACCGTGTTTAAAGTTTTACCTAATGCTTTTTGGGTTTCATTATTCCACAGACCTAAATCACCATAGCTTATTCGCCCCTCAGGGCTTACAGCCGTCGCTTCCATAATAAGTAAACCGGCTCCACTTAAACTCAGTTGACCTAAATGAATAGTATGCCAATCAGTTGCCTCACCATTAATAGCTGAATATTGGCACATAGGTGCAATAATAATGCGGTTAGGTAAACTGAGCTTACCCAAAGATAACGGCGAAAAAAGCTGGCTCATAACAGATCCTTGATGCATACGAATTAAAAATTAAATTGAATGTACGAACTAATAAACACATTCGCCCATTTAGTCATATAAAAACCTTTATTTAAAAGTAGGTTATGGGGAGGTAAAACTTTTTTTAAACCGCTACAACTTACTAAAAAATAAATGGCTCCCTGCCCAGCCAAATAAACTTACAAAAAATTAACACCACCAAAATCCAAGCATACAAAAAAGGATGAATAGTCATTCAAACATTCACAAAAATCAAAACCGTACACAAATTGTACCCTGCACGGGTAAAGCAAATAATAAATGGGTGATAAATTTAAAAAACCCAACAAACCACACCTAGCCAATCCTTTTTTATTCTAAAAATGTGAATTTTAATTCAATTTACACATTCCCTGATTCGATTGTGACTGATATCATATTCAGTGTACTTTACTTATGTTAAATCTTTGAACTAGGGATCATTTTTATGTTTAAACCAAGCTTGTTAACCTTGGCTATGTCGGGCGCCCTATCTAGCGCTTTTTTACTTCCAAATACTGCGTTTGCCCAAGAGCAAGAAACCGCAAAAGACAAATCACTTGAAGTTATTGAAGTAACAGCAACACGACGTAGCGGCTCAGTGCAAAACGCACCGCTTAACATTACAGCGCTTGATGCCGACATAATGAAAGACCAAAACATCAGCGAGCTCGCCGATGTAGCACGTTGGGTACCTGGTTTAACAATTACCGATCAAGGTGGTCGTTCTGGTTCACCTATTATTGTACGTGGTTTAAACACAAATTCTTCAGGTCCATCATCAGACGGTGGCACCGTTGCAACTTACATTAACGAGATCCCAGTCGCCATTGATATGCGCCTAGTCGACGTAGAGCGCGTAGAGGTTCTTATTGGGCCACAAGGTACGCTGTACGGTGCAGGTACATTAGGTGGTGCTATTCGTTACATGCTTAAAGAGCCTGAGCTTGATTTCACATCACTTGAAGTATTCGGCAATGTATCGCAAACACAAGAAAGCGACTCTATTGGCGGTGAAGGTGGATTCATATTTAACTTACCATTAATTGAAGACACACTTGCCGTTCGTGCTAGTTTAAACATTTACGAAGACCCAGGTTTTATTGACTATGGTTACGTAGTGCGTGAGCCGGGCGTATCGTTACCTGATCCAGATTGGACCGACAGCGCAGCAGTTAACAACAATCTTAAAAAGGTAGAAGACGCCAACGGTGAATCAACCACTACAGGGCGTATTTCTGTTCGCTTTAAACCAAGCGAAACATTTGAAGGTACACTTAACTACTTTTACCAAAATCAAGACAGCGAAGGTCGTTCAATTGTTCATTACAATACATTGAGCGCCGATAACGGTCTTAGTGATTTAATTGGTGAATACGAGTCAGGTTACCGCTACGAAGAGCCACGTGAAAAAGAAAACCAACTACTAAGCTTAGAGTTAAAAGCAGACTTAGGTTTTGCTGAATTAGTATCGGCAACAGGTATTTCAAATTTTGATGCCGACGGCCAACGTGACCAAACCGATTTACTTATTCGCCTTGATTACGGCTACGAAGAATTTCCTGCGTTTTCATCGTTCACACGTGAAATTGAAGAGCAAGACACGTTCACACAAGAAATTCGTTTAGTATCACAAAACGACAGTGACATTAACTGGATTGTAGGTGGTTTTTACAACAAAATTGAAAGCGATGCGTCTAGCCAAGAATACACGCCAGGCTTTGGCGATTTTGCAGTAGAAAACTTTGGTGCAGACCAATCTCGTCCAGACCAACTTGAATACTACTCAGTTGATCGCGTTGAAATAACAGAGTCAGCTTTATTTGGTGAAATTGGTTACCAAGTTACCGAGAAACTCGATATTACTGTAGGCGCTCGTTTTTACAAATACGATGTAGAATCTGAGTCAGCGGTCGATTTTCCATTATTTAATACCTTATTCGACGGCGCAGGCCCAGACGACGTAACACTTAACTTTGAACAAAATGAAGCAAGCGACAACGGCAGCCTATTTAAATTTAACGCCAAGTATCAATTTACTAATTCAGTAATGGGTTACGCAACAATAAGTGAAGGCTTCAGAATTGGTGGTTCAAATGGTTTAGCACCTTGTCCTGATCCATTACCAGCTAACCAAGCGGGTTGTGGTAACCCAAGTGAAATGCTTTACGATGCAGATACAACAACTAACTACGAGCTTGGGTTTAAAAGCACATGGTTAAGAAGCCGTTTACACTTTAACGCCGCATTATTTAATATAGATTGGGACGACGCACAAGTTGCCGGTGCAACTGAGGTAGGCCAACTACCGTACTTGTCTAATGCCGGTTCAGCCAATGCGAAAGGTATTGAAATATCGTCGCGTGCAATTTTATCTGACTCATTCTCTGTGTATTCTACATATGCATACACAAAAGCAGAGCTAACATCAGACGCACCATTCTTATTTAATTCAGACGGCACAGATGGTGCAGAAGATGGCGACCGTTTACCAGGCTCGTCTGAGCACCAGTTTTCAATGGGTGTAAACTATCAAACCGATGTGTTTAACGACAAAACGCTTGATATTAACTACGGTATTACCGCACAAAGCGATGTAATTTCTCGTGTTGGTTTACGCGATAACGGTGAAACATTGCCAGGTTATAGCTTAAGCAATATTTCGGCTAAATTAACCGCCGATGAGTGGTCAGCGACCGTTTACGTAGACAACGTATTTAATAAATACGCCGTTACGTCTGTTCGCCGTTCAGATGCCGATATTACCTCAGCAAATAGAACTGATATACAACGTAACTATGGTTACTTTATCAACCGTCCATTAACGGTAGGCATTAAATTTAATTATAAGTTTGAAATATAATTAACTGTTAAGTTTAAGTACAATCAAAAGGCTCAAATTTATTTGGGCCTTTTTTCTTTATTAACGCGTAACTAAACAATACAAATTAAAAAATGCAGCCAAATTTAAAACAACTCCATCAAAGCGCTATTAAATATTTAAACGAAGGCAAAGTACAACTTGCCCACAAAAGCTTAGTTGAACTGGTTTCGCATAAACCTGACTTTGCCGATGGCTATTTTTTACTGGCAATGGTTAACTTGCAAGTAGGGCAAATTTTTAAAGCCATCAAGCTAATCGAAAAAGCCTTAACACTTGGCTCTAGCATTGAATATACTGCTCAACTGGCAAAATGTTATGCGCTTACCGGTGACTTAAAAAAAGCAAAGAATGTAGCGCTGTCGGTACCTATTACACAAATAAAAAAAGCACTCGACGCCGATACTCTAGGCGTTGCACTTACGCAAGCAGGCCTACACGAACACGCTTTACATTATTTTGAATGTGCACTCACATTAGCCAATGCCAAACAACAACCTCAACCCCAGTTTTATTACAACTTTGCAGTAAGCGCCAAGTTTTTGGGCCTATTTGACAAAGCACACACCGCGTTTGAACATGCCATTGCACTTAACCCGCTTCATCATCAAAGCCACTTTGCACTCAGTGATTTAACTAAAGTAACAAAGCAAAAAAATAATATTACACGGTTAAAGCAAGTGTTTGAGCAGGTTTCACACCCTGATGCTAAATTACACATAGGCCACGCAATGGCAAAAGAATACCAAGATATTGGCGCATTTTCTGACGCCTTTACCGCGTTACAACAAGGTAAAGCAGCAAAGCATGCGCTTACCCCGTTTGATAACGCATCGTCGAATGCATTGTTTGAACATATAAAACAACTCAGTGCCGAACACAAAAACCAACAAGTAAACGGTAATCCCACTGCTGAGCCTATTTTTGTATTAGGTATGCCCCGCTCTGGCACCACATTAGTTGAGAGAATATTATCGAGCCATAGCGACGTGCAATCGGCTGGTGAACTACAAGACTTCGGCCTAAGTGTAAAAAGGTTAAGCAACACACCCACACCAAACGTGCTCGACATACAAACACTCACTAAAGCGTATGAACTTGATTTTAATCAGCTTGGCTCAACATATTTAAACGCCACCCGCGTTACTACCGGTAGCCATAAACATTTTATAGATAAACTCCCGTTTAACTTTTTTTATATAGACTTAATCACTAAAGCACTGCCAAACGCTAAAATTATTTGTATGCTGCGCGACCCAATGGACACCTGTATTGGTAACTACCGCCAGCTATTTACCATTAACAACCCTTACTACGCGTATTCGCTAGACCTACTCGACACTGCTAAATTTTATAGCCGCTTTTACTCACTCATGCAGCACTTCAGCACCGTGCACAGCAATATAAAAATTGTGAAATACGAAGAATTAGTCGCACAGCCCGAGCAGCAAATAAAAGAGTTAGTCAGCTTTTGTGATTTAGAGTGGCAAGCACAGTGTATAGACTTTCACTTAAACACCGCACCGGTATCTACTGCCAGTAAAGTGCAAGTACGCCAACCGCTAAACAACAAAGCCATTGGGCGTTGGAAGGCATTTAAACCCCATACTGACGAGGCTCAAAATTACCTGTTAGAGCAAGGAATTACGTTGCAATAGCCATTAATTATGCATTGCTTTAGTAAAAGTGAATTTATAAGCCAAAGTTAAAGCTTAGGTTTATAAATTCATAACACAATAAACTTCCCAGCTTTCACTAGAGAGTTTTTATATATTGCAATAGAGAGCATTTAACTTGGCTTTTTAGATTGAACTTTTCTTATTTGAGAAATAGCTTCCATTAAAAAAGCCGTATTAAGCCCTACAATTATTAACCCATTAACAGCCGTTAAACTGCCAAGCAGCCTCCATTGAATGCCCAACACAACGTCGCCATAACCAAGTGTTGTAAAGGTAACAACCGAAAAGTAAAGTGCGGGCTCTAATTCGCTAAAAACATCAAAAATTAAAAATATAGCAGCCCATAACCACGCACTCGCCGTTAAGCCTCCTACCAACCAAATTACCATTGCCGTGACGACTAAAATCATCTTTAGAGTTTTTGAGCCATTTAGTAACCAATCGTTAATATTAGCCAGCACTTTAGACAAAACACCAATAAACATTGCTTGTATTAGCACCGTGCCACAAATAACAAATGTTCCAATAATAAGCTGTATTAGCATTTTGATCCCACTGCTTAAATCCTTATATTTTAAGTAACATTATACATAAAATTAACAACGGGGTAGGCACCTGTAATCACTTTAATAAAGTATTTTTACTACCCTTATTTAACCGTTTATTACTGCTATTACTAGCGTGCTAAAACTCAGCGAAAACCTAAGTAAGACAATATTTAGGTAAAAAAAAACAGAAATAAACACTTAAAACCAAAAGGAAATGCAGTAACCGTAAACATCACTTAACCGCTAAGTAATCACCGGGAAAGCAATAACAAAAATGTTTGGCGTAAATCATCAATTTAATAAAACTACAGATAGTTATGCCTGTACTTGCTTTAACTCACCTGACTCATATTTCGTTAAATTTTCATTTAACTCGATAGATTAGGTTTAATCTGCAAAGTGCCATGAGCAGACATCGAAGGTTTTAATGTCTGAAGTCAAAATTTGACCCCGCTTACTTCCTAAAATGACTAGAAGCATAAGTAAGACTCTAAACAGGAGTCTAAACTTTCTGTTACTCATGGCACATAACGCAAAGCTAAGCGGCTGGCGATAGCCTGTCATTACTTGAGCATATTGTCATGACCGTAATTATCACTCACGTAATCACTTTTAAAACTACCATCAATAGTTAAAGATTTGCTAAAAGTACTTTTCGCAGCCTCGCTATCTCCTTTCGATAAATAGGCGAATGCCAAACTGTCGTAGGCCTGCGGTGCATTGGGAAACAATGAAACTAAATATTCGAACATATCAAATGCTTCGGTCCATGATTTTGTACTAAGTAGTTCCATTCCTACTTCATTAATTGTTCTGCCGATGAATCGACTGTAACCATTGTCTTTATAAACCTGTTTGAAGTGTTTATAGAATTGTTGTTTTCCTTTTGATTGATAGTACTTAAAGGCAAAGTTTTTTTCCAATTGTCTAATTGGTTGATACTCACCATTTTTGATGTAAGAGTGTATTCGACCAGAAATGCGTTCGGCAACTAAGTGATCAGTGTTTGCCAGAACAACTATTTCATAGCTAGTGTCCAAATCTACTTCCGCGGCTGCACTGACGCCCTGACCACCTCCATATGCGCCCCAATGGGAGCCGTCCATTGCAAATAGGTGGCGATTAATCGCGTCTGAGTTTTTTAATAACTTATTGCTATAGATTAACGCTCGGTAAAATCGTTGCACATCCACAACAGTCGATTCAATGCCGCCATCGGGACTAGGGTGTTCATTAATACCGACCTTTCTCAAATTGCCATTGTACTGGAATGTATATCGGACTGACTGATATTCATGAGAATTAACCGGCCTGAAGGTCGTTGAAAACATCTCAACCCGATTGAAGATATTGTTTTTGAGTAGTTCTTCGAAAGGCTTTCCAGTTACTTTCTCAAGAATCACTCCTAATACCACATACCCATAATTTGAATATTTTCGATCAGTTCCAGGTATATATAAAAGGGGGTTATTTATCAATATCTTTATTTTCTTGTTTAGAGTATCAAATGCAAGTTGATTCTGACGATATTCAGCCACAAAGATATCAGCAAAGCCTGCACTATGATTTAGTAGGTGCTCAATCGTGATTTTATCAGCATCAGGTTGTTTGAACCCCAACTCAAAGCTAACTAGTTTATCACTTAACTTTAATTTGCCAGCCTCAACCTGTTGCAAGATCAAGACCTTGGTAAAGTCTTTCATGATTGAGCCAAGATTAAAGCGACTTTGAATGCTGTTCTTTATTTTTTCTTCGACATTCTGAAAGCCATAAGATGACGCAAACTCCACCTCATTATCTTTAGTTATCAGTAATGCGCCGGAAAACCAGCCCATCTGCTGGTATTGCATGGCGATACTGTCTGCAACCGTTGCGAGACTAACAGATTTATCTTGCTTTATATCCTCACTGTCCAAAGCCAGTGAATAACTGGCAAAGAATAAAAGAAAGATTAAAACTAAATTTTGAACCATTTGGCGGAATCCTTTCTGTCATAACGCCTTGCTCAGTTGCGCAGCGGTTGTAGTGGATTTTTGTGCGAAAATGAGCACCGCGAATGCACAAAAAGGAGCGTAGACCGATACGTCAACTGGAGCAATTTGTTAAGTGTTACCCCTCCAAACATTGACTTTTACTAAGAATATTTGATTTTAGATTCTTGAGTTTACGGGTAGATTCCGACCATAGAATTTCGCCCCCATCTCCAATTTCTTCGTAAATCGCTAGAACCTGTGTAACACCAATGAACTCCCATTTCACATCAACACCTTCGGGGCCACCTTTGTACGGATAGTCATGCTCTCGACCAATTTTCTCGACCTTCTCATATGCTTCCGATTTTGAATCCGCTCGTACAAGCACAGTATTCTCCCAGGAAAGAAATCTCTTTTCTGGATCATCTTTTGCTGAGTCCTCAAGCTCGAAAAACCTCAACATATATGAACCTACGTACCATCCAACTGGTGATGTGTGTTGTGTCATAGTTTTTGCACTTAACAATTTAATAGTGAGCTCATTGCGCATATTTCTACTGACGCCACGCTCAATTATCTACTTTATATAGTTTTAACAAATAACCTAAGGTATTACTATCTATAAGTATTCTAAATTTTTTAGGTAAAGTTAAGCGAATCAATATGCGCGCAGCGCTCATTTTCATGAATATATGCGCAAAGAGAAGTTTAACGAATCAAAGCCGAGGGTCAAATCTTGACTTCAGGCATTAAGGTTTTTGACTAACTATTACTTGCTCACAGCTAAACTTCGCAAAAGTGCCATGAGCCAACTCTTGTAACCTTAGACTCTTATAAGCCTTACATTACTCATACAGGGCTAGGTTTTCTTTACCCAGCATATAAGATGATATTTTTTGATAGATAACTAACGAACTGCACACCGTAAGAATAATGCCTAAATTATATTCTTGAATAATAGGGATATAGGTGATCATTGGTATTACAATCAGTATATATAAACAAAACGTAACCCAAAATAATTTTGAATTTATTACCCTTAAACGAATCTTGCAATTCGGGCATCTGAAATACAATGGAAATGCCGAAAGTGATAAGTCAAAAGGATTAACTTTATTTCGACAGTTTGGACAATTACTCATAACATTCCTTGTAATACTAACTTCCGATTAACGGGTTAAAAATTGCGGACTAAAATTGAGCGAAGCGAAGAACCCGCAGTTTTTAATCCCTGTTTCATTGTTTGTTAGGTGCGTAAGAATTCAAGTACTCACCTACTCGACCACCAAATAGTGAAGGTGATGGATATTGTATTTTCCGTTTAACATATGTACAAGACTCTTTAACTCTGTCGCTGCTCTCAGATTGCCACAATGCTATGTCTGTATTTTTTACTATTTCATTTAATGGTTGCTTGCCGATGATAACTGCTTTATCAATGAGTTGTTTGTTACTTAAGTACCACTCATTTATTTCTTCTTGGATAGCGGTATCACAGTATTTTTTTAAAGATAATACGTAGCTAAAAACCTGACGAGCTTTAAATGCAGCATCTTGATATGAGCAAACACCATCTCGCCTTTGCTTGCCCTCAGGGACTGCTGCACAAGGTTCCACAGCAGATACTTTAAATGAAAAAAGCAGAAACAAAGTTAGTAATACAATCTTCATTAGCACCTAACGAGCCTGTAGATTAACTCGTTTTTTATTTGTTTTTAGTAGTGAACCAACCATAGCCGAGTTCCTATTTCGGTTCAATCAGTTATCGCTATTTTACATCAAATATAAGATGACAATGTGCGGTTGTTTTAATTGGTGTTTTGGAAGGAATTGCAGCGTTTGCGTGGCTTTTTTAGGTTAAAAGGGCTTTCTCTTATACATGCAGCCTGTTTTGCAGCTTTTCTATGTTATGAACAAGGCAATACAATTGCCACTGCAAAGTCGAGGGTCAAAGTCGAGGGTCAAATCTTGACTTCAGACATTAAGATTTTTGACTAACTATTTCTCGCTCATCACTGCCCTTAATAACCATTCAAACATGATCAAAGTTTAAAGCTTTGCTTTAAACTAGGCACACACGTCTATGTAACCTATCGCTCATTCAAAGCACTTAATTTAGTGAACCTGAACCGCCCTACCACAACGCTTATTTACTTTTGTGTCGGTTCAACCTCTAATAATGTCGATTCAGATAAACATTAATGAAGCAGGTTAAAAAGCTCGCTAAATTTCTTATCAACAAAACGCCAAATACCTATTTTTTTGATAAGGAATACAGTCATGAACATTATTACAAAAACAGTTATAGCACTGAGTTTAGCAAGCCACTTTAGTGCTCACGCCATTGACCTACGAGTCGATAACATTCGTTTATACCAAAGTAGTTCGCAAAGCTTTTCTGCGCCAAGTTCGCTTTATATTGATGAGGGTAAAATTGTAAGCATTACTAAAGCGACTGACCCACTACAAAACGCAGATAAAACAATTAACGCCAACAACCAGTATGCAATACCCGGTTTAATTGATTTACATGTACATTTAGGCTCATCGGGCAGTAACTTTACTGAATTTCAGTATTTGCCGGTTAAATCGCACTTTAATTCTAATTTGTATTTAGGCGTAACTAACATTGTTGATTTGTTTTCGTTTGAGCAAACCCTAAACGAAGCTGCGCAATTAAAAGCAGCCCAACTAACCCCTAACCTTTTTTATGCAGGTACATTGTTTACTAACCCTGGCGGGCATGGCACGCAGTTTGGTGGCCAAACATACGAAATTGCAAAAGATGAAGACATAGCAGCGCTGTGGCAAAAACATATAAGCACTAAGCCACATGTAACTAAAGCGGTTATTGAAACCTTTGGCGGTGTAGGTAAATCGTTAACTGATAGCCAACTGGCTGAGCTAGGTAAGCGCTCTAAAGCCGCTAATTTACCGTATTTTGTGCATGTTTCTACACTAAATGATGGTAAACGCGCAATTAAGGCCGGTGCAACGGCTTTAGCGCACGGCATTAATAGCGAAGCGATTGACGATGAGTTTATTACGCTAATGAAACAGCATAATGTAACCTACATTCCTACCCTTGCGGTGTACCACAATCATAGCGATGAAAAGCATAACCATACTATTAGCTCACAAAGCGAGTTACTAAAAACCATTCCTGAAAAGCTTCAAGGCTGTTTGTTTGAAAAGGTGCCTGCACCTTCAAAATGGAAAGAGCACGCGTGGGATGAGCGTAAAACAGCTTATGCAAATATACAAAAGCTACATAAAGCTAATATCACTATTGGCACAGGCTCTGATGCCGGAAACCCATACACGCTGCACGGTACAGGGTTACACAACGAGTTAGATGCGCTTAAAAAAGCAGGCCTAACTAATGGTGAAATAATTAACGCAGCAACGGTTAACGGCGCAAAAGCGATTAATAAAGCCGAGAGCATTGGCAAACTTACTAAAGGTTTTGAGGCAAGTTTTGTACTGCTTAAACAAAACCCACTTAATGATATAAATCATATTCACACTATCTCACAGGTGTATAAAACAGGTTTAAAAGTAGACCGCTCAGCGCTTATTGCTCAAAACAAGGCCATTACACCACAAGGCCCTACCTGTAATGAAGAAGTTAAAAGCAGCCAAGCACAGCATAGTATTGATGATTTTACCGGTGATACACCATGGCAAGCTATGAGCGATTCGGTAATGGGTGGGCAGTCTGTTGCAACGCTTACCACGCATAAAAATAGCTTAACTATTGATACAACCATTACAAAGCCTACCAGCTTTGGTGCATGGGCGGGCGCTGAAATTAAGTTTTCGTCACCGGCTGATGCCTCAACATTTAAAGGTATTCGCTTAACCTATAAAGGCTCAACTACACCTTTTGCTATGTCTGTTTATCATAGTGATGTAAAAGATTGGGATCACTTTAGTGTACTTTTAAAACCACGCGATGAGTGGACCACGCTTGATATACCTTTTACTACATTTAAACAGTTTGGGTTTGGTAGCCCCGTTACGTGGTCGGCAACAGAATTAACAGGGGTTAACTTAATGTGGCGTAAAATGCCAGGCGCAAGCAACGAGCCGTTAAAAAACACACTACAAATCAAAGAGCTAACTTACTTTTAAATAAGTAACAGTCAAAACACAGACTCTTTGGGTTTTGACTGTTTTTTGTTATGGTTTAATCACTTACAAAAAGAAGCACCTATTATGCTCAAACATCCTTTTTACAAATACAGCTTTTTTATTCTACTTATTGTTGATATTGCTTACGCCCTTGGGCTGATAATTGCTAACTCTGCGCCCTTAACAGGCGGCAGTGCACTCGCCGCAACCGTGTGGTTTATTACTTTTTATTGGGTTCCGGTATGGAGTGCGGCAGCGGTTATTTTTTATCTGCGCAATAAGCATATTAATAAAACAGCACTTGAATGGTTAATTGCCGTTGTATTTATGGCCCTCGGTAATGTGCTTACCGATGTATTGCTGACACTGCTTTTTGATGGGCATAAATCAATGGGGATATTTGTTGTATTTAACGGCTTACTTTGGGGCTCGTGTATTTACCTTACCAGTATTTTTATTGAAAGCAAAAAACGCGTAACAGCCGAAAAACATGCGCTTAAACAAGCCCAACTTACTACATTGCGATACCAGCTAAACCCTCACTTTATGTTTAATAGCTTAAATACAATTTCCGCTTACATACACACAAAACCCGATTTGGCCGATGAAGTACTGCATGAACTGGCTGATATTTTAAGGTACTCGCTTGATACCGCAGAGCAACAGCAAATACCTTTACAGCAAGAGCTTACCATAATAGAAAAGTATCTAAATATTGAAAAAGCACGCTTTGGCGATAAGCTTAAGGTTAATTACCACATTCCTAATACCCTTAAAAACAAAACGCTACCACCTCTACTTATTCAACCTATTATTGAAAATGCAATTAAGCACAATGCTAAACAAACCTCACTTACACTTAATATTACCCTGAGTGAAATGTCTAACGGGGTTAAAATTGTGATAAGCGACAACGGAAAAGGCTTTACTGACGATGTATTAAAATGTGGCTACGGAAAAGGTATAGGGATGAAAAACATTATGCTACGCGTTAATCAACTTGGACAAAGTAAAGTATTGCTAAGTAATGATAATGGTGCTGTTGTTACGTTGGAGCTAGCGTTATGAACAATATAAACCTGCCAAATAAAACGACTAAAATGCGCATACTGTTTGCCGATGACGAGCTTCCTGCTCGCGAAAAGTTAAGCCATCAATTAAGTTTAATGGAGCATGTTGACGTGGTAGGCATAGCCACAAATGGCAAAGAGGCCATTGCATTAATTAATGAGCTAACTCCTGATGTGGTATTGCTTGATATTCAAATGCCTGAAATTAATGGCCTTGAACTTATTGATTTACTTAACTACCAACCCATTATTATGTACACCACCGCGTACGACCAATTTGCGATTGAAGCATTTGAGCACGCCTCAACTGACTATTTACTCAAACCTTTTCCAATTGCACGATTAAAAAAAGCGTTAGCCAAAGCACAGCAGCAATTAGAGCAACAACGAGCGCACACTCATATAACTAGCTGCGCAGGTGAACCCGCTTTTACACTCACCGAAAGTTCATTAAACAAACTAGTTAGTAAAAGTGGCGAGCGCATATTTTTACTTTCCCCAAGCGATATTAAATTTATTAAATCAGAACAAGGAAATAGTTTAGCGTGGAATGGAGAAACGTTTAATCATTTGAGCGACACGCTCGATCAGCTTGAACACGCCCTAGCCGCGCACAACTTTGTGCGTATTCATCGCAGCTATTTGGTTAATATTGACCATATAAAAGAAATACAGCGCTGGTTTAACGGCAAATTGATGGTGATTGTAAACGACGATATAAAATCGGAGCTAAGCACCAGCAGAGCCGGTGCCGATAAGCTAAAACAATTACTGCATATTTAGGCTTATTTTAAAATTAGCTACTGATCATTACTTGAGTAAACACTTAAAATAGGAAATTTATGTTCAGCAAACGAGACAGTTACCGACTGCGTTTCGTTACCCTTAAAACTTAATTTAAAAGGTTGAGGAGGTAGTCGCGTTCCATCAGCGAACAAAGCCAGTAAGTGGTCTTCGTTAAGCTCACGATTACCCGTCGATAAATTAGTGAGTGTTATTACTGCCCAGCGTTCACCCTCGTTATTACTCATTAATATGTAATTTAAAACATTGAAGTCGCCTTTTTTAGGCGTGATGTTAGCATCGTTTGGAAATGCTAAATGCAAGCTATTAGGTATGGCTCTGTCTACGTTAATTACGTTCTCAGTATTTGCCAATACCGAAGACGACAGTATAACCAACATTAAAATCCATGCTTTAATCATATTAATAACCTCCTTCAAGCGTACTTAATGACGTTTGTATAGTCTACATAGTTAAGCATACTCTCAGCATTTACCTATTATGTAAACATGCACAACAAATTCAATAATGCTCACTAAGCGCTCATTCAGCGTTTCTTGTGTAATCTTAGCTTTAATTTCACCTAATAAACATGGCGATTAAACGGAGAAAATTACATGGCAACCACATTTAACAGTTCAGGCGCGATTGAACATTCGCAATTGGCTTTATTAAACACTGAGCACAGCATTCAAGTAAGAGGCGCACGTGTTCATAACTTAAAAAATGTGGATGTAAACCTGCCCCGTAATTCGCTTGTGGTGTTTACTGGTATATCGGGCTCGGGTAAATCATCGCTCGCCTTTGGAACATTATTTGCTGAATCGCAACATCGTTACCTTGATTCGGTATCGCCTTATGCACGAAGGTTAATCGATCAGGTTGACGAACCCGATGTAGATTCAATTGAAGGGCTGCCACCAGCAGTAGCAATGCAACAACAGCGCGGCGCACCTTCTGTTCGTTCATCGGTTGGCAGCGTAACCACTATTTCTAACGCACTGCGAATGCTTTACTCACGCGCTGGCGAATACCCTAAAGGGCAGAGCATTTTGTATGCCGATGCGTTTTCTCCAAATACCCCCGAAGGTGCATGCCCACAGTGTTCGGGCATTGGCCGCACTTTTGAGGTAACCGAACAACTACTTGTGCCCGACAATACAAAAACGATACGCGAAGGCGCAATAGAAGCTTGGCCACCAGCATGGCAAGGTAAAAACTTAAGTCGCATACTGGTATCACTTGGTTACGACATCGACATACCATGGTATGAGTTACCGCAAAAAGCGCGCGATTGGATTTTATTTTCAGACGACACCCCCACTGTACCTGTTTATCCAGACTACACTATTTTAGAGGTTAAAAACGCCATTAAAAATGGCGAAAAACCTCGCTATAAAGGTACTTTTACCAGTGCTAAGCGCTTTGTTCTTAAATCTTTTGCTACAACACAAAGCCCTCGTATTAAAAAACGAGTGTCGCAGTTTATGCAAATATCCCCATGCCCAAGCTGTAAAGGTAAAAAGCTTAAAAAAGAGTCGTTATCGGTTAAAGTCGCAGGGCTTGATATAGGCGAAATTTCGCAGCTAACACTCAATGAGCTGGCAGATAAGCTAAGGTTTGCCGCTAATACCCCTGCTAAAAGTAACGCTACAAACCCAGAAAAAGCCATCGTCGCTAAGCGTATTACAAGCGATATTATTAAGCGTATAGAATCACTGACTAAACTTGGCCTAGGATATTTATCGCTTGAGCGTACCACCCCATCGTTATCACCAGGGGAGTTACAACGTTTGCGGCTAGCAACGCAACTTCGCTCAAAATTATTTGGTGTTGTGTATGTGTTAGATGAACCTTCGGCAGGTTTACACCCTGCCGATACACAAGCACTTTTAAGCGCATTAGATGAACTAATAGCCGCTGGTAACTCAGTATTTGTGGTTGAGCACGACGTAAGTGTTATTCGACATGCCAATTGGGTAGTCGATGTTGGACCAAATGCAGGCTCCCGTGGCGGTAATATTGTTTATAGCGGCCCTGTTGAAGGCTTAAAGCAAATTAGTAGCTCACACACTAGTCAATATTTATTTAAAAATAACCAAACCCAGCAGGCACCCATACAAAACAAGCAACGCCAACCTAAAGCGTGGCTAGCGCTTAAAAATGTTGAACGTAATAACTTACAAAAGCTTAATGTAGAATTTCCGCTTGGGGTTATTACAAGTGTTACGGGAGTATCTGGCTCTGGTAAATCGAGCTTAGTAAGCCAAGCACTTGTTGACTTGGTTTACGATGCACTTGGGCAAAAATCGCAGCCACAAATGCCAACCGACGAAGCAGAGTTACTCGAGCAAGAGCTCAACGTAGCAACCGACGGGCAAATAACTCAGGGCATTGAACACATAAAGCGCCTAATAACGGTTGATCAAAAAGCCATTGGCCGTACGCCTCGCTCAAACCTTGCCACTTACACGGGCTTATTCGATCAAGTACGTAAGCTATTTGCAAACACCACTGAGGCAAAAGAGCGAAAATACGATGCCGGTCGCTTTTCGTTTAATGTTAAAAAAGGCCGCTGCGAAAACTGCGAAGGCGTAGGCTTTGTAAGCGTAGAGCTGTTATTTTTACCCAGCGTGTATTCGCCTTGCCCTGTGTGTAATGGCAAACGCTATAACCAAAAAACACTCGACATTACCTATAAAGAGAAAACCATTGCCGATGTACTTAATTTAACCGTTGAGTCAGCGCATA
Organism: Pseudoalteromonas sp. 4NS20-0020; assembly: GCF_057554385.1. Lineage (NCBI taxonomy): Bacteria > Pseudomonadati > Pseudomonadota > Gammaproteobacteria > Alteromonadales > Pseudoalteromonadaceae > Pseudoalteromonas > Pseudoalteromonas sp. 4NS20-0020. The sequence continues at coordinate 170,967 of NZ_BAAJMI010000002.1, read as the reverse complement.
CATTTTTTACCGATGAACCCGCTATTTTGCGCGCGCTCAATGCGCTTTTACAAGTGGGCCTTGGCTATTTACGTTTAGGACAACCTGCTACTGAACTTTCGGGCGGCGAAGCACAACGTATTAAACTTGCCACTGAACTACAACGAACACAGCGAGGCGATACGCTTTATATTTTAGATGAACCAACCACAGGCCTACACCCAAAAGATGTAGCCATGCTAATGGCGCAGTTAAATGGCTTAGTTGATGCTGGCAACACCGTCATTATGGTTGAGCACGATATGCAAGTAGCCAGTAACAGTGATTGGGTTATTGATATTGGCCCAGGAGCTGGCGACGAAGGCGGGGTAATAGTTGCGCAAGGAAAACCTGAAAGGGTCGCTGAGTCACAAAAAAGTAAAACGGCACCATTTTTAAAAGCGCAGTTAAATCACGCAGGTTCTAATTAAAAATTAATAGTCGTTATGCACAAAATAATGAAGAGCCACGGGCTCTTTATTATTAATCTAAGGCTAACCAAACACCTACAAGCATCATTAAACTGCCTGCAATTCGGTTCATCCATTTAATATTATCGCCTCGGGCTAAAAACAAGCGTAGGCTTTTACCACCTGTTGCATACGCTAACATACTTACGAATTCGGTTATCATAATTACGCTAAGTAAAATAAATAACTGTGGCGCAACAGCCTGATCAACACTAATAAACGGCGGCAATAGTGAGATCATAAACGCCCATCCTTTTGGGTTAGCAACAGCGGTAATAAATCCTTGAGTAAAAAGCGACTGCCTACTTACATCACTTGGGCTATGTGTATTAACCGACATTTTACCTTTGGCGCGCCACATATTTATACCTATGTAAATTAAGTAGGCACCACCGACCCACTTTAAAATAGCGAACGCATCAGGGTAATTTAGCATGACACTTGCAACCCCAAGTACCGCCGCAATAGCTACACTTGCAACCCCTAAAAGCTCACCTATCATCATCCACAGGGTGCGGCGCACACCGATGCTCATACCTAATGTCATGGCAAGCGTCATGCACATACCCGGTGTGATAGATACAAAAAAGAAGGTAGGAATAAAAACTGCCAGTGCTGCTACATCAATCATTAATTTACTCTCGTATTCATAACAAAAACGCGGCTATAAGTAGCCGCGCTGTTGCTTACCTATGTGTATTGTTATTGCTGGGTATTAACAGCAGGCTCGCTAACGACCTCTACTGGCTGTGGTGTATCATTTAACAAATACTTATCTAACCACTGCTCTTGCTCCCACAATACATGTAATAAGCTTTTACGTGCGCGGTAGCCATGAGCTTCGTAAGGCAGCATAACTAAACGGGCATCTTTTCCTAAGCCTTTAAGCGCGGCATACATTCGCTCACTTTGCATTGGAAAAGTGCCTGAATTAGGATCCTCTTTACCGTGTATCATGAGCATTGGCTCATTGATTTTTTCGGCGTGAAAAAACGGCGACATATTAGCGTATACACTTTGCGCCTGCCAAAAATCACGTTCTTCCCCCTGAAAACCAAACGGTGTTAACGTACGGTTATATGCGCCACTGCGAGCAATACCTGTTTTAAATAAATCACTATGCGCCAATAAGTTAGCCACCATAAATGCACCGTATGAATGCCCTGCTATGGCTATTTTGTCTTTATCAGCAATCCCCTTTTCAACCAGTACATCTACTGCTGCTTTGGCGCTAGAAACCAGCTGTTTTCTGAAGTGATCATTTGGCTCACTACCATCAACACCTACAATCGGCATTTTAGGATCGTCAAATACGGCAATACCTTTGGCAAGGTACGGCATTGGACCCCAGTAACCTATATACGTAAACTCGTAAGGCGACTCGCGAACTTGCGACGCTACGGCTTTGTCTTTGTATTCAAGCGGGTAAGCCCACATAAGCACAGGCAAAGTGCCTTGTGTTTTGTCGTACCCTGGTGGTAAATATAACGTGCCAGAAAGCTCAACACCGTCGTCGCGCGTATAACGCACTTGTTCTTTTGTTACACCTTTAAAAGCAGGGTATGGGTGTTCAAATTGCGTTAGTTGGGTTAACGAATCGTCATCTAAATCACGAATAAAAAAGTTAGGCTGCTCAGTTTTAGACTCACGAACAGTAATAAAGCGCTCGCCTTCGTCATCAAGCAGCGCCCTTACACGCTCGTAATAAGGCGCTTGTGATTGCCATAAACGCTTGCTACTGTTTGTTTTTACATCGTACCTGTCTAAAAACGGGATGTTACCTTGTTCTGACGCGCCATTGCCACGCAGGTAAATATAACGCCCACCAACCACTTTAATTACATTAGCGCCTAAATCGTTACGCTCGTAAATAGCATTACCTGGGTCTTTATAAGCATCGTTATAACTGCGCTCTGAAAACAGCACACGGTTACTATCGGCATTACGTGGCTGAATAACATACGTACGCAATTGACGGTCGCTAAAGCGCCAATCGCTCAGCATAGCAATGTCGTTATTAGCCCACTCCATACCCGCATAACGACGTTCGACTTTTGCAAATAACTTTGGCTCGCGTTTAAACGGCGCACGTAGGCTATAAATGTAATCATGGTGCGGTACGTCAGTTTTCATGTCGCCGCCATCTTGCGCTTCTGCCCAAATAACTTCAGCACCCTGATCTGCTCGCCATTCAAAATTACGTCTTCCTGTACGTACACTGTCGTAACCTTGTGGAATATTATCGGCCAAAGGTTGCTTAGCAAGCTCGGCTAATGCAAAACCGCGCATACCCCATATTTGCCACGTTGTCGCAAAGCGGCTGTAAGGCACTTGATACGAAAACGGCTCGTTAATTCCCGCCACCAAAATATTAGTTGAGTCAGGCGACACCGAAAACGATTTAAAAAGTGCTGGACTGCCAATAGCTTGGGCTTTTCCATCAAGGGTAATGTAAGCCAACTGGCCTTGGCCAAAAAACTTAAATTGAGCTTCATCAAATGGGCTCGTTAATAAATTTTGATACGTGCGTGCAGGGGCTTTTTCACCAGTACTTTGCTGAATAACTGGCACAACATTTTGGCTGTTGTTTTCTAGTCGTGGTTTACCCACATTTACAGCTAGGTTTGCAATAATGGCTGTGCTGTCTGGTAACCATTGGTATGGCGATGCCGTTAAAACTGAATTTAACGCAGCACTTGAAAGCATTTTTGCTTGTTTACTTTCAACACTATAAAGCCATAAATTTGCTTCGTTTGTTTGTTCAACAATAAACGCTAAGTATTTGCTATTAGAAGACCACTTAGGCGAGCGAATAATACCATTTGGTAAGTTATTAATATTAATAACAGTGCCACTTTGCACATGTTTAAGTTCTACAGCACTAAAATTTGCGCGCACCCGTGTGCGTGAAAAATTAGCCGGGTTTAGTTTAATCCCCGCAAGCTTTAACTCTTCAATTGCAAGCTCATCAAGCGATACAACACGCCTGCGTTCAAATAGCGCAAGCCACTGGCCATCACTTGATAAGTAACTTGTGGGCGCCAATTTAGCATCTACCACTGCCGCTAAATCAGGCGAAGGAGTTTGGTAGCCCTGCTCTGCATGACTAAATGGTAGTAATACAACACAACAAATAAAGGCAACTAACAGCCTAAAAGCGTTCATGTTTTTATCCTTTTGTTATTTTTTACACAATTAAGTGTATATAAACACGTTTTGCTTTGTTCATAAAGCATTAAGGTGGCTCAACACATGGCAAAAGATGACTTAACAGCCCAGTTTAAGCTACACTAACGCGTTTTTAATTTATCACTGCGACAAACACAACTATGCATAACAAAGCTAAATCTGTCACAATTTTTGATGTTGCCGACCTTGCAGGTGTGTCTAAGTCAACGGTGTCTTTGGTGCTGACTCAAAGTAAAAAAGTCAGTGATAAAAGCAAACAAAAAGTATTAAAAGCAATTGATGAGTTAGGCTACGTTTATAATCGCGATGCCGCAGCTATGCGCTCAAAGCGCTCTAATTTAATCGCTGTGGTTATAAATGATTTAACTGACCCTGTTATGGCACAGTTGGCCACCGAGCTTGAGCTAATATTAAACAATGAAGGTTTTCAGGCCGTTATTGTTAGCAGTAACAATAACGTTGAGCAGCAAACACAGGCAATTAATAAACTAAAAGAATACAACGCCGCCGGATTTATAATTTGCCCTGTGACTAATACATGCACCCAATGGTTAGACACATTAAGTTCTCAGCATAGCGTTGTTACGTTAATGCAAGAGCTTGCATTTAGTAATGCACCTTGTGTGTTACCCGACTACAAAAAAGCAAGCCATATAGTTAGCATGCATTTACTTTCTCAAGGGGTTACAAACATTGCGTTTATAGGCAGCAATTTACAATTAAGCAGCTGCTTAACACTTCAACACGGCTTTAATACCGCATGTGCACAACACAGTATATCGCCACTAAACGCAATCGAATGTGGTGAAAATTCCGTTCTTAGTGCCAAAAATGCTTTTGCACAGGCTTATAAAAGCACCCCTGCTATTAACGCCATTGTGTGTGCGAATGACATTATCGCCCACGGCGTGCTAGCAAGCATTAACACATTAAACTTAGCAGCTAATCAACGCATTAAAGTAGTAAGCTGTCAGCAAGTTAAAAATAGCGCCTTACTTGACGATACATTAACGAGTGTTGCAATCAGCACGCATGAAATCGCGAAACGTTGCCTTTTAGTACTACAAGAACTATTACAAAATACAGCCCCACCGGTTAAAACACTGGTAAATGTTAACTTACAAATTAAAGAGTCTAGCCAATGAAAAAAGTGCTGGTAATTGGCTACGTATGGCCAGAGCCCAACTCATCCGCTGCGGGTACGCACATGATGTCATTATTGAACGCATTTACAGCACAAAACTGGCAAGTGGAGTTTGCTACTCCCGCTCAACGCACAGAGCATATGGTAAACCTTGACGACTTTGGTATAACAAGCCAAAGCATTGCCCTTAATTGCGAAAGCTTTGACGAATACGTTAAAGCCTATAACCCAGATATTGTAATGTTTGACCGGTTTATGATGGAAGAACAATTTGGTTGGCGCGTTGATAAGCATTGCCCCAATGCCATTAAGATTCTCGATACCGAAGATTTACAGTGCCTGCGAAACGCACGCCATGAAGCGCACAAAGGCGAGCGTGAATTTACAACCAGCGATTTACATTCAGACATAGCTAAACGCGAAATAGCGGCTATTTTGCGTTGCGACCTAAGCCTAATTATTTCAAGCTACGAAATGGAATTACTCAATAGCGTATTTAAGGTCGAACCAAGCTTATTACACCATTTACCGTTTATGGTCGATTTAATCTCGCTGCCCGAAACCACAAAAAGCTTTGATGAACGTCAGCACTTTATGACGATAGGTAATTTTAGGCATGCGCCAAACTGGGACGCAGTACTTTACTTGCAAAAAATATGGCCGTTAATTCGTAAACAACTACCAAAAGCTGAGCTACATATTTATGGCTCTTACCCGCCACCTAAAGCCACAGCACTTAATAACCCTAAAACGGGTTTTTTAATAAAAGGCTGGGCCGATAACGCCTATGATGTAATGCAAAGTGCGCGCGTATGTTTAGCTCCTCTGAGGTTTGGCGCTGGTATTAAAGGTAAATTACTTGAAGCCATGATAATGCAAACACCCAGCGTTACCACCAGTATTGGTGTAGAGGGCATGCACAACGATTTACCTTGGTCTGGTAAAGTGGCTAATAATACCGAAGACTTTGCAAACGCAGCCGTTGAGCTTTATACCAATAAAACCGATTATGAACATGCCCAGCAAGCTGGCAATACGCTACTTAACACCGTATACGACAAAGTAAAATTAAGCGCGGCGCTCATTAATAAAATAGATGCAATAAGCAGCGATCTAAGCGCGCATCGTGAAAAAAACTTTACCGGACAAATGCTCAAACATCATACAATGCGAAGCACACAATACATGGCGCAATGGATAGCGGAGAAAAATAAAAAATTAGATTAAAAATGACTAGACACACACCAATTAGTCTTTAAAATCGCGCCCATTACATATGGGCGTTTTAGCCTATACTTTTAGCTAATTTATTTACACACTGGCCTAAATAAGATTTGAAAACTGCAACCTTTACAGAAAAACGCAAATTTATCGTTAAGTTGGGTAAAATGCTTCATAAATACGGTACGCCTGCCTACCGCCTAGAAGCACACTTAATGGAAGTCGCCACATACTTAGGCCTCAAATCGTCGTTTGTTATGTCGCCCACCTCGGTCACCTTTGTTATTTGGACCGACGGCCATGAAGATGAGTATACGCATGTGGCACGAGTTGACCCAGGCGATCATGATTTAGGATCACTTGCCGATACCGACGACCTTGTAAATAAAATGCTTAATGAAGAATTGTCTCTTCAAGAAGTAGACCAACAGCTAGATATAATTTTTGATGCCCCTAACCCTTACAATAAATTAACGACAGGTATTGCATTTGCAACCTCGGGCGGCGCATTTGCAATGCTTATGGGCACCAGTTGGACCGATGTAATTTGGTCTGCGTTACTCACCCTTGTGGTGTATATGTTTGTATTGTGGTCTATGCGCTCTAAACGTGTAGCGCATATGCTTGAACCACTTGTTGCTATTGTTTCAGCAATTATGGCCTGTGCTGTAAGCGTTTATATAACACCCGAAGTAAACATACGCTTAGTGGTGCTTTCTGCCATTATTGTATTTATACCGGGCCTTGCGCTTGCACTTGGATTGGCAGAGCTTGCAGCTCGCCACTTGGTCTCGGGTACAGCAAGAGTAATGGACTCATTTATGTTGCTGTTTAAACTCTATTTTGGTGGCTTTATAGGTATAGGCATTGGCTTTGCACTTTTTGGCCAAGCAGACTTTGTTCAACCGGAGCCTTTACCCAGCTGGACACCTTGGCTTGCTATATTTTTACTGTGTAGCAGCCTAATAGTTATATTTAGAACCAAACTAAAACATGCGGGTTGGTCTATTGCATCAGGCTTTATAGCCTATGGCACAAGTATTGGGTCAGCAATGTATTTAGATTACACATTGGGTACTTTTGTTGGCGCGTTATCGGTGGGTATTTTTAGTAATTTATTTAACCGTGTTGCTAATGCGCCGGCTTCAATTGTGGCAATGCAGGGCTTGATTGTATTAGTCCCAGGTAGCAAAACCTACATTGGCTTAAATTCACTTATTGAAGGCCAAGACTTTATATATGCAGAGCATATAGGCCAGCAAACATTTTTAATATTTATGTCGCTTGTAGCCGGGCTTATATTTGCAAACGTTGCCCTACCGCCTAAAAAAAGTTTATAAAAAGCAGCGCGGTACATTCCGCGCTATTCATTATTTATTTTATCACCTTCATTTAACGCCCTCTTTTGAGCATTAATCGCATTTTTTAGTTTATTAACCTTAGCTTGTTATACTAATCTGGATTTTAAAAATAAAGGATATAACAATGCTTAAGACAAGCTTAGCGCTAGCAATCGGGCTTTCAAGCAGCCTTGCATTTGCGCAATCAGCAATCACAGTTGAAGACATTCCAAAAGTAAAATCGGTAATACAAACAAGTATTAGCCCAGATGGTGAAAGCGTTGCATTTACACGCTCGTTACCACGCAAACTTTACGTTGACGAAAATGGCAGCAATTACAGCGAACTTTACGTTGTAGACGATGAAGGTGTTGAACGCCCATTTATTACCGGCTCGGTTAATATTAAAAGCCTACAATGGTCAAACGACAGCAAAACAATTTACTTTTTAGCAAAGCTTAAAGACGATAAATTTACTTCGCTTTACCAAATTCCTGTTGATGGCGGACAAGCACAAGCAGTTATGTCGTTAAAAGGGACTTCTATTTCAAGTTATCAACTAAGCCCAGACAATAAACAGCTTGCGTTATTAGCGATGCCCGCTGCCGACAAATCAGATAAAGAATTAAAAAAACTTGGTTTTAAAGCAGAAGTATACGAACTAGATTTAAAAAACAAACAACTCTTTGTTGTTGATTTGGCCAAAGAAGATAAACCATTATCGCCAACAGCCATAAACATTGATAGCTATGTAAGCGATGTTAACTGGTCAGCCGACAGTGAAAAGCTACTCGTTAAAACTCAACCTACAGCACTTATTGACGATCGCTATACTAAATCAATGTGGCACCTTTACGATATTGCTAACGAAAAAGTAACTTTATCGTTTAAAACACAGGGTAAATTGGGCGATGCCGAGCTGTCGCATGATGGTAAGTACGTCGCTATTTTAGGCGCAGAAGATCAGCACGACCCAGCAACTGGCCGCTTATTTATTGCTGACACTGAAACCGCAAAAATCACTGAGTGGCTACCTAACTTTATGGGCCACGTAGTTGATTTTGAATGGTCGCATAAGCGTAACACGCTTAACTTTATTGCCAATGTAGGTACGCAAAGCTTTGTTGCCAGTATCAAAGCAGGCTCTAATAAATACAAAAAGTTAGTTGATGAAGGCCAATTTATTGCAACGCAGTTAAGTGTTTCTGACTCAGATAAAACATTGGCACTTCGTGGTAACAGTGCTAAGCATCCTAACGAAGTGTTTATTGTGCGTAGTAAAAAAGCAAAGCGTTTAACAGACTCAAACAGCTGGCTGAACGATAAACGTTTTGCTAAACAAGAAACGATTAAACTTAAAGCGCGTGATGGCGTTGAACTAGACGGCGTACTTGTATACCCGCTCGATTACAAAAAAGGAACACGCTACCCACTTATAATGTCAGTACATGGCGGCCCAGAAAGTCACGACAAAGATGGGTGGATCACCAATTACTCTCGCCCTGGCCAAATGGGTGCTGCACGTGGGTACGCGGTATTTTATCCAAACTATCGTGGTTCTACAGGTAAAGGCGTTGATTACTCAAAACTAGGGCAAAACGATTACGCTGGTAAAGAGTTTGACGACCTAGTGGACTTTAAAAACCATTTAGTCGACATGGGTCTAGTTGACAGCAAACGCGTTGGTATCACAGGTGGTTCTTACGGCGGTTATGCCTCTGCTTGGGGTGCAACAAAACTAACTGAACATTTTGCAGCAAGTGTTATGTTTGTAGGTGTCACTAACCAACTTTCTAAGTTTGGTACCACTGATATTTCAAACGAAATGCACTTAGTGCATGCCCGTTCATACCCGTGGGATAAATGGCAATGGTATTTAGAGCGCAGCCCAATTTACTGGGCTGGTCAGTCAGAAACACCGTTGCTTATTATGCACGGTAAAGACGATCCACGCGTGCACCCTGCACAGTCAATGGAGCTTTACCGCTACATGAAAGTACAAGGTAAAGATGTACGCCTTGTTTATTACCCGGGTGAAGGCCACGGCAACCGTAAAGTGGCAGCACAATACGACTACAGCTTACGTTTAATGCGTTGGATGGATAACTATTTAATAGAGGGTAAAAAAGACATGCCTGATTACGAAATAGACCACGCAGCAAAACTTAAAGCAGTAAAAGATGCCAATAAATAATTTGTGGTAAGTTAAAATATCAAGGCCGGCATTGTTGCTGGCCTTTTTTTATTATTTTAGAACCAATATCCCCTAGCAAGCTCATGCTGTGATAAAATCTAAATTAATTCTTCGCCTCAATTTCATAATTCGACCGCTATGCCTAACAGCCCTTGTTTTACCCCATTTGCTCAACCTGTTTCCACTATTCCTTTACCGGAACAGTTTACTTACCCCTTTTTTTACGAGCCACACCCGTTAACTATTGCAGCAAGCGAACAATTGCAACAGCAGCTCGAAACACTGCCACATTTAAAAGCTGAAAACGCGGGTAAAATGTTTGGTGTATTAGTGGTTAAAAATGAGCAAAACGAACTGGGCTTTTTAGCAGCCTACTCAGGGCAAGTTGACGCAAACAAAGCCAGTATTAACTTTGTGCCCCCTATTTCAAGTATGCAATTAAACGATGAAAATTACTTAGCTAAAAGCAAAATAATAAATGACTTGAACGCACAAATAGACGAACTTGAAAACAGTGAGCAACTAAAGAGCATTAGCCAATTATTAGCTACCGCCAACGAAGGCTTTGAAAAAGAGCTGCAAGCGCAGCATGCTTTAATGCAAAAAAGCAGAAAAAAACGTAAAAAACAACGCAGCGACGCTGAAAAAAAATCGAGTAAAACCAAAATTCAACAACTCAAAAAAAAGCTAGCAACACAAAGCATTGAAGAAAAAAAGCAGCTTCAGGCATTAAAGCAAAAATGGCAAACACAGCTAGTCACACTTGAACAAGCGCATAGCAAAATAAACGATGAACTTGAACATTTAAAAAAACGCCGTAAAACGCTCTCCAAAAGCTTACAAAAAATACTATTTGCTCAATATCAATTTCTTAATATTGATGGCGAAATAGAAGACCTCAATGCTATTTTTGCCAAATTACCTGAGCATACGCCGGCATCGGGGGCAGGTGACTGTGCAGCCCCTAAATTGCTTCAATATGCGTTTAAACATAACTTAACACCCATTGCCATGGGTGAATTTTGGTGGGGAGCCCCGCCTAAATCTGCGGTTAGGCAGCATAAAAACTACTACCCATCTTGCTTTAGTAAATGTCAGCCTATCTTAGGCCACATGCTAAAAGGCTTAAATGTAGAACCTAGCCCACTGTTGAATAACCCTGCACAAGGTAAAGAGCTTACTGTTGTTTACCAAGATGACGATTTGGTCATAGTGAATAAACCGGCAGAGTTTTTATCGGTCCCGGGCATTACCATAGACGACTCTGTATTCTTGCGTATGAAAACACAATTTCCAGAAGCTACAGGTCCACTTATTGTGCACCGATTGGATATGTCGACCTCAGGACTATTAATTATTGCCCTAAACAAACGGGCACATAAAGCCATTCAAAAACAATTTATTGAGCGCACAATAGAAAAACGCTACGTTGCTTTAGTCGATGGGAATATAGAACAAGAAAGCGGTACTATAGAGTTACCCCTAACACCAGATTTTGATGATAAGCCGCGTCAAAAAGTGTGTTACCAAAAAGGAAAACCTGCACTTACAACATGGCAAGTACTTGAGCGAAAAAACAATACAACTCGCTTGCAGCTCTACCCTAAAACAGGGCGCACTCATCAACTGCGTGTGCACTGCGCACATGTATTAGGTTTAAACACCCCTATTATTGGTGATACACATTATGGTAAAAAAGCAGATCGGTTACACCTGCATGCTGAGTATCTAGCATTCACGCACCCGATTAATCACGAGCGTTTAGAGTTTAAAATTGATGCCGATTTTTAACTGACAAATACTAAAACCACCATAAATAAGGCTGCTATCACGCTTATACCAGGATTATAGGCGTAGATATTTTTATAAAATAACTTTTATGGTAATGTAATTGGATAATTAATGGTTAACCAATACTTAATAGAGATTGAAAATGCTAGATATAAACGTCTCTCAAGGCTACAACCTGCTTGAGTTTTTGATTACTAAAAGTATATGGATGAGGTTTAGCCAAAATTTAACTAACCCTACGTTTTTCAAAAAAGCACACGTATCAAGTTAGTAAGGGCTTAATATGACTAATAACATGCAATTTAAAGCAAGTTACCTATCTGTGTTGGTTAAACAGCTTGTTGTTGTGTTTTTTTTACTCGCCGCCTTTCAAAGTATTGCTTATTCAAACACCTCCGCTGCCCCTGAGCTCAGTCAGCAAGACGTACGCGCGCTGATTAAAAGTGTAAGAACAGATAAACTTGATTACCTGCAAAACAAAAAACAAATCACTCAAGCTTACGAGCAAAGTAAATTAAAACAGAATGGCGCTTTGCATTTAGAAGCTGCAGCCATTTATGCAGAACTGCTTTTTAGGGAAGAAAAGTACGAAAAATTAGATAAACACCTCACTGTTTACTTATCAAATCAGCAATTATCTAAACAACCTGACGTATTACTGCTATTTTTGGAGTCACAATTAAAACTGCTTAGCCTACAAAAAGAACTCCAAAAGGCAAACGATGTTGTTAATCAACTAAAAACGCGATTTTCTCAATCTACACCGGCTGAAAAAATCATTATTTTAAGAGCCTTTGCATACTTTTATACCGAAACAGATGAACTGAAAAAAACCTTGAGCGTAGCACTTGATGGATTAGAACTGGCGATGCAAAACAACGATATTGCATCGCAAGGCTATTTTTACAGGAAGATAGCCGATGCGTATAATTATTTAGAAAACAAAGAAAAAGCAATAACATACGCTAAAAAAGCGCTGATCGCATATCAGCAAACTCAAGATGGCTTATATACAGCTAAAGCTTACTGGAGCTTGGGCAATGTATTACTTGAAATAAATAAACCAAACGAATCCCTCATTTATCTAGACAAAGCACTCTCTTACTTTGAATCTGTTAACATGCAAAAAGGACTGTCTTTTGCTCAGTATTCAATTGCTAATATTTTATACAAACAAGAAAACTACGAAGATGCGCTCGCCTTAGCCACAAAAAATATTGAGGTTGCCCACCTAGCCGGAATAGGTGATATGAAACTCGCATCGATGATATTGATGCTAGATATTTATAAAAAACAAGGTTTACTTGAAAAAGCCGATAAAATGAACGATGAAGTATTTTCGATGATCGATGATTTTAGCCGCAGCATTTATAAAGCCGATTACCTTCAAAAGCGATACCAGTTAAAACGAAGCCTCAACAAAACAGACGATGCATTTGACGCAATGGAGCAAATGCTTACATTTATGAAAAAGCATTACGAAGCCACCAGCGAAACAAACATTAAAACACTGCAAATAAAATTTGAAGTAAAAGAAAAAGAAGAAAAAATACTCCAACTAGAATACGACAAAAACATTAACGAATTACTCGCCAAAGAAGAGTATCAACAAAAAATAATTTGGCGGTTAAGCGCAACAATTGCGTTTATTTTAGTTATTGTGTCGTTATTACTTATTTATAAACAAGTACTACAACGTAAAAAATATTATAACATTGCGCTGACTGACTACTTAACTAGCAGTTTAAATCGACGCGGTATTATGCAAAAAGCGGCTCAAAAACTTAAGCAAAGCAATGCTACAATTGCCATTGTCGATTTAGATTTGTTTAAGCACATTAACGATACTTACGGCCACGATGTGGGTGACTCCGTTCTTAAAGCTTTTGCTCGTGCAGCAAAAAATACACTTGCTGGTGACGACCAATTTGGCCGCTATGGTGGTGAGGAATGGTTATTTATTTTAAACACCGTTGATAAACAAAGCGTTAAAACAACGTTCGATTCTATTGCCAATACACTGATAGATATTTGTAGCGAAATAGAAGGCTTAAATAATACTGAAACCATTACGTTTAGCGCAGGTGCAGCAATTAGCTCCTCCTCTAACCGCTCACTTGAAAAACTGATCATACATGCTGATGAGCTTCTTTATAAAGCCAAACAAAGTGGCCGCAATCAGGTTAATGTTGAGCAGCCCTAGGCGTATTAAAGCTTAACAAACACATACCCCCCAAATATGTTTTTAACAAGCTAATTGTAAATAGCTGCACGTGAAGTATTAGCTCGTATTAAAAGTAAGAAATTATTTCACCCTCTCGTCTGTAAAAAATACACAAACAATCCAAAAACATAGCCTAAAACCTATAAAATCATTACTTTCAACAACTTAAAATCTGGCACTGCGTTTGCTTAATAGTTATTAAGCAACGTAATTGATTAGGATGATTTATGAATATTTTTGAAGCACTACGTAATGATCATGACAAACAACGCAAACTAGTTGACGCGCTTATTCAAACCAAGGGCGACACAAAAAAACGTCATAGCTTAATGGATGAACTAAAAACAGAGCTAGAAGAACATGCAAAATTTGAAGAGCGCTACTTTTATAATCCATTAATTTGTGAAGATCTAACGCAAGAAAAAGCACGCCACAGTGTTGCAGAGCATCATGAAATTGATGAACTAATTGAACAACTTGAAGACACCGAAATGAGCTCATCAGCATGGTTAGTAGAAGCTAAAAAACTACACCATTTAGTGCACCATCACTTAGATGAAGAAGAGCATGAAGTATTTCAACTAGCCGGTAAAGCGCTGTCTGAAGGGCAAAAAGAGCGCTTAGGTGACAAATACAACGACGCAATGCATTAATCGTACAAGTAAGAATTCATACACCTCCCTGTGTACTTTTGGTTATAAGCTAATTGGCTTATAACCATTTTTTTGTCTGGCTGTTTTATTTAACAGTATATTTTACGTCTTGATCCCGTAATAAATAAAGTGCAAAACACGCTGCCCACATTGGCCACGCAGTAAAAAATAATAAGTTATTAAAGCCATCAATGTACTGATTGTAAGATGAAAGCGTTGATAGGCCGTGCATTATGAAAATAATACCGTAAGTAATACGTTTTTTAATACCTGCTAAAAACGCTAAAACAAGAACTAGCTGCACCGCACCAATAATGTAAGCCACCATATCTGTAGAGCCACTAATCCCATAAAAATGCTCAAAAATACGTGCGCTATGTCCAGGGTTAACAAACTTATCGAATGTCCACATAACCATTACAATAAACACACCTACACGCAAAGATAAAAGTGACCACTGCAAACGATTTTGAACATCACTACTTAAAGAACCCGTCATAAAATTTCCTTTAAAAATATATAAATAAACCAAGAACAGAACAAGACCGTATAAGGTATGATTAATTTCAAACTATTTAGATTTAATCCAAGTAGGTATTCAACAACATTTAAAGCTTAAGACTATAATAAGAATAATTTGCACGCATCCATTCTAAAAATTAAAAAAGTTATACTTTAATTGAAAGATATTTTTATTCCTTTCGGTCTTTATCGCCAATAACTAATTACACTAGAGAGACAACCCTTGAAACACGCATACTTAGCACTATCGTTAGCCACCATATTAAACACTCCCCTTGTTGCTTTTGCAGCTGAAAAAACGCAAGTAAAAGATTCGATTGAACACATAGAGGTGGCTGGTCAAGTTATAAAGTCTCAAGGTCTTTCTGTTAAAAATGAAACAATTGACGGTCCTTTTGGTGATAACTTAGCACTTCAAGACATAGCACGCTCAGTTACGCCTATTTCAAGCGAACTTATAGAACAGCTTAACATTACTACTTTACAAGATGTATTAGCAGTAAGCCCAAACACATACTCTGCAAGTGGCTTTGGCGCGCCAAGTTTACCTACTATTCGCGGTCAATTGGGTGAGCTTTTTCAAGATGGTACACGTCGTCAAGCAGGTAACAATGGGTTTGGCGTGCCGTTATCGTTCAATTCTGTCGAACAAATAGATGTAGTAAAAGGCGCACCGCCGGTTTTGTTTGGTTCAAGCCAACGCAACGGTGGGTTTGTTAACTTACAGTCAAAAGTAGCGTCAACGGACGAAAGTAAAGGCAAAGCGAGTTTATCGGCCGGTCGTTGGGACCAATACAGTGCGCAAATAGATTACACTGCGCCAATTATTAAAAACAAAGTTGGGTTTAGAGTAAGCTATGAACATCTTGACCATGGCAGCTACTACGATTATTCAGGTACTAAAAGCGACAGTTTATTTGCAGCACTACGCATTTTGCCAGACGATAAAAGCACTTGGGATATTAACTTTGAGCTATACCAAGTCGAATTTACCGACAACGCCGGTATTAACCGCCCTACCCAAGCTTTAATTGATGATGGCCTTTATATTACTGGCCAAGGCGTGCAAGCAAATGGCAGTACAGTACCGGCGGCGGGTTCGATTGTGTCGCCTACTGGGCAAGTAAACATTGATCGCAGCACTGTACTTACTGACCCTGATAACCAAAACGAAGCTACAACCTATTTAATTCACAGTATTTACAAACGTGAGCTAAGTGCAAATGCCTCACTTAAAAACATCACCTACTTTCAACATTTACAGCGTGAAGAGATTGCCCAAAATAGCTTTGTTGAAATTATTGACGGCGCCGACACGGCGCAAAATCGAACAGAACTAACGTATAGTTGGAACGACGAACAACAAACTATTTTTGCTTTTGACGTACGCTATAACAAAGTGCTTGGCTACAGCCAGTTCACCACAGAGGCCGACTTACCTATTGATTTAACTGGCCCATTATCAAATCGCCGCATTCCTTTAACAGACGCACAAAAGGCACGTTTGGTTGAGCTTCGCCCGGGTGTGTTCGTATCACCTGGTGCACAGTACGATATAGATAACGACGGTAGCGGCGACTTCAACCTATCAGACACCACTGACTCTCGTTCATGGCAAACAGGTTTTGCTATTCAGCAAGACTCAGATTGGACAGATAAACTTCATACAAGCCTAGGTTACCGGGTAGATTATTATGATGTCGAAGCACGTGATCCTATCGCACCACAAGGCCAAACTGCAGCAAGTGATAGCATTAATGACACACTTCAGTCAGGTCAGATAAGCTTTAATTACAAACTAAACGCTGATTTCACAGGCTACGGTGCTGCAAGTTATAACGAGGCCACATCAAATAGTATGGCTGGCGGTAATGTGCTGGGTGGCGGCAACGTGATTAGTGCACAAAACTTTGCAACAGAAAACACACTCGTAGAATTTGGTTTAAAATACGCCCCAATCGACAGTGATTGGTATGCCGATGGCGCTGTATTTAGTCAACGCCGCAGCTTGCGCAATCGCGATGGCAGCAATACGGGTATTCGTACCACGGGCTTTGAAAGCCAAGTATTTTACGATGCTTACCCTTATTGGCTAAGTGCGGGCTACAGCTACATAGATGCCCGCTATGACAACTCTGCAAGCAGCCAAGATTCAGCCCAAGTCGCTGATGCGTTTGATAATTCACGCCCAGACATTATTGCTGGTACGGGCGTTGGCGCGCCAAGCTTTACACCATTTGCACCGTCAAACAGTCAAGTACAAGGTATTCCAGAGCAATCGTTTAGTTTTAATGGTAATTATTCAATTACCTCGAAATGGCAAACTGGTTTTTCAGGTCTATATACAAAGAGTTACCCATTAGACTTTTTACAAACAGTTAAAATTCGTGATCAGTACACGCTAAACGTAAATACTAGCTATGCATTTACGCCTAGTACTAAGTTACGTTTAGATGTAAATAACATCACAAACCAAAAAAATTGGCGTCCTGTTTTTGAAGGCGGCTACTTTGGCGCAACCTTGGCATTCCCTGAATTGCCAATAAATGCCAAGCTGACTCTGACCCATAAGTTTTAAAATTTATGAATATTTAGCTTTAAAGGTTAAATGTACATAAATTTGCTTCTTATAAAACGAGGTAAAGCCTATGTGGTGTGGTCATCCCTCATAGGCGTTTTAAAGTAAAATTACTGCTAAACAGGCGCAGCCCAAAGGATTTACCTAGTGCAATCCAAAAAGGGTAATAGGCCCTAATTAAGAGAGAGAACATGATAAAAAAATTATTATTAATAGTGATTGCCGCCGCTGCTATTGGCGCGTTCTTTCATTTTAATTTACACCAGTTACTAACACTTGATGGCTTAAAAGGGTCAATGGATCAATTTGATCAGTACAAAGCAGAGTCGCCGCTGCTTGTTATTGGCGGCTTCTTTTTACTTTATGTAGTAGTAACGGCTCTCTCTTTACCGGGTGCGGCTATATTAACACTGGCCGCAGGTGCATTATTTGGCTTAGTTGAAGGCTTATTGGTTGCCTCGTTTGCCTCTACGGTAGGTGCTACGCTTGCCTTTTTAGTATCGCGTTATTTACTGCGCGATACAATTAAACAACGTTTTCCTGAGCGCTTAGACGCTATTGACGCAGGCGTTGAAAAAGAAGGTGGGTTTTACTTATTTACCCTTAGGTTAGTACCCGTATTCCCGTTCTTTTTAATTAACTTACTAATGGGTGTTACTGCAATTAAATCGTGGACCTTCTACTGGGTAAGTCAGGTAGGTATGCTCGCAGGTACTTTTGTATTTGTAAACGCGGGTACGCAACTTGCGCAAATCGAGAGCTTATCAGGCATTTTATCGCTCGATCTTATTTTATCGTTCGCTTTATTGGGTGTGTTCCCTTTTATTGCTAAAGGAATCCTAAACGTGTTTAAAAAACGTCGCGTATACAAAAATTACACTAAACCTAAAAAGTTCGACCGTAACATGATTGTTATTGGCGCAGGTGCTGGCGGCTTAGTGACAAGCTATATTGCAGCTGCGGTTAAAGCCAAAGTAACCCTAATTGAAGCCGGCGAAATGGGCGGCGACTGTTTAAACTACGGCTGTGTACCAAGTAAAGCCGTTATTAAAAGCGCTAAAATTGCCGAGCAAATTCGCCACGGTGAACACTACGGCCTTGAAAACGCCACACCGCAGTTTTCGTTTAAAAAAGTAATGGCACGAGTACACCAAGTAATTGCCGACGTAGCACCACACGACAGCGTTGAACGTTACACAAACCTTGGTGTAGATGTTGTAAAAGGCTACGGTAAATTATTAGACCCGTGGACTGTAGAAATTAAGCTTAACGATGGCGGCACACAAACATTAACAGCCCGTACTATTGTTATTGCCACTGGCGCACGCCCATTTGTACCGCCACTTCCTGGTATTGAAGAAACTGGCTATGTAACAAGCGATACATTATGGACTAAATTTGCTGAGCTTGAAGAAGCCCCTAAAAAGCTTGTTGTACTTGGCGGTGGTCCAATTGGGTGCGAACTTGCACAAAGCTTTGCACGCTTAGGCTCAAATGTTACGCAAATTGAGATGAGCGAACGCATCATGATCAAAGAGGACTTAGAGGTGTCTACCTTTGCACATGAAGCGCTAACCGAAAGCGGCGTAAACATTTTAACCTCGCATCAGGCACTACGCTGTGAAGAGCGCGATGGCAAAAAGTTCATTGTGGTAAAACATAATGATACCGAAATCGATATTGAATACGATGAGCTACTATGTGCTGTGGGCCGAAGCGCTCGCCTTAAAGGTTACGGCCTTGAAGAACTCGGTATTGAAACTAATCGTACTGTAGTCACTAACGAATACCTTGAAACGCTTTACCCTAACATTTTTGCCGCTGGCGATATTGTAGGTCCGTATCAGTTTACGCACGTAGCCGCTCATCAGGGTTGGTACGCCGCAGTAAATGGCTTATTTGGTAATCTTAAAAAGTTTAAAGTCGATTACCGTGTTATTCCGTGGACTACGTTTATTGACCCAGAAGTAGCACGTGTTGGCTTAAACGAGCAAGACGCTATTGATAAAGGCATTGACTATGAAATCACTCGCTTTGAATTTGAAGAGCTA
Source organism: Pseudoalteromonas sp. 4NS20-0020 (assembly GCF_057554385.1). NCBI lineage: Bacteria > Pseudomonadati > Pseudomonadota > Gammaproteobacteria > Alteromonadales > Pseudoalteromonadaceae > Pseudoalteromonas > Pseudoalteromonas sp. 4NS20-0020. Next base: position 151,572 of record NZ_BAAJMI010000002.1, on the reverse strand, counting down.
GACCGCGCCATTACCGACAGCGCCACCAAAGGCTTTATTAAAGTAATTACACCCAAAGGCAAAGACAAAATACTGGGTGTTACAGTGGTATCTGAGCACGCTGGCGATTTAATAGCTGAGTTTGTACTAGCAATGAAACACGGTTTAGGCCTTAACAAAATACTAGGCACTATTCACAGCTACCCTACTTGGGCTGAAGGTAACAAGTACGCAGCAGGCGAGTGGAAACGCGCTCATGCACCTGAGAAAGTACTTAACATGCTTGAAAAATACCACACATGGCGCAGAGGCTAATATGTTTAAAACACCTTTAAAAGCGCTATTGTTAGGGTCTGCTTTGCTTGCAACATCGTTTGCAAGCAAAGCTCAAAATATGCACGAGGGCTGGAATACATTATTAAACAACCATGTTGTAGCTATTAATCATGGCCACAGCACAGAGGTTGATTACGCAGCAATAAAAGCTAAGCACAGCGAGCTTAAAACCTATTTAGATTCGCTATCGGCTGTTACGCAAAATGAGTTTGATACATGGGAAAAACCTAAGCAGCTGGCGTTTTTAATTAACGCATATAACGCCTTTACTGTTGAGCTTATATTAACAAAATACCCAGATCTTAAATCAATTAAAGATTTAGGCAGCTTTTTTAGCTCACCATGGAGCAAAGAGTTTGTGCCATTACTTGGTAAAACTCGCAGCCTTGATGATATTGAGCATGGTTTAATACGTGGCAGTGGTAAATACAACGACCCACGTATTCACTTTGCTGTAAATTGCGCAAGTATTGGCTGCCCAGCACTACGTGAAGAAGCCTACACAGCCACTGATTTAGAAAGCCAATTGCAAGCGCAAACGGTGCGTTTTTTATCAGACATGACCCGCAATATAGCGCAAGATAACACGCTAAATGTGTCTTCAATATTTAAGTGGTACGGCGATGATTTTGAACAAGGCTTTAAAGGTGCCAATACACTGCAGCAGTTTTTTATGCAATACCCTAAAGCACTAAAACTGATACCCGCTCAGCAAAAAGCGCTTAAAAATAACGACATGAAAGTTAAGTTTTTAGACTACAACTGGGATTTAAATGCTCGCCAATAAATGTTGGCAAACATTATCGCGATACAGCTTATGCTGTGTCGCGTTTTGCATTTGCCTTGTTATTAGCTTTAAAAGCCTAGCAAGTACACAATTACAAAGCCGTTGGCAGCAAGTTGAAAGCTTAGGCAAAGACCAAAGCGTATATTTTTATGCGTGGGGCGGCGATGCGCAAATAAATGCTTATATTCAATGGGCTGCGCAGCAAGTAAAAATCAAATACAACATAAACTTAGTACATGTAAAGCTAAGTGATACCAGCGAAGCCGTAAGCCGCGTACTTGCCGAAAAATCAGCAAACAATAACGATAAAGGCAGCGTAGATTTAATTTGGATAAACGGTGCTAACTTTGCCACTATGAGTGAGCACTCATTATTACTTAAACAATGGGCTAATAAGTTGCCTAATTTTAGCTACACCGACCCTAGCAATAACCCTGCTGTTAATTTTGATTTTGGAATACCCACTAATGGAATGGAAGCACCTTGGGGTCAAGCTTCACTCACCTTTTACTACGACAGTTTAGCAATTGACGGCACTGCAAATAACACACTACCAACAACCTTAAACCAGTTACTTAACTGGAGCGCACAAAACCCAGGGCGCTTTAGCTACCCAAAGCCGCCTGACTTTTTAGGCATGAGCTTTTTAAAATACGCGCTTGTTATGCTACATCAACAAAGCGATGACACACTTAAAGCACAGTTAAATCAGCCAGCTACTGCACAAAACACAACCCAAGTATTAAACCCGTTATGGTTTTTTTTAAATAAACTGCACCCAACACTTTGGCGCGGCGGTAAACACTTTATGCAAAGTGGTGCACAAATGCGCCGCTTAGTAGGCGACACAGAGCTAAGCATAGCGTTTACGTTTTCAGCACCCGAAGTGCCCGCAGCCGTTAAACGTTATGATTTACCTAAAAGTATTCGCAGTTATGCAATGCGAGATGGCAGTTTAAGTAACACTCACTTTGTAGCCATACCTTATAATGCAAGCCACCAGCAAAGTGCGCAGTTAGTGGCTAATTTTTTATTAAGTCCAGAGGCGCAAGCTCAAAAACAAAAAGCGCCTATATGGGGCGATAAAAGCGTACTTATTCAGTCAACGCTAACACCACAGCAACAAGCCTTATTTAAAACAACGCAACCGCATCCAAGTGCCCTGCCTTTAAATAGTATTAAACGCACGCTAAGTGAGCCTCACCCAAGCTGGGTAAATGCTATTTTGCAAGGTTGGCAAGCGCGTTTTGGAGTAAGCCAATGAGTGTTGTTTCAAATAAGTTAGCAGCAAGCCCAACGCTTAAACCACATAAAAGCGCCGATATGTTTAGTAAATTAGTTATATTAAGCCCACGCTTTTTACTGGCATTGCTTATTTTACCTGTAATAGGCGGCCTAATTAGCGTGCTATTGCCCGCTTTTGGTTATGCGCCGGTACTTGAACACACAACACTTGGCCTACATGGCTTTACTATGCTTATGCAAACACCCGGCCTAACACACATGGTTATGCTAAGTGTTGGCAGCGGATTAATAAGTACCTTACTAGCCTTTACCATTACATTAATGATTTTAGCGGCATTTTTTAATAGCCCGTGGCTTAATCGTATTCAGCGTTTACTCAGCCCGATACTGGTAATTCCCCACGCAGCAGCTGCTATTGCGGTTGGTTTTTTAATTGCTCCTTCGGGCATGATCTCGCGTTTAGTATCGCCTTGGTTTAGTGGATGGGAACTTGCGCCTAACGGCATGTTTCCGCATGACTCGTTTGGTATTAGTATAATTTTAGGCTTAACCCTTAAAGAGCTGCCTTTTTTACTGTTAATGGCGCTAGGTGTGCTTGCCCAACCTGAGCTTGGCAAAAAACTGCGCCAACAACATAAAGTAGCGCTTAATTTAGGCTACTGCCCTATGACTGCTTTTTTTAAAGTAGTATTACCAAGCCTTTACCCATTACTGCGCCTACCCATTTTAGCCGTATTGGCTTATGCCAGCGCAAGTGTAGAAATGCCACTTATTCTAGGACCAAATACACCACCCACCTTGGCAGTCGCTATTATGCACTGGTTTAACGATGTAGATTTAAACCTGCGTATTAAAGCCTCTGCAGGGGCATTATTGCAGCTTGTACTTACTGGTAGTTTACTAGCTCTTTGGCTTGGAGGCGAAAAAACCATAAAAGCATTATTTAGTGATTTACTCACCAATGGCGAGCGAGAATATGGCGGTGTTTATTGGCAAAAAATAACGACCGTATTAACAGTATTTGTAATTGGCTTTATTTTGCTTTCATTAATTGGCTTAATTATGTGGTCGGTTGCCGGATTTTGGCGTTTTCCGGCGGCACTGCCCGATCAGCTCACGCTACTTCACTTTAAAAGTGCGCTAATGCAAATGCAAAGCCCGCTTTATAATACCCTTGCTATAGGGCTAGTTACTACGTTATTTGCCATTATTATTACCCTTTTGTGCTTAGAGTCAGAGCAGTTAAGTGCAAAACCTATGTCGCGCTTTACCAGCTTAATTATTTATTTACCGTTGCTTGTACCAAGTATTGCGTTTTTATTTGGCCTAGTGTGGCTGCAACAACTAGTAAATAACCAAGCCGCGTTTTTTAATGTGGTATTTACCCATTTATTGTTTGTACTGCCGTATGTGTTTTTATCGCTTGCGAGCAGTTATAGGCGATTAGACCCTCGCTTTGCTCATGTAGCAGCAAGCCTTGGCGCAACACCCTGCAAAGTGTTTTTACACGTAAAGTTACCCCAGTTATTTGCCCCTATTTTAATTGCGGCCGCACTTGGTTTGGCCATTAGCTTTGGCCAATACTTACCTACACTTTTAGCCGGTGGTGGGCGCATTGCAACTATAACAACCGAAGCGGTTACCCTTGCTAATGGCGCAAGTAGGCGCACCAGTGCTGTGTATGCCATTATGCAAATGGCATTACCACTCATTGGCTTTATACTGGCGTGGGTTTTACCTAAGTACTTTTTTAAAAGCGCACATCGCTAACCTATAAATTAAAAGGTTTTTAATGCAGTCATCTTTAGAGATTAAAAATTGTGAGCTTTATCGTCAACACGAGCAATTACTAAGCTTAAACGAGCAGGTAAAAGGCGGCGAAATACTTACTATTATGGGGCCATCAGGCAGTGGTAAATCAAGTTTATTAAACTGGCTTACCGGCACATTACCCAACGGCTTTAGCGCAAATGGCGAAGTGTGGCTTAACGGTAAAAATATTAATAATTTACCCGCACATTTACGCCACATAGGTGTGCTTTATCAAGATGCGTTATTATTTTCGCATTTATCGGTAAGCGGTAACATTGCCTTTGCTATGCCTAAAGGCAATAAAAAACAGCGCCTTGAAAAAATAGAGCACGCCCTTGAACAAGTAGGATTAAAAGGCATGGCTAATCGCCACCCCGACAACCTCTCTGGTGGGCAACAAGCACGCGTAGCTTTACTGCGTATGCTATTAAGCGAGCCAAAAGCTATTTTGCTTGATGAGCCATTTAGCAAGCTCGATACCCAATTAAGAGTAGATACCCGCGAGCTGGTATTTAGCCAAATACGTGAGCATAAACTGCCCGCTATTATGGTAACCCACGATCATAGCGATGCAGAAGCCGCAAACGGCAAACTGATCACCTTAAATTTAGCCAAATAAACGCACAAAAAGCACAAGGCACTAAGCATGTTAGACAAATACATAACCCCGGTAATAAAGCCACTGTTAACCCCTGTTGTAGCGTTAATGCACAAGCGTGGTATAACGCCCGACCAACTTACTGTGGCAGGCTTTTTAATAGGCCTATTAGCTGTGCCATTAATTGCGTTTGAAATGTGGTACGCAGCGTTAACAGCTATTGCTTTAAATCGTATTTTAGATGGGCTCGATGGCGCATTGGCACGCCATGCAAATTTAAGTTCAAGCGCTGGCGGTTTTTTAGATATTACCCTCGATTTTTTATTTTACGCGGCAATTCCGCTTGGCTTTATTTTGGCAAACCCCGAGCAAAACGCCATTGCAGGTAGCATATTACTGGCTACTTTTATAGGTACAGGCTCAAGCTTTTTAGCCTTTGCCATAGCCGCCGAAAAATTTAAGCTCGAAAAACCTCAGTTTAAATACAAAAGTTTTTACTATTTAAATGGCTTAACCGAAGGCACAGAAACCATAGCGCTGTTTATTGCCTTTTGTATTTGGCCGCAGCACTTTGCAATAATGGCGAGTATTTTTGCCACTGCGTGCGCTATTACTATTTTTACACGTATACATGGTGGTTATAACACGCTAAAACTCCAAGAAGCTAATGAGGTTACACAAGCCAATGAGTAATGAAATTTGGTGGCGTTTAGGATTCTTTTTTAGCATTTTGGTAATTATGATGCTGCTAGAGTCGCGTATGCCTGCCCGTAAATCGCCGATAAAAAGTACCACCCGGTGGTTGGCCAATTTTGGACTGGTGTTTGCTTCATCACTAATTGCTCGCTTAAGTGTGCCAATAGGCTTAACTGCCGTAGCGCTTTATACCCAAGAGCACGGCATTGGTTTATTTAATCAAATAGCCACACCAAATAGTGTTGCTATTATTTTAAGTATATTACTGCTTGATATACTTATTTATTGGCAGCATCGGCTTTTTCATCAGGTGCCTATTTTGTGGCGTTTGCACCGTGTGCACCACGCCGATGCCCATGTAGATACCAGCACAGGTTTGCGTTTTCACCCTATCGAAATTGTACTCAGCATAGTTATAAAATTGATTGCCGTTACCGTTTTGGGTGTACCTGCTATTGCAGTATTAATATTTGAAATAGCACTTAATGGATTAGCGCTGTTTAACCACGCCAATATACGTTTGCCCAATGCCATAGAAAAACCACTTCGGCTCATATTAATGACCCAAATACTGCACCGTATTCATCATAGCCAGCGCGTGAGCGAAACCAATTCAAACTATGGATTTAGCGTTATTTGGTGGGATAAACTGTTTGGTAGTTACAAAAATGAAGCGCAAAAAGCCGATAACGACATAGATGTAGGCCTAAAAGAATACCCAAGCGAAAAGCAAAACGCGTCTCTTTGGGCTTTGTTAACCATGCCATTTCAAAAAAAGTAACAACTATCCTCTTAAAAAATAAAATCATTAAACAAAATTATGCAGTTTAATGATTTTAGAACTACTATTTATTCGTTAAACAGTAAATTAATTGTAAATAATTTAGACAAATATGTTGACCAAATCAAAACTGCACAATACTATTTGTAAGCGCTTACAATTACACACGCAAATGTAAGCGCTTACAGAAAGTATAAAAGCTATAAAATCAACTAAACTTAAACACATATTCTGACAATTATCAGTTGAACGGGGTTCAGTTATGAACATTGAAACAACACGCATTACACGCCTTCTGGCAGCTATTTCATTAGCGTCTTTGGCCGGCTGTGGTGGTGACGCTGCAACAACAAACACAAATACAGAAGTCGTTAATTCTTCAGAGCCAGTCTCAGATTGGCGCATGGTATGGAATGACGAATTTGACGGCACTAGCATTGATACAAACAAATGGAACTTTGAATTAAACTGTGCTGGTGGTGGTAACAACGAAAAGCAATGTTATACCGATAACGAAGAAAATGCCTTTATCAAAGACGGCATGCTGAACATCGTCGCACTCCCTGCAGAAGAAGGCGCAGCTAAACCTTACACATCAGCCCGCTTAAATACCCGTTACAACGCAGACTTTACATACGGCCGCTTTGAAATGCGCGCAAAATTACCGTCTGGTCAGGGTAGCTGGCCTGCATTTTGGATGATGCCAACTGATGAAGAGTATGGCACTTGGCCACGTTCTGGTGAAATTGATATTTTAGAAGCTGTAAATCTAAAAGTAGCCGCTGAAGATGGCACTATTGAATCTTACGTGCACGGTACTCTTCATTACGGTCGTGAGTGGCCAAATAACTCTAGCTCAGGTAAAGCTTATTTGTTACCTGAAGATATGAACCCAGCTGATGATTTTCATACTTACGCTGTAGAGTGGCAAGAAGGTGAAATCCGCTGGTATGTAGATGATTACCTTTACGCTACACAACGTCGTTCTGAAGTTCGTTTTAATTCAAAAGACGAAGCTGTTGGCCTTAAACACAAAGGCTGGTTTGCAGAATACTTTGAACAAGGAAGCGGCGAACTTACAACACATTGGGATAACGCCCCTTTCGATAAAGATTTCTACCTTATATTAAACCATGCAGTGGGTGGCGATTGGCCTGAAAACGTTAACAACCTAGGTATTGATGCAGACGCATTTGCACAAGGCCAAAGCTTTGAAATTGATTACGTTCGAGTATACGAATGTGCATCAGACCCAAGCACAGGCAAAGGTTGTGAAACAGTTCGCCCAGGTTACGACAGCCTAGACGACGCACTTGTAGAAGGTGCAGCACCTGTACCTACCCCACCTAGCGACGGTGTAGCCCGAAACCTTGATGTATTTAACGGTAGCCTAGACGCTAACTGGATTGCATGGGATTGTTGTGGCGGCACTGTACCAGAGGTTATTACTGATGCAGACAAAGGTGACGCAGTTAAATTTAATATAAACGATAACAACGGAACTGTGCTTGGCTTCTCTACTCGCGGCGGTCACTTTCCAGACGACTTTACAGGAACATCGTCTCCATTTGATGCATCTCCATTACTTGAAGTAAACGGCCGTTTAACGTTTGACATGAAAGTGGTAACGCCTCCAACGTCGGATACTACATGGATACTTAAAGCAGAAGCAGGTGACGGTGGCCCAAATACAGGCGACGTACCATTAAGTGAAAGCAATGAAGGTGTAACACCTGTAACTGGTCAATGGCAAACATATACCTTTCCATTATCACTACTTCAAGAAAAAGGCCTAGATTTAAGCGCAATTGATGTGCTTATGGTATTCCCGGCATGGCAAACAGGTGAAGGTGCTGAGTACCTTATTACTAATGTAGCAATTGAAGGTGACTTGGGTGCTTCTCCTGAGGTTGTCTTATTCGACAACGGACAAAGTTTAGATTGGCCTATGTGGGATTGCTGTGGTGGTTCAACACCAGTTGAAGCATTAGACGACGAAGAACACGGTTTAACTGCAGAGTTTAGCATAGGTGAAGCACCTACAGTAATGGGCTTTAACACACGCACTTCTGCAGGCGGAAGCGGCACACCATTCGATGCGACTAGTATTTTAGAAAATGGCGTTCTGCAGTTTGAACTAAAAGTCATGTCAAACCCTAATAACCCTGACTCAACTTGGTTAATGAAAATTGAATCTAATGAGGGTGACTCAGCGGTAGAGCTTCCGTTAACAGACGCAGGTGACGCGCCAGTTGCAGGTGAATGGAAAACTTACACTTACACCTTAGCCGACCTAGCAGGTGCAGGTTTAGATGTTAGCGCGATAGATGTTGTTATGATTTTCCCAGCATGGGGAACGGGTGAAGGCGCAGTTTACCGTGTAGATAACGCTAAAATTTATGACCCAAGTGCAGCATCTACTGCAGGAAGTGAAATTACAATATTCCAAGATACTGCTGCTGAACAATGGAGCATATGGGATTGTTGTGGTGGTTCAACACCTACTGAAGAAACAGACGATAGCGATCACGGTACCGTTGCTGAATTTGTAATTGGCTCAGCGCCAACTGTTATGGGCTTTTTAGCCGATGAAGGTGTTTCTTTTGATGCCTCGTCTATCCTTGCAAATGGGGTTGTACAATTTGAAATGAAAATGGTGACTCCACCTAACGCAACAGACGCTCAATGGTTATTTAAAATTGAATCAACTGGCGCTGCGTCTGCAGTGGAGCTTCCTCTTGCAGAAAGTGTTGAAGGTCAAGTACCGGTTATTGGTCAATGGCAAACGTACACATTTACATTGCAATCACTTTTTGACGCCGGTTTAGACATCAGTGATATCAACGTGTTAATGGTTTTCCCAGCATGGAGTACGGGTGAAGGCGCGGTTTATCGTATCGATAACGTAATTATCGCAAACCCGTAGAACAACCATTGAATGGTAGGTGCCTTTAAATAGGCACCCACTAACTGTAATAAATTTAGAAAAGCAGAGCAATTATGAACACATTCACTTTTAAAAAGAGCCAGTTAGCAGCTTCTGTGTCACTTATCATCGCTGCAAGTACATTTAATTTAGCCTATGCAGCAGAAGAAAATACTGCTGAGCCTGAACTAGAAATCATTGAAGTAAAAGGTATTCGCGGATCATTAATCCGTTCAATGGATGTAAAACGAGATGCTTCTGGTGTAGTTGACGCCATCTCAGCTGAAGAAATGGGTAAGTTCCCAGATACAAACTTAGCAGAATCATTACAACGAATTACTGGCGTATCTGTCAGCCGCTCAAACGGTGAAGGTAGCCAAATTACTGTTCGTGGTTTTGGTCCATCGTTTAACTTGGTAACACTTAATGGTCGCCAAATGGCGGGAACAGGTTTTACACGCTCATTTAACTTTGAAAACTTATCATCAGAAGGTGTAAGTTCACTTGAAGTAATGAAAACTGCACGCGCTGATTCACCAACCGGTGGATTGGGTGCAACTGTAAATATTGTTACCGCAAAACCATTACAAAAGCCAGGTGAACGCTTTTCTTTTATGGCTAAAGGTATTCACGATACATCTGTAGAAGAAGGCGATAAAGTAACACCTGAAATTGCAGGTATCTACAGTAACACCTTTGATGACGAACGTTTTGGTGTGTCGGCTAACTTTTCATATCATCGTCGTGATTTTCAACGACAAGCAGCAAATGTTCGCTCTTGGTTAGTTAATCCAAATCTCTCGGTTGATGCAGCTAATATTGTTGATAACCGCCCAATGGATGCTGAAGGTAACCCGGCTCAGCAATTTTTTGACCCAAACGCTGGGGAAAATGGTGAATTTGTTTCAGCCGCTTTCTTTCCGCAAGAAGTTAGTTTTGCAAAAGATGACATTCAACGTGAGCGCTTAAATGCGCAAGCAACATTTCAGTTTGCGCCAACAGATAACCTAACCTTTACGCTTGATCATACGATTTCACAAGCAACGACCGGGAATAACTCATTGTCTTGGGGTATTTGGAACGGATCGTTTGGTGGTAATGCCAATGCTTATGAACTTGATGAAAATGGCACAGCTGTTTATTACAACTCTGCAGGTGACGATGCATCATTTACTGCATTTCGTGAAACATCAGAAGTAGATTCAAAAGCAACAGGTATTAACGTTGAGTGGTTAGCAACCGAAAACCTGAGCTTTAACTTTGATGCTCACACATCTAAAACAACGACCGATAATGGTAAAGATCCTGGCTTAGGCGCTAACGCACGAATCATTTTAGGCTCGGCAGACATTTCAACCAAAGAGTACTCTTTCCGTGAAGGTGACGTACCTGGTTTTAATGTAAATTGGAATAACGGCACGCAAGAAGTTGACCCAAACCAAATTGGCTCTAACTTTAGTATATTTACAAGAACACCCGGTGAATCAGAAGTATCTCAAGTACAACTAGACGGTAAACTATTTACTTACACTGACATTGGTTTAGAAACAGTAAAATTTGGTGCTGCATACACTAAGCAAACACTTAGTGGCTGGGGTGGCTCTAATAATGCCAATGCACCAGGCTTTAATAACGGTACATTTGCTGAGATATTCCCAGATAGTATGTTCGAGCGAGTTGATTTAAGTGGCTTTCTTGACGAGTTTTCATTTGGTCCTAACGGTGTAGCGCCAGGCTATGCTTACACTTATGATCTTGATGAAGCATTTGCTCGCCAAAGCGCTTTTTTAACTGAAGACGTAATAGGCAGTGATGTTTACCAAATAGGTACTTTTGATGGCTTCCCAACTAACAAAGTAGAAGAAGAAACAATCAGTGTTTACCTGTCTACAAATTGGGTATTTAACGTTAGCGACTACGACGTTTTTGTAAATTTAGGTCTTCGCTACGAAGAAACTGATATTGTAAGCCCAGCTAAAAGCCGTGTTGCTCAGCAAGTATATTGGGCAGGTGGTTCTGAATGGCTAACTGAATTTGCCAGTGGCGGCGAATTAGTTGAGGTTGATTACCAAGGTAATTACGATCTTCTTCTACCTATGATAGATGTAAAAGTCGACCTTTCTGATAACTTAGTGTCACGTGTATCTTGGGGCCAAACAATCACACGCCCTACCCTTGGCGATATGCTTGGTAACTTAAGCCTAACACCATCACCTAAGTTAAATTCAAGAAGCGGTAGCCGTGGTAACCCAAATTTACAACCGTTTAAATCAACAAACTTCGATCTTAGCCTTGAATATTACTACAGTGAAGGTAGCTACGCTGCAGTGGGTATGTTCTGGAAGGATGTAGATAATTGGATTGATAACACGCAAGTAACGACCACGTTTGAAGGCCTGCATGATGTTTATTTAGGTCAACGCTGGAATAATGCAGTAACCGCAATTGAAGGACGTGGCGAGCAGGCAACTGACTCTGCTATCTATAATGAGATTGTGGCAAATGGCGTAGGAATTGGCGAAAACAACCGTGTACTTCCTGACTCAGCAACTGATCCATTAATAGAGTGGACAATCAACTCACCAGAAAACGTAGGATCTCGTAAAGTAAATGGTGTTGAGTTTGCGATACAGCACTTATTCGGCGAGTCAGGTTTTGGCGCTGGTTTTAATGCCACTATTGTTGACGGTGATGTAGAGTACGACAACTATTACCTTGCATCTCAAGCTGTATTAGCTGGTCTGAGTGATTCTGCCAATCTACAAGGTTTTTACGAAAAAGATGGCTTATCAGTTAAAATTACTGGTGCATGGCGTGATGAATACCTAATTGCGCAAGGCCTACCGGATTCGGGTGCTACGGCTCCTCCACAATATGCTGAAGAATATTTACAGTGGGACATTAGCGTTAACTACGAAGTGAATGAAAGCACTACCGTATTCTTTGAAGGCGTTAATTTAACAAACGAGACAGAGCGTTCGTTCAGTCGTTTTGAAAGCCAGTTCTTAAGTGCTGCACAATACGGACCGCGTTATGCATTTGGTTTTAGATACTCAATGGGTAACTAAACTTAAATAAATACCAAATAAAAACCGCTCTAAGAGCGGTTTTTTATTTTTGAGCTATGGGATGCGCTTAATCTGGTCTAATAATATATTCGTTGTCCAATCAACGCCGTTATACGCAATATCTGGCTTGTAAAAATCACCTGCCCCTCGCGCTCTATTTACATATACTTTATTTGGCACTACAACTTTACCTAAGCCTGAAGGTAAATCGGCTAAACGTACCTCCATATATATCGAGTCAGCGCTACTGGGTGCACCAAACAACGTGGTATTTTCAAAAGCTTAAACTTATCAAGCGCATCTAAACAAGCACTAGCGTATTGCGGCGGCACTATAACAAACACCTTAGTTTTAAAGTCACTCACTAACGGCTCTTCTGGTACGTTATTTAGCGTATTAGTCTCTCGTTCTAAATAAAATGAATCACCACTTTTAAGTGATAAAGCCATGCCCGCAGCTACAGCTTTAAATATTTCGGGTTGCTCTTTTATTATGTCCAATAGAGACATTGCATGATACCAAACAGACTGCTGCAAATTTAACCTAAAGGTCAACAGACCCTAATCATTTAATGCTTGAGTAAATGAATCCATTCATCGGGGTTTGCTAAAATAAAATCATAAGTATCTTCATTTTCTAAAGTGATTGTTATTGCATCGCTTGTAAGTGGTAAAATGCCAGCACCTGTACCTACCGATTTTTCAATTTTTACGATTGCGCTGCGTGTTAAAGTATAAGGCCCTAAACCAGCACGTTCATTGTATGGCTCAAAACGTACCTCACCTTGCGTTATATAAAATTTACCATCGGCTTTTGCCACACCGCTTTGGTACGTAGCAGTAGATGATTTGAGTATTTTATTGTTCATTCGGCTTTCCTGCTGATTGATTAATTTACTTTTATAGGATGTATGCACCTTAATAAGTTATATAGTTTTGTGTTTTGAGGCAATTAATTTGTACCTAAAAAGTCAAATTCAATTAGTACTGCGAATCTCTAGCAAAGTATTAATGAATCTTGGTACAAACCTTGATACCTAAATAATAACAAAACGACTTACAGGTACGGGTTATGGCGAAATTTTTTGGAATTTATTGTGCATCTGGGCTAACTCAACATCATGATTTTATTATTAATAAATTTAAAGCTGAAGATGCTAAAGTAAACAGTGGCACAATAAACGAAGTACATGAACAGGCTCTTTACTTAGCTAGTTTAGATTATGAAACCTTTGGCCCACATGCTTTTTTGCAAACAGATTCGCATATTGCAACACTGGTTGGTCACCCACTTTTAAGCGCGAACCGAAATAATGATTTAAACACCCTAAACTCACATTATACCAATGCAATGCTTACAGAATGTGAAGGTGTTTTTTGTATGGCACGGTATAACAAGGTTACGAATGTATTAAACTTAGTTACCGATTCCCTTGGGGTTCGCCCTTTTTACTATATGTATTATGAAGGTGCTTTTATTTTTAGTACCCAATATAGCTTACTCAAAAACTTGGGCTTACCACTTACCTGTAATTACGAAGGAATGATGGAATATGCAACACTTGGGTATTACCTATTTGAGCATACCCATTACAACGAAATTTCGTGTATTCGCCCAGGAACTCGCCTAGAAGCATCATCTAACGGGGTTACTAAAACACAGTATTTTGACTGGAGCAGCCTTACTAAAAATAATGATAATTACGAAAAAACACTGCATAGCTTAAAGCAAGACCTATCTAACAATGTAAACAAATATATTGATAACGATAATCACGTGCTCACTACGCTATCGGGTGGATTAGACTCAAGGTTGATTGCGTGTTTACTTAAAAGACAAAATGTAAACATCACCGCCCTTAATTTTTCACAGCACCAAACACAAGACTTATACTGCGCAACAGCGTTCGCAAAAAGCCAGAAAATTGAGCTTGATGTTATTCGTGTTAACGATACGCAGGCAAAAACAATTGAAGACAGACTAGGCGAGCATTGGTTAAACGGCAAACATCCAGACCACCCTAAAGTAACACGTCCTCGTTTAGCATGGTCTGGCAATGGTGGAAGTGTTGGGCTGGGTGTTATTTACTACTCAGATGAAGTTTACGAAGCGGCTTTAACACAAGAACCTGAGCACCTTGCTGACGCTTACTTATCGCAACAATTTGCTTATATCCCCAAATCAATAATCCATAACGCTGATAAAATGCAAGCCAGACTAAAAGCTAATATCGTAACGTCATTAAAAGAGTTTGGAGATATTCCTCTTGAAAAAGCTTACTACCTGTTTTTATTACTTAACGATCAGCATCACCATTTAGCCATTCCATTCGATAAAGTGGACGAGTATCAAATGGATTTTTGCCTGCCCTTTTATTCCTGGAAAGTACTTCGACATGTTTTGTCGCAGCCAACGTCACAAGTAAGAAAGCATCGCTTTTATCATGATTTTTTACGCTATGCATTCCCCGAAGCACTAGATTCGCCTTGGCAAGCATACCCTGGCCATGTTCCATGTTTATTACCAAAAGAAGGTATTGATCAATGGCAAATTAAACGCCCCAAGCAGTTTAAACCCACTAAGGTGTACCATATTTTCACTCAGTTAATGACAAGCCAACATAAGCAGTTAGTTAACCTAGCCTCGTTTAGTGCGGTTGCGTTACTACATGCTTGTGGCATTAAAAGCTATAACGATAAGCTAAAGGTTATTGAAAATATGCTTAAGTGGTAACATTAAAACACCTTGCTGTAGGCCTCTACTCAAGGTGTTTTAAGCAAGCTGTTTTTATTTAGTTGGTGGGAACCATACGCTAACAATTTTTCCATTACGTACTTCATACACCGCAACAGCGAACATATCATCTCGGCCCTCACCAAGCCCAGTTAAGCGCTCATAATCAACAACCACAGGCCCATTCACAATTCGATTTTCAAGAATCACTTTAAATGATTTTGGCGCTGTTTTTAAAAACTGATACGCTTTGACTAAGCTTGCTTGCCCAATAATGTCAGGAGCGCCTTCTTGGCTATTTTTAATTTTTATATCTGCCGAGTGACAGCTTGCAAATAGCGCTATATTTCGTGCGTTATAAGCCTCTAGTTGCGCTTGCACTACTTGTTCAGGATCGGTACTTGCCGAGCACGCTGACGCATCACTCGCATAAAAGAGGCTAAATAACATTAGCATTGAGACAACTTTCATAACAATAAACATCCTTGAAAATAAACTAGGTAGTAAAAAAGCTAGTTGTGAAAATGACTACGAAAACTTAAAAAATACAACACTAGCAAGCAGCAAATATAACCTAAAGCAGATTGCAAAATAAAATTAAGTAAAATTACTTAAATACAAAAAAAGGAGAGCATACGCTCTCCTTTTTCAAACGGTCAAGGCCTATTGACCTCTAAAGCGACCTTTAATTGTCCCTGTAACAACATTAGGTATCATACCTGGAGAGTTTCTATTATATTGTATATAACAACCATTGCCCGCATCTGAACATGCCTGACCTTGTATTCTAGAAACAGTGCTTCTACCGTCATAATCCGTAGTCTTTAGTTTGGCAATCAAATCTTTAATTTCTGAATGGACGTCCAATAAAACAGGATCTAAACGCTCAATGTCTTGACTTACCTTTAAACCGTCAATGTTTATATTTTGCTGTTCAATTATTGCAACTAATTTATCTAATTTTTCTTGCGCACCTTCATGACCGCGAATAGCCAGCGTTTTATGCATTTTAGCTGACTGATACAAACTAGCTTCAGTACCTATACCATGTTCATAAAAAACAGCTAACAGCTCATAAGCTGGCAAATAAGTTGACTCTTTTGCCTTAATTAGCAGATCGAATGCTAATTTGTCTGAATTTTTATTATTTTCAGCAAACAACTGTTTCGCCTTGTCTACCAAAGCTGGCGGAAAACCTCTATCAACAACTCGGTTTAATAACTCATCAGCTCTTGCTACATCTTTATCAAAAATGTGCCCTGTTCTATACCAACGCGAAGCCTGATGGATAGCAAAAGGGTCTTTCCACTTAATAGCTCTTAACATAAACTTTCTGGCATATGCGTCGTCTTGGCTTACGCCTTCACCGTTTGCATAAGCAATGGCAAGTAAGCTAGCAGCTTCGCTACTACCGTTAATGGCAAAATTTCTGAGCTTTTTGAAATCCGATGTACATTCAGCAGTTTCACACAAAGGAAGTGCGTCTGTATCCTGGTCTGTATTTGCATAAGCCAAATTAGCTGATAAGGCCGACGCTATAATTAAAGGTAAAATTTTAGCTATTCTCATTGTTCTCTCCATGGTAATGATTTTGGTGTACCTGATTTAGATTACAACAGTTTGTTTAAAAATCAAGCTTATTATTACAAGAGCATACTGAAGTTATTTATAACCTAAAACCATAATATATAACCAAATTTCATCACATAGTTATAAATTAGTAACTTTTTTAACATTATTATCGGGTAAAAATAATTTAACCCGTTCATGTACTGGCGCCGCAAATATTATAAAAATACTTTTTTGCATAGGTATAAATTAATTGCGTTACTAATCGTTTTTAATTTAAATACAGCAATCTCATAACTAAAAAAATTAACGATAAAACCCAAATTTTTTATTATGTTAAACAGCTCAATATGTTAATTTGTGTAATGTAGTTTTACGGCAAAGAGTAGTTAATGAGTAAACAAATTCGATGGACCCTAAAAAGTATTGCCAAAGAGTTAGGTGTGTCTAATGCTACGGTATCTAATGCATTTAATCGACCAGATCAGCTCTCAGAAAAACGCCGAGAAGCGATACTCAAAGCCTGTAAAGAGCTTGGTTACTTTGGCCCAAATAAAGCAGCACAATCATTAAGAAGCGGTACATTTAACATTGTCGCTTTGGTGCTACCCGACAGCGTTGAATACATGGTATCAGACCCAGTTGCCAGCAGTTTTATGCGAGGCGTAACTTCTGTACTCGAAAAAAACAATATTAACGTTTTATTGTTCTCTGGTAGTAACAATAACCTCAATAGTGTTGTTGATTTTGTAGATGGTTTTATTTGCTACGGTCGCCCTCGTAACCACGCATTAGTAGAACAACTTAAAACTACGCCAAAACACGTCGTCACAGTAGATTTTGACATTAACCGCAATGCGTCGGTTAACATTAATAACGAACAAGCTAGCTACGAAATTGCCAAGCATGTTTTGCACAATATAAACGATAAAGTCGCCATTCTAGGGCTAAGACTTCTCGATGAAAACGTATTATGCCGCGTTTATGAACATCACGAGTTTCAAACCGGAGAGTCAATTTCTCATCAGCGTTTACGTGGCTATCAACGTGCATTAGTTGAGGCAAATATTAGTGTTGCTGACGACCGCATTTGGAACATACCTGAAAGCAGTGAGCGCTTTGCTAATATAGCTGCAAAAGAAGTATTATCAGCTTCACCTCGCCCTAACGTTATTATCTGTATGAGTGATTTAATTGCACTCGCCACAATGCGAGAGGCAATCAAGCAAGGTATAAAAATTGGAAAAGACCTACGTATTGTTGGATTTGATGGGATTGATGAAGCAGCACGGTTCGTGCCTAGGTTAAGTACTATTCATCAAAACAGTGAAGAAAAAGGCGTAATTGCTGCAAACTTATTTATTTCTAAAGAAAACAAAATACAAGAAGTCAGCTACGAACTCGACATTGGTGCCAGCAGTTAATAAAAAAGCCAAGCTAACTAGCTTGGCTTTTTGTTAAGCAAAACTCTATTCGTTACAATAAAGAATCTAAACTTATCGATGTTTCTTCATCACCATTTACTTGCGTTATAAGGGCGGTTCTTGCTTCAAAATCTACACTTAATGAAATAGATTGCTCACCAAGTTGCCACGTTAAACAACACATACCGCCTTCACCTTGCGCTGAAAACTCACCAGAAAACGCTGGGTGTTCATTTCGGATTTTAATCAGTTCAATTAAACCTTTTACAACGGGCCTATCAAGTGATTCGCTTATTTTATCTGCATTTAAATATGGGCGGTTAATATCACGGCCAACATTTGTTTTGGCTAAAAGTTCCATGTCGTTTTCGCATGCAAATAAACCGCCGTAGTAAACTTGTGGGACACCTGGTGCAAAAAACTGAATGGCGCGAGACAATAAATAATCAAAATCTTTAGCCCCCAATGCGTTGTAATAAGTACAGTTAACTTGGTACAAATCAACATTACTGGCTGCAGCCCCAGTTGCTTGTCGGCTTTCGTTATTACTGTTTGCATGCATTGTTTCAACAAGGTTATCAATTTGCTCAGCGTTTAATAAACCTGGTTTGTCGCCCATTGGCCCAGCGTCAATAATACCTATGCCGTCGTGCGTATCGAGTACAGTTAAACAGTTACGTGGTGATATTTTTAGCCACTTCAAAAGTGCATCAACATCGTTATTAAACAAGCTATGTAAAATAAGCGGCGGCAGTGCAAAGTCATAAACCATGTTAACGCGTTTAGCCACTTCAACCTGAGTTTGATAATGGCTGTGTATTTCAGCAATTGTTTCCATACCTAATTCATTTGCTTGCTTAGATAAGTTATCTAAGTAACCAAACGTTTCATCTAGCATAAAACAGTTAGTACCCGCTTGCTTAATAGCGTAACCCGCTGCATCTAACCGAATAATATTTACATTGTTTGCAGAGAACTTGGTGAGTACATTATTTAAATACGCAACGCCAGCCTCTACCTTTACATTAATGTCAATTTGATTATCGGTAAATGTAGTCCAAAAATCATACGTTTCACCATCACCACATTTCATTGGTGTAAAACAACTACCAGGGCGAGGACGATAAATTGCTTTTTGCTCTGCGTCGCTCATGCCATTTGGAAATACGTCTTCTTTGGTTAAAAACAAATCCCAAAATTCAGAGGCTTTACCTTTAGCAAGCACATCCTGAAACTGAAAAGATTGCGCCGAAACATGGTTAACAATTAAGTCGGCCATTAAATCATGGTTGTTACCAAGCGCTTTAATGTCTTCCCAAGAACCTATTCTTGAATCTACTTCACTATGGTCTATTGGGTCAAAGCCAGCATCACTGCCGTCAATTGGGTTATAAAATGGCAACAAATGCACACCGCCAAATACGCCTTTTAAAGATCCATTTAAAAGTGTAGTGAGTGCATTAATGTCTTGGCCAGTGATTCGATCAGCATATGTGATCAATTGAACTTTGTTTTGCATCATTGTGTGATTACCATGTTGAAACTTAATCGATTAAGATATATCTTTAACTAGAGAGTAAGAATTTACAAGTAATTTTTAAAAATTTTACATACAAATATCGTTGCACGAATAATACTTCACTAAGTAACTAACTGACTTAACGCGTATTAGCCTGCATTTAACGAGGATTAAATAAAATGACAAAATCACACACACAAGCAAGCAGCGATCCGTTGCGACAAATACGCTGGCTCACATACATGATGTTTTTTATGTTTGCCATGACCTCTGATGCGGTCGGCATGATCATCCCTGAGCTTATAAAAGACTTTGGCTTAAGTATGACCCAAGCCAGTGCCTTTCATTATGCGCCAATGGCTTTAATTGCTTTTAGTGGACTATTTTTAGGCTTTTTAGCCGACAGCCTTGGACGAAAGCAAACCATTATGCTGGGGTTACTCATTTTTTCTGCAAGTTGTTTTTTATTTGCAGTAAGTTCTAGTTTTAATTTTTTCTTGGTACTTCTTTGCTGTATTGGTTTGGCAATCGGTTTATTTAAAACAGGTGCATTAGCTTTATTGGGTGATATTTCACACAGTAACGAAGAACACACCAAAACAATGAACAAGGTAGAAGGCTTTTTTGGAATAGGTGCTATTGTTGGTCCTGCACTGGTAGGTGTTTTACTCGTTCAAAATGTTAGCTGGACATACCTTTACATTATTGCTGGTGTTATGTGTTTGATCCTTGCGCTTCTGGCGTGGCGCGCAGATTATCCGCCAGTTGTAAAAACAACCGAAAAACCCGCTTCACTTGCCACCACCATGAAAATGATTAAAAACCCTTATGCACTGGGCTTTTCAATGGCTATCGCACTATACGTTGCAACCGAAGTGGCTATTTATGTATGGATGCCAACACTATTACAAGATTACACTGGTTCATGGCCATTACTTGCAACCTACGCATTAACCATATTCTTTATACTTCGCGCAGCGGGTCGTTTTATAGCGGTATGGTTACTAAATCGCTTTAGCTGGCAAGGCGTAATGACCTACCTAAGCCTTGGCATAGCACTATGTTATGTAGGCACATTAATTGGCGGTGTAGATTGGGCCGTTGGATTGCTTCCGCTTTCAGGTTTATTTATGTCAATGGTTTACCCTACTTTAAACTCTAAGGGCATTTCCTGTTTCCCTGTTCAACAACATGGTGCTGTAGCCGGCGTTATATTATTTTTTACCGCATTGTCAGCAGCATTAGCCCCACTTTTAATGGGCATGATCAGTGATTACTTTGGTCATGTGCGTTACGGTTTTTACTTAGCAACTGGTTTTGCAGTTATTTTATTTTTGGCTATGCTATTTAATTATTTTCGTGACCCATCAGCATCAGCTTTAGAGCAAAATAACGTAGTTACTAATTAATTTGATAATTATTTAACAAAAAAATTACCCTACAAATCAATGGGTGAGTAAAAAAAGAGCAAATTAATAATAAAATAATTTGCATCTTGTAAAAATTTTGTTATTTTTACTTAATCGATTAAGTAAAAATAAATAACCATTTAGGTTCAACATAACGAGGCGTTCACATGACAACACACAACACTCCTTTATATTTAATCAGTGCATTAGCACTTGCAGTAAGCCAAGGCATTAATGCTCAAGAAGCAGAAACAACTCAGCCAGAAGCATCACAAAACAAAGGACTTGAAACAATCGTTGTAACCGGTGTTCCACGCCGTACAACAATTATGGCTTCAAGCGTATCAGTAAGCAGTGTTTCGCTTGAACAAGTTCAAGTTTCAACACCTCGCTCTACCGCTGAAGCATTTAGAATCATTCCGGGTATCCGTTCAGAATCTACTGGCGGTGAAGGTAATGCAAACATTGCAGTTCGTGGTCTACCGGTTGCATCAGGTGGCGCTAAATTTTTACAGTTACAAGAAGACGGTTTACCTGTACTGCAATACGGTGACATCGCTTTTGGTAATGCTGACATTTTTATGCGCCTTGACAACACGGTACAAACGGTTGAGTCAATTCGTGGTGGTTCAGCGTCTACAGCAGCAAGTAATGCACCGGGCGGTATCATCAACTTTATCTCTAAAAACGGCGAAAACGAATCGGGCAGCGTTGCAACCACTGTTGGCCTAGATTTCGATAGTGTCCGTACTGATTTTGAATACGGTACTTATTTAACTGACAGCGTTCGCTTTCATGTGGGTGGCTTTGTACGCCAAGGTGAAGGCCCACGTGAAACAGGTTACACGTCAAATAAAGGTGGTCAAATAAAAGCTAATTTGACTAAAGATTTCGAAAACGGCTATGTGCGTCTTTACTACAAACACTTAGACGACAAAAGCGTTGGTTACCTTCCAATGCCAATGTACTCAAATGGTGATTCAGTTCCTGGGTTTGATTCTCAGTCAGATACACCTCATTCAGCACTGTTCACTAAAACAGTTCGCTTAAATGGTCAAAACCAAATTAGCAATGGTGACATTCGCGATGGTATGAACCCAAATGTTGATTCTATTGGCTTTGAAGCTGTATTTGACTTAGACAACGATTGGCGTATTGAAAACCGTTTTCGTAAATCGTCAGTTGGCGGAAACTTTAATTCTATTATTCCAGCTGAAGTAGGCGATGCATCGGCAATGGCTGCAAGCATTGGCGGAGCAGGCGCAACACTGAGCAATGCAAACACAGGTGACGCATTCAATGGCGATTTAGCTATGCGTATCCATACGTTTGACGTAACAATGAATGACTTTGACTCTATTGTTAACGACTTTAAACTAACAAAATCGTTTGACGATGACACAAGCCTTACGTTTGGTTACTACGCATCAACGCAAAACATAGCGATGTCGTGGTTGTGGAACTCTTACGTTATGGAGCTTAAAGGTGACAACGCAGCACTGTTAAATGTAACGGCTGCCGACGGCACTGAGTTTTCAGAAAATGGTTTATACGCATACGGCACGCCATTTTGGGGTAACTGTTGTCAGCGCGACTACGACACTGAATACGACACACGTGCACCTTATGTTGCGTTCTCAACTAAACTTGGTGACTTGAGTATCGATGCAAGTGCGCGTTATGACAGCGGTGAAGCACGCGGTAACTACGCAGGAGCAGTAACATCTACTGTTGATATGAACCGTGATGGTGTTATTTCAGTACCCGAGCAGAATGTTGTAGGTATTGATCATGCTAACTCAAGCCCAGTAAATTACGACTGGAGCTACTCTTCTTACTCAATTGGTGCTAACTACCAAATAGACCCTAGCCTTGCAACATTTGCACGTATCAGTAAAGGCGGACGTGCAAACGCTGATCGTCTTTTATTTGGTAAAGTACGCTCAGATGGCTCAGTAGCTGATGAAGATGCAGTTGATGAAGTAAATCAATTTGAGTTTGGTGTTAAAAAACGTTTTGACTCACTATCGGTATTTGCAACAGCGTTCTACGCAGAAACTGAAGAACAAAACTTTGAAGCAACATCACAAAAGTTCTTCGACCGTGAATACGAAGCCAAAGGTATTGAGATTGAATCAACGTACTTCATGGATGCGTGGGATTTTCGTGGTAACTTGACGTGGACTGATGCTGAAATTGCTAAAGATGCACTATCTCCTGACGTTGTAGGTAACACACCACGCCGTCAAGCGGATTTAATTTACTCACTAATGGCTCGCTACAGCTATGAAAAAGGGGCAGCAGGTCTAAGCTTTATTGGTACAACTGACGCTTACGCTCAAGATAATAACGACCTTAAATTCGATGGTTACACACAGGTAAATGGCTTTGTGAGCTACGACCTATCTGAAAACCTTAGCCTGGCACTGAATGTAAATAACCTATTTGATACTGTAGGCATTACAGAAGCAGAGGAAGGCTCTGTACCAGCAAACGATATTATACGCGCACGTACAATTAATGGCCGTACAACATCACTAACGCTTAAATACGCGTTTAACTAACCGAGTCTGAGTGTGTTGAGCGCTGAAATGCAGTTTTATTTCAGCGCTTTATTCCCTACTCAACTTAAATTTTATTACTCTCCCTTACATTTAACCTAGCCTTGCTAGGTTTTTTAGGATTTATAACATGACCAAATTACTAAGCCTTGGCGAGCTGCTTATTGATATGTTGCCACAAGACTCACACAACACAGCGTATTTACCTATTCCTGGTGGCGCACCTGCAAACGTAGCAGTAGGCTATGCAAAGTTAGGTGGTAGCGCTGCATTTTGTGGTGGTATGGGTGATGATTACTTTGCCAAACAACTTACCGACGCGTTAAAGCAATATAATGTCGGCACCGAGTATTTATTTACTATAAAAAATGCGCAAACAGCGATGGTTATTGTCAGCTTAGATGAAACTGGCGAACGCAGCTTTAATTTTTACCGCCATAACACCGCCGACCTACTCCTTGCTCCTGAACATTTACAGCAAATTCAGTGGGATGAAATAAGTACCCTACACTTTTGCTCAAATACGCTAACCAGTATTGCCATTGCAAACACAACATTGAGCGCTTTAAAACAAGCAAAAATTCATAATAAACTTGTTAGCTTTGACGTAAATTTACGATACAGCCTTTGGCATAATATTCGTGATATTGAGCCTAATGTGCGTGCCTGCTACGCCCATTGCGACATTATAAAACTATCACGTGATGAGTTAAATTTTTTAGCAGAACACACCAGTCAATCAGGTGATGAATATTTACAATCGCTATTAGAGTTAGGCGTTAGTTTAATTTTCTTAACCGATGGACCCGAGCCTGCCACTGTTTACCATAAAATGTTTAACGTAAGTGAAGCTGCACCGATTATTAATGCAATAGATACAACCAGTGCCGGAGACGCGTTTATTGCAGGTGTGTTATATCATTTAAATCATTTCAACGAGACGCTATTACCAAGCGACAAACTCAATAATAAACAAGTAATTAAAGACGCATTAAGTTTTGGCCTTCGTTGTGGCTCAAAAGCCTGTTTATCAAAGGGTGCTTTTCCTGCATTGCCCGTTTTAAACGACGTACTTTGAGCTAACACACCCTGCAACATTTTAAAAATTAATCTAAAAAAGCCCCTGTAGATAAATACCTACAGGGGCTTTTTCAACTATTGTTTATCTGGATGTTATAAAGCAAGTTCTTCTTTAGCGCGCGTTAAGTTATGCGATACCATATCGTTGTTAGATAGTTGTTTTGCCTCGTATAGGTCAGCAAGGCCGGCCGTTTCATTTTTAGCTTTTAGGCGCGCTACACCGCGATTGCTTAATGCAAATGATGTAAGCTGACGAACTTTAAATTTAGGGGCATCGGCATCTTGTAAAAGTGCAATTGCTTTAGTACAAATTTGTTCTGCTTCAGCGTAGTTTTTTGACTTAACATTAAGTGCACAGCTATTAAAAGATTGCTCAAGTGGCTGCGGCGCGGTTTGCGCTTCAATAACCATTAATTTGTAATCACTTTGATCAGCCATTGCAGCAGCTGAACATGTTAATAGTGAGCCAAGAGCGATAGTTTTGATAAGTGTTTTCATGGTCATAATCCTGTTAAGTTAAGTCGTGCTTGTTGCCGACAACTGAACTTTAGAGGATCCCTATAAAACCGACAAACGATAAAAACAAAACTAATAAGTGAATAAATCTAACCTATAGACTTTAGTCTAATAACACTAGCCTAAACCCAAAATAATAGGCCCATTTAAAACTAGTGTTCAAGCCAATCAATTGCCGCAGTGGCATTTTCAAAGTAAGCCATTTCACCACAAATAATACGATTCCCCATGTTTGCAGCGGTTGCTTGCCATGTTTTATTACCGTAAATAGCTACTTTACTTAGCGCTTTATTATGCTTTATCCCTAAATTCAAATCGTCTAATATCGATTTAAAACCCACGCCCTTTAACTCAATGCCGTCTATAAATAAATTAATAATCGGGTTGTTTACCTTTAAAAGCGCGGCTTCAATTTTAGGGGTAATTGCATTGTAATCAGCGTGCTTTAAATTACCCACTGCTTTTAACGTTATAAAAATTTCGCGTCCAGCGCCTTCTATATCAAGTGTTAAACTAGGAATTAAATTTGCCATTACATTTGCTCATTCTTATAGTAAGTTTTGAGCATAAAGCACTTTATATTAATCAATGATGAAGCAAATCAACAAAACCGTATTTAAGCTGAGCTTAAGTTAGTTAAGCTCCCTGCACTCGTGCAATTTGGTTATCTACATCGTTTAAATGCCCTTCTTTAACCCATAACTTAGCACCCAGCTTGCCTGCTTTTGCTAAAACATTAGAATTTACAGGCGTACGCAACCAGCTACTTTTTTCAAGCAAATCTTGCCCTTCTGTTACGGCGCCTTCAATTACTAACAACTCAGCTCCGCACTCAGCATCTAAAACAAACTGCGCATTAGGCGCTAAATGAATTAAGCTAACTTCCTCAAACTCATCTTTGTATAAAGGTGTTACCGCAACCCCTTGTTGTGTTGAGTGTTCAACGATTCCCATAAAGTGAGTTTGCAACCGAACGTGTGTTCTATCCTGTGGCTGAAACTGCCACAGCTTAACAAAAATAGTGCATCCCTCTTTTGAACCCGGCTTATGTTGTGATTGCGGCGGGTTTCTAATGTACGAGCCAGCAGGAAAATCGCCATGTTCATCCTGAAAAACACCTTCTAACACAACAAACTCTTCCCCGCCGGTATGAACATGTGGCGAAAACTCACTACCTGGTGCATAACGAACAATACTCGTTGCACGCGCAACCTCATCGCCGATGCGATCAAGAGGTCGCCTATCAACGCCTGCCATAGGCGATTTTACCCACGGTAATGTATTACTGTTCACCACTATACGCTGACTAAAATCGGCTGCTATTTTCATGCTTGCCCCTTAAATTTTTGTTTTGCCAATTAAACTCAATATACCGAGTTTAATTGGCCTATTGAACCCACTTTTACTTATAAGCCCGCGACGCTTGGTCGAGCTGCAACTGCTTTTTGCCACGCAAGCAAATGAGTTAAATGACTCGGTAGCGCAATGTTGGCAAACCCAGCAAACACTAATCCAGCATAAAGAGTTATATCGGCAATACTAAAATTATCGCCCGCAACAAACCTTGATTTAGCGAGTATATCGTTAAAATAATTTAAGTTAGTACGCGCCTTTTCACCTTGCTTTTCGCCCCATGCAATATTTTGATATGTTTCAAGCTCTGGGCCTAATCCATCAGTAGCATGATGAAAATACGTTGCAACAGCATCAAGTACCATAGACTCAGCACGTTTTTGCATCATATTTATTACTGCGCGCTCTTTTGCCGAAATGCCCATCAATGATGGCCCTGTAAAAGCAGCATCAATATATTCAGTAATTGCAGTGCATTCTGATATAAATGTTCCGTCGTCAAGCTCTAATACTGGCACACCAGCTAATGGGTTTTTAGCTATAAAAGCCTCTGTCCGGTGTTCACCATTAAGCAAGTCTACTGGAATAAATTCAACTTCAGTTGTCGCATTTTTCTCCGCTAGCGCAATACGAATGCGAAGCGGGTTTGGAAAGTTTTCTACATCATAAATTTTCATTGAGTTTGACCTTTTTCAATTCACCTACCTACTGATAGGTATTTATATTCTTTATACCAAACTAAGTCAAACTTTAAAATAACTACATAAGCAGAGTATTTGCTAACCGCATGAAACTTAATATTTTATTTATAAAAATATTAAGGCTTGAAAATAACTACCTACTGGTCGATAATTTTATGGTCAACAATAGGATGAAGATGTATGAGCAAAAAAGAGGCCCTACTCAAAGCGGCAGAGAATAAAGTACGCCTAGGCGGATACAGCAATTTTAGCTTTAGAGAACTTGCTAACGAAGTAGGTATAAAAAGCGCCAGTGTACATTATCACTTTCCTACTAAAGCCGACTTAGGCGCAGAGCTTGCACATCAATACACTGATGCGTTTTTGCTTTCATTAGGGGAGCCCGCTGAGTTAAAAGCGCAAGGTAAAAACCCTATCGACTTTTATACGTCGCTATTTAGAGGCGCATTGGTGACCGATAAAAAAATGTGCTTATGCGGTTTACTTGGCGCCGAGAGTGACAGCTTACCTGAAAAAGTACGTGAAGAAGTAAAGCGCTTTTTCACTCAAAATTTAACCTGGCTAAGCGCAGCGCATTCGGTCAACGGTGAAATAAACCCACAAAAAGCAGCTATTCAAACGGTAAGTATGCTTGAGGGTGCGATGATGATCAGTAAAACACTCGACGATCACAGCTACTTTGATTTAGCAACGCGAGACAGTATTTAACCAGACGATTTGACGAATAAAAAAGCGAGCTTAATTAGCTCGCTTTTTAGTTTTACACGGAAATTATTTAAACTGCTGGGCTCGCTTTATGCTTAGCATGCACAATGGCAAGTATGATCAGACCAATCACCGCGACCCCTGCACCTATGGGTTTACCTAAATCGCTCGATAAGTTAAAACCAATTGCAGCTGTTGTGATATACGACAAGGTCACAGCCGTTGCAATAACCGCAGGTATACTCGCAATCCAATGAAAGGTGCCACGGTCAAACAAATACTTAGTAGCAAGCCATAGTACACTGGTAGAAAGCAACATATTTGAAAACGCAAAGTAACGCCAAATTAATGAAAAATCCAACTTGGTCATAAAGTAAGCAATAGTTAGAATAGGTAAAGCCAACAACAGACGATTACGTATACTTTGCGGAATATTAAAGGCATCAACTACCGTTAAGCGCAGTGAACGAAATGCGGTGTCGCCTGAGGTAATAGGGAAAACAGCAACCGCAATAATTGCCATAATACCGCCAAATACACCTAAGTAACTATTTGCAATATGGTTTACAACTAAGCCTGGACCACCTTGATCAAGCATTGCTTTTAAACCAGCATAACCTTCAGGGAAAGCCGCAATACCAGCCAATGCCCAAACACAACCAACAATGCCTTCACACATCATGGCACCGTAGTACACCGGGCGTACATATTTTTCGTTTGTTAAGCAACGAGCAATAATAGGTGCTTGCGTTGAATGAAAACCACTAATAGCACCACAGGTAATGGTTATGAATAATAGGGGCCAAGTTGGTAACCCGTCGGGGTTTGGTGCTAAAAAGTCATGCGCGTGATCGGCTTCAAAATACGCCAAAAAGTCGCCAGCAACCGGTAAATGTGGCGCGTTAATAAGTAACGACACGGCAACAGCGACTGTCATAACAATCATTAACAAACCAAAAATAGGGTAAAAACGTGTAATGATCTTATCAATTGGTAACAGCGTCGCTAAAAAGTAATAAGCCAAAATAGCCAATACCCAAAAAGTATTATTGGCTAAAAATGTACCTTCAAATAAATTTAAGTTACTAAGTAAACCCGCTGGGCTCATTATGAATACTACACCAACAAAAAATAACAGCATTGCGGTGAAAATAAGCATAAAGCCTTTAAATACAACATTGTAATAGTGACCAGCTATTTCAGGTAAGCTTTTACCGTCTTCTTTTATACTCATTACACCTGAGAAAAAGTCGTGAACAGCGCCACCTAATACATTTCCTAACACAATCCATACAAGCGCAACCGGACCATATAAAGCGCCCAATATAGGGCCAAAAATTGGACCCACACCTGCAATATTTAAAAATTGAATTAAAAAAGCACGAACAGGGTGAATAGCCACGTAATCAACACCTTCACTAAAGCGTTTTTGTGGTGTATCAACCGTTGAATCCATGCCTGCTTGTTTTTCTACAAATGGGCTATAAAACTTATATCCCAAAATTAATATAGTGAGGCAAATAAAAAAGATAATCATAAAGCACGTTTCTCTTTTGTATGTGTATTTAGAAGCGCAGTGTGTATCGCTTCGCATAAAGGTGACTTAATAACTTTGGAACAATATCAAAGCTATTTTTTACAGACAATTAGACGTTTAGCTAATACCTTAGTCGCAATCGTTCATGACTTGTTCACTTTATGAAGTAATTTGATAACTCGTTTAGAAACCTGACGAATACCGCTGTTTAAACGTTCAAAATGTATGTTTACCACACTATTTTTAGGCAAAAAAAAGCGGCTAAGCATATTGCTTAAGCCGCTTTCAACACACAATTTTTTTAAAGAGGACGCATAAATTCGTTAATTTTTTCATGAGTCAATGTAGGTGTAGCACCTGCACTTTCTGCAACCATAGCCCCTACCGCACAGGCAAAATCAACCGCATGCTGAGCACAATCGCTGCTACATAATTGATATATCAATGAACCTAAGAATGAATCCCCAGCGCCCACTGTGTCTACAACACTAATTAAATAGCCTGAATTATAATAATTTTGGCCCTTAACAGTTAACAGTGCGCCGTGACTGCCTTTGGTTACACATAAATATTCAGTGTTAGTTTGCTCTGCAATAAATGCTAGGTTTTGCTCAAGCGAATGGAACTTACACCCCATTGCTTTGGCAATTTCGTAAAGCTCTTCATCGTTTAACTTGATAAAATCTGCTTTATTCATTAAATCTACTAGCGTGTCTAATGTGTAATGCGGGGCGCGTAAATTTACGTCAAACACTTTAAAGTTAGCTACATCAACTAGCTGGTTTAGCGTAGCAAGTGAGGCTTCACTGCGGCCAATTAGGCTGCCAAATACAAATACATCACTGGCTTTTACTTTTTCAATAAGTGAATCAGTAAGAGTAATGTTGTCCCATGCCGTATCAGCGACTATTTCGTAGCTGGCTGAACCGCTTTTGTCTAAAGTAACTTGTACGGTGCTGGTCTTTTTGTCGTTATTAACGGTAATATAATCGCAACTAACGCCTTTTGCTTTAATTTCGCCAAGAAGCTCAGTACCTAATTCATCGTTACCTACTGCGCTTATCATGTCGGCTTTAATACCTAATGAGTTAATGCGCACACACATGTTTAATGGTGCACCACCTAAGCGTTTACCTGTTGCAAAACAATCCCATAGCACTTCGCCAAAACAACTTACGCTTACGTCTTTACCTTGTTTAGAATCAATTAAAATGCTCATTATTAGTTACCTTTAGGCTCAAGCACGTTTTTCATAATTGCTTTTATTTTGCTTGCTGGTGCGTATAACGCGTCTACATTGTTTTTGTAGTGAGACGTAAAGGCGCTTTGCGTGTTTAAATCGCCAAATAAGCTTGTTAGCGATAAAAATGCAAGGTTATCAGTCGTCGTTTTAGCAGCAGCTTCATGAAGCTCGCTTTGCATTGCATCAATTACTTCAAGCGTATTGCCTTGCTCATCTTCCCCTTTGTCGCTATAAAAACACCATGCAGCAATAACGAGTGTAGCTAGTGATACATCTCGCCCTTGCGCTAGGTTTTCGTTAATAGTGGCAATTAAAAACTTAGGTAGTTTAGCTGCACTCTCCGAACAAATACGCGATAAGCTGTCTTTAATATTAGGGTTTGCAAAACGCTCAATAAGTGTGTCTTTGTAGATTTCAAGATCAATGCCTTCTAATTGCTCTAGGTTAGGCGTTACTTCTTTATCCATAAACGCACGTAAGTACTTTGCAAATAAGGGATCTGATACTGTTTCGTCAATTGTGCCATAGCCATGTACAGACCCCAGTAAACCCAGTACTGAGTGGCCTGCATTTAATAAGCGAATTTTCATGGTTTCAAAAGGGGTTACATCTTTTACAAATTGAGCACCAGCGTTATCCCAATTTGGCCGCCCGTCACAAAAAGAATCTTCAATTACCCATTGTGTAAACGATTCACACGTTATTGGCCATTCATCGCTAACACCGTAAGCATCAACAACATAGTCAATATCACTTTGTTTAGATACTGGCGTAATTCGGTCTACCATAGCATTGGGAAACTTTACATTAGCAGCAATCCATTCACTTAATGCTGCATCTTGCTCTGCGGCAAAAGCGAGTAACATTTTGCGCGTTACATTGCCATTATGTTGAATGTTATCGCACGACTGTACTGTAAACGCATTAAGGCCTTGTTCTTTACGTAGCTTCAACGCAGCTGCTATATATCCAAATGCAGTAATAGGATCGTTTGGATTATTAATGTCGTTAATTATGTCTGGGTTTGCATAATCAAACTCACCCGTTACTGGGTTAAAGTTGTATCCGCCTTCAGTAATAGTTAAAGACACAATTTTAGTATCAGGGTGTGCGAGCTTATTAATAACAGCTTGTTTGTTCTCAGGCGCAAACAAAAAATCAATCATAGAACCTATAACGGTATTGTCTATTGTCCCATTTGGGTGTCTTACCGTTAATGTGTAAAGGTAGTCTTGCTGCTTTAATACATCGCGCAGTCCACGATTTGCTTCAAGCAAGCCTACACCACAAATACCCCATTGCTCAGAACCTGGCGTTTTTAATAACTCATTAATATACATGGCTTGGTGAGCACGGTGAAAACCGCCAACGCCAATGTGAACTATACCTGCTTTTACTTTACTGCGGTCGTAGCTAGGGGTGTCTACATGGCTTGGCATATATGCCAAACTTTGTTGATTTAGCCCTTTAACAAGGGCATTAGTGTGATGTTGTGTCATGGTGCGGCCTTACTAAAACAAAAATTAAAAAACGTGTAAATTACAATGCAGCATTGAGCGCTTTATGGCGTTTTAATGACCAATAAGCGGTAACAAAATAGATAACCGTACAAATAAAACACGCTATCTCAAACTGCAATTTGTTTGCGCTATATATGCTCATTGTGTCGCTAAAAAACATGACTTGGCTTGCAAATATACAAATAATGACAAGTGAAATAGTCGAAACCGCATTAAGCACTTTAGTAAACATAGAACCATCAACTACAGGTTTTGGAATGTCTTTCGCCTGCGCTGCTTGATACGCTTTAATATCACGTTGCTCTTGTTCCTCAGCAACTATATGTTGTTTGTAGTCTTCACCAGCGCCATACTTTTTCGCTAACAGCGTGTAAACAACAATGGTAAAAAACCAGGTAGGTATAAATAAGTAATAAAACGACATAACATCTAGCGCATTTAGACCAAAGCCAAACACTAACGCTAACGCCCAAGACGCAATGGCCGGCACACTTCGAGTTATGTTTTTGTATTTAGCCCAGTAGCGCGTTAAGCCAATTTTAGGAAATAATACATGCTCGGCAAATACAATCGCCCCAACAGGCACAACCAATAAGCCAGCATAAGTAAGTAAAGGTAGCATTTGAGAAAATACGAACGGGAAACATGCAATAACTACGGTCACAATCCCTACAATAGCGGTTGTGCGCTCACGAGAGTGGTTTACAAAAATAGATTGCGCCGCAAGCCCCGCACGATATAGGTTTGCGTTAGCTGTAGTCCAACCTGCAATAATTACAATAACAAACCCAGTCCAACCTAATGCGTGGTAAGCCACATCGCCCGGATCGAGTGATGAAATAGTTGTTTTAAGTAATACCGCAACACCTGCACCCATAATACCGGCAGAGATCCACGCTAAGTAATGACCAAAAAACATGCCTACGCCCGAGAACAAACCATAGCTTTTGCGCTTGGCGAATCTAAAAATCGCCATATCAATTAAACCAAAGTGAGTAATAGAGTTAGCAGCCCACGCAAAACCAATTACCTCAAGTAGGCCAATCCCCTGCTCCCCTTCTGCATTCGTACCGGTCCATATGGATGAGTCGCCAATGGTCATAAAGTCACTAAAGCTGGTTAACGTGGTTGACCCAATTACATGATTTGAAAGTTCAGGGAAAAGTGCAAACGAGCCCGCTATAAAAATAACAAATAGCCAGGGTGCACAAATTTTAGAAAAGTCAGCTACAGTAGAAAAACCATACATAGCCACAAACACAACAATAGAGCCAACGGCTAAAACAATACCCACAAACGCTAAACTATTTGGGTACCAATCTAACTGTGCGGGAATATCAAATAAAAATCGAACCGCAGTGGACGATACCGTAATCATCGCCGCCGATATAACACTAAAAATAATGACGTTAGCCCAGTTATAGAGCTTAGTCATTGAGTTACCAGCAATTTTGTTCAAATAATTATATAAACTTAAACGCGTTTCTACTGCAATTGGCGCTGTAATTAGCCACCAAGAACACATTGCTAATAAATTACCAATTAATAAACCTAGTAAAATGTCGATGGTTGATGCACCCAGTGCAACAAATGTTGCACCAATAACAAACTCAGTGGCTGCAACATGCTCACCCGCGTATAAACCGGCAAAATGCTTCCAACCATGAAGCTTATTATTAGCAACGGGAAGTTGCTCTTCGTTTATATCTTTAAATGTGTGTGTGTGTGGACTCGTTGCCATGGTACTTCCTATTGTTTTAACACGATAATAATCACAAAAACGTGCATTTAGTTGTGTGTGCGGCTAAGCACACAACCTCGAAAATTCTTAAACAACGTCATTCATGTCAGTGTGGGACTAAATCAACGCTATTTTTATATTTTTAGGGTTGGATACATTTCATAAAACGCTTTCCAATCTGTTAAATGAGCAACCTCGGGGTATGCCTTGTGAACAAAATTAACAGCTCCTTGCATATGCCCTCCACCGCTGTAATGAAGTACTTGCATGTTTGCGGCAAGCGCCGCACTCACGCCCGCTATAGAGTCTTCTATTACCAAGCAATGGGCTGGGTTAACCCCCATTTTTTTAGCGGCGTGTAAAAATAAATCCGGCGCAGGTTTGCCATTTTTTACTTCACTTGAAGTAAACACCTCATCAAAATAATGACTCAATTTAACGACGCTTAATGCCTTTTCTGTTCGTGCAGGGCTACTACTAGTTGCTATACAGCTAGGTGTAGCTAAATTAGCCAATACCTCTTTAATGCCATTTGTGGGCATTAGGGCTGTTTCAAACTCATGTAAAAGTGCATTTCTATAATCAGCTTCAAATCGCTCTGGCAATTCAACATTAAAAGCATCGGCTATCTTTTGAGTAACCGCTTTAAAATTGCACC
The DNA here is from genome assembly GCF_057554385.1 of Pseudoalteromonas sp. 4NS20-0020. Classification (NCBI taxonomy): domain Bacteria; kingdom Pseudomonadati; phylum Pseudomonadota; class Gammaproteobacteria; order Alteromonadales; family Pseudoalteromonadaceae; genus Pseudoalteromonas; species Pseudoalteromonas sp. 4NS20-0020. The sequence goes on along the minus strand of NZ_BAAJMI010000002.1, from coordinate 117,075 downwards.
CTAAAAAATGTTCTTGTACATAAGCACGGTCAATAAACACCGCTTTATCAACAAGCATATCGATGAGCACTTGCGCACTTAAAACTTCGCTGTCAATTACAACGCCATCACAGTCAAAAATAACCAGTTCAATTTTAGGGTTCATTTTTTTACCTTATTGCATTTAGTTTTATGCAAACACAAACCTGAGCATAAGCCCAGAGAGTGAGCATATTCTCTTTATTATTATAATATGTCAACACGTTGTGAACTTAAAAACCCGCCACATAGTTCAAATAATCAACACCTCAATAAAAAAGCTGTTGATTTTCATTAGTTTTGATTTTAGCTGTTACGACTAAAATCGCATGCCGTATTCACAACAAGTGTATTTACTGCAGATGCCAATCTACTTTTGTGATTATTACAATCTAAACAATCAATTTTACCGAAATAAATTTAACCCATACACTCGTTAACAGTTAAACAGCCAGCAACACTGCCGGCACTTTTAAATAATGAGGTCGACAATGAAAACTCAAATAAACACAACAAAAACTAAATTAACTTTAAGCGCATTAGCCCTTGCAGTGGCATTACCTGCAAGTGCGGTTACCACTCTTACAAAAGACAACGGCGCAGCTGTTGGCGATAATCAAAACTCAATGACCGCCGGTGAGCGCGGCAGTGTATTACTTGAAGACGTACACCTAATTCAAAAGCTGCAACGTTTTGCACGCGAGCGTATCCCTGAACGTGTAGTGCATGCGCGAGGAACTGGCGCACACGGCGTGTTTGTAGCCTCAAAAGAACTAGACGATTTAACAATTGCGGCGCCATTTGCAGAAGCAGGTAAAGAAACAGACGTATTTGTTCGTTTTTCATCAGTAATTCACTCAAAAGGTAGCCCTGAAACGCTGCGTGATCCTCGTGGTTTTGCTACAAAATTTTACACAGACCAAGGTAACTGGGATTTAGTAGGTAACAACTTACCTGTGTTCTTTATCCGTGACGCGATTAAATTCCCAGATATGGTTCACTCGTTAAAGCCATCTCCGGTAGATAACATTCAAGATCCTAACCGTTTATTTGAGTTTTTCTCGTACGAGCCGGGCTCTACTCACATGTTAACGTGGGTATACAGCGACTACGGTACACCAGCAAGCTTACGCAAAATGGATGGTTGGGGCGTACATGCATATAAAATGATTAATAAATCAGGCGATGTTAAATACGTTAAGTTTCATTGGGTAAGCCAACAAGGTATCGACAACCTAGATGCAAAAGAAGTAGCCGAAGTACAAGGAAAAGATTTTCAACACTTAACTCGTGACCTGTACACCGAAATTGGTAAAGGCAACTTCCCTAAGTGGGATCTATATATTAAAACCCTTGACCCATCGCAGTTAGATGACTTTGATTACAACCCATTAGATGCAACAAAAATGTGGTTAGACGTTAAAGAAACAAAAGTGGGTACAATGACCTTAAACCGTATGCCAACTAACTTCTTCCAATCTACAGAACAAGTTGCAATGGCACCGGCAAATGTAATCCCGGGTATTGAGCCTTCTGAAGACAGACTATTACAAGGGCGTGTGTTTTCATACTCAGATACACAAATGTACCGCTTAGGTGCTAACCACCAACAATTGCCAATTAACCGCGCAAAAGTTGATGTGGTTAACTACAACCAAGACGGCGCAATGAACTACGGTAATACAACAAGTAATGTGAACTACCAACCAAGTCACGAAAACGTTGCAGAAAACCCAATTGCACGCAGAAGCAACACTGAGCTTAAAGGGTACGTACAACAAGCCGCGATTAAAAAGCAGCAAAACTTTGCTCAAGCTGGCGTACTTTACCGTGGCTTTAGTAAGCAAGAACGCACTAACTTAGTTAACAACTTAGCTGGCGATTTAGGCAAAGTAAAAGACAGCAAAGTTATGCACAAAATGCTCAGCCACTTTTACAAAGCCGACAGCGAGTACGGTACACGTTTAACTAAAGCCGTAAATGGCGATATTAAAATGGTTAAACAACTAGCCGCTAAACTTTAATAATTTTACCCAACCAAGAGGAAGGATCGACTCTCCTTCCTCTTTTTTTAAAAGGTAAACCGTATGCGTAAATTCCTTATTATATTTACTTTAGTGATGAGCTTTTCAAGCTTTGGTAATGAACAACAAAGCACTGTAAATGAGCCAACAACCGCCCAAACACAGTACGAAAGCCTACTTGCTTATTACTTTGCAGCCGCACGCACCGACGACACCGCCGTAATAACGCAGTTTGTTGATGCTGGCATTCCTATTAATAGTTACAACAACAAAGGTTACACCGCGCTAATGATTGCCACTTATCACGGTAATAAAAGCACGGTTAACACGCTTTTACAGTTAGGCGCTAATGCCTGCCTTGAAGATAAGCGTGGTAATACGGCCCTAATGGCCGCTATATTTAGAGGCGAATTTAGCATAGCTAAAACACTTGTCAGCCTTGATTGCGATAACGCCCATCAAAACAAAGCCGGCCAAACAGCAGAGCAATTTGCACAAACTTTTGGTCAACAAAAAGTACTCGACTTACTAGCGCAGGTGAATAGTGACGCAAAATAGCTTGTTTTTGATTTTTTGCCATTAGGACATGAACACGGGAAAAATAGTATTATTGCCTCTACTGGTCTAACCAGCTATTCTTTTCACCTGTGTACTTTATATGGAAAATAATAACTCTAATGGCCACACCACACTTTGATCACATCACTATTACCTGCAATAACAGGCAAACATTAAGCGCGCATGTATTTAAACCAGAAGGCACCATAAAAGGCGCAGTAATGATTGCACCTGCAACGGGGATTAAGCAGCAGTTTTATGCAAACTTTGCTACTTACTTGCAGCAAAATGGATTTGCCGTTATTACGTTTGACAACAGCGGGATAGGCCAATCACTTAAAGGCAGCATTAAAAATAGTAAAGCGAATTTGCAATCGTGGGGCGAGCAGGATATGCCCGCAGTGCTAGAACAACTTCAAAAAACATTTCCGAATACCCACTACCATTTGATAGGTCACAGTGCCGGCGGGCAGCTAGTAGGTTTAATGCACAATGCCACTCAACTCAGCTCACTGTTTAACTTTGCGTGTTCCTCGGGCAAATTAACCAATATGCGCTTGGCGTATCAGGTTAAAGCACACTTTTTTATGAATGGGGTTATTCCGGTGAGTAATGCACTATTTGGCCATACTAAATCACAATGGTTTGGTATGGGCGAGCCTTTACCTAAAGGCGTAGCTCAACAGTGGCAAAAATGGTGTAACGCACAAGGGTATGTTAAATCAGCATTTGGCAATACAGTATTTCAACATTTTTATAATGAACTAGTCATACCTTCGCTTTGGATTAATGCCAGCGATGATGATATAGCAAATAACGATAATGTTGCTGATATGCTTTCTGTTTTTCCAAAACTTAACGCACAAACGCTACATTTAAAGCCCAGTGAATATAACCTGAAAGATATTGGCCACATGAAGTTTTTTAGTAAAAGGTCTGCCGCTTTATGGCCTTTAGCACTAGACTGGCTAAACAAACATAGTATTTAACACCATGGTGTGTTTAGCTCCCTATACGCTAAACACACACCTGCTAACTCCATCTAACCTCTGCATACCTAAGCATATTTACGCGCTGTTAAATTTAAAGCCACTTTAGTAATTGACCTTTCGGTCAGTAAAGCTACAATCAATCAACACGTTAAACACGCACAATCAATAATGACTACACAAATAAAACCAAATAAAAAAGAAGTCACTCGGGAAAAAAACCAACTGCTTATATTAAATGCCGCCGAGCAATTATTTTCTCTTAATGGGTATGACGGCGCAAGCATGAGCATGGTTGCAAAAGAGGCTAACGTTCCAAAAGCTAACATACTGTATTACTTTAAAAGCAAAGATGGCCTTTACGAAGCGGTAATAGACAGAATAATAGCAAATTGGAACTTAGGCCTTGATAACGTCACCGCTGAAGACGACCCCGCAGCAGTGCTTTATAACTACATAAAAAGTAAAGTAATACTTGCCGTAAACCAACCTCTTCAATCTCGTTTATTTGCCAATGAAATTTTGCGTGGCGCCCCCTATTTACAAAACTACTTTAGAACAAATACACGGCCTTGGGTTAAACAAAAAATTGATGTGTTTCAATCCTGGATGGACGCAAAAAAAATAGACCAAGTGGACCCCCATCACCTTTTATTTACTATTTGGTCAACAACACAATACTACGCAGACTTTCAAGCAGAAGTACTGCTAGTCATGAACAAATTAGAATATGATGAAACCGACGTGGCACAAATAACACAATCAATTGCCCACATAATTTTAAAAGGTATTGGCTTAAAAATACCCGCCCCAAACGAGGCCTAACACATGGAAAACTTTACAACCCCTGACCTATTCGACGATCACCGCAGCTCGGTTCAAGTAGCAGATAGTGGATTGCGCCACTTTGGTAAAAAAACCACCTTTAGTGGCCAAGCAGTAACGGTAACCTGCCCAGAAGACAACTCGCTTGCCGCCGATGTTTTCCACCAAGATGGTAAAGGGAAAGTGTTAGTAATTGATGGGTTTGCTAGCAAACGTTTTGCTTTTATTGGCGACATTATGGCCGAACGCGCGCTACAAAATGGCTGGGAAGGTGTTGTAATAAATGGTTGTTGCCGCGATATAGAAATACTTGCAACAATGGATTTACCTGTAATGGCGATTGGTTCAACCCCTCGTAGCACACTTAAGCGCGGTTTTGGCGATCAAGACCAAGTTATTAATATGCTAAATACCGCAATAGCACCAAACGATTGGCTGTATGGCGACGTTAATGGCCTAATAATTAGTAAAGCCCCCCTTATTTAATAAATTCGTGTAAATAATAACAACTAGTTTGGTGCAGCAATGCACCAAGTTGGTTTGTTTTGCGGTTAAAAACACCCACTTTAAAACTTCAAAATTATAAATCCGCCTCTGCAACCCCCAAAAACCTGACCAATCGGACAGGAATTTACTTTTGGCATTTGTTTTGCTTGTATTAAGTTCGCTAAAACCAAACCACCGATGCAAAGTACAATTAGTGCTCAGTTAATAAAAATAAGATATTACGTAGAGAGCTGAAAAAAATAACAACACTATTCTCTTTTACTCAATTTAAAATTAGTAAATAACCATTTGGTCAGTTTTATGTAGATGGGTTACAAAATGAACACGCAATTAAAAACTAAAAACACAGGTATATTTTGTGACCATGGCCCCAGTAATTGGCAATCAAGTCAAACGGGCATACTAAGCACTAAGCGCCTAGCCGTAAAAGATGTATTTGCAGTTAAAGGCGAGCGCAACAGCGCAGGTAACCCTAGCTGGTTTAAAGCAGCAAAACCTGCCCAGCAAACAGCAAGTAGTGTTAACAAATTAATGGATGCTGGCTGTATTTTTAAAGGTTTTACCCATACCGACGAGCTTGCCTATAGCTTAGAAGGTAATAATACTCACTATGGCGCAGCACAAAACCCCAAAATAAAAGGGCATGCATGCGGTGGTTCTAGTATGGGATCAGCCGCCGCAGTAGCCGGCAATTTAGCTGACATCGGGTTGGGCACCGATACCGGAGGCTCTATTAGAATACCCGCAAGTTACTGCGGCTTATTTGGTATTAGGCCAAGCCATAACGTAATTGAAAAAGACGGCCTAATCCGGCTAGCTCCCCCTTTTGATACCATTGGCTGGCTTACCCAAAGTGCAGAACTATTAGAAAAAGTAGGGGACGTATTGTTACCAAGCCAAGCTATTAATAGTGTAAATACCTTGGTTATTTGTGAGCCCTTATTTGAGCTAGTCAGCCCAGTTTTACAAGCACCACTTAAACAATTGCTTAAAAAAACCAAACCTTATTTTAAACACCACAAAGAATTTGAACTACCTAACATCAGCTTATTAAGCGAACTCGCTGATAGTTTTAGAATATTGCAAGGACGTGCTATTGCTAAAGCGCACAAAGATTGGCTTCAGTTGCCGGAGCAGCCTCCCCAGTTTGCTCCGGCAATTGCAGCCCGTTTTAAAATGGCATTGGCACTAACCGCCCAAGAAGAAAAAGAAGCACTTAACGTTCAAACCCAATGGCAAACATTAATTGCTAAAAACCTAAATTCAACTAGCTGCTTATTTTTGCCAACAACCCCAACAACCGCACCTAAATTGGGCGCCGACACAAGTGCCTTACGCATGCAAATAATTACGCTATCGGCTATTGCGGGCTTGAGCCGCTCGGCGCAAGTTCACTTACCATTGGCTAATCTAGCAAATGGCCATCCATATGGGTTTTCACTCATGATGAGCCACAATAACGATAAAAGCTTACTTGCCTGCGCAACACAACTAGCTGCATATTTTAAACAGGAAACTCTCACATGAACGCACACAACATTGCCTTTACGGCCCCGCACTTTTCAGCGACCGAGGCAGGCACCTCAATATTAAAGCAAGGCGGCACAGCCACCGAAGCTATGGTTGCAGCAGCCGCTGCTATTAGCGTGGTTTACCCACATATGAACTCAATTGGTGGCGACAGTTTTTGGCTTATTGACAACCCAAACCAAAGCACACCCACCGCTATTGATGCATGCGGGCGTGCACCAAACAACATCAGCGCCTACAGCAATGAGCCACACATACCAGAGCGTGGCGGTTTAAGCGCATTGACTCAAGCGGCTACACTTCGTGGCTGGCAAAAAGCCCTTGAATTAGATGAGCACGCAGTCCTTTCGCTAAGTACTATTTTAGCCCCAGCTATCAAACTTGCCCGCGAAGGGTTTACTGTTACCAAAAGTTTGCAAGCAGGCTGCGAAAAACTCGCGACGGTTACCAATACAAATGATGCATTTAAAGCACTATACATCCCAAATGGCAAACCGTTAAAAGCAGGCCAACATTTTAAAAACCCAAAACTTGCCGATACCTTTGAGCATTTAGCTAAACATGGCTTAAATGCATTTTATGAAGGCGAACTTGCCGACTCGTTTGCAGCCGATTTAGCCAAAGCTGGCAGTATTATTACCCCAAATGATATTGCCAACACGCAAGCCGATGTAGTAAGCCCGCTAAATGCTAATTTGTCGGGTATTAATTGTTATAACTTACCTGCACCTACTCAAGGCGTACATTCGCTACAAATAATCGGAACCGTTGATAAGCTAAAACACAAAGCTAACACCGAGGGCGATTGGACCCACTTAATTGTAGAAGCCACCAAGCAAAGCTTTACCCACCGACCAACGCTTTGGGCCGACCCTAAAGCGCTTGGCGATGATTATAAAAACGCACTAACCGATGAGCGCTTAAGCGAGCTAGCCAACAATATTGATATGAATACCGCCAAAAAATGGCCGTTTGATGCCCAGCCTGGCGATACAGTTTGGATGGCAGCACGTGATAAGAACGGCCAACTAGTGAGCTTTATTCAAAGTATTTACTGGGAATTTGGTAGCGGCATACTCATGAGCGAAGGCGGATTTGTATGGAATAACCGCGGGCTAAGTTTTAGCTTAAACACTAAAGATACCAATGCACTAGCGCCAAATAAACGCCCAGCACATACCCTTAACCCGGCTATGGCTAAGTTTGACGATGGCAGACGCCTTGCCTATGGCACTATGGGTGGTGAAGGCCAACCACAAACTCAAGCCGCTGTATTTGCGGGATACGCGTGGCGAAATAAGTCAATTAGCCAAGCGGTAAGCGATCCGCGCTGGTTACTTGGCCGCACATGGGGCGACACCAGCACAAATTTAAAAATAGAACACAGCCTCGCTGCCCAAATAGACAATGAATTAAATAAACGTGGCCACGACTGGGTAAGTGTCGAGGACAACAACGAAATGATGGGTCACGCGGGTGCTATTTTAGATACCCCTACAACCCTTGAAGCTGCAACGGATCCTCGCTCTGATGGCCGTGCAACTGTTTCATCAACGTAGTAGGAACACACATGACAGAAATAATGAATCAATGGCCAATTATTGCGGCCTTAATAGCAACCGGTATTTTTGCCGGAATTTTAGCAGGACTTTTTGGTGTAGGCGGCGGTATTGTTATCGTACCTGTGCTGTATTTTTTACTACAAGGTTTTGGCGTAAGCCCTGAGTCGGCCATGATGATAGCCACCGCGACATCGCTTGCCACCATAGTGCCTACGTCTATTTCGTCTATTCGCTCGCACCATGCAAAGGGCAACATTGACCTTGCTTTAATTAAATACTGGGCGCCGTTTATTTTAGTAATGGCCGTTGTAGGCAGCTACTTAGCGCACTCAATACGCGGTAATGCACTGGTACTTATGTTTGCGTGTATTGCTATTTTAGTCAGCCTTAACATGTTGTTTAGAGCCGGCGCACCAGCCCTTGTAAGTAAATTACCGGGTAAATTTGGCCAAGGCGTAATGGCAAGTATTGTTGGTGGCTTATCGGTAATGATAGGCATTGGCGGCGGCACAATTGGTGTGCCAATGCTTAACGCATTTAACGTACGTGCCCATGTTGCCGTTGGCACAGCAGCTGTATTTGGCTTATTAATTGCGCTACCGGGCGTAGTTACCTTATTAAGTATTGGCACCACGCCAACCGATGCTCCCCTAGGTACGTGGGGGTTAGTTAACCTCCCTGCCTTTTTACTTATTATTCCACTCACTATTTTGTTTGCGCCTATTGGCGTAAAAATTGGTAGCAAGCTGGATCAAAAACAATTAAAACGCGCCTTTGCCGTTGTATTAATGATAACGGGCATTCGCATGCTTATTCAGACAATCGGAGCCTAAAACATGTTTAGCAACACGCAAATTCAAACTTTAAACCCGCCGCAGCGTTTACTCATGGGGCCTGGGCCAATTAACGCAGATCCACGCGTACTGCGTGCTATGTCGGCGCAGCTAATTGGCCAATACGACCCAGTAATGACCGGTTTTATGAACGAAACCATGGCCCGCTATCGTGAAATATTTAAAACCAAAAACGAATGGACCATGTTAGTTGATGGCACATCGCGCGCAGGCATAGAAGCCGTTTTATGCTCTATTTTACGCCCGGGCGATAAAGTACTGGTGCCCATTATGGGCCGCTTTGGCCACTTGCTTGCTGAAATAGCCGAGCGCGTTGGCGCTAAAGTGCACACCATAGACGTACCCTGGGGCGAAGTATTTACCCCCGAAAAAATAGAAAAAGCCATTGTTGACGTAAAACCCCATGTACTTGCCATGGTGCAAGGCGATACTTCAACAACCATGAACCAGCCGCTTGAATACATTGGTGATATTTGCCAAAAGCACGATGTATTATTTTACTGCGATGCCACCGCCTCAATTGTAGGTAACGATTTACCCGCCGATGAGTGGAAACTCGATGCGCTGTCGGTTGGTTTGCAAAAATGTTTAGGTGGCCCGTCTGGCTCTGCCCCTTTAACACTGAGCGATAAATGCGCCGATTGGATCCAAAAACGTAAAAAAGTAGAAGCGGGTATTCGTACCGCGGAGCATACCGACGGCACCGAGCCATTTGTACGCTCAAACTACTTTGATTTAGGCATGATCATGAATTACTGGGGGGAGGAGCGCCTTAACCACCACACCGAAGCCACCAGCATGCTGTATTGCGCATCAGAATGTGCACGCATTGTTATTGAAGAAGGCGTAGATAACTGCGTTGCCCGCCACAAATTACACGGCGATGCCATGCTAACGGGAATTCAAGCACTGGGCTTGAACGTATTTGGCGACATTAGTCATAAAATGAACAACGTAGTGGGTGTGTATATTCCCGAAGGAATTAACGCCGACCATGTACGCGGACAAATGCTAACCGACTTTGGTATTGAAATTGGCACCTCGTTTGGGCCACTGCATGGCAAAATTTGGCGTATTGGCACTATGGGCTACAACGCCCGCAAAGATACCGTATTACAAACATTGGCAAGCCTAGATGCCTGCCTGCATGCCAACGGTTACAAAGGCCCTAAAGGCGAAGCCGCTATTGCCGCCCTTTCCCATTACAAATAATAAAAAGGATTTAGCATGACGATTGCAAGCCCACTCCATGAGCCATTATTAAACAGCGAGCTGGCTAATAAATTTGCTGCACGCGCCTTAGCGCGTTGTAAAACACTTAGTAGCCTATCGCAAATGCAAGGCGGCATTCACCGTGTGTATTTATCTAAAGAGCACAAAGAGTGTAATAGCGTTACTGCCGAGTGGATGGCAGAGGCGGGCATGCAATCGTGGCAAGACGAAGTAGGCAATTTTTGGGGGCGCTTGGCATCATCAAACCCAAACGCTAAACGCTTAATTATAGGGTCGCACCTTGACACCGTACCCAATGCCGGCGCATTTGATGGCATTTTAGGGGTTTTACTCGGTATTGAAATAGCCGCCCTTGCACACACGCTTAAGCTTGATTTACCCTTTCATTTAGATGTTGTGGGTTTTTGTGATGAAGAAGGCACCCGCTTTGCCACCACATTAATTGGCTCAAAAGCACTAGCAAACGAGTTTGACCCCCAGTGGTTAAATATACAAGATACAAACGGCATTACCATGCGCCAAGCCATGCTGGATTTTGGCCTAAACCCTGATGATTACGCAAAAACTGCCCTTAACAAAAACGAATTACTCGGTTATTGGGAAACCCACATAGAGCAAGGCCCCGTGCTTGAGTCGGTAAATCAGGCGCTAGGCATTGTTACAGCCATTGCAGGGGCCAAGCGCGCTATGATCACTTTAACAGGTCAAAGCGGCCATGCGGGTACTACACCAATGAATTTACGCCAGGATTCGTTAGCAGGCTGCGCCGAACTGATTCTTGCCATAGAACAACTAGCAAAAAACGCGAGTAATGGTGAGGTAGCCACCGTAGGTCAAATTCATGCTCGTCCAGGCGCTACAAATGTTATTGCTGGTAAAACAACCATAAGCCTAGACGCACGTGCACAGAGCGACACCGATCTCGCTAACTTACTAAGCGCCATACAAAGTAGCGCTCAATCTATAGCAAAAAAACGAAATTTAACACTTGATTGGCAGTGGACTCATGCCGCCGAAGCCGTAGCGTGCGACACTCAAATTCAGCATTTATTTACTGGCGCATGCAAACTTAACAACCAAGCATCGCCTTCACTTGCCTCTGGCGCTGGGCACGATGCAATGGCCATAGCCCCTATTTGCCCTGTTGGTATGTTGTTTATACGCAGCCCTGGCGGCATAAGCCATCACCCCGCAGAAGCTGTTATTGATGAGGATGTAACAAAAGCACTCAGCGTAATGTACAGCGCACTTGTACTGTATACACAAACGTTAAAAGAATAGTGAAGCTAATAAGTAATCCAGAGGTTAAAATTTAAGTATTACTCTATTTAACGATTAACCTTGTGAGGTTTTACTCGCATATCTCCAAGATGAGTTACAGCTACAGCTAAAGCAGTAATAGTAAATACCTGCTTTTTATATTCAATTGTAATATTACTGATGTTTAAACGGCGTATTTACGTCAATTATTTAATAATGTAACTAGGTGGTAGGTTAGCAATCAGATTGCGGCTGTGTTTCCATGTATTCTTCCACAATTTCTAGCTGCCCCTTCTCCGTTCTTTTTAGAAGCATATAATAGCCTTTATCGGTATAACATTTCTTTTCAGAATATCGGTGTGCCTTGATCTTGTAGCCATTTCCTTCAGGCTTTATTGCTATGTTTTTGAATGTGCTTTTGTCATTTTTCATTTTTGCCAATGGCATTACACGTTGGACAAGCACCTTCCACTGTTCACCCGTAATTTCCATTTGACGCTCCGTACCATGCGGGTAAACACGATAGGAATGAATTTTGGCATCGTTTGCATATAAAGAAGCAACTTTCACGTCAAAATTACTACCTAACTTCGTATATTCATCAAAAAAACTTTTCGCATTTTCCGATGCATGTGAAATGCTCGACATTAAAACTGCAACAGCGAGTATAACTTTTTTCAAATGTTGGCTCCTTACTAAGATTGATGATTGCTAACGCTCGCATATATTGCGGGGAATGCTTGGCTATAATTAGCAGAGAATGAGTCTCAAAAGAGCATTTAACGCCATTTTTAATGTGCTTGATATATGCTGACTATGCCTGCTGCGGTAATTTTAATTGCTTATAAACTTTCTTACACTTACCACAGGTGATATCTAATTCGAACTTATAGTTAACGCACTGAAAAAAGAAGCCATACACTTTACTTCCAATTTTTATAAACGTCAGAACAAACGCTGTTGCCACCATAAAACTAAATTCATAAGCGCCATTTTCGTAGAGTGCTGAATCTATACACAACTCAACAAATAAAAGTGCCACAACCTTATAGTGCTTGCCAATTACCGCAATAACAAATGTAAAAAAAGCTATAAAATAAGCAAAACCTTGTGACTCTTCAGCTAAAAAAGCCAAGAAACCTATTGGAATAGATAAACAAAGGCTAAGAAAAAGAAATCCCACCATATCGATTTTTGACATCCAAAAATCAGTTTTAAAACTATTTTTTGTTTTGCACTTACTACACTTTAACAACAACTACTCCAAATAAAGGATATGACGCTTGCCGTAAACGGCACACATAATATAGCTTAATAATCCCACCAAACAACTGCAATGTAAACAAGCAATTAGAGGTTATAAAAGTGATTTTTTATAAGATACAAAAGCCGTATTGATAAGGTTATTGGGTTGGGTTGCGAATTAGAGTAAAAGTTGTGGATTATATACATTGTTTGTTTTTAATAGGGGTTTACAGCGCTGCCTTTGCAGCATTATTAATATAGCTATAGTGGAGTATTTAATTAACCTCAAAGTTTATATTATCAAAATACGGGTTGTGAGTGAGCGCTTTAATTACACTAATGCCGGTAAGTTCTATGAGCTTTAGCTCGCCACTTGCATTTAAGGCAATGCACTCTTGTTTGAGTGCATTGCGTTTTGTATCAGTTGCTACACCACATACACTATCACCATTTTTTAATACAAGCTCAATATTCAGCCTGTGCATACAAGCAATTTCGATGTAATCGTAATGGTTGCAACTGATCATAAAGTTCTCTTTACATTATTTAGCTGGCTTAAGCAGCATTAAAGTGGCAATAACAATTAAGTTGCCTATATACCATAAATCTTTAATTACAAATTGGCCTAATCGATCTAATAACGCGCCTGAACTTAATGCGCCGGTGGCGGTAATTAAAAATGTTTGGGTCATTAAAAAAACACTTAAACACGCTAAACCACTAACAATAATGAGCTTTTTATTATTAAGTAAAATACCCACGCCAAGAAGCACTGCAAATAATATATCAAACCCGCCAATTACGTTTGATGCGCCTTGTACGCTAAATACCGTGTATAACCACGACATAAACGGTGAGGTTTCTACTAAGCCCACAATGGCTTTAGCTTCAAACTCATAAAATTTCATGCCGCCAATCCACAGTAACACCATAGCAACCGGTATAAAGTTTAAAAAAACATGTTGTTTGTCGGTGAGCTTATTTTTATAAAACAAAAATAAATACAAAGGAATAACAGCAAAGTATTTAATAATGCCTTGCCCACTGCCAATAATTGGAAAGCCTCCTAACTGTGGCATCCAACGGTTACTAGCCAATAAAGTAAGTAAAGGCACAATGCAAACAATTAACGCTAAAACAGCTACTGGCATAGGCTTTAGTAATTTTAAATGTGCGGCTAGAGTGGCGAGTGCCAATGCAATCATAGCGGTGCCTGTGAGCAAACCTAACGTATCTACACTGAATAACGTATCAAGTTCATAAAAGCTAAAGGTCGCTGTAAGTGTGTTTGGGTTTGCACCTAAAGCAAACGATACACCAAGCAACGCAAAGCTGAGTGTAAGTATGAAGATGAGTGCGTTATTTGTGTGTGTTAAGTTCATTATGTGCTCATTAAATTTGTCATGCCTAATAAAGACCTTGTTCTTTATAAAAAGCATTCAACCTAGCCAAACAAATATTCACTCATATGTAACTTAAAAAGTTATATAAGCGCACTTTTCAAAAACAAAAAACTCACATAAATAAACATATCCTTTTGGTCAGGTTGATGCGTAAAAACTATTAAAACCCTGCCTAAAAACCAACAAAAAAATTTAATCACCTCATATAAAAAAGAATAAAAACAAAATAAACCTCTGATATAAAATATAAAAATAAATACACACCCTTGTTTTTAATGCTTGTTAAATTAACTAAACACCAAAAAGCTAACCGATCGGTCAGATATGGCATATTAACTGCAAAGTATTAATCATAATAAAACAGCTTTTTTCTTACTTGCGCAATAACAATACGAAAAAGCAAACAACAAACCTTATTAAAAACAGGGTGTTAAAAAGCTAAGGGGGTCTGTGTGATTCAGTTTCTATTAAATGACACGCCAATTGAAGAACAAGAATGCTCGCCAAGTCTCACCATTTTGGACTGGCTACGCACCAAAAAAGGGAAAGTGGGCACTAAAGAAGGGTGTGCTACAGGCGATTGTGGCGCGTGCACAATTTTAGTCGGCGAAGAAAAAACAAACTTAAACGGTAACCCTGTTTGGCACTACCAAACCATGAACAGCTGCCTGCTTTTATTAGGCAATGCACACGCAAAACACATAGTAACCGTAGAAGCTGTAACAGCGGGGCTTTACCCAACCCTTGATGACTTACACCCAGTACAACGCGCATTAGTAGAGTGCCATGGTTCGCAATGCGGTTTTTGTACCCCAGGTATAATAATGAGCATGTTGGCGCTTTATATTAATCAACCGAGTTACCCAGGTAAAAAAGCTGCTATTCATGCTTTAGGTGGCAACTTGTGCCGTTGTACTGGCTACAGCCCTATTTTACTCGCAGTAGAAAAAGCCTACAGCTATGAGCGCAAAAATGAGCCTTACTCAGCCATGGCCGCTCAGTTTAAAGCCTCACTTAATACGCAATATGATGACGATGTTCCATTTTTAAAAAATGGCCCACGCAAATTCTACTTGCCACAAAATGCTAAGCAGCTAGTTGAACTAAAAGCGCTTTACCCGCATGCACACTTGGTTGCTGGTGGCACCGACTTTGCCATAGAGCTTAGCCAAAATATGCTATTACCCGATGTAATAATATCCCTAAGCCAAGCTAAAGAGCTGTGCACATTAAGCGATAACGACGGCGAGCTACATATTGGTGCAGCACTCCCTTACAGCCAGTTTGTAGATACTTTTTACAATTACTACCCAGAGTCTAAAGAGCTATTTGAACGCCTAGGCTCTAACCAAGTACGTAACAGTGGCACCTTAGGTGGCAGCATAGGAAATGCCTCTCCAATTGGCGATCCAGCTCCTTTACTCATTGCACTTAATGCCACTATGGATTTATTAAGCGCAGCAGGCACACGCACTATAAACGTGGCCGACTACTTTGTTGATTACAAAAAAACAGTCATTAAAAGCGATGAAGTCATTAGCAAAATTACCGTACCTAAACGCCCAGACTCGTTAAAGCTTGCGTGTCATAAAATTTCAAAACGCTTTGAAGACGATATATCTACTGTGTGTTTAGTACTGGCTATAGAGCAAACGCAAGGCGTAATTAGCAATGCCCGCTGCGCCATGGGCGGTATGGCAGCAATACCCAAACGCGCCACGCACATAGAGCAAAAACTTAATGCTCAGCCCTTACAAGTAAGTACGTTTATAGATGCCGCAGCCGCTATAAATGACGACTTTTCTCCAATGAGCGATGTACGCAGCAGCGCACATTACCGCACTACAGTAAGCAAAAACTTGCTACAGCGTATTGGTATTGAGTTTTGCGATGCACAGCCTAGTAGTAACAATAAAAATAATAACAACATTACCATTACGAGGATCTCACATGCGTCACTTTGAAATGGATAAACTAAAAGCCCAAGGCGGAAGCGTTGGCCAATCTAAGTACCACGAAAGTGCAATAAAACAAGTATGTGGCAATGCAAACTACGCCGACGATAACCCAGAGCCTCATGGCTGCTTACACGCCTACCCTGTACTTGCGCCCATTGCCAGCGGCTTTATTAAATCAATTGATTCAAGCAAAGCGCTTGAAGTGGCAGGTGTTAAGCGTATTTTATCGGCTGATGATGTACCCGGTAAGCTTGATATTGGCCCAATATTCCCAGGTGATGTGCTATTAACCAATCACGAAATTCAATACCACGGGCAACCTGTGCTGGTAGTCGTTGCCGACAGCTACGAAATGGCGCGCCGCGCTGCTCGCTTAGTGGTTATAGAGTGCGAGCAAACCACCCCCATACTTGATATTAAAAAAGCGATAAAAAAAGAGCACTGGGTAAGACCGCCACATTCACTCAAGCGCGGTAATAGCGAGCAAGCCATAAATAATGCAGCCCACCAACTTAAAGGTGAAATACACATAGGCGGGCAAGAACACTTTTACCTTGAGGGGCAAATAGCACTCGCTCAGCCCGACAACGATGGCGGGATTCATGTGCAATGTTCTACGCAGCACCCAACAGAGGTGCAGCACTTAGTTGCCAAAATTTTAAAAAAGCCATTTAGCTTTGTAAACGTAGAAACCCGCCGAATGGGCGGTGCTTTTGGCGGCAAAGAAACTCAAGGCGCGCCGTGGGCTTGCCTTGCAGCGCTTGCGGTTTATCACCTTGGCTGCGCCGTTAAAATGCGCCTAGCCCGCAGCGACGACTTTAAACTTACCGGTAAACGCCACCCATTTTATAATCAATACCATGTAGGGTTTGACCAAAATGGCCTAATTGAAGGCGCTGATGTAACCGTAAATGGATTTTGTGGTTATTCGCCTGACTTATCCGATGCCATTGTAGACCGCGCCATGTTTCATGCCGATAACGCTTATTACTACCCAGCCGCCACCATTAAAGGGAATCGCTGTAAAGTTAATACTGTAAGCCACACCGCCTTTAGAGGATTTGGTGGCCCGCAAGGCATGATTATGGGCGAGCTAATAATGGACGACATTGCAGCTAAATTAGGTAAAGATCCGCTTGAGATCCGAAAACTTAATTTATACAAAAAAGGCCGCGACACCACGCCGTATCATCAAACAGTAGAGCAGCATATTTTAAAAGATATGATAAGCCAGCTTGAGGAGTCGGGTGATTACTGGGCACGTAAAGATGCCATTAAAGCCTTTAATGCATCATCGCCCATTATCAAAAAAGGCCTTGCGATGACGCCGGTAAAATACGGTATATCGTTTACCGTACAGCACTTAAACCAGGCGGGTGCACTCGTACATGTTTATAGCGATGGATCAATTCATTTAAACCATGGCGGCACCGAAATGGGTCAAGGGCTTAATACAAAAATAGCGCAAATTGTAGCCCATGGCTTTGGCGTTGATTTTGACGCAGTAAGCATAAGCGCGACCCGTACCGACAAAGTACCAAACACCTCGCCAACCGCCGCATCAAGCGGTACCGACTTAAACGGTATGGCGGCACTAAATGCAGTAAACACCATAAAAGAACGCTTAATAAACTTTATAAGCGAGCACTTTGAAGTAGACAGCCAAAGTATTGTATTTAAAGATAACCTCATTACCTTTCGCAAAGGCGAAATTAGCTTTAGCGAACTTGCAAACCTTGCTTACATGAACCGTATATCGCTTTCATCAACCGGTTATTACGCCACCCCTAAAATTCATTACGACAGAGCTAAAGGCGAAGGCCGACCGTTTTTTTATTACGCGCACGGCGTAGCACTGAGTGAAGTAGAGATAGATACGCTGACAGGTGAAAATACCGTAACCCGTGTTGATATTCTGCACGATGTGGGCAGTTCAATAAACCCAGCACTTGATATAGGGCAAGTTGAAGGGGCTTTTGTGCAAGGTATGGGCTGGCTTACCACCGAAGACCTACAATGGAACGATAAAGGCCAGCTTGCCAGCTTTGGCCCTGCTAACTATAAAATCCCGGCTATTGGCGATACCCCTGCCGAATTTAACGTAAATTTATATAACTCTGCCAACCCAGAAACCACCGTTTTTAGATCAAAAGCAGTTGGCGAGCCGCCGTTTATGTTGGCCTTTAGTGTGTGGAGTGCGATTCGTAACGCCATAAGCAGTGTGGCTGATTACAAATACACCGCCCCACTTGATACGCCTGCTACACCTGAACGTGTATTAAATGCAATTGAGCAAACCGCCAGCTGGTTTAAGGAGCAGCAACATGGCTAATTTAAATGAGTCGTTTCAGGGTTTTCATACGCAAAATTGGGCGCAAGCTATAAACGAGCACGAACAAAGCGGCACTAATTATGTTATTGCTACTGTGCTTGGCACCAATGGCTCAACCCCCCGTGGCACAGGCTCTAAAATGGTAATAAGCGGCGAGCATATTTACGACACCCTTGGCGGTGGTCACCTTGAATACGTAGTAATAGAAAAAGCACGCGAGCTACTTGCTAAAGGCGAGGCAGCCCAAGTGATAGAGCAATTTAACCTAGGTGCAAATTTAGGCCAATGCTGCGGCGGAGCAGCCACCGTTATGCTTGAGTGCATGCAATGCGAGCGCTTTACGCTTGATATTTATGGCGCAGGCCATGTAGCACAGGCACTTATTGGTATATTGGCGCAATTACCTATTCGTATACGTTGGATAGATAGCCGCGCCGATGTATTCCCACAGGTTATTCCTAATAACGTAATAAAAGTGGTTGATGAAGAGCCAACAGAGCAAGTTAAACGCGCGCCAAAGGCTAACAATTACTTAATATTAACTCATAACCACCAGCTCGACTTTGCACTCACACAAGCCATTATTAAACGCGCTGATGCCAATTGGCTTGGTGTTATTGGCTCTGATACCAAAGCAAAACGCTTTAAACAACGCTTAGCTCATCGCAATTTTACCACCGAGCAAATAAAGCAAATGACCTGCCCTGTTGGACTTGAAAATGTAACGGGCAAGCTCCCTATGGAAGTGGCAATATCAATTAGCGGGCAGTTAATTGGCCTTTATCAGGCTATGCAAACCCATGCGCCCAAACGCCAAGGCTTGCAATGGCGTGCACTTAAAAATGCCTTAATTAGCACCACGCACGAGGAAGAAAACGCATGAGTAGCTTAAAAATTAATAACCTAAATGCAGCGCAAGCGCATCAAGCATTAGAGCATTGCTGCGCCGCTCCTAACTGGGTAAGCGGTATGCTAAATATCATGCCATTTGAAAATAAAGATCACCTCTTTCACAGTGCGCAAACCGTATGGGATAGCCTAAGTGAGAGCGATTATTTGGCCGCTTTTGAAGGCCACCCGCAAATAGGCGATTTATCAACATTAAGTAAAAAGTACGCCGCTACCGCAAAAAAAGCGGGGCACGAACAATCGGGTATGAGTAAAGCAAACGAGCAAACCCTAAAAAAAATGATTGAGCTAAATAAACAATACCTCAGTAAATTTGGCTTTATTTTTATTGTGTGTGCCAGCGGTAAAAGTGCTGAGCAAATGCTTGAACTTATTGAGCAGCGCGTACACAACACCCGCGAAAAAGAGCTAACAATTGCCGCGGGCGAACAAGCCAAAATAACAAAAATAAGATTGGAGTCATTGCTATGAATAAAAGTATGAATAAAAGCCCTATCACTACCCATATTTTAGATACCAGCACAGGCAAGCCAGCTGAAAATGTCACAGTAAAATTGTTTGTTCACACTAATAACGAGTGGGAATTAATCGCCCAAGGTAAAACAAACAGCGACGGGCGAATTACCGACTGGCTAAATACAGACGTAGAATTTGCCACCTATAAGCTAGTATTTGATTTAGATAGTTACTATGAAAACCAGCCTACCCCAGCGTTTTACCCAGAAGCGCAAATAACCTTTAGATTACAAGATCAAAAACACCATCATATTCCGTTATTGCTTAGCCCATTTGGCTACTCAACGTACAGAGGTAGCTAATAATGAGCACGCAAAACAATAATAAACTAACCGTAATTTGTGCCAACATACTCGATTTTGTTGACGACCCTGCCATAGCAGGCGACAACGCCCACCGCTATTTTGAAAAAGGCGCATTAGTTATTCAAAACGGTAAAGTGGTTAACCTTGGTTACGAGCAAGACATACTGCCAAGCTTAGATAAATCAGCCACTATTATTCGCCACGATGGCAAATTGGTTATGCCCGGCATGATAGACACGCACATACATTTACCACAAACCGAAATGGTCGGCGCGTATGGCGAGCAGCTTTTAAGCTGGCTTACAGAATATGCCTTCCCAACCGAAAAAAAGTTTGCCAGTGAAGTGTACTCAAGTGAGGTTTCAAACCGCTTTTTAGATGAGTTATTACGTAACGGCACCACCACCGCGCTAGTGTTTGGAACGGTACACCCACAATCGGTTGATGCGTTTTTTAACGAATCTCAAAAACGTAATTTACGCATGATTGCCGGTAAGGTAATGATGGACCGTAATTGCCCTGACGATTTATCAGATTGCGCACAAACCAGTTACGAACAATCAAAAGCACTCATAAAAAAATGGCACAATGTTGATAGGTTGAGCTACGCGGTAACGCCTCGTTTTGCGCCTACATCAACCCCCGAACAACTGAAAAAATGTACTCAATTATTAGAAGAATACCCCGACACTTACCTGCATACGCACTTATCTGAAAACAAAGACGAGTGTGAATGGGTAAAAGGGTTATTCCCAGAGGCCGATGACTACTTAAGTGTTTACGAGCAAGCTAAAATGGTGCGTAAACGCTCTGTATTTGCTCATAGTATCCACTTATCTGAGCGCGAGCTTTGCTGCCTTGCAGATAACAACGCGGCTATCTCGCACTGCCCTACCTCTAACTTATTTTTAGGCTCAGGCTTATTAAACTTAAAAGCCTGTGAAGAGCACGGTATAAACGTAGGCATGGGTACAGATGTAGGCGCAGGAACAAGTTTTTCTATGCTGCAAACAGGTAACGAAGCGTACAAAATTCAACAGCTTCAAGGTCAAAAATTCTCAGCTTTTAAGGGCCTATACTTAGCAACTCTTGGTGGTGCACGGGCGCTTGATTTAGAGGGCACCATAGGTAATTTTGCAATAGGTTGCGAGGCTGACTTTATTGTAATGGATTACGCCGCCACCTCGTTTTTAAAATTCAGAATTGGCCACGCAAAAACCCTGCACGAGCAACTTTTTGCCATGATGATGCTAGGCGACGACCGCTGCATTGAACAAACCTACATAATGGGTAAAAGCGTATATAAACGCGATGATAAAAAACAGTTTACAGCCACCCAGACACCGCAATTAGAAGAGGCTTAGCCAATGGAAAATTATTTATTTGAGCTTGCTCACTTAGTATTGCGTTATTTTCATGTAATTGCGGGCATAGCCTGGATTGGGGCATCATTTTATTTTGCATGGCTTGATAACAACTTACAAACACCACCCCAGTGGAAACAAGACAAAGGTATAAAAGGCGATTTATGGGCCGTGCACGGCGGTGGCTTTTACGAAGTGGCCAAGTATCAAAATGGCCCTGAAAAAATGCCGCACACCCTGCACTGGTTTAAGTGGGAAGCCTACACAACGTGGATCACCGGTATTTTATTATTTAGCCTACTTTATTATGTTGGCGCCGATGTTTACCTAATCGATAACAGTAAAAGTGAGCTAAGTAAATTTGCCGCTATTGGCGCATCGCTTGGCTTTATTGGCTTAGGGTATGGTGTTTATCGATTATTGTGCAAAACCCCGCTCGTTGAAAACGGTAAAGCGTTTATTGCTGTGGTCATTGGCATATTGGCCCTTTGGACCTACGGGGTTGACCAGCTATTTAGTGACCGCGCGGTGTATATTCATGTAGGTGCGCTTATTGGTACGTGTATGGTTGGCAATGTGTACCACATTATTATGCCAGGGCAACGCTACATGGTAAGCGAAGTAGAAGCTGGCCGCATTCCTGATTCAGAACCGGGTTTAAAAGCAAAGCTGTGCTCTATTCATAATAACTACGCTACGTTACCAGTGGTATTTATTATGCTGAGCAACCACTTTCCTTATACCTACAGCCACAGCTTTGGCTGGCTTATATTAATTGCGTTATTTGGCATTGGCATGTGGATACGCCATTACTTTAACTTAAAGCACCAAGGCGTTAATAAACCTTCAGTACTTGTAAGCGGTATTGCCGCCTTTTTTGCCCTAATGCTTGCTATAGCTCCATGGCCTACCAGCCCAACAAATGCAGGCGAAAACGCACCCTTACAAGCAAGCATTACCGACACTCAAGCGTGGGATATAATCAGCAAGCACTGTACACAGTGCCACAGTGAAACACCTACATCAAAGCTTTTTCAAACAGCGCCACTTGGCTTTAAGCTCGACTCTATCAATGATGTAAAAAAAGCCAGCACGCTTATTCATACCCGCGCGGTTATAACCAAAGACATGCCATTGGCAAATATGACCAAAATGACTGATGCTGAACGCGAAACGCTAGGCTCTTGGCTCACAGCGCTTAAAAAGGAGCAATAACATGAGCGAGCAATTTAAACACTACCCGCGCGATTTAATTGGTTATGGCTCACAGGTGCCCCATGCAAATTGGCCCAATAAAGCCCGCATAGCCGTGCAAGTGGTATTAAATTACGAAGAAGGCGGCGAAAACTGTGTATTACACGGTGATGCAGCGGCCGAAACATTCTTGTCTGAAATAGTCAGTGCTCCGCATGTAGAAGACCGCCACATAAGCATGGAGTCTATTTACGAATATGGCTCGCGCGCAGGCGTGTGGCGCTTACTTAAACTCTTTAAAAAATACGATATACCGGTCACCATTTTTGCAGTCGCAATGGCCCTTGAGCGCCATCCCGATGTAGCTAAAGCGTTTGTTGAGGCAGGACACGAAATTGCAAGCCATGGTCTGCGCTGGATCAACTATCAACATATAGATAAGCAAACCGAGCGCGAGCACATGCAAAAAGCCATTGAGATCATTCAAGCACTTACCGGTAAAAAGCCTAAAGGCTGGTACACCGGACGCACAAGCCCAAATACTGCTGCCCTAGTGGTAGAAAATGGCTCGTTTTTATATGATGCCGATGACTACAGCGACGACTTACCCTTTTACAGCATTAAAGAAGGTAAACCACAGTTAATAGTGCCCTACACGCTTGATGTAAACGACATGCGCTTTGCTGCTGTGCAAGGCTTTAATGCCGGCGATCAGTTTTATAATTATTTAAAAGATGCATTCGATACGCTTTATGAAGAAGGCGACCCACAAGGTGAAAACACCCCAAAAATGATGTCGATAGGGCTGCATTGTCGCTTAATTGGCCGCCCTGGGCGCATTAAAGCCCTCGCACGTTTTTTAAAATATGCCCGCTCGCATGAGCAGGTATGGTTTGCCACGCGCGAGCAAATTGCGGAGCATTGGCTTAAAACCCATCCATACAAATAATTATAATTATGACGACGCTTCTAAAATAATGGCATTGTAAAACATAAAAAGCCCAGCTTAGCTGGGCTTTTGTTACTCTAAGGGGGTGTTACTTAGTTAAATGTTACTGTGACGATGTTAGAACATACGTTATCAGAAACACATAATTGGTAATCGTAGCTAGAAAGTGAAGCACCACGCTCGTAATCACGGTAGCGGCCGTTATCCGACGTAGTATCAATTAGCTCACCATTACGGTAAACGTTCATCGATTCAGCTCCTACTGTGCCCCAGCTAAGATCTACACGCATAGTACCCAAGCGTGATTTATTAGCGCGTTTTAATGTAAGCTCAATATCTACATCACTAACAACAACCGTTTGCATATACGTACTCGTATTACCTTCGCTGTCTGTTACGGTTAGTTCAACGTTGTAGCTGCCAGAGCCGGCATACACATGAGTTGGGTTTTGATCAGACGATGTTGCACCATCACCAAAGTTCCAGCTCCACTGTGTAATATCGTTATTAGCATCAGTGCTTGAATCTGTAAACATGGCCGTTAAGCCTTCTATTTCAGCGTTAAAGTTAGCTTGTGGTGGCTGAGGAGTAACCTCTCCAATAGCACTAAAAGTAAGGGACCAACCATTAATATTACCCGTGTCTAAGCCAGCTGTATCTACAACGCTTAATGTCCAATCGCCTGTTGCAACTTCACCGTTAAATGCGCTTGATGTAAATGTTTTAACAATATCGTCGTCACTGCCACCTTGGTTACTTTGTAACGTAACTTCAGAGCCTTGAGCTGATGTTAGCGTCAGTACCAAGTCACCAGACCAAGTATGTGTAATGTTTACATCGGCAGAAGTGCCAAAAAGAGTTAAATCATCAGCAACGGTAATTACAGAGCTTGCACCTTGTGGATCGTTATCTGGAATAGATACGTTTTCATCACTGCTATATGTAAAATCGTTTAAGCCCGCAGGCTGTAGCATTAATGACACAGTTTGTGTTTTTAACTGCTGATCTGTACTTGCCTCAACAGTAAAATCATAATTACCCCAAGGCGTATCATCAAACGTATTTACAGTTAACACAACTTCATCACCTGGGCGTGCCGTAGAAGCACTTAATGTTGCCCCCTCTAAACCAGCGCTAAGAGAAAGCGCTACATCGCCATCCCACTGCGCAATCGAACCAATTTCAAACGTGTAGGTAACCGTGTCGCCAACAGTTGCTTGCTGAGTTGTTGGAGTAACCGATAATTTAAAGCCAGGTGTAGGGTCAGCATCTAATAATGCCTGGTTTGCATTTAAACGCGTACCTGCAACTGTTTTACCTGTTAAAGCAGTATTAGCATCGCCGCTGCTCATTAATAACTCTTTTAACTCTACGGCTGTTAAATCAGGGTTTACTGAAAGAACAAGAGCAGCCACACCTGCAACATGTGGAGTTGCCATTGAAGTGCCAGAATAACTAGCGTAACCGCCACCTGGAATAGTTGAAAGAATAGCGCTACCCGGCGCGCCCATATCAACACTTTCTAGGCCCCACTGTGAAAAACCAGACATGTTATCACTGCTATCGGTACTTGCGATCGATAGCACGCTGTCGTTTTCGTAGTTAGATGGGTAGTGCGGGTTTACATCGTTGTCTACTGCGCCGTTACCTGCAGCAGCTACAAATAAAATGTCTGCATCTTCACTGGCCGTTATCGCATCGGCTAAAGCTTGGCTATAACCGCCTCCGCCCCAGCTATTATTTAAAACGCGTAAGTTAACACCTGAGTTTTTAAGACCAACCATGTAGTCAATACATTTAATAGCATCAGACGTTGAACCACTACCTGAAGCATCTAAAAATTTACAACCAGCAATAGATACATCATGGTTTACACCCACAATACCTTCGTTATTGTTACCACTTGCACCAATGGTTCCTGAAACATGCGTACCATGTCCTTCATCATCCATTGGGTTACCTGTGTTAGTTATGGCATTAATACCATGAACATCATCAACATAACCGTTACCGTCGTTATCAATTCCATCGCCAGCAATCTCACCAGGGTTAACCCAAGTATTAGCTAAAAGATCGGGATGACTGTAATCAACACCGGTATCAATTACACCAACAACCACATCTCTACTACCCGTAGAAATTGACCATGCTTCAGGTGCATCAATATCGGCGTCAGCCACACCACCAGTTTGACCTTCGTTATTTAAACCCCACAGGTCACCAAAACGCGGATCATTTGGCGTAGTGGCAATGCTTACACGGTAGTCTGGCTCAACATACTCAATAGCCTGATGAGTTTTAAGGCGTTTAATCGCCTCTTTAGTACTCATACCCGTTACTTTAAATTTAGCTAAGCGGCCTGAAAGTAAAGACTTATAGTTATCATCAACCTCATCGCTGTTCATGTCAGAGATTTTGGCTCTTACTAACGACCGAGCTTGCTTACGCATTTTAGCTGACACATTTTTTTTGTATTTAACAATAAGCGAATCACTGCTTGCAGTTACTGATTGCTTAATACTTGTTTCTGGTAGTTGCGCAGCAGCTAAACAAGGAACAAGCGCAAGTGTAATAATAGATAATTTTGTTTTCATTGTTCTATCCATAGTTGATTAAGCTTAAAAATTTAAGCAAGTTTACTGACAACATCGAATAAGAAAGATCACATGGCATGTACCCAGCAAACTAACAAATCAAAAATTACTCAAGTCTTTAAATTGGAAACAATAAAAAATCAACATTTTTGACCAGTAGCGCAACTAAAAAAACACTAAAAGCAGTCTTTTTTATGAGCCAAATTCTTATAATCGGACACTTAAATAGATCAACAATTTTTACTGGTTTTTTAATAAAACAGTGAGAATAAAAATATAAGTACCATAACCAATTGTATTAAAACAATAAAAAAATTGGTAAAAAAAGATGATTTAAGAATTAACAATTCAAGAATACAGTGAATGTGCATTTAAAAAACGCAACACAACATTGAATAACATTTAGATCACAACTTTATACCGGCACGGCATGCTGGAAACGCGAATACTCTATATAAACAAAATAACGTAGGGCATTCGGTATTTTTATTTCAAGGAGAAAATAATGAAGTTAAATAAATCACTTTTAAGCTGTGCAGTGGCAATTGCAATGGGCACAAGCTTCTCTACCTTTGCAGATACAGCAACTAAATCTGGCTCAGTATCTGATTTAAGCACAAAAGTGTCTGTGCAAAGCACGAGCAATTCAATGGTACTTGCGCAAACCCAAGTAGGTAACACAGCATTACTGCTGCAAGATGGTGATGGCAATGCAATGCAGGTTACCACCATTGGTAATGACAACACGACCGAGGTATCGCAATTCCAAACAGGTAACTTTGTAGAAGTAACCACCGTTGGCGATAACAACGTACAAATATACTCTCAGGACGGTTTGTACAATGGTGCTTTAACTACAGTCACCGGCAACAATAATCAGCTTTATGTTTCACAAGAGGGCGAAGGTTTATTTTTTAACAATGAAGCAATCAACTCTATTGTGGGTGATGACAACATTGTTGATATTGAACAAGGTACAGGTGGTCATTGGTTTTACAACATGGACATGCAAGGCAGTGGCAATGAGCTAAGTGCATTACAAACTGGTGAATGGCATGAAGCTGTAATTACAAGCGCTACAGGCGACGATAATGCAGTAATGGTAGAGCAAGATGGCTTTTATAATACGTTCAGAGTGACTTCGCTACAAGGTAACGATAACGAGTTAGACATTGAGCAAGTTGGCGACCAAAATGCTGTAACACTTACAGATCTTTACGGTGACAATAATGAGTTTGGTGTTGAGCAAGAAGGTGCTGACAACACAATTAATTTCACTGCTATTGTAGGTAGCGATAACGAAGTAGGTATAGACCAAGAAGGCTTGGCTAATAATGTTGATTCAGCTTTATTTGAAGGCGAAAACAACGAAGTAATGGCGATGCAAAATGGTGACTTTAATACAACAACTGCGGAGTTAATTGGTAACGATAACGAACTTACAGCCATTCAAAATGGTAGCGAAAATGAAGCATACATGGGCGTGTTAGGCTCAGATAATGAATTTACAATTAGTCAATTTGGCGATGTTAACTCAGCTCATTTAGTAAACTTTAATGGCTTAGGAAATGATGTAAACCTCACCCAACTTGGTGAAGAAAACATCGCCGTTGTTGAATCATCTTACCCTGATGTTTCACTTACATCTAATGAAAACGACATCGAAATTACACAAGATGGCTTGCAAAATGAAACCATGGTTACACTTGCAGGTATTCTTGATAGTAACTTTAACCAAATTGATATTGCGCAAAATGGCGACTTTAACCTTATCGATATGATGGTAGAAGGCAGTGGCCACAGCATAGATATTTCTCAAGAAGGTGAAAATAACTGGGTTGTTGGTACTGAGCAATCACCGTTTTTAGTAGGTGGTGAAAACGTTACATTCAATGTAACTCAACTTGGCAATGACAACATTGTTGAGGGTGGTGTTATTGGTGTTAATAGTACTGTAACGGTTACTCAAATTGGCAACGGTAATACAGCCACAATTACACAAATGTAATTAATAACAATGAAGGGGAGCTTTAACTCCCCTATTTTAAACTATGAAAATAAATAAAAAAATCACTCTCCTGCTATTACTCGCTTTGTATTTGGCCCCTCCAGGTGTTGCTGCAGATGAACTTGAAATTGATGGGCTGTTACTTGATAGAAGCATTAGCCGATTTGGGCATCAATTTTACTATGAATTTTCAAATTACTGGCGAGACTTACCTTCAACGGCTGGTTTTAACATTGAAATCAAAGAAACAGTAATACCTAAAGCTGGAACAAAGCTTACCTTAGTGATGAACAATCAAACTATATATGCAACCTATTTAGGGCGCAGATTAGAGCCATTAGATGCACGCGTTGAACAAGCGGTCTATACGGTGATTGATGCAATGGCTCGCTCAAACATGGCTACATCTTCTAAAGATATGGCTTTAAATGGATGGTAAAATGAAAAAAATAATATTTACAATAATAACAACATTATCCTTTTGCGCATCAGCAACTGAAATGGTTTATACCCCAATAAACCCAAGTTTTGGCGGTAACCCACTTAATGCCAATATGCTATTGAGTAAAGCACAAGCCCAAAATAAACATAAAGCGCCTTCAATCGAAAAAGGCTACGCTGAACAATTTCAGGACTCACTTGAACGTACTTATTTAAACCGTATGGTACGTGAAATAACAGACATGGCCTTTGGGGAAGATATAGAAGACAGTATTTTTGACCAAGACTCAATTTTTATGAGTGGCGATTATCAAATTGAAGTCATCACCAGCACCGCTGATACCATTACAGTCAAAATAACAAATATTATTGATGACACCGTCGTGATTATTGAAGTACCGAGGTTTGGATAATGAAAAAAATAATAACAATAGCAATACTATTACTGCTAAGCGGTTGCTCAACATTAGGCAAATTAATTCCACCGTCACAACAAAATGCAATGAGCCTTGAGCCAACAGAAATATTCAGCGATCTAAAAAACTTACCAAAGCCAGCAGGCAGTATACCGGTTTCAGTTTACTCATTTAGAGATCAAACAGGCCAATACAAACCCCAAACAAATGTAAGTTCTTTTTCTACTGCCGTAACACAAGGCGCTAATTCTATTTTAGTACAAGCGCTTCATGAATCAGACTGGTTTACACCGGTTGAACGAGAAGGTCTGCAAAATATATTAACGGAAAGAAAAATTATTCGGGCAGCCCAATCAGAAAACCCAAACAGTGTTGAGCTCCCTCCATTAACCACCGCTAAAATAATTTTAGAAGGCGGTATTATTAGCTACGATACCAACGTAAAAACCGGTGGTTTAGGGATGGAGTACTTTGGTATTGGCGCCTCTGAGCTTTATAGAGAAGATGCTATTTCAATATATTTACGCGCCGTAGACGTACGAACAGGCCAAGTGCTATTGAGCGTTGCCACCAGCAAAAAAGTACTAAGCCAAGAAATGAGAGCAGGCTTTTTTAGATATGTAAGCTACAAGCGCCTTGCCGAAGCCGAAGGTGGCTTTAGCGACAACGAACCCATGAGTATATGCGTTACTCAAGCAATAGAAAAAGCACTGACCGACCTGGTTACAAAGGGCATTGATAAAGGCTTATGGGCTCAAAAAGCAGCTTAATATTTTATTTTAAAAAACTAAAAAGGCTACATTACGTAGCCTTTTTTATGTGGTTTATGTTGTTATTTAGCCGCAATAAGCTACTTACTCATAGGTAATAATACCGCTACATAACGCTGGGCCCAGTTTGCAAGCTCTACTCTATTTCGTGAATTTGTTTTTTTGAAGGCACTATACAAATGCGTTTTTACGGTGTGATCACTTATATTAAGTTTATCCGCGATCGTATTATTACTCGCGCCTTGAGCAATTAAATGAATAACCGACTTTTCGCGTTTGGTCAGGTGAGCATAATCGTCTTGCTTTAAAGTAATATCGTCTTTTAAAGAGTTAAAAGACGAAGCAACTAATAAAATATCACTAAATGCTTTAGAAATTACTTTTCGGGTAAACCACAGTTCATCGGATGTGATCCTAACTAACCCCTTAAAAATAACTTCTGGCGCATCCGATTTATAAAAAACACCATTAACATGATTTAATAGTAAGTTTTTTTCGCAAACAGCCTCTTGCTCAACATTAAATAAAACAACCTTATGCTTTTTTGCTAAACAAAGTAAATCAGCAGGTAATAAATCAAGCCAGTTATTTTTAGCACCATCAATTAAATATAAATCAAACTTGTCGCGCGCGTCAGGTTTAGGCAATGCATCATCCATTTTTATATCACCAAAAATAGCCTGCATAGTTTTTAATATAATTGTGTAACTTTCACAGTGAAAAGAAGATTGAAAGGTGGTTTTAACAAATACGGTGTGCGGTTTTAGCATAGATTTCATCCTTGAAACTTTGATACTAGATTAACTAAAATATCCGAGGTTTACAATGCGATTTTAGTATTAAGAATAAAGAGAAAAAAGCAGCGAAAAAATTAATACATATAAATAACAATAGCTTAAAAATTAATTTATACTATACCTCATATATTATACTGCTCTGATCTGTTGAGCATTACCTATTAGCTTTATCTCAATACTCAGTACTGAAAAATTATACTGAGCCGTTATTTAAATTTTCCATAAATAACGACCACACTTTAAAACGTTATATTTTTGCCTTTAATTTATTGAGTGCATCAACAGAGAAACCACGGTCGTAAAAATATAATATTTTCCCTGTGCTATCTATAAGAATAACGCGCGAATTGTTAGGACTTTGGTTACCAGTAAACTTTTGCACCGCTTCACCGTCTTTATAAATAGTAATAACACCACCCCATAACTCTTTAGGAATCCCTTTGCGCATACCATTATCAATAAACGTGCTAAACATTCGCGGTGCCATGCCGGCAATGGTAGGTAACTCATAGGTAGGGAGTGTTACACCTGCCATATCTAAACCGATTAACCAGCGATCAATATCAAACTGGCTATCTTGTTTATAGCCTATAAGCAGCAAGGTTTTTTCAGTGTTAAAATCACTCGGAATAACAAATTCTTTCTTCTCTAAGCTTTCGCCAGTAATCGTTGGAAATTGCTTTCCGACAACTTGCTGATTAGGGTATTGCGATGCGCAGCCAGTTATTAAGAGTAACAAAAGCATTGTAAATATTGATCTAATCATTCTAATTAGCCTGTTTGTATAATAAATTTAGCTGCTTATACGCTTTAAAAAAGATCGTCGATCTTTTTTAAAGCGTTTGCTGTGCTATATACCGTTTAAATTTATCGACCTTCATTGGCCGGCCGTATTTCCAACCTTGCCCATAATGTACACCCGCGCTTTTTAACATAGCTTCTTGCTCAGTTGTTTCTATTCCTTCAGCTACACAGGTGTAATTAAATTTACGCAC
Source organism: Pseudoalteromonas sp. 4NS20-0020 (assembly GCF_057554385.1). NCBI lineage: Bacteria > Pseudomonadati > Pseudomonadota > Gammaproteobacteria > Alteromonadales > Pseudoalteromonadaceae > Pseudoalteromonas > Pseudoalteromonas sp. 4NS20-0020. The sequence goes on along the minus strand of NZ_BAAJMI010000002.1, from coordinate 85,519 downwards.
TAACTCCATTATATTAGGGATCATAGACGCTTTTAAACCTTGCGTGGCTATATCTTGTACAAAAGTTCGGTCTATTTTTAACTGGTGGAAACTTAAATTTTGTAAATTTCTTAAATTAGAATAGCCAGTACCAAAATCATCCAGCGACAAATTAAATCCAGAATCAACCAGCGTTCTAAAATGAGCATGTGCAATGCTAGTATCGAGGTACTCGTCTTCGGTTATTTCTAGGCAAATAATAAAGCGTGAATTAATAAGTGCAGGTTCTTGTGTCAACAGCGATACATTTCCAAGCTCTACATCGCAAGGAAATATATTAATAGACACTTTAAAACCCGTTGGTAAATCGTCCAACTCTGTAAGCTCTTTAAGCACTTTTGCTACCATTGCTTGAGTAAACGACCACGTTAAATTATTTTTTCGTATCACCGGAATAAACTCATCGGGGTATAGTGGCCCGTATTTGTCTTCAAAGCGAGCTAGCACCTCACAACCAATTACTTTACCTGTGTGCAAACAAATAATAGGTTGGTAAGTCCAATAAAATGAGCCCTTTGTTAAGCCTTTACGCACTCTATTATTAGTAGAGCGACGAGCGGCAATTTGATAATCCACTATTAGCGCGCTCGACACACCCGTTAGGCAGGTTAATATAAGAGAAATAATCAGCAAAAATTGATTGTCAGCGAAAAACTCACTCCATGGCGTTCTAACCGCAACGCAATATCCTGTATTTTTATCGCTGCACATAAGTGCGGTTTCAAACGGTATTTGTTTGTGGCTTGCAAGCTCTTTACTCAAGCCGCTTTTACCTGCCAAATGAAATGAATCAGAACCCGTTTTATACGTTATTTCCCAGTACGGTGCTGCAATGTTACTGCGACTAATGGCTGCAGTATCCATAATTAAATTATAGTTACCCTGCCTAACTATCACGACTTGCATTATTCGTTCTTCAAAAAGTAAAATTTTTAACTTAGGCTCAAACCGAACTCTGATGTTATTGTCGTTTTTACTTTCAAGATTGTTACGAATATAGTCGGGGGTTCTATCGTTTATTGGGGTTTTTAGTACACCCGAACCTGTGGTACAAACAAGCTGGTTATTTTTAAAAAAGCCGATATCTACAACATACTTGGCATCAAAAAGTGCACGCCGCATTTCAAGTAAGTTTTCGTCGCTACACTCAGAGAAGTTTAATGCATTTAAAGGAAAAAGAATTTGGCGTCGCTCGCTTACAGCAGCGTCTATGTGGTTAACAATTTGCTTTGCATCTTTTTGTATTGCGGCCGCTAATTTGTGCCCAGCAAAATACAATAAAACTAGGCTACCCACTACAAAAACCAAAACACCGGTTAATACTGCAATTAATGACTTTTGTTGGTATTTTTTCATTATGTCCTTATTGCCTATAAAGCATTCACTATCAGTGTGTTCTCCATCATTGCATAATCAGCCTTAAATGCAAATAAGCTCACAATATTCATAGTAAATAGCGTAGTTATAATTTAAGCGTTAGCGTTAATTAAGCATCAACTTCATTTATTAAATTACACACTAAACCCGCTATTTTAGCATGGCTATTGGCTTCTATATGTACCCCATCAATGGGTGAAACAGAAACGATTTTTTGTAAATCATAAAAGTTGGCATTTTTAATACACGCTACATTTTCAAACTCTTTACTCAAAGCTAGGTTTTTACTCGGTGCGCCCTCGTAAACATGTTTATATTGCCCTACACAACTAACATAGGGTGGGCTCAATATTATGAGCTTAGGTTGTTTATAACCCTCGTAAAACCCTTCAATACCGTCTATTAAATTTGCTAAGCCATTCCCTATTTGCTCGGGCGTTAATTTAAAGCGCTTTTTTAAATCGTTAGTACCCAGGGCTATCACTATAGCAGTCAAAGAGTGCGCTTCTAAAAGCGGTTTTAAATAACTTACCCCCGATAAGTCCCCATTAAATGGTGGATTATTCACAAGCGTACGATTAGGCTGCCCTGCTTCTATAATAGCAAATTGGTCACCTAGCCTTTCTGCTAATACCGACGGCCACCTTACTTTTTCCTCAAAACGCTTTCCCGTTGCGGGGTTTAATCCCCACGTATTTGAGTCTCCAAAACATAAAATAGATTTTTTCATTAAAATGGATTCAAAGTGTAACCTTGCTGCTGAAGTTGAGCATGCGCGGTCATAGCAGATAAAGACATGGTAACGCCTTGTATAAGCTGTTTAGGCGTTACTTTAAAGTGAGTAGCCGACTGCCCGCACACAAATACCTGCGTGTTATTTGCCAATAATTGTTTTATTAAGCTTGCGTTTTTATTATCAACGTTAAAGCGTTTTTTATATTCATCGTTCGATAACACATCTACACTTGCACCACCATGTACAACTAATGCTAACTTAATGTTCTCTGGTTTAATGCCATGTGCAACATGCATATTTATAAAGCGGGCAAGTGAGTTCATCGCATTATTTTGCTCGCCTTTTTTAGCGCCATCGGCCACATCAAACGCTATTTTAAATTGAGTCGAATCATTAATCGCTGCATGCTCTGGTACTTTATAGTAATAACCAAAACCGTTAATAGGTTGCTCATTAGCGAAAGATAATGGGCTTAACAACAAAAGTAATAGTAAATATTTCATAAACAATCCTTTGGCTTTTTTAGTGTATAAATAAAGTACCAGATGCTTTGTACAAAAGGCAGTTATTCACGATAAAGTGTGCGAACTTTTATGATGATGCGTTAAAAAACGCATGCCTAAATAACTAAATGTGTTTTTAAACATCGCAACAAAAGCATCTGGCGCCTCACTCGACGACGCATTCGACAGCAACGAAAAATCTTTACTGCGCAGTAAACGTAACTTTGGTTTTAAATGTTCGTCATCCATGTAATCGGTGATTCTGTCTATGAATGTTTTCATTTGTGTTGTGGTGCTATACCAATACACTGGCGAAGCAAATACCCAATGGTCGTAATTTAAAAGTGATTCAAAAAGCGAGAAAAATTCATCATCAGTATATTTTTTACTGTAACTGTAAGGCGGTATTTTAAATTCATCTAAACACACAATATGCAGCTCATTTTGCTCAGCAAAACTTTTAACATGTGCGGCTGTGTTACCATTTTTTCGTGCCGATGAATAAATAATAACGGTGTTACGACTAAGTTTTTGTTGCATTTTTCCAGCTCCTTTTTTAATGTTGAAGGGAGCTTAAAACCTCAAGTTATATTGAGGTCAATACATGGAATAAAATTAATGTCTGCTGAGCAAAAAAAGCTGATCGACGCCACTTTAACAGTAGGTTACGTAGCAAAAAGAAGTGGTGTAAAAGTGTCTACATTACACTTTTACGAAACTAAATATTTAATAAAAAGCTGGCGAAACAGCGGCAATCAACGCCGCTACAAACCCGACGTACTTCGCCGAGTGGCCGTTATAAAAGCAGCACAAGCCATGGGCATTTCGCTAGACGATATAAAACAAACACTTGCCTCACTCCCCGATAACCGCACGCCCACTAAAAAAGATTGGTCTGCGCTTTCAAAACGCTGGCAAGCTCAATTAGATGAACGCATAGCGTATATGCAACGCATACGCGACCGCGTAGATGGATGTATTGGCTGCGGGTGTTTATCACTTAAAAGCTGCCCTATTTATAATAAAGACGATCATTTAGGGAGTGAGCAAAGTGGAGCAGTATTGTTAAAAAGTAAATTATAATAAATTTGAAAGTTAAATTGAATTTATTTTTAATTAAGCGAGGTTAAAAAAGGAATAATTAATATATAAAATCTTAATATTTTTATTATTGCAATAATGATTATATAGTATAAAAAAGCCTTTCTAAAATTCATTTAGAAAGGCCAAAGCAATTATTTTTTACTTGTTAACTCTTTAACAATCGCATTCATTTCTAAAGGCATTTGAGCCAATATAGCGTCATGATCATTTGCTAAAACAAGATCTTTTTCAATAAAAGACACTACTTCTAAATCTTTAACGTTAATTACGCCACCAAAAGCCGTTACGCGTCTTACGCCAGGTACTGGAATACCGCCAGTGCTGTCTACATGCAAAACAATTACATTTTCAAAAGAAAAGTCTTTGTCATCAATAACACCCGAGCTTTTAAGTGCTTTAGTTAACTTTTCCATAGAATACTGTAAGTCAGTAGCAATTCTTTCACCGTAGTAATTTATTTTATAGTCACCTTTATTTGCACCACGGCGAATACTTTCACCTAAAGTCCAAGAAAGGTTGCCTACAACACTGTATAGCTGCTGAGCAGAAATAACTGAAGCGCCATATTGACCAGCAACACCCGCAGTAATAGCTAAACCAACTTCACTGCTGTTACCTGGCACGCCATGTAATGAAACCGGAAAAATCAAAGCTGGGTTATTAGTAGATAAATTGATTGGTTGTTCGTATTTGTCATTAACTTTTAAATCAGTTGTCATACAACCTGTTAATATCAAAGTACTAGAAAGAGTTAGTGTAGTTAAAACTTTTTTTAATAAAGTATTCATTTTCATCCTTTTAATGTTTATTTTTTATCCCGCGCAGAATTATACAAACCATTTCAAAAAAAACAACATTAATATAACAAAAATATTTATTGATAATAAAACAATAAAAACATTCTTATAAGTAAAAATACAACAGCATTAACTATACCAATAAACAGAATAATAAAACTTAACATTCCAAATTAAAAACTGTATTAAATCGACATTTTAAATATTTTACATATGATGGCTAAAAATTTGTAATTATAGTTACGCCTAGTAACAACATGGTTTTATTAACATTTAAAAAGGCTCATTAAACTAAAAACCAATAAAATTAAAACTTAACCTTTAACTTTGAATATGAAAGAATTAGTAAGGTAATCTTGTTTTATGTCAAACAACAAAGGTTCAACGTATAGCTAAACCAATATACTCAAAAGACAACTGAACCAGATGGTAGTAAATGCCTTTAATTATTGATTTCCTGCCTACTTCGGCGGTATATCACATGTTACATTTAGCCTACTTTCATAGTTATTGATAGCCCTTTTTAAGCTGATAATAACGGTATACAAAGTTGAACTTTCAATAATTCAAAAGGAACTTGAACGTGGCCATTATAGGAATTGATTTAGGCACAACTAATAGCGCATGTTGCGTTTGGAAAGGCACAGAGTTAATACAAATTCCCAACCGTTTAAATAAATTTTTGACTCCTTCAGTCGTCACTATTGACGATGAAAAAAATATCATCGTTGGTTCCACCGCCAAACAGAGGTTGATCAGTCACCCGCTGAATACAGTTGCAGTTTTCAAACGCATTATGGGCACAGAGCATGCGATAGAAATTGGTAGTCATGCGTTTACTGCCCCCGAGCTATCTTCTTTTGTTTTGCGCTCACTTATCGAAGACGCAGAAGCTTTTTTAGGCGAAAAAGTAACAGAGGCAATAATTAGTGTTCCTGCTTACTTTAACGAAAACCAACGATACGCAACTAAATTGGCAGGTGAGCTGGCAGGAGTTAACGTAAGAAGGCTAATAAACGAACCAACAGCAGCAGCTATGGCTTATAGTTTAAATGATCGCCAACAAGGTACCTTTATGATTTTAGATATGGGTGGCGGAACATTCGATGTCTCAATATTAGAGTACTTTGAGGGCGTTATGGAAGTTCATGCTAGTGCCGGAGATAATTACCTAGGTGGTGAAGACTTCGTTTATGCCATGTTTGAACAGCTATGTTTAGATAATAACTTTGATAAACAACAGTTTTCTCGCGAAGAACGACAACAAATATTTATGAAGTTAGAAATCATAAAGTGCAATATTGACAATGACTTAGATCATCAATTACAACTATCGTATCAAAACAAAAAATATAAACTTACAATAGAGCAACATTGGTTTTATCGTGTAATAACTCCTCTGTTAATCAGGGCGCAACACCCTATTAATCAAGCCCTACGCGACGCCAACTTACACCCTAATGACATTGATGACGTAATTTTAGTTGGAGGGGCCACCAAGCTTAAAGCCCTGCGGTCTATGGTGAGTAAACTTTTTGGGCGTTTACCTTCTTGCAATTTAAACCCTGAGCTAGTCGTATCAATAGGCGCTGGTGTTCAAGCTGGGCTGGTAGAAAAAAACACAGCCTTGGATGACATTGTTTTAACCGATGTATGTCCCTTTACGCTGGGCACTGAGATACTTGATGATTTTGATAACCCAGGCCAAATGCTTCCAATTATTGAACGCAACTCTATTGTACCTATTAGTGTTGAACGAGATTTATACACATCCAAAGACTATCAAACGACAATGCGAGTTAACATATATCAAGGCGAACACAGACAAGTACATAGAAATATTTGTTTAGGTGAATTAAAAATAAGCGTGCCCAAAGACAAAGTAGGAAAACAACCTGTTACAGTTCGTTACAGCTACGATATGAGCGGGCTGCTAGAGGTCGACGTTAAAGTAAAAAGTACCGGAAAAACTTACAACAAAGTAATTAATAACGCCCCAGGCGCATTAACTGATGAGCAAATCAGTCGTGCTAAAGCAACGCTAAGTCAACTAAAGTTTCACCCTAGAGACAGCGAAAAAAATCGGTCATTAGTAGCAAGAGCCGAACGTATTTACAGTTGCTCTCTTGGTTCTAAAAGAGAAGACGTGGGTCAACTAATCTCTCGTTTTGAACATATACTAGATAACCAAAACCCAAGAGAGATACAACAAGCTCAGGTAGTTTTTAGTGAAGCTTTAGACTCGTTTGATAGCGAACGTTGGTTCTAATGATTGACTGGGAATTACTGCAAATAGAACCAACAAGTGATATTGGTTTAATTAAAAAAGCTTATGCTGCTCGTGTCAAAGTTATTCGCCCTGACGAAAAGGCTACGGAGTTTTCTGCACTTCACAATGCATACAAAAGCGCTATTAAGCACGCAAAGAATGCTATGGATCAGGAAATAGAAACTTCTGAAGACCAAACGTTTTTCTCAAAACAAGATGAGCAAGCTCATTTTTCTGGTGAGAAAACACCATTTTTTAATAAAAACGAATACCTTGCAGATCAACAAGGCGCGGGTAAATCATATACTAATTGCCATCAGCATCATGAAGTATTTATTGAGAACTCATTTCACAATCTAATTAACAAAAACGAACAAAATGTTTTAGAAGAAACAACAACTCCTGACTTGTCAGATAACCAGCAAATTACAATTGAAAACCTGGATGACATATTACAAATATGTGACGATATACTATCTGAAGACGATGAACATGTTCAATTTCAGCGCTGGAATCAATTCAGCCAGAAACAAACACTACTTAATAAAAAAACTCACTTCAAAGTAAGCATATATTTGATTAATGCATTTTACTCTTTAATTAAGGCTGTCGGTGATGGCAAACCCCATGCAAAATACTCAACTGTAGGGCTGGGAACTCAATCAATAATATTATTAAACAACACATTTTTATGGCAAGAAGAACAAGAAACACTAAAAGCGTATGTAAATTCAAACGCATTATACTCAATCTTGGAATACATTGATAATGAAACGCCTAACCATAAACCTCTATCAGCGGTCCAAGGTGGTATCAGTGCTCTCAATCGATACTCTAAAGACGAAATCGCAATGTACGAAGCAGCTAAATCAAGCTTTTTTACTTTAAAAGCGTTGTTTATGATGTGGTGTTTTGTCCTGTTAGTTACTTTCTGTGCTTCATTGTTTACAACACTAAACGGTCTGCTATTTCGCCCCTCAAACTTTCAGAACTTTATGCTCGTATTAAGCCAGTTCATTGTATGTTTTAAGCTCTATCAAAATAGTAAATTAGCGTTTAATTGTGTTTGGCTTATTGCAGTTATCGCCTTGCTATTATTTCCTTTTGGTACCATATGGGGAATATTCGCAATTCGTAAACTTAGAAAAGCACGGCATTATTTTAAATTTGCTAACAACCCACCGATAACTAAATGACAAAAAGCGCATTATTTATATCGATAAAATAAAGTGTTTTTATAGTTCCCATAGTTTGCAAAACACTTACTATCTTAATTTTTAAAACAGCTCATAACCGTTTTTTAAGTACATCTATTTCTTCTTGAGAAAAATCAAGTCCAAGCTCACCATTTGTGTATGCACGAATAAGTTGCTGAGTTGCTAATTTGTCGCCACTACTTGATGCTTTCCTATACCACTCAACTGCTTTTGTATTATTTTGTCCTAAAAAAGGACCATAACCGAAGGCATATGCTAACCCCATAGCTCTTTGACTTTCAATATGACCTAATTCTGCTGCTTGTAACTGATATTGAAGATGTTCTTTTATCATCGCTCTTTGCTGGTAAAAATTAGACAAAACAACAATAGCTTCCACATTTTCCAAGTTGGCAGAATCTTTTAAAAGGCTAACCCCACTTTCTTCATCTAATTTTGTACCAATACCATTTAAATACAAATGACCTAATCGTACTTTAGCAAAGGAAACCCATTGCTTTTCTTTGGCATTTTCCAAAGCAGCAAGAGCAAATTGAAATGCTAACTTTGGCTGGTTGTTGAGTTCATAATGATATGAAAAAAATGCAAGCGATCCAGAATGGTCTTTAGCTTTTAAATAATTGAGGATTACTAATGCTTTTTCTTTTGATTCTTTTTGAATGTGCCCAAAATAAAATTGCTTTGCCAGATTAAAGTTTTCTGTATCTGAACGTTTTACAATATCTGACCTGGTAGTTCCATCATTGATCACTCTAGTCTGACCAACAGAAAATAAATTACCATTTAGATTTTTTACAAGCTTTTTTGCTATACCATTTACTGGCCATATGTGCGCTCTCTCGGGGTTAACACTAAAGACACCAGATGTAAATTCTGTAATATTTAGGAAAACTAGATTCCCTCGCTTGTCTCTTACGAAATAACTATCCGCAGGCTTTCCTTTAAGCGAAAAAAGTAAGTTATCATCAATAGAGAGTAATTCATCTACTGAAGGTATACGCCAATTTCCAATTCCACAATATTTAACTTCATTTAAATATTTGATCACATTTTTGATACTACAGGCTTCAATATCGCAAATACTAGGATTATCAACGTGCACCTTACTTTCCCAACTAAAAATGGAATTACCATCATTGTTTTTATTTAGCCACATTAGCCCCGATACTTCATCAACTAAACAATCATTTGAACTGTTTTTTTCTATTCCTTTTATATCTATACCCATTTCAGTAGCCAATAATTCAGCTATATCAGTTAAATTCAGTTGAATCGCCCAGTCTAATGCTGTAAGTCCATTACTATCTTCTAACTCTAACAGCGCTTTATGAGTACTAAACTCTTCAACAAAATTTAAGTCTGCAACAGATACGGAAAGGTGCAGTAATGAAATTTTATTGACTCCATAACGCTTTTGTAACATTTCAGAACTGGATTTTTTAATTAGTTCCTTGACTAAATCATGTTGTTTAGCAAGTATTGCCATATATAAACTGGAGTAAACATATTTTTCCTCGTCAAAATGACTCTCACTTTCAACTAAGCCATTAGCTAATTGAAATCTACCCTGCTCAATTAAGTAAGCAATTAATGGCATGCCATCAATTATTTGAGCTTGACCTAATCTAATTAGGCTGTTGTGATATTTACCAATATCTACGTATTGAAAAAGCGCCTTTAAAACTTTACCGTCAGGTTTATAATTACTTTCCAAAACCAAACTAACTAGTTTTGCTTCTTGCTCATTGCTTAGTTGTTGAGTTAATACACTCAGTATTAATTTGTTAGCTTTTTTAACATCACCTTGTAATATGTAAGCCTCTATAAAGTCAATTTTCAGATCTTTCGATAAATTGTCATTATTTGGCGATACATACTGTATGACCAGGCCTTTATCTTTAACCGCGTCCAAGAAGAAAACAGCTGCATATGAGTTCAATTTATTCCTGAAGTCAACATGTTCAGAGTTAACATAACTCAGTTCCAATAATGAATTTATAACTTCTCGATAAGCTAACTCATCACCATACAGTAGAAGGCTGCTTCTTAGTGATTCATAATCACTATCTGAGAGCATGTTTCCATAATCTGATATAAGTTCATTAACAGCTAGACTATTTCCACTTTTAGCTGCCAATAGTAACAACTCTCTCCTATTTTTATGCTCATCTAAACTAATATTATTGCCATAAAAGTCGTATTCATTATCGACAATATAATAAACGGCAGGTAAGTGCCCTTTTTTCGCTAAGATTTTTATATTGTCGTAAATATCATTCTTTTTTTTATTAGTATCTGCCTTTAAATAAAATAAAGATCGAATAAACAAAATATGGAGTGGTTCTGCATCTCGGTAATACTTTTTAATTAATTTGTCGAACGTTTTAGAGCTTTTTAAATTTTCAGGAAAAAACAAGTTAAGGTTTGTTATATATTTATTAGCTTTATATTCAGAAAATGTGTTCGTTTCTGGATCACTCAATAATCTGTAATTAAGGATTAAATCGGGAAAGTAATTTGAATTGCTTAAAAATAATGAGCTAGAAAGCTTGTCACGTGGATTTTTATAAGCATCGTAGTTTAACAAATACTGCCAAGTCTTTTTTTGCGATCTCGCTGACTTTTCGTAACCACTTATAATATCATCTCTTTCCAACTTACCATTGTCAATTAAATACTCCAGCAGGCTGATATGTTGACTTTCAATGGCACTTTGCAAAATACTTGAGTTTGCATTTTCTACTACAACCCTGTTTTTATTAATAATAGAGAGTAAACTTTTATAATCTTCGTTTTCAATTTTTTCTATCCACTCTTCCCTGCTAAATACCTCTGCTTTAGAGCAAGCTAAGATCCCTATCATAAAGGTACATAAAACCACTATTCTTAATTGCATTTGTTATCTCCGTATAACTTCAGCATTTCCTTGCTTTTAGAATTGTAAACTGTTTGATAAACAGATTTACCTTTAGAGTTTTTCACACAAACCGGGTAACCATTTTTTATCATCCACTGACTTATCTCAGGAGATTGATTAATTGCGAAAAATAACAACGGCTCAGATTGATATCGAACATCAAACCTAGCTCCGTGTTCAACAGCAACTTTAAATAGATCTAAGCGGAAGCTACGAATAATATGAGCTATTAGTGGGTAATCAGGGTCAATTGAATCATTAATATCTATCCCATTATTTAATAGATATTCTAAAACATTTTTATCGTAGGATAATGACGCCCGGATGATCCTATTATTAGTTGCAACATCAGATTTAACTTTGTAGCCCAATCGTTTAAACATTTTAAAAATATTTGTAATTTCTTCAATATCAACTGCACGATTTCCTTTGAATTGTAGTAAAAATTCTAAATAAATTGACTGCCCTTTGAATAACCCTTTAGTATTTACACCCATACTTTTCAATGCTTCAACACATTCTATAGTAAGATCTTTATCTATAACTTTTTCAAATAATGTTTTTCCTTTTATATCTGTAATGTCTTTAGGCAAACCGTTATCTAAGTAACGTATTAAAGTTGGGCAAGAAAAATAGCTCTTTTTTGGTAGAAATCTTAGCTCAGATAAATTAAAACCAAGTTTTTTATACGTTTTTAATAACTCAGCAGATCCACCATCTTCACCATCTGGGAAAATTTTTCGATAAAGAGCCCAATTATTCTGATAATTTGCAAAGCTAGGGTGTGAAGATATAATTTTAATTACTGAATGTCTGAAACTAAGATATTCAGCTGTTAAGAAGTCTAATGATAAGTTATTAATTAAATTTTCTATAATTGCTTCGGAATAAGGATAAGAAAAAAGTTCTCGCTTAAATTTATGTAAATTTTTGTTTTTCAGCGCAGTTTGTAACCTTGCGGGTGTAGCACTATTAGAATATTTTGGGCTGGCTTCAGATTTATACTCCGTCAATATAGATTTAAATAAAGTAGATGCCCACCCTAAACTTTTAACTTTTTCTTCCAGTACTTCAGAAAGCTCAATACCTTTTGTGTTTTCTAGTGATAATACAGATACGCCATGTGATTCAATATAATCAGTAAAATAAGAAAAATCTTCAGACTCTATAGACTCAAACAAAAAAGCAATTTTAGCTTGGTGACTAAACAAGCTTCCATCATCTAATAGGTAGTCCCAGTTTATTTCTTCATCTTCTTGAATCATATTTATTGATGTAATAGAACAGCTAACATTATTTTTTACTAAAAGATACTTAGCTCTTTCAAGCTCTCGCCCATAACTTTTAGTTATAAAGAACGCACATAATTTATCTTGAAACCAAGGTTCACGAATAAAAAAATCATGGGAAGCATTATTATCTGATAGAAAAATTTTAATATAGTCAGTATTTTCTAGTTGTTGCTTTATTAATGATTCAAATCTATCACTTTCAAGGCCAAAAGCTTCAAAGAAGCTTAGTTTTTCTAAGAAATAACCATTTTTTTTCAACTCTTCGTCGAATATAATTAAAAACTTCGATTTATCTATATCAATAAAACCATCAGAAAATAAAGATCGGAGAACATTAGGATGCTTGTCTATTATATCCACTAAAGCATCCAGCTGTTCATCCTCACTTAAATTATTAATTGTGTTCCATATCTTTGAAAGCAAGTTTTTATCTGACGTTCTCGAAAAAAAACAAAGCAGCTCATTTTTATTCAAACCACCTATATATATGTATTCGAGCAAATACATATATTTATTTACTTTATCATTGCAACCATTTATTAAACCTAACTTCGCAGCATCTTCTAATACCTTTGGCATAAAAGCGTAGTACCATTCTAGTGGAGCTGCTGTAATCTCAAAAAATACAATTGGCTTCATCTTGGCCTCATGTAATGGGATATTGTAATTCGAAACTAAATTACGAACTAAGTATTGATGATCAACACTCATCGCCCACTCAAGTAAATGTAACCTCGAAGACTCATTTAGAGCATTAATATCAATCATTGAAATTTGCTTTTCACTGTAGGGAACAAATAGCTCAAGATTCTGTACTATATTGTTTAACTCTTCATATGGTTTACCGTCAATAACTAAGTCAGTTTCAGGTTTTGTTTGACTAAGTACCTTAATGTTCTTTTCAACCATCTCTAATTCATGTTGCTCTAATTTAATATGGCCTAAATCAAACAAATTCTTGAGTAATTGACTTTCAAATTCAACATATTCACTATTCAGAACTAATTTAACATCTAATTGACTTCCATGTAATTGATACCAAACGGATGTAGCTTGCTTGCTTATAAAAGCATTAGTGTATGGAAATGGTTGTATTAGCTCAGGATTATTTAAAAAAGCCTCTTTCGCCATATTTAAATACTCTAATGTAAAGTTTTCGCTAGATTGAAATTTTATCCATGCATTGAAAATACGCAATCTATCAACCTTTTCGTTACTTCTATCTGTTTCAGAAAAGTTTTGAACTCTAAGCTCTTTAACAAACGACTCTATTAATGAGGTATTCCCACTCTCCATAAAACGAAGAAGCATTTCTAATTTATCAATATTTTCATAGTTAGATAGATCTACACTTTGGGCTGTTTGTAATGCAGCATCATATTCTTTATTATCTAATTCGAATATGATTGCGTCTTTATAAACTGTTTGTTTTAACCACCCGTTAGATATCCAAGTAGCTATTTTGTCTTTATGATAACCTTTCTTAATTAACCGTGAATAAAGATCTCGCTGACTGTCAGCATCTAATTTTTCACTGTAACCATTTTTAAATCTAGCAATTAAATCTTTTTCTGAGAGGTAGTTTGCAGCAAATGAAGGGGTTAGAAAGTTTTGAGCTGTATGCTCAGAGATTATAGAGTTTGAGTTTACATCAAATGAGAAAACAAGCCCGTAAAAAAGGAGCCATTTTAATAACCTTTCCATTTACCATCCTTAGTACATATTGAATTTTTTATTAAAATAAAAATCATTCCATGAATTAGATTAATCATAATAAAAGTAAAAGTAAAAGTAAAAGTAATACTACATAAAAATAAAATTTACTTATTAAACTATCTATTAAATGAAGGAAATTAAACTAGACAGCCACTTTAATTGTGCAACCTTAACTATGCCATAAGATCTACTTTTTAGGTTAAAAACTTACCTTTCCTTATCTATTTCTTTCATTTAACTCATTAAATAAAACATTACCGCTGTTAAACCTAAATTACATGCACGAAAATAACTGCATGATGCAGTTGTGATTTATTACTAAATACTTTTACTGAGCAGTTTAAGTCTATGCGAGTAGCTTTTCACATTTACTGGTGTTCGCTCGCCGTTTTCTATTTAAATTTTCACAGTAGCCGGCTTGTGAGGGTGGTCTCCCCTCTGCACTATGGAATACATGTGTAAATTGGGTTGTGAGTTTTAACCAGTTTTCTGGCGATATATTCACTCTTTCTAGTAAAGGCAAATATGTACTTTCAATATACCCTCGCTTATCTTCTCGTATACAACGTCCTGTTAATTCAACAGGTTCAAGGTACGATTTAAGCTCAAACGGTAACCCTTTTGGCATTATTTGACGCGACATACCTGCAAAGCGCAGTAACTGTTTAGGTTGCTTACCTTCTGTTGCGCTTGTTAAACGCTTTTGAACACTGGTATGGTCCGATTCTTCAGGAGTATTAGCCATTTTCGCTCTAATGGGGTTTCAGTCTACATACGCCATACATGCTTCAAGTGCAGCTTCATCTAATAAAGCTTGCGATTTAAAGCGACCTTCCCAGAATCGGCCTGTGCAGTTATCTACTTTGTTTGCTTTGCGCGCAATGTCTTCATTTAATAATCGCATAAACCAGCTAATACTTGATAAACGTTCGCGGTATTGTTTGACTGTTTGATTAAAAATATGAGTTCTATTTGGCTTAGCTTTTCGCCCTAGATGTATTTTTGTGTAATCAACGTACCTTTACAAAGCTTATGCCAGCGAATAACAATCGCTTTGTCATTCAGTCTATTGGCTTTCTTATCATCTACATACAAGACTAAGAGCGTATGATTACTCATTACGGCATAAGCACATACATCAATACAAATACCTTCGCTAATTCAAGTAACTTATCTTCAACCCAGCCTCGTCGATGTTCGTAAGACTTCCCCGTAAAATGGTCTTCACCACATAAAATGCGCGGCGAACACACCGTGAAATACAATGATAATATTTTGTATCAACTAAACTTACTTGACGCTTTCTTGCAATTGCCATAAGACACCCTGCTTATTTTTGCACTGATAAAAGCCTAGTACTTAGTTTGCCAAACTGTAAAATTAGGATGGGTGTCTAGTTTATTGTTGTAATAGCGGCAATACATAGAGTCACGCTCGTCTGTCGCAATTTCACTTCTGAACTTTTCATCTTGCTTACCTCTGTAAGCTGTTTCAGCATACTGCTCAAGCATATTCTATTCCTTTACTATCATTGCTTTGCATTTCACCATTTCTCAACCCTAGAGTAACAATAAACTTAGGTGATGAATAACGACTAAGTTTGAATTCCTTTTATGATTGTTAAAGGTCAATATTAAGAATGGCTATTTACGGTAAACCACAGGTTAGCTGGATAAATAACCGCTTGGCTTTGTATTTCCAATTAAGTGTTTCTTTACGCTCTGGTTCGGCTGTCCAGCGTTGCCACGGCTGGGTGATTTCGGGCTGGGGGGCATCGTTATACCAATCTATTTTGTATGCCTCAGCATATAGCTCATCATATATTTCGGTTTGTTGTTTAAAGCTCATATCACGCCAATACACTTCTGGGCGATTATTGTGTGTATCAAACTCAGCGGTAATTGGGTCAAGGTGCCTGTAGCCTTCGTATTCTGGAATGTCAGGTAATGGCTTGGTATTATCCATAAAACGCACTAGGCGCTCCCAAAACAACAAACAATAGATAGGGTTTTGTGCAAGTTCAGTGACCACTATGGTCATTTTGGTATCTGGGTATTTATCTCTGTCTTTGTGCGATATCACCGGGAAAAAGGCACGAGAACCTCCTTGGTCGGTGCTTTGGTTTACCAATACACATTTCATATCACGCCAATCAAAACAGCAATTACCAAATTCATCCCGCTCGTCACAACCAGGAATATCGAAGGTATAGCCCACTTTACCTGTTTTGCGGTCAAAATAGGCTAAATTAGGTGTTCTTATTCTCCCCCAAACCGGCATAAGGTTTAAAAATAATAAGTTCCAGCCCAGCACTAAGTATAGTAACCACCAATGAAAAGTGTCCTCCTCTCCATGAAATGGGATTAGCATAATATCTAAAGCAACAACTAAACTCCCAACAAAGCCTAAAAACATGGGTCCTAAAGTTAACGCTCGCCAACCATCATTACCGCATGAATGTACCTGAAAACGCTGTGAATCATTTAAATATATTTTTTTTTCTTCAAATAACCAGTGATGCAATAAACACACCCCTTTAAATTTCTTTTCTAATTCAAAGTCGAGTTCTTTTTTGAAAAATTGATTAAAGATTGTTTTTCTAGGTAGAGCTCCACCCAAATATTTCAATATACTCATAATACTCCTTTATACAATCCATGGATTTGGATAGCTTGGGTTCTCGATTGGTGTTGCTATTGCCTCAAAATTAAGCGGTAGTGTGAGGTTTTTATCATATCTTAGCTCTGGGAACGGCCTTACCTTATCGATTTTAAGTAGCTGCCTTGGGTTATCAAAAACAATGTTAATGGTATATAGCGCTTTAATAAGCTGCCCCTTTTCATCATGCACTGGTTGGTATTCTTTTATGCCTGTAACGCCTGTATAATTATAATTTTTATTCTCAACACTATGAGGGGTTAACAGGTTTTTTAACTTGTAGCCAAATTTAAGTGCGAGTTCTGACTCCCCTTTAATAAAGTTAGGGATGCTCACCTCTACTGTGTATTGATTTTTAGTGACTTCGGTATAATCCGCTTTGGGTGAAAACAACACTGCCACAATAAATTTATGGTAACTATCTGGATTTGAAAAATCATTATACTCAGCACCATGATCACCGAGCCATATACCTTTTTTATTTTTTGCAAATGGGCCAAACTTACACCACTTTTCAGCTTCAGTATCCATTAGGCTTACCGCTACAATTGAGAGGACAATACTGCCTAAAAATAACCCCCAGCCAATGGGGCCCATGCTTACGAATATTGCACCATAAATAGCCGAGGTCATGCCCATCATACCGGCAACCATATTCACTGTTGCGGCATCTCGGTCATGCTTATTCCACATTTCGACCGCATCAGCCATTTGCACGCCAGTCATGAACACTCCCATAATGCCACCAAAGGTTCTTAAATAAGTAAACTTAACCTCACCTTTAGCAAATTTAGCAACCTTAGAAGCTGCCGTCTCCAGCCTTGCTTTTGTTAAAACGCTATTCCCTGCTGCTGATGAGTAATTCTCCCATACAGAGCCAACGGCTGCGATAACTCCACCTATTACAGCAATATGTTTTAGTCCTTTATAAAGTATATCTTTCCCTTCAAACTCCTTTTCATATTCTGCGTAAATGTAATAGGCGGTTATGCCTGTTAAAGCGAGCAGTGCAATTGATGAGCCTCGCTTTGCTTCAAACCACATTTTACCAAAATTATTTGGTGAGACCATTCGGGCTGCCACTGCAGGGTCTAAATCGCGGTTATGCTCATATATAATACTTGCTGGAGTATCGCCTGCGGGAGCGGTAAGTACTTTACCTACAGTACCCGATACCGTTTTAAACGTGCCTTGAATATCATTGACCTCGTTGAGCATTTGCAATATTTCTGCGCGTACTTGTTTGAGCATATAAGGCTGACCACTTTGCGTTTTAAATTGAGCCGCCCCTTCTGGGTGCATATCCATATGGAGCTCGCGGGCAATGGTGATCAGCTGGTTGCTATTAACGGGCTTACCTTTTGCTATACTGGCTAATGCATTTTTAAGCGCAGCTCGCCCTTTCGTTGATTTTATTTTTTCAATAAGCGGGTGGCGCACAAAGCTCATACTTATGATCATTCTATCACTGGGCACAGCGTCCATATCATGAAGTTGAATATCGTGCAGTGGTGATACGTCAAAGCTTTTAGCTAATGAGCCTACTCGGGCATAAAATAAGCGTTCCTCACGCCCTGCAAATGCTCGTTCTTTAAAAATTCGTTCCCAATACATGAGTGTTTCTGAGAGAATTTTTTCAATAACCGAGAGCAATCGAGACTCTACAAAAAGTGCTGGAATGTCTGGTTGTTTTAGCTCAGCATTTTTTAACTCTTGTTGCAGCTTTCGTGGATCAAAAGCCCCGAGCTCTTGGCCTATTTTATCTTCATCTGCGGTGGCTGCACTTAAGTTTTGCCCGTATAAGTCATCATTTGGGCAAAACTGTACATTGAGCCAAGAGCTGTCATCCCCCACTAATCCCTCGTTATAAGCTTTACCGTTATTGAATAACTCATTTAATTCGCTTGATAGCCGCTGTTTTTCAGTGTCATTAGTTAACGCGGGTATAAATGCCGGTATGAGTGTGTTGGGTAACATTAAGCTTGCTAATTGCTCATGGCAAAACTCAAATGCAAACGGATACCCGCAAGGTGATAACGTGGAAAAGTCACACATTACGGCTTGCCAGCTAGCAGGTGACTGAACTAAATTACTCGAACATATATTACTAAAAGGTTGATCTGATTGGCTGCATTTCGACTCATGTAAGCCTTGTAAATGTTTACGTGCTGTAATGTAATTATCTAAGCGCTCAATGATCCAATCAGGATTTAAACCAACTAAGTATTTTTCTAGCTCGTCGGGTGATAAATGTCGACCAGCATCACGGGCTTGTTCACTTTGCTCATCTTTTAATACCAATGTTGGGTATTCAACTTGCCTTCCTGTAGGAGGGGTTGTGAGCTTGGTTTCCCATAGCTTTTCATTTAAAAACAACTGATGGGCAAGCATTGCTGATTTGTAAAATGGGTTACGCTGCAAAATAGCTTGATGTTCTTTGAGCAAGTGTAGCTCATAGTCAGCATCCAATTTTTGTGACTGCGCAATACCCACTAAGTCATGAACATAAATACACGGCTTACTATTTGGTGCCCCCATATTCTCTATACTTGCCCAGCTTGGGGCACTCGTTAGGTCGATAGATTGCATCCGCGCCGCACGATTATCCGTTGCTTGATTTATGTTTTCACATTTTGATAACTGAGGGCTTTTATCAAAGCGAGTATCGCTTGGCCACATGCCGCCCATTTTGTTTATATAATCCCATGACCATTGCACTCTCGAAAATGCAATTTGTAAATCGGGCACATCAGCACTTGTACTTGTAGATAATAAACCAATAGCTCTAGTAGGAATGACTAACTCAAATGCATTAGCGGTATTAAACGAGCGAAAGTTTTTGTCGTGATATAGCCTTAAATCAACCTCACTTAATGCACCTTGTGGTAAGGCGGCTACTTCACGCCATAAAAATCCATTTATAAATATATAAAAATAACCAATGGCCTCATTTTCTCCCAGTTTATCTTTTCCTTTAAACATTGGAATAAATTCAGCATTACCTGCTTTACTTTTATCAAGGCTTGGATCCTTAAACACCAATAAGTCGACCGCCACTAAATCTGGCAACTCTACCATTTGTTTAGGGGCAGATTGCTTTTGAGTCGCGGCTTGGCCATACGGGATCACACAGACTTCACCGCCTAAAGTTGGCATTTTTAAATCAAGCGCACACTGTTGCGTATCATCAGCAATTTTAGGCTTATGAACATATTGTACCGTCAAATTATTCTCCTTGATTTAACATGCGTGAAGATTTCTGCCCGCCTTGCGACACTTCAAAATGACCTTGCCCTAATAATTCAGAACTGGATGGTGCATTCACGTTGTAAACAGCCTCTGCTGGGTCTTCGCTTTCTGCGCCTAAATCCCTCACTTGCACACTTAACCCTCTTGGTGATGCGCCACCTGATTGCGCTAGCGGCATAGGTGGGGTGTTTTTAGCGTTTGATATCATTAAATCGCCTTGGCGTACTGCGGGCTTACCTTCAATCAGCACATTAAATGAGCCTAATATAAACTCGGCTTTGCCGTCGTTTGTACCGCTTGCAATGCCTTTTTTATCGCCGGGTGAATCCCCGCTACTTTGCGAAAAGTAACTTTTTATATTACCCGCGCCATTACCATTTATTTTTACTGAGCTTGCTACGCTTGTAATATCGCTTGTTTGCGCTTTGTTTGCGTAAGGAATAGGTATAACACTTGTGCCCACGGTGGTTAAACACACATCAATAGTGGTTAACTTTCCGCCGCTATCTGTGTGTACTGCCGTTCGGCCATTAATTAATACATTTTGACCAGACACGGTGGCCACTTGCGCGGCTTGCGCTTGCGAATCTTTAATTAATTGCGCTTGAGTGCCGGCTTCCCAACCTAGGTGGCTTGATACTAAATCTAAAAATGCTTGGGCATTGGTAATGGGTTTATTAACATCCATATTGGTTTGCGACTCATTCCACGGCAATATGGGCTCGTTTTTTTGGCTATCCCATTGTGGGGGTGGAATTATGTAGTCGGGTATGAAGGTATTAACCATTTCACCGAGTGTTTTTTCGCGGTATTTGGGGCGGCCAATTTCGGCTAAAAATGCGGCGTCGCCGCTGGCTCTGTCTTCAAATATGGCTATGCCATTTGCTTTTCCTAACGCGCCATTACTTCGGGCGCTATTATTTAACCCTAATAAAGTAGGGTTATTGTGTCGCCATGTTACAGAGCCACCGCTGCGTACATCGGCTGTGAGTGCATCAATATCGTATTGCACAGTGCCTGTTTGTTTACCTGCCATTGCATTAATGTAGGGCATTAAGTTTCACTCCTTGAAATTTTTATTAATTGATCACTGGGTGAATTAAATAATAAAAAAACATGCGGTAACCCTTTATTTAGTGGGTTATTTAAATAGCTATTTGCGAGGGCAAGCCCTGCAGGGTCGTTTGCAACACCCTGATAGCCAATCGTATTATTTAAATTGGCAAGTTCTATTAGCTCGTCTTCTGGGCTATAGAATGTTTGTGTATTTGCAAACCATTTTTTTTGCCATGCTAACGAGTCTTTACCTGCAAATAGGTAAGTATTATTAACGCAAGCCTGTGCTTGGTTGAGCTGCTCGTTTATTTCACCACTATAAAATTGTGCGCTAAGGCTGCCTTGTAAATGAGTTAGTAATGCGTATCCACCTTCACCATTTATAATACCAGGCGGGCCGTTTAATACTTGCACCGCGTTATTTTTGGCCTGGTTACTTACATATTGGTAGCTTACACACGAATCTACTGCAATTATGAGCGTATCGGGCGCTATGCTTTTTAAATCAAGCGTTGTAGTTTGGTTAAAGTCGGGCACTTGCTGCAAAATCACGTCAGACAGTAGTTCAGCGAGTGTGTCGTTATCGATAACAGGGTTGCCTAGTTCGTCTTGAGGGAGTACAAACACAATTTGGCTAATGCGCGACGTTTGCCTAAGCGTGGGTATATCAATATGTTCGAGTAATTGGCTTAATAAAAGCAGGCATTTAGTTTGCCTGTCTAACTGAGCTAGTTCATCTATTTCGACCATTATGTATGGGGCATCTAAGCTTATGTCGCATCGTATTAGCGCTTTGCTTGGTTTAGAAAACAGCATTTGGTTTGCAACCGCTGTGTACAAGCTGCTGGCAGCGGATCCCGTTGCATTTATGTGGCAAAGTACATCAAACGTCATTGTTGCTTTCCTTTTTTGCCACAATTATTTGGCTATTTTCTGCAACATTTATTGCATCAATATGCCCTCGCCATAGTAAAGAAAACTGCTGAGAGTCTGAGTCAATAACCAGTGTGTCGCAGTGCATGGCCAATGTATGCCTATTAAATGTATTCACAATTTGTACTATGGGCTCTTCAAAAGGAAGGTTTACTCGCTGTTGCTGGCCATATTCTTGCAGTGGATACAAACCCGATAGTGTAAAAGCCCAGCCTTGTGTAAATTTTTTATTTACCCGCTGATCTATCGGTGCGGTGTTATTAAAAAATTCGTTAAGCTGCGTTTTAAATGGGTAGTTACCCGCCATAAGTGCTTTTTGATCTATTTCTGGTATAAGTTCTACCCGGGGTGACCAATGCGATGGAATGGCCGAAAAACTGGCAACCGGTGTTGTATGGCTTGGCTTACGTAAAAGCGCTGTTGCATATTCAATACACGGTAATTGCTGCCCTACCGCGTGTTTATTTTTTAGTTTATAACCGCTGCCTAATGGGTTTTCTAGTAAGTAGTCGGTATCGTCATTGAGGTTTTTGCCACCAAATGCATGGCTGTAATCAACAGGCGTTGGTTTAATTATGAGTGGGTCTGTGGCAACGGGCCCTAACAATGAGCGTTTCCAAAAGCGCGTGCCTGTAACACGTAAACGTTTATTAAACAGGGGCTTTGTATGTTCATAAAGAGCAAGCTCCACCTCTATTACGCGGGCTTGTTTTACTTTTGGCGGATAGGCTGTAAAGTTGCCATACACTTCAAAACCCGTTTTAAATGCAACCTGTTCGTTTACTTCACTAAGTGATGAGTTATCGGGCTCGTTGTAATAATCATCTGCTAATATTATTTCGTCACCCGGATTGGTTGGTGTGACATTACCTTGCTCGTCAAACTCAAAGTTTTGTTTAACAAGCACTACTTTAGCCTGCGTGCGGTCGTGCAACCAGCCATCAAAAAAGCTAGCCTGCCAAGGAGAGAAATTATTAAGCATTTGTAGTCTCCTTTACAATTTGCTGCCATTGATTGGCACTCAGTAATAAATGATATAAAGCGCACGCTTGTTGGGGCTCATAATGTGTAGCTAAAACACGTTGTACCACTGTTCCACCCAGGCCTTTTAACTGCTGAGTGGCATTGCTGCTTGTAAAGCTTATGCCATTGAGTAACTGCTCTCCTGGGGTGAGCGCAAAAGCTTGCCTTGCGTGTTCTGCATCGTCTAAATTTAAGCCGCTTTGAGGGGCTATACCCGTATTTACTGCTGACATTTTGTCTGCTTTTGCAAGCTCACGATTGGTAATGGTTAGCCATGCAGCGTAAGCTGGCTTTTGGGTTACCCCTTGCGCCATTAAATTAATAAAAAGAGGCAGTGCCCGCTTATAAACAAAGTGGCTTAATACATATTCACATTGGTCTGGGTTGGCTTTACAAAATAAAAAACACGGTTCGTCCCAGCGGGGATCGTTAGTAAAGCCAGCTAATGCAAGTAGCTTAGCTTTGTGTGAGTCATCACTCGTTTTTGCAAATACTTTAAATAACATGTCTGATACATGGTCAGCTTTAGTGCAATACGCATTCACTAAAGCGGCATACGCAATGTTAAAATTGGGGTGCAGCATGGCGCTGTTTTGCTCTGCCTCCCCCAACGACTGGGAAAAAAGTAAGGTAGTTATGCTTTTATCAAGAACTTCTTTTTCACTTATAAGGCTATTGCGCAGTGCTTTGTTTTCACTTATTTGCCAGTAGCTTATTAAATACTTTAATAAGGTGTAGTAACCCAAGTTTTCTGTCGACTTTAACTCGTCAAACGTTTCGTCGCTATTGCGAGTGTGTTCAAAATTAAGCGTTTGTATAAGTAGGGTGTAAATATCGCTGTGTTCTGCATTATTAAGCGCAAGTTGAATAAATTCATCGAGCGTTAGTGTGCTAACCTCAGAAAGGTTTTTGCCCGAAAAGTAATCTGTTGGCGCTTCACTTTTTAAGTCACTTAATGTGTATAAGTGGTTAAGTAATTGGCTTTCAATCACGTTTAAACGCGCAAGCGAATACACCCCTTGCTGTTGCAATTTTTGTTTATGTTTTAGTAATGTGGTTAAACGTTGTTTGTGCTGTTTAACTTTGGTGACCTGTGCAAACATAGCGTTAGTTAAGCCTAATTGGCCAACCAGCCAAGGTTAGGTCTTGCTCGCTGTTTGCCGTTATATCTTGCCCTTCGAGCACAATAGTACCGTCAGCAAATATTTCTATTAGGCCCTTAGCTGTTTGCAACGTTATGCTTTGCTGCGCTTCAATTGTGATGTGCCCTTCGCTGTTTTTTATTAGTGCCGCAGGGGCTTGGTCTTCACTTGCCAATACCGCCGTTACTACAAACCCTTGTGAGGTATGAGTGAGTAGTACGGTGTCGTTAGTTTTACATGGTGTTATGTGTGCAGCCTGCGCGATAATTTCATGGGCTACATTGTTTATCAAAACGGCTTTAACCTTTCCTAAACGGTCAACACGGTTCACTAACGCAAGTATTTGCTGATCATTAAAAATACTTTTAACTTGTGCACTCATTAAATTACTCCTTTAACTTAGTTGTTACTAATTGCACTGCCTTTAATAGCTATATTAGTGGCGCTCAGCGTTATATTAGTGGCATCAATCGTTAAGTTGCCCGCTGCATCTATTTCAATACTTGCTCCGCCTTGGCTTAATTGAATAGAGCCCTGACCATTGGCTTTTATAGTAATGTTATTGCCACTATTGAGCTCTAAATCGCCCTGTGGCGCTTGAAGTTCAAGGTTTCCGTCAACAGAGTAAACACTTACATCTTGCTGGGCTTGCACTTTAAGCTCTTGCGCTGCTTTTAATTCTAAACTGCCGTCGGTTGCTTCAATGCGCGTATTGGCCGTCGACTTTAAACTTAAATCGGCTGCTGAGGTGACGGTAATATCACCTTCACGCGTTTGAATTTGCAGGTTGTTTTCAACACGGGTAGTAAAGTTATTTGCCACGGTAAAATTAGCGTCATTTTCAGCTACAAATTGCAGGTTTTCTTTTGCCGAAATTTTTACGTCACCATCAACCGACTTAAGCGTTGCTTGATGTGCACCGTTTGTTGCATCAAGCAGTAACTGATTTTTATTATTTTTATTGGCAAGGCTTATTTTTTCTTCGCCTTTCTTGTCGTCCATTACAAAACTGTGCCCCGCTTTGGTCACCAGTTTGTTTTCTGTTGGGTTTTGGCTTGTTACTGGGTTAGGCGCATTTTGATTATAAAGTGCCCCCAAAATAATGGGCCTGTCTAAGTCGCCATTTTCTCCACAAACGAGTACTTCTGTGCCCTGTGTTAACGGAAAATGCATGCCATGGCCACTGCCCCCATACGGTTGCATTAAGCGTGTTGAGCGACTTTCTTGCCCTTCGCCATCTTGGTTAAAAGGCAGCTTTACAACGTAATTACCTTTGTCATCTATTTCTTGTTCAATTAATGCGTTAAAGGTTGCAAATACTCGTCTGGCGGGAATTAATGGAGCTTTGTACACTTGGTCAACACTAATTAAGTACGCTTGGTTTTTATACGTTAGGCCTTTAACATTAGAGCCATATTCAACGGCTGCATTTTGGCTGCCTTTATGCTCAACACGTGTTACTAAGTATTGCCCATCGTGCTCTGGGTGGTCATAAATATTTAAGCGCATGCCAGGGCGTAAAGCTCTGCAATCGGTATCAACTATTATTTGCTCTCGCTGGCAATCAAACGCCTGCTGCCTAATGGTTGCAAGTGTTTGCCCATCTCCTGATTGCGCATAGTTGTCGCCATAATGGCTGTCTTCACCAAACCCTGTTACCGATGCACTATTATTTTGCGATACTTGTAAATTTCCTGGTGCTTGGTAGTTGTAGTCGTTTAAGTGTGTACTTTGCACAAACAATTGTGCTTGCCTGCTTATCGCAAATATTGATTCACTTGTTCTAACTTGCCCCGAAGGCGGAATGTAACTTAAATTAACCTCATCAAATTTTTGCGCAATATCTTTAGAGTCATTACATATATGCAGTGTACAGTCACCGCCTGTTTGCTCAATAAAGCTATACACAAAGCCGTATTTACGCATTAATCGGGTTACAAACTCGTAATCTGTTTCGTTGTATTGAACGGTCATATCAAGCGAACTCGAACTTGCCTGAACACTTAATTTTTGAGTAGGAAACCCTGCTTTTTTAAACACACTGCTAATTATTTTACCTGCATCCATGGCAGTAAATACACGGTTAGAGTGCTGATGTTTAAGGAGCGTTAAATGGGAGTTCATGACCAAGGTATAATGATACCCTTGGTGACTTTGTCCATGAGCTATAAACCCGCTAATTAATCCTGATATAGTGCGGTCAGTCATCGACCACACCATAGAAAGCGATACGTCTTTTCCTATTAACATATCAGACGTTAAATGCTCTGGGCTCAAAACTTGGATTTTAAATTCATAGTCTTCACATAAACGATCGTTTTTAGACTCAAAGTCGGTTACATACACCATGCCGTCGGGCATGCCTTGTATTGCAACACTAAAATGACTTGAGCTGGCTTTTAATTCGTTAAATACGTCCATGAATCCCATTTTGTTGTCCTTTTATTTACGCATTATCGGCAAATGTTGCTGTAATTTCGTCTTGCTCATCAACAGCTAACGTTAAAATGTCTGGCATGTCTTCTTCTGCCATAAATTCTAAAATTGATTTGGCTATCCCTGGCAGTATTTGCTGTTCAATGACCGCATTGACCATACGTGCACCGCTGTCAGAAAGCGTGCATTGAGTGGTTAGCTTTTCAAGCACACTGGCATCTACACGTAACTGCATTTTATGGTTTTCGTGTAAACGATTAGCGATGGCTTCGAGTTTTAAGCTAACAATTGACTGTAATGCATCAGAGTCGAGTGCTAAGTAAGGAATAACCTGCATTCGGGCTAATAAAGCGGGTGCAAAAAAAGCAAGTAATTGAGGTTTTATTAAATCCGTAAGCGCGCCAATAGTAGGCACTGACCAAGCTGTTCCGTCTTCGTTAATGGGCGCTTGCGCTGGATTGAGGGCTTCGTTAATTGCCGCTTCGTGCTCAGTTTGTTGCGACTCTTCGTCGTCCTCTTTTGGACTTAAGTCTATTACCGTAGGTGGTGTGCAGGCGTCAATTAGCTCAGCAGAGCCTAAGTTAGATGTCATGATAATAACGGTGTTTTTAAAGTCTATTTCGCGCCCTTCACCATCGCGCATGCTGCCACGCTCAAACACTTGGTAAAACATATTCATCACGTCTTTATGCGCTTTTTCTACTTCATCGAGCAAAATAACAGAGTACGGGCGCTGTCTTACGGCTTCGGTTAACACACCGCCTTCGCCGTAACCTACATACCCTGGTGGTGAACCTTTAAGCTGCGACACAGTATGTGACTCTTGGTATTCACTCATGTTTATTGTGGTTAAAAATTTGTCTCCACCAAATAACTGTTTAGCTAAACAACGCGCTGTTTCTGTTTTACCTACACCCGATGGACCCGCTAATAAAAATACGCCAAGCGGACCTTCATCGTTACTTACACCTGCTTTACTTACTCTGAGCGTTTGCGCAATTTTTGCAATCCCCGCCTGCTGACCTATTACTTCTTGGCCTATGGTGGCTTCTAAATTAATCAAATTACTAATTTGATCTTTAACCATTGCTCCTACTGGCACGCCGGTCCACTGTGAAATAATTTGCGCAACGGCATCGGCATCTACTTCACTAAATAAACCATTGTCTTGCGTATTTTGTTCTTTAAGTGACTGGCGAAGCATTAATAACGATTCGCTATCAAGGTCTTTATCGTTTGCTTGTTTTATTTCATTAATTTGGCTTAAGGTTGATATTTGCGATTCGCGCGAGTGTGTCAACTCAGCTAATTTACTTTGGGCATTAACTAACTCTTCTACTAGGTGCGTTAGTTTATCTTGATCTACCGCCAAGCCTTGGCCTAACTCTATATTTAGGCTATTTATTCTGGTTTCTAAATAATTTATGTGTTCACGTTCTGCTTCTATTGCTGCAGGGTCTGTCGCAAACGACATACGCACACGCGCCGCAGCGGTATCAAGTACATCAATGGCTTTGTCTGGTAAATAGCGCCCTGTTATGTAACGCGAAGATAAAACCACAGCCGCTTCAATAGCGTCATCGGTTATTTGAATATTATGATGCTGCTGGTATTTGTCTTTTAAGCCTGCAAGCATAAGCTGAGCCGCTTGCTCTGTGGGCTCATCAACTTTAATAAGCTGAAAACGACGTTCTAATGCAGCATCACGTTCAAAGTATTTTTTATACTCGCTCCACGTTGTTGCAGCTACAGTTCTGAGCTCACCACGAGCTAGCGCCGGTTTTAATAAGTTTGCAGCGTCACTCATGCCCGCATCGCCACCAGCACCTATAAGCGTATGTGCTTCATCAATAAACATAATGATTGGCGTTGAGGAGTTTTTTACTTCATCAATCACGGCTTTTAAGCGGCGTTCAAATTCGCCTTTAACACCCGCTCCTGCTTGTAGTAACCCCATATCAAGCACTAAAAGGCGAACACCTTGTAGGTCTTGTGGTACTTGGCCATCAACAATGCGTTGTGCAAACCCTTCTACAACCGCAGTTTTACCAACACCTGGATCACCTACCAAAATAGGGTTGTTTTTTCTGCGACGGCATAACACATCTACCATCATTCTAATTTCGTCATTACGGCCCAGTACAGGATCTATTTTTCCCTGTTCTGCTTTAGCCGTTAAATCTTCACAGTACTCATCAAGTGCAGCACTGTCGTTTGAGTTTTCTGATTTATTGGCTGATTGTGATTTAGCTGCAGGGTTTAAACGCTCAGACGATTGCTGACATATTTTGTCCAAGTTTTCGGCTAAAAAGCGTGAGTCAATTTTATCAAGTAGTGCTGGTAGCTGAAGCACTGGGCTGTAAGGTAACAATTCAGTTAAAGAGTCAACTAGAGCAGCACCCGTTATAAAATCACTCTTATGCTGAACATTTGCACTTAACCATGCGCGCTCTAGCCATTCGTATAAACGACGCGAAAATGTAGGCTTACTTTGGTTACCCGCTGGCTGCCTATTTAAAAAGTCTAGTAACTCATGCCAAACAGCATCTTGATTAACATTAAAAAAATGAAAAATGTGCTCAAGATCACCATTACTGCCCTCTTCCATTAGTTTAATAAGCAAATGCTCTGGAAGTACTTCAAAGTGACTGCGGCTACTGGCAAAACCTGCAGCTGATTCAAGTGCAGTAGCAGTATGGCCATTTAATTTATCTATAAGTTGTTTTATGCCTTTAGCATCCATTTTTTTATCCTTAATTCCTTAGTGTTTATACTGTTGATGGCTGTAGCTATGAGTTGTTGTATTTGCAGCTGCTGCCCCTAAATATGAATTATGTCCTAGTACTAACGATTGCTGACCAATGAGCTGCTCTGAAACAGCGTCATTTGCTACTTTTATTTGGCATACCCACTCAACATTGCTTGGTAAATGCGCACTAAGCAAAGCGGCCATTTTTATTCCTTCTTCACTCCTTGGTGAAAGGCTTATGGCTACATCGCTACTGACTGGCCCTATATCAATTGTTAAAACACTACCGCTAACCAACACCTGAGTTCCCAATACAGCAGAATTGCCCAATACCATTTGGTTTTCTTCGCCTATTGCGCTTGGGGTATCTACGTGTTGCCAATTGGCTCGTGTATCGTCAACTTTTAATGTGTCTATGTTTAAGCTGTGCTTAAGTAGTTGCGCTAAACCCGCTGCACTTGTTTGCTTTAAGCTTGCAATGCCACACTGAATTTTTTGATCTGTTTTACCTAATAAAATAGATTTAACTAAATCATCAAATTGATTCGCGCCTCTGCCTGCAATATTAATTTGAGACTTTTTCCAAGCCTGAAATAACTGACAATACAAAACATGATTAAAAATATCTAAAAACTGGCGTACTCGATCACCGCTTTGCTCATCACTTGCTGCTTGCTCTAACACGTAATGGGGCATGGGCGCGTCTACGCCATATAAACCCAAAAATGACGTCGATAAACTGAGTTTTCCTCTACCTTCGTTTTCTAAAACACATTCGCGAACATCGGTTGCAGGAAAACCCAGTTCTTTGTGTGATTTAAAAACAACACGGCTACTTATGCCATGATCAAGCTCTTGCGGCGCAGCCCAGTGTTTTTCTATTAGGCTCATTGCTTTAAATAAATTAAAGCGCCAGGGTTCAGCAATTAAGCCCTCAATCGCTGGGGGTAATTTAGACCAAACAGGATGTACGTAATTGCTTGACGAATTCATAGCTGGTAACTCTTACCCGGCTCAATATCCCAACACCACGACTTATAGCTTGGAATTGCGTTAACTCGCGTTTGTACGCTTTCGTTTATAGGTGCGTACATCAAAAAAAACTCGTGCAGTACATTACAAAAGTGGTATAGGTCTGCGTCTCCAACAAACTTGCTTTCATCAATATCAATTAGTACGTCAACCCCTTTGATAAAAATGCCTCGCTTAATTTGACTGATAGGCGTTGCTGATATTTTTAAAATACTTTCAATTCTTAATCGGTTTTCGGCCTTATTTGACCAATCAAATAATACAAGCAACCTTTTAAGTTCAGTTACTTGCGTAATTTGAGAAAATTTTACGTTTAAAAGGCTAATAAGCTGCCAGTGTTTTGGCTGACTTGGGCATGCTAAGTAGTTTGTTGGGCGAATAACATTTTTAACATCAACAATATTGGGCATATCTTTGCCCCCTTCATTTAAATCGCCTTCTTGTAGTAATTGACGCGGCCAACCTGCATTAAATGCAGTTAAATCAATCGATAGCGTTTCTTTTTCGTCGTTTAAATTAAATGGTAGTTGTAAGTAATGCGTTGGTGCCGCAGCGCCTACATCTTTAGTTAGCACGGTAAATAGCTTTTTTTCGTCTTCAAATACACTTTGGTAGCGGGGGGTGTATTCGTGAGTTTGACCTGTTACCGAATTACGCCCTGCTACTTCGTCAACGGTATAGCTAAAAACATGATCGGTGCGTGCTTGATCCGCGCTTATCATGTAATCGGTTCTATTAGGTTCTATTTTTATTGGCTCTGCTGCTTGGCTAAACAAGTTAATAGCGGGTACGCAATTTATTAGTATATTTTCTTTACTTAATTGGTGTCCCGGAGGAAGCTTTTTATCCCCTCTGAATACAATTTCAAACCGGTCTATATGCTCAGGAAACTCTTCATTTTTTAAACCATCAAAACTTAAAAAGTAAAAACGATCTTTGGCATTAAAGTAATCAAGTAATAAAGCATACCCTGGGTGGCTTTTAGCCGCGCTAGGAAGTAATGCGCCGTCAATATCTAAATAACTGGCATTACACCCTTTTGCCTTAAGCTTTTTATTATATTCAAAGTGATTGGCACCAAAGTCGAGTTCGGCCTGTTTATTAGGTGTTTTTAGTAATTGAAATAATGCGCTACATAAAGGTGTATCACCGCGCAAATAAAAGTTAAGTGTAGATAAATCAAAGTTACTACGCTCACCTTGGCATACAAATTTGAGTCCAATTCTTAGCTCGGCACCCAAATGCGACTCTTGATATTGCACATGCTCAACATCTAAAGGCACAACATCTAAACTGTGCGTGGTCGTAAATATAATTTTTTTGCCATCCGACTTAGCTGTTGGCGGGTTTAACTGCAACCCCTTATCAATAGTGTGCGTTTTTTGCATTGCTAATTTAGGAGAAAACTGCACCACCGTACTGGAAGGAAAATAACTTAACAAAATAGGACACAGCTGACGCAACACCTGCTCAGATACCTCTGGCACAGATTCATCTAAGCGTTTTTGAGTATGCGCCGTTAAATAAGCAACCCCCTCTAATAAACGCTCAATATGCGGGTCTCTGTCTTTTAATGCATCAATATTAAGCATACCTGCGTGCTCAGGATAAAACTGAGCAAATTGCTTGCCAGCCTGAGTAAGTAAGCGCATTTGTGCATCAAAATATTGCTGCATTCATCAATCCTTTTGAACTACATTAGTTATTATTTTTTGCGTGCTGTATAACATCTGCTTTACCGCCCGACTCAAACCGCGTATTTAGCTTAATACTTTGTCCACTGGTTAGAAAAGCTTGTATATCGAGCCTAATTACACAGTTGTCTTCTTTAATTTCGACCGGTGTTACATTTGCATAGCGAACGCGGGGTTCGTATTTTTCTATCAATTTTTTAACTTCAAACGCTAATGTGTGTTGCGAATAAGGAAGCCCTTCGTAAATATCTTCTACATCGGGTAAGCCATAGTCGGTTAAGTGCTTTAAAACGCCTCTGCGGGCATTTAAAAGCTCATTTAAATGTTTGCACACACTGGCTTGCTCATCAGTTTCAAAGCCCTGATGACCATTGCGAATAACGGGTTGAGTTAAAAAATCGAATAACGCCATATTTGGATCTCAATAAAAGGATATGCTTTCGCATATCCTTAATAAGTACTGACTAATTAACGACCTTCAGTCCAAGAGTCAGAGAACTCGATGTTGCCATCTAAGTAAGTCCAAGTAATGCGCTTGTAACGTAGGCAAACTGTTTCAAGGTGCGGGTAACGCTCCTTGTCTAAGTCTTTAACGTTGTGCATTGTTGGTGAGATTGAAGTGATTTTTACGTCTTCCAACTTGTGGCAGAAATATTCACGCTCAGTCCCTGTGTCATCAATACGGTACCATTTAAGCTCAAGTTGCTTAAGTGTTTGACCGTTTGAACACGCTTTGTACAAGTACGGTGTAGATGCATCAACCGCTTTTGTAATAACAAAAGGTTCATGCTTACGAGTACCTGTAAGTTCACCAGTATCATTATCCGTAGGGATACGAAGCTCATGATCAAAGTGTAGGATCTCAATTGAACCTTCACGTTCTGCAACTGTTACAGAACCTTTGATGTCATTACCTTGGTCATCCTTTAACCACATGTACGCTGGAATTGCCATTTCATTATTCTCCTTTTAGAATGAAGTGTTTCCTGTTAGTTGGCATTGGCATAAACATCACTGTTTATGCCCCCCAAAAAGCCCTCTGCTTCATGCCACTGGGGAATATGTCCCAAGTTGGGTGCAACCAACTTGGGGCAACTTTTCAGACCATTAGTCTATATTCTTTAAGTACACCAACCAGCTACTCACCAAATTGACGTATTTACACTATAAAGTCTGCGTTAAATGCGTTTCATCGGCGGCTTGGCAGTTCATTTTTCGCCAGGCATCTGCCCTACTAGCGCTAAACGAACGTCAATTCCTTCAACTTGGAAATGCGGCACAATATAGGTACTTACGCGGTAGTAACCCGGGTTACCCGGAATTTCTGACACGGTTACTTTTGCATCTTTTAACGGATGCGTTGCAATAAGTGACTCATCTGGGTTATTCATTTTAGTTACCAAAGCGCCTAGCCAATCATTTAGCTGCTGCTCTAGTTCATGACGCGGCTTGCTCGAACCAATGTTTTCGCGCTGTAAAACCTTTAAGTAGTGCGCTATGCGCGACACTAAGAAAATATAAGGTAAACGCGAGTTAATGCGTGCATTTGCTGTTGCTTCACTGGTTTCAAGTACTTGTGGCTTTTGTGCACTGTTAGCAGAGAAGAAACACGCAAAATCTGAATTTTTATAGTAACTAAGTGGAATAAACCCTTGGTTAGCAAATTCAAGCTCTTTCGTTTCAGAAATAAGCACTTCGGTAGGTATTTTAGTTTCAGACCCTTTACCTGCTTCAAACGAGTGAAGAGGAAGGTTTTCAACTTTACCACCCGATTGCGGACCACGAATATTTACAGCCCAACCGTTGTCATGGAAACTACGAATAATATTGGCTGCAAATGCAAACGTAGCATTACCCCATAAGTAGCGCTCATGGTGCTGTGCGTTAACATCTTCTTGGTAATTAAAGTTACGAAGAGGATTTGTTTCACCGTATGGTAAACGCAGTAAAAATCGTGGGAATGCTAGGCCAATGTAGCGAGAGTCTTCTGATTCGCGGAAGTTTTTCCAACGAAGAAACTCCGCACGCTCCATGTAAGAACCTAAATCTTGAATTTTTGATACTTCTTCAAGTGAATCTTTCAAGAAAAATTTAGGACCAACGCTCCCCATAAATGGACAGTGAGCCGCCGCTGAAACACGCGATATTTCTTGTAGTAACGAAACATCTGGTGCAGAACAATCAAACTCAAAGTTAGATACCATGGTTGATACAGGCTCGCCACCCGGCGTGTCGTAGTCTGACGTGTATACGTGTTTGTATAACGCAGATTGTGTTGTATCTGGCGCTTCTTCAAAGTCGTCTCTTAATGTTTCTTTATCAACATCAAGCATTTCAATTTTAATATTTGCGTTATTAGGCGTGTGGTTAATTAAATAACGAAGTGAACGCCAAGCTGATTCCATTTTTTGAAAGCTTGGGTTATGTAATATTTGGTCTAACTGCTGAGAGATAATTGTATCTACTTTTGCAATGTAATCATCTAAAAGCAGTTTATCTATGCGCGTTACTTCTTGATCGCTGCTACCGGCCATATCTAAAAATACGTTAATAGCTGCTGTTAAGCGCTCATTAGCACGTGTTTCAGCAAGGTTGCTGGCGTCTCTGAATGAGTCTAGTTTAATTTCATCTGCAACAGGTGAAATATCAACCATTCCACAAATGCTTTCGTAGGTAGATAAAGCAGCTTGCTCTGTCGTATGTGCAGCTACATTTAATTGTTCTTGCATTGACATGGTAACCTCCTTATTCCGTTACGGGTTGTTTTTCTTCTTCAGACGCAAGTGGTGCAATTTCGTCAAGTTTTGCTTTTAGTTCATCAAGTTCAGGCTGATTTTGTAATACACGCTCAAGCTCTTTACGCAGTGATGAGTTGTCTAATAAGTTAGATTTAAGATCACGTAGTAAATTACGCATTGCCATCATTTTATTAAGTTCAGGCACCTGTGCTGCAACCGACTCAGGATCAAACGATTTAAAAGAGTCAAACTCAAGGTTAACGTTAATTTCGCCGTCGCCTTTAATTTTGTTAGCAACCTGAAAGTTAGCTTTAGGCGCCATATCTTTTAGCACTTGCTCAATGTTATTTTTATTAATTGTTACTCGCTCGCGCTCAGAAAGCTCTTGGCTATTTTGACCATTTGAATAGTCACCAATCACTAACATTTTTAACGGTAATTCACTTTTTTGCGAAGCGCCGTCTGTATCAAGCTCTAACGAAATATTGATCCGAGCTCGTGGGATCTCTTTTTGAAATGTATCACTCATGTTTTTTCCTTTGCAGTTTGGTTATCTACCGTCTCAATTCCAATTAAACCTCGACATATTAGTCAGGCCCTTGTAACTAAACCCAACTTAATGCTTGTGCGGGATCAGTTACCATCATTTGCTGACTAATATGTTTAGCAGCTAAACTCATTTCATCTTCTGGCGTTTGTGACAAACTTGCATAACACTGCTTGGAGAATCGCCATACTTCCATGCAAAAACATTGTTGCCATTGCGCTAAATCGTGCGCGTTTATTTGTTCAAGTAATACATTTAATAAAGACAAAGCATGTTCATAGTGCTCAGCCTTTATTAATAATTTTGACTTTAATAACTGTGCTTGCGCTTTATCAAAAGCATTTAAAATGGTTATTTCATCTACTTTTTTTAACGCACTCGACAACTGACCTTTTTCAACTTCCTCGACTAACTCAACGTATTGCTCATCAAATAAGTTACTTTGTGCACTGGTGGAGTCAGTATTGAATGAATTAGCAAGCTCTCTTATAAATTCTTTATTAACGGGTGAACAAAGCGCACTGCTATCGTCGTACTGCAGTGATGTTAAAGCCGGAAACTGCTCGTTTAAATTAACAAGCTGTTGCTCTAACCAATGAACAAGGTGTCCTTTGTTTAGTTTTTTTAAAGCATTTAATGTAAGAATTTGCAGATTTAAATTAAATTGCATAGCACCTTCCATAAATAAGCCTTCAGCTAAATTTAAGGCTTGCTCTGGTTGGTCGCTCGCCAAGGCATTTTCAATAGGGGCGAATGCGGCTGCACGCGGAGCTGGGAGGCGTGTTTTACCATTTTCATTTGCAGGTAAAGATAATTTAGTCCACCGTGCTGCACGTGATAATTTCACTACGCGTTCAATGTTATTTTGCTCTTTGTCAAAGTTTAATAACTGCCTGATAGCCGCTAAATATGCGGTATCTGATGCTATATCGTTAGTATTTACAGTAACTTGAGAACGCGCGGGTGCTGCATTTGTAATTGGCTCATCAGCCTTAGGCGCACTTTGCACAGCATTATTAACTGTCGTTTGTTCGGGCTCTTGTACTGGCTCAACTTTTTTAGGCTCAACAATGGGTACCGGGTTGCGTTTTTCTTGCTCGTGAGCCCAATCGTTTAATGTTGATAATGGGCCTGACTCACTATCAAGCACAGCAACACATTGCTCGTTATATTGTTTTAATGCAGCAACAAGTTCAGGCCATTGCTCTGGGTTAGTATTGTGTCCTTGGGCAACACCTTTTAAACGCTCTTGCTGCTGTAAGAACCAGGTATTTACCGCACTTCGCATTCTTGCTTTTAGCGGGTGCACTTCGTCGGGAAAGGTGGTTAATAAACGATTAAACAATAAAAGCGTATGGGTGAGGCCAGTCACACCAAACTCACTGGTTGCCGCAAGTGCCAAATAACTCACAATACGCAGATCTTTACTTTGCGTATTAATAAGATCGGTTGCTTGAATAAACATCATTTTAAAGTCAACTTCACCCACTCCAGAGGAAGAGGCTTTTAATGCTTTAAATGTTTCTTCGTACTTTAAATCTTCACCACATTTGTTTCCTAAAAGTGGCGAACTCAAAGCCTCAAGCCATTCAATCCATGTGGTGTGCGTATGCGGTGCTTTTAAACTCATGATTTACACCAACGGCGAAGCGCGTCATATACACTTACATTATCCATATCAGCAAAATTAAGTGTTTGTGATGATGGTTGTTTTTCGACTTTTAGGTTGCATAAATCAATAATATCGTTCGATTTTTTATCGCACTCCCACACACTATTAAAGTACGAGGCTGGAATAGGCCTACAAAAAATAGTTAAGCTAGGAGATTGGTTTTCATCACCTAATTGATAAAAAAACCAAGGTTGCCAATTATGATCTGCCACCATTGAGGCGACTAAGTGCAACCAAAAACCAGCTACTAATGCACTTTCGTGCGTAAAGCGAGGCATAGGTAAACGAATACCAAATTGGCTTCTTAAGCAGCCTCTATTGGCAATAGATTTTAAAACGATTGAAAGCTCTTCAATAAGAATTGCGCGTTTAGCAATATCATTTATTTCTAAATGATCCCAAAAAACACTCATCGGAATTGTTCTGAGTTTGTCTAACTCTTGAGTTAAATTTGGTTGCTGTTTAAGCGAATTAGCTACCAAGTTATAACCCTGAGCCTTTTGCTCCATCTCATTAATATTTGACGCATTTTTAATATTTTCATTCACACCCAATAGGCGTTCAATTACTTGGCTTGCAAATAAAAACAAAAAAGCAGGATGACGTTTATACGTTTCTAAACCGCTGTGCACAAATGAGCTAAATGGGTAAAAACGACCGCTGCTGTCAGTACTCGGTTGTAGTACCCCGAGTAAACCACCATCGTCTGCATTACCCGAAATAAAAAACAACGATTTACATCCATTTAAATGATGAGTATCGCTTGCTTTTCGACCTCTATTTAAATGCGCAAACCCTTCTTGTAGCCAATGATCAAAAGAGACTGACTCACGCGATGAAATATTAAGCTTTACAAAATCTGGCCTAATGGGTGTCTTACCCATAAAACCAAATGCATGTTGCTTTACTAGGGTCGGTGTTTTCTTTTTAGTAAATAAATTAAACATTGGTCAGCCGCCTATTGCATCGTTCGCGACTGCGATTGAGCCAACGTTGGCGCTTGTGAGAACAAGTTGCTAGGAAGCGCAAACGACGTAAGCATGTACTTAGAAAATATACCGCTGTTGCGTCCTGATTTAAGAGAAAACTGCACCGTAAGCGGCTCTTCAGATTTATCTTTTAACTCCCATGTTGCTAAAAATTCAGTACCTTTAATCCATTTAACATTGGCTGAGTTAAGTACTTTTAATAACGCCCATGGGCCATCTTGTGCAATTGAGATTCTGCGCCCTTTATTATCAAGGCCATACAACACTGCTTTTTCTGCAGCACCGCGCCCTGGCCATGAAAAGTTACGCCACTCTTCTGGTTCATTTCGGTAACGGTATCCCTGCTCGCTAAAGCCTAAATAAGTTTCACGAATACCTCTAACTGGCACAGGCATCATTTGGAATGTAAACCCTGCGCTATCCGCTCCATTTACAAATAACGAACGCGTTACTTTAGTTGCCTTAGTTAACCCATCTAATAATTGAGGGCTAAAACCAATGCCAACACCATTCCATTGTTTTTCTTCCCAAACACCACGACGAACTTTCATAAACGGTTTAAGTTGCGTATTTATAAAGCCCCATAAAATGCCCGTTTCAGCGTTTAAAAATTCTGAAACATCAGCAATTGCCGCATCAGGCCCCGTTAAATTAAACGGATACTTGCCAGCTAAACTGCTGTTATACATAGTGTAAACTTGATTTTCCCACTCTTGATTTAACTGAGTCCGGGCTTTAGCCATAATCGTTGCAATACCCGCATGAAGCGGCGCTTTAAACAAGGCATCTAACGTTTCTTTAGTTTGCGGGTCAAGCGCGCGAGTTTGGCTTTCAATAATAATCCACGACGACTGCAATGCATTACTTTGGCTATTACCAGAGAGTAGCTCTTGAGCAAAAATCATCGCTTGCGCGTCATCTTCATTGCTGGCGGCCATTGCCTTAATATCAGAATGAATACTGCTTAACGAACTAATATATTGCCTTAAGTAGTCTGATGAGTTTTCTTGAGCGTTTGCCTGTGCAAAACGTCTTAAATCAGCAAAGCGGCTTTCAAGTTCTGGCGCTCTAACAGTACTGATCTGCGTAATTGTTGGTGTGTTTAGCGCTAATTTATTAGCAACATCTGACGCTGTTTTACCGATTGATGCTTGGCTTTTAAGTGGCGCATCTGCCGGCGTAATATTGTCACTCACTAATTTCATTAGGTCATTAAAAGGGCCGTCCATTGACGAAAGGCGCGCAAAATCAATACTGGCGTCATTTAAATCTCTAAAAGCTGGCATTTTCACGCTATCAAGAAACTCAAACCACGTGTTGCCATAATCTTTAAAGTAATAGGCGCGCATTGCTTTAGCTAGCGTTTCAGCTTGTGCTTCATCTACCACATTTTGCCC
Source organism: Pseudoalteromonas sp. 4NS20-0020 (assembly GCF_057554385.1). NCBI lineage: Bacteria > Pseudomonadati > Pseudomonadota > Gammaproteobacteria > Alteromonadales > Pseudoalteromonadaceae > Pseudoalteromonas > Pseudoalteromonas sp. 4NS20-0020. Next base: position 46,237 of record NZ_BAAJMI010000002.1, on the reverse strand, counting down.
CGAGTCATTACTTGTTCCCATAACCCAATCGCCAGAAAACACTAAACGAGAAATACGTTTAATTTCTGGAAAAACATATTCTTCCCAGCCTAAATTTGTGTATACGTAAGGTATTTTGTATTTACTTTTGAACACATCACGATTTTTAGAAGCCATAAAGTTATTCAAAAGTAGTGGCTTTTTACGCTCAGCAAAGCTTGTAATAACTTGTTGATATAGCGGGAACGCCTCAGGCTGGGTGTTTAGGTTTTCACGCGCTAACGCGATAGAGGTTTCGTTAGATTGCCAAAAAACAATGTTACCTGGTTGCTCAATATCATTGCCCATATTTTCTAAATACATATCAACTAAACTACTTAGTTGAGTATAAATAGGTGCCTGCTCCTCGGCGTTTATGTCAATATTAAAGTGCTCTGCAATGAAGGTAAGTAACTGCTCCTTTGCAAATTCAGGTGACATGTTTTCAGGGTTAGTACTCATCATTAAATGCATTTTTAACGCATCATAGTAGGCTTGGCGTATGGTCGCTTTTGCCTCTTTTTCATCTTCTAACCACTGAGTTTCGTATTGTTTAATTTGAGTAAGTAAACGCTCTTCACCCGGGTAAGTAATAAGCTGGTTCATTTGGTTAAATAAAACATTAGCTACACTACCAAGTGTTTCGTCGCCTTCATAAATGCCAAAAATAAAATACCAAGGTAGAGAATCTTCGTAACTGCGCAATTGGCCATAATGATCGAACAATGCGAGCGTAGCTGCTAACTTTTGCTCATCTTTTGCTTTATTTACACTGGCTTCAACAACGGCTTTAACACGCGCTTCACCTTGATTTAGAAGTAACTGATTACTTGTGTAAGACGTAATTAATAAAGCCGTAATTGCTGCAATAGACGCTAACCCTGATGTAACTGTTAACCCTTTTAACCAACGCCCAACAAGACGTTTTTTTCTATTTCCACGAGTTAAATCTTGCAGTTTAAAAATAACATCGTTAAAAACACGGTTAATAAAGTAACTTTGCGTAATGCTTTCTTGTTTTTGCTCAACAATTACAGCCCCAAATTGATCTCTGACTCCGTTGGTTATACGCTCTATTGGCGTTCCCTCTTGTGTGCCTGATGTAAAGTAAACACCTGCAAACCAAGGAACCTCTTGATACGGGTTAGATTTAAATAACAAGTTTACAAATTCTGTAAGCTTGGTGGACGCTGATTTAAATTGATTAGGAAAATCTAAAATAAGTTGCTTACGATGTTCATTTCTTTCACGTGCAACCTTACTTAAACGTTGTTCACATAGGCGTTCGTACAGGTCTTGCATGCGAACTTCAAACATTTCAGCCGGATCATTTTTTTGATCTTCACTAATATCAAGTAAATAGGCACCAAACACTTGCTCGCGTTCTTGTTCAGACAGGTCACTAAAGAAGGGTTCAAAACCACTAATTAAATCGGTTTTTGTGAAGGTAATATACACAGGAAAAATAACACCTAGCTGTGTAATCAATTCTTCAATACGCTCGCGTACGAGCTTCACATGTTGACGAATTTCTTCGCTATCTGACGTTAAAACATCTGCCACACTAATGGCGACCATCACACCGTTAATTGGTAATTTAGGACGGTATTTTTTAAGTAAAGATAAAAAAGACAACCACTCTTTGTTTTCAGATTGCTCTGTGGTGTAACGACCTGCGGTGTCAATTAAAATGGCCTGATCTGAAAACCACCAATCACAATTACGAGTACCACCAAAGCCCTGAATATGCAGTTCGCTTGAGTTAGAATATGGAAAATGCAACCCTGAGTTTGCAAATAAAGTACTTTTACCCGCCGCAGAAGGGCCAATGATCATATACCAAGGTAATGCATATAATGCTGTGTTACCTCTGTAACCAGCTCCTAAATGAGACGCTTTTAAAGACCCCAATGCTTCTTGCATTTTATCTTTTATTTCATCAAGTTCAGCGCTAGAACCCGCATTATGACTAGCAAGCTCAGACGCTAATTTATCACCAGAACGTTTAGTCCATAACCAACGAATAAAAATAAACAGTATAAAAACAGCGGTAACGGCACCCATAGCAATAAGCTTTTTGTCAGTGGTGTCTAAACCCACCATACGACCGGCAAACCACACAATACTTAAAACGGCAATTAACCCAATTAACTGACCCGTTGCACGCGATGATACTAAGCCCAGTAAAAAATGGACTAAACCGCTTTTATTAACTCTTCCCTGCATTGTATTACCTATCGTGTTTCGTTGGTTTTGTTGAGCTGAGTCAGCACTTCAATTTGGTTATTTATTGTTTGTGTACTTTGGGTCGCTTGCTTACTGATAACGTAATGAAACCCAGCAAATAAAGAGGCAATCGATCCCAGACAAATTGATAAAATAACCCAATAAGGAATATTGCGGCCCACCTTCATTGCAAACCCTTCTGCAGGTACACCGTTTTCAGAAAGCTGAGCGCTGGGAGTGCCTTTTATGTCTTCAATTTGTGCTCTAACATCAACAATTAACGCTTTTAATTGCTCGATACCCTTAACTTTGTAAATACCTTCAAAACCAAGTTGCAAGCAAATATAGTAAACTTCTAAGGCAGCGAGTTTTTGCTCTCCCCCTGTTCTTAACTTACTTAAGCGCTCAAAAAACTCCTCGCCTGCCCGGTTATTACCAAAAAATTCAAGCTGCAGAGGTCGCGACATCCAATCCATTCTAAAATGTGCACCCGAGCTCATTACAAACTCATCGCACATTGCTGTTAATGCAAATTTAACTTCTTGCATTAAACTGGTTGTCACCTGCTGCGAATAGCAATTACGTTCGTATTCGTCAAAGCTAGCTAATAAGCTTTCTCTAAATTCTTCTAGCTCAACAGTAGTAGACTGCTTAAGTTTTAAAGGAGTGAGCGCATTGATCACCGGAGAGATGCACGCGACTAAATCTTGTTCTTGTTGTTTTTCTTGCATAATTTCAACTCAACGTTAACTGCGTGCAACGGTCACAATTTCTATTTGTGCACTTTGTAATCCAAATGGCACAAATAAACTTAATGACTGCTCTTCAATAATTTGTTGCCAAATAAACCCATGTGATTCAAGCCTAAAGTATTCATAACCACTTTTTATAGCCAGCTTATTAGGAGGGCGCTGGCAATGTGTTAGCTGAACACCAGCCAATGCCGACGAAATCATAATATCGAGTTTTTCGCTTGCACCTACTTTCACCTGTTCACTAAAGGTTTCAATCCATTTTGTGTCTTCTGATTCAAAATACACCGCGAGATAAAAGTCGTTATTTGTAAAGGTTGCAGAATCAATGGTTGCCACTTGGTAAATTGCATTTGATGTTTTTTCGAGTTTAAGCCCCACCATTTTCTTAGGTACTACACCCTCAAGTAAACGCGTTAACAACTCATCTAATTGGCCAAATACATTACTTAAATGCTTATGCTGATAAGGAGGAACCTGATTAACTAAATCACTGTGCTCAAACATTGAAACTGAACTAATTAAATCAACCAATTCGCAATACAAGCGTTCAGGATGAACTAAAGAAAGGTTTTTAAGATGATCTAACCGTTTAGCCGACGGCGCCATGGCATTAAGCAATAAAAATGTGTTCATTTCATTTGGGCCAAAGTCGGTCACCGAGCCATAATTTTTTCGTCTGCTTAAAAGCACGTTTACTTTTGCATTAACCAAATTTGCCGTTCTATTTAATAATTCAGTTAAATAAGACGAAGCTGTTATATTTAATAAAGGCGGCACAAACTGCTTATTTAAAATAAATGACCCATCATCTGCGCGCGCTATTTTTAAACAGGCAACCGTATCAAAATAGGTTTTAACGTCAGAATCAGACAACAGTATAAATTTAGGTTTCGCAATTAATACTTCGCGACTACGTGACGCATCGTGGTTATCTTCTAAATCAATATAATCTGCTTCGTAGGCGCTTAATTGGCCACTAGCTGCATAGCCCTCTATATTGCTTACTGTTTTATTTGCAGCAATAGCAATATAAATAACACTCTCTTCATGCGTATTATCGAGCTCCAGCTTTAGCTCTTCGTGCTGTTGGCGATCAAAATCTAATAAACGGCCATTTTCAAGCAGGAGTTTAAAGCTAATTACTTTTAAAATACCTCTGGCAAGAGACGATTCGTCAATAGAAAAATGCTCTAAGCCAAAAGCTAAAGGTGATGTAAGTGCATGGCGTACTATTTGACTCTGATCGTGGTAATCATCAAATAACTGAAAATGTTGCTGAGCCAGCAATACACCTTCAGCCCATACAGGCTTAGCGGGAGCTTTTAAGTTCATTACTCGGCCTTATCCACACCAGGTAGTTGCACTTCATTGTTAGTTACTAACACATCTAATGAGGTAGATAACTTAACCGGCCCATCAGCTAGCGGATAATATGCTTTCCAATTATCCCCATTGCGGTCTCTAAATAATGCAACAATCGCTACAAACTTGGCGTTTTCGGCCTGTTCAAACTTAATTTCAGACTTTTCTGAAGGGTGAATTGTGCGCTCTTCTAATGTAATTAAACTATTTGCTAATACTGATTTATCAGACTTCCACAACTCTTCAAACGTGGCTGTTTTAAATGTTTGTATATCAGACAATTGATAAACTTTTAATACAACTGGTAAAGCCTCATCAAACTGGTTTAAGTTTAAATTATCTGTTGCTTTAACATCTAAACTTACGTTAGTACTCATACAACCGGCTAAAATAAAACACAATGAAAAGCTCGTTATAACCTTTGTAATAAAGCGCATATTTACCTCATAATTATTTTTATTTAAATTAAAATTAGTTTCTGCACAGATTAGCTTCGTAAACTGGGCAAATTACTTTATTAAATCTATCGTTCGCACAATCAGACCACTTGTCACTTTTAAACAACCCTAAAAAACGTTTTGATTTACTTTTCTCTTGCGATTCAACTAATAAAGACTGAGTAACCACATCATCTATAGATGTAATTAATTTAGTATTTATTAAAGAAAGCTCTTTAATATAAATAGATACATCACCATTAATTAAAGTAACTTTTTCATTATCAACTGGGGGATTGTTTAAAAAAAAGAAAAAATGCTCTATGGACTTTTCTGAAAAAACACGATGGGCAGGAATACCCACTTGATCAAGTAAGGAGGATACACTTGTAGTCATTGACCAAGCCAAAGAGTACAAGCTATTTATTTGATTTATAAACTCTTTTCTATTCATAACAAGCTCCTTGTCATCAATTTTATTTAACCTCGTAGTACAAGGTTAGCATTCTGTCCATTTAATAAACGCAATAATACAAACTCCAAACAGGCATTGTCAACCTATATAAACCTTAATAAATAACATTAATAAAAACTTAAAATAAATAGAATAAAAACTCTAAAAACAAAAACTAATCAACATTTTGCAACAATAAACAACAATCCCCATTTTTGAAACAATCCAGAAAACAGGGATAATAAAATACACATATATATTATTATTTTATTGATCAAAAGTTTTCAAACAGGTATGTTTAGCGGATATTTTTACTGAGCAAGGATTGCAACGTTGTGAGTAAGGCTAGTTTTTTTTTAAAGGTTAACGATAAAAACCTTAACGTTACACACCTACAAGGCCACGAAACACTTAATCAAGGTTTTTATTACTCAATAACCGTAGAGTCCTCAGAAAATCTCCAATCTGATAATTTATTAGCTAACGCTAATGTCATCTTTGTAAATAAAAAAAATCAATACCGACAACAAGCAGGACTAATTACATCTGTTACCAACTTAGGTGCATTTAATAAGGTTTATCGTTTTGCTATTTCCGTGCAAGACAGGCTCTCAACATTAAAAAACACGGCAAATAGCAAAGTGTTTATATCAGTTAACATACAAGACGTACTGACACACTTAGCATACAAGGCGGGCTATTCAGCAGGGCAAATTGTATTTAGAACAAGTTCTGCTTTACCTCAGGTAGCGCAATGTGTACAAGCAATGGAAAGTGACTGGTCATTTTTTAATAGGCTCACATCTCAACATGGCCTTTTTTATTGGATTGAAAGCGATACAAACACCGAAACATTAATAATAAGTGACAGTAATTTAAATAGTCCCTACTTAAATACAGGTGTACTCGAGGTCAAAGCAACGGCTGGCATGAACGCGCTTTACAACAATAGTTTTTTTGGATTTATGCACAGTGAAGTAAAACAAAGCATATCTAATAATGCAGCAATAAGTAATGCACATGGGCAATTTCAAAAAGTAGCCAGCAATAGCCAATCGTTTTTTGAGCCCGTAGCAGAAACACCTAGCCAAGCTGCATTACAAGCACAAAATTTTAGTAACGCATTAGGTACACATAACAAGGTAATTACCTTAACAGGTAACGTATCAGATGTATTTGCAGGATGCTCAATATCACTTGACGATCAAATGGGGTTTGCCAGCGGCGATTTGCTGTGTATAAAAGTAGAACACACGCTAAATCAAGCAAATGACGAAAGCAGCCATAACGGCGAAACGCATTATCATTGTGTTGCACAATTTATTGAGCGCGGTATGCCCTTTAAACCAATGCCTGTGGATCACACAGCTAAACCAATGGTTTTTGCAGCAAAAGTTGAATCATTAACGGGTAACGCATTTGTAGATGAACATGGCGAATATAGAACACGTACCGACTTTGATAAAACAGCACGGCCATTAACTCAGTCAAGCCCTGCATTAAAAAAATTGGCGCTATATGCATGTCAAAACCAACCTCAAGCCACTGGCTGGCACTTCCCACTGGTCGGTGGCTCAGAGGTACTTATTGGGTGTATTAATAACGACCCCAACAACGCATTTATAATGGGTTTTGCACTTAACGCTGATCAGCCAAGTGTAGTAACAGCAGCCAACCCAACACATAACCGCCTTTTAAGCGCAGCCCAAAACGAACTTTTATTTGACGACGAGCAAAACGAGCCTAAAGTCATTTTACAAACGCTCGCAAGTGAACATTACATAGAGCTCAACGCTAAACAATCTGGCCGACAGTTTATTGAATGGATAAGCCAACTCGGTACTATTAATTTACACGCTGGACGCGATCTATGCCTTGAAACCGAACAAAGTAATGTGCAATTTGTTATTAAAAACAATCAATTTATTGATGTAAAAAATAACATTGAGCAAACTTCCAATAACAGCCACATAAATTATCAAAGCGCAGGTAATCAATCTTTCAGTAGTAAAAACACACGTGTTGAAAGCGATCAAGAGCTGTCGTTACTTGCTGGTCGCGCTATAAAAGTAAATATCCAAAGCGACATACTTCTTAAAACTGATAATAGCGATTTAAAGCTTAATGTGCCTAATGGCTCTACATTTTTACAAACCAATAACAGTATTGATATTACGGGCTCCGGCCAAGGCGATTTAATTATTCACAACGCAGGCGGCGAGATAAAACTGGACAGCCAAGGTAATGTTGACATTACTGCAACAAATGTACTCACACTCGATGGCACATTTATAACCTTTGATGGCCCGGTTGATTACGACATAACCAGCCCACAAACCGCCAGCAGCCCAAGTACCTCAAATCCAGCCAGTATTAGCCAAATCACCGCGTTTGATTTGAGTGACAATACGCTATCTGCAGGCTCACTCGCTCAGCTTGATCTTGAATATCTTTATAATGATGGCTCACCCGTCGAGGGTGTTGACTATATCGTTATCGATAATGAGGGTGTTGAACACACCGGCTCACTGGCAAACGGTGCAGCCTCCCTAGCTAATTTACCGCAAGGTAAAAGTGATGTTTTGCTACGTGCAACCACACAAGCTGATGAGCAAAAACTCATTCAATTGCGCAAAGAATTCAATCAACACCTTACTTCCATGCTTGATGAAATTCGCAAACAAGCCGCGATTGGCGATGCTATTTTTGAGCAAGAGGACTTTTTTACTCAATGGATGATTGAAACCGGTGCACGCGCAACGGGCCTGTATCAAGGCGCTAAATCCCTTGTAACGGGTATTGCTGATTTAATCGTGCTTGGAATTGATGTTAATATCAGTGTGTATTCTGCTTGCTTTAGAATGATTGATGCCGTTGCAAGTGGTGATAAACAGGCTGTAAAACAAGAACTCGAAACCATTTTAGCCTTTAGCCAAAAAACAACCAGTGCATTGTCACAAGCCTTTGAGCTATTAATTGTATTAATGGACGATGAGGATATCCGCAATACACTCGCGCGCTTCCCCTATGATTATATTGAAGCCCATTCCTATGTTGAAAAACAGCGCATAACCGGCATTATGGCCTTTGAAGTTTTACTAGCAATATTAACAGGTGGGGTTGGTGTTGCCGCATCTGTAGCAAGTAAATCAAAACACCTTGCCAATGCGCACCGCTCACTAGTTAAAACGGCCGACATACTCAAACGAGAGCAACTTAACAAAACTATCTCGCATACCGTATCGCCTCAGCAACCTAAGTTAATTGAGCGCATTGACAAGCCCGATGCGACATTACAGCCAGGCATAAACAGAGGCGTAACAACACAGGTGTCAGCAAGAGCACATGCTGACTACTTATTACAAAATCTGCCTGATGATATCCGTGGCAACTACCGCGCATACATCAACGCAGACGGCAAAGTTATCATACAGCGCTTAGATGGTACTAAACCACCGAAACTGCGTTATGAAAATGGCGCGTTAGTTACTGTATCTGACCAAATCGATGTGTTTAACACCATTTCACAAAAACTAAAAATTAAGCACAGCAACTTAGACTCCGCCGCAAGAAAACGTTTAAAAACACTTGAAACGGCGCGAAACAACGCAGTTGCGCAACGTGATGCTGCCCTATTAGCTGGAGACGCTAAAGCATTAAAAGATGCACAAAAAGCCATGCGACTGGCCAGTGAAGACTTAGGTGAAGAAGCTGCACGCATTTATGTACAACAAAACTACCCTAACGCCAAACCGTTAAACACAAAATTACCCGGTAACGGCAAACAAGGAGAGTTTGACCAAGTGTATATCACTGACGATGGTAAAGTGCTCATCATGGAAGGTAAAGGCGGAAATGCAACGTGGGGCAGCAGGAAGGCAGGAACAGACCGTGCCCAGCAAGGCTCCGCCAAGTACATGGATTCTGTGATAAAAAATTATAGCGATAAACTACGCATACTCACAAAAGACCCTCGCTATGGTAAAGTCGGCGAAGAGGCGTTTACTAAGCAGGTTGAGGGTATTGAAGATATGCTGGATGAGTTAGAAATTGCAAGAGAGAACAAAGCCTTAGAGTATATTGGCATACAACAAAAAGCCAATGATAATGGCCTAATTGACGTTATTGATGTGTCAATTTTTGATATCGGATTTTAAGGAGTAATTTTAAATGATTAAAAGCCATTACAGCTTTGCACAAAGAAGCTATGACAGGGCAATCAAATTATACAATAGGTTGCAAGAAGGGGGACTTGGGCGCATTCAAGAAGATCCTAGCCATGGGCTACATAATCATTTTAAGCGTAATCTGATAGCCACCTTCCCCATGGAAGCCATTGAAAACCCCAATAGCTACCACGCTTGGCTATACCTGCTACGCGCATCACAATTAGGGCACGGTATTTTTCAAAGTAACGCTAATAATGGTCAAGCCTTTCCATTCTTTTATGATGATGAGTACCTAGAGGTGATTGGCAAGAAAAACCCTGAAAATGCAGAGCATCCTGTTTGGCTACTTGCTTTATATGCCGCGATTATCGTACGCAATCAAGAGGCCATTGATTTTTTAACCACCATCGACAATGAGGTATTTGTAAACTCTAATTACGGCAATCAACGCAAACCGTTTGATTACGCCTTAGCTGATTTACTCAAAGGGTTATTCAACCCAAACGCCGACTTAGCACACCTGCTAGAGCAAGCGTATGTCACCTCAAACCCTGATGATTTTCCAGACGATGAGATATATTTACTGGTCAGTCGCTTAGAGTTTCCACTAGTCTCTATCATCGAAGCCATTTTCACCGAAAACGGCGAGCAAGCCTACAATAGCGCCATGGAGAAAGCCTTATTACTGCATAAGGAATATTACAGTGATGAAGAGCAATTAGGCGCCAATGAGGGCGCTATTCCTTTAGCGTTAACCGCAATGGCTGTTATCGCTAAAGAAGTCAAAGGCTATCAGCTCAGCGTTGAAAATGAGTACATTCCTGATTGGTTAATTAATGTTAACCCACCAAAGCCAGAATAAACGAACGTATTAATAATTACCCGCTCTTTAACAACATGGATGTTGTGAGGCTAGGCACTAAAAATAAGCGCCTAGCCTTTCAAGTAATGACGACTTTTTATGGTTAACACCCTCATTTACTTCTCTTTATTTCTCTTTGTGCAAAAAAATATTTTAAGTGAATGATTCACAAAGAGGTTAAGAGGCGCTGCGCTTAAAGAGTAAAGGTATAATTAGGTGTCTAGCAAACTATGGGAAGTCCAGTCATCTTTGCCATTTTAAAGCCACTGCAAAAAAAGAGTCCAAAAGTGAAACATTAAGGACTTGTTAGAATATATAAAAAACAATATTAAATGAAATCAGTTTGATTCAGGCTCAAGTGTTTATAGAAAACCAAAACCATCCGTTCACATACGCTTACAAAAACGGCAAACTAACACATGAAACCATGCGTGGTTCAATTCCTTACCTAGCCATTGTTTCACACAGCATAAGCAGACAAAAACTTTATACTCAACAACCCAATGTACTTGGAGCATTTCAATCATGTTTTTAAAACATTTCCTCTCTTGTTTACTGTATTTACTCTGCGCAGTAACTATGCCACTCATGGCATCAGTGCAAGCACCAAACATTGATGAATATTGCCATACCATGACCGACAAGAAAAAGGTGGCGCTAGCCGAGTTTTTTGAAAATACAAGCCAGTACGCTATTACTAACTCTCTAGATAAATACACATCACAATGGTGTAAAAACAAACTCACTGATTATAAAAATGAAACACGCCAAGACGTGAAATTAAGACTTTCACCTTTTTATAAAGATTTTGCAGGTAACCCAGCTCCTAAAGACCAGCAATACTTTGACTTATCGTTTATTTGTTTAAATAAATCACACTTTAGAACTATTGCCATATCCGCCGCAGCCGACTGGTCTGTACTAAACTGCATAAAGCATAAGGAGCAGGTTTTTTTGATCAGTATTGCTGAAATCGCGCCAGAAAAATTTGATGTAGAACTTTTATTGCAATACCCAAACATCGAAACATTTAACGTTTTTGGTGAATTTATTCACAAAAAAAAGAACGAAACAAAGTTTAAAAACATTGACGCACTGCAGCACTTACGCAAATTAAAACATTTATATATGCGTAATAACGCCACCCCAGAAGAACTCGCTGTACTGGCTAAACTTCCTCTAGAACGTTTGCATATATCGAACAGTAAAGACTTAACATTACCTTATATACCGACTTTAAATAATTTAAGCTTAAGTTTTATCAATGGCTCTATAAATATTGATGCGATACAGCATATGACCAAACTTGATCTTATCATTCTCGGGACGATACAAAACCTGAGCAACGAAGATTTAACGGCTTTTAACAAAAACTTGCCAATTAAAAATCTCACACTCGCGCATTTACCGAATATTAGTGATTTAACCTCGGTAGCTCGTTTACCTCAACTCAAAAGTATAACACTGCGAAATACCGGAGTAACTGATTTAGCTCCTTTGGCACCCACTGAAACCTTGCGCTCTATATACGTAGAAGGAGGTGCCACAACGGATGCCACAAGTTATTATGCACATGGCGGAAAAGCAACGTTTTATGGTCAAGTAATAAAATGCAGCCCCACTAATCCCGATGATTATAAACAAGGGATGCGATGTAATGCCAAACAACGAAACTGCCCATATGTAGGCGATAAATTTGCTTTTGGTAGCTCTATTGTTAATCAAATTATTAACCCTATATGTATAAAATTATTCTCAGATTAACAAAGCGGATGATTCAAACACCCTATTTGAAAGTGCCACCCAATATCAATCTGAACGCGCGCTAGTTTTACTATCACTCGCCAGGGGCAATTTAACTTAAACTTTGAGCGCGATAATAATGATGAAGAAGTAATCGCTGCTGTTGAAATACATCAATAAATAAGACAAATCACAATCAAACTTCATCACCCTTTTTAGAGATATTTATGACTACTTTAACTAAGCAACTTATATTTATAGCGCTTGCCTTAACGCTAGCGGGGTGCGACAAAGTGACTGTGAGCACCGTTACTGCATTATTAGAGCCTGCAGAAAAAATACAAACAGCCTCCTCTGAAGGAAGTGATTTTCAAGTTAATGGCTGCAATTTAACCTATAAAGGCCAATCACTTATTTTTGATGCCAATATTGATGAATGGGTTAAAATACTTGGCCCATACGATAGAGTCACTCACTTAGCAAACGATGTGTATTATTGGGATGAAATTGGTATTGGTCTCTATTCTAAAACCAATAAGCACACAGCTCAAACATTGACCTTTGAATTTAATGAAACCATTGCTTTTAGTGAAGATAATATTAGAGCCACACATGGTGAACGCCTACGCAAAACAAAAAGAGAAGCGAATGAATCTCGCTCTAAAACGCCATTTACTCAAACGCTTTGGGTTAATGGGGCTGCAATTAAAGGTAACTGGGATATGAGTAAAGTAAATAATCAACTGTACGCATTTAATCCAAAAAACCCCCATTATTTTGGTGAGGCGTATATGCCCACTATTTTTGGTTCACGTTTTGCGTGCGATAAAGAGGCCCCACCCTACTTTAATGAGGGCGAAATTGGCATTAGAGTAGATGTAAACCCACAAAATAAAAATGAAATAAAAGTGCTCAGCCTAGGCGTCACCCTCTTTTCTGAAGAATACCTAAAAGATAGAAAAGCCACACCGTCTTTTTCATCTCGTTATTTTAAAAATGTCGTTGAGCGAGTCGTTGTTCAATAACTAAACGCTAAGGAAAGCCAATGCAACCCGATATTAAAAACATCCCGCAACACCTCGGTCAGTACCTTTATCAACAAATAAAAGAGCCATGGCTTAAAGCACACCTTATTTTAGATTGCGAAAACAATAATATACTTGAGTGCAAAGCCCACTTTATAAAAGCAGATGACGATACACAGCATGCAATCATAGTATCTGAAAATATAACTGAGTTATTTAAAACATTATTTGACCATGCTATTAAAAACGAAGTTGAGGATTGGCAACGCGCTATTTTTACTATCACCCGTCAAGGTCAATTTAACTTAAACTTTGAGCGCGATAATAACGATGAAGAAGTAATCGCCGCTGTTCAAACACGTTAAGCATTAAGTTAACCCGCTCTTTAACAACATGGATGTTGTAAAGCTAGGCGCTAAAAATAAGCGCCTAGCCTTTCAAATAATGACTACTTTTTACAGTTAACGCCCTCATTTTCTTCTCATTCTTTTCTTTTGTGCAACATGGCTTTAAGTGAATTATTCACAAAGAGGTTAAGAGGCGCTTCGCTTAAAAACTAAAAGCTTACTGTGGCAACTAACTTCAAAAAACTCCGACCAACCGTTAAACACAAAATTACCCGCTAACGGCAAACAAGGAGAGTTTGACCAAGTGTATATCACTGATGATGGCAAAGTGCTCATCATGGAAGGTAAAGGCGGTAATGCAACATGGGGTAGCAGAATGGCTGGAGAGGAGCGTGCCCAGCAAAGTTCCGCCAAGTACATGAATTCAGTGATTGATAATTACACAACTAAACTAGATACACTCACAAAAGACCCTCGCTATGGTAAAGTCGGCGAAGAGGCGTTTACTAAGCAAGTTCAGGGAATTGAAGATATGCTGGATGAGTTAGAAATTGCAAAAGAGAACAAAGCCTTAGAGTATATTGGCATACACCAAAAAGCCAATGATAATGGCCTAATTGACGTCATTGATGTGTCTATTTTTGATATCGGATTTTAAGGAGTTATTTTAGATGATTAAAAGCCATTACAGCTTTGCACAAAGAAGCTATGAAAGAGCAATAAAATTATATGGTAGGCTTCAAGTAGATGAAATTGCTATGATCCAGAAAAATCCTGGTTACCAAATGCATTTTAGCTTTAAAACAAACCTGATAGACACCTTCCCGATGGAAGCCATTGAAAATCCCAATGGTTACCACGCTTGGCTATACCTCCTACGCGCCTCACAATTAGGCCACGGTATTTTTCAAAGTAACGCCAATGACGGTCAAGCCTTTGCATTTTTTTATGATGAAGAATACCTTGAAGTAATAGGTAAAACCGATGACTATGGCACTAAACACGCGACCTGGTTAGAAGCATTATATGCCGCAATTATCGTACGTAATCAAGACGCTATTGATTTTTTAATCACCATCGATAATGACGTATTTCGTCAAGCGCGATTGGGTGACCAACGTAAACCGTTTGATTACGCCTTAGCTGATTTACTCAAAGGGTTATTCAACCCAGACGCCGACTTAGCACACCTGCTAGAGCAAGCGTATGTCACCTCAAACCCTGATGATTTTCCAGACGATGAGATATATTTACTGGTCAGTCGCTTAGAGTTTCCACTAGTCTCTATCATAGAAGCTATCTTCACCGAAAATGGTGAGCAAGCCTACAATAGCGCCATGGAAAAAGCTTTATTACTGCACCAAGAGTATTACAGCGATGAGGAGCAATTAGGCGCCAATGAGGGCGCTATTCCTTTAGCGTTAACCGCAATGGCCGTTATCGCTAAAGAAGTCAAAGGCTATCAGCTTAGCGTTGAAAATGAGTACATTCCTGATTGGTTAATTAATGTAAACCCACCAAAACCAGAATAAACGAACGTATTAATAATTACCCGCTCTTTAACAACATGGATGTTGTGAGGCTAGGCACTAAAAATGAGCGCCTAGCCTTTCATATAACGATTACTTTTTTAGGTTAACTTCCTCATTTACTTCTCATTTTTTTCTCTTTGTGCAACATGGCTTTAAGTAAAATATTCACAAAGAGGTTAAGAGGCGCTTCGCTTAAAGAGTAAAAGCTTACTGTGGCAACTAACTTCAAAAATTCCGACCAACCACTAAACGCCAGTAATTAAACCACTTAACCCCGGTATGTAATAATGACTAAACAATTTTTACCCCAACTAAAAGAAATTAAAGACCCTGAAATCCCTCCGAAAGGGATAAAGTATTTAACTACCATTGAAGACTCATTAAACTACCCTGGACGATATCACTCTTTTTACAATCAAAACGGGTACTTATCAATCGTCCTTCATTGGATTATTTCACCAAAAAATCAACCTCCTTTTTTAGCAACGAGGCAGTTTGATGCACCATTATCAGTTTTGCCTTGGTTTGTTAATAAATTTGAGTTTTTTACCAAAATGCCTCACGAAGGTGGACTACCTCGTGGCAAGATTAGCACTGACGACCTCGTTGAAAATGAAAAAATAGGGCTAACACGCTTAATGGGCCGGCTAAATGCTAGGGGCGATCAAGGTTATAGTTTATCAAACTATTCACGAAAAGATCATGAGTCAACAAATTATCAAATATTAAATATATCAGATAGTTACTTTTTTCAAGGTGGATTCTTTGATACGTGGAAAGAGCTTGCCAAAAAATACGAAAACGGCACTTTATAAACTTTACCGCTAAGGAAAGCACATGCAACCAGATATTAAAAACATCCCGCAACACCTCGGTCAGTACCTTTATCAACAAATAAAAGAGCCATGGCTTAAAGCACACCTTATTTTAGATTGCGAAAACAATAATATACTTGAGTGTAAAGCCCACTTTATAAAAGCAGATGACGATACACAGCATTCAATTACAGTATCTGAAAATATAACCAAGTTATTTAAAACATTATTTGACCACGCCATTAAAAATGAGACTGAAAATTGGCAACGCGCTATTTTTACTATCACTCGTCAAGGTCAGTTTAACTTAAACTTTGAGCGCGATAATAATGATGAGTCCCTACTAATAATTTAATTGCGGATCGTTTGTATATTTTTTATGTTTAATTTTGATTAATTAACAACAATAATTGAACCTAGGCTGGATACATATTAAACTGTAGGCCGATTTGTTATTTAAACAAACGAAAGTCAAGGAAGACGAGCGAGTACCCCCCCTTTTGTTGATAGTCCTCCATGATATTTCGTGAAATTGAACACTACTAAATGATTTTA
Source organism: Pseudoalteromonas sp. 4NS20-0020 (assembly GCF_057554385.1). Taxonomy (NCBI): domain Bacteria; kingdom Pseudomonadati; phylum Pseudomonadota; class Gammaproteobacteria; order Alteromonadales; family Pseudoalteromonadaceae; genus Pseudoalteromonas; species Pseudoalteromonas sp. 4NS20-0020. The sequence continues at coordinate 29,937 of NZ_BAAJMI010000002.1, read as the reverse complement.
TGGAGTACCTATGAAAAAGTTAAGCGCACTGGCACTATTGTTAATTTTAACTGGTTGTTCAACCACCTCTCCTGTTCAAGAAACTGAGCAAGTGTCAGTAGAGCCTGTTAATGAGGTAGTTGAGGAAAACGCACCAATTTCGTTAACCGTTATTACCAACCCTGCTGATGCACGCGTGCGCATTATGAATATTGCCCCTGTTTACCAAGACGCCATGGAATTAAAAGAAGGTAAGTACGATATAGAAGTTACCAAAGCAGGTTACCTTACCTACAGAAAGTGGGTTGTTGTTGATAAAAAAATAATTTTAACTGTAGAGTTAGATGAAATAGCCGCGGACCAAAGCGCCAATTAATACCAGTCATTATCGATTTACGCTTAATGCCTTTAACTATAAAGATAAAAGGCATTGAGCGCATAAAAATGTATACCCACCTACCAGTAAAACTATATTTAATAAAATGCACACCCAAAGTACCGTTATAAAACGCTTTTTTTGTGATTTATGACGCAACAATTGCTGAGCAATTAACGCCCCTGGCCAGCCCCCACATAGTGCTAATAAATGAAGAGTTCGCTCGCTCGTACGAGTCACTTTTTTATTTACCGACTGCTTAGCTTTGTGTTTATCCCACGCATACATAATAAATGTTATGGCACTAATAGCAGTTATATAAGTAGGCGCCAAAATAGTTACGCCCCACTGAAAATGTACAAACCATACTATGGATATAAAAAGTAAGGATAGAGCTATTAAGATTTTCTTTATCAAGTAATTATCGCCTATACTGGTCTGTATCAATTCAAATAATAAGAGAATAATTATGACATATTTTAAAGTGCTATTTTTTACTTTGTGCTTTTTAGCTTTTACAACTCACGCAAAAGAACAACCACTTAAACTTGATAAACACCTTAGTGTATTTCAGCCTTATTTAGGCTCGTGGCAAGCTGATTTTGATGTTGCACCAGGCACTAAACCAGTTCAAGACGTAGGCTTATGGGAGCGTGCGCTTAATGGTAAGGCAATAAGAACAAAACACTCTATTAATGAGGGTGAATATGGTGGCGAGTCGATGATTTTTTACGATAGCAAAAAAGACTCATTGGTTTTTTATTATTTTACAACAGCCGGTTTTTATACAAAAGGCACTATAAAAGTACTCAGCCCTACGCAGTTTGTTGCTTACGAAGAGGTTACAGGTAGTAAAGAAGGCATTACTAAAGTGAAGTCGACCAGCGATTTAAAAGATGGGAAATTGGTTGTGTCTACCTCCTATTTAAAAAAAGGTGAATGGACCAAACCAGAGTCACGCATTTATACGCGTAGCAATCAAGCCGTAAAATTCAAATAGCTCCCGGTGCTTATGGCAAAAAAAAGGCAGCTTTCGCTGCCTTTTTTGTTAATTATAACGCGATTATTTTGCGAATTTTTTAAATGGTTCGTCCACTGGCGTATTTGCTAGGTGGTTAGTGTAGTTGCTCATTACCTTTTGCGATAAACCTACAATAATCTCTAGTAGTTGCTGTTGACCGTAACCCGCTGCAAAAAACTTTTCTATTTGCTCGTCACTAATTACGCCACGTTCACGCGTCATAGCCAATGTTGTTTCACGTAATGTTTCGAGTTTTGCATCTGCAAGCGGTGTTTTATTCACTAAAGCATCAACAATACCTTGGTCAACTTTCATTGACGCTGCAATGGCACTGTGTGCTGGTACACAGTAATGACAGTCATGTTCAACGTTAATTGATTGCCATACCACTGTTAACTCTTCTGCGTTAAATGAAGTGTTTTGAAATAATTCGTGAAGTACTTGGTAACCTTTTAATAGCGTTGGTGCCTCAGCCATTACTGCGTGTAAATTAGGTAACATGCCAAATGCAGCAACTGAATCGGCTAATAAAGGTTTTGACTCTTCAGGTGCATTTTCTGCTGTATATAAAGTAAATTCTGCCATTGTTAGCTCCAAAAATAAGTTGTTTAAGTAACGTCGAAGCACATACTATTTGATTTTGAGCGACTGCTCAAGTTAAAATTGAGCAAATGTTCAAATTAATTGAGAAACAGCATGGTCAACAAAGTTAAATTTGAGCGCGAGACTGTTGTCCGCCTTGCCAGTCAGCTATTTTGGGAAAAGGGATTTAATGCCACTTCGACCCGCGATCTACAGGACGCAATTAATATGCGCCCAGGTAGTATCTATTCTGCGTTTGGCTCAAAGGAAGGGTTGTATATTGAGTCTTTAAAAAATTACACCATGCAAATAGAAGATCAAATAAAAACGTGTTTATTGGCTTCGCCTACTATTATTGGTGGTTTACAAACGTTTGTTGAAAACGTCATCATTAAAGATAAAAAAAATGCCCCGAGCGCCATTTGCATGCTAGTAAAAGCAAATTGTGAGTTTGCCGATGAAGACAGCTGTTTGTATTCATTAAGCCTTGATTTATCAGACAAATTTGAAGATTATTTAAGCGATTTATTTGCACAAGCCATTGCGCGTGAAGAGCTAAAAGGCGAGGTTAGCCCAAAAGACTATGCTCGCTTTTTTAAAGTGCAATTTACAGGGCTACGCGGCTACTTTAACCGCCCGGGTGTTGAAGAGCTTGCACAACCTATGATTGATCAAATGTTTAAAATTATGAAAACGCTCTAAACTAAACAACTCAATTAATGAAAAAACGGCGGTAATATAATTACCGCCGTTTTTTATTTTTAGGAATTATGTACCTGTTAGGTTTTTAACTTATTGAGTTCGCTATCTTGTTGAGCAACTAGCTTATTAAGAACTTCGCTACTATCGCCTGCCTGCGAGGATAAACCAGACAACTGAGATGCCGCATCAGAAATAAGCGTTAAATTACGATTTATTTCTTCTGTTACTAGGCTTTGCTCTTCAGCCGCTGTTGCAATATGCGTTATTTGATTGGTTATTTCATCCACTTTTACAACCACACTGTGCAACGCGTCAAAGGCGACAGAGGTTTCGTCAACTGCGTTTTGTGCTCTTACAACGCCTTTTTCTATCACGGTGGAAGCATTACCAACCTCACGCAGTAGGCTGTCTATTAGGTTGCTAATATCATCAGTAGATGAACGTGTTTTAGAAGCAAGTGCTCGCACTTCATCAGCTACAACTGCAAAACCTCGGCCGTGTTCGCCTGCCCTTGCTGCTTCAATGGCTGCATTGAGTGCCAGTAAGTTAGTTTGCTCTGAGATGGTTCTGATCACATCTAAAATTTGCGTTATGTCTTTACTACGTGTCGCTACTTTTTCAACTGCTTGGTTTGCCTCTTTTATTTCTTCAGACATAGTTTTTACTTGCGTCATAGCCGACGACAAGCTCGACTCACTGCTTACCACTAAGCCGTTTATTTCGTCAGCTTGCTGCGCTGATTGCTCTGAAGCTCTTGCTACCTCAAGCGCCGTTGCGCTCATTTCGTTCATAGCGGTAACAACGCTTTCTATTTCTTTAAACTGCGCCTGCACATTATGTTTAGTGTCGATGGCTATATGCTGGGCAATTTCGCCTTGTTGCTTAGTCTGATCTGATACGGCTTTAAGCTCAGCAATTAGGTCGCGTAATTTAGTTAAAAAACGATTAAAGCCACCAGCCAGTGCAATTAGTTCGGCATGGCTGTCTACATGTAAGGTGTGTGTTAAGTCGCCTTCTGAACTGGCTAAGTTATCAACGCGTTCTTGTATTTGTTCAAGTGGGGCTATAACACCTGCTACAACAAATTTCATAACTACAAAAGCAACACCCGCAATAATTAAGCCGGTTACTAAAATAATAGTGCCCAATGCTGCTGCGGTACTTTGCATATTTTCGCTTAAAGCCTGTGGGCCAGCCAGTGCTAAATTTGCAGGTACTTCAATAATAAGCGACCACTGAGTGTCTGCAAGCTTTATATTTATAGGGTAATTAACCAGGTAAGTGTCATCCGCTTTTAAAAGATTATTTTCACCTCGTACCTTTTCAACTTTACTGGTAATAGTGGATGACATTGCTTCTTTATAAGGCCGGCCAAGCTTGGTTTTGTAGTGGCTACTGCCTACGATTAAACCAAAATCACTTAATAAGGTAACCTTAGCTTGACCGTTATACAGCTCTTTTGAAAGCTGCTCTGTTAACTTTTGAAAAACCGGCAACGTTAAATCAACGCCAGATATACCAACAAACCGACCATCTCTGACAATAGGAACCGTAAGAGACGTCATCATTTCTGAATTGCCTGGCGTAATTTCGTATAAGTAAGGTTCCATAATACACGGCTTAACGTTGTCTTTAGCACACAAATACCATTCAGACTCTCGTAGGCCAAATTCATTAAGCTTAGTAAAATATTTTTCGGCAGGGTCGTCTACAACTTGCTGCTCAACCACGCCTTCTTTACTGCGTGTAAAATAAATTTCGAGTGTACCAGCACCATCAACAGAGTGACTGTAACCGTTTGTAAATTGTGTATCTTTTGAATCATACCCATTTACTTCAAACTGGGAATAGATGGAAGAAAGCGACTCATTATTATTTAATATGGATTTATTAAGATTAACAACGGATTCGCGGCTAAGTGCGTCATTACCCGCCGTGCCACTTAATATGGCAGCTAGTGAAAAAGGAACACGGTATGCCTCGTTAATAAACCCTGCAATTCTTTCACCGTATACAGCCGCGTTTGCACTTAGTTTTTCTTCAACTTCTGCCACTATGTATTTTTCTGATTGGCTTGATAGCTCATCGTTACTCGACGACAGCTCCCACCACAGAATGCTCGATAGCAGTAACACGGTTATAAATATGCTACCTACTGTAAGCCATAATAGTTTTTTTGCTAACGATATTTCTCGCATTGACCTGCCCTTTGTTTAAACTACAAGTACAGTTTAGACGATTTTACTAATCAAGCTATCGATAACCGCGAACAAAATTTAATTTAATACAATACGTTGAGTTTTAACGCTTAGCCAAAATAGCTGTGGTTATTGAGGCACCTATGAGTAAAGCAACGCTCACCCATAAACACGCTACAAAACCATAAACCTGAAATACCCACCCCGAAAGCACCGTACCCAGTAAACGCCCCATGGCATTGGCCATATAATAAAAGCCAACATCAAGCGATACACCATCGCTTTTAGCAAAACTGACAATTAAATAACTATGTACTGATGAGTTAACGGCAAATACACCGCCGAATATAAGTAAACCTATAATCAAGGTGGCATGCACAGCAACATCAAATTGCATAAGTAGTGCTAAAAGTGCAGTTACACCACTTAATAGCAACACCCATAAATAGGCATGTTTAACAGTATCAACGTTTGAGTTACTGGTGCCGGTAATACGCGGCGCTTGCGATTGCACTCCACCGTAGCCAATCACCCAAAGCGCCATAAAGCCGCTAACCCACCAAAAGTTCCAGTTAAACTGCTGGGCTAAATAAATAGGTAAAGCCACCACAAACCATACATCACGCGCGGCAAACAAGCATAATCGTGCTGCACTTAGTAAATTTATTGCACGGGATTTAGAAAATAGCTCTTTAAACTTAGGCTTATTTTTAGCCTTACCCATGTCGCCTTTTAAAAATACAACGCTAATAATCCACGCAATAGTGAGTAATAAAATTAGGGCTTTTAAAGCACCTACAAAACCCAGTACCGTAAGAAGTAAACCGCCTAAAAAGAAGCCCACGCCTTTTAACGCGTTTTTAGAGCCCGTTAAAATAGCCACCCACTTGTAAAGCTGGCCTTGGCCGCTTTCTCCCTCGGGCACTAAATGTTTAATGGCGCTTTTGGCACTCATTTTATTTAAATCTTTGGCTATACCGCTAAGCGCTTGTGCCGCCATAACATAAGCAACTGTAAGCCATTCACTTGGCGCGCATAACATGGCAAGCGCCATTATTTGCAGCGCCAGGCCAAAGTTCATGGTTTTATTAAGGCCTAAATGAGCCCCTAGCCAACCGCCCACTAAATTGGTGATCACACCAAAAATTTCGTAAAACAAAAACAGCATGGCAATGGCCAGTGCACCATACCCTAACTGATGAAAATGCAGCACTACCAGCATGCGTAGTGCGCCATCGGTTAAGGTAAATGCCCAGTAATTACCGGTAATAATTAAATACTGTTTTATTGCTGTAGGTAAATTAGCAAGTTGCTCAAACATGGGTAACGCCCTTTAAACCTTATAAATGGTTAAACCACGTCGCTTTTAGCAACTTTAAGCATAAGCTCGGCGGTACGGTTAGCGTAGCCCCATTCGTTATCGTACCAAGCGTATAATTTAAGCTGGGTATTATTAATAACCATGGTAGAAAGCGCATCAATAATGCAACTGCGTGGATCGGTTTTGTAATCAATCGATACCAGCGGTTTTTCTTCGTAACCTAATACACCTGCAAGCTCGTTTTTAGACGCCTGAGCAAACCATTCATTCACCTCTGTTGCAGTAACTCCACGCTCAAGCTCAAATACACAGTCGGTAATAGATGCGTTAGTTAAAGGTACGCGCACGGCATGGCCATTTAACTTACCTTTTAACTCAGGGAATATATGCGTAATGGCTGTTGCACTACCGGTTGTGGTAGGTATTAAACTAGTACCGCACGAACGAGCACGGCGTAAGTCTTTATGTGGCGCATCAATAATAGTTTGGGTATTGGTAATATCATGAATAGTGGTCATTGAGCCGTGCTTAATGCCTACTTTTTCTTGCAGTACTTTTACAATAGGCGCTAAACAGTTAGTCGTACACGAAGCCGCAGTCACAATTTTGTGCTCATTTGGGTTATATAAATCATCGTTAACCCCCATAACCACATTTAAAATACCGTCTTCTTTTACCGGAGCGGTTACCACAACGCGCTTAACACCTTGTGCTAAATATTGATTTAACAGCTCAGTGGTTTTCATTTTACCGCTGGCTTCTATTACTACATCGCAATCAGACCAATCGGTATCGCTAATGGTTTTGTAATTGGTAACTGCAATAGTGTGTTTGCCCACACTAAAGCTATTCCCGTTTGCTGTAACGCTGTGTGCTAAACGCCCGTGCACTGAGTCAAACTCTAATAAATGGGCATGTGTTTTAGCATCGCCTGCTACATCGTTTACTTTAATAAATTCTACTTCTGGCCACTCTAGTGCTGCGCGCAGTGTTAAACGTCCCATACGGCCAAAGCCGTTAATACCTACTTTAATTGTCATAATAAATACCTTTAGTAAAGTTATATCAATTTGCTTAATTAACAGCAGCTTGCTGCACGCTCTGGGCGATTCCCCATTGCATTGAGTCGATTTAAATCGTCGTTATAAAACGCAGAATTTTCGTTTTTGGTTTGTGTTAGTACGCTAAGAGCCCACTGTGGCAGGGCTTTATTAATGCTGTAGTACACCCATTGATTTTGCTTACGGTCGCTCAATAAGCCACATTGCCTAAGCTGTGCTAAATGGCGCGACACTTTAGGTTGGCTCAGTTCAAGCGCAGCAACAAGCTCACACACACATAGCTCTTGCTCATGGCTAATTAATAACATGGCTTTTAAGCGCGTATCGTCGGCTAAGCATTTGTAAAATTGAAGTGGGTTGAATTGTTCCATAGCATCCTCGTTTAGTTAGTGTGCATACAATAAAACAAAATTAGAACATATGAAATAGTGAATATACGATTTTCCGTATGTTTATTTAAAAGCCCGCTTCAATTAATGTGATCTCTAGTAAATTGCAGCGCACAAAAAAGCCCAGTGGCAAACCACTGGGCTTTTACAGTGCTAAGTAATCAGTTAATTAAATAACCGAAAGCTCCACTTCAATATTACCGCGTGTAGCATTTGAGTATGGGCATACTTGGTGTGCTTTATTTACCAGCTCTTGCGCTGCTGCTTTATCCATATCACCTAGTGATACAGCTAATTTAACTGCAATGCCAAAACCGCCTTCAATCGCGCCAATAGATACTTCAGAGTTAATGTGTGTATCACTTGGTAGCGCAATTTTTTCGCTACCTGCTACAAATTTTAGTGCACCAATAAAGCACGCTGCATAACCAGCTGCAAATAATTGCTCTGGGTTTGTGCCTTGTCCATCGTCGCCACCTAGCCCTTTTGGGGTTGATAAGTTTACATTTAAACGGCCATCGTCTGATTTAGCTACACCTTCACGGCCACCGGTTGCAGTTGCTTTTGCTGTGTAGGCAACGTTTTGTAATACATTCATAGTGAACTCCAAAGTTTATCAATTAATTTAGTTTGCATGCAAAATAATAGGACAAGTAATTAGAGATTGCAAATACTTTGCATGCAAATTAAAATGTTTTTTGAGTTGAAGGTATTAACGCACTAGGAGTTGGGTATGTCATTTGAGCAACTAAAATTAAAAAATCAGCTTTGTCATAGGTTATATATGGCATCAAATAGCATTGCACGTGCTTACCGTGAGCCTTTAGCTGCACTTAATTTAACGTATCCGCAGTATGTAGTAATGATGGCGCTGTGGGAGCAAGACAAAATAACCATAGCGCAGCTAATAGATAAAACCGCTATTGATGGCGGCGCTATGACCCAAATACTCAAAAAAATGACCGAAAAGTCTCTGCTGGCTGTTATTAAAGATGAGCACGATAAGCGTAAGCGCCTAATTCAGCTTACCAAAAGTGGGCAAGCCCTTAAAAACGAAGCCGCTGATATTCCAAAAAATATATTATGTAAGTTTGAAAGTGTAGACCCCACAAAAGCCAAACAGCTAATGCAGCTGCTTGATTTAGTAATAAGCGATTTAACAACTAAAAACGATGATGAGTTAGCCAACTAACGCGGTTATTTTTTGTTGAATAAACGCCCTAAATGCGCTGATCACCGGGGTCATTTGGCGCCGGTCGGCGTACATCATATAAAGCGGTAGCGGATCGCTTTGCCACTCGGGGCACAAATGAACGAGTTGCCCGCTTGCTAAATCATCAATTACATCTAAGTACGACTTATACGCAATGCCTTTCCCCTCTAGCGCCCAGCGCCTAACCATTTCGCCATCGTTAACTATGTGTTGGCAATTTAGCTGCACTTTTTGCACTGCGCCATTTTTATAAAATCGCCACTCTTTAAACACCTCGCCAAAGCGCATAAAGGTAATGGTGGTGTGCTGTGTTAAATTAAGGGGATGTGTAAGCAATCCATTTTTAGCAATATAGTCAGGAGAGGCCACTAAAATACGCGCATTATTTAAAAAAAGCGGCGCTGCAATTAACTGCGAATCTTTTGGTACACCAAAGCGCAGCGCAATATCAATTGATTGGCTGTAAATGTCGCTTACTTCGTCACTTAAGTGCAGTTTAAGTTTTACATGCGGGTAGTGTGCTAAAAACTCATTAAGCCATTCACTTAGTTTATTGCGCCCTAAGTCGCACGGAGCCGATACCTGTAGCGTTCCCGTTACTTCGCCCACTGCGGTTTGTACTGCAGCTACCCCTTGTTGAATAAGCGAAAGTGAATCTTTGGCGTAACTTAAAAACTGCTCCCCTGCCACACTTAATCGTAAGCTGCGGGTAGAGCGAATAAACAGCACGTTTCCTAAATCTTTTTCTAGGCGCTTAATAGCTGCACTTACCGCCGCTGGGGTTTGCGCGTTTTGCCGTGCGGCTTCAGAAATACTGGCACAACTGGCTACATCTATAAAGGTTTGAATATCGTTAAATGATCGCATATTTTCAATTAAAATTTGAAAGTGCTTTAGTTTTTCATGTCTTTTTCTATTTTTCAACTGAGCTATAGTGTTTGCATATTAAAAAGTACTTAAAATCATCAGGAACCCACATGAAAGCATTTGGCTACACCAAAAACTCTAAAACACTCACAGCAAGCTCTATACAAGCAATTGAGCTTGATACCCCAACCGCTACAGGGCACGACCTACTTATTGAAGTAAATGCTATTTCGGTAAACCCTGTAGATACAAAAATACGTGCAAATGTAGCGCCAGAGCAAGGCTACAAAGTATTAGGTTGGGACTGCGTAGGCGTTGTAAAAGCCGTTGGCGAGTCGGTTTCGTTATTTAACGTGGGGGATCGTGTATTTTACGCCGGCGATTTATCGCGCCAAGGTAGTAATGCGCAATTTCAATTAGTTGATGAGCGTATTGTAGGGCGTGCGCCTAAAACATTAACCGACGCACAAGCCGCAGCGCTGCCGCTAACCAGTATTACCGCTTACGAAATGCTGTTTGAGCGCTTACAAGTGCCTAAAAATAAGCAAAATACTCAGCAATCTATTTTAGTTATTGGCGCCGCAGGTGGCGTTGGCTCTATTTTGGTACAGCTTGCCAAGCAACTTACGGGGCTAAACGTAGTAGGTACTGCATCGCGCGAGCAAAGCGTAACTTGGCTTAAAGAGTTAGGAGCCGATCACGTGCTCGATCATTCTAAAAACTTAAACGAGCAGCGCCTAGAGCTTGGTTTAGCTGAGTTTGATTACGTTGTTGGCTTAACCCATACCGACCAATACCAAGACCAAATAGTGGAATGTATTAAACCGCAAGGTAAATTTGCGCTAATAGATGACCCTACATCGTTCGATATTTTAAAATTTAAGCATAAGTGTATATCGGTGCATTGGGAGTTTATGTTTACTCGCTCGCTATTTACTACAACCGATATAACAGCGCAGCACACCTTACTTAATGAAATTAGTGAGCTGATAGACGCAGGTACACTTAAAACCACTCTTGGGCAAAATTTAGGCCCAATTAACGCCGCTAATTTATATAAAGCACACCAAATTTTAGAATCGCACACCTCACGCGGTAAACTTGTTTTAGAAGGCTTTGAAGCATGAACCAGATTAAAAAAATACTTTTAGTTGCAGCCTGTAGCACTGCGTTTTTAACCAGCAGTGTGTTTGCGAATTCCGCTAATCAAAATGCTGATTTAAAAACAGTAGCCACATTCGACGCGCAGCACCCACCGGGTAATATTGCTATTACGCCCTCGGGTCGTAAGTTTTTATCGGTACATGGTTTTTACGGCCAAAAACAAAAAATTATGGAGCTATTAAGCGATGGCACCACCAAACCCTACCCTAATGAAGAATGGGCATACGCGTATAAAAACGGCAAAGGCTTTTACGACGTACTTGGCATAAATGTATCTGCCGATGGCGTATTATGGATGCTTGATACATCAGGCCCTGATCATGCTGGGCGTTTAGTCGGTTGGGATACCAACAAAGAGCAGCTGCATAAAATAATTTATTTAGCTAAACCCACCATTACCGACACCTCGTTTTTAAACGATTTAGTTATCGATAATAAACACGGCGTTGTATACATTGCCGACACCGCACAAGGCAGCCAAGCCGCTATTATTACCGTAAATTTAAAAACAGGTGAGGCGCGCAGAGTCTTACAAAATAGCCCATACACCACAGCCGAAAATATCGATATGGTCATTGAAGGGCGCACCATGAAACTAGGCGGCCAACCAGCACGTTTAGGGGTAAACCCAATCACACTCGACCCAAGCGAACAGTGGCTTTACTTTGGCTCTATGTCTGGCACGTCGGTTTATCGTATTGCCACAAGCGATATTAACAATAAAAGCCTGAGCGCAAGCGCCCTTGAAAGTAAAGTAACGCGTTACGGCACTAAACCCATTTCAGATGGCATTATTGTTGATGGCGGCGGCAATGTGTATGTTACCGACATAACCAACGGCGCAATTGGCGTGGTAAAACCAAGCGGTAAATACCAGGTATTATTTAAAGACGAGCGCTTAAGCTGGCCTGATGGCTTTAGTTATGGCGCCGATCATAAAATATATTTTACCGTAGATGAGCTACATCGCTCGCCAGTATTAAATAACGGTAAAAATGCCAGCCAAGGAAAATTTAGTGTGCTGTCGTTCGACCCACTAGTAAAGGGTAAAGTAGGGCGCTAAATACAGCGTATAAACCATACGCCACGCACCTGTTGCGTGGCTTTTTGGTGCAACTTTTAACCCTTTTAGCCCCAAAGTGGTGCTAAGCGCTCAAAAGTTATTTTTAGTGTTTTAATAAATATCTGATTTGTATTCATAAAATATTCAATTAACAGTTGGCATAATTCTTTCAAAGTACAGATGTGTTCAGTGAAACTTTCAAGGAAAATACCATGGCTAACCTATACCACACCCTTTACCTACTATGGCGTTTAGACATTAGCGTATGGCAGGTAAACGATCCGAGCAATACCCATACTACGTGCGACAAAGAGCGAGTTTACAGCCGATAACTTTCGTATTTATAGGCTTTGCAAGCGCGGCCATTGCGTTGTATTGTTAAGTTACTAAAAACAATATGATTGGAACGTGTATGCACGCCTTAGAAGTAAATTTTGATGGCTTAGTTGGCCCTACTCACAACTATGCGGGTTTATCGTATGGTAACGTTGCCTCGTTAAATAATGCGGCAAGTTTTTCAAACCCTCAAGAAGCTGTGTTACAGGGCCTTGAAAAAATGAAAGCCATGCACGACAAAGGCCTAACACAAGGTGTGTTTGCGCCCCACGCACGCCCCGATTTAAACGTACTACGTCGCCTAGGATTTACCGGCAACGATTCGCAAGTTATTCATAAAGCATTTAAAGCCGACCCTATTTTATTGCGCGCGTGTTATTCGGCCTCTGCAATGTGGACCGCCAATGCCGCTACTGTTTCTCCATCGCCAGATACCCTCGATGGCAAAGTGCATTTTACCTCAGCTAATTTAAACAATAAGTTTCATCGCTCCCTAGAGCCTGCTACAACTACCCGCTTACTAAAAGCCATGTTTAATAACGATAGCTATTTTGCACACCACACGCATTTACCCGATCAGGGCTTTTTTGGCGACGAAGGCGCGGCTAACCATACCCGACTTTGCGACAGCCACGGCGAGCAAGGCCTAGAAATGTTTGTATTTGGTGCAAGTGCCTTTAACAGCCAATTACCAAAACCGGCTAAGTTTCCTGCAAGGCAAACACTAGAAGCCTCAGAAGCCATTTGCCGATTACATAACTTAAAAGAATCGAGCCAAATTTTACTGCAGCAAAACCCAGATGTTATAGACCAAGGCGTGTTTCATAACGATGTAATTGCAGTTGGTAACGCAAACGTATTGCTTTGCCACCAGCAAGCATTTTTAAACCAACAAGATGCCCTGCAAGAAATTCGCGATGCCTACACCGGCAGCAAACAGCTATATATAATTGAAGTACCTACCGATAAAGTAAGCATTAGCGATGCAGTAAGCAGTTACTTATTTAATAGCCAATTAGTAAGCCTAGATGATGGCTCAATGCTATTAGTAGCGCCACAAGAGTGCCAACGTAATAGCGCAGTAAACGCCTACATTGAAGAAATGATTTTAGCCGATAACCCAGTCAACCAAGTGCAGTTTTTTGACCTGCGACAAAGTATGCAAAATGGCGGCGGCCCTGCCTGCCTGCGTTTACGTGTAGCTCTTAACGAGCAAGAACTTACTGCGGTAAACCCAGAGGTTATTTTAACCGATACTAAATACACTCAGCTTTGTGACTGGGCAAAGCGTAACTACCGCGATAAGTTAGGTGCAAGCGACTTTGCCGACTCAGCCCTACTTACCGAAAGCTACCAAGCACTAGATGAACTCACCCAGCTCCTTAATTTAGGCTCGGTATACGACTTTCAATTAGAAGGTTAATACTCGTCAGCAAAAAGCTAATACAAAAATAGCGAGCCAAGGCTCGCTATTTTTATTTGTGCTTATGCTAATAGTGTTTAAAGGTTTTATTTACCGTTATTAACCGTTACTGCCGATGCCATCGACTCAGATATATGCAATGTACGCTGCGGAAACGGAATACTCAGCCCCGCGCCTTCTATGGCCTCTTTAACGCGTTTATTTAAATCCCACACGGTTTGCCAGTAATCGCCATTTACAGCCCATGCACGTAATTGAATATTTACTGCGCTTTCGCCTATTGAGGTAACCATTACTTTAGGTGCGGGCTCGGCGAGTAATCGGCTCTCTGATTCGGCGAGTTCTTTAAGTACATTTAAGCCCACATCAATAGAGTCGGCGTACGAAATACCCACCACTATATCCATGCGCCTTTTACCGTTACGGGTAAAGTTTTTAATGTTGCCGCCCCATACTTTACCGTTAGGCGATGCGATATAAAGGCCGTCGGTGGTTTTAAAAATGGTCGTAAATAAGTTTATTTCGTTCACTGTGCCAAGCGTGCCGCTCGCATCTACAAAATCGCCTATTTTAAATGGCCTAAGTATGAGTAGCATAATGCCGGCTGCAATATTACTTAAGGTGTTTTTAAGCGCCAAACCAATCGCTAAACCCGCCGCGCCCATTAGCGCTATTAAGCTTGCCGTATTAACGCCAAAAATATCTAAAATAAACAGCCCAGCAATTATGTAAACTAAATACCCCGCAATGCTCGATAAAAGCGGCAGTAGCGTTTCGTCTACTTTTTTTAATGGTGACTTAGAATTTTTAATCGCTTTTTTTACTGAACGCGCAATAAGCGCACTCGCAACTAAAATAGCCAAAGCTAATACCACTTTGTAACCTAAAGTGATGATAGTTTCTGAATGGCTTTGCCAAAACACAATAAGTTTATCTTTCATACATATTCCAACTATGGGCTGATTATCAGCAAGAATTAAATCTATACACTTCAAAAGAAGTGGCGGGAGTATATAGTAAAAATTTTAAAGCGATAGCATTAAAATAAGTGGAAGGTGTGCCTATATCAGCAAATTAATTGGGCAAAGTTTTTCTTTTTTTCGCTTAAATTTTCACACTTAAAAACTTAGTGCTCACAAACTAGTTAACCTATGGCGTACATACTTTTGTTCAAAAATACGCAAAGTAAAATATAAATTAATTTCAAGTAAATATTCTAAAAACCTATTCAATCTAAATTCAGCTTAGCTCTCCTACAATCCGCTTTATAAACTAAAGGAGTAAATCATGAATTTTAAATCAACATTAGTCAGCAGCGCCGTTCTTTTTGCATTAGCCGGGTGTGGCTCTTCAAGTGATGACAATGACACAACACCGCCACAATCTAGCGACAAGTCAACCTTTAGCCTTGGTGTGTCAGATGCGCCAGTTAGTGGTTTAAAAGCGGTTAACGTCGTGTTTGATTCAATCACTATTAAAACACAAGGCGATGAAGAATTTAGTTTTGAAACCCGAAGTGAAGCTGACGCATCTCAACCACAAATGGTTAATTTGCTCGATTACACCGGGGACGATGTTTTTGAGCTGCTTGACGATCAAGAAGTGCCAGCAGGCGAATACTCGTGGATCCGCGCTCAAGTTATAAATGGCGATACTAATAACCTTAGTTTTACATCTCACGTAGTATACGAAGACGACAGCATTGCTCCGCTCGTGGTAAAAAGAAAAGGGAATGATGGTGTAGGCGAAATACAACTCGATGGCTTTACACTTAACCAAACTGATAACGACTTTGTTTTAGAATTTGACCTAAAAAAATCGCTGGTCGATCCCCAAAATAATGAGGAGATCTTTTTAAAACCTAGAGGCGTACGATTACAAAATCTTTCTGAGTCACAAGAAATTGAAGGCACAGTAAGCCAAGCGCTTATTAATAACTGTGAAACAGACAATATCGCCACTGCTGCTGCAGATTCAACGTTTGGACATGCCGTATATTTATATTCATCAGATGCTCAAGTACCTAAAGATATATACGAAATAGATGAGCAAACCCCAGAAGATGCCCCACTTGCGACCGCAAATGTTGTATTTGATCAAGACGATAACCAATATGAGTTTGAGCTTGCTTTCATTACACCGGGAGACTACCAACTTGGCTATACGTGCACCGCACATTTAGACGATGCAGAGCTAGAAGATACAGATTTCACTGTTTATCAACTTAAGCAAATTAGTGTACCGCAAACTGAGGACCTTTCAGTTAGCTTTGACATAACACAATAAACGTATAGCGCACTTTAAGGTGCGCTTTTTTTATAAAAAGTATAACAAAAACGAACACTCCACCTTTGCAGAAACCCATTAAAGCCACTCACCTAACATCATCCAAATAATTCATTCGAAAAGTGACCTGCATTCAAGCCCCGTTAACCCAGAACTGGTACAGTTAATAGCACGTATTAGTTAAACCGTTCTTATCATTTTGAATATGTAAACATAGGAGAAATAATCATGGCGAAAGAAAAAGTAGTTCTAATTACAGGTGCCTCTAGTGGCATAGGTGAAGCGAGTGCAAAAACATTGGTGAATAACGGCCATAAAGTCATTCTTACCGCCAGAAGTGAAGATAAATTAGCTGAACTAGTTGAGTCATTAGGTGAAGATAACGCACTGAGTGTACCCGCAGATGCCACCGACTTTACCGAACTTGAAAACGTAGTAACAAAAGGGCTTAAAAAATTTGGCCGACTAGATGCCGCATTTGCTAACGCAGGTATGGGCGTTTCAACCGCAGGCACCGAAAAAGGCGACCCCGATGAATGGTCAACCATGATAGACATAAACATTAAAGCCCTACTGTGGACGGCAAAAGCAACCCTGCCTCATTTACGCCAAAACAAAGGTCACTTTATATTAACCAGCTCAGCTGCTGGCCGTAAGCCAATAAAAGGCTCTATTTATGGCGCAACCAAATGGTTTGCTTACGGGTTTGGGCAAAACTTAGCTGAAGAAATGAGCGAGTGGAACGGCCGCTGTACCACCATAGCCCCAGGCATGGTAAACACCCCATTTTTTGATGAAGCAAAGCCCGACAAACTCGACCCACAAGATGTGGCCGACGCCGTACTGTTTGCAATAGAAGCAAACCAGCGCAACAACGTGCGCGAGATTTATTTAATGCCGACTAATTAACGGTGATTGGTTGAGTTTGAGCTGTCAGGTTTAATGCCAATGGCGTTAAACCTGATAATTGTTTTTGATAAATACTGGCTGGATAGAATGAAGAATTTAAGATGGGTGTCTTGTTTGTTTAAACAGGCAAAAATTGTTGGCTATAATAGCTACGAAGAAGCAAAAGCCAACTGTTTTTTGTCCTTTTTTAACAGCTTGTTAGCTACCGGTTTACTATTTTTATTTTACCGATAAGATCATTTTCTGTGATTGTATGCTTTATACCTTTATATGGGCTTTCTTCAGCCAGCTCCCAGATGAAGCTTGAAAAATTAGCCATTACAGTTTTTGAGTAAGTTAATATATCGTGTGATTGTTTTTCATCGTTCGATTGACCAAAGAACTCTTTCAACTTTTGATCAAATTTATCAAATGACTCTAATGTATTTCGTTCAAGTTTTATTGCTTCTGGGTTTAATGGTATTGGTGCGACAATTTTAGGAAGTAAGTTTCCTTCGTTCAAAGTTATGCTTTCAACACGAATCCATAGGTGGCCACCAGCCATCGACATTGGACAAGCATGTGTAACTAAGTCGCGATATGAGCCTAATATATTTAACCACCCGTTTTTATCACAAGCATTTTTAAACTTAGATCTAAATACTGTAGGCTGGCTCTTATCTTTGAAGTACTTTTTGAAGATACGAGATGTGATGTTCATGTGCTGTACTCCCAACTTTTCTTCATCAGTTAATATAAAATGAAAAATAAATTCGGATAAATAATCCCTTAAAGTACATGCATCAAATAAAAAGTGCTGAAAAGAGTTATAGATCTCTTTTGAGAACCCATCTTCAAATTTGCTCCCTATTTCAATTTTATCTCGTATACACCGTCCCATAAGCTGCTTTCTGTATCTGTGAGACAGTATTTTAAATGATTCATTTAAAGTACTGATTTGATAAGATATTCGTTTAGCAATATCCCACAAGAACGCATCCTTTAATTTATGACCTTGATTTGATACATGTGACCAGTGCCAAATAGCTTCAGTGTGTGACCATGGTTTTGATTTGTAAGCTGTATGAGCTCTCCATTCAGAAGGAGCACTACCGTCGGTATGAGATACATCAGTATAAAACTCTGTACCAACTAGTTCGCTTAACCCTACTTGAGCTAATCCTTCGTATAATTTTTGATATGTTGAAATTGTTATTACTGCCGACTTACCATCAATGGTACTTGGATAAACCTTAACTTGATTAGATGACGGTAAATTAATTGCATGAATACCACCGAGAAAATGGACATCTCTCCCTGATATTGGCCAGTTACTCAATTTTATTCTCCAAAGTTTGACAACGCGGCGTTATGAAAGTCGATTTATCCGATTGATGCATTTTTGGATATTTCTGTACTACCAGAGTTTTCTATTACTTGGCCGTTGACAGTACCAGTAATTAATAGGGTTCCACCGTCGTTAACAACATTACCGGTGACCATACCTGGAATTTCGACTCTTGCACCGGGCTCAACGACTACAGACTTTGTGGCCATGCCATGAAGAACTAAATATCCGCCATTTTTAACAATGACATCACCAGTAAACATCCCATGCATTTGTAGTTCTTGAGTAATTACAACATCACCGTCGATTTTTCCGTGTTCAGTTTTCATGAATTCTCCTTGGTTTCATAACGCTTACATAAGCGGAAGTTTACAGTTGGCTACAATGTTTGAGGAACGAAAAACAGCCAATTGTAAATTTATCGTTTAATGTTCTTGTTAGTTTTTGTCTTGCAACTCTACTCTTTTTAAAGCGATTGAAGCAACTATACCTGCGAAAACTGCAAACCCCATAAAACCTATAATAGATTGAATGGTTGCAATAACCTCTGCAACAATATCGTTAGGAACTATATTACCGTAACCCAGTGTTGTGAGTGTTACGGTACTAAAGTAAAAGTGTTTCCAAGTGCCTTGAATTTCATTTCCACTCGCGTCTACAACACTCCCAAACATATAAAGACAGGCAAATAACGCTATATAGTTGAGAATAATAAAAGGAACACTAATTTTTAGCATCGCAGAATCATAAACAGGCTGAGAAGATTGCTTAATTATCAATGCCCAAGGCTTATAAACACCTTGTGAAAACCATAAGCCAAAAAGCATAAATACTATATAAGGCCAAGGTGAATACCAAGCTGTAGCCCAATAAAAAAAGTGAGTAAAAAGAATAAATATTGTAACGGATGCTCTAATTCGAAACTCTGAAGAAAAGGCAAATTGGGCGAATCGAGTTTGAGCTAACCAATTGGAAAATTTGATTAATCGGCTTTGTTCTTTATTTTCCATAACTTAATTCAAACTCCGATCAATGGATTAACACCGAGAAAACTAACAATTTAGTCTACGACATCTGTCGTTTTACAAACCGACAAATGTTCCTATATTACAGTAATTTTATCCTAGCTATAAAATAAACACCTGTAAACAGATAGTTAGCTTCGCCTTACCTTTTCTAAATGTAGCAAAAAACAAAATGGTGGAGATCAGTAATATCAGACATATAGTTGATTATTAATTAACAAATCATATTTTAAATACCTGTGTTTAAATCAATAACGCATACACACATTAACCCTTAACCTTGTAACTCGTTGTTGTTTATAAAATTAGTTAAAAATCACAATCCACTTCTATTGAACCCTTTGCATTTTTACTTCATATTAGCTGAACTACTTTTCAATTATTAGGCTGTTATGTCACTTTTAAAATTTAGCCAAGCACTTATATTTATCCTTGCGAGTACCGTACCGTTTACAAGCCACGCGGCGCTTAATAAAAACGAGCGTGAAATAGTTAAACAAGTTGAGCAAAACATGCCCCAAGCACTTGAAGAGATAAAACAAGCAGTTAATATTAATAGCGACTCACTTAATATCGAAGGCGTAAAAAAGGTAGGCGCTATTGCAACCGAGCAACTAAAAGCCATTGGTTTTGAGGTTGAGTGGCTAGATGGCAGCGCGTTTAACCGCGCAGGGCATGTATTAGCTACGCACAAAAGTAAAAACCCCGATGCAATAAAAATACTGATGATCGGCCATCTTGATACAGTATTTGCTAAACACGATAACTTTACTACCTATAAACAAATTGATGAACACACCGCCAGCGGCCCAGGTGTAGCCGATATGAAAGGCGGCAACACTATTATAATTACCGCGCTTAAAAGCCTGCAAGCGCTTAATTTACTTGAAAACGTAAGCGTAAAAGTACTGCTTACGGGCGATGAAGAAAGCAGCGGTCGCCCACTTAGCTTATCTAAAAAGGCGATTGTTGATGCTGCAATTTGGGCTGACGTAGCGCTAGGTTTTGAGAACGGCGATAACAATATAAAAACTGCGATGGCGGCGCGCCGTGGCTATACCGGCTGGACGTTAAATGTTACGGCCAATGCGGCCCATTCGTCGCAAATATTTAGTGACAATGTGGGCTACGGTGCTATTTACGAGGCGTCGCGTATTCTAAATAACTTTAGAGAGCAACTTGCCACGCAACCTAACTTAACCTTTAACCCGGGGCTTATTGTCGGTGGCACTGATGCACAGTACGACAGCGCTAATTCGTCAGCCACGGCGTTTGGTAAAAGCAATGTAATTGCACAAACCGTCCATGTGGCGGGTGATTTACGTGCGCTTTCGCCAAAGCAGGTAGAAGGCGCTAAAAAAGTGATGCAGCAAATAGTGGCTAAAAGCTTAAATGGCAGCCAAGCTGAGCTTATTTTTGAAAACGGCTACCCACCAATGGGCCTCACCAAGGGTAATAAAAAGCTGCTTGCACTGTATAGCCAAGCAAGCCAAGACTTAGGTTATAACAAAGTGGTGGCTGCAAACCCTCGTAATGCCGGTGCTGCTGATATTTCGTTTGCTGCAAACCATGTTGATATGGCGCTTGATGGCCTAGGACTAATGGGCAGTGGCGCACACACTAAAAACGAAACCGCCGATTTAACCTCGCTTAATAAAAACACCGCTAAAACAGCGCTGCTTGTATATAGATTAGGCCAAATGTAAAAGTATTTAAAACGAGTGCTGTTACTTTTGCACTCGTTCAAATACATGTGATGAAAAAATGTCTATCACGACATTATTTTGAAAAGCAAATCTCGCACTGTGGCGGGTTCAAACGGTTTATCGCAAATGGCATCAACGCCCGCTTGCGCAATATTGGCTAGATGGGTGTCGTTTGCCTCTGAGCTCACCATTAAAATAGGAATATGCGAGTAAGCATTTGAGCCACGTACAGTTTCGGTTAGTTCGCGTCCATCCATTTCTGGCATGTTGTAATCGGTAACGATTAAATCAAATGACTGTTCGTTAAGTTTTTCAATTGCTTGTTTACCATCTTGCGCCTCAACCGGGGCTGGTATTCCCATACCAGCAAGCACACGAATAATATGCTTGCGCGCAAAACGGCTATCGTCAACAACTAGAACTCGTAATAAAGTGACATCAAAATGCTCTAGTTCGACCTCTTCTTCTGTAATTATGTCGAGCGTCGCTTTTAACGCGCGTGTAATTGCATCTGCACTGAATGGTTTAGGTAAAATGGCTAATACGCCCGACTGCCTTAATTGTTCAAGGTATTTTTTATTGCGCTCGCTCGAGATCAACATAAACGCTTGGCTTTCTGTGCGCGGGTTTGAACGAATGCTTTGTAACAAAGAGTCTGCTGTACCATCGGCTAAGTACATGCTACTAATAACTAAATCGGGCTGGTATTTTTCTAAAAGAGCTAACGTTTGCGCTTGATTACTTGCGGTTTCTACTTGGGTTACACCACATTGAGTTAGTGATTTGATTATCAGTTTTTGCTGAACCTCTGAAGGCTCTACTAATAATATTGATAAATTGGCTATTGCAGTTAAATCACTCATGTAACTCTCTTGGGTTATGTTATTGCTAAACGATTTCGGTTTTACGGTTTCATTATAAAACAACATGTATCACTGGGGTTAACAAAACGCTTATTTATATGCATTTATTTGTAAGTTTTTAATTACAAATAAATCAGAACTTTTGAATGTACTCAAGCGCGGTCATTTTTTTATAACTTACATTTGGGTGTAGTATGTGAGCAGGATTAGGATCGACCACCTCGATAGGTATGTTATAAGTACGGGCTATTTCTAATGCCATTTGGGTGATATTTACACTAAACGAGGTGCCCATAAATACAATTTTATCAGCGTTGAGCATTCGCTGCTGTGCTTGGGTTATTCTGTAAAGCTCGGTGTAGAATTCATCAAACAACAACACAAAAGGCTTAAACGAGTGGTTAAGCTCAGCTGTTTGGTTTTGAATATTAAATAGCTCAAAAAGAGATTCATGCAGGCGGCTTTCATCTACATTATTCCACGGGGTCATTAGCGGTTTAACGGCTTCGCCTTGCTCATGAAATAGCGTCATTTGATCGAGCCTGCCGTGTATCGCAATGTAATTTTTGTTACCGACTTTGCCATCAAGCCCATCTATATTTTGGGTTATTAAGTTTTTATCGCTCAACCAATGGTGCACTTCGTTAGGGCCATGATTACGATACGTTGCAAAACGGTTGTAATACCAAGCCAAAAACTCACGCGGATTATTTTGATACATAGCGCGCGTTGCCATTTCCATAGGCGTATAGTTTTTACTGCCTATAGTCCAAAATCCTTCTTCCCCTCTAAACGTGGGTATACCACTAGCCGCGCTTACCCCTGCGCCGGTAATATAAAGCGTATTCATTATTTGACCTCGTAACCTAGCACATCATTAATAACTTGCTGTTGGTTATTCATTCCACCAATACGATATAAAATACCGTTATGCTCTAGTAAGCCTCGGTGATCCATTGTTGCGTTTTTAAGTGGCTGCATGGCTTGCCATGTATTATTTTTAATATTAAAGCGCCATACATGACGACTTGCTGGAGCTGGCTGTTTGTTATAACCAATGCCATCGTAATTATAGGGGTTGCTTGAGCCTGCTAGCATGTAAATATGGCCATTATAGCTTGTAGCAGCCATACGATAATGTGCTTCGCCTGTTGGGTGTGGCAGCGTTCGCCAATCTATTTTTTGTGGGTTGTTGGCATTTATTGTGCCTTTTAAACATTGTGCAACCCCTGCAAACGAGCGGCGTGAATTTGGATTTGCTTGGGTTTTTACGCCATCGCAAATAACAATAGTCTTACCACTAATAGCCGCCGCTTGGCCAAATACAGGCTCACCTAAAAAAGGCGACGCCTGCTGCCATGTATTGTTTTTAGTATCGTATACTTGCACTAAATTTACGTTGCCATCGTTATGCCAACCGCTAATAAGGTATATGTAACGCTCTTTGTAGCTTAGCGCCACGCTGTCATCTACTGGGACTGGCATAGACTTGAGTTGCGTATAGCTATTTGTGGTTATATTGTATTTATACACGTCGGGGCTCGATATTTCCGTGTGATCTGCAGCAACAGTGTAGCCACCAAATACATAAGCGTATTTGCCTATACCAACCGCTGTACTTGCTAAACGCCCCTTAATTGGCAAGCTAGAAGGTACTACCAATTTAGCCTGCCATTGGCTTTCTCCCAGCTTTAATGCCCACACTTTATTATGTACATCACTAAATTGTTTATTTGAAGCTAAGCCCATAAAGCTTAAGAAATAGGTGTTATTTTGCGCTGTAACTTTAGCTACTGCGTTGTTTGCAACAGGCTCAGGTAAAGCAGGAAGGCTAGCTAGCAGTGCAGAAAAAATAAAACTCATATAAAAATAATCTTATTAAAGGTTAATAAAGTAAGGTTAATTTATTTTTCAACGCTGAACCAGTTTTGATAAGCCTTGTGATGCACTTACTGCTTTCAACACCTCAAAATATAAAATAAGTCAAAGCTACTTTTTTGTTAAATTAACTTTATGAACTTACGTTAAGTGTAAAAATCATCCGCTTTTGGTTGATAAAAAAACAATTAAACATGGACTTAATACTTTTGTTTAAAGATAATATATATTATTAATCATTTAAAATTAATTTTAATGAAGCCGTGTATACGTTAGCTATGGTATTTTTTTAGTTATGGTTACTTTATAAGCTAATGATATATTGAAAGAAGTTAAAGGCTCACATAAAAAGTAGCAGCGTATTTTTGCTATATTTACACCATTCATAATGTTAATGTAATGTTCTTCAAATGTTTAAAAAAAGCAATTTCGCTTATATAACTTATGACTAGGTAGGAGTTCCTTAGTGAAAATTTCGCATCAATCACTATGGCCATTATTGTTTTTATCACCGCTTGTAATTGCAGATCCTTTTGAAGATGCTGAGCTCGATCTTAGTGCACTAATGGAAATGGATATTCAAGTTACGTCTGCAATGAAGCGAGCTCAATCAGCATTTGATACCGCCTCATCTATTTATGTTTTAAGTAAAGAGCAAATTAATAAATCTGGTGCAAACTCAGTACCAGAAGCATTAAAAATGGTACCTGGACTTATCGTTAGGCAACTTGATAATAATCAATGGGCAATTTCTTCCCGCGGTGTTGCGTCTAGATTTTCAAGTAAGCTTTTAGTTATGGTTGATGGGCAAAGCTTATATACACCTAAATTTGCTGCTGTTTATTGGGAAACACTGAACGTCCCACTTTATGATATTGAACGAATAGAAGTTATTCGCGGTCAAGGCGGCCTATTGTGGGGCACAAATGCAAATAATGGTGTGATCAATATTATTACTAAAAACAGTATTGATACTCGTGGTGCCTACGCGAATGCGACTACCGGTAATCAAATAAATATTGATGCTAACGCGCGATATGGCGGCGACTTAAGTAATAAAGGCAGTTACCGTATTTATGGTCATGTAAAAGACGCTAATGAGTCAAAAAAAGGGATTTCACTCACGCCTAGTGATACAGCCAAACAACATTCTCTGGGTTTGCGTGCTGACTTTACACCAAGCGACGAATGGTCTGCTTTAATACAAGGAGATGTTACACACTCTAACTTAGGCCAAAACTACCGTGGAGTTATTGACGAGACCAATAGAAACGTTTCATTTTCTGGAGACTTATCACGTACTGATTCTCGTGTTATGGCGCGCCTAGAAAATAGAATATCTCCCGACGCAAACCAAATGTTGCAAGTGTCATGGCTAAAGCAAAGTGGCAACCAAACATATATAAAAGAAAACTTTGAATCTATAGATATAGACTACCAAATGAACTTTTTATATGACTCTTTGCAGCTAGATTGGGGCTTGAATTACAGATATAACAAAATATCTTTCGAGGAAAGTGTATTTTTAGACAGTGATAAAGACCTAGACAATCTTCAACAATATGGTGGATTAATCCAAGCCCAATATAATGTTATACCCAATTATCTTGATTTAGTTGTCGGCACTAGGCTCGACCACAATGATTTAACTGGCTGGGAAAACCAACCATCGGCTAGGGTTATCTATAAGCCACAAGAGAGCCATCTAATATGGGGTGCTATATCCAGAAGTGTACGTACACCTACCCTGATAGAGTTTAATGATGACTACAAAGTGAATGGGACAGTTGTAGAAGAGGCGCTTGGTGGAAGTACTGGCATTGAAGCTATTAATGAATATGCGATTGCAACTTACCTCAATGGCAACGACAAAGTTGAATCAGAAAACTACGTTTCATACGAGTTAGGCTACCGCTTTGAAGGTGATAGCACATCATTAGATTTTTCAGCGTTTTATACAGATGCCGATAATATTGCTTCAATCAAATTTAACACGCACCCAGGGCAGTTTTTACCCGCAATACGCCTTTTCCAACTAGCTCAGTTTGAGCAAGCGGCATTTGCACTAACAAAAACACGTGTAGATCTCGACATAGTTTCTGTTGGTGAAACAACAACCAGCGGCTTTGATATTGTAGCAACATGGCAACCACTTGATAACTTGAGTACAGAGCTGGGCTATAGTTATACAACGATTGACTATGACTTGCCGGAGGGAGCAACACCTTCAATAGGTTTTGATTCAACTAACAGGCAGCTATTTAGCAAAGTAAACTATACATTTTTTAATCAGCATAATATTTTTGCAACTCTAAGAGTTGAAAACTCAGATGCCTATGACACAAGCCGCTACACAACAATGGATATAACCTGGAGTTATCAAATTAACCAAGCATGGTCTACGGCTTTGTCGGGTAAAAACTTGTTTGCAGGCTCTCACATTGAGTATAACAACACTCGTGAAACCTACACACTGCCTAACTACATTGATGAATGTATAACATTTTCAATTCAAGCCAGTTTTTAAGATTATTTAATGCAGCTATTAAAACTTTTACTCAACGGGCTATTAATTACATTAACACTCTTTTTTAGTGCTAATAGTGCTGCGACTGAGAAAGAGTATATGCTCAAGGCTGGTTTTTTATATAACTTTGCTCGCTTTGCAAACTGGGTAACACCGACGTACCATAGTAATAACTTTACATTATGTAGCCCAGACGAAACATTCATCAACATTGCTGATGTTGCACTCACTAAGCGCAGTATTAAAATGCGCCCATTAGTAAATAAACACATATCACTTAATAGTAGCTCACTAACACAATGCAACATGGTATTCATTACATCAAAAACATACCAAGATTGGGTAAATACTCCTGGTTTAACTTATCAAAATATTTTATTAGTGGGAGAAAGTGACGGATTTATAGAAAACAATGGTCACATAAGGTTTTTTCTCTCAAGCGGAAAGGTCCGTTTTGAAATATCACCAAACAACCTTAAAATCGACGGCTTAACAATGAGCTCTAAAGTACTGCGCCTTGCGCGAATTGTGGATGGCTAAATGAAAAAACTATTTACGCTAGACACAATAAGTAAAAAGCTGCTTTTTATACTGATGAGCGTAGCATTTATATCAAGTAGTATTGTAACTGTAGCATTTGGTACATACGAATTAAGCAGTGCAAAAGGCGAACAAATAGAAAGTCTAAACTCTCTATCAAACATGATGTCGCCAAATATAGCCACCGCACTTATCTTTGAAGATTTAGAAGCAATTCAAGAACTAATAAAGCCTATTCTTACTCGTACAGATGTAATCTCTGCTATTGTTACTAATCGAACTGGAGATATTGTAGCAAAAACTAATTCGCACATGTTATCCGATAATGTTGAACATGCTGTTGAAGTAAAAAAACAACTGACTATAGATGGTAACAACGTTGGCGAATTAGTAATCTATGCTAACAATAGCTATATCAATAATCGAATAGATTTTTATGTAAAGTTTATAATTAGTCTCACGCTACTATCCTTTGCTGTCAGCCTAATTATTTCATTGTTACTGAGGCGTCGTTTTTTAAGCCCCATTTTATATTTAGCTCAAACAGCTAACGACATCACTAAATCAAATGACTATAGTTTACGTGCCGAGCAACTCTCTAATGATGAGGTTGGCGAATTAACCGTATGTTTTAACGATATGCTCTATACAATAGAGCAACGTGAACACGCTTTAGAAAATCAAGTTAAAACACGTACCCAAGAGCTTGAAAATGCTAACAGCGAACTTCACCGCTACGCATACCAAGATGGTTTAACCGACTTACCGAATCGTCGTTTTTTCTACGAAGAAATACAAACGCTTATCAGTAATGACAATACAAGCTTTGCATTGATATTTTTAGATCTTGATGGCTTTAAAGACGTTAATGATAGCCTAGGCCATGACTACGGAGATTTACTGTTACATCATGTAGCCAATAGACTCAAAGCATGCATAAAAGATGAGGATATAATTGCAAGATTAGGCGGAGACGAATTTACATTAATTTTAAAAAACGCTAACCAAGCAATCGCTGTTAAAGTTGCTGATAAAATCAAACAAGCATTATTAAAACCGATACAATTAAAAGAAGAAACTGTATGTGTTACCGCAAGTATTGGGATTACTCTTTATCCTGAGCATGGTAGTACAGTAGAAAAGCTTGTAAAACGTGCCGACCAAGCAATGTATTTGTCTAAAAAGAAAGGTAGAAATAGGTACGAATTTTTCTCTTACTCAATTGAAGAAAAAGCAACTGAGAAAAGAAAACTCATTGAAGAAATAAAACTTGGTTTAAAAGAAAGTCAGTTTGAGTTGTACTATCAACCTATTTTTTCTGTTGACGGTAAGAGCATTACTAAAGCCGAAGCATTGATCCGCTGGAATCATCCACAAAAAGGATTAATAGGGCCTAATGAATTTATCCCTATGGCAGAAAAAAATGGCTTAATAAGCGACATAGGCCGCTGGGTGAAATCGCAAGCAATACAAGACTGTACTTTATTCAATAAATTATCTAAACGCCTTATACAAGTTAGTGTTAATACCTCACCACTTGAGATTGACCGCTCTGGTGAGTGGGTTGAGCAATGGATACAAGCAAGCGAACAATTCAATTTACCCGGACACTCTGTCTTAATAGAAGTAACAGAGAACACTCTAATGGGAACTGATTCAGAAATAAAACGACAGCTCAAGCGCCTAAGTGAATTTCAAATAGATGTTGCTATTGATGATTTTGGCGTGGGTTACTCATCACTGGCATACTTACAACGATTAGATATCGACATCCTTAAAATAGATCGTTCATTTATAAAGGATATAGAAAAAAATGATAATAGCATTGCACTAGTAAGGGCTATTATCACAATGGCCCATAACTTAAATGTGGAAGTAGTTGCTGAGGGAGTAGAAAAACAAGAGCAGTACATGTTACTAAAACAGATGCAATGTGATTATATTCAAGGCTATTACTTTTCTAAACCAGTTTCAAAAAAGGTGTTTGTCAGCGAGTTCATTGAAGAATAACGCGCAATTAAAACCAGCGAGGCACTACCTGTGAATATTGTTTATATTCAACTGTAAAGCTCTCGGTTAAATGCTTTTCTTCTACCAGAGTTTGCCTGTATATAGCTGCGACCCCAATGACTAAGCATATTAAACTAAATAAGCTTGGCAACGCTAAGAAAAATCCAATTTGAGCGGCTATCACGCCCAAATACATTGGGTTTCTAGAAAACTGATATAACCCTTTTGTTTTTAATTCACGCGGACCGTTTGGATCAACTCCTGAACGCCACAATGAGGCCATATTAAAATGAACAAGCATCGATAAAGCAAAACCTGCTGTCAAAAGCACATTGCCAAACATAACACCGGGCCAATCATTCAAACCGGTAAAAAGCCCTAGGTAATTATCAAGCGAAGGAACAAACACTCGCAATACACATACAAACCATATCAAGGCTCTAAAGAACTTAAACGCAGTATGGTTCCACCAACTTGCACAATACTTAACTCCAGGAAAAACAATGTTTTCTTTCTCAGTACGTGACATATAAATAATTCTATAGGTATAAAAACCTGCTACAAAGGTATAAAACAAAGCAAGGTAGATACGAGTAAACTCTATTAAAGAAGGTGAGTCATCGATAAATAAGGGGAAAGACATAGAGGACCCTAAATGAGTAAAAACGTTAACAAAAGGAGAGCATAAAGCCCATAAGGACTTTTAACAAGTAAAGTTAAACAAAACCAATAATAACTTATCTCTATAAAAGTATTAGCCAATACGCTTATTTAAATCGCTAGTATTTTTTATATTGTTATAAATCTTAAATCAATACATAGAGAAGTAAATCTGTAAAAGTCACCGTGAAATAGAAATTATTATTGTGTGAGGCACAAGGCAGCCATGTATGGTGATCGCCTTCGAGCTGTTTTGTGTCGCTACTGAGTTCGCATAGGTTCTAGGATTTTACTAAACCCCAGAAAGCAAAAAAAACCGTCACATTGCTGCAACGGGTTTCTCTTATTTGAAGCCTGGTAATGTCATGGTGCCCACAGCGGTGAAGGTTCACACAGCAAATGGGATACTATTATTAGTCGGGGTTCGCCTTCGCGCTGTTTTGTGTCGCTACTGAGTTCGGCATAGGGTCTTGGCTATTTTTACTAAACCCCAGACAGCAAAAAACCCGTT
>NZ_BAAJMI010000001.1:0-852494 GCF_057554385.1 Pseudoalteromonas sp. 4NS20-0020 | reverse complement strand
ACGAGCTTCTTAATAACACTGCACTAACTATTAAATAGTAAGTGGCGTCCCCAAGGGGATTCGAACCCCTGTTACCGCCGTGAAAGGGCGGTGTCCTAGGCCTCTAGACGATGGGGACACATAAATGTGTCACTAGGACATTTGATGAGTTTGACTCACATCATGAGTTGCTAAGGTAATGCATATAATACAATTAAAGACTCGAGCTTTAATTGTTACGCTATTCTCTTGGTAAAACCACCTCTAGCTTAAAACTAGATGGCGTCCCCAAGGGGATTCGAACCCCTGTTACCGCCGTGAAAGGGCGGTGTCCTAGGCCTCTAGACGATGGGGACGCAGAAAACTGCTACCCTAGGACAAACACTAATAATTGGTGGAGCTATGCGGGATCGAACCGCAGACCTCTTCACTGCCAGCGAAGCGCTCTCCCAGCTGAGCTATAGCCCCAACTTTATCAACACTCGCCGTAATAACTACGTCGTGTATTGCTTAGTGCGGGGCGCATTCTATGCACCACCTAAAATAAAGTCAACAGTTTTTTATCCAGCTTTATTTAAATGGTTTAATTTTCAACAAACTGGCTATCAAGCATGCTAAAAAACACAATTTGATTAAAATCATTGCCCTAATGCGACTCCCCTACACTTTTATTTTATGTAGCGTTGCTAGTCAGTGAATTGTAGTTCACTACCCTACCCTCAAAAGGTATACATTTATATGCAATTCAAACATTGCAAATATAATTTATAAATTACCGACCTAACATCGCACTTTCATATCAACAGGCCAGTTGGGTAAATGCAGTAAAACACATATGCTTTTTATAATTGCACTTTAAAATACTTTTTCTATTTTATTTGTTATGACTTTTTAGAGAGGTAACAAAATATATATTCTTATTAAAGAAGGTTTAAATGTTCAACAATGAAAAGTGATCGCTTGTATATTCCCTCTAAAAACTAGATTAGCCACTAATGTGATTTATAAACACTACAAATACACCACACAATTACGCTACCGAACATGTTTTGACTATAAAATAGACGCCCGCCATATCTTGTTGTTTATAAAACCCTCATTCAGTACATTTTTGTCATTCAAGTGTTGACACATTTTCAACTCTATCTATAATAGCGCCCCACAACAACGCAGCAATGTGATGTTGTTTAGATGCGGGTGATTAGCTCAGTTGGGAGAGCATCGCCCTTACAAGGCGAGGGTCACTGGTTCAAGTCCAGTATCACCCACCACTTTTAAAAGTGTTCGCATCTAAATTCTATACGGACGCTAAGTTCATATAGAAAAAGAGAACATCACTGCTACTTACAAGTAACAGAGAAGTTCACTGGTTAAAGTCCAGTACTATTTATTTTAATAGTCGTGTTTTAATTTATATGTGGGTGATTAGCTCAGTTGGGAGAGCATCGCCCTTACAAGGCGAGGGTCACTGGTTCAAGTCCAGTATCACCCACCACATATAAAACCTATTATAAAAATAGTAGTTTAAATTGTAATATGGGTCGTTAGCTCAGTTACAAGAAAAGAGAGCATCACCGCTTTTTATAAAAGATGGCGAGGTTCACTGGTTAAAGTCCAGTACTACTTACTACAGGTAGTAGCATGTAATATGGGTCGTTAGCTCAGTTGGGAGAGCATCGCCCTTACAAGGCGAGGGTCACTGGTTCAAGTCCAGTACGACCCACCATTCTCAGAATGGTGCATATTACAAAAATCTAAATGGGTCATTACTCAGTTTAGAAAAAAGAGAGCATAACCGCTACTTCCAAGTAACGGCGAGCTTCACTGGTTAAAGTCCAGTACTATTTATTTTAATAGTAGCGTTTTAATTTATATGTGGGTGATTAGCTCAGTTGGGAGAGCATCGCCCTTACAAGGCGAGGGTCACTGGTTCAAGTCCAGTATCACCCACCACATATAAATCTATTATATTGATAGTCGCGTTTTAAAATTTAATATGGGTCGTTAGCTCAGTTGGGAGAGCATCGCCCTTACAAGGCGAGGGTCACTGGTTCAAGTCCAGTACGACCCACCATTTTTAGAATGGTGCATATTAAATATATAATTTGGGTGATTAGCTCAGTTGGGAGAGCATCGCCCTTACAAGGCGAGGGTCACTGGTTCAAGTCCAGTATCACCCACCAAATTATACTAAGCGATTAATTGATAATTTTAAAAAAGTAATACCTATTATATGTGGGTGATTAGCTCAGTTGGGAGAGCATCGCCCTTACAAGGCGAGGGTCACTGGTTCAAGTCCAGTATCACCCACCACATATAAACACTTCCTCGATATCTATTTTTAATTCCTTTCCTATTTTTATTAAATTCTTATTCCAATAATTAAATCTATTATAAAAAAGAGCATCGCCTTTCTTTACAAATAATGGTGAAGATCACTAGCTCAAGTCCAGTATCACCCACCACATATAAATACTTCCTCAATATCTATTTTTAATTCCTTTCCTGTTTTTATTAAATTCTTATTCGAATAATTAAATCTATTATAAAAAAGAGCATCCCCCCTTCTTTACTAGTAATAACAGATTAACCACGACCTATTATTTAGTACCTATTCAAATACGTACATAACCCGTTATTACAGCACTGGATAAAAATGACACTTTATGACCATATAAACGTATTAGTTAAACCTAATTACCTAATAAATACAGCTAGCATTTAAATTCTCTTGTAAGCAGCTAAACTGTTGATTATAGTCTGTGTTAAAAGTGATAACGCTTAAGCCAATGCCAACTAAGATATTTTCAAAAGCCAAAATACTAATAGTCGAAGAGCAACCGCTTGCTCAAAGCTATATGAAACAATCGTTAGAAAGGCTCGGCTTTCGGCAGTTGAGTTTTGCCGATCATGCAAATTCAGCCAAAGAGCAATGTTTAAGTGAATCGTTTGATTTAATTGTTTGTTCGTTTAATTTAAACAAACACCAAGACGGTTACCAATTGTACGAAGAGCTAAGAGTAAAAAAACTTATAAAAAACTCCACTGGCTTTATCTTTATTTCAGCTGAAACAAGTGGCTCATTAGTACACAGTGTACTTGAGCTTCAACCGGATGATTTTTTAGTTAAACCTTTTACAGGGCAAGAACTCAAAACCCGAATTGAACGTATTTTAAAGCGCAAACACGATCTTCAAACCGTATACACGCTTATTGATGATGGCAATGATTCAAAAGCAGTAAAATATATTGATGCCGCACTTGAAAGAAAAGACAATAATTACAGCCCTATCTTACTTCGCCTGAAAGGTGACGCTCTTCTTCGGTTAAAACGGGCTCAAGAGGCCAAAGATTTTTTTAAATCCGTGCTCGACATTCAAAAGTTTGCCTGGGCAAAGGTGGGGCTAGTTGAAGCGCTTATAGCTAACAACGAGCACATTTTGGCGCAGCGCATGTTAAAAACCATGCTAGAACGTCAAGAAACCCGCCTTGTTGCATTAGACTTATTAGGTCGGTTAGAAATAAAACTCAATCAATTTGAATTGGCACAAGATTTTTTGAGCCAAGCTGCCACAATTGCACCACGTAATATATCGCGTCAAAAATCGTTAAGTACAGTCTCGTTAATTAATCACGACTACGAAAAAAACTACCTTACACAAAAAGATATAGCAAACTTTGCTAAGCACTCTATTTACGATCATCCCGACATTTACTTAAATGCGGCTCGAGCAGGAATCGATTTTGCGTTAACAACAGATCAAACTGATCAAGTGCAACGAATTTCAAGGCAGACAAATAAATATATAAACGATTTAAAAACCCAATTTCCTAACAGTACGAATCAATCGCAAATTGATGTGCTTAATGCGCGGCTTCATTATTTAAAAGATGAGCATCAAAAAGCTAAAAAGCTCATTGAACAATTAGAAGATGACGACTCAATAATACGCTCAGTAGATGGCGCGCTTGATAAAGCAAAAGCCTTTCATGAGCTAGGGTTTCATCAAAAGGCGCAAATGTTATTTTCGCAAATAATTAATCATTGTGAAAGACACCCAAATACCAGCGAACCCACCTACTTACGCTATATACAGCAACAACAAAGCGAACGACGTGATATTAAAATGGGGCCAAAAGAACTTAATAACCATGCGGTAACCCAATTTAACAAAGGGCAATTAAACACAGCACTTGAAGCATTTACGCATGCGTTTAGAGTTATGCCACGCAATCAAAGCATTGCACTTAATTTATTACAATGCTTGTTTGATTCGACCAAGCAAAGTGGCAGCTCATTGAATATAGGACTTGCTAAAAAATGCTACGCCTTATTGGACAAATCTGACCTGCCAGCAGATCAAGCGCAGCGCTTAGATAAAATTATGAATCAAGCAAAAGAGATGAAGCTAAACCTCAAAGACTAAAGCTTTTTCATTGCTGCACCATTAACGCAGTATCGAAGGCCCGTTGGTAGTGGGCCATCTGGAAATATATGCCCTAAATGCGCATCACACACGTTGCATACAACCTCTACACGCTCCATGCCATGGCTGACGTCGCGTACATAGCCGATTGCTTCTATCGTTGCTGGCTGAGTGAATGAAGGCCAGCCTGTTCCGCTTTCAAATTTTTCGTCAGCATCAAACAATAAATTATC
The DNA here is from genome assembly GCF_057554385.1 of Pseudoalteromonas sp. 4NS20-0020. Taxonomy (NCBI): domain Bacteria; kingdom Pseudomonadati; phylum Pseudomonadota; class Gammaproteobacteria; order Alteromonadales; family Pseudoalteromonadaceae; genus Pseudoalteromonas; species Pseudoalteromonas sp. 4NS20-0020. Next base: position 847,855 of record NZ_BAAJMI010000001.1, on the reverse strand, counting down.
GCAACAAACACACACATATTTACCGGGCTCTAGTAATGTACAACTGCCAGACATATCAGGACGCTCTGTCCCCTTCATACGAGTTACGTAGTATTCGTTTTCTGATAATTGTTCACGCCATTGTTCATCGGTTTTAATGACTTTTTTACTGGGTGCAGGGTTGCCATTATTGGCAAAGTTAATCACATCTTTCCATTTCAACATAGTAACCTCATGAAAACCTGTATTACGAATAGGGTGAATAACCTGGACTCTGGATAATTAATTTATATAAAACAAAGGTCAGGTTATATGGCTAAAGCTTTTTATTGTTACGTGGATGAATGACGCCGCGATCAAGCTTGTTCAAAGGTAATAGTTTGCTTTTCTGCAGTAGTAAAAATACGCTGCATAAACGCCTCTAACTCCGCTTTTTTAACGGGTAAGCTAACACTTAGTTGCCGGTCATTATTGCTACAAATAATTAGCTCGTCATCTTTACTCACTACGCGCTCAATGCTTTGTATAACCAGCCAATTTGGACCATGTTTTTTATCAAAAAAGCCCATTAAGCTAAACACTAGTAAGTGCTGCGCATCGCGTTGAACAAAGTGCTCTAAACGGTTTCGCGCTTTAAATAGTGGTGTAAGCCTATACATGCTTGAGCAAAACACAAACACCCAAACTCCTATAAATACTTTAAACCAAATAACTTCAAATAGTTCATAGGCAAACATTAAACCAATAAGCACAAAACCGATGAGTGCAATGGTTAATGCTATTTTTTTGTTTACTGAGTCCACTATGAATCCTTTTTAAGATCTTTTTTATCATCTGATGCTTTTTCTGTTGGCTCAGGCCAATCTTTAAAAAACACGGTTAAATAACGACTTTTAACTAAATACCAAAGCACCCAAAACACAATAACCATTTGCACCGCTAAAAAAAGTGAAAACCGGTAATGGCTATGTGCCGCTTGTACTATTAGCCACGTTAAATCTATTAGCGCGCATACAATTAATGGCCAACGCATATGCCGCCAAATACTCGCCAATCTGTCAGTGGCGCTATGTGAATCGCGAGGGCGGCGCAAGCAAAATAACAACGTAGGTAATATCGCAATACTGCCAATGGCAATAGCAATAAAAAAATCGCTTTTAGACCTAAAAAATAACGACATTAAGTCAAGCTCTGGTCGTCGGCTCAGTGCCGCAATAACCCAAATAAAATAAGCACGCAGCAACACCACTACACTTAAGTGAAACGCAACAGGGGTGCGATAACTCCCGTATTTATCCCAGTATTGAGGTCCGTATTGGCTCATTACTACTTTCCTAGCCGTTATGCTTTTTAAGGAGCTCGATTAAATCATCCTCTGTGAGGACGTCTATCCCCAAATCTTGAGCCTTTGTGAGTTTAGAACCGGCTTTTTCACCCGCTACTAAAGCATCAGTTTTAGCAGATACACTACCTGACACCTTTGCACCTAGCTGTTGTAAGCGCGCTTTAGCATCATTGCGGTTAAGCGTATTGAGGGTACCTGTAAGTACATAAGTAAGCCCCGCTAACGGTTGTTCATCCTCTGACGGTGCGCTTAGCGCAGGCCAATGAACACCTTGCTCAATAAGCGCATTGACCACCGCTAAATTGTGCTCTTCATCAAAAAAGCCTCGTACATGCGATGCTACAATATCGCCTACATCGCTTACTTGTGTGAGGCTTTCAACACTAGCACTAATAATATTCTCTAGCGTTAAAAAGTGATTCGCTAAATTCTGTGCCGTAGCCTCACCGGCTTCTCGAATACCCAATGAATATAAAAATTTAGCAAGCGTAGTCGCTTTTGCTTCATTTAAAGCAGTAACTAAGTTTTTAGCCGATTTAGGCCCCATGCGTTCAAGTGATTCAAAGTGACCTTGCTTTAATATAAATAAATCAGCCGGAGTTTTTATAAGCTCACGGTCCACTAATTGATCAACAATTTTATCGCCAAGACCATCTATATCTAGTGCCTTACGCGAGGCAAAGTGCTTTATAGCTTGCTTGCGCTGCGCGGGGCATACAAGGCCACCAGTACAACGGGCTACAGCTTCCCCTTCTACTTTTTCTACATGGGAGTCACAAATAGGGCAAGCTGATGGAAACACAATGTCTCTTGCATCGGTGGGCCTGCGTTCAAGCACAACTTGTGTTATTTGCGGAATCACATCGCCAGCACGGCGTATAATCACCGTATCGCCGACTTTAACGCCTAACCGAGCAATTTCATCACCATTGTGAAGCGTTGCATTAGACACCGTTACACCGCCTACAAACACAGGTTCTAAACGAGCAACAGGCGTAATTGCACCTGTACGACCAACTTGAAACTCTACATCAAGGAGTTGAGTGACTTCCTCTTGCGCCGGAAATTTATAGGCAATAGCCCAACGAGGTGCACGCGCTACAAAGCCTAAACGCTCTTGTAGGGCTTTTTTATTAACTTTTATTACCACGCCGTCAATTTCATATTTAAGCTCACTGCGACGCGTTAAAATATCATCATAATAATCAAGTGCAGCTTGTGGCCCTTCCACCAGCTTTGTTTCTGGACAAAGGGGTAAGCCCCAATCAGTTAACTTTTCTAATTGCTGAAAGTGATCCTCTGGAATTGAGCCATCAGCAACCAAACCAGTACTGTATGCATAAAACATCAGTGGGCGTTTTGCGGTAATTTTAGAGTCTAGCTGGCGTAGGCTACCTGCCGCCGCATTACGTGGATTTACAAATACTTTTTCGCCACGCTTTTGCGCTTCATTGTTTAGCTTTTCAAACCCAGCGCTGTCCATAAATACTTCACCACGCACTTCAAGCTCTTTGGGGTAGTCGCCACGCAACTTAAGGGGGACGTTACGAATTGTTTTTACATTTTGAGTAATATTCTCGCCTGTAAAGCCATCACCCCGTGTTGCAGCTTGTACCAACACTCCATCACGATAAATAATAGATACCGCTAACCCATCAAGTTTTGGCTCACAGCAAAAAGTGAGCTCATCTGTGCTCATTAAGCGCTCTTTTATTCGGCGATTAAAGCCCGTAAATTCATCTTCGCTAAACGCATTATCAAGCGATAGCATTGGCACTTGATGAGCAACTTGCTCAAATTTACTAAGCGCTGCGCCACCTACTTTTTGAGTCGGTGAGTCAGCAGATAAAAATTCAGGGTTTTGTGTTTCAAGCGCACTGAGTTCGCGTAATAGCCTATCGTATTCAGCATCGGGAATGCTTGGGGTATCAAGCACATAATAATTATAATTGTGCTGCTCTAATAGGGTACGAAGATGATTAATTTGCTCACTAATGCTGCTAGACATTTAAACCTCAAAAAACATAAAAAAGCCACTTTGACGATATCGCCCAGTGGCTTGTAAAAATTATATATTACAAATTGTTACGCTGAAAAAGCACGAACCTGCTCAACATATTGCCTTACACGCTCAACACTCATTTCTTCGCGTTCTGCGTCTAATATGTGCGCGCCGAATTCGTCGGCTATTTTTTTAGCCGCACTGTGCAGCATATTAAAGGCTGCTAGTCCGTCACCGTCACACGGCAAGGTCATAAATAAGCTCACACCTGCGGTGCTAAACTGTTCCATATTGTCTATATCGAACGTTCCTGGGTTGTACATATTAACTAATCTAAACAACACTGGTCCTTGGCCTGCAGGGTCTAAATGACGATTAAAAAAGCCTTCTTCAGAATATTTAAAACCAAGCGTATTCACAGCAGGTAATAACTTGCTGCCTTGCATAGTTAACCCTTCTGGCATTTGTATATGTACAATAACAAAATCGGGTACTGGCTCTTTTGGTTGTTCATTAGTTTGCTCAACCGATTCTAAATCGTCAACAACACTCAGGTCATCTTCAATAGGAACCTCTGACGCGCTGGGCTCAATTTGAGGCTCATTAGCATCAAAGTTAAGTTCACCTAGCTGTGGTTCGTCACGCTCACTAACTACCGGCTCTTTTGGCTCAGCTTTTTGACTATATGAATGAGAGGAAGCTGTTTGGCTTTCTTGGAGTGGTTCAACCCGTTCATTAACGGACGTATCTGGGCTCTCTTTTTTCCTTACAGACCATAAACCATGGACTAATAAGCCACCAATGACAATCACACTGATAATGATTAAAACCCATCTTAATTGTTCGGCCATCCCCTCACCTTTTATTATTTGTTATGCCTAAAACCTGTATAGTAATTAAAAACTAATACACGTGTTATAAAAATTTATGCGTGTGCAAGTTGCACCGCTTGTTCAATATCTACTGCAACCATTCGAGATACACCCGGCTCTGCCATAGTCACACCGGTTAAACGCCCTGCCATCTCCATTGCAATTTTGTTATGGCTTATATAAATAAATTGCACTGATTGTGACATTTCTTCCACCAAACGGCAAAAGCGAACAACGTTTGCGTCATCTAATGGTGCGTCAACTTCATCCAGCATACAAAACGGGGCTGGATTTAGCCTGAATATAGAAAACACTAATGATAATGCTGTCAGCGCTTTTTCTCCACCACTTAACAAGTGAATAGTTGAATTTTTCTTACCTGGCGGCCGTGCCATTATACTAACACCACTTTCAAGTAAATCGTCACTGGTTAATTCCAAATACGCACTCCCTCCACCAAAAACTTTAGGAAACAGCTGTGCAAAGTCTTCATTAACTTGATCAAACGTGGCTTTAAAGCGTGTTTTTGTCTCGGTATCTATTTTCCGAATAGCCCCTTCAAGGGTATTTAACGCTTTAGTTAAATCCTCTAACTGATTATCTAAATACTCACTGCGCTGTTTTGCAACATCAAACTCTTCTATAGCTGCTAAGTTAACCGCACCCAGCTTGTCTAGCTGATTTGTAATACCTGTTAATTGGTTTTGCGCTGAATTTAGGGTTAAGTCGTCAGGTAATGTTTCAAGTACGGCTTTTAAGCTTTGTTTAAGCTCATCTAATGGCTCAAGTGCAGCTTGTGCCTTTATTAATAAGCTCTGCTCTTCAAGTGTTAATTTTTGATGTTGCTCTTGAAGCCCTTGCAGCTCACCTTGCGAATTTTTAAGGCTAGCTTGCTTTGTATGTAAGGCGTCTTTGGCTTGTGATAAATCGTTTTGTAATTGCGCTAATCGTTGTTCGCCATACTGATGCTTTTCTAGTAAGGTTGAAATTGATTCACTGAGTGTTTCTTCTGGAATAAGTAACGCCTCTATTTCCAAAACTAATTCTTCAGCTCCTTGTTTTGCCTCTTCATAGGCTTGTGCTGCGTGGCTCAGTTTTGTTTGACTTAACTGCCATTCACTACGTGCTTTTTGCTGACTTAAGCTTGCCTGATGAGCCTGCGTTTTGTATTGCTCCAATGCGCTGAGTGCTTGGCTATAATTTTTATCGCTGAGCATGCGCTCATCATTCGCAATCTCAGTTTCATCTGTTAAATTTAATTGCTGCTCAACAAATAGTTCATATTGCTCGGTTTGTTCATCAAGCTGCTTATTGAGTTGCACCAGTGACGCACTTATCGCTTGCTCTTGTGTTTTTATTTTTGATAGCTGATGTTGATGTTGAGTAACCTGCTCTGTGAGCATATCGCTTCGGGTACTTGAAATAGCAATTTGTTGAGCAAGATGATGAATAACGTCTTTGAGTGCTTTTTGTTCGGTATTAAGCTCTGCTTGTATTACAGTGTATTGTTCAAGCTCACTTTTGACCTGTTCAAGCAGACTTTTAACCTGTATGACCTCATCGGTGTGCGCGTGAAGTTGCTTATGCTTTATTAGCAATGAGTTGTCGGTGTTACTGTCTGCGTTTACGTGCCAATTACGACCATGCAATTCGCCTTTTTTATCCATTATCGCAATGTAATAGTCATCATTTAGCATAGATAAATCGGCGTGTTCGCTATAGCCAATTCGCGTGAGTAAGTCAGGGTACACGCCAGCGGTAATATAATCTGCCAAGCTTGCCTTAAGCAAAGGTTGACTGCTTGGCCATATACTATTAGTTGATTGCTGCTCTGTTACACTTAAATGCGTGAGCGACTTAAGTGCTTGCTCTATTAGTGGCTCAAAACCATCTTGCACTATGAGCTGACTTAAAACCCCAGTTGAGTTAGTGACCTCTTCATCTAACCCCAATGCACTTTTAAGCCCAGCAATACGGGCGTTTAGTTCATTTTCTTTCTGTGTCAGTGTTTTATGATTGTCTTGAGTTTCATCAACCAGCCTATTTTGCTGCTTCAATTTAACTTCACATTGCGCAAGCGCGCTTTGGTTTTTTGCAAGCGCCTCAGTGAGTGCTTGGCGCTGCTGTTTTTGCTCGGCCAGCTGATGTTCTACATTATTATTTTTTAGTTCATCAAGCTGTAAATTTAATTGGCTAAGCTGCTCATTAACATGATTTATTTGCTGTTGCGTGTGCTTTATTTCACTACTTTGCGACTGCACCTGAGTGGTAAGGTGTTGCTGTTGTTCGTTGAGTGTTTGCCAATTCGAATAACTTCGCTGCTTAGTACCCTGCAACCCCTCAAGCTCAAATGACAATTCACTCACTTGCTCTTCGCACATTAAACTGCTTTCTATTGCCTCTTGCAGTGCTTCATCAAGTTCTTCGCATATGTGCTGCTGTTGCGCTTTTTGCTCAAGGCTATCTGTTTGGCGTTGTTGTAATTTTATTAAGCTTTGTTTAAGTGACTGTATTTGTTGTTTAACACTAATTTTTTGCTGTTCGGCTCGAGTTAACTCGGTATGAGTAATATGTTGCTGGTGCTGCGCATAACTTAATTTATCTTGCTGAGCTTGAACTTCTCCTTCAAGTGTTGCAAGCACATCATCGTGCCCTGAGTGAGCCGTTTTAAAAAAGTTTATTTGCTCATTAAGCTTTTTGATTTGCTCGCTTTTGTCTAATTGTTGTTGATGCAGCTTTTGCCATTTTAAAACAGCTACTTGACCTTTTAATGTGCGCTCTGTTGCTTTAAGTTCACGGTATTTTTTAGCATCAAGTGACTGAACAGCCAATTTATCAAGTTGGCTTTGCAACTCTTTACGAACATCTAATAAACGTTCTAAATTTTCTCGGGTACTTTTAATCCGCGTTTGCGTTTCGCGGCGACGCTCTTTGTATTTAGATACGCCCGCAGCTTCTTCTAAAAACACGCGAAGTTCATGAGGTTTACTTTCAATTAAGCGCGATATCATCCCTTGCTCAATAATCGCATAACTGCGAGGACCAAGCCCAGTGCCTAAAAATATATCAGTTATGTCACGCTTGCGGCATTTGCTGCCATTTAAAAAGTACAACGATTGGCCGTCACGTGTTACTAAACGCTTAATCGCTATTTGGTTTCTATCGGCAAAGGTATTTTTTAATTCTTGCTCGCCCAACGAGTTATCAAAAATCAGCTCTACAGAGGCTTGCGAAATGGCTTTTCGATTAGTCGAGCCATTAAAAATAACATCTGTCATGGCATCGCCACGCAAGTTTTTAGCTGAGCTTTCTCCAAGCACCCATCTTACCGCATCAATCACATTAGATTTACCGCAGCCGTTTGGCCCAACAACGCAGGTCATTTGATCTGGAAACGGTATTTTAGTGGGCTCTACAAACGATTTGAAGCCCGCTAATTTAATAGTGCTTAAGCGCATCTTGTTGTTTTACCAATTTATTATTGTTGTTATTCATGGGCAATTTAACTCAAAGAACACACGTTTGTTAAGCTTGACGTTTAAAATTATCTAAAATAATCCCAGTAGCCATAGCAACATTGAGCGACTCGGCCTCACCAAATGCAGGAATTGTTATTTTATCGGTTACTAAACCCGCACAGGCTTGTCGTATGCCATGAGACTCACTCCCCATTAACAATACACCTTCGCCATTAAACTGTGTTTTGTGTACGCTTTGGCCATCTAAAAACGCACCGTAAATAGGTAACTTGAGTGTTTGTAGGTAAGCAGGTAAATCGACCTGACTAACTGAAACTCTTACAAATGACCCCATTGTGGCGCTAATTGTTTTTGGGTTATAGGCATCTGCACTGTCTGTGCTGGTAACAATGTGTTTAATACCATACCAGTCGGCTACTCTAATTATTGTGCCTAAATTACCAGGATCAGACACGCCATCAAGAGCCAATATTAACCCTTTTATTTTGGGTAAGTCGGCTTTTGGCATATCAACAATTGCAATTGCGGCATTATTACTTACTAGCGTGCTCGCTTTAGTAAGAACGTCCTCGTCGGCTTCAATGATATGGGTGCTTGGAAAACAGCTTTGATGAGCATTTATAAACGCCGAAGTTGCAAATACATCAACTGCGTTTAGTGTGCTATTAAGCAACTCAAGTACGTTTTTTTCGCCTTGTACAAGGTATTGATTATATTGCTTTCGGTACTTTTTTTGGCCAAGTTGGCGAATAAGTTTGAGTTGGTTTTTTGAAATCATAACAGCCCCATAAAATTATCCGTCCAGTATAACAGAGTTCATTATAAAAAATGTATCACCTAGTTTGAACTCACCTTATAGAGATTAAAAGTCCGATTGCAGGGATAAATATTGAGTTTTGCACTTAAAATCGGTAAATTAACAAAAAACAACATGGAATGGCTTTTAATGGAATCAATACACCCACCCCCTTCACAATCAAACGAATCGAGCGCGAATCCACTCACCCCGCTATCTAGCTCTAAAGTACAATTTAGTGGTAAAGGCGGTGAGTTTTTTGGTATTTGGATAGTTAATATCTTACTAAGCGTACTAACATTGGGCATTTATTCTGCCTGGGCAAAAGTGCGTACAATGCGCTATTTTTATGGGCATACTCGTATAGATGGCCACAGCTTTGACTACTTAGCTACTCCAATGCAAATTTTAAAAGGCCGTATTTTAGCCGTTATTGTATTTTTAATTTACACATTTGCTGTCAGCTTTCTTCCACTCATAGGCTTCTTATTTGCCATCGCTTTTATTTTTTTAATGCCGTGGATTATTAACCAAGGCTTACGTTTTAATATGCGTATGACCCGTCATCGTAATGTGCGTTTTGCATTTAAAGGGGATTACGGCGAAGCCTTCATTAACTTTATTCTTTTACCTATTGCTAGTGTATTTACACTTTATTTATTAATGCCTTATGTTTTAAAGCGCATAGATACTTACATCCACAGTAATATTAGTTACGGTAATAAGCCATTAGCCGTAAACCTCAAAGGTGAAACCTACTACCTTACAGCCCTTATTTGCTTTGTGGTGAGCTCTATCACCATGGTGATATTTATGGCTATTTTAGGACTATTTGGACTTGATTTACTCAATGTAGAAAACCAACAAGCCGCTCAAGACCCTGCAAAAATGGGGGTTATGTTTGGTGGGTTAATGATTGCTTACGTCGTGATGATTGCCATAGTAACCGCGGTATGGAAAGCGGCAATTAGAAATCATATTTTTAATAATAGCCAATTTGAAGATGTAGCATCGTTTAAATCACAGCTTAAACCTATTCCTTACGCCATTTTACTTTTAACCAACATGTTAGCTATTGTGTTTTCATTAGGGCTTGCTTACCCCTGGACACAAATTCGTACATCAAAAATGCTTGCCGAAGCTACAACCGTTGATATATACCCTGGCGCATTAAACTTAATAGATACAACGCAAGAGCAGCAATCATCCTTTGCTGAGGAAGCGGCTAACGTATTTGATATTGATTTGTCGTTAACATAAGAGTTTATTATGAACGTTCAGGGACATTATTTTCCAAACGCTTCGAGTAATTATCAGCTGTGTGTCGCTAAAATTAGCGGCTCACACGTTGAAATTAATCACGGTAACGAAGAACCTGTCCGCTATGCAATTAACGAACTTAATTTAAGTTCGGCGATTGCAGGTCTTGCCGACGAACTAAGCTTTGACGATGGTGGTCGGTTTATTCCGCTTGATGTAGATTTTAGGTGGCCATTTAACGCCAAAAATCATCACTCATTAGAGCGGTTTGAAAAAAATAAGTGGGCTATTATTGCAGCAATTGTAATTACACCTCTTTTTATGTGGTTAATGCTATACAAAGTTGTGCCCGCAATTGCTGTTTATAGTGTTGATACTCTACCGCATAGCGTTGTTGAACAAATGGGTGAGCAAAGTTTTGCTGTAATTAAAAAATTAGCACTAGACCCAACAGAGTTACCTGACGAACAACAAGCCAGAGTTCAGCGACACTTTAAGACCATACTTGATGAGCTTGCACTTGAAAAGTCGGTGTATAGGCTTTCGTTTTATAAATCCCAAAGCTTTGGTGCTAATGCGTTTGCACTCCCTCATGGCCGAATTGTGGTCACAGATGAATTAGCTAATTTACTGGCCGATAAGCCCAATGCACTAAAAGCCGTGTTACTTCACGAAATTGGCCATGTCGTTCACCAGCATAGTGTTCGCATAACAGCACAATCGGCAGCAAGTACGATTGTACTTGCCGTTATATTCGGTGATTTAGAGGGAATAGCTGAGGTTGCCTTGGGGACTGGTGCCTCGTTTGCCCAACAAGGCTTTTCGCGAGATATGGAACGAGAAGCCGACAGTTATGCATTAGCACAACTAGAAAACTTAGGCTATTCAAGCAACGATTTTGCCGATGCAATTGAAGCTTTGCAAAGTGCGCATACCACTGAAAACGAACACCTTAAAAAGGTAAATAACTTACTCGAATACTTATCAAGCCACCCCAGCTCACAGGAGCGAATAGATAATGCTAGGAAATAACCGCGGTTATATACAAATTGCACGCTATATTGTGGGGTTGAGTTGGATGTATCATGGCTTTTTTCCAAAGATTTATCACGTTGCCCCTCTTGAAAAGTTAATGACTGGCAGTGCTGGCTATTCTGCACAAGTGTCTGATTTGATTACGCGTGGTGCCGGTATTGCTGAGGTTATTTTTGGGCTGTTACTAATTATATTTTATAAAAATAAACAGCTAGTTTGGTTAAATATTTTCTTATTATTCGGCCTGTTAGGGGCCGTTGCGCTCATGCAGCCTAATTTGTTAATAGAAGCATTTAATCCAGTTACTACCAACTTACCGCTTATTGCCTTGAGCTTTATATGGCTGAAAGAAATAAAACTCTTGAGTAATCGATACCTCTAAATAATAAAAGAGGATTTACATCCTCTTTTATTATTGGGGCACTTTAGAGTGAGTACTTATTTTTATGTGTCCACAAATGCAATAACTCGCTCGCAATTGTTGCTGCGGCAATAGCGGTAAGCTCACTTTGGTCATACGACGGTGATACCTCTACCACATCCATTCCCACCATATTTATACCTTTAAGCGCGCGCAGTATTTTAAGCACTTTATCTGATGTTAAACCACCACAAACCGGTGTGCCTGTACCTGGTGCAAATGCCGGGTCAAGGCAGTCTATATCAAACGTTAGGTAAACGGGTAAGTCGCCTACCCGCTCGCGTATTTGCGCTGCTATTTCATTGGCGTGCAAATCGTTAGCTTGCATTGCATCAATCACTGCAAACTCATGCTTTGATTGGTCAAAGTCGGTACGAATACCTATTTGTATGCTGTGCTCTACATCAATCAGACCTTCCATGGGTGCATGATAAAACATAGTGCCGTGATCAAAACGCGAGCCATTGCTGTATGTATCAGTGTGCGCATCAAAATGAACCAGTGCCATTTTGCCATGTATCTTTGCATGTGCGCGCAATAGCGGAAGCGTTACAAAGTGATCGCCACCAAGGCCTAACAGCGTTGCCCCTTGGCGAAGTATTTGCTCTGCGGCCATTTCTAGCTGTGCCGTAAAATACTCAGGATCGCCTACCGGATAAGTAAAGTCCCCCGCATCTGCAACCGTTAAACGCTCAAACAAAGGAAATGTCCACGGGTATTTAGTGTCCTCCCAGGCTAAATGTACCGACGCTCTGCGAATGGCATCGGGTCCTAAGCGAGCACCGGGACGGCCCGATGTTGCTAAATCAAAAGGTAAGCCTAGTACAACGACATCTGCATCAATGGCATTAATGTTTTGCACCATAGGGCGACGTAAAAACGTCATCCCGTTTGAATACAATGAGTGGTCAACATGACCAAATAAGCTAGACATTGCTTATAACTCTTCTAAATAAGTGTAGCCATTAAGGCCGTTTTGCAACTCGTCTAAAACGCTTTGCTGTTCATTTTTATCTATTTTTGCAGACACTAACTGCGCGTACGACTGCTGAAAGCTCTCAACATCTAAATGTACATAACGCATCATATCGGCTACGGTATCGCCCTGGTTTATTTCGCTAATACTGGCAACGCCTTGCTCATCCATATTGATAATGGCACTGTGCGTATCGCCAAATAAATTGTGCATATCACCTAAAATTTCTTGGTACGCACCCACTAAGAAAAAGCCCATTAAGTAAGGTTTATCAGCACTGTACTCAGGCACAGGTAATGTGCTTTCAATGCCTTGGCCATCAACATAGTGCTCGAGTGCGCCGTCTGAATCACAGGTTATATCAAGTAATACTGCACGTTTTTTTGGTGCTTCGGTTAAACCACTTAATGGCAATACCGGAAACACTTGATCAATCCCCCACGCATCAGGCAATGATTGAAAAAGCGAAAAGTTTACAAAAAACTTATCAGCTAAACGCGCATTTAACTCGTCAATAATCGGGCGATGAAAACGGTTTTTGTTATCCATGTGTTTGTTAAGCTCATAACAAATACGTAAGTTAACTTGCTCTGCCCACGCACGCTGCGTTAAATCTAAAAGCCCAAGAGCAAACTGGTTATGCGCCTCTGCTAAATCCCCTTGGCTGTCGTGATAAATTTCAATCAGTGCGCGGTCGTCAGTTAAATCGGTTAACTGCACAAACGAGGCCCACATATTATTCAATAAAAGCGGTGCATCGCCAGCAGGCGCTTTTAGCTGTTCTGGTACGTAGCTTTCTGTGCCTATCACGTTTGAGATAAGTACAGCATGGTGCGCCGTTAGTGCACGCCCCGACTCAGAAATAATAGTCGGCATTGGTTGTTCATACTGCTTACAGGTATCGCCTATGGTGTACACAATGTTATTTGCATACTCAGCTAAGCTGTAGTTCATTGAGTTATGCGATTGGCTGCGCGTACCGTCGTAATCAATAGCTAAACCGCCCCCTACATCTAAGCACTCAATGCTTGCACCTAATTTGCGTAGCTCACAGTAAAAACGCGCTGCCTCGCTTACACCTAAACGCACATCGCGAATGTTTGCCATTTGCGAGCCTAAGTGAAAATGCACAAGCTGCATTAAATCAAGTTGGCCTGCCTCTTTTAAACGGTTTACTACATGTAAAACTTGCGACGCTGATAAACCAAATTTAGATTTTTCACCGCCACTTGCTTGCCACTTTCCTTTGCCTTGCGATGCTAAACGTACACGAATACCAATACGTGGTTTAACATTTAGCGCTTTTGCTTGGCTAAGCACCATGTCGAGCTCAGAAAGCTTTTCAAGCACTATGTATACTTTGTGGCCTAGCTTTTCGCCAATAAGTGCTAAGCGCACATATTCTTTGTCTTTGTAGCCATTACATACAATCACTGCACTGGTTTTTTCTGCCATTGCCAAAACAGTTAATAGCTCTGGTTTGCTGCCTGCCTCTAGGCCTAATTGTTTTTTTTCTAATTCAGCTTGGCTTGCTACTATTTCTTCAACTACTTCGCGTTGTTGGTTTACTTTAATTGGGTAAACTAATAAATAATCTTTTGGGTAACCATAGTTTTCAATCGCGGTATTAAATGCGCCACATAAACTGTGCACTCGATGATGTAAAATTTGTGGGAAGCGCACTAAAGCCGGTAAGCTTAAGCCTTTTTCTTCTAGCTGCTTTGCAATATCTGTCAGTGCAATAGTTTGCTCTGGGGCGTGAGCCTTTGGGGCAACATACACATCACCTTGATCATTAATACCAAAAAAACCTTGGCTCCAATGACGAACATTGTAACTCGTGCGAGCTTGTTCTAGTGATGTTGTCTCTTTCATTTATCTTTCTCTTTTATTTTATGAATGCCGGTTCGGCTAATTGCGCGCATTAAAAGAAAAATAGACCTTTAAGTCCAACAAGTATTTTTACTCGTAACGAGTGATTTTTAATATTAAAAATAAATAGTAAGCAGCATGACCAACAAGCCTTTATTTTATATGGCCTAGCTTTAAGAAAAACTCAGATTGGTAACACACTCATATATTGAGGGGGAATTTTAGGTGTGGTTTAAACAACTGCGTAGGAGCAAATTAATTACTTAGCCTGAAGTCTGCTTTAGAGATTTGATTTCAGAATCAGGCTAATTAACTATTGAAGCTAAATCATTTATTCAGCTAACGCCACTTCGGCAAGCTTCATTGTGCTCTCAAATGATTTAGTGCCAGCAATAAATAGCCCATTGTGACAAAAAACAGCGTCGTCTAATCCCGTTTTTGCTTTGAAATCTTCATCAGACAAACCAGCCCATGCTTTAGGAAGCGACTTTCTATCTTCAAACGAGCCGGGCTCGACAGGGACTGTTTGAAGTATCCATTGACCTGAATGTGAAGGGTAAACCATGTACAACGCTTCGCTTGACAAAATATGGACTGTTTTTTTCCATGGCGTGTACTTTTCAAGCACAATAACGCGAGGATCTTCAGCACTTTCTATCGCTTTAGCGACAATTGCTTTTGCATTGACACTGCCACTTGCTGACGCTATAAATCGAGTCAGCATACGAGAAGCAAATTCGACAGCTTCATCAAAGCACTTATCAAACTCTGGGCTCTCTTCCCATGTTGGATTATACATTGAAATTGTTTGACTTAAACTTATACCCTGCTGAACACCCTCAACATGACCACAATCAATTGCATCAATGGTTGAAACTAATCCTGCATCAACTCTGTCTGCAACTGCTTGATTATTGTCACACAGTGCTAAACCATACTTTTGCCACACCAATCCAAATGACGAGTACGGTATTCCATTTTCACGTTCCCCTGCGCCACCACGTTGGTGGTGATCAAAACGCCCAGCATCTGGATCGTATTGCCCACCTACATCAATCACTATATCAGCACTGTCCATAAGCGCTTTATCACGTGTACGTACTAAATTAAACGAAGGGTAGACATGTTTAAGCACCGCGATGCTAAATACATCATCGGCATGAAAATTACCGTTATGAGTAACTACTGTTAAATCGGTCACTGAACTGGTGTCTTTATTAGAAAGGATAAGGAAGTCTCGCTCTGTATTGCGTTAATTGTGAAAACTATAGGACGTTAGGTGGTGAATTTTATACGAATGTGATTAACAAGAACAGGATTCTTGTTAGTCGTTTTGATACTACGACAGACTCCAGCCAAATTACCAAAGCATGTTAATTTAAAATTGAAGGTGTCTACATTTTAATAAGACTGATGCCAGCATAAATAATCATCGAAGTTCATAGGCTTAGCAATTAAATAGCCTTGAATCATGTCAACGCTCATTGTTTTAAGTACGGTAAATTGTTCTTCGGTTTCAACACCTTCAGCAACAACTGTTAAGTTAAGGCTTTTACCTAAATTAATAATGGTTTGCACAATACTAAACCCTGTGCCTTTATCTAATATTTTATCTATAAAGCTTTTATCTACTTTTAATTCATTCACCGAAAACGAGCTCAAATGCGTTAAACACGAATAGCCTGTACCAAAGTCATCTATTGAGAAAATAAAACCTTGCTGCTTTAACTCATCAATTTGCGATATTACGCTGGCTATATCGCCGCTAAGCATAGACTCTGTGATCTCTAACTTAATATTCGATGGATTAACATTATAATCATTAACAACATTTAATAATTCTGTTTTTAACGTCGTTGAATTGAACTGAACCTGACTAATGTTGATAGACACTTTAAATGAATCATCAATCAACTGCTTGCTATTAAGCTCATTTATTAGAATACAAATATCACGCAGAACGGTGTTTTGGAGCTTTTGAATAACCCCATTTTGCTCAGCGATTGGAATAAAGTCATTAGGCGCAATCAGCCCCTTACTTGGGTGATGCCATCTAATTAAAGCCTCAGCCCCAGTAATTTTACCATTTGCATTTATTTGCGGCTGAAAATACGCACTAAACTCATCGTGTGCAATGGCTCTTACAATGTCGGTTTCAAGTTCGGCCTGATTTTCAAGCAATGCTTGTAACTCGGGATCATAAAAGCTGCAGCTATTGCCGTTTTTCATTTTAGAACGGTACATAGCCGTATCAGCAAATTTAAGAATATTATCGGTTAAATGATTGCTTTTATCTATTAAACAAATACCAATGCTACAACTAACCTGAAAGGCTAAGCGGCCCACTTCAAATTTATCATAAAAAACACTTTGTATTATTTTTGCTATTTTTTCAGACTCTAAAATTGCACTTTCTGTATTATCACCAACATATTCAAGCAATATAATAAACTCATCGCCACCAACACGCGCTAATGTATCTTTTTCACTAACAACACCATTAAATCGTTTTGAAAGCTCTACAAGAACTTCATCACCCGCGCTGTGGCCTACTGAATCGTTTATTCGTTTAAAATTATCTAAGTCTAGAAATAATAACGCACCGGTCACATCGCTTTGCTTTATATTCTCAACATAGACTGATAATTTGTCATTCAGCATTCGTCTATTTGGCAAACCTGTTAATGGGTCATAAAAGGCAAGCCTTTCTACTTCTAGCTCTGCTTTTTTTCTTGTTGTTATATCGCGTGCAACCCAAACAATATAACGCTGAGATGGGTTATCTGACTGGTAATCTTTAATGGGTGATGTACGACCTTCAAAAACCATTATTTTGCCGTCGATATCTAATTCGTATTCAAATACTTGAACATCGTTTGTGAGCAATGTTTTATTTATTACCGCCATTATTGATGTGGCATCTTCAGCAGGCATTACGTCATTAATTTTTTTATTTATTAAGTCAGATTGTGACTTGTATAAAAGCGCGTCGGTGGTGCCATAAATATCCATATACTCACCCTCTTCACTAATAATAAGTGTTAAATCGGGCATAACCTTTGTAAAAGCTGCAAATTTTTCATTACTTTTTTCTAAATCAGTAATGAGCTGGTTAGCTTTTATGTACTCTGCATTTTTTTCAAGTGCAATACTTGTGAAATTTACAAAATAGTCGATTAATTCAAGTTCGAAAGATGAAGGCTTTTTGGGCTTATCGTGGTAAATGGCAAACGTGCCTAAAATACTAGATTTAGTTGAAATAACAGGGGTAGACCAACACGACTGCAATCCAAACTGTAAAGCGACGTCTTTAAAATCAGCCCACAACGATGAATTAGCTATGTCTTCAACAATAACGCGCTCGCCTAAATAAGCAGCAGTACCGCACGAGCCAACATTTGGACCTATGTGAACCCCATTGATTGCCTGACAATAACCATCCTCAATGTTAGGCGCGGCACAGTGCAGCAATTGCCCTTTGTTTAGTGACAAAATAGAACATTTAGCGGATTTTTCATCAATAAGTTCTTCTATCGATAAGCATATCTCGTCAAGGACATCCTCAAACGGGAGCCCAAGCGCTATTTTAGATAAAATATCTTGCTGATGGGATAACAACTTATTTAATCTAACTGTTTCCATTTGACACCACACACTTTCATTATTGTTTTTAGCTTACAGATGTTTTTTAAAAACAGTACAGTATTCAGTACCGAATAAAATTATTCTCTTAGGTAACGTAAAGTATAGCTTTAAATAAACGACTTTTACTGCTAATTACTGTTTTTTATACAATAATAAACAGCATAGCGTTAGTCTATAAATATAGGTGTTTTAAAATCTGCTTGTTATTGGCTTAAACCAAGCTCCATAAACACACTTTGCGGGTTATCTTGATAAGAACCAAAACAACCACAACGTTTAAACCCTAAATTTTCATATAGTTTAATCGATTCTATTTGTTTAGGGCCGGTTTCCAACCTAATTAATGGTATTTCTTCTTCACCTGCGTAGTGCAAAAGAATTTGCATAACTCTACGAGATAACCCTTTCCCACGGTAACTAGGGTTTACATAAAGGCGTCTTACTTCTGCGTAAGATGGTTCCCCTGATTGCATTACAATTGCACCACAAGCAACAATCCCGTCATCATTTTTTAACCCTATGGCATAAACATTAGGTTTATCTAGTTCGCTTAAGGTAAGTGATTGCGCGGTAGCTACAGGGTATAAAGAGTTTATAAGTCGGTCGATATCAGCAAAAACATTAATCACATCCTGGTCATTCGGTTTTAAATCAACTAACTGCATTGAGTATCTCAAATTTATATTAATTATATGTTGTGAAACTATACCGAATTGTAACAAATGAACAACCTCTGCATGGTGTTTTAACACAATTACAGCTTTAAATGATTCAGACTCAGTACTTTAAAATAAGGAACTGATAAAAAATGCGTATACCTTGCTTTAAACACTTTGTTACGCAAAATAGCTGTTCAAAATTATTAAGCTATTTATACTAACTTAAGTTGTAAACATTGATTGAGGTTGTTGTGCAGATCATACAAGGTATGGAATATTTTTTTTCAGGGTTTAAATTAATAAGCCAAAAAGGATTAAAGCGCTTTGTGCTCATCCCGCTTTTGATTAATATTTTATTATTCGGTAGTTCATTATTTTTCTTATTTGGCTGGCTGAGTGACAGCTTTAATTATATCAACAATATGCTTCCCGAATGGCTAAGCTGGTTAGAATGGTTAATGTGGCCAATTGCGGTACTAGTCGTGCTATTTAGTTATAGTATGGTGTTTACCGTGATTACAAACTTTATTGCAGCCCCATTTAATGCACTTTTAAGCGAAAAAGTAGAATTGTACCTAACGGGTCAAAAAATTAACGATGATGGCTTTGCTGACTTAATAAAAGATATACCACGTATGCTTGCCCGTGAGTGGACCAAGCTATGCTATTACTTACCACGTGCTATTGGCTTTTTTATATTACTGTGGGTATTACCGGTAATAGGGCAAATTCTGTGGGTATTATTTACTTGTTGGATGTACGCTGTGCAATATAAAGATTATGCGTTTGATAACCATAAAATTAGTTTTAAAGAAATGAAAAACGACTTAAAGTCTAAACAAGGGCTTTCTTATGGGTTTGGTTTTGCTGTTATGTTATTAACAGCTATTCCATTTGTTAACCTAATTGTTATGCCTGTCGCGGTATGCGGTGCTACAAGGCTGTGGGTAGATAATTACCGACCAAAATACCGAAGCTAGCTCTTAAATGAAGCTATTACTTTAGTAACAGTGTGTATATAAAAATGGGCCTAGCGGCCCATTTTTTATCTTCAATCAGCTGTATAAGCTTTGAGGGACTTTAGTCACATTCAAATGTACCGTTATCTCTTCTCTATCATGGTATAAATGCTTAGCTTGTAATTCGTAGCTAATACCGTACTTAGCGAGCTCTTCTTTTATCATTGCTAAGCACTCATATACACTGTCAAAGCGCTTTTTCATTGGTAATTTAAGATTAAAAATAAGCTCTTTTGCATAGGCATTGACTGCCCAGTCAATCATTAGGCTGGTTACTTTGGTTGGTTTTTCTACCATGTCACATACAAGCCAAGTAATGTTTCTTTTCTCTGGACGATATTTAAAGCCATCCTCTCTGAAATGCTTAACCTGCCCTGTTTCCATTAGGTTATCATTCATTGGTCCATTGTCTATTGCATTAACAAACATGCCTCTGCGCACCAACTGATATGTCCAACCACCTGGGCATGCGCCTAGGTCAACACATCGCATACCGGCAGCAACACGTGTTTCTCTTTGCTGCTCTGGTATAAACACATTAAACGCTTCATCAAGTTTAAGTGTAGAACGGCTAGGACCATCGTTTGGCATACGCAAACGTAAAATCCCCATAAAGTTGGGTGAATTGTTATAGCTGTATGAGTAGCCAACATATGCGGTATTATTTTCCAAAAATAACACATGCATCACAGGCCGATTTGCCTTTGACTCACGCAACACGGTGTTTTGTTTCTCTAGTGCTTTTTTAAGCGGTGTGGATATTTTTTTACAAAAAGTAAGTAGTTCTTTCCCTTCGTTTGTATCAGGCGTCTCTACTCGTAGTTCAGCGCATAAAGGAAAATCTTTAGCTGCTTGCACAACTGCGCCTACACGGTCTTCTAAAGGCATATCTTCTAATAATGTGCCGGCAAACCACTGGCGAGCAAACACCATATTTTTGAAGTCGATTTTTTTGATTATTTCGTCGCTATGCTGCGCTTCAAAACATTCATATATAACGTAACCTGTATTAGGTTTTGCTTTTACATACCCTGCAAAACCCTGCTCAGCAGCATGAAATGTTATTTCAGCAGCTGCATCGTTTTCAAACCCACTGCGACAATAAATCACAACACTAGACATAATAACCCTTAAACTTTTTAAAACTTAAATCGTGCAACTTGCACTAAAATAACAATCCAACCAATAATAAAGCACACCCCACCAAGAGGAGTAATTGGCCCTAACCACTTCATTCCTGTCAGTGCTAATAAATATAGGCTGCCACTAAAAAGCAGTGTACCTATTATAAAAAAGAGGCCAGCCCAATTTAGGTTAATACCCCATTTTAAGAGTAAAGCTACTGCAATTAGTGCTAAACCGTGCACCATTTGATACTCAGCGGCTGTTTTAAACACACCTATCGAATATTCTGATAGACGACTTTTTAGTCCGTGAGCGGCAAAAGCCCCCAACATAACCGAAAACATACAAAATAAACTGCCTGCCATTAAAAATAGTTTTGTCATTATTTACCCAACATTTTGTTTATAAATTGCGCTGTACTAGAAGCTGCTATTTGGCGGTTTTCTAATTCAGTAATGCCACTTTTTTTACGTGGTTTTAACGAATGGTCGCCATCAGCGAGCCATACATAGTCGGGCTGTTTTGGCATTGCCAGCGTTTTTAGTTCTTCACGCGTACCAAATGTATCTCGCTCACCTTGCAACACTAAAAATGGACAAGGAATATCAGCAAAGTGTTCTGTACGAAGCTTGTCTGGTTTACCTGGTGGATGAAATGGGTAACCAAATGCAATAACGCCTTTAATTGGCTGCTTAGTTGTGCATGCAAGCATTGACGCCATTCGCCCACCCATTGATTTACCGCCAATAAACAAGGGTAATTTAGGTTGAGCATGCGTTAATACTTGCTCATAGTATGTAAGCAATTTGGGAGCACGCTCTGGCGGGCGTCGCTTGCCGGTTTGCTTTGCAATTTGCATATATTCAAAATCAAATAAACCAACATCAACACCCTGCTCACTGATCAGTGCAGCCACGTGCTGCATAAAGTCAGAATCACTGCCAGCACCAGCACCATGGGCAAAAATAAACTGTGCAATTGCGGGTTGGCTTTGACTTTTGAACCATTCAATCATGATTAATACTCTTGCTCTTGTTCAACCAAACTTAGCATCCATTCTTTAAATGACACTATTTTTCCCAATTCAGTTTGTGATTCACGAAGCACCAAATAATAAGCGTTTTTACTTTCTAGACTGTGGCTAAACGGAATAACTAGTCGCCCTGCATCAATATCTGGTTTAGCTAACACACTATTCCCAATTGCAACGCCTTGACCATGAACGGCAGCTTGCAGCACCATAGAAGAGTGGCTAAATATAGGCCCTTGATTTACTTGTACATTACGTACACCTGCAGTTTTCATCCACGTTTTCCAATTTTTACGTGTAGTGTCATGCAATAAGGTGTGCTGTGCTAAATCACTGGGTTGATCAAGTGGTTTGGGGCCACTCAATAACATAGGGCTGCACAATGGCACTAAATACTCTGTATGTAACTTATAAGCTTGCACTCCATTCCAGTGACCACGCCCGTAGTAAATGGCAATATCGACATCGTCGCTTAACGAATTTTCGTCTTGGTCTTGTGCTTTTATTCTTACGTCAATTTCAGGGTGTAATTCATTAAATAAACTTAAACGAGGCACTAACCATTGAATAGCAAAACTAGGGGTTAAACTTACCGTTAATGAGCCTTTAGCCCCTCGCGCAAGTAACTTTTCTGTGGCATCAATCAGTTGCGTAAAAATTTCTTTAATATCTAAAAAATAACCTTGGCCTTCTTCTGTTAATAATAACGAACGATTTTTTCGTAAAAATAGCTTTAAACCTAAATGTTCTTCGAGTGTTTTTATTTGATGACTGACAGCTGCTTGCGTTACATAAAGCTCTTCTGCGGCTTTTGTAAAGCTTAAATGCCGTGCTGCAGCTTCAAATGCTTTGAGTGCGTTTAATGGGGGGACTCGTCTTGACATAATAACCAAGCTTTGAATTAGTTTTTCTTATGCATGAATTATATACCCATGACGAGAAAGAGTATATTTAAGGTGTAAAAAAAGCGACTAATGTCGCTTTTTATTATGCGGTCACTTTTTATAAGTCGCTAGCGCTGGTATCTAAAGACGCAAAACTCTTAACCAAATCATCTACCGCTTTCATTTGCGATAGGTAGCCTTCTAATTTACTTAGGGCTAATGCACATGGTCCATCACACTTTGCTTCATTAGGGTTTGGATGTGCTTCTATAAATAAACCAGCGATCCCCAAAGCCATTCCACTTCTGGCTAGCTCTGCCGCTTGAGCTCGACGCCCATCAGCTGAATCTGCACGACCACCTGGACGTTGCAACGCATGCGTTGCATCAAAAATTACAGGTGCCATTGCTTTCATGTCATCCATTCCTAACATATCAACAACCAGGTTATTATAACCAAAGCTAGAGCCACGCTCACAAAGTGCAATATTATTATTACCAGCCTCATTAAATTTAGTAATGATGTGGCGCATTTCATGTGGTGCTAAAAACTGCGGCTTTTTAACATTGATAATCGCACCTGTTTTTGCCATAGCAACAACTAAGTCTGTTTGACGGGCTAAAAAAGCAGGCAACTGAATAACATCAACCACTTCAGCAACCGGCGCCGCTTGATGCGGTTCGTGAACGTCAGTGATAAGAGGAATGTTGAAGGTGTTTTTAATTTCTTCAAATATTTTTAACCCTTCCTCCATTCCCGGACCACGGTACGAGTTAATTGAAGAGCGATTAGCTTTATCAAATGATGCTTTAAACACATATGGTATGTTTAGCTTTGTCGTCACTTCTACATAATGCTCTGCAATGCGCATGGCTAAGTCGCGCGATTCTAAAACGTTCATACCACCAAATAAAACAAACGGTTTGTTGTTTGCTAATTCAATATCATTAATTTTGATAATTTGATCTTTCATTTTAATTCCTTAAGGTGCAACTGCTTGCAACATTAATCCACAAATATAAGCCATGTATGTACCCACTCCGTAACCTAATACAGCCAGTAAAACACCGACAGGCGCAAGCGAAGGATGAAATGCTGACGCAACAACAGGCGCAGACGCTGCGCCTCCGACATTAGCTTGCGAGCCTACTGCCATATAAAAAAGCGGTGCTTTAATTAATTTTGCAACAAGCAACATTAAACCAGCATGTACTAGCATCCAAATAGCGCCCACTAAAAACAAGCCCGGGTTATCAAAAATAGCGGTTACATTCATATGTAAGCCAATTGAGGCAACTAAAATGTATAAAAAGCTTGAGGCTACTTTAGATGCACCAAATGCTTCAATCTGTCTTACTTTAGTAAAAGACAAACTAATACCAATGGTAGTTGAAATGACAATTAACCAGAAAAACTTACTGGTTAAGCTGTACTCTTTTGCCCACACATAATTATTAGCGAAAAACGGCCCTAAAAAGTCTGCGCAAAAATGGGCTAAACCAGTAATACCAAATGCAATAGCAAGCAATGTCATGTAGTCATTCAGCGTTGGCATGCGCGCATGCTCTGCATGGTATTTTTCAACACGCTGCTTTAAATCTTCAATTGCGCTGGTGTTTGCTCCTGTAGCAGCATCAATTTTCTTATGATTAGCTGCCATTAGTAACAAGACTGCCATCCAAATATTAGCCACTATGACATCAACGGTGACCATCACTGAAAAAATATCGCCGCCCACCTCAAACATTTCTTTCATTGAGGCTTGGTTTGCACCACCGCCAATCCAGCTTCCAGCTACGGTGGTCATGCCGCGCCATACGGCATCTGGCCCATGTCCGCCTACAATTGTAGGGTCTACCGCGCTCACAACTAAAATAGCCAGAGGTCCGCCGATAACAATACCGAGCGTTCCCACTAAAAACATAATTAATGCTTTAGGGCCTAAGTTTAAAATCGCTTTTAAGTCAATGCTAATAGTTAAAAGTATTAAACAGGCGGGTAATAAATAGCGTGAGGCAACGTAATAAACATTCGATTTATTACCATCGACAATACCAAATGTATTAAGCAAAGAAGGTAAAAAGTAGCAAAGCAATAAAGCCGGTACATATTTATAGAACGTTTTTAATGCTGGGCGCTCGCTGTTTGAGGTTTTAAATATAAACCCCAAAATAACCGCAAGTAAACCAAGCACAACTGCATCATTGGTGATTAATGCGCTTTGTGTTTCAACCATGGTATTCCCTAATATTAATGGTGAGTTTTATTATTATCTTCTAATTCTTCAATTTGGTGCTGGATGATTTCTATTGCTGGATCATCTGGGCATTCATCTACAAAAAATTGTAGATCATCTCGGGCCATTTTAGGGCAATCGAGCTGATTTAATAAATACCCTCTGTCACGCCTTTCGTAGGGGTCGTCGCCAATTAATTCCATTAACATTTCAACGCATGTTAATGCATGGCCAAATTTATTTTCACTAATGAAAGACCACTTTTGCTGCGCTAAGAAAAGCTTATAAACTTCATCGTCAAAAATAAGTTCTAAGGGCTCTTGTTCTTGCCCTTCAGCTTCATCAGCATTTTCAGGAATAATATACCAACTTTGCTGACCGCTACTTGGTTCAACCAAATAGCCTTCTTCATCGCTCATAGCAATATGAACACCTATATCACCTTGATTTAGACTCATACTGGCATCGAGGTTAGCCTGTTGTAAAAAATGACAAAGTAAAATTGCCAGAGTAGTTGGCGAGCCGCTACGCATAGTTAGGGTGTAGCTTAGGCTATTTAATTTATGCTCAGGTACTTTTAAACTCGAAGCGCTAAATAGCCATGTACTGTAAAAGGTGTCTAGTAACTTATCTAAGCGTTCGTGAGAGTCGGGTACAACAATGCATAATGCATTAATTTGTTTTTCAAAATCAGCAAGAACATCAAAAGCGGCTGTTAAGTCTAGTTGTGGATCCCATTTCGATTCAGCCTTAATGCAACGATAGATTGCCGCAGGGGTAAAGTCATCGTAAGCATCATCAATATAAGAGTCATCGTGTTCATCAAACCCAAAAGTGGTCATCAATACTGCAACATTTCTAGAAAACGAACGCGTAGTTTACCTAATTCTACCCATATATTCCAATAACGAAATGTACTTGATCAAATGCATGGAGGGAATATTCGAGCTTTAGAGATACTAAAGCTCGGTAAATTTATTTAAGGCTTAAAGTAGTAATGCTGACTTGGCTGTTGCCAAATAACCAATAGCTAAAATAACAAACGTATTTACAATAAGGTAAGATATTTTAGCCAAAAAATTAGTTTGCTTAGCGCTTATAATTCCAATAGCAATATAAGCAACCACTAATATAATTTTTTCTAATAACCAATGTTGTTCAAACGGGTTTATCTTCCCCATATACATGAGTGTAAATGCAGAAATTAAAAGTAATGTATCAATGCTATGGCTACCAATAAATACAACTTTATTACGAGCAATTTTGCCACTGCCCATTCGTGAAAAAGATCGAATATAAAATAAAACTACACTCAATGCTGCTATTGCCATGTGTGAGTGCTTTACTGCTAAATAATCCATATGCCTCTGTTCTTCTATTTATATTAAATTAATCTGGGTAACGTTTGATAATTATTTCAAGTTCATCAAGGTTTGCGTTAAAAACATCAACTAACTTTGGTTCAAAATGCGTGCCTTTTTGTGCGTTTATCTCTTCAACAACACGCTCGAGCGTCCATGAATCTTTATAGCAGCGTTTATGCCTTAACGCATCATATACATCAGCCAATGCCACAATGCGGCCGAATATATTAATTTTATTCCCTGCTAAACCTTCAGGGTAACCAGAACCATCCCACTTTTCGTGATGTTCCTTGGCTATAGTGGCACCTGCACTGACAATTTCATGTGCTGATCCTTTTAAAATCCCATAGCCTTTATCAGTGTGGGTTTTCATTACTTCCCACTCTGGTGCATCAAGCCTTGCGGGCTTATTTAATACCGAATCGGGGATACCTACTTTGCCTACATCGTGCAAAGGCGCAGCTAATCTAATCAAATCAGCTTGCTGTTTAGATAAACCATAACCAAGCGCCAAAGCATGGCAAATATGTGCAACACGTTTTACATGATTACCTGTTTCAGTAGAGCGTTGTTCAACCGCTTCACTTAATCTGTAAACAAGCTCTTGTTGCGTGGCCTCAATCTCTGATTGTAACTGAACATTTTCAAAGGCTAATTGTACATTTTGAGCAAAAATTTCAACGAGGTTGCGTTGTGTATCGGTTAGTTTATTTGGAATGCCTGTGATAAACAGCATTGAGCTGTGGTTATATTCACTGCTGCAATAAGCAAATAGGTAATTATCTTTGTAGATAATAGACTGATTATTTAAAGCTTCTTGGCATGCGCTTAGTTGATCTGCGTGTAGCACCTCTTCAAGGTCTTTACCTTCACTTTTTTCAAACTCACCGGTACCTGAACAAATAATCATTTTATTGTTCTGAGATGCTGGGTTTTGTGCAACAAGGGTGGTCGCGTACATAGCCTGATCTGAAATACCAAGCAATGATGTAAGTTGCTGCATTACTCCTTCTATGAAATGCTCTATTGAATGTGCAGAAAAAATATTGCGTGATGCAGTTATTATTTTCTCAAGGCCAACACGAGATTGTTCTATTGAAATAATATCGCGGTACGAACGAAGGCTCGACATGATAACTGTAAATAATTTTTGTGCGGTGAGTTCTGTTTTTGATTTGTAGTCGTTAATATCAAAATTAACTATTACTTGGCGTTCTGGTGCCTGACCAGGTTGGCCGGTACGTAAAATAATACGAATGTGGTTATTCTTTGCGGTTTCACGAATATATTTTACAACTTGTAGGCCTGCATCGTCTGTTTCCATTACAACATCAAGTAAAACAATTGCTGCGTCTTTATGCTCATCAATTAAAGTTTTAGCCTCAGCGCCAGAATACGCGCTGATAAATTCTAAACGTTTATTTTGAAACTCAAAATCACTCAATGCCAATTTAGTAACTGCATGAACTTCAGGTTCGTCATCAACGATTAGTACTTTCCAGGTGCCCAAATCGGTGTTATCTACCGGTGTATCTGGCTCATCTGAAAATAAAAAGTCACCCATCATAATTAGAATTCCTACATGACACATTTAACACACGGATGCAGTAATAATTAAGCTTATTATGGCCACTGTGCGAGCGTTACACGGTCATTTTCACCAAGATCTTTTATCGTTTTAATATTAACAAAGGCCATCGTTTTAAAAAATTCACGAACAGCAAAACCTTGGTCATAACCGTGCTCTATTAGAAGATAGCCACTAGATAGCAAATAGTCACGTGATTGTGTAATTATTTGTTTAATATCAGACATTCCTGAATCTTCAGCAACTAAGGCAGATAAAGGTTCAAATCGCACATCGCCTTGAGCCAAATGTTCGTCACTACTTTCTATGTACGGTGGGTTGGTAACTATAAGATCAAAATATTCATTATCAAGTGAGCTAAACCAATTGCTTTGTTTAACACGCACATTACCAAGTCCTAGACGCTGTTGATTCCGAGTTGCAAGCGCTACAGCGTCAGCCACTTTATCAACCGCGGTAATATTCCACAAAGGCATTTCACTACCCAATGCCAATGCAATTGCCCCAGTACCTGTTCCTAAGTCCAGAACTTTTGCATTTTCCGAAATTCCTAAACCAAGTGCAGCCTCAACTAATGTTTCAGTATCTGGCCGCGGAATTAACGTTGTTGCATTGACTTCTAAGGTTAAGCTCCAAAACTCACGTTGCCCTGTAATATGCGCTACAGGTTCGCCGCTTAATCGCCGAGCGCAAAGAGTATCAAAGGAGTGTTGTTGCTCTGTACTGAGCAACCTTTCGGGCCAAGTAAAAAGATAGCTACGTGGTTTATCAAGAACATGAAGAAGTAATACCTGTGCGTCTAATTTCGCACTTTCGCTGCTTTGCGCTAATAAATTAGCGCCAGCAGCAACAGCTTGCTCGAGAGTTTGATTCACTATTACTCATCGCCCATTGCGGCAAGTAAATCAGCCTGATGCTCTTGCATTAATGGGTCTACAATGGCACCTAAATCACCCGCTACAACTTCATTTAAGCGGTACAGCGTTAAGTTGATACGGTGATCGGTTATACGTCCCTGCGGATAGTTATATGTACGAATACGTTCAGAACGGTCACCACTACCAACTAAGTTGCGACGCTCAGAGGCTTCTGCTGCATGACGCTTCTCATCTTCAGCTTGCTGTAAACGCGCTGCAAGTACTGACATCGCTTTAGCACGGTTTTTATGTTGCGAACGCTCATCTTGACATTCAACAACCACACCCGTAGGTAAATGCGTAATACGAATTGCTGAGTCAGTTTTATTTACGTGCTGGCCACCTGCACCCGATGCTCTAAAAGTATCTACTTTTATATCGGCGGTGTTAATTTCAATTGCTTCAGCTTCTGGTATTTCTGCCATTACCGCTACGGTGCACGCCGATGTATGAACACGACCTTGCGATTCAGTCTCTGGTACACGTTGTACACGGTGTACGCCAGACTCAAATTTAAGCTTACCGTATACGCCTTCACCGCTAATGTTAGCAATGACTTCTTTGTAACCACCGTGTTCACCTTCATTGGTAGTTACTACTTCTAATTTCCACTTTTGCGTTTCAGCAAAACGGCTGTACATTCTAAATAAATCACCGGCAAAAATAGCGGCTTCATCACCCCCTGTGCCTGCGCGGACTTCTAAAAATACATTGTTATTATCTTTTGGATCTTTAGGAAGCATTAATACCTGAATTTCATCTTCAAGGCTTAATATTTGTGCTTTGGCTTCTTTATACTCTTCCTGTGCCATTTCTCGCATATCAGGGTCTGAGTCTTTAAGCATCTCTTCAGCGCTTGCTAAATCTTCTTTTGTTTGTTGATATGCTAAAAAAGTTTTAACTATTTCTTCAAGCTCAGAGTATTCTTTTGAAAGGCCACGAAAGCGATTTTGATCGCTAATAACCGACGGGTCGCTCAACAGTGCTTGTACTTCTTCGTAGCGCTCTACTAGCGTTTCTAATTTATTATAAACAGACTCTTTCATTTAACGGTTATTCCTGATCAATACCTAACATTTTTTTCAACTGATTTAATTGAGCCACTTCACCTTTTTTAGCCGCATCTTGAATGGCACGGGTAGGCGCGTGCATTAAGCGGTTGGTTAACTTATTGGCCAATTCTAAAATTACTTTTTCTGCGTCTTTACCACTAGAAAGCTGGCTAACTGCTCTTTCTACTAATTCCGACTTAATTGTTTGAACATCGTTTCGATAGTGACGAATTAACCCCACAGAATCGAGTGAACGCATCCACATACAAAACTCTTTAGTGCGCTCAGTAATAATTATTTGTGCCTGCTGTGCAGCTTGTTCTCGCGCTGCCATATTTTCACTTACAATTGTTTGTAAGTCGTCAACCGAGTATAAATAAGCCGCATCTAGCTCACCAACTTGGCTTTCAATATCGCGCGGTACCGCAATATCAATAAACAACATCGGTTTGTTACGGCGCTGCTTTAGTGCTTGCTCCACAACACCTTTACCAATAATAGGCAGTGTACTGGCCGTTGAGCTTATTATAATATCTGCGTTATGCAAACGCTCTGGCAACTGCGCTAACGCAATGACATCTGCAGACACTTCATCGGCTAAATTGCGGGCTCGTTCAATAGTTCTATTGGCTACTGTTATATTTTGTGGCTCATTTTGATACAAATGCTTAGCAACCAGTTCTATTGTTTCGCCTGCACCTATTAATAACACATTGGTTTTATCAAGCTTGCCATAAATATGCTTAGCTAAATTAACAGCCGCAAACGCTACCGAAACTGCACTGGCGCCTATGTTAGTTTCAGTTCGGACCTCTTTAGCAACCGAAAATGTCTTTTGAAACAAACGATCAAACGTAACACCCACTGCATCATGGGTTTTAGCACTATTATAGGCTTGTTTAATTTGCCCTAAAATTTGCGGTTCACCTAACACAAGCGAATCTAAACCGCAGGCAACGCGCATTAAATGGTTAATTGCTTGATTGCCCTCGTGGCAATAAATGTTATTACTCAGTTCCTGTTCATCTAAACCATGGAAACTGGCAAGCCATGCTAACAGTGTTTGGGAATTTTGCTGAGCAAGGCTACAATAGATTTCTGTTCGGTTACAGGTAGACACGATCACAGCTTCATTAAAGTCGGCATGGCCACTTAATTGCTGCAACGCCTCTGACATTTGCTCAGGCGAAAAAGCCACTTTTTCACGCAGTTCTACGGAAGCAGTTTTGTGATTTATACCTAGTGCTATTATGGTCATGTTTGCCAAATATTGCTGAGCCCTACTTTAAAGGCGGCAATTTTACCAAAAATCAGCGGAATATGGAAAGTAAGGAACAACATTTGATTAGACATTATTTAATATTAGCTATAACTTTTATGTTTTTAAGTGGCTGCGCGCAACAATTACCAAATAAAACAGCAACTTATGACAACTGGAAAGGTAAACTCGCCAATCAAAAAACTTGGCATGTAGAGGGGAAACTTGCTTTTATTAGTCCCGATGAGCGCCAATCTGCAAACTTAAATTGGCAGCAACAAGAAAATAACAATAATTTAGTACTGACTTCATTTATTGGCACACGCATTTTACAACTAAAACAGTCGCGCAATGTTGCTGAGCTTGAATTTGACGATAAAGTTTATGTAGATACCAATGCATCTGCGCTGCTTAAGCGCTTAACTGGCTTTGCCTTACCTGTTAATAATGCTGATGACTGGCTTAAAGGCACTATTGATTCACAAACGTTACAAGTTGATGAACTTGGCCGTTCGAAACAAGTACTTTGGTTAGATAATGAAAGTAAACAATGGCAAATAAACTATGCAGATTATATACAAACCGCTGGTTATTGGTTGCCTACAAAACTGACGCTCAAACACCAAAAAATTAAAATTAAAATTCAACTATATGACTGGCAATTTAATTAACTATGAATAGCAAAACCTTTTTTTCACTTATTGCACCTGCAAAACTCAATTTATTTTTACATATTAATGCGCGCCGAGATGACGGTTATCACGAATTAGAAACCTTATTTACCTTCTTAAACTTCGGCGATGAGCTCTCTTTTGAGTTAACAGATGAATCATCAATTTTAATCACTGGTGATACTAAAGGCATACCACTTGAAGATAATCTCATCTATAAAGCTGCTCTAATGTTACAAACTGATGCTAAAACAAAGCACGGTGTAAAAATAAATTTGATAAAACGACTGCCTATGGGAGGAGGTGTTGGAGGGGGGTCGTCTGATGCGGCAACAACACTATTAGCGCTCAATAAATTGTGGAATATTAATTATGACATTAATAAACTTGCTAATTTAGGCTTACAATTAGGGGCTGATGTGCCTGTATTTATACGTGGTGAAAGCGCCATTGCGCAAGGCATTGGGGAAAAACTACACCGTGTTGAACTTGCGCAAAAATGGTACTGTGTTGTGCACCCAAACCAGCATGTAAGCACCGCTAAAATATTCACTCACCCCGACTTAAAACGCGATACACCAAAAATCTCAGGTGATTGGAAACAGCAAACTTTGCACAACGATTGTGAGCCTTTAGTTAAAAAGCTATGCCCCGAGGTTGAAAAAACCCTCCAGTGGTTGCTAAAATACGCTCCGTCGAAGATGACCGGAACAGGTTCATGTTGTTTTGTAGAGTTTGATACACAAGCTCAAGCTAGCCATGTACTTGCTAACCTCCCCCATACTTGGCAGGGATTTGTAGCGTCAAATGCTAATATCTCTCCTGCTCATACGGAGTTAACCGCCATTTTCGATCAATGAAGTAACGTAAAAGTAATCATAAGTTAACTCGTAATGATTTTTATCATTGCTCGTTAGTCCAAAATTTCAGTGCCTGAGGAACCCTACCGTGCCTGACATGAAGCTCTTCGCTGGTAACGCAACACCTGAGTTAGCTCAAAAAGTTGCAAAACGTTTATATATTGAATTAGGCGATGCTGTTGTTGGCCGTTTTAGCGACGGTGAGATCAGTGTTCAAATTAATGAAAATGTTCGTGGCTCGGATGTTTTTATCTTGCAATCAACCTGTGCCCCTACAAACGATAACCTTATGGAACTTATCGTTATGGTTGATGCTCTTCGTCGCGCATCTGCGGGTCGTATTACTGCCGTCATTCCTTATTTTGGTTATGCCCGCCAAGACCGTCGCGTACGTTCTGCCCGCGTACCAATCACTGCTAAAGTTGTTGCCGATTTCTTATCGAGTGTAGGTGTAGACCGTGTACTTACGGTTGATTTACATGCAGAGCAAATTCAAGGCTTCTTTGATGTACCAGTAGATAACGTATTTGGTAGCCCTGTATTACTTGAAGATATGAAAGAGCGTCATTTTGATGATGTTGTTATTGTTTCTCCGGATATTGGTGGTGTAGTGCGCGCACGTGCAATTGCAAAACTATTAGACGATACTGATTTGGCTATTATTGATAAACGCCGCCCACAGGCAAATGTTTCTCAGGTAATGCATATTATTGGTGATGTAGAAGGCCGTGACTGTATCATTGTTGATGACATGATTGATACTGGCGGTACGTTATGTAAAGCCGCTGAAGCACTTAAAGAACATGGTGCTAAACGCGTATTTGCTTATGCAACTCACCCTATTTTATCAGGTAAAGCAGCTGAAAATTTACGTGATTCTGTTATTGACGAAGTTATTGTAACCGACTCAATTCCATTATCTGATGAACTTAAAGCGCTTGATAAAGTAAAAGTGCTAACGCTTGCTGATATGTTAGCAGAAACTATTCGTCGTATTAGCAACGAAGAATCTATTTCAGCGATGTTTGAGCACTAATCTCAGGTATTTGCTGAAAACAAAAGCGCCTTTTGGCGCTTTTTTTGTATGCCATGTATATTTTACTGAATCACAGTGGTATGATAGCGCGCCTTTTGGCTAGGGACCTTGGTCGCAAAGGCCCTAAACTTTTAAATAATTGGAGACATCATGTCTAACACAACTTATACATATGACGCTGAACTTCGCGTAGAAACTGGTACTGGTGCGAGCCGCCGCCTACGTCGCGAAGACAAAGTTCCTGCAATCCTTTACGGAGCTGACAAAGAAGCTTTATCTCTTACTTTTGCTCATAAAGATATGATCAAAGCACAAGAAGACGAAGGTTTTTACACTCATATTCTTACACTTAATGTAGGCGGCGAGAAAGTTGAAGCTATCTTAAAAGATATTCAACGTCACCCATTCAAGCCTAAGCTTACTCACCTTGATTTCCAACGTGTAGACGCAACTCATAAATTAACAACTAAAGTTCCTCTTCACTTCATCGGTGAAGAAATCGTAACTAAAGCTGGCGCAACTGTTGTTCACCAGTTAACTGATGTTGAAATTTCTTGTCTTCCAAAAGCATTACCAGAATTCATTGAAGTAAATGTTTCTGAGTTAGTAGCTGGTGATTCAATCCATATCTCTGATTTACAACTACCTGCAGGCGTTGCGTCTGTTGAATTAGGTAAAGGCGAAGGCCATGACCTTTCAGTAGTTACAATCAAAGCAAACAAAGCAGCTCCAGCTGAAGACGAAGAAGCTTCAGACGCTGCAGAATAATATTTAAGGTCTCGCACCTTGAATTCTATTCAAATGCTTGTGGGCCTGGCTAATCCAGGCCCCGAATACGCAAATACACGCCACAATGCAGGTGCTTGGTTCATCGAGCAACTCGCAGCACGCTACAACTGTACGCTAAAACACGATCCTAAATATCACGGCCTTACTGGCAAAGTGATAATCCAAGGCCAAGAATTCAAATTATTGATCCCCACCACTTACATGAATTTAAGTGGTAAAGCGGT
This sequence comes from Pseudoalteromonas sp. 4NS20-0020, assembly GCF_057554385.1. Lineage (NCBI taxonomy): Bacteria > Pseudomonadati > Pseudomonadota > Gammaproteobacteria > Alteromonadales > Pseudoalteromonadaceae > Pseudoalteromonas > Pseudoalteromonas sp. 4NS20-0020. Next base: position 813,461 of record NZ_BAAJMI010000001.1, on the reverse strand, counting down.
CAGTAGTTTAGCCAACTTTTTCAAAATCCCTGTTGAAAATATCTTAGTTGCACATGACGAGATGGATTTAGAGCCCGGTGTCGCCAAATTAAAAAAAGGGGGCGGACACGGTGGTCATAATGGCTTAAAAGACATTATGGCAAAAATGGCAAATCAAAAAGATTTTATGCGTTTACGTGTTGGCATAGGTCATCCAGGACATCGTGAAATGGTTACCGGCTGGGTGCTTGGAAAAGCGCCAAAGGTTGACCAAGAAAAAATGGATGCTGCTGTAGATGAAGCAGTTCGTTGTATGGAAATACTTGCAAAAGACGGCGTGCTAAAAGCACAAAACAGACTTCATTCGTTTAAACCCTAATAAACTTGAGTCCAAGTGCACGGTTAAACGAATTCTAAACAAGGTATCTTACTATGGGTTTTAAATGTGGCATCGTTGGCTTGCCTAACGTAGGTAAATCAACGCTTTTCAATGCATTAACTAAAGCGGGTATTGAAGCCGCTAATTTTCCTTTTTGTACCATTGAGCCTAATACAGGTGTGGTACCTGTTCCAGATCCTCGCTTGGACGAGCTTGCTAAAATTGTAAACCCACAACGTATTCTTACTACAAGTATGGAGTTTGTTGATATTGCAGGCCTTGTAAAAGGCGCATCAAAAGGTGAAGGCCTTGGTAATCAGTTCTTAGCGAATATCCGTGAAACTGATGCAATTGGTCATGTAGTACGTTGCTTTGAGGACGAAAATGTAATACACGTAGCGGGTACAATTGACCCTGCTGACGATATTGACGTGATCAATACTGAGTTAGTACTTGCTGATATGGACAGCGCTGAGAAAGCTATGTTCCGTAATGCTAAAAAAGCGAAAGGCGGCGATAAAGACGCAAAAGAACAAAATGCGGCGCTTGAAAAAGTAAAAGTACACCTTGATGAAGGCCTTACACTTCGATCGTTAGAATTAACTAAAGAAGAAAAAGCAGCTATCAGCTCTATCAACTTCTTAACTATCAAGCCAACTATGTATATTGCAAACGTAGCAGAGGATGGTTTTGAGAATAACCCACTACTTGACCGCGTTCGCGCTATAGCTGAATCAGAGGGCGCTGTGGTTGTCCCTGTGTGCGCAGCAATCGAATCTGAGTTATCTGAACTTGATGATGAAGACAAACTCGAATTTATGGCTGACCTTGGCTTAGAAGAGCCAGGCCTTAACCTTGTAATTCGAGGCGGCTACGAATTACTCAAGCTACAAACTTACTTTACCGCAGGCGTAAAAGAAGTGCGAGCTTGGACAATTCCTGTAGGTGCAACAGCGCCGCAAGCTGCTGGTAAAATTCATACCGATTTTGAACGTGGATTTATCCGTGCACAAACCATTGCTTATGACGACTACATTAACTGTAAAGGTGAAAGTGGTGCAAAAGAAGCGGGTAAAATGCGCCAAGAAGGTAAAGAGTACATTGTTAAAGATGGCGATGTAATGAACTTCCTGTTTAACGTATAAGTATTTATTCCCTCTATTTAGGGAAATAAATTTTAAAGGCTCGTTTTTACGAGCCTTTTTTGTTTTTTAAACGTATATACACTGTCAGCTTTTGGGAATAAATAACACTAAGTTAATTTTAAAAAAGCGCAACCTGTTATACTTCCTCTTTAATCGGTGTTAAAAAAACGGCGTTTTTATTAAAATTTAGCCTGTTAGCTTAATTTTCCTGCAAACAAACACAGTTAAGTGTTTTTTTGCAAAAAAGGTGTTGACGAATTTGGGTCATGTCAGCATAATACGCCCCGCACTCAGCGATGAAGTGCTAACAAAAAAGATGGCTAAGTAGCTCAGCTGGTTAGAGCACATCACTCATAATGATGGGGTCACAGGTTCAAATCCCGTCTTAGCCACCATTTATTTTTTGTTGCTCAATGAAGAGTTTAAAATAACTACCTTGTGTGCGGGAGTGGCGGAATTGGTAGACGCGCTGGATTTAGGTTCCAGTATCTTAGGATGTGAGAGTTCAAGTCTCTCCTTCCGCACCATTATTCTTGATAAGAATTAAAACTATCAGTTGTTTATTGTTGGGATATCGCCAAGCGGTAAGGCACCAGGTTTTGATCCTGGCATTCCCAGGTTCAAATCCTGGTATCCCAGCCAACAATGGCTAAGTAGCTCAGCTGGTTAGAGCACATCACTCATAATGATGGGGTCACAGGTTCAAATCCCGTCTTAGCCACCATTTCTTTTTTAAGAATTGGCTCTGCAAGAGTTAAATTGCAACTCAATGAAGAGTCTAAAATAACTACCTTTCTTTGATTATTCAAAGTTAAAAATGCGGGAGTGGCGGAATTGGTAGACGCGCTGGATTTAGGTTCCAGTATCTTAGGATGTGAGAGTTCAAGTCTCTCCTTCCGCACCATGTTCTTGATTAGAACTAAAACTATCAGCTAATTCTTTGTTGGGATATCGCCAAGCGGTAAGGCACCAGGTTTTGATCCTGGCATTCCCAGGTTCAAATCCTGGTATCCCAGCCAACTTCTTCTACCAAAGAGTGTTGTTAAAGAATAACTCTGTTATGAGTATAAACATAAAACTATATGCGGGAGTGGCGGAATTGGTAGACGCGCTGGATTTAGGTTCCAGTATCTTAGGATGTGAGAGTTCAAGTCTCTCCTTCCGCACCACGTTCTTGATTAGAACTAAAACAATCAAATATTTCTTTGTTGGGATATCGCCAAGCGGTAAGGCACCAGGTTTTGATCCTGGCATTCCCAGGTTCAAATCCTGGTATCCCAGCCAACTTCTTCTACCAAAGAATGTTGCTAAAGAATAGAACTGCGGGAGTGGCGGAATTGGTAGACGCGCTGGATTTAGGTTCCAGTATCTTAGGATGTGAGAGTTCAAGTCTCTCCTTCCGCACCACGTTCTTAATTAGAACTAAAACTCATCCAAATTTAAAGTTGGGATATCGCCAAGCGGTAAGGCACCAGGTTTTGATCCTGGCATTCCCAGGTTCAAATCCTGGTATCCCAGCCAATTTTCTAACCCTTCTCCTTTGTACCATCTAAAATAAATTCTATTATCCAATAGATCATCTTCTATAAAATCTATCCAACTAATTCAATATTTTAAGATCAGTCGCTAAACACCTCGTGATATAAATGTACTGAAGCTGATTGAAAAAATAATACGTTTAATAATTTAATTCTGTAAATAAAAACACTGCTGATTCATAGTGAAAATTGAGTTACTTAGTCGTTTTATTAAAAATCTCAATACTACTAACATCAAGTTTAGTCTCATAAATTTTATTATGCATTGCTATTACTACATAATGCTTTAGATGCCTTTATTTAAGTATTTCTCTATAAAGCTCTCTAAAGGTAGTGGCTTGCTAAAATAATAGCCTTGAAGGAATTCACAATTCATTGATTTAAGTACTTCTTGTAGCTCCTTCGTTTCGATTCCTTCTGCAACCACATTACAATTGAGCCGATGTGCTAAAAATAACGTCGATTCTACAATTGCATAATCAGCTATCTTAGTAAGCATATTATTAATGAAAGACCGATCTATTTTAATTTGATTTATAGGTAGCTCTCGCAGTAAAGATAAGGAAGAAAACCCGGTACCAAAGTCATCTACACTAAATTCAAATCCACGACGGTTAAGTTTATACATCATTGCTCGAGCAGCCTCCAAATCAGTCATCATTGCACCTTCTGTAATTTCAAAAACAATGTAGTTACTTAACGTAGGGTCCTCTTTAAGGAGCTCTTCTATAAACTCCACAAAACTCTCACTTTCAAGGTCTCGTGTTGATAAATTTACGTGCATGGTGCCAGTAAAACCTAACGATTTTAGACGCTGTAAATTTTTTATTGTTTCAATTACAACCCATTGAGTGATATTAAGAATCATCCCCGTACGCTCAGCCACTTTGATAAATTGATCAGGAGTAATAAACGAACCGTCCTTCTGCGGCCACCTAATTAATACTTCTGCACCATGTATTTCGTCAAAACGAGTGCAAAATATTGGCTGAAAATAAAGCTCAAACTCATGGTTTATAAGGGCGTTTTTTATTTTTGTAGTCATATCAAGAAAGTTATCAGCCCTTTCACTCAATCCTTCAAAATAATTAACAAATAATTGCTGTGTGCTTTTAGCTTCAAGTAAAGCTAAATCTGCATTTTTAAATAGCTCATTGGCATAAAACGCATCTTGAGGATATGAGCTAACGCCGACTTTTAGCTTTAACCATACTTTTTGCGCATTAATTAAAAAAGGCTCTTCAACAGAACCCTTTATAACGTCTATACAATCATAAATATCTTGCTCATTTGCTGAATCTAAAATTAACGCAAATTCATCACCGCCAATTCGATGCAGTTCACCTATGTTTAATAAATTTAGATTTAACGTTTTGGAGAATATGCACAACAATTCATCTCCTAAGCTATTACCGTAGAGCTCATTTACACGTTTAAAATTACTTAAATCAAATAAAAATAAACTAAATGGTTGCTCATTATTAATATGCTGAATCAATAGATTAAAAAAACACTTGCGATTAGGGAGGCTTGTTAAGCTGTCATGCTCTGCTTGGAATCGTTGATGATTTTCAGACTTTTCTATTTCTAAAATACTTTTTAAGCTGAGGCGCATTATTAGAAATACAAAAATACCCCCTCCTAATAAAATGAGTGAGATACTAATTAAGACCAAGTTATCTAAAGTGTTATTTGCAAAATAATGTAATATCCAACAATACCCAAAAATAAATAAAACAACTAAAGCAAGAAGTAAACTCCATGCCATATTTTTAGTCTTTTTGCATATTGTTATTATTGGCTGAATGCTAAAACCTAAAAGCAAAATACCTAATAAGATTACAATTAATAAACTTTCCATAGCCCCTCAAACTAAAGACTTCTTATTGCTTGAGTATGGCAAATATACGTAAAAGGGAAATAAAATTAGGATTAAGAGCTTTAAAATAACTTTTAAGCTCTCATTTTAAGGGCTGAATAGTCAAATGATTACAAATTAGTTTAATGAGTAAAATGCATATCTTAAATGTAAACGCATATTCTTAGCTAAATTCACCGCTAATTGCGTACTTTAATACCCAGTTTTTTACCACCCCAGTATTGTTAGCCATTTTTAAAAATTGGCTACGCGCCCATTTTAGTGGCGCTATTTGGTTTGAAAAACCAAAATAGCAGGCATCCATCATACTCATCATTAATAAGTTAGCTTTTCGGCGGGCGCGTTCGTACTCTTGCAGCTTTAACGCACATCCTACGTCGGTTGCATCATTTAATAGAGTGGCTAAAGCGACCACGTCCTGGAAGCCCAAGTTAACGCCCTGCCCAGCCAGTGGATTAATAGTGTGCGCAGCATCGCCTACTAACACCAAACGACCACAAGAATAATTATTAGCATGTTGACGAGTAATTGGAAACACTGCATGACTTTGCACTTCAAAATCGCCTGCAAGGCCAGGGAACTTAGCCAAAATATGACTTTTTAATTGTGCTCCATCTAATCCTTTAAATGTGTTTAATGTGTTGGCATCGTCGTACCAAATTAAATTAGCGTAAGGTGCTTGCATAGGTAAAAAAGCCAATGGGCCTGATGGCGTAAATTGCTGCCATGTCTTTATTTGTTGAGGTGCGTCCAATTTAATAAGTACGCCCATACATTGCTGCTGGTACTGCCAACCGGTTACACCAATATTTGCTTTAGTTCGTAATTGCGATTGTCCGCCATCGGCTGCAACCACTAAGCTGGCGGTATAACGTTGCTCGCCATATACCAAGGTAATCGAATCGGCATTTTGTTCAATTTTACTAACAATCTGTTTTTGCTCGATGACTTCAATATCGTATTGCTCAAACTGCATCCATAAACTGGCTTGTATTAAACTGTTTTCGATTAAGTGACCCAAATGCGTGGTATTAATGTCGGCGCAATCAAATAACAATTTATCGTCGCCGCGTTCAAAAGCTTCTAACTGTTGGTATGGCGCAATCCGGCCTTTGCTTAAAATGGGCATAGCCCCTAAACCATCGAGTAACTTTTCAGAAAAACGATTAATAGCCGATACTCTTATATCAACGTTGTCATTACTCAAAACATGAGACGGATCGATTAGGTGTTTTTCGATAATGCGCACTGACTTTCCCTGTTGTGCTAACTTTATTGCCATTGCCGCACCAACCATGCCGCCGCCAACCACTATCACATTATTTTGAGTCATGTTTATCATCATTTTGTTAATACGTTAATCTATTTTAATTGTACCGTAACTCGCCGCTATAGTGCGAGAGTATATAACTATCAAGCTATTAAACTCGTCTGAGTTTGATTTGAGATCACAAACATGAAAACTATACTTGGATCTGGGCGGGTATCCAGCTAAAATACGCGTCCTTTAAGTGAGCAAGCTTGCTCCTTAATTCTGTTTCAAGCACATATTTGTGCCATTATCGAATTGAACACGAGGCTAAATTTCAATGAGCAAAAAGCTGCATATCAAAACCTGGGGTTGTCAGATGAACGAATACGACTCTCAGAAAATGGCTGAACTTTTAGATGCCACCAATGGCTACCAGCTAACTGAAGATGCAACAGATGCCGACGTAATCTTACTTAACACCTGTTCAATTCGTGAAAAAGCACAAGAAAAAGTATTTCACCAATTAGGCCGTTGGAAGTTGTTAAAAGACGACAAGCCTGAGCTAATTATTGGTGTAGGTGGCTGTGTTGCCTCTCAAGAAGGTGATTCTATTCGCCAGCGAGCTCCATTTGTAGATGTTATTTTTGGCCCACAAACACTGCACCGTTTACCTGAAATGATTAAGCAAGTGCAAGGTAATAAAGGTTCGTCTGTTGTTGATATTTCGTTCCCAGAAATTGAAAAGTTTGACCGCCTACCTGAGCCAAAAGCTGAGGGCCCTTCTGCGTTTGTATCAATAATGGAAGGGTGTTCTAAGTATTGTACCTTTTGTGTTGTACCTTATACTCGTGGCGAAGAAGTTAGCCGCCCAGTTGATGACGTGCTCCTTGAAGTGGCACAACTTGCAGAGCAAGGCGTGCGTGAAGTAAATCTATTAGGGCAAAATGTAAACGCATACCGTGGTGATACTCACGATGGCGACATTTGCTACTTCTCAGATTTAATTCGATTAATTGCTGCAATTGATGGTATTGACCGTATTCGTTATACAACATCGCACCCAGTAGAATTTACACCAGATATTATTGATGCATATGCTGACGTACCAGAGCTTGTAGATCACTTACACTTACCGGTACAAAGTGGCTCTGACCGTATACTAAACCTAATGAAACGCGGCCATACAGCACTTGAATACAAATCAACAATTAGAAAGCTGCGTAAAATTCGCCCTAACTTAAGCATGTCGTCAGATTTCATCATCGGTTTCCCAGGTGAGAGTAAAGCTGATTTTGAAGCCACGATGAACCTTATCAACGATATTGGGTTTGATATGAGCTTTAGCTTTATTTACAGCGCACGCCCTGGTACCCCTGCGGCGGATTTACCAGACGACGTAACTGAGCAAGAGAAAAAAGAACGCTTATACCTGTTACAGAACCGTATTACACAAATGGCACAGCACATTAGCCGCCAAATGTTCGATACAGAACAACGTATTTTGGTTGAAGGTCCATCGAAAAAGAATCCAATGGAATTACGCGGTCGTACCGAAAATAACCGTGTTGTTAACTTTGTTGGTCCACATTCGGTGATCGGCCAGTTCGTTGACGTACGTATTACTGAGGCGCTGCCTAACTCTTTACGTGGTGACTTAATTCGTACAGAATCAGAAATGAACTTACGACGCGATATCGCTCCATCAGCTATTTTAACCAAAGCAGCAAGCAGTGAGCCAAAACCAGAGACAGTTAACGAGATTGGCGTAGCTACTTTCGTTCCTTAGTCAATACACCTAGCGCCAGTAAATACTGGCGCCGTTCTATAGGAAGCAATTTTGAGTAATCAGTTAAAAACATTAGAGATTTATTTAGAACCTGCCGATAACAAACGCCTTTCTTCTTTATGTGGCCCGTTTGACGAAAACATCAAACAAATTGAACGCCGCCTAGCTGTTGAAATTATTCACCGTGACAACTTTTTTAAAGTAACGGGAAAGCTACTCAATAGTGCCTCTGCGGTCGAAATCTTAAAAAATCTATATGTTGATACTCAACCTGTGCGCGGTGTTATTGGTGAAATAGAACCTGATAATGTTCACTTGGCAATTACCGAATCTAAAGCCCTAGAGCAAGATGCTTCAAGCAGTGCATACGGCAAAGAAATGGTTATAAAAACGCGCCGTGGTGTTATTAAGCCCCGAAACGACAACCAAGGCCTTTACGTTGCCAATATATTAAACCACGACATTACTTTTGGTATAGGCCCTGCTGGTACAGGTAAAACCTATCTAGCAGTAGCTGCCGCAGTTGATGCCCTTGAACGACAAGAAATTCGTCGTATTTTGTTAACGCGTCCCGCTGTAGAAGCTGGTGAAAAGCTTGGTTTTTTACCTGGTGATTTAAGCCAAAAAATTGACCCATACCTGCGCCCGCTTTACGATGCGCTATTCGAGATGCTCGGTTTTGAAAAAGTCGAAAAGCTAATAGAAAAAAACATCATTGAAGTTGCACCCCTTGCCTATATGCGTGGTCGTACATTAAACGATGCGTTTATTATTTTAGATGAAAGTCAAAATACCACAGCAGAACAAATGAAAATGTTTTTAACCCGTATAGGGTTTAATTCAAAAGCGGTGATCACTGGTGATATAACCCAAGTTGATTTACCGCGCGGCACACGCTCTGGCCTACGCCATGCTATAGAAGTACTCGATAGTGTAGATGAAATTAGTTTTAATTACTTCAAAGCACACGATGTAGTGCGCCACCCTGTTGTTGCGCGTATTGTTGAAGCCTACGAGCGTAACGATGAGAGCGAGCGTTTGAAGCGAATTGAAAAGCAAAAAGCAAAAGACGAGCTAGCTGCTCAACTTAACTCTACTACTAAAGAGTAATACTTTGACAACCGAACTTGATTTACAAATAGCCTGTGAGTTTGACAACCTCCCTAGTGAAGCCCAATTTGCATTATGGGCTGATAAAGCGTTAAGCCAATATCGTGATGAGTCTGAACTCACCATAGTAATTAGCGACGAAGCGCAATCACAACAGCTTAATAACGACTACCGGGGTAAAAACAAACCCACTAACGTATTGTCGTTTGAATTTGAAGCGCCACCAGGAATAGAGCTTCCCCTTGTTGGTGACTTAGTTATTTGCCCAGCCATTGTATTGGCTGAAGCAGTGGAGCAAGAGAAGTCATTTCATGACCACTTTGCCCACATGGTCATTCATGGGTGCTTGCATTTACTTGGATTTGACCATATAAAGAGTGAAGACGCTTTGCAAATGGAAAGCATCGAAAAGCAATTACTTGCAGAGCTAAATATAGCAGACCCATACCGGGACGAAATTTAAATTAACGGAGCAATTAGACGCAATGAGCGACGGTAACTCGCAATCTAGCCAGGGTTCTTCTGGCAAAACGTGGTTGGGTAGAATAACCCAAATGCTGCAAGGGGAACCCCAGAATAGAGAAGAGCTGGTCGAAGTGATTGCCGATGCGCAAGAACGAGACGTAATCGATCCAGAAACAAAAGAAATGATTGAAGGTGTGCTTAGTGTATCTGAGCTTAAAGTGCGAGACATAATGATCCCGCGCTCACAAATGGTCACTCTTGAGATCGACAGCCCGCTTGAAGAGCTAATACCCATGATGGTTGACTCAACTCACTCACGCTTCCCTGTGGTGATTGAAGACAAAGATCACGTGGAAGGTTTTTTACTTGCTAAAGATTTGCTCCCGCTTATCTTAAATAAAGACGAGCATTTACCTTCAATACGCGATTACTTACGCCCTGCCATGGTCGTACCTGAGAGCAAACGTGTTGACACCCTGCTTAATGAATTTCGTCAGCAACGCTATCATATGGCTGTCGTTATTGATGAATACGGCGGCGTATCGGGACTCGTTACAATTGAAGATATTCTTGAAACCATTGTTGGGGAAATAGAAGACGAGCACGACGAAGAAGAAGAACAACAAGACATTCGTCAACTTGCAAAACACGTTCATGTTGTTCAGGCCTTAACGCCAGTAGATGACTTTAACGAGCACTTCAGCACAGGATATAGCACAGAAGAAGCCGACACTATTGGTGGCACCGTTTTACATGCATTTGGCCATATGCCCAGCCGTGGTGAAACAATAGACATAGATGGTTACCAATTTAAAGTAACCAATGCCGACAATCGTCGTATCTTGCAACTGCAAGTCACCGTTCCTAAGGCTGATGACACCGACAGTGAAGAAACTGCTAACTAGACTGACCCTATTAGCAAAAGATATAAAATCATGGCTCGCATTTATTGCGGGCCTTATTTTAACTTTTAGCTACTCCCCTTTTGAAATTTGGCCAATTGCATTTATTAGTATTGCAGCTGTCATTTTTTGTATTAATCCAAACAATACCGGAAAAGCCCATGCGAAGAATGCCGCTAAATATGGTTTTATATTTGGTTTAGGCTGGTTTGGTGCAGGTATTAGTTGGGTACATGTGTCTATAGCTACCTTTGGCGGTATGCCGCTTGTAGCCTCTTTTTCGTTAATGGCACTATTGTGCGGCTACTTAGCGCTTTATCCCGCCTTAGCGTTCTACTTAACAACTCGCTTTGCCACCAGCCCAAATAGCTTTGGTTTGCTGCTTATTAGCTTTTTTGCTCTTAGTGAATATTTACGGGGTGTGGTCCTTACCGGATTTCCGTGGTTAAGTTTTGGGTATACCCAAACCGATGGACCATTAAATATACTGGCCCCATACATTGGTGAATTTGGACTGACCTTAGTATGTATTGCCATTGGCTTTGCACTGTACCGATTAACACAAAAAGACATAAAGACCCCGCTGGTTACGCTCACTGTATTTACTGTTTTATGCATTGGTTCGCGTGCAACAAACACCGTAGAGTACTCAGGTAAGTCAATGTCGACTTTACTAGTACAAGGCAATATAAAGCAGCACCTTCGCTTTGAGCCTAGCGAGTTTTGGACCACCATGAGCAAATACCAAGACATGACTCGCCCACATTGGGATGCTGATTTAATTGTTTGGCCTGAAGCCGCAGTTCCTGAAATAGAAGCCCTTGCCGACAGCTACTTAGCTGGGCTAGATAGCGCAGCCTCATTTAATGAAACCGCCCTTATAACGGGCATTGTCGACTACCAAATCGATACTAAAACCATATTTAATACACTTATAGTGCTGGGTAACAAAGAGCGCGGCGACGAGCACGGCCATTATGAATACCTCGGTAAAAATCGCTATCAAAAACACCAGTTACTACCGATTGGAGAATTTGTACCGTTTCAAGATATTCTGCGCCCAATCGCACCTTTGTTTGATTTACCTATGTCGTCGTTTACGCGTGGCGACAGAATACAAAACAACTTGCGCGCCAATGGCTTTAATCTGCTCCCTGCTATTTGCTTCGAAATAGTATTTGCCGATTTAGTACGTGGCAATTATAAAACTAACTCAGACATATTATTTACTGTAAGTAACGACGCGTGGTTTGGTCAATCAATTGGGCCATTGCAACACATGCAAATTGCCCGCATGCGTGCCCTTGAGTTACAACGCCCGCTGGTACGTGTTACCAACAACGGTGTAAGCGCCGTATACGACCCGCTAAGCAATACACAACAAACCATGCCACAGTTTGAAGCCGCTGTATTAAAAGCCGATGTAAAATTGATACAAGGTAATAGTGTGTATAGCCAATATGGCAATGTGTTTGTATGGGGAATTGTGACGTTATTAGGGATTGGTGGGACTCTAATGCGATTTAAAAACTAAAAGTACTCAATATTTATGGGTCAAATTAGAGAATAAACTTGTGTGAAAAATTCATATTTAATTTTATTTACATTGAGTTACATATTATAAATTTATGTGTTTTAGTCTTATTTCATATTAGTTACTATCAATATACTAATAATAATTAAAATATTTATGAAAAAAGTAATAAGCATAGCAACCTTAGTCATATTATTGTTTGGCTGCGCTAATTCAGCTAAAAGTGACCTATCAAGACTAAAAAGTAATCCCGCCTGCTGTGTCAACTTAAGCGATATTGCATTTACAACACAGCAAATAAACAAGCTGACCTCTTATGATTTAAAGAACCAGCCTATTAGAGTTTTTAATGAAGCCAAAAGCCCATTCATTGCAATTGAAAAACCAAATAATAGTCGCTTCGCTCAAGTTTTTAGTTACGCCAATGGCGCATTTATTCAAACAGCAACGCTTGTTTACCCTGAGTTAATACTGTTAGATAAATCAAAGCAGATTATAAAACACCTTAAACCTTATGAGGCGTGGGAAAATGGTTTACCAACAACATTAGATTTAGCTGGTAACCTATATTACAAAACTCAATTTACTCTACCAGAGGAAGCCAAATACTTAATTTTTTATACTGATAGCAGTTTGAATAATAAAAAAACAACAATCAATTGGCGCTCACAAGTTGGTGGAAGTGAATATAGGCAACTTACCCTTACATCGTTCGCTAAAATTGGTATCAAATTACTTTAATTTTCAGGAGTTTTTATGAGATATATTTTTACCATTATTATCCTTGTCATATTAAGTGGATGTAAATCCTCACCAAACTACATGAATACGGGACAACTAAAAGCAAATTATCAGGTACTTGGATTTGGCGGTTTTTATGTTGAAGAAGATCTCACTTATTTTGAAAAACAATTAAAAAATCATTATAAAGCGCCAATAAAAAAAGCACTTGAAGCGCGTGGTTTTAAAGTAGTAGACGCCAGCGAAGTTTATACGGTATTTAATCAATTATTAGATAACGCTGAGAACTTATACGACCCGCTTACAGGACAAGCAAATGAAAACCTACGTAATGAACTCTGGAAAGAAGCACTTGCCACTACAAAAACAAACCTCGGTGTAAATGCTTTTGTGTTTGCAGGTGTTGATACTGTTCGCGCACATTTTACAAACAGTATTTTATTAGGCCACGTAGCCAAGTGGTATGGCCAAGAAGAGTCTTACCTTGAAGGTGGTGCCGATGGGGGTGATATATTCGTATCGTTATTTCAAAACGAACAAGGTTATGTGCCAGGAAGCAGAGTGTATATCAGAATTAGAGATGAGAAAGACACACTCTTAACTATGGGCTCTGGAGGTATTGAGTTAGTGGCACAATTTAACAGTGATGAAGAAATTATTGTGAAAGATGCCGCTAAATTATTTAAAGACCCTGCAAAATTGGATAGTGCATTACAGTTCGCATTAAAAACAATCGACACTTGGAAGACGAAAAAATGATTAAACACATGGTTGTCATCATCGTTTTACTCAATTTAGTCGGTTGCAAACTATTTCAATACAATAGCGACCCTAAAGTGATAGCGAATGGAATTAGAATCGCTAAACCGGCAACACATAGTAACCTAGCCTATATATGGTTACCAACAGCCAATACCGGTAACAAAGCACTCTATAGAGAAGCATTTGATAATAACGTAATTAACTTTTCAAAAAAATATAACTTAACTAACCTAAACCCTAAAGTTCAACCCATGTTTGATAACTTTATTATTGAACAAGGCGGTGCTTTTAACACAAAAACAGGCAAACTCGAATCAGGACGAGTGCAAGCAGCTATACAATTTACGTTTAACAGCATTAAGCAAACGTATCCAAATATTGGCAATTTGCTGGTTATCCACCCAAAAGAAAATTCAATTAAAATAGTAGACGGCACTGCAACTTGGAATGGTGTTGAGCAGCACGTATTGACAAGGTCAAGAGACTCAGTCGAATTCAGGCCTGCAATTAGTATCGCATTACAATATTATAATGACGTTGAAAAAAATAATTTTCATGAGGTTGGCCTAGATCTACATGCCCCTGACTTAACTGATAACGATAAATATGAGCAAATACTTAAGCATATTTTAACTCCTATTGTCTTGTTAAATACAAAAGTAAAATAGTCTTCGATCGTCCAATAATTAACTAAAACTTTAGCTAGTTATTGGGCTTTAATTTATAGTTATTTATCGATTTTCAATTACAACTGATTGTTGAAGTAATTTTCTCAATCCATAATACCAGCTAAGTGCAGCAACGGTACCGTGTGTTTCGTTTTCAAAGTAACGCTGTTTTACTGTTAATTTTTTACTTGGGTGATTCCTTAATTTATCTGCAAACGCTAATCCCCACTGATAATTTGTTTTACCTATTTCACCAAATGCTGTGGCGTTATTCGCAAACGTAAAATACACACCCCCTGCCATCTCTTTGTTTTCAAGTTGGTTATTTTTAAAGTAACGGTTTAAATAATTATTATCCCAAATGTAGGTAGCATCAATTATTAAGTAATCTGTAAATAATGTGTGATTAGTCAACAGTACGTAACTTGCAAATAAGCCACCAAAAGACTCACCAATTAATACCCGCTTATTTGATGTTCGGTAGTTTTTATTAATATGTGGAATAAGTTCTTTTTCAAAAAATGCACTGTAGTTTGCGGCATTGCCGATATTTTCAAACCTTTCTAATAATTTTTCGTTAAACGTCCAGTCAACATTGGTTGGGGTAAAGTCGCGCTCTCTTATTGCGTTTTGGCTGTTAGGAATAGCTACAATAATTGCTTGCTGTATTTGCTGCTCTAAACGCTCTGTACTTAACGCTTCTACCAGCCCTGCAACTGCTTTTAAATGTGTGCTATCACCATCAAGTAAGTAAACTACAGGGTATGTTTTATCAGTATTTTGGCTATAACTAGGTGGTAAGTAAACGCTATAAAATCGCCTCTCTTTTAAAATTCGAGACTCAATATGGTTATTCTTTGCTAACACAACCGACTCGGAAGCACTTGCACTGATTGCAAAAAATAAAGTGATAATCGTCAACATTAAAAACTTCACTAGCGTACCTATTGCCTATAACTATTAATTATTTAGCTTTTACGGTTTCTTCTACTGTTTCTATATTCACAATTTGCTTTACGCTACCTTGAATAACCACAGTCGCTGATATTTTATCTTGAATGGCTTGCCTGTTTGGGTCCCAATACACTTGTAAAAAGCCTAGTAACCCAGTGGCAAAACCCGCGCCATAACCACCGTAGCGGCCAAAGCAATCAAGCAAACCAAGTGGTTCGCCATTTAAGGCAACAACACGTATATTACACACCTTCTTACCGGGAGTTTGGCCACGCCAAAGTAATGAAAATAGCGTAAAGTAAACAGCAGCCCACCCAAAACCTAAGCCCAAGTCTTGGATAATACCTTTGCCCCACTGCAAAATACTGTTTGTGGTTGTTTGTGCGGGTTTATCTTCTGTTAACTGCGCAAGCTTTAATCCGTTATTTTCACCAAGCACTAATAATTGTAAAAATGCTTTTGCAAGTTGTGGGTTTTGTAGGTCGTCCATTTCGGCTAATTTGGGTACTTGCCCTATCAAATTATCAAGTGCATTTTGTTGACAAGATTGCTCACAGCTTTCGTCGTCTGTTTGCACTAAGTAGGCATTTACCTGCTTTTTTTCTGTGGAAGTAAGCTGAATGTCATCCTCTATTTTTAAGCCTTGAACAGTTAAGCCTTGAGCAGAGTCATCGCCTTCTAAGTAATCTATGCCAATTGAAAGCACAGCAAGAGCGCTTACAAATAAAATACTCGCCGCTACTATTTTTAATATTCTTCGCCATACACTCGACATTTTAGGAAGGTATTGCTGCGCAGTGCCTTTATAAAAAGCCATAGCAGCAACAAACGCAATTAAGGTGGCGCTAAGCTTTGCAGCTACAAATATTAGGGCAACATCTATTACTATTGCTAAAGCTCGTTTAAGAGGTGTTGCCAGAGGTATGCCTAACAGAGCGTTATCAACCTTAAATGCATAAGGGGTAATGACTTCTCTAGTTTCGGTTTTAGATAATTCTAATTGTTCTATTTCTTTTGCTTTCATTTTAATTCTTGTTATTAAAATAGGTAACGCGTTTAACTTACGCGCTTTTTATTTTTTGCTCAAGCTAATTCAAACAAGCGCTATTTACTGTTTGTTGCCTTCAAGGTGAAGGTAAAAGGGTGAGCGGGACGCAGAAGCTTTACTCGATTTTTATTTAGTCCACTAGGTTACAAACTTTGCGCAGTGACTAAAAACCCTCGATTTAACAAATTTTTTATCCTTAAAAGCCAGCAAGCCCTGCACGTTATTAATAAATTAGTTTAGGTTAAGTGAACAATTTATATATGTGATCGTATTAGTTTATCAAAACCCTTAGGAGCAACCCCAATGACCACTAAACAATTAGCCTCTCTTTTTATATTTAATACTTTGCTGCTAAGCGCAGAGGTTAACGCCAATCAGCGTTGGTACGTTGTAAACGATTCGGTCATGGGGGGCGTGTCTAATAGCCAAGTAAGCCATACAAAAGAGGCATTGGTATTTGAAGGTAATGTATCGCTTAAAAATAACGGAGGGTTTGCTTCTATCCGCACTGAGCTCAACACACAGGGCCAAAACGCAAATACTATTAATTTACGTGTTAAAGGTGATGGTCAAACGTATCAACTAAGGCTGCGTACATCCAACTACCTTGATGGACCTGCGTATACACACTCATTTAAAACAATAGAAAATGAATGGACTAACATTAATTTTACCCCAAGCGATTTTACGCTTACTTTTCGTGGTCGTACGCTAATGCAGCAACCGGTGATTGATTTTAGTGATATTAGACAACTTGGTTTTATGATTGCAGGAAAACAGGCGGGAAAATTTAAGCTTGAAATAGCACACATTGAATTTGCAGGTTAGTACGTCATGCTCACTTTTAATCGGTTAAAAGTGAGCATACACGGTAAGTTTACGACTCTATTGCAAGCAGTTCTACTTCAAAAATAAGCAGTGATGCTGGTGGAATACTCCCTACCCGCTTTTCGCCATAAGCCAACTGATGCGGTATATAAAACTGAAATTTATCTCCCGGGCTCATTAACTGTAACCCCTCGGTCCACCCTTTAATAACTTGGTGTAAACCAAAGCTGATAGGTGACTTGCGCTCTACTGAGCTATCAAACACAGTTCCGTCGATGAGTGTACCGTGGTAATGCACATTGACCATACTTGTTGGGCTAGGTGTGTTGCTGTTTTCTCCTTTGTGCAATACTTTATATTGCAGGCCAGATGCAGTTTCTAATACACCATCTACCTTAGCGTTTGCCACTAAATAGTCGCTTTCAATTTGCGCATTAGCAATCGACTGTTGTTTGGCCTTTTTACTGTTTTTAAATATTAAAACGCACAAAATAGCGATCACAACCGCCAAAATAATATTGATCATAATTAGTTTTTCTCGTCTTCTAGTTTTTCGTTTTCTAGCTCGTCATCCGCATCGTCTTCGTTATCGCCATTAACAATATCGGCAATCTCTTTTAAACGCGCAAGTGCGATGCCGTTTACTGAACTTTCAGGGTATACATCGTCGATGAGTTCGCCCGCTTCAATATCCATCAGTAAGTTTAGCGCCTGATCGACCGTCTCTACTGCGTAAATATTAAATTTGCCTTGCTCTACTGCATTGAGTATTTCGTCGTCTAAAACCAAATTAACTTGGTTTGACTTAGGAATAATGACGCCTTGCTCACCCGTTAAGCCGCGCATTTTACACAACTTAAAAAAGCCTTCTATCTTCTCGTTTACACCACCAATAGCTTGTACATCACCATGTTGGTTTATAGAGCCGGTAAGCGCAATTGATTGGCTTATTGGTAAGCTTGTAATAGCCGAAATTAACGCGCAAAGCTCAGCCAACGAGGCACTATCGCCGTCTATGTAGCCATAGCTTTGTTCTATTGCAATGTTTGCGCTGAGCGTAAGGCTAAACTGCTGGGCATATTTATTACCTAAATAACCGGTAAGTAACATCACGCCTTTAGAGTGAATAGCTTTACCCAGTTCTGCTTCGCGCTCTACGTCTATTACGCCATCAGCGCCGGCGTATACCGTGGCAGTAATTCGCGCCGGTGTACCAAACGACGTATCACCAATGTGCAGTACCGTTAAGCCATTTACTTTACCAATGGCTTGTCCGGTTGTAGCAATTAACGTGTGGCCTTCTTTGATATCACTGAGCATATTTTCACTAATTTGACCGGTGCGGTATTGCTTACCCTCAATGGCTTCATCAATATGATGCGCATCAATAACCGTTAGCTTATCTTGTTTTGCGTAATAACTTGCCTCAGCCACCAGCTCTAACACATCAGCAAAACGCGCTGAAAGCTTGTTATGATGCTCAGCTTGGCGATAACTAAATTTAAGCAATCTCACCATAGCGGCTTGCGTTGTGGTGCACTTAAGCGTTTTTTCGCAGTACTCTGTCACTTTAGTAATAAACTGGTACTGTAACTTATCACTGCTTGGTAAATAGTAATCAAAGTCTGCTAGTACTCTGAATAGCTCTGCGAATTCTTCATCGTATTCACCTATGGTGTAATACAAATCGCGCGAGCCTAATAAAATAATTTTTACATCAAGTGGGATCAATTGCGGGCGAAGCGTAAAGCTCGTGCCTACTGTACTATCTTGATATGGTAAGTCATTTTTAATTTGGTGCATTTTCAGCGATAACTTTAGCCCATCCCACACTTGCGGGTTAGCCATTACTTTTTCAGCATCCATTATCAAATAACCGCCATTTGCACGGTGTAATGCACCGGGCTGAATTGAGCGGTAGCTGGTGATTAGTGTACCTTGTGAAGTGGCATACTCTATTTTGCCAAATAAATTACCAAAGGTAGGGTTAGGCTCGTACACCACGGGGGCTGCATCGTCTTCTTTAAACTCGACTAAAATATTGGGTGCAAAAAAGTCAGTGAGCATGCCTTTACGATCAAAGTCTTCTTTATTCTCTTCGTTTTCGTCTTCATCGTCTAGCCATTCAAGTACAGCATCTATAATTTCTACACGTATGTCTTTTAAATAGCGAAGCACGCCAATATGTGTGGCGTATTTATGTTCTAAATCTTTTAACAGTGGTTTAGTTGCTTGCTCAGCGGTCGACTTTTTAAGGTTGCGGAGTTTTTCTTTAGATTCACGTTTCCAACGCGGCAACTCTATCAGTGCTTCAATTAACGCATCTTCTAGTTTTTCTATTTTCTCAAAAAACGCTTCGCGAAGTTCATCTTCTAGTTCTGCAAACTCGCTATCACTCAACTGCTTGCCATCTATAAGTGGCGCAAAGCCCACTGAGCTTTTTTCTTCAACAAGTGCAACACTTTGCTCAAGCGCAGCCACTTCAACGGCAGTAATTGCGCTGTCGTAAGCATCATTAAATTCACGATCAATTGATTTTTTCTTTCGCTGGTAAGCAGGGTTATCAAATGCGGCTGGAAACGTGTCGAGCACTTCGTCTAAAAACGAGTCTATATCGTCACTCAATTGTTTGCTTTGCCCTGCCTGCATAAACAATGCTATTGGCTCGCGATGGTCGTCGTAGTTATTAACATACAACCATTCGTTTGGGGTTACTCGGCCTTTGGCATGCTGTTTTAGTTTGTCCTTTACGAGTGTGTAACGCCCATGTGCGGCTTCGCCCATAACGTAAACGTTATAACCAGGTAATTCCATCCCCAGCGAAAAGTCGAGCGCACTTTGTGCACGTTGTTGCCCAATAAAATTGAGTTGCTCTGGGTAGGGATTATTCATGCACGTCAGTACGTGATTAGCAGAAATACTAGGTGCAAGCGTTGATACAGATAGTGGCAGCAGTTTTTTCGTCATTCTAACTTCTTTATATACCAGCATAATCGCTGGCTTTTGGGCGTATTAAGTGGCCAGCAGCCACTTAATACATATGCTTAAGGGTGCAGTGCCTTACGACTAAAATAGATTCCATCACACTCAATACACGGTAAAATTTGTGTGGCGTGATAAACATCGTAACTATGAGTGCAATTCTTACATACTAATGTGCCCATGGCTATCCATTCACCTGCGTGATACACCCCATTATGTTTAAAATCTTGGTTTAAGGATTGCCATTCCAGCTGAGTTTTGTCTTCTATATGTGAAAGTTCAAACCATAAAGATTCTTTAAGCTCTTGCCATGCAAGCGAATTATAGTGGGAATCGTTCTCGCTAAGGTGCTCTATGTCACGTTTTAAGTAGTTGCGGTAGAGCTGATACTTTTCCTCACCTAAATTTTTAAGTGCTTGCTCTGATTCAACAAAACGAGTTACCGCATCTTTTACCTCATGATCTTTGATGTCTTTTAGCCACGCGCTTAAATCACTAAGCCATGCTTTATAATCTGCCATTATGTACTCCTTCAAAATTGCTAATAAACGAGTTGGATTGACGCAATATTTATGAATCTTTGCTCAGGCCACTAAGTGACATTTTATAATGTGATTAGAAAACCCTAAACTGAGCAAATTTCAATCTACACAGGTCAACACGCCTGACGTTTAACATAGATAAGTATAGGTTAACCTGACATGAAGGTTACAATTTAGCAAAACGGTGTTTTTGACGCTGTGAATAGTGCTTTATTTGGGTTATCCTATCGGCAATTTTTTATTAGTTTGCAAGAAGTCTGGAATCGTAGATGCAAGAGCAATATAACCCGCAAGATATAGAGTCAAAAGTACAAAGCTACTGGGAAGAAAACCAAGTATTTAAAGTCACTGAAGATGAGAGCAAAGAAAAATATTACTGTCTTTCTATGTTCCCTTATCCGAGTGGTCGACTGCATATGGGTCATGTGCGTAACTACACCATTGGTGATGTTGTTTCTCGTTTCCAGCGCCTGCAAGGCAAAAACGTAATGCAGCCTATGGGTTGGGATGCGTTTGGTTTACCAGCAGAAAACGCCGCTATTAAAAATAAAACAGCGCCTGCAAAGTGGACTTACGAAAACATTGATTACATGCGTAACCAACTTAAGCAATTAGGTTTTGGTTACGATTGGGATCGTGAAATTGCAACGTGTCACCCAGAGTACTATAAGTGGGAGCAGTGGTTTTTTACTAAGCTTTACGAAAAAGGCTTAGTGTACAAAAAAATGTCGACCGTAAACTGGGATCCGGTTGATCAAACTGTACTTGCTAACGAACAAGTCATTGACGGTCGCGGTTGGCGCTCTGGCGCTGTGGTTGAGCAAAAAGAAATCCCGCAGTGGTTTATTAAGATTACCGACTACGCACAAGAGCTTTTAGACGATTTAGACAAATTAGACGACTGGCCTGAGCAAGTTAAAACCATGCAGCGCAATTGGATTGGCCGCTCTGAAGGTTTAGACATTGAGTTTACGCGTACCGATAACAACGAAAAGTTTAGCGTATACACCACTCGCCCAGATACTTTTATGGGTGTAACTTATCTTGCCGTTGCCGGTGGCCACCCTATTGCCCAAGAAGCAGCTAAAAACAGCGATGCGATTGCAATGTTTGTTGAAGAATGCAAAAACACCAAAGTAGCCGAAGCAGATATGGCAACAATGGAGAAAAAAGGCATTGCAACAGGCTTTTACGCAACTCACCCATTAACAGGCAAGCAAGTGCCTATTTGGGTGGCTAACTTTGTGCTTATGCATTACGGCTCAGGCGCAGTAATGGCAGTACCTGCCCACGACCAACGTGACTTTGAGTTTGCAAATGCATACGGCCTAGATATTAAACAAGTTATTGCGCCTGTTGAAGGCTCAGACTTTGAAGTAAACCTAGCGCAAGAAGCATTCACCGAAAAAGGTGTATTAGTAAACTCTGGCGAATTTGATGGATTAGACTTTTCAGCAGCGTTTAATGCGATTGCCGACAAACTAGAAGCACTAGGCGTGGGTGAGCGTAAAGTAAACTTCCGTTTACGTGACTGGGGTGTTAGCCGCCAACGTTATTGGGGCTCTCCAATTCCAATGCTGAGCGACGAAAACGGCAACGAGCTTGCTGCAACAGAAGATATGTTACCAGTTCGCTTACCAGAAGACGTGGTAATGAATGGTGTAACATCACCAATAAAAGCAGACCCTGAGTGGGCTAAAACCACAGTAAACGGCGTACCTGCTACTCACGAAACTGACACCTTCGATACTTTTATGGAATCGTCTTGGTATTACGCACGTTACTGTAGCCCACGTTACGACGAAGGCATGTTAGACCCAGCAGCCGCTAACTATTGGTTACCTGTAAACCAATACATAGGTGGTATTGAACACGCAATTTTACACTTATTGTACTCACGCTTTTTCCATAAACTATTACGTGACTTTGGTTTAGTAAATTCAGACGAGCCATTTGACCGCTTACTATGTCAAGGCATGGTATTGGCTGAAACGTTCTATCGTAAAGATGAGAAAGGTGGTGATATTTGGATTTCACCAAGCGATGTAGAAACAGAAACTGACGAAAAAGGTCGAGTTACTAAAGCATGGCACAAGGAAGATGGCGAACCAGTATTTTCTTCAGGCATGAGCAAAATGTCTAAGTCTAAAAATAACGGTATAGACCCACAACAAGTAATTGCACAATACGGTGCTGATACAGTGCGTTTATTCATGATGTTTACTGCACCACCAGAACAAACACTTGAATGGTCAGACTCTGGCGTTGAAGGCGCACACAGATTCTTAAAACGTGTATGGAAATACGCAGTAGACGTGAAAGCGGCAGGTTACCAAGCACTTGAAAAGTCTGCGCTTACTAACCCACAAAAAGTACTTCGTCGCGAATTACACAAAGCCATTGCAAAGGTAAGCGATGATGTTGAACGCCGTCAAACGTTTAACACGGCAATTGCTGCCATCATGGAGCTGTCTAATAAGTTAATAAAAGCGCCACTTAACGATGCACAAGACATTGCCATTGCAAACGAGGCACTTGAAGCGTTAATCATTATGCTTGCCCCTATTACGCCGCATTTATCTCATGAGTTGTGGGAAGAACTAGGTAAAGACGGTGATATTTTAGATGCAGCATGGCCAATAGTTGACGAATCAGCCTTAGTTGAAGATGAAAAGCTCATCATCGTTCAAGTAAACGGTAAACTTCGCGCTAAGCTAACTGTGGCAGCAGATGCAACACAAGAACAAGTAGAAACACTTGCCTTTGCAGAAGCAAACGTAACTAAGTTTACTGATGGTAAAACCATTCGTAAGATCATTTACGTGCCAGGTAAACTACTTAACGTGGTTGCTAACTAATATGGCTGTATTTAAGGCCATTAAAAACGGGCTAGCCTTAGCGCTAGTCTGTTTTTTGTTATCTAGTTGTGGGTTTCACTTAAAGCAAGCGTCAAGCCTGCCTGATAATCTAAAACTCATTACGCTTATTGGTGATGACGAAAAATCAGCTTTATTTGAACAGCTACAAAAAGAGCTGTTAGCAAGTGAAGTTGAACTTACCTCTTCATCTAAAAACGTAGCGCAGCTGTATTTACGTAAAGAAACCATAGAACGCCAAACGTTGTCGTTATTTAAAAATGGCCAGGTTGCTGAATACGAACTTGCCTATGGCGTTTCATATGTTCTAAAACACCCCAATAAAGATGCTATAGAAAAACGCTTTGAGCTTTATAGAAATTATCAAGACGACCCCGATAACGCACTTGCCAAAGCCAAAGAGCTAGAGCTGCTAATTAACGAAATTCGTAAGCAAGCAAGTCGCCGTATTGTTAGAGAGCTGTCGCAACTGTAATGCGCTGTTACGCTAATCAATTACCTAACGAGTTAAACAAAGGCTTAAAACCTTTTTACCTAGTTTTTGGTGAAGAGCCTTTTCAAGAAGCACAGTGTGTTCAGCTAATCCGCGATACTGCCAAAGCACAAGGCTTTGATGAAGTCATTAAATTTACTTTAATGCAAGGATTTGATTGGCAAGAAATAATAGCGCAATATCAAAGCATGTCGTTATTTAGTGCACGCACTATTATTGAGTTTGATCTAAACCAGCAAAAGCCCGGTGTAATTGGTAGTAATACCTTTAAGCGTGTCGTTGAGCTTGTTAACCCCGACACGATACTAATTATTAAAGGTGCAAAAGCGAGCCAAGAAGTACAACGCGGTGCCTGGTTTAAAGCGCTCGACAAACAAGGTGTATTTGTACCTTGTTACCCACTGACTGGCTCGCACGTAAAACAATGGCTTGATGAGCAATGTCAACGCTTGGCTCTTAACATGCAAAATGATGCCAAATTAAGCCTTATCAATGCTACAGAAGGTAACCTTCTAGCGTGTTTTCAGGAACTTGAAAAGCTCTCCTTACTGCATGGCAACGCACTTATTACCCAGCAATTGGTTATGCAAGGGTTATTAAATCAAGCCAAATTTGATATTTTTGATTTAAGCGATGCCTTATTAAATGGTCATGCCAAGCAAGCCATTAAAGTTTTAAACAAATTAGCCAGTGACAACACTGAAGTAGTGAGTATATTGTGGGCGATTACAAAAGAGCTCAACACCTTGATGAATGTGCAATTGGGATTGTTAAATGGTGAGCCAATCGCCAGCTTATTTAAACAAAATGCCATTTGGAAAAATCAGCAAGGGCCGGTGCAAAATGCCGTTAATCGCCTAAATATTACTGTACTTGAGCAAATTAATAGTGACATTGCTTTATTTGATGCAAGCTATAAACAAGGCAACTTAATTGCTCCTTATCAGGCACTTGCACATATTTGTATTAAGTTTTGTCAACCGCTCGATATTCCTATGCCGCGTCACAGCCTTAATTAGTTGCTTAACCTGTTGGACAAAAAAATGATTGCTATTTTTGGTGGCACCTTCGACCCCGTTCATCTAGGCCATATTAATATGGCTCAGCAATGTGTAAGCGCATTTAATTTAAGCACATTGTATTTTATGCCCTGCGCACTACCTGCCCACAAAGCGGCACCAGGTATAAGCACAGAACATCGTGTTAATATGCTCAATGCGGCGATTAAACCGTACCCTCATTTTGCACTCGATTTAAGAGAGCTAGATCGTTCAGGCCCATCATACTCATTACTTAGCCTGCAAGAACTGCGTAAAGAGTACCCAAGCACACCTATATTATTTTTGATTGGAATGGATTCATTTAATTCTCTTGATAAGTGGTTTGAATGGCAAACAATTACTGAGCTTTGCCATATTGTGGTATATCAACGACCAGCGCAGAGTTGTCAGGTAAAAGGTGAGCTTAAACACTACATGCAGCATGCCCTCGTGGATGACCCCGCTCTTATTGCAGAGCATTTAGGTGGTAAACTTTACTTTTTACCGGGTAAAATGCTTGATGCAGCTTCCAGTTCTATTCGTGATGATCTTAAAAAAAGTAACAAAAAGAATGAACTATTACCCGATGCCGTGAGTCATTACATACAAATGCATCAGCTATATCAAATTGATGCTTAAAAATGCCTAGCGTGTTAAAATACGCGCCATTAAATTTTTAAATTGAGACAAAACCTTGGATTCAAAACAACTACTCGCCTTTGCAATGGATAAAATTGACGATATGAAAGCGCGTGACATCGTTGACATAGACGTAACTGATAAATCAGACATTACCGATTACATGGTAATTTGTACTGGCACGTCTAAACGCCACGTTCAATCAATCGCTGACCACTTAGCAAAAGAAGCACGTCATGCAGATTCAGAGCCATTAGGCTATGAAGGCGAAAATGACGGCGAATGGGCACTGGTTGATTTAGGCGATGTGGTTGTACACGTGATGCAAACTGAAGCACGTAGCTATTACGATCTAGAAAAACTGTGGGGCTAACCACCCACTTGTTAAAAGCAACGCTTGGAAGTTATTCGTGAAAATACAAATGATTGCTGTTGGTACAAAAATGCCAGCGTGGGTAGAAACGGGATTTGCTGAATACCAGCGCCGTTTTCCCAAGGATATGGCTTTAGAGCTAATTGAAATACCCGCTGGTAAACGTGGCAAAAATGCCGATATAAAGCGTATTTTACATATTGAAGGCGAAAAAACATTAGCCGCTATTCCTAAAGGCAATCGTATTGTTACGCTAGAAGTCACTGGCAAAGCGCTAGATACTCACCAACTTGCTAAAAACATGGAAAAATGGCAACTCGATGGCCGCGATGTAAGTTTACTTATTGGCGGCCCAGAAGGACTTGCTCCAGAATGCATTGCTGCATCGGAGCAAAAATGGTCGTTATCGAACCTAACATTACCACACCCTTTGGTGCGAATTATTGTTGCAGAAAGCCTATATAGGGGCTGGAGCTTAAATAACAATCATCCCTATCATCGCGAGTAATGCCTTGCCATGCTAAAACAAAGACCCACTATTCGCGATCACTCCGCAGAAGCAAATTTGTTTGCACGGCGTGCATTTGTGGGTTTTGTTTTTGTATTAGGGTTAGTAGCTGTTTTAATTACTAATCTTTACAACATTCAGGTAAAAGACCACCAAGATTATCAAACCCGCTCCAACGACAACCGTATTAAAGTTATTCCTATTGCACCTAATCGCGGTTTAATTTACGACCGAAACGGTGTACTGCTTGCTGAGAACAAACCCGTTTATAATCTCGAGGTGATCCCCGAGGAGGTTGATAACCTTGAAAAATCACTTGAGCAAGTAAGCCAACTAATCACGATTACAGAACAAGAAAAACAAGATTTTTTAAAAGATATAAAAAACACGCGCCGTTTTAAATCACAAGTACTTAAAGCGCGCCTTGATGAAGCCGATGTTGCTACCTTTTCGGTTAACCAGCATAAATTTCCCGGGTTTAGTATCGAAGCCCGTTTAGCACGTTATTACCCATTCGGCGACACGCTTACTCATGCCCTAGGTTATGTTGCAAAGCTAAACCGAAAAGAGCTGAACAAGCTCGAACAAGAAGGCCAAGCCACAAACTATCGTGCAACCCACGATATTGGCAAACTCGGTATTGAAAAATACTACGAGCAACTTTTACATGGTCAAGTCGGTTCGCAACGTGTAGAAGTTAATAACCGTGGTCGTGTTATCCGCACCCTGAGTATGCTTCCCCCACAGCCAGGTAGTGATTTAGTGTTAACGCTCGATATCGGCCTGCAACAAATAGCCCAACATGCACTCAAAGACATGCGCGGTGCGGTTGTCGTAATGGATGCAAAAGATGGCGGAATACTTGCGCTATATTCGAACCCAAGCTACGACCCCAATTTATTTGTACACGGTATTAGCAGTAAAAATTATAAGGCACTTCTTAACCCAGATCGCCCACTCATTAATAGGGCTACCCAAGGCCGATACGCACCAGCATCCACCATTAAACCGCATATGGCTATTTTAGCACTTGAAGAAAACATGGTGACGGAAGGGACAACCATGTGGGATCCGGGCTTTTTTGAAATACGAAACGTAGAGCACAAATGGCGTGACTGGAAACGTTGGGGGCATGGCCATGTGGATGTATACAAAGCCATTGAAGAGTCGTGCGATACGTACTTTTACGATACCGCGTACCGATTAGGCATTACAAAAATTAGTAATTTTATGGCGCATTTTGGTTTTGGCGATCTATCGGGTATTGATATACACGAAGAAACCACCGCGATATTGCCTTCAAAAGAATGGAAAGAAAACAGATTTAAAGAGTCTTGGTGGCCTGGCGATACAATTTCTGTAGGCATTGGCCAAGGGTATTGGACCGCCACACCCATTCAAATTGCTAATGCAACTAACATACTTGTTAACAAAGGGGTTAACCACCCTCCTCACTTAGCGCAAGTGGCTAAAAAAGAGGACGATGTGACGCAAATAAATAATGAAGAAAAGCCACCTGTAGTACTGAACAATCCTGACAATTGGCGTATAGCCATTGATGCTATGCATAATACCGTAACTAAAGTCACAGGCACCGCCCACAAAGCGTTTAAGGGCGTAAACTACGACCCTGCAGGTAAAACGGGCACGGCACAAGTTGTGAGCATTGCACAAGGTGAAAAGTACGATGCAGAATCACTTAAAGAGCGACAACGCGATAATGCCATTTATGTGGGGTTTGCCCCTTACAATAATCCTCAAATAGTTGTGTCTATTGTTGTTGAAAATAATGGTGGTGGCAGCACGGTTGGCGCACCTATTGCCAGACAGTTAATGGATTATTACTTTGCAGCTAACCCTGTTGAACTGGCAAGGAATAACACCCTATGACCGCCCTGCATGACAAGCGCTCTATTTGGATGCGCATGCATTTAGATTTGCCTTTACTTATTGCCATTTTACTTATGATGGCTGGAAGCATTACGGTTGTGTACAGCGCAAGTGGCCAAGAGTCAGCGATGATGATAAGACACATGACGCGGATGGGTGTGGCCATCATTGCCATGGTAGTACTTGCACAAATTCCTCCCGCGACACTGAAAAGACTCACTATACCGATGTACTGCGTTGGGTTATTAATGCTGGTTGGTGTGTTGTTATTTGGTGTGAGCTCTAAAGGCGCGCAACGTTGGCTTGATTTGGGGTTAACTCGCTTTCAACCTTCAGAATTAATGAAGCTAGCAGTACCTATGATGGTAGCTTGGTATATTGGCCGTAAACATTTACCACCACGACCACTACACTTAATTTTTGGCTTTGCGATAGTAATGCTGCCTACATTATTAATTAAAGAGCAACCAGACTTAGGAACATCAATACTGATTGCAAGCTCTGGCATATTTGTACTTTTTTTATCAGGTTTGAGCTGGCGATTAATTAGCTTTTTAAGTGCAGCAGTTGCATTAGCTGCATGGCCATTTTGGCAGTACGGCATGCATGCTTATCAACGACAACGCGTACTGACATTTTTAGATCCGGAGAGCGACCCTCTTGGCTCGGGTTATCATATTATTCAATCTAAAATAGCCATTGGTTCTGGCGGTGTCGAAGGTAAAGGCTGGTTGCAAGGTACACAGTCACAACTTGAGTTTTTACCAGAGCGGCATACCGATTTTATTTTTTCGGTATTAAGTGAGGAGTTTGGCTTATTTGGTGTCTGCGTTTTACTTAGCTTGTATTTGTTTATAATTGGCCGCAGTTTATATATTGCAGTAAATGCACAAGACGCATTTGGAAAGCTGTTAGCTGGCGCACTGACTTTAACTTTTTTTGTTTATATATTTGTAAATATTGGCATGGTATCGGGACTACTACCTGTTGTTGGTGTGCCCTTACCCCTGATAAGTTATGGTGGCACATCGATGATTACGCTAATGGCCGGCTTTGGTATTATTATGTCGATTGCAACAGACAAAAGGATGCTTTTAAAATAATGCAACGTTACGCTCAGATTCTAATAATCATCTTAATCACTATCACTGTCAGTGCCTGTAGTAGTGGTTCGAGTGGGCGTTACCATATGCGCCATGATTCAGCCCCTCTTAGAGCACCCACAGCGCTTGAAATGCAAGATGCTATTGTTACTGAGGTGCAAAAAAGTGCTAGTGCTTCTCGCCCCTACGAGGTGCTAGGTAAACGGTATACCCCAATGCTTGACGAAACGGGTTACAAAGAAGAAGGCATTGCATCGTGGTACGGCAGAAAGTTTCACGGATACCACACTTCAAATGGTGAAATATACGATATGTTTGCCATGACCGCGGCGCATAAAACATTACCTTTACCTAGTTTTGTTCGTGTTACAAACACGCAAAATGGTAAGTCAGTAATTGTACGCGTAAACGACCGTGGGCCTTTTCATGATGACAGAATTATCGACCTGTCATATGCGGCCGCATACAAGCTAGGCTACTATACACACGGTACAGCAAAGGTTAAGCTTGAAGCGGTTACGCTTTCGAATTCCGCTGCTAATAAAACGTATATTCAAGTAGCTGCAGGCAGTACATTGGCAAATATTGAAGCCCTTGCACAACGCTTACGCCAACAATATAAATTACCAACAAACATTGTAAAAAAAGACACTATTTACAGATTACATTTGGGGCCAATACAAAACGCCCAACATGCAGAAAAAGTATTAAAAAAATTAAAACAAAATCAATTTCAAAACGCGTTCTTGCTTTACACTCAGTAAGACAAATACCCAAACCAGCCTAACCACACTCGCATCTCGGGGGTGTTTGGGTATAGAATGGCGTAACGCGAATTTTTAACTTTAACCATTAATGAGTATGATGAAATCAATTAAACATAAAATCCTCAAAGGTGTATGTGGCTTAGTTTGTTCAGCCGCCGTATTTTCAGCCAGCGCCCAAATTATTCCGGCACCACCTCAAGTTAATGCAAAGGGTTATTTTTTAGTAGACTTTACAACAGGTAAGGTTATTGCTGAAGGCGAAGCCGATACTAAACTTGCGCCAGCAAGCTTAACTAAAATGATGACCAGTTATGTAATTGGTACAGAAATTAAAGTTGGTAACATAGCCCCTACCGACATGGTTACAATTAGCGAAAAAGCATGGGCAAAAAACTTCCCAGAGTCTTCAAAAATGTTTATCGAAGTGGGTAAGCAAATTAGTGTTGATGAGCTCAATCATGGCATTATTATTCAATCAGGGAATGACGCCTGTGTTGCTATGTCTGAGCACATAGCTGGCAGTGAAAGTGCTTTTGCCGACTTAATGAATGCTCACGCTGCTAAATTAGGTATGACTAACAGCCACTTTATTAATAGCCATGGCCTTGATACAGATGAGCACTATACTACACCACGTGATATGGCCACGCTAAGCGCCGCACTTATCAGAGATGTACCTGAAGAGTATGCTATTTATAAAGAAAAATCATACACCTACAATGGTATTAAGCAATACAACCGTAACTCACTATTATGGGATGAAAGCTTAGACGTAGATGGTATAAAAACAGGCCACACGTCTGAAGCTGGCTACAGCTTAGTTACATCAGCCACTAAAAATGGTATGCGTTTAATTGCTGTTGTTATGGGCACCTCAAGCGAGCGTGCACGTAAAGTAGAAAGCAAAAAACTACTTAACTACGGCTTTCGCTTTTTTGAAACAATTACACCTTACAAAGCGGGCGACAGCTTTGCAGAGCAGCGCATTTGGATGGGTAACAAAGAAAATGTATCGTTAGGTATTTTAGAAGACACACCTATCACTATTCCACGTGGTCAGCATAAAAACCTAAAAGCTAACTTTGAGCTAGACAACACCCTTGAAGCACCATTAGCTAAAGGCACTAAAGTAGGCACTTTATTCTTGCAACTAGAAGGGGAAGACATTGCGCAATACCCACTAGTGACACTTGAAGAAGTGGAAGAAGGCAGCTTCTTTAGTAAAATTTATGACTACTTACGTTTACAGATCATGCAATAACTTGTAAATGACTAAGTATATATAATTTAAGCGCCTCCATTGTGAGGCGTTTTTTTTTGCTTGAAAAATGCTAGAATGCGCCCCATATATGCATCACTGCTAAACGCCTATCTGTATTAAGCTTCGTGCTTTACATAGAGTTCACACTTTTGTATGAGGAGTCACTAACGTGGTTCAACCAGTTAAAAATACTAAATTTGATGAGTACCTAGAGTACCCTTGCCCATTTACATTTAAAATTATGGGTTTAGCCAACGTTAATTTAACAGATCAGATATTAGCAAAATTACAACCTATTGCTCCGGGCGACTACGCACCAAAAGTAAAACCAAGCAGTAAAGGTAATTATGAGTCTGTTACGCTAGTAGCTACGGTTACAAGTGGTAAACACATTGAAGAAATTTACAACGTGATCAGTAATATCGATGACGTACGCCATATGCTTTAAGCCATAGTTGAGATTTGATGTGAGCGAAAACACTTTAATCGTACGCCAATTAGGTCGCCAGCGTTACATGCCTATTTGGCAAAAAATGCAAGACTTTACCGATACACGTGATGAAAATACCCCTGATGAAATTTGGCTTGTAGAGCACGAAAGTGTATTTACTCAAGGCCAAGCAGGAAAAGACGAGCATTTACTTGCCCCTGGCGACATTGAAGTAATTAAAGTTGATCGCGGTGGCCAAGTTACCTACCACGGCCCTGGCCAACAAATGATGTACGTATTATTTAACCTACGTCGTTTAAAGATAGGTGTGCGTGAACTTGTTACTTGGCTCGAAGAGTGCATTATAGAGTCGCTTGCTGAATACAATATTGAAGCATACGCTAAAGCCGACGCCCCTGGTGTTTACGTTAACGACAGCAAAATTGCATCATTGGGTTTAAGAGTTCGCCGCGGCTGCTCATTTCATGGCTTAGCATTAAATGTTAACATGGACCTAAGTCCATTTTTACGCATCAACCCGTGTGGTTATGCCGGTATGAATATGGTGCAAACAAAAGAATTAGAGGGTCCTCAAAACCTACAAAGCGCAGGTGAAGGACTCGTAAAACACATGATTAAAAAGCTTAATGCAGCACAGGTTAAGCATACTGAAGGGTTTGAAAACGAATGAATAAACCAGTCAAAATGGAACCAGGTGTAAAACTACGCGACGCAGAAAAAATGGCGTTGATCCCCGTTAAAGTTTTGCCAACAGAAAAAACTGAAATGTTGCGTAAGCCAGAGTGGCTTAAAATTCGCTTACCAAAGTCAACAGAGCGTATTGACGGTATTAAACAAGCAATGCGAAAGCACGGCTTACACTCAGTATGTGAAGAGGCATCATGCCCAAACCTATCAGAGTGTTTTAACCACGGTACAGCAACCTTTATGATTTTAGGTGCTATTTGTACGCGTCGTTGCCCATTTTGTGATGTTGCTCATGGTCGCCCATTAAAACCTGATGCAGCAGAGCCTGAAAAGCTTGCACTAACTATTAAAGACATGAAGCTTAGCTACGTTGTAATTACCTCGGTTGACCGTGATGATTTACGTGATGGCGGCGCACAGCATTTTGCCGATTGTATTCGCGAAATCCGTAAGCACAACCCAACTATTACTATTGAGATTTTAGTACCCGATTTCCGTGGCCGTATGGACCGTGCTCTTGAAATTTTAATTGAGACACCGCCTGATGTGTTCAACCACAACCTAGAAACAGCACCGCGTCTATACAAACTTGCGCGCCCAGGTGCCGATTACAAATGGTCGTTAGAATTACTTCGTCGTTTTAAAGAAGCACACCCAGAAGTAAAAACTAAGTCTGGCTTAATGGTTGGTCTAGGTGAAGAGATTAGCGAAATAGAAGAAGTACTTCGTGATCTACGTGCTCATAACGTTGACATGCTTACCGTTGGCCAATACTTACAGCCTTCTAAGCATCACTTGCCAGTTAAACGTTACGTGCCACCAGCGGAATTTGACGCGTTGAAAGAGTACGCTGATGAAATTGGCTTTACACATGCAGCCTCTGGCCCATTCGTTCGTTCAAGCTACCACGCTGACCAACAAGCTGCCGGTAAAGAAGTAAAATAATTACTTTTAAAATGCATTAAAAAAGCCCTTGGTAATTAAATTACTAAGGGCTTTTTTGTGGATTTTATAATTGTATTATGTCGATTACTTTATTAAAGAACCTTTCTTAATCACAAAATCAGCAAATCGTACCTGTTCTTCTTCAGCGCGAAGGCTATCGGTCTCTACTATTGAGCGGTAAATTCCCCATTTAGGGCGTGCAAAGTCATCATCGCTAACGCCTCGCCACATATCTATGTTTTGCTCGTTTATATTCAATAGTTCTTCATTGTCGCTTAAGCGGGTAAGGGTCATCTCAAATTGCCCCTCCTCGCTAAATGTGGCTTGAACAAAAACCTGTATCCACTCATCGGTTATAAGTGACCAATCTGTTTCTAAAAGGTTTTTATCAAGTCCTGTACTGTTACCGTTTTCATCAAAACCTGCGCTATACCTTACTTGCAACTGGTTCCCTGTACTGTTTTTTTGAGCACCAGAGAGCGTAATGATAGGTTGATCGTCGTTACCATTGGTATTGTCGTTGGTATCGTTACGGGCTTTTATTTGGAAAAAGTGACTGAATTTACTCGTTAACTCAAGCTCACTACTTACTTTAAACTTCCAGTTGTATTGTACGGTTTCATTTTCAAAAGCAAGCGTTGCCGGGGGTGATTTATCATAGGACTTAATTTCGTTACGCTGACGATCACTTGGGCCTTTGTCTTTATCTTGGTCTTCATCGCGATGAGCTAAAAATACAAAGTGATTACCTACAATATCGTCTGTATCTTCCACTATATGTATAACACCTTCATGATTACCGCTATACATATCAGGCGATTCAATTGAGCCTTCACTAAATACATTTTCTATTAACGTATAAGCGCTGAGGCCTAAATTAACGCCATCAGCATTTAGGGTTGTTTCATCGCTTACTACAAAATTATCTGGCTGTACTACGCCAACAACGGTAATGCTTATTGTCGCTTTAGTGCCATCCGCAGAGCTAATTACTATTTCATCAAGTAATGTGTCACCTATATCTAAAGCGGTCACGTTTGTGTTAGCGAGGTCCAAGGTGTAAGACCAACTACCATTACTTGAAATATTAAATATACCATAACGTGTTTGACTGCTCGTCTGAGTAATAAACACCGCCTCACCAGCTTGCTCATCTGTTATAGAAAGCTCACCCACAACTGCACTTTGACGATTGTTTTCTATATTTGCTGATATTTCACCACTGATAATTGCGGCAGATTGTACCGACAGCTCAGAGCTGACCGACTCATTTTTCGAACTTGAACTCCCACAGCCCAATAATGAAAAACTTAAAAAGCACACAGTATAGATATTTAATACACTCAAACGAAATATCGACATAACAAACCAGCCCAACACATTAATGGTAAGTAAACTTTTAAAAATATAACTTACCAATTATTAATTTTAATAACTAGTTATTTATTACCAATAACTCATTATTCGCTTTAAGGGCTAGTTAAGTGTTTTAAACTAATAGAAGTAACGATGCTAAAAATATAATTAGGTTAAAACCAAGTTACTTGAGATAATCTATCCGATACCATTATTTAGGTTAAATATGAAATTATTAGTTCGTAACTTATCTCGCACTACATCAGAGCAAGATCTTCGTACATTGTTTTCAGCGCACGGCAAAGTGACTACCTGTAACTTAGTACTCGATAAAGAAACAGGCCAATCTAAAGGATTTGCCTTTGTAGAAATGCCAAACGATATTGAAAGCAAAAGCGCTATTAAAGCACTTAATCAATTAACCGTTGATAAAAGTAAGATTCGCGTAAAATACGCAGATGAAAAATAGCTGTTAGCTAAACACTTTTGTAAACCAGCTAAATGCTGGTTTTTTATTGTTGGTATTACTTTTTATCAATCTGATCTTCCCTAAAATTGATGGTTTTAAACTACTTTAACTATATATTTAAAGTTCAATCTATTGATTTATATAAATTTATTAAAATTATTTCCAGCCTTGACGCCATTTTTCTGTGTTTTTAAGATCGCGCCAACTAATGGGGTATTGGTTTTTAGAAAACACAGACTCAGTAATACACGCTATCACGTTAGCCTCTTCATCGTATTCTACTTCCACAATGATAAAGTGTTTTTCTTTATTGATAGCTGGAGTTGCAGTCCACTTACTGTTTAGTAATTTTTTTGGGTTTATGTTATTCATAAAATTTAAAGTTTCTTGTCAATTTGTGAGGCTCTATACGCACAATTATGTTCTTAAGCTCAATTAATCACTCTTAAATAAAAGCGTTAACGACTTCTCTAGTAACAAAAAACCGAATAAATCTGTTTATTCGGTTTGAGAACGCTCATTGCTATGGCACGACCTAGATAGTGTGATAATTAATAAAGCTTAATCATCTTCAATATTGTCTAGGCCTTTGGTTCCCTCTTTTGGCTTAAGTTTGTGATGAATAGCAGACTTAATTAACATATAGCCACTTATTGGGGCGGTAATTAATAGAAATATAGTGATCAATATTTCCTTAACACTTAAACCCGTTTCAGAGTTTGCAAAAAATACCATGGCGGCAATTAATATACTTGCCATACCTAAAGTGGTGGCCTTTGTTGGGCCATGTAAACGCATAAAAAAATCGGGCAGTTTTAATAAGCCTAACGAGCCAATTAAAATAAACGTGCCGCCAAATAACAATAAAATTGATACAACCCACTCGCTAATCATCTTGCCACCCTATTCAATTATATCGCCACGTAGTAAATACTTACACACCGCAACAGTACTTACAAACCCTAACATGGCTATCAACAATGCAGCCTCAAAATACAAGCCTGTTCCCATACTTATGCTGTATAAAACAATAAGTGCAATAACATTAATATACATAGTATCAAGGGCTAAAACTCTATCAGGAATCGAAGGCCCTATAATAAGGCGCCACAAATTAAGTAATAAAGAGAGCCCTATCATGGCAAAAACGATAAGTAATACGGTATCTAACATTGAAATATCTCCTTTAGTGGAGCTTCGTAACGCTTTTTAATATGCTTGATAAGCTCGGCTTCGTTATCAAGGTCAAGTACATGTATGAGCAAATAACGTTGTGTCATTTCCTCGCCCTGTGCTAACGATTCAGGAATAGGGTACACCTCCGCACTTACAGTACCGGGTGTTAACGACACACTGCTTGCTAAAATTGTAATCGGCATATCATGTGTTAAGTCTAAGGGGACTTTAATAAAAGCGGGGCGTAATTTTTTGGAAGGCCCAACAATTAATAACGCAACCTGTAAATTAGCTACAATAATATCGTAAAGTACAATTAAAAATTGTTTTAGAGCTAGCCCTGGCTTTAATATAAGCGGCTGAGGGTCTCTAAACGAGAAGCTTAAAATAGGAATAAAAATAGCAAAAAATGTTGCCAGTACAATATGACCAACCGACACACTATTATTGAGCAACAACCATACTATAAACAAAAATAAGCTACGAAATGGTGTTGGTAACCAACGAAAACGGGCTTGCAGTCTCATTACATGCCTCCTTTTAGTACAGCATTTATGCCACCGCTAATATCATGTAATTGCGTAGCAGCACCTATAATGTATTCGCTAATCGGCCCGCCAAAAATAACTAATAATGGCGAACATGCGAGTAACCCTATAATTACCGTAACTTGTAATGGGTTTGCATCAGCGCAGTCTGGGCTTTCGCTGCGTTTATCTTTTCTCTCCCAAAACAAGCTTGTACCTGCACGAGAAAGTGCAACTAGCAATGCAAAGCTTGTTATTAAATAAACGGGCCAAAATACTAAGGCCTGCTCACTATTTAACGTCGATTTTAGTATCCATATTTTACCAACAAAGCCAGATAACGGCGGCATACCTACTACTGTTAAAGCGGCAACAACAAAACATGCTCCAAGTAAAAGCGGCTGTTTAACTGCACGCCCACCAACAAGCCTGTCGGCAACTTTACCACGTTGCTTAGTAATTAAGTCGGCTAATAAAAATAACGCGGCACTCACTAATGTTGAATGCACTAGGTAATACAATAATGCAGCCGTTGCATTTACATTTTGTAAAGCCACTAGCGCAACTAATGTACCTACAGACACTAACACTAAATTAGCAGTTAACTTACGCAAGTCTTGGGCGGCTATTGCGCCCATAGCTCCGACGATAATAGTGGCAATTGCTAATCCCCAAAGCCAAGGTTGTACCATGTGCTCAAGTGCACCCGCCTGTTCACCAAATATAACGGTGTAAACACGCAGCATGGCATATACGCCCACCTTAGTCATAATAGCAAATAAGGCTGCAACAACAGGTTTAGCGCTTGCATAGGTATTTGGAAGCCATAAATGTAGGGGCAATAATGCGCCTTTTAAAGCAAATACAATAAGTAGTAATAAACCACCGGCTTTAGCAATAAATACATCGTCACCATTAAGCTGTGATACCTTTTGCGCCATATCAGCTATATTCAATGTACCTAATACGCCATATAAAATACCTAAACCTATTAAAAATACACTTGAGCCCACTAAATTTAAAATGACATATTGTAGCGCTGCACGTGTGTTTTGTTTGTCGCCACCGTGCATAAGTAATGCATATGATGCAATAAGTAAAACTTCAAAAAATACAAACAAGTTAAACAAATCACCCGTTAAAAAAGCGCCGTTAACACCCAATACTAAGAAATGAACAAGTGGGTGATAAAAGCTCCCTTTTTCATCATCGCCTGCACTGCCATATAAAATGGCCCCAAGTCCTAAAAACGAGGTTAGCGCTACGAGTAATGTTGATAAATTGTCGGCCACAAGTACTATCCCAAAAGGGGCCGACCAATCACCAATGGCATAAACACTGATGCCTGTATTGTAAATATGTATCAATAAAAACACACTGACGGCAAACGTAACAAGCGCCATAGCATTTGATGCGTAACGGCGAATCTTTACACTTTTACCACACGGTGGAAGTAACAAAATAACCGCTGCAAGCATAGGTAATAAAATAGGTAAGGATGCTAAATGTTGAATCATTTTTGCTCCTTAACTACAGCAGCTGATTTAACTGGGCTTCCATCAACATGATCGCTCCCTAAATCAGCACGTCCACGAATAGCCAAAATAACCACAAATGCTGTCATCGCAAAACCAATTACAATTGCGGTTAAAACCAAGGCTTGAGGAAGTGGATCTGCGTAATCTGCTCCGGTACCAAGTACCACTGCTTTATTTATAGTTAAACGCCCCGATGAAAATAAAAATAAGTTTACTGCATACGAAATCATGGTAAGACCCAGTACTACAGGAAACGTCCGTGCTCTCAACAGTAAAAATATACCGCAGCTAACTAATACACCAACGCACGATGCGTATAATAGCTCCATTAAATATTCACCTCTTTTTTAGGGGCATCGGAAGTCATATTACCCAAACTAGCTAAAATCATTAATGTTGCACCTACTACAGTGAGGTACACGCCAAGGTCAAACACAATTGCACTAGCAAGTTCTGTTTTACCTACAAACGGAATATCAAAATAATCAAACCACGTGGTTAAAAATGGCCGACCGAAGAACCAGCTACCTACACCAGTAAACATTGCGATACCTATCCCCAAGGCAATAATTTTACGGTAGTTGATGTCAAAACGCTCGGTGATCCAGATAGAGCCATGTGCCATGTACTGCAATATGAAAGCAATTGACGTAACCAAACCAGCAATAAAACCACCGCCTGGTAAGTTGTGACCACGCAAGAATATATACGCTGATACTAACAACGCCAACGGCAATAAGCTTTGTGAAATACTTGCAAGTAATATTGGGTAACGCTCACGCGCCCATGGACGTCCTTCGCTATCACTGGCAGGCATAAATAATGGGATACGTGAAAGCACTTTAAATATACCTAATGCGGCTATACCCAGTACCGTTATTTCACCTAGGGTGTCAAATCCCCTAAAGTCGACCAAAATAACGTTAACCACGTTTGTACCGCCACCACCTGTTTTGGCATTAGCGATAAAGTAGTCAGAAATAGAATTTAACGGACGCGTTAATATCGCATAACAAATACTCGCAACCACTACACCAATAGTAGAGGCAATTCCTAAGTCGCGCAGTACTCGCAACGAGCTAGACTCTTTAGGCGTATGCTGAGGTAAAAAGAACAACGCAAGCATAAGCAATATAATAGTGGCCACCTCAACAGTAAGCTGAGTTAACGCTAAATCTGGCGCAGAAAAACGAGTGAATAAAACCGACACCATTAAGCCTACAATAGACAGCATCAAAAGTGCGACCATTCTCGACCTGTGCCAAATAACGGTGGCTATTGCGCCAATTATTAATAAACCAGCACCAATTGCGTTATGCACATCAACAGGTGTGCGCGGCATACTGCCAGCTAATTGTTGCA
Source organism: Pseudoalteromonas sp. 4NS20-0020 (assembly GCF_057554385.1). NCBI lineage: Bacteria > Pseudomonadati > Pseudomonadota > Gammaproteobacteria > Alteromonadales > Pseudoalteromonadaceae > Pseudoalteromonas > Pseudoalteromonas sp. 4NS20-0020. Next base: position 773,506 of record NZ_BAAJMI010000001.1, on the reverse strand, counting down.
TTTCAAATAATGGCCAACCGGCACAAAGTAATACGACACCCAGCATAATAACCAAATAGCGCTGTAAAGAACCATTTTCAGTGCTGTTAATCTTGCTCTGACACCATGCAACTACACTCAGCACTGCACGTTCAAAGGTTTTTTTAGCATTAAGTGTGGGAAGTGATGCCTGAAATTGAAATAAATATTTGCGATTCACGTAAATAAACAAACCACCTACAACGGCCATTGCACTCATCAGTAACGGTAGATTAAAACCATGCCAAATTGTTAATTTGTACTCTGGCATCGCTTCCCCTAACACCGCTAATGACGCCGCAGATAAAATACTATCAACAGTAAAGCTTGGGAAAATACCCACCAAAATACATAGCACAACCAGTATTTCTATTGGCACACGCATATAACGTGGTGGTTCATGCGGTGTTCTAGGCAAGTCTATTGGGTCGCCGTTAAAAAATACATCGTGAATAAAGCGTGCTGAATAGGCGACTGCAAATGCACCTGCCACCGTCGCAAGTACCGGTATTAACCATGACATAGATCCAAGTACTTGTTGATGTAGTGTTTCGGCAAAAAACATTTCTTTAGATAAGAAACCATTGAGTAGAGGTACGCCCGCCATAGCTGCAGCAGCAACCATTGCAAGAGTCGCGGTATAAGGCATAAATCGCCACATACCATTAAGTTTACGCATATCACGCGTGCCTGTTTCATGGTCAATAATACCAGTAGCCATAAATAACGAGGCTTTAAATGTTGCGTGGTTAATTATATGAAATATGGCTGCAACCGTTGCAAGCTCGGTATCAAGGCCAAGCAATAGCGTGATCAAACCTAAATGGCTAATTGTCGAATACGCAAGTAACCCCTTTAAATCGTGCTTAAATAACGCTATGTAAGCACCAAATAACAATGTAGCTAAACCAGTTAAACCAACTAATAAAAACCACATTTCGGTTCCAGCTAAAGCTGGATAAAAACGCGCAAGTAAAAAGATACCGGCTTTAACCATCGTTGCTGAGTGCAAGTAAGCGCTAACGGGCGTAGGTGCTGCCATTGCATGAGGTAACCAAAAATGAAACGGAAACTGAGCCGATTTAGTAAATGCACCCAGCAAAACTAAAACAAGTGCTAACTCGTATAAATCATGGGATTGAATAATGGCTTTACTTGCCAAAATAACATCCAAGTCATAACTGCCAACAATATCACCTAGCAACATTAACCCGCCAAGTAGTGCTAAACCACCCGCCCCTGTTACAGCTAAAGCCATTCGCGCGCCCTTACGCGCTTCAGATTTATGCCACCAATAACTTATCAATAAAAAAGAACTGATACTGGTTAATTCCCAGAATAGCCATAGCTGTATAACGTTATTAGACATCACAATGCCTAGCATTGCTGTCATAAATAACATTAAGTAGCTGTAAAGCTTAGCCATTGAGTCATTGGCGCTGAGGTAATAACGTGTATATACAATAACAAGCAAACCAATGCCTAATATCATAAACATAAACAAGAGGCTTAAACCGTCTATACGAAGCGATAAATCAAGACCAATAGAGGGGATCCACGCTAAGGAATAGCGGATAGTTTCACCGGCAAGAACCGCTGGTGCATGGTATAAAGTAATCCCCAAAGCGGTTAACGGTGCAAGCACAGTAGCAAATGTACTTTGATTGCGAGAAAGTTTGCCTGTGAATGCAGAAATAACACTGCCAATCAAGGATAACAAGGGTATCCAGAGCAAAGTCATAATGTAGGGCCTTTTATAATCATAAGTTTATCAGGGCGCCACTTTTATACATTAAGTGATGCTTTTACTGCCTGTTTTTAAACGACATTAATGGTAATAGTTATACTCAATAACAGATATTTTGTCTATAAAAAGCGAAGCATGTTGAGTTAATTTTAAGTGAGAAAATAGGGACTTAAAAACCAATGGTTATAGACATATTAACGCTTAATTTTATCTATATGTGCTAACCAAAGGGCCCTGTATTGATCAGAGAGCTTTATCTGTTGATATTCTAGAATTGACCAGTCTTTACTTGGTTTGTAGGCTACACCGCCACTCTGGCAGCTTTTACTTCTATGCCAACCTTTTGGTGATTTTTCATCTTTTTGTGCAATATACAAGTTAGGAGCAACTAAGCCTCTCATTTTACACAACCAAGCCTGCTTAGCTTTGGGTAAAACATACTCATCTTCAAAGCCATTAAAGTGCATTAGCTCATGCAAGAAAATCCCATAATTGGCATCTGAATTTAATTGCATAATGCCTCGGCTAACATTAGCACTTCCATATTTGGGCATCATTACAACAAAATCAAATTTTCTTAAAAATTGTTTATTTATTAAAGTAGATTGCCAATCACAATTAGCCGCTTCGCTCATGCTATTATTGCACTTTAAAGCACCACCCACATACACGGGCTTACTAAAGCAAAAAGCGTCCTGTCTTGGCTCAGGGTTTTTATTATAAGTTTTGACTAATGCCGATAATTTATAAAGTCCACTTCGATGATCGCTCATCGTTAAAACATTAAACTGGCATTTTCTATTTACCGCAATAGTAGAATTTAACGATAAAAAGTCCAATGAGTGCAAAAATGGTTCGGGGATCTGTGTGTGAATAACACCATTGTGTAAGTTAAGGTGATTTAATACAAAACCAGGCTCTAGGTAGCCTAACGTGTTTAATAATTTAAGATCGTCCCACTGCTTATTAACAAGTAATTGCTGGGCTAACTTGGCAAGCTGAAAATTACTTATTTTTGGTAAACTAAGTCGCCAAAATAACTTCGCTGCTTCAGCTTGGTCTTTTTTGATCAGGTGTAAAGAATACTCGTATTGAGCAGAAGGTATGTGATGCCTAGCAAGTAGGCCAAGAGTATTTTTAGGCAGTTTATTTATATTTGCTAAAAAGTAGCGAGGAAACTGCCAATATAATTGTAGCGGTTCGGCTTTGGCATTTAATACCTGCCAAAAGCCAATACCACCATAGCTGTTGCTCGACCCTGCAACCAACAAGCTAAAAAGTAATGCTAATGTTGTTTTTAACACACTAACTTGCGTCTGCTTCCATTAAAAGTTCAAGCTCTAAGCGAGCATATTTGTATTCTATAAACTCATGTACATTAGTAGATAGTGCCAATCTAAAATAATCAGCGGCAACATAGGTATCACCCGCTGCTTGGTGTAGCTTTGCTAAGTAAAAATAAGCTTCGCACAAACGCTGGGCATATTCTTGCTCTGACTTAACGCCATCGCTTACACCAGATAAAAATGTATGCTCACTCATATCACCCGCAAAAAGTGAGATTAACTGATATGCCCATTGCGAGTCATCAAGCGCTTTAGAGTTAGTTTTTAGCTCAGCAACTGCTGAATCTTTGTCTAATTTAGCTTGTGCTAAATACACCCACAAAACGCGATACGGGTCGTTAGGAGAACGCGCTAAAAATTGACTGAAGTCTGTTTTTGCAATACTGGGCCTATCGCCATAATAAAGCGCAATACCGCGGTTCAAGTAAGCGTATTCGTGTTCTTCATCTAGCTCTAACGCAGAATCAAAAAGCTCATATGCTTTTTCATATTGCTGCATTAATGTGTGTTGAATACCTAAAAAATTATACACCTCAGCTAAGTCAGGCTTAAGTTTTACCGCACGGTTAAAGTCAATGCGCGATAAAGTGGTCATGCCTAAACTATCAAACAGCACTCCGCGATCGTAATATAACTTTGCTTGTTGCTCTGGCGTTAAATCAGCTCTATTAAGTAATTCTGAATAACGTGCAATAGCTATTTCACTGCGAAAATCAGACGCTAAGGGCGCAGTGAAAGGCACGTTTACTACAGGTGCTGATTCTGATTGGGTTGTTGTTTGGCAAGCGCTTAAAGACAAAATAGCAAAAGACGCCAAAGCAATGTGTTTGAAAATCATTAAAATCCTTAATACCAAGGTTGGTAGCCTTATGACTGACGACGAATGATTTGGTTCATAGTTGCACATACACTGTTGTGTATCATCGTAAGTAATTTAGCTTCCTTGAATAATCTTTGTTTAAATTCAAGTCCCTCATTAAAGCATAAAAAAAGGGGCTAAACAGCCCCCTTTTATATTATCCAGAAAATATCTGGATTAAGTATTAGCAATTAAGCATCAGTTGACGCATCTGCCGCTGGTGCAGCTGATTCCATTGCTTCTTTAATACTAAGACGTACACGACCTTGACGGTCTACTTCTAGTACTTTAACTTTAACTTCTTGACCTTCGCTAAGGTGATCTGCAACGTTATTAACGCGCTCTGTGCTAATTTGAGAAATATGCACTAAACCATCTTTACCAGGAAGAATATTTACAAACGCACCGAAATCTACAATACGTACAACTTTACCTTCGTAGATAGTACCTACTTCAAGTTCTGCTGTTAATTGCTCAATACGGCTGATTGCATTTGCAGCGCTTTCACCGTCAGTAGCGGCAATTTTAATTGTACCGTCATCACCGATTTCAATTGTTGTGCCTGTTTCTTCAGTAAGTTGACGAATAGTAGCGCCACCTTTACCAATAACTTCAGCAATTTTCTTCTGTGGAATTTTCATTGTGTAAATGCGCGGAGCAAACATTGAAAGCTCTTCAGAAGGAGCAGAAATCGCTTCGTCCATCACTTCTAATATGTGTAAACGTGCTGCTTTTGCTTGTTTAAGCGCAATTTGCATGATTTCTTGTGTGATACCTTCAATCTTGATATCCATTTGCAATGCAGTAATACCGTTAGTAGTACCTGCTACTTTAAAGTCCATGTCACCTAAGTGATCTTCGTCACCTAAGATGTCAGAAAGAACAACGAATTTCTCGTCTTCTTTAACTAGACCCATAGCAATACCTGCAACAGATGCTTTAATTGGAACACCCGCGTTCATAAGCGCTAGTGATGTACCACACACAGATGCCATTGAAGATGAACCGTTTGATTCAGTGATTTCAGATACAACACGGATTGAATATGGGAAGTCAGTCAATGTTGGCATTACTGCTTGGATACCACGCTTAGCTAGGTTACCGTGGCCAATTTCACGACGCTTAGGAGAACCAACAAAACCCGTTTCACCTACACAGAATGGAGGGAAGTTGTAGTTAAGCATAAAGTGGTTTTTGTGCGTGCCCGTTAAATCGTCGATTAACTGTGAATCACGTTCTGTACCAAGCGTTGCTGTTACTAATGCTTGTGTTTCACCACGTGTGAAGATAGCAGAACCGTGAGTACGCGGTAATACGCCAGTCATTACGTCTAGTGCACGGATCATATCTGGTTCACGACCATCGATACGTTTTTCGCCTGCAGCGATACGGCCACGAACAATTTTCTTCTCAAGTGAACCGAATACTTTACCCACTTCTTGCTTATCAAGCGTTTCGCCTTCAGCAAGCTCGCTTGAAAGTGCTTCGATAACTGCATCTTTAGCTACGCCAAGTGCTTCTTTACGCGCTACTTTATCAGTAATACGGTAAGCTTCGCCTACTTTATCAGCAGCAAGTTCAGCTACTTTCTCTTCAAGAGATACGTTTTTCTCAGGTGCAGTCCAATCCCAAGTAGGCTTGCCTGCTTCTGCTTTAAATTCGTTAATAGCATTGATGATAGACTGTGATTGCTCATGGCCGTATACAACCGCGCCTAGCATTACGTCTTCAGCAAGTACGTCTGCTTCTGATTCAACCATAAGTACTGCGTTATCAGTACCAGCAACAACTAAATCAAGTTGGCTCTCTTCAAGTTCTTTTAACGTTGGGTTAAGAACGTATTCGCCACCAATGTAACCAACACGAGCTGCACCAATTGGACCACTGAACGGGATGCCAGAGATAGCAAGTGCTGCTGATGTACCAATCATCGCAACCATATCAGGTTGGATTTCTGGGTTTACAGATACAACAGTTGCAATAACTTGTACTTCGTTTACAAAACCATTTGGGAAAAGTGGACGAATTGGACGGTCAATAAGACGTGCAATTAGTGTTTCGCCATCGTTAGGACGACCTTCACGCTTAAGGAAACCACCTGGGATACGACCTGCAGCGTACATACGCTCTTGGTAGTTAACTGTTAGTGGGAAGAAGTCTTGACCTGGCTGTGCTTCACGCTTACCAACAACCGTTACTAGTACTGACGTATCGCCAATGCTTGCTAGTACTGCGCCGTCTGCTTGACGTGCGATTGCACCTGTTTCTAGGGTTACAGTGTGTTGACCTAGTTGAAATTCTTTTATAATTGCTTGCACTTAAAATATCCTTTAAATCTAAATAAGTGTTCCATCAAAGTACCAATTACAGTACATAATTGTATTCAGTTGGAAATCAATTAAGTACTACAATTGGCAATGATGTTAATAACCGTAGATAAACCTTTTTATCTACGCGCACAGTATATACCAAAGCCACGTAAAAATGCGAGTCCAGCAAACAGTTTTAGTTTGTGTGTTTGGCATCTAATTGGCTCGAATTAATGAGAGCGACTACAGATAGCTTTAAAGGTGACATTGCGATGTAATTTGTTAAATTTCAGGCACAAAAAAAGGAGCTAAAAAGCTCCTTTTCTCGTAATCAAGTTCTTAGCGACGTAGGCCAAGTTCTTTGATTAGTGCAGTATAACGCGAGATATCTTTACCTTTAAGGTAATCAAGCAATTTACGGCGAGTGCTTACTTTACGAAGCAGACCACGACGTGAGTGGAAGTCATGCTTGTGATCAGCAAAGTGACCTTGAAGCTTGTTGATATCAAAAGTAAGTAATGCTACTTGTACTTCAGGTGAACCAGTGTCGCCTTCAGCACGTGCGAATTTAGCAATGATATCGATTTTTTCTTGATTGCTTAGTGACATAGTAACTCCAAAAATTAAATTTAAAAGGTGTCTTAGCCGATCACTAATTCAGCCAAAACGATTAAGCGGGCGTATTCTACCAAGTATAATAATAACTACAAGTTAAACTTTACTCTGCCTGCTGGTTTGATAGACCGCGTTTTGATTTTAAATGGCCATCAGGGTTTTTCTCGCCTGTGCCTATAAACAAACCATCGGCTAATACCTTTATTGCACCATCAGGTAATTCTTTACCAAGAACTACAGCTTGCCCGTGGCTAAATGAAACACCCTGCTCTTTAGTGATTTCCACAACCGGTAAATCAACTAGAGCGGTGTCCATTGGCAAAAGCAGTTCGTCAAGGTAGGTTGACGGAACGGTTTCTTCGTCTTTTGCTTTAGCTAGTAACGATTCTAACTGCTCTATCGATACCATTTTATCTGCGGGGTAATGGCCAACAGCCGAGCGGTGAAGCATAATTACATGAGCACCACAGCCTAAGTTTTCACCTAAGTCATCAACAATAGTACGAATGTAAGTCCCTTTAGAAACGTGAGCTGTCATTTGTACTTCATTATTCGCTTCATCAAACTCATCAAGCGTTAGGCTAAATACATTTATTTTTCTGCATTTTCGAGGAACTTCAATCCCTTCACGCGCATATTTATACAAAGGTTTCCCTTCATACTTAAGCGCAGAATACATCGATGGATACTGATCAGATTCACCTAAAAACGCTGAAATTTCTTGCTTTAATTGATCAACAGTTACGTTTACATCTCGCGTCTGAACTATTTCACCATCAGAGTCTGATGTTGTTGTTCTTTCACCTAACTTAGCACGCACAACATAGGTTTTATCGGTATCAAGTAAAAACTGAGTAAACTTAGTCGCTTCACCAAAACAGATTGGCAGCATACCGGTAGCAAGCGGATCGAGTGCACCTGTGTGCCCCGCCTTTTGGGCAAAATATATACCTTTTGCTTGCTGTAATGCCTTGTTTGACGAAATACCTTTGGGTTTATCTAACAACAAAATCCCGTCTATTGCACGGCCTTTACTGCGTCTTGCCATCGCTATATGCCTTCTTAGCTATCTTTATCATCTGCTTGTTTAATGTTGTCACCTGAGTTCGACGCATCATCAACACTGCTATCGTCTTCATTGACGTGTTTTGCGTTATCTTCTCTGATGATTGTGTCCACTAAGTTAGAGATACGCATCCCTTCCATTAATGAATTATCAACCACAAACTTTAGCTCTGGCATAATACGAGCACGAATACGCTTGCCTAAAAGCGAACGAATATAGCCCGTAGCTTCGTTAAGTACTTTTGCGCTTTGCTTTGCTGCATCTTCATCTTTTGTGTTAAACACAGTGATGAAAATTTTTGCATAAGATAAATCGCGCGATACTTCTACCGCAGACACTGTCACCATGCCTAAGCGCGGATCTTTAATTTCGCGTTGTAAAATCACAGCAATTTCTTTTTGGATTTGCTGGCCAACACGATCAGTGCGAGAAAATTCTCTCATGAAACTTGTCCTAAAAATGTAACTTATTGAAATTTAATAATAAGCTAATTAAGTAATAGATACACAAATGGGGGCTAAGCCCCCATTTATTTGTTTAGTGAGCTAACAATTATAGAGTACGTTGTACTTCAACTGTTTCAAATACTTCGATTTGGTCACCAACACGTACGTCATTGTAGTTCTTAACACCGATACCACATTCCATACCATTACGCACTTCTTGCACATCGTCTTTAAAGCGACGAAGTGATTCAAGTTCGCCTTCGTATATAACCACGTTATCACGTAGTACACGGATAGGCGCGCTGCGCTTAATAACACCTTCAGTCACCATACAACCTGCAATTGCGCCAATTTTTGGTGATTTGAACACGTCACGAACCTGAGCAAGACCAATAATTTCTTGCTTAAATTCTGGTGCAAGCATACCTGACATCGCTTGCTTAACTTCTTCGATTAAGGCGTAAATAACGCTGTAGTAGCGTAAGTCGAGGTTCTCAGAATCAATCACTTTACGTGCAGATGCATCAGCACGAACGTTAAAGCCAACAACAATCGCGTTAGATGCCGCAGCAAGCGTTGCATCTGTTTCTGTGATTCCACCAACGCCAGAACCCACAATCTTCACTTTTACTTCGTCAGTAGAAAGCTTAGTTAGTGAATCAGAAATCGCTTCGATAGAACCTTGAACGTCTGCTTTAAGTACCACGTTAACTTCAGAAACGTCACCTTCAGCCATGTTAGTAAACATGTTTTCAAGTTTCGCTTTTTGCTGGCGTGCTAATTTAACATCACGGAATTTACCTTGACGGTATAATGCAACTTCACGCGCTTTACGCTCGTCTTTAACTACCGTCGCTTCATCACCGGCTGCAGGGATACCAGATAGACCTAAAATCTCTACTGGAATAGAAGGACCTGCAGACTTGATATCTTTACCGTTTTCATCACGCATAGCACGAACACGGCCATACTCAAGACCACATAATACAATGTCACCTTGGTTAAGTGTACCTGACTGAACAAGGATAGACGCTACTGGACCACGGCCTTTATCAAGACGCGATTCAATTACAACACCTGCAGCCATACCTTGACTTGGTGCAGTTAGTTCTAATAGCTCAGATTGCATAAGTACGGCTTCAAGTAGTTCATCAATACCTAAGCCTGTTTTAGCTGAGATATGAACGTACTGCGTGTCGCCGCCCCATTCTTCTGGGATAACGTCAAGCTGTGCTAGCTCGTTCTTAACGCGATCTGGATCTGCGCCTTCTTTATCCATTTTGTTCACAGCAATGATTAAAGGAACACCCGCTGCGCGAGCATGCTGTACCGCTTCTTTAGTCTGTGGCATTACACCATCATCGGCTGCAACTACTAGGATTACAATATCAGTTGCTTTAGCACCACGAGCACGCATTGATGTAAACGCGGCGTGACCCGGAGTATCTAAGAATGTGATCATGTTGCCATTTGTTTCAACATGGTATGCACCAATATGCTGCGTAATACCACCGGCTTCGCCTGAAGCAACTTTTGCTGAACGAATGTAATCAAGCGTTGATGTTTTACCATGGTCAACGTGACCCATTACAGTAACAACTGGAGCACGAGGCTCTGACTTACCATCTTCATGGCGGTCGTTAAGTACTGTTTGCTCTAATTCGTTTTCTTTAACGATGATAACTTTATGGCCCATTTCTTCTGCTACAAGTTGCGCAGTTTCTTGGTCAATAACTTGGTTAATTGTAACCATGTCACCCATTTTCATCATTGTTTTTACAACTTCAGCGCCTTTAACAGCCATGCGTGATGCAAGCTCAGCAACTGTAATTGTTTCGCTAATACGTACTTCATTTTTTACATCAGCAGTTGGTTTTTGAAAACCATGTTGTAATGATGCAGGTGCTTTTAGCTTACCTTTTTTACCCTTAGACGCTGCAAACTTATCTTTTGCTGGCGCTTTTTTCTTTTTCTTAGCACGGCGAGAGCCTTGCTCTTCACGAGCATCAGCTACATCTTCTGCTTCACGTGCGTAAGTTGAAGTTGTAAGGTGGTGATCTGCTGTTTCTTCACGCTTCTTACGCTCTTCCTCTTCTTTCTTCCAACGAGCCGAGTTTTCTTCAGCTAGTTTTCTTGCTTCTTCTGCCTGACGTTTCGCTTCTTCTTCAGCTTTCTTCAATGCGGCCTCTTCTGCTTCTTTTTGCAGACGCTCAGCTTCGATGCGATCTTTCTCAGACTTAGCACTTTGCTCTGGGGTCATCTGCTTTTGTTTCGCTTTACGTTCAGCGTCTGCTTTACGTTTAGCTTCTTCTTTGGCTTTACGATCAGCGTCTTCTTTCGCTTTACGTTCTGCCTCTTGTTTTGCCTTTAACTCAGCTGCAGCTTGTTCAGCTTTTTGCTGCTCTTCAAGACGGGCTTTTTCTTCAGCGGCTAAGCGTTGTTGCTCTTGCTCTTGTTCCATCGCGCTTTTCTTCACGTATGTACGTGTTTTGCGAACTTCAACCTGAACCGCCTTCGCTTTACCTGTAGAGCCAGTCACATTTAATGTGCTTTTGCTCTTACGCTGTAAAGTCATGCGTGCAGGGCCTTCAGAGCCCGTGCCGCCATGTGATTTGCTTAAATGATCAAGTAACGTTGCTTTTTCAGCTTCAGTTACATTATCAGTTGCCTGCTTAGTGATACCCGCTTGCGAAAATTGCTGTAGCAATTTATCAACAGTTGTACCTATATCGCCGGCTAGTTTTTCAACATTTACTTCTGCCATAGTGTGTAATACCTCCGTTAATAAATTACTCGTCTGCAAACCAACAAATGTTTCGTGCAGCCATAATCAGCTCACCTGCTTGTTCAGATGAAAGCTCTGTGATATCGACTAGCTCGTCAATACCTTGCTCAGCCAAGTCTTCAAGTGTTACAACACCTTTACTTGCCATTACAAATGCTAGATGACGCTCTAAGCCTTCAAGCGCAAGTAAGTCTTCAGCTGGCTCTGCGCCTTCTAAGCTTTCTTCCGTTTTAAGTGCTTTAGTTGTTAATGCATCTTTAGCGCGTGAACGTAAAACATCCACCGTTTCTTCGTCAAGACCGTCAATTTCTAAAAACTCAGAGGCTGGCACGTACGCCACTTCTTCAAGTGTTGAGAAACCTTCGTTGATAAGTAAGGTTGCAAACTCATCATCGATATCTAAATTTTCAGTAAATAAGTTAAGTAACTTATCTGATTCTGCTTCATTTTTAGTACGCATCTCGTCAACAGTCATAACGTTTAGTTCCCAACCAGTTAACTGGCTTGCTAAACGAACATTTTGACCATTACGACCAATCGCTTGTGCTAGATTATCGGCTTCTACAGCGATATCCATCGAATGAGTGTCTTCATCTAATACTATTGAAGCAACCTCAGCTGGCGACATTGCATTGATAACAAATTGTGCAGGGTTGTCATCGTAAAGAACGATATCAACACGCTCACCACCAAGTTCAGACGAAACAGCTTGAACACGAGCTCCACGCATACCAACACATGCACCAATTGGATCAATGCGCTTGTCGTTTGACTTAACAGCAATTTTAGCGCGCGAACCTGGATCACGTGCAGCAGCGCGAAGTTCAATCATTTCTTCGCCAATTTCTGGCACCTCAATGCGGAATAATTCCATCAGCATTTCTGGCTTAGAACGCGTTACAAATAACTGTGCGCCGCGTGCTTCTGGCTTAACTTCGTATAAAAGACCACGAATACGGTCGCCTGGACGGAAGTTTTCGCGTGGTAGCATGTCATCACGGTAAATAACTGCTTCAGCGTTGTTGCCTAAATCAAGTACGATTGAATCACGCGTTGCTTTTTTAACAACACCTGTTACTAACTCACCCACTTGGTCTTTATATGCGTCAACAACTAAAGCGCGCTCAGCTTCACGTACTTTTTGTACGATTACTTGTTTAGCCATTTGTGTTGTGATGCGGTCAAATTTGATTGAATCAATTTGCTCTTCAACAAAATCACCTAGCTGTAAGTCAGGCTCTTCAACCTGCGCAGCTTCTAATGTTATTTCGCTGTAAGGATTTTCTAATGAACCATCCTCTAATACTTCAGCAATCTGCCAGCGGCGGAACGTATCGTAATCACCTGTTTTTCGGTCAATTGATACACGTACTTCAATTTCACCATCGTGTTTTTTCTTTGTCGCAGTCGCTAATGCGAACTCTAATGCTTCAAAAATCTTTTCTTTTGGAACCGCTTTCTCATTGGAAACGGCTTCAGCAACCAATAATATCTCTTTTGCCATGGGTAATGCCTCGCTTGCCCTATTCCTTCGCACTCGAATTTAAAACTTTGCGATTAAATTCGCACGTTCTATATTACTAAGCATGATCAAATGCTCTACACCATCACTAGATAGTGTGATCATATCGCTGCTAACTGCTATTAAGTCGCCTTTAAAATTTCGACGACCGTCTTGTGGAAGTTTAGTACGCACGCGTACTTCCTCTCCTTGCGCCTGCTCGTAGTGATCTTGTTTGAATAATGGACGATCAACACCAGGAGACGACACTTCCAAATCATATTCATTTGTAATTGGGTCTTCGACATCTAAAATCGCACTAATTTGGCGACTAGCGTCCGCACAGTTATCAACTGAGATCCCATCCTCATGAGCAATATATACTCTTAAGGTAGAATGGCGACCCGCTTGTACAAATTCAAGACCATGTAACTCAAAGCCTAACATTTCTACCGCAGGCGTTAACATGGTTACTAAATCTTGTTCAAGTTTTGTCACGAAAATCCTCCATACAAACAAAAAAAGGGCTTATAGCCCTAAAATACTGAGTTTAAATTTTAATTTAATGACAACCGCCATAAATTAAGAAAGGTGCAGATACAACAACGCCCCGAACCAAGCGGGGCGTCACACCAATAAAGCATAAAACTGTGTGGCCTAGGGCCGAGCTTGGTTGCGAGTCAGTAACTGACCAAATTAAACTACATTAGCTTAAACGCAAAACGCGCATTACATAGAATGCGCGATATAAAATAATAAGTTCTCACTTATTAGTAGAATTGGTTGCGGGAGCCGGATTTGAACCGACGACCTTCGGGTTATGAGCCCGACGAGCTACCAGGCTGCTCCATCCCGCGCCAATAGATATCAAACCTTGATTTAACATCGCTGTTAGCTGTTTTAAAACAGACTAAACAATGGCCGCTATTATAGGGATGTTGGGGATAATTAGCAACCATAATAACCAATAACTTTGGAAATACAGTTCAAATCAGATGTAAGGAAATAAAACATTATACCTATTATGGGTATAAACCTATTTTAAACGGCTAACCATTTGCTGTTTAAGCCTAGTGAAATCACAATAATGGAATTAATAACTACTCTCACTTTTATTTAAAAAAACAATAGAACTCAAAAAGTTATCAATGAATTAATACTTTTATATCAAAAAACGTGTAATTTTTGTTACGCGAGCTATAATAATAAAAATAATAAAAATAAGTTTTTAATCTTCTGTGAGGCTCTGATGAATTCACATAAATCTGTTTTATTAAAAAGTATTGGCATCATAAAACCAAACTTTCATGCATTTACCGCGCGTTTTCATAGAAAGCTTGTAGAGTCAGATATTTCGATGAACACGCTAACAGCTGAACAGTTTAACGAAAAAAGTTATATTTTATATTGTACCTTAGAGCGCATAATCAAAAATATTGATAATCCATCATCGGTTGCGCCATTTCTGAGCCATCACTTACAGTTTTTAAAAAAATTAAATATTCAGCAGAGTGATATTAAACCTCTGACTGATATATTTTATGTAACATTAGTTGAGCATTTAGGTCGGTTTTTTAATGAAGAAAGTCATTTAGCATGGCGCAAAGTGCTTACTTACTTTGAACGCTATACGAATGATACGCTGTTTAACGTCTCTAACGTGGTGTGCTTAACCCAACTTTCTAAGCAAAAGCAAAAGCAAAGCAATAATAACTAAGGCGCTTTTAATTGAGCCTACTCATATCAAATTTGATGCTTGATGAGTGTTTATACACTCATTAGCGAATATTTAAATAAAGCTCAAATTATACAATTTGTTATTAAAGTTACAGCGATCGATTAAGCAGACACCCTCGTACAAATTTCAATTTTGGTTTAATCATGGCGACTTACAAAACCTTAAGACTCATTTTAGGCGATCAACTCAATCCTTCTCATTCTTGGTTTAAAAGTAAAGAGGACGATGTTCTCTACCTTATCGCAGAATTAAAACAAGAAACCAATTACGTTAAACACCATGTGCAAAAGCTTTGTGCTTTTTTTAATGCGATGGAAAACTTTGCAACTGCGTTAAAATCTGCAGGTTTCAATGTATTGCACTTAACCCTAGACGACACACACGAAGATAAACACCTACCCGCATTGCTAAATCGTGTTGCTAAGGAATATAACTGCTCCTGCATAGAATACTTATACCCAGACGAATTTAGGTTAAAATCGCAATTAGCTGATTTTGAACAATCATCCGAAATAAATGTATCAGCATATGACTCAGAGCATTTTTTACTGCCCTTTAATGATATTAAAGATCGATTCAAAAAAGATAAGCACGTGACCATGGAGCACTTTTATCGTGCTATGCGTAAACGATATGATTTATTAATGGAGGACGATAAGCCAGCTGGCGGTAAATGGAACTACGACAGTAATAACCGCAATAAATTCTCTAAGCAAGACTTAAAATCTATCCCAGAGCCTAAATTATTTAAAAACGATGTAAGTCATATCCTCGCTCGTTTAAAAAAACACAACATCGCTTACTTTGGAGAAATTAAAGAAGGAAAACTCGAATGGTCTACGTCACGTAAGCAAGCCAAAGAATCTCTTGAATACTTTTGCGAGCATTTACTTGTCAATTTTGGTAAGTTTCAGGATGCAATGACAGATCAAAGTAAAGACAATACCAGTCTTTACCATAGCAGGATCTCTTTTGCCCTAAACACTAAACTTCTTCACCCCTTGTATGTAATCAAACGTGTAATATCTGAATTCGAGCAGCGGCCTGACGAAATATCTCTTTCACAAGTTGAAGGGTTTACCAGGCAAATACTCGGTTGGCGAGAATACGTTCGTGCTGTTTATTGGGTAAACATGCCCGACTACGCAACTAAAAATCAACTAAAAGCCAATAATAATCTCCCTCAATATTTTTGGGATGGTTCTACAAAAATGAACTGTTTGAGCCACTCGTTAAAACAAAGCTTAGATACTGCCTACGCTCATCATATACAACGCTTGATGATCATTGGTAACTTTTGTTTACTCAGCGGAATAAACCCTGACGAAGTTGATAACTGGTACTTAGGTGTCTACATAGATGCCATTGAGTGGGTTGAAATGCCTAACACACGTGGAATGAGCCAATTTGCAGACGATGGAATTATTGCCACTAAACCCTATGCTGCAAGTGGTAATTACGTCAATAAAATGAGCGACTATTGCAAAAATTGTCAATACGACGTGAAACAAAAAGTGGGGGATAAAGCTTGCCCACTGAACAGTTTATATTGGCGTTTTATGCAAACACACCGCGAAAAACTAGAGAAAAATCCACGCATAGGCATGGTTTATAGAAATTGGGATAAGCAAAGCGATGATTTACGCGAAGACACACTTAATCAAGCTACACACTACATAAATAACATTGAGTCTTTATGACACAAAAAAGCCGCCTCAAAAGAGGCGGCTAAATAATCAGGGAAAAAAATGTTGTTAATAACCAGATTAGCTATCTTCTAGTAAGCGTCCTTGGCCAATCTCAATTTTGCGTGGCTTTAATGCTTCAGGTATTTCGCGCTTAAGCTCTATAGTAAGTAAGCCGTTTGCTAAGTCGGCGCCAAGTACTTTAACATGGTCTCCTAGCTGGAACTTTCGCTCGAAATTGCGTTCTGCAATTCCTTGATGAATAAACTTACGTTCTTTGTTTTCATCTTTATTAGCTTTTATACCCGCTACTTTTAATGTGTTATTTTCTGACTCAATGCTTAGCTCGTTGTCGCTAAATCCGGCAACAGCCATAGTGATTTGGTATCTGTCTTGATCGAGTGCTTCAATGTTGTAAGGAGGAAAGCTCGGCTGCTTGTCTGTATTCGCCGCAGCATCCATTAAAGACGCTAAATGATCAAATCCAATGAATGAACGATAAAGTGGTGATAAGTCTACTGTACGCATAATAATATCCTCATATTTAAGCGATATTTTGTCTGCACTTTTCATTTGAACAAGCGCTAACAAATATAAATTAATAATATAAATTTCAATTGTTTAAGTTTAGTTTAGGACCCATCAGGCGTCCTACTAAACTATATATGGACGGTAAAAATGTTTTCAAGTAAATAAATTAAAATATTTAAAAAAATTCCTCATTTTATAAACTAGTGAAATTAGTAACCCATTTTGAGGCATTAAAAAGTCAAATGCTTTTAATTCCTCAAAATGGTTGTCCAGTATTGTAGATTAGCGCTAAGTATTCATCGCTAATTAGTGTGTTAATGTGCCACGAATTGGATAATCGTTTTCGCGAATAAATTCAATGCCAGCGAGCAAATCATTTAAATCAGGGCGTGAAAAAGGTGCATTTGATTTATCTAGTATCTGAATTTGATCATGCTCGTTAATTACAAAAATAGCAGGTTCAGCAAATGGGTGATCGGTTTCTTTTTCACTGCGTGGTTCACTAATATACAGGCCTAAATCAGTCATTTGAGCTAATGATAACCCACTATAAAGAGGAAAATTAACGTGTAAATCGTTTAGATGCTCTGTTAATTGTGCGTGACTGTCACCACTAACAGCGGCAATCTCTACCCCTGCATCTTTAAATTTATCACTCATTTTAGCAAGTGCATTAAGTTGTTTAGTACATAATGGACAATGCTTTCCGCGATAGATTACTATCATTTTCCAGGGTAAATCTGTCTGTCGAGCCGACACGTCAGCAAGGTTGTTCTCATTATCTTTAACTTTAAGTGAAGGCATTTTCATTGCTGGTTGTAAATAATTGCTCATGATCTTGATCTCCTTTGCAGTTAAAAAACATATTCTATATGTTCGTCTCAAATATAGAGCTTAGGGTTAAAGTTATAAATTCAACCATTAAAATGTAATCAGGAAATTTCTAACGTAATC
Source organism: Pseudoalteromonas sp. 4NS20-0020 (assembly GCF_057554385.1). Classification (NCBI taxonomy): domain Bacteria; kingdom Pseudomonadati; phylum Pseudomonadota; class Gammaproteobacteria; order Alteromonadales; family Pseudoalteromonadaceae; genus Pseudoalteromonas; species Pseudoalteromonas sp. 4NS20-0020. The sequence goes on along the minus strand of NZ_BAAJMI010000001.1, from coordinate 755,906 downwards.
AGCAAACCTTATTAGCTAAAGGCCTGATTTGTGTAAAGCAGTGAAACTTTAACGTATGCTTTATTAGCAACTGGGCTTGATACACAAGCAAACGCTAAAGCTCTGTCTGTCAAATAACAGTGGCTGCTTAGCATTTATGTTAGGGTTGGCTTTTAATTATAAATAGGTCAGATAAAATCAATGGCATTAATACGTAGCACGTTAATGAATTTAAGTTTAGCAATACTCGTGTTTTACTTAGCAAGTGCCTACCAAACGCGTAATTTACTTGAAACAAACCATACTCCTGCCCCTTATTTTAACTTGCCTATTTTAAATAAAAATAACGAAAGATTTAGTATTGCAGAGCTTGAAGGGAGAACAACCATTGTGTATTTCTTTGCTCCTTGGTGCTCAATATGCCGCTACAGCATGCCCAATTTACAAAGCACCTTAATAAACTCAGACATTAATGTAATTGGTATTGCCCTTGATTATAAAAATGAGCAACAAGTTACTCAATTTATTGATGACTTAAACCTAAGTATGCCCATACTTCTTGGTAATCAATATACCCAATCAAATTATAAAGTAAGCGCTTTTCCAACTTACTACGTAATAAATGCAAATTTACAGATAACAGCACACGCAATGGGCTATTCAACCCAATTAGGAATAGCGGCAAGAACGTGGTGAATTATGCCATTCATGACTCGGTCAAATTAATGTTCATCGCAATAATAGAATGGCACAATCACTTTTTTGCGCTTTATTATATTTTTTAATCATTTAAACTAAATTCAATCAAATAAAGGAGAGCACTATGCTTACAGTAATTTTTGGCCGTGAAGGCTGCCCATTTTGTGTTCGTGCCAAAGATGTTGCAGAGCAACTTGCCAATGAGCGCGATGATTTTAAATTTCGTTACATCGACATCATAAAAGAAGGCATAAGCAAAGCCGATTTAGAGAAGTCAGCAGGTAAACCTTGCCCTACTGTCCCGCAAATTTTTGTTGATCAAAGTCACATTGGCGGTTTTACCGAATTTGAAGCTTATGCAAAAGAAAACCTAGGCTTGTACAAGTAGTCGTGTATTAAATTTGTTAACCAGTTCAATAATCCCACAACTGGACTGGTTAAATTTCAACCAACATCAAGCACATACAAATTAGTTTTAATTTATACAAGCATTTGCCTCGCTAATCCTATATAATGCGCGCCTCTTTAAATTCGTTGAGGCGTATTAATGTCAGAACCAGTCACGTTTGAATCTCTAAATCTTTCTCCTGCAATTTTGAAGGCAGTTGAAGAGTTGGGTTACAAGACACCATCTGAAATCCAAGCTCAATGTATACCGTTATTGCTAGAAAGAAAGGACGTACTGGGACTAGCACAAACGGGTACAGGTAAAACCGCAGCATTTGCACTGCCGTTACTAAACAATATTGACCCGTCTGTGAAACAGCCACAGATCCTTGTACTCACACCTACACGTGAGCTTGCGATCCAAGTTGCTGAGGCATTTGAACAATATGCAAAAGGTACTCGTGGTGTTGAAGTATTAGCACTATACGGTGGCCAAAGCTACAGCATTCAATTAAGCGCACTTCGTCGTGGCGCTCAAATCATTGTTGCTACTCCGGGTCGATTAATCGATCATATTAACCGTGGCACTATCAAGTTTGATGCTCTTCAAGCACTTGTACTTGATGAAGCCGATGAAATGTTACGTATGGGCTTTATCGATGATGTTGAAAACATCATGGAAAAAACACCGCGCGAAAAGCAAACATGTCTTTTCTCTGCGACCATGCCTAAGCAAATTCAAAACATCAGCAGCAAATATATGAATAACCCTGAACAGGTTCATATTTCTGCGCGTAACTCGACAGTATCGTCTGTTGAGCAAGTGTTTTGGAACGCAAGCGTACATAAAAACAAAGCGATTGTTCGCTTTTTAGAAGCTGAGCAATACGAAGGTGCTATTGTTTTCGTACGTACACGTAACGATACCGTTCAACTTGCTGAATTATTAGAGCGCGAAGGTTTCTCTGCAGCTCCGCTTAATGGTGACATGAACCAGCAAGCACGTGAACGCACTGTTGACCGCTTAAAAAGTGGCATGCTGAACGTTGTTATTGCAACAGACGTAGCAGCTCGTGGTCTTGATGTAGACCGTTTAAGCTTAGTTATCAACTACGACATTCCACAAGATTCTGAAGCCTACGTTCACCGTATTGGTCGTACAGGTCGTGCAGGTCGTACTGGTAAAGCAATTTTATTTGTTAAGCATAACGAACGTTACTTACTTAAAAATATCATTCGTCATACTAAGTCTGAAATTGCACAGGTTGAATTACCAACAGCTAAAGTTGTTGAAGAAAAACGTATCGCTGCGTTACAAGCAAAATTAAGTATTGCGCTTGAAAACAAAGACATTACGTTCTTTAACGAAGTGGCTACTAACATGGCTGAAAAGCTTGACCTTCCTCTTGAAAACTTAGCGGGTGCTTTACTGTGTTTGGCACAGCAACAGTCGCCAATTAAAGTTGAAGAAGTTAAGATTCAACCACGTGAGCGTAATGAACGCAATTCACGCAATGAGCGTGGTGATCGCGGACGTCGTAACGAACGTGGTGGTGAACGTTCTGAACGTAAACCACGCGAGCGTAACAGCCGTGATGCAGGCCCTATGGATACTTACCGTATCGAAGTAGGTCGTGAGCATGGTGTTCAGGTTAAGAATATTGTTGGCGCAATTGCTAACGAAGCTGATATCTCAAGCAAGTTTATTGGTGACATTCGTTTACACGATCAACACAGCACTGTTCAGTTACCACAAAACATGCCTAAAGATGTACTGGATCATTTCCAAAAAGTGTTTATTTGTAAACGCCCAATGGGTATGACAATTACACAAGATCAAGGCCCAGCTGAACCACGTGGCGAACGCCCATCTGGTGATAGAAAACGTAACGATGGCCCACGCGGTGATAAGCGTAGCGGACCTCGTAAAGAACGTCGCCCAGTTAGCTTTACCGCTAAGTAAGCAACAGTTCTCTAATAAAAAAACCTTGGTACGAAAGTGCCAAGGTTTTTTTGTGTCTGAAATTTAAGTAATGGTTCAAGCTGTTCTGCGTAACTCACAACCGCAAGCCATGATTATCTTCTAAGCAAGGCGACTATAAACTTCTGTGTAAATCATTCAATTAAAACTAAAAAGCCCCACTACTTTATTAATAGTGAGGCCTTTACTGTATTGTACCGAATGCTCTATGTTAAGGCGCTACTGCTGGATACACGTAACTTGCATCTAACCCTAGCGGAATACCCAATGCCCAATAACCGAGTAGAAACAAGCTCCAGCCAATTAAAAATGCAACCGAGTATGGCAGCATCATCGCTATTAGCGTACCAATTCCCGTACTTTTAACGTACTTTTGACAATAAACCACAACTAATGGGAAGTAAGGCATAAGCGGTGTAATAATATTAGAGCTAGAATCACCAACACGATAAGCCGCTTGCGTTAAATCAGGTGAAATACCCAGTTGCATTAACATAGGTACAAATACCGGCCCTAGTAATGCCCACTTGGCCGAGCTAGAGCCTACAAATAAATTAACAAATGCGGTTAAAAATATAATACCTACCACCGTTACCGAACTTGGAAGAGCCATGGCTTTTAATAACTGCGCCCCTTCGATTGCAAGTAATGCCCCTAAGTTAGATTTGCTAAAGGCAGCAATAAATAACGCACAAAAGAATGCCATAACAATGTAGTAAGCCATACCGCCCATTGCCTTGCTCATGGCATCTATCATATCTTTAGAGCTTTTAAATGTACCTACTGTAAAGCCATATACTGCGCCTGGGATCCAAAATAACAAAAAGATCAACGGCACAATAGATTGCATTAAAGGTGAACGGAAATTAGTTAAGGAGCCATCGCTACTACGCATGGCTGAATCTACCGGCGCAGAGACATACGCAAGTAAAGCAATGCCTGCAATCATTACGCTGCTTGCTATGAAGAATGCGCGCTTTTCATCGCTTCGAGCATCTTCAAAAACAGGTAAATCTTCACTGTTTCCATCAAGTGGCGTATTTTGTAAACGAGGTTCAATAATCTTATCGGTAATATACCAACCCAGTAATACAATAAACATGCTTGATGCTGATGCAAACGCCCAATTATTTAATGGATTTATCGACATATCAGGATTAATAATATGAGCAGCACTTTGTGTAAAGCTTTGGAGTAATGGGTCTATTCCAGATGGAATAAAGTTGGCGCCAAAGCCACCACTTACACCGGCAAATGCCGCTGCAATCCCGGCTAATGGGTGCCTTCCTGCTGCATAAAAGATTACGCCAGCTAACGGTATCACAAGCACGTAACCTGCGTCCGTGGCTGTATGGCTTACAATAGCCACTAAAATAATAGACGGTGTTAACAGCTTTTTAGGCGTTACTTTTAACATTAGCTTAAGGCCTGTATTAATAAAGCCTGAGTGCTCAGCTACACCAACACCTAACATAGCCACAAGTACTACGCCTAGAGGAGCAAAGCCGGTAAATGTTTTTACCATTGAAGATAAAAAAGTGGCCAACGAATCGCTTGCAAGCATGTTGTTTATAATAATTGCTTCGCCTGTACGCGGATCAATCGCATCAAAACTTACGCCAGAAAACCACCACGACAAACCCCATATTAATAACATAGCAAATAAAAATATAATTGCTGGATCAGGTAGCTTATTACCAACCCGCTCAACTACATTCAAGAAGCGCGCAACAACTCCTGAAGGTAAAGCATCTTGATTATTACTCATTGTATTTCGCTCATTAAAATTTATTTAAGTAACAATATCGCATTAATACGCAACAGTAAATTAACGTAAAAAGCTATTTTAGGAACGTTAAATAAAAAAAGCACGATTACCAAAGATAATCGTGCTTTTTTTGTTCATTTGGTTACTAAGCGAGCGCTTTAACTTCTTCCCATAAGCGAACAACTAGTGCCTTGTCTTCTTCGTTAAGTTCTCCGTTACGGTACGCTTTTACAAGACTTTGCTCTACTGTTTCGTTTAACTGATCAATACTGATAGTAAGTTGCTCAACTTCAGCATAGCCTACAGCAAGATCAAAATGACCGCGTAAGTAGCCGCCTGCAAATAATTCGTCATCCGTTGCTTTGATAACTAAATCATCATAATACTGTTGAGCCGCGTCAATATAGTTTACTAAGGTCACTTGTTTATCTCCTGATTTTGTATAGCACCCGTTTCATCTTGGTATTGGTGCCCTACTGCATACATAATATGATCGTTAAATCCGGTGGTTACTTTTATGTAACCTGTTAATTCGTCGTCTAGTTCGTTGTCGCCTGTATCGCAAATTAGCGGGCGGTTATTCAATGCCTGTAGCTTGGTTTTTGTTGCAACAACAATAATATTCTCTTTGCCAATAGCGCGGATAAGCGCAGGGCTTAGCTGCTGATTTCCGCGACCAAAAATATGACCCTGCCCACCAATTAAAGTGATCACAAGTTTGGTCTTTTTCTTATGGGTAAGTTCAAGTAAGTCGGCGGCTGTTAGGTCTTGGCCTACAAGTGTTTGATCTTTTATTAAATCAACACCCAACAAAGTATTTTCAAGGCCCATTTCTTCCATTATAGCTTCGACTGTTGAACCACTACCCATAATGTAAAGTGTGTCCTCGTCCATTTCGCTCACAACGTAAGCAGCTATATCTGAAAGTACTAATTCGTCTGTTTCTTTACCGCCATTTTTTACAGCTTGCACATAACGTACTTCACTGGGTATTTGCATTTCGCCAAAGCGTTTAGCTTTTACTGTCCCCTTCCTAAATGCGTCTTCGTCAATATCCATTACATCGGCATCAGCTAACGTCACTAACTCGCCTCTTACGAGCATTTCAACTACTCGCCCGGCAGCTTTTGGTGTAATGGCATATACGCCAGAATGGATTTTACATCCGGCAGGAATGCCAAGCACTGGGACAGTATCTTCAATGGCATGGCAAATATTACGTGCGGTGCCATCGCCACCTGCAAATAGAACTAAATCTACATCGGCATTTTTTAACACCTTTGCGGCACTCTCGGTATCATCCGGCGTTGTTACTGCGTCTGTGTTGTATACAACTTCAACATTAAAACCTAAAGCTTTTGCTGTTTGTTCGCCCATTTCGCCATTTACGGTATAAATAACAAGCTGCTCTTTATACGGTAACAGTATTTCTAGTGCGGCTTTAGTACGGCTATTTGCTTTAGGTTGTGCACCTAGCTCAATCGCTTTTGCTGCGGTTTGCGCCCCATCGCTTCCCTTGAGGGCGACACTTCCGCCTAATCCTGCTACAGGGTTTATAATTAAACCTAATTTAAACTGCATCACAAAACTCCTGAGGGTGTTGCCAATCAAACTGATTTGCAGTCATTGGCCATGGTGTGTGGTAAAAACGAGTAAGCGCGATTAATAATGATTGAGTTCGTGCATTAAAACCACTTTCAATCAACGTAAGTACGCGCTGGTGAACCCGCTTTTGAAAATCAAAACGACATGTTTGCTCACCATTTAAATTATCTACCGATACATTAAAGGGAAAACCCGCTGCAGTGCTTAATAGCCATTCAATGGCTTGTGGCTTGACTTCTACACTTTCGAACTCAGCCTGCTGGTGTTTATCGCGGCCATCGGGGCAATACCAATAGCCGTAATCTTCTTGTTGTCGACGATCAATGCCCGCAACCAGCCAATGGGCTATTTCATGCAAGGCACTGGCATAAAAACCATGTGCAAACACAATTTGATGATAAGGGGTGTTTTGTGTTGCGGGAAGGTACACGGGCTCACAATCACCTTTTATCAGCCTTGTATTATGGCTTTGGTAAAATGTGTTTTCGAAAATAGAAATAAGATCAGCGATTTGATGCATATAATACGACTAATTCGTCTCGGTTAAAGCGCCTTTTGGCGCACTAAAAACGAGATGAATTGTACGGGCTTTTATAGCTAAAGTAAAAGTCGCTTACTGACCTATATTTATAAATCAACCCCAGCTTCATCTGCATCAACAATATCGGTTTCTTGCAGTGCTTGAGTTATCCAGCTTTGTAATACAGGGCATGCTAATACATGTTGGCAATAACTATTAGCGGCTTTAGACAAGGTTACCTGATAGGTTTTCAATCGCAGTACAATGGGGGCATACATTGCATCAACAATACTAAAATCGCCAAACATCCACTGGTTTGGGTAAATCTCTTGCTGTTTAGCAAATATGTCGTCGATGCGGGCGATGTCTTTTTTAGCATCATCTGAAAGTGTAATTTTTCGCTTTGCCCTTATATTCATTGGCATTTCACTTCGAAGAGCCATAAAGCCTGAGTGCATTTCAGCGCTTAAAGCTCGTGCAGTTGCACGCTGCGTTACGTATTTAGGCCAGGCAACTTGCGAAAGGTACGCATCGTTAATGTATTCACAAATAGCAAGTGAGTCCCAAACGTGTAAATCACCATCAATTAATGCGGGTACTTTTTGAACTGTAAAATGTTTTTTTAACTCGCAGTAAAAGTCTGGGGTATCGAGTACAAGCTGAATTTCATCAAACTCCAATTCAAATTTACTCATTAAATACCATGCGCGCAATGACCAGCTTGAGTAGTTTTTATTGCCGATAAATAATTCCATTACCTATTCCTTGTTAAAAACGAACTTCCCAACTGTACATTAATTAATCGCAAAATAAATACTAAAAATTACCCGTTACTGTTTTTATTTAGTTGCTTAGTAATATACTTTTTCAGTATGAGTGTATTTCGGGTGTTAGCTTTAAAAAACGCATCAAATATATCGCCAAAAAGAGGGATTGATCCGATAAAAAAATCTATCAGCATATTAATAATTATCCGCAGTTTAACATGCCAGCTAATACCTAACTTATGAGCCTCAAATAATACGTAACTAGATAAAATAAGCCCTATCACATCCCCTACAACGGGTACAAAACCAATAACCGCCTCAATACCAAACCTAAAGTTTGTAAAAGGAAAACGAATACTACTGTCGGTTAGTTGACTAAACCTTTCTAAGCGTTTTAATGCTGCTTGGCGGTGTTGCGTGTTTGTCTTCATAAACCCCCTATCTTTAATTTCATAATTTGACAATTACTAATTTTTATAATTGTTAATTTAAGCGCACTAAGGTACGTGTTCTTTTCGGCTCTGTTAAATAAAGAAATTGCTGAAAATCATGGGATGCATTTATTAGTATTTTCCCATCATCTTTGCCGGTGAATATAGTTTTATTACGACCTGTTTTAAAGTCTATTTCATTTATCTCATAACCGTCTTTATCTGCAAGTGTGACTGTCATCATTGTAGCTTCGGCACTCAAACCGATGATCTCTTTTGCAGTTGATTGCCAAACAGTCTCAAGTTCTTTGTTTTTGTTCAATCTAAAGATCTGTTTTTCATTGGAAAAATAAACCTGATCCTGTTGATCAATATCCATGGCATAACATGCCAATCGCTTTCCAGAGCCTGTATAAGGTGTTAATTCGAGCGTTTCTAAATCAAATTTAGCTGGGTGAAAAGTAACACCGTCTGCAGCGCGATAAGAAACTAAAATAGCGTCTTCGTGGTGATACATTTCTCGTAGATAAAATGAATGATAGGAGTGAGGAATACTCACAAAGCTCTTTTCTTTGAAATTAATTCGAAAGAGTGTATTTTTACTAGCAGTGATCACCTCTTCACCATTTTTTGACCAAACTATACCAAATAGTTCTTCATTATCTGGATTCGAAAAAATCAGCGTTTGCGTGCTATTTTCATACAAAAATAATTGCTTTGTACCAAAACGATGAGATTCAAATACAAATTTTGACGAGTCAGGGGAATACACAGGTAAAAAGTCGATCGATGAGGTATCTACAAGGGTTTCAAATTGCGTTGGCGCTTGACGAGTAGAGCGGGTGATATCCACATCAATCTTAACTAATTCCATTAAAATATCGTTACCTGACAACGAGAAATGCGCGTCTCTAATAATGTGGTAGTTATTAAACGCCAACTTTTTTAGTTGCCCTTGTAAATTTAATAACTGGAGTTCATGCTTATTACTAATCAATAATTGTTGTTCATCGGGGTGCCAGCTCAATCCCTGTACTGAATCTTCAACAATCGCTAATGTTTTCGTTGTGCTTGTCTTAATGTCGAGCAAATCAACTCTGTATTTATTTTGCCCAGCTTCATAAGCTAGTGCAATAGACTGCTGGCTCGGTGATAATGCCTGCAACTTCATCCAATCCTGTCCTGCGGATGACTTGATAACACGTTTTTCTTGCGTTGTTAAATCAATTGCACTTAGTTGAGTATGATTATCGCTTTGGCGTTTTTCAATAAAATAAATATGGTTGTCACTGGCCCACTCTAACTGCTGACTCGTCACAGTAAAGTCTTTAAAAGTATAAACTTCTCTGTAGTTGGCAGGTTGTAATGTCAGTTTATCTAAGGTGAAATACCCCAGTGTTTGAGTATCTTGCTGGTGCACAAATGCGACTTCACTGTCCTCTCTGCTCCAGCCTAGGCTGTGATAGGTTGATTGCTTCTGGGTTAATCTAATTTCTTTTCCTGAGCGTAAGTTTTTTAACCAGATAGTTTGATTTGGCTTATCACCACGCACAAACGCTATATGCTCACCATTATGTGATAAGGAAATACTGGATTCATTTTCTTCACTCGAAGAAATGGGCATCAATTTAGTAAAGTGTGTTTTTACTTGGGGTGTATCGGGATACAACCAACTTACAGCCCCAATCAACGTGACCATTAAAATGACCAACGCAGACAAATATATACGCTTGGGTTTATTTAACTGAGGCTCAGCTACTTCGAGGCTATATCCACGTTTTGGGTGAGTAATAATATAGCGTGGATTTTTTGAGTCTTCACTCAATGCTTTTCTTAGCAATGCAATACAGCGCTGTACATAACTGGGGCTAAATGTCGCATTGGGCCATACGGCTGAAAAAATTTGTTCTTGGCTAACCACAGTACCCCGGTGTGAATAAAGGTATTGCAGTACATCCATGACTTTAGGTTCAACGACTTGCTCTGTGTCAGCTGATGATATTTTGCATCGACTGACATCTATAGCAAATTCCCCTATTACAAACTTGCCCACTAGCTACTCCAATAAATTATTATAAATCATATATTAAGGTTTTCTTAAGAGAAACTCTAGGCTAATTCCATTGCTGCTTAATCAGTTACCCGCAATGCTGCTCACATGATTCATTAATAATTAAAATCCATGCTTCGTATCATATTTATTTTAACCATTTTTGTTAGCGCCTTTTTACTATTTCAAATTCAACCTATGCTATCTAAAGAGCTGTTACCGCGATTTGGAGGCGGCGCATCGGTGTGGTCAGCCAGTCTGTTTTTTTATCAAACTGTTTTATTACTTGGCTACTTTTATGCACATTTTTTAAGTCGTTATCCTTTAAAAAAACAAATGCTAATCCATCTTTCGCTTGTTGTTTTAGCAAGCTTAATTAGCCTAAACAAGGTCCATGTTAATTTAAACTTAGCTCCTAACTGGTCCGTAATGGCAAACTTACTAAATCAAATTGGCTTAGTGTTTATGTTACTGAGCGCAACTAGTGTGCTTATGCAACGATGGTACATTGAGCATGGTAAAAATACCGTGCCCTATCATTGGTATTCGGTTTCTAACCTTGGCTCTTTATTAGCCTTAATAAGCTACCCAATCGTATTTGAAGTGTTTTTTTCACTGCCACAACAAAAACATTACTGGCAAATAGGGCTGCTTACCTACTGCATGCTATTAATCTGTTTAGCTTATAAACTCTTAAGCAAGAGCAGCAAAGTAAGTAACTCATCACTACCACACGTTCAAACCATTCTCAAAAAACCAAATGTGCTTTGGATTATTTTATCCGCAACAAGCTCAATAATGCTAATTGCGACTACGCAAATGATCAGTACTAATATCCCACCTATGCCACTTGTATGGGTGGTGCCGCTTGCTATTTATTTAGGTAGTTTTAGTTATACGTTTGCCAATAAAAATAACTATAACCGTTCTGTTTGGGTATATGCTTTTATATTCAGCGCATTTGCAGGTCTAATAATGTACTTCTTAGGAAGTCAGTTTAATGCAATTGCACAAATTGTTATTTATAGCTTTATACTATTGAGTGGCTGCATGATTTGCCATGGGGAACTGAGGCAACTCGCACCACAAAGTACATTACTAACACACTTTTATCTATATATTGCTTTAGGTGGCGCACTTGGCAGTTTATTTACAACGTTATTTGCTCCACTGCTGTTTGAACAAATCACCGAGTATATCGTCGCTTTAGCAGTGCTGCTAATTCTTATTAGTTACACTCATCTGACTCAATTTAAAAAAATAAATACGCTTTTAATCGGTACGACAGCTCTGTGGTGTGGCTGCTATTTAGTTCTTTATTCTAGTTTTAATCAATATAACGTTGCATCGCAGAGAAATTTTTATGGTTACCTCACAGTAAAAGATATCAATACTCCCGAGCTTGCACAAAGGCGCTTAATTGATGGCACCACAATACATGGCTCGCAGCCTTTGCATGGTCAAGATGCACTCGCTAGCAGTTATTATAATCAGCACACAGGCGTTGCTAAATCGCTCGCAATACTTAAAAGCCAAGAAAAGCTCAACATGGGCGTGGTAGGGTTAGGTGCTGGAGTGTTGGCTAGTCTCGCTGACAAGCACGATTCAGTGCATTTCTATGAGCTAAACCCCGCGGTATACACTATGGCAAATACATATTTTGATTACCTTAAAAACAGCCCTGCTAAAGTAAATGTCACCATTGGTGATGGCAGAGTCGCATTAGCAAACGAGTTTAAAAGTAATGCACCCTTAATGAATGCATTAGTCATAGATGCATTTTCAAGTGACGTCATTCCCACCCATCTATTAACTCAAGAAGCGTTTGAGCTGTACTGGCAACGATTAAGTGAAAACGGTATTTTAATCATCCATATATCAAATAATCATATAGATTTACTACCAGTGATCCAAGCGCATAGTACTTACTTTGATAAAGCATTAATAAAGTTTAAGCACAGTGCAAATAAATTAACTGCATTAGACTCTGAATGGGTTGTATTAACCAGCAACCAACGGTTTTTAGATACTGTTGAAATCAGTGAGTTATCGCCAATCAAATTCTACCCAGACTCTCAGTTAGTACACTGGACGGATCAAAAAAATAGCTCATTACCCCTAATAAAATTTTAAACCGAAAAATGGGACTTCGCCCCAAAGTATTATAGGTGTTCTTTATTCAAATAAATCAATACCTACTTAAACTTTCACAGGACTATAGATTTCTGGATTTAATTCAGTTACCTAGCGCTGCAATATTGAGTAAACCAATATAAAATTTATAAGAAAAATAAACATAAAAAAGCACGGTATTAAATCGTGCTTTATTACGCTTAAAAAATTAATTTAAAAACAATGAGTCAAACTGAACCATTAATTGGCCCGTGCTCGTGGTTTACATGCGGGTTTTGCCCGCGCTGGCGCAGTAAATGGTCCATTAATGTAATAGCCATCATAGCCTCAGCAATAGGTATTGCTCGAATGCCCACACACGGATCGTGACGACCTTTGGTGATCATCTCAACCGCTTCATTGCTTGTATTAATGCTCTTACCAGGGATAGTAATACTTGACGTCGGTTTTAACGCAATAGACGCTACTATGTCTTGCCCTGTAGAGATACCTGCAAGCACACCACCAGCATGGTTAGATGTAAAACCCTCAGGGGTTAACTCATCACGATGCTCTGAGCCTTTTTGTTCAACAACGTCAAAGCCATCGCCAATTTCTACACCTTTAACGGCATTAATACTCATTAGTGAATGCGCAATTTCAGCATCTAACCTATCAAATACAGGCTCGCCTAATCCTACCGGTACGTTGCTAGCCACCACTTTTACTTTAGCGCCTACTGAGTCACCTTGTTTTTTTAGGTCACGCATGTATTCATCGAGCGCTTCTAGCTTGCTTACATCAGGAAAAAAGAACAAGTTGTTTTCAACTTCATCCCAATCGTAACTTTCTGCTTTAATAGGACCTAGTTGGCTTAAACATGCTTTTACTTCAATACCATGAAATTGCTTTAGATATTTTTTAGCAATGGCGCCAGCTGCAACCCGAATAGCGGTTTCACGTGCAGACGAGCGGCCACCTCCACGATAATCACGAAGGCCATATTTGTGCCAATAGCTGTAATCACCATGGCCAGGTCGAAACACGTCTTTAATTTTGCCGTAATCTTGTGAACGTTGATCGGTATTTTCGATTAATAAACCAATACTTGTACCCGTTGTTTTACCTTCAAAAACGCCTGCTAAAATTTTTATTTGATCGCTCTCGCGGCGCTGCGTGGTGTATCGGCTTTGGCCTGGTTTGCGGCGATCTAAATCTATTTGTAAGTCGGCCTCTGTTAATTCAAGACCTGCGGGAGTGCCGTCAACAACGCCGCCTAAAGCAACGCCATGGCTCTCTCCAAAAGTGGACACTTTAAATAACTGTCCAATGCTATTACCTGCCATTAACTTTCCTCATTCCTAATGACGACCATTAGCTGGGCTAATATGCCCAGCCATGTATTCACTCGCGTTTAAGTTAGTTCATATTAACCTAAAGCAAGTCGTGTTATTTTGAAAAATACTCATCTAGCTGTTTTTTGCTAATAACAAATACGCCTAACCCACCTTGCTCAAACTCAATCCATTCAAATGGCGCATTTGGATATAAAGCATCCATATGTACCATAGAGTTCCCCACTTCTACAAATAACAAACCGTTATCGGTTAGATGATTGCTGGCTTCGCTTAAAATAGTACGCGTTACATCAAGACCATCGTGCCCTGATGCAAGGCCTAGCTCTGGCTCATGGTGAAATTCACGCGGTAAGTCTGCCATGTCTTCAGCATCCACATACGGTGGATTAGCCACAATTAAGTCGTACTTTTGGCCCTCTACGCCACTAAATACATCTGATTGAATAGGCAGTACTCGATCACTTAACATATAATCATTAATGTTGATATCAGTTACTTCAAGCGCTTCATACGAAATATCAACAGCATCTACTTGCGCTTGCTCAAATGCTTGTGCAAGTGCGATGGCTATACAACCTGACCCTGTACATAAATCTAAAATACGATTTACCGAGTTTGGCTCAACAAGCCAAGGCGTAAAACGATTGCTAATAAGTTCTGCAAATGGTGAACGAGGAATTAGTACACGTTCATCTACGTAAAACGGCATACCTGCAAACCATGCAATGTTAGTTAAATAAGGAACTGGAGTGCAGTCGTTTATACGCTCAGCAATAAGACTCGCTAGTCGGTTTTTTTCTGTACTTGTTAAACGCGCATGCATTAATTCTTTTGGTGCATCAACGGGTAAGCTAAGCGCTGGTAAAAGCAGGCTCACAGCTTCATCCCACGCGTTATCTGTTCCGTGTCCAAAAAATATACTACTACTTGCAAATTGGCTTGTAGTCCAACGTAACCAGTCATGTAAAGTTGACAGTTCTGCAACAGCTTCTTCGAGTGTTGCTTCTTCAATTTGTAAATCGCTCATATATTTTTACCTGTATTAGCTTACTGACTGTTTTGAGTCTTTAAGACGATTGCATTGCCTATATTGGCTTAGCAAATTACAATTGCCTCTCATTTAAGTATTGTACCGCCTTTTGCGCTGCGTTTTTACGTTTTTTTGTTTAGGTAATTGTTATGAAAAAAGACTCTCCATCACCATCGTCCCTAAGCAATGACGACATAGACTTATTTCGCCAAACGATCACAGGCGCTAAAGTATTTAAACAAGATACTCATCGTTTTGATACAAAGCCTAAGGTGTCACAAGCAAAGCAATTTGCCCAGCAAAAAAAGCAGGCTCAATCTGAATTTTATTTCTCAGATGAATATATTCCCGATATAGACACCCACGGCACTGTCCATTATGTAAAAGAAGGGCACGACACTTATTTACCCAAGCAATTACGACGAGGCGACTTTGCACCTGATTTAACCCTTGATTTGCATGGCTTAAACAAAGAAATTGCTAAAGATGAATTAGCAGGACTCATTCACGAATGTAAAAAACAACATTATTATTGTGCGTGTGTTGTGCACGGAATTGGTGGTGGCATACTTAAACATAAAATTCCTCAGTACCTAGTTCAGCACCCAGACGTAATTGCAATGCATCAAGCGCCACTTGAATACGGTGGTAAAGGCGCGGTACTTATTTTGATAAACTTACCACAAAGCGATGAATTTAGACGCTAACCCAACATATTACTAGGAAGTAATTACGTGCATATTGTTTCTATTATTTTTCCACTTATATTCATTGTCGCATTGGGTTATGGCTGTTGCCGGCTTTCTTTTTTTAACAAACAGCACATTACAGGGCTGAGTAAATTTACTTTTTACATAAGTTTGCCGGCTTTTTTATTATTGAATATGTCGCAAATAGACTTAAAGCAAAGCATTAGTCTTTCTGCATTTTTAAGTTTTTATATCCCGGTATTGTGTATTTTTGGATTAGGTATTTTAGTCGACCGATTTTATTTGAATAAAAATAATAGTAAAAATTACCAAAAACACGGCGTATTTGGTCTTGCGGCTAGTTACTCAAACATGGTGTTGGTAGGTATTCCTATCATTATTGCATCGCTGGGCAAAGAGAAAATAGCCATTGCTTTTATGATCATCACCTTTCACAGCACTTTATTATTTGCACTGACCTATTTAATTGGGGCAAAGGGCAATAGCAGTTCGTTCTCGTGGTCACAGTTTGGCAAAAGCATGGTGCTTAACCCTATTGTTTTAAGTATTGGTTGTGGCTTAATCATTAACGTCTCGGGCATTGTATTATTTAAAAACTTAACGGACAGTTTGGCATTATTAGCAACCCCTGCAATAGCCTGTGCGCTATTTGTATTGGGCGCAAACCTAGCGTTTTATAAAATAGCAGCAAACTGGCAACCTGCTTTAATTGCCTCGATTTTAAAAATTATTATATTGCCGGTAGGCGTACTATTTATTGGGTCGTATATATTTAAGCTCGACCCGCAAATACTAACCGTACTAGTTTTATTAAGTGCCTCACCTGTTGGCGTAAACGCCTATTTAATAGCGAGTCAAATTAAACAACATGAAGCAACGCTTGCAGGAGCGGTGGTGCTATCTACTATTTTAAGTGTAGTGAGTTTAACGTTTTGGTTAGCGGTTTTACTTTAATTTATAAGCCACCAGCTACATCAATAAAAGTGCCTGTAGTAAATGAAGCAGAGTCTGAGGCTAAAAAGTATATTGCAGCAGCCACTTCTTCAGGTTGCCCACCCCTACGTAGAGGAAGATTACTTTTAAGCCGTTCTACCCGCCCCTCTTCACCACCATCTGTGTGCATATCAGTGTAAATAAGGCCTGGCCTAACACAATTAACGCGCACGCCTTTACAAGCAACCTCTTTGGCGAGACCAATGGTCAATGTATCAATAGCGCCCTTTGTCGCTGCATAATCAATGTATTCATTAGGTGAACCTGTTTTAGCCGCTACCGATGACACATTAACAATACTGCTACCGGGCAACATACGCTTTATGGCTTCTCGGCTACATATAAATGTGCTGGTAATGTTTGTAGTGAGTAATTCGTTAATTCGCTTTGCGTCCATGTTTAGCAGCGGCATTTGAGGTTTAAGCACACCGGCATTATTTACAAGCACGTCGAGCCGGCCAAATACTTTATCTATACGTGAAAATAAATCGTTAACATCGCTCTCTTGAGATACATCGGCCCTTACTAGTTCGGCTCGTACACCATAACTTCTTACTCTATCGGCAACGTATTCTGCTTGAGTTAAATGGGTCTTATAGTTAATACATACATCATATCCGTGGCGCGCAAAATAAACAGCGGTGGCTGCCCCTATACCTCGGCTAGAACCGGTTATAAGTACCACCCGCGCTTTGTTCATACAAAATTAGTCCTTTAGCGCTGCCACTACCGAAATTTCGACCAATAGCGCACCGCGCGCCATTTTAGCTTCTACACAGGCGCGTGCCGGTGCATAACCTTCTGGTACCCATGCATCCCACACAGCATTCATGTCGGCAAAATATTCCATACTTTTTACATAAATTGTTGCGCTTAACATATGCTTTTTTGAGCTACCTGCCTCATCTAGCAATGCTTCTACTTTATCGAGCATGGTTTGTGTTTGCTCTGTTATTCCCTTTTCAGCATCAGCGCATACCTGTCCACACAAATACACAGTACCGTTGTGCTTTACAATGCGGCTCATTCGCGCACCGGTTTGAAGACGTTCAATGGTCATATTAGTCTCTTAATTTATAAATCGGCAGGAGCGTTTATATTTATATATTCGCTACGATTCGTATTTTCGTTGTAATGAATGACAGCCACAGCGCCTGTATTAAATATAGGCATGTTTCCTGGGCAAAGCTGATCAACCAAATAGCTCACTATTGGCATATGCGCTACAATTAACCAGCTATTACACTCGGGGTGCATTTGGATGAGTGTTTCAAGGTAATCAGCTGCAACATGCGGTTTGCCTTCCGGGGTAATATCGGCACACGTTTCGCTATATTTAAACGTGATGCTTTCAGCGACCCCGTTTGCTGTTTGTTGAGCTCGTACGTAAGGGCTAACTAACAATGCATCCGGTTTTTGCGTATTGGCAAGCCACTGCCCCATTTTTTTTGCTTCTAAATGACCCACTTGGGTTAAATTTCTTGCCGCATCATCGGCCTGCATAGGTGCAGCTTCGCCGTGGCGCATTATTAAGATTGTTTTCATAAAAAATCAACCGATTAAAGAATATAAACAGTAGCCAGTTTGCTCACTTGTCAGCTATATTAACAACATAAACTTATTTTTTCTAAAATAGTTCTTTCACGACATTCAGGTAAATCTTTTAGCACACCCTTGCTGCCCTGAAGTTATCCTCTGTTGTTATCAAGTAAACGTTTAGTTTCAGGAGCACCATTTGAATATCAGCCGCAATGATAATAGAGCATATCGCGCCCTTACACTGGACAATGGTCTAAAAGTATTGCTTGTGCAAGATAAAGATTCAACAAAGGCTGCAGCATCAATGGCTGTAAATGCGGGCCACTTTGACGATCCTGCTGATAGGCAAGGTCTTGCTCACTTTTTAGAGCACATGCTTTTTTTAGGCACAGACCAATTTCCAGACTCTGGAAGCTTTAATAATTTTGTTTCTCAATCAGGCGGAAACACAAATGCATGGACCGGTACAGAACACAGCTGCTACTTTTTTGATATAAACAATCAAGAGTTTGAACACGCATTACTACAATTTAGCCGCTTTTTTATTGCCCCACTGTTAAGTGCTAATGAGACAGAAAAAGAACGTAATGCCATAGATGCAGAATTTAAATTAAAAATTAAGGACGATGCCCGCCGCATTTATCAGGCCCATAAAGAAACGGTTAACCCTGCGCATCCTTTCGCTAAGTTTTCTGTTGGTAACCTGCAAACACTCGCAGACAGAGAACGCTGCATTAGCGACGAACTTTGTGACTTTTTTAATGAGCATTACCAAGCACAATGGATGACATTAGTTGTATGTGCAAACGAAAAGCTAGACACTCTTCAAACTTGGGTAAAAGCTCACTTTAGCCAAATTTTAGGAAATAAAGCATCTGTAAAACCTGAGATCAGCGAGCCACTTTATCGAAAACAAGACCTAGGGAAAATTTTACATATAGAGCCACACAAACACATGCAAAAACTAATCGTTAGTTTCGCAATGCCTAATATTGATGACTTTTACCGACATAAAACCGTAAGTTTTATTGCACATATACTCGGTTATGAAGGACAAGGCTCACTGTATTCTATTTTAAAAGAGCAAGGTTGGATAAATGCCCTTTCAGCGGGAGGGGGCATTAACGGCAGTAACTTTAAAGATTTTAATGTCAGCATGGCGCTTACCGATGAGGGTATAGAATATTTTGAAGATATTATCGAAATGCTTTTTGAGTACATATGTTTAATTAATGCCAACACAGAAAAGCTGCCCCGCTTATATCAAGACAAAAAAAATCTTTTACAAATTGCGTTTGATAACCAAGAAAAATCACGACTTATTGATTGGGTAAGTAGTTTGAGCATCAATATGCAGCATTATGACGAATGCAACTATGTACAAGGTGACTACCTAATGGAAGGCTTTAATAAAGCAACGCACGAAATGGCGATGCAATGGTTAAAACCTAACAATATGCGTATTGTACTCATTCACCCTGACGTAGAACCCGAGCATAAAACTGCGTGGTACAACACACCCTATAAAGTAGAAAAAGTATCACCTAGTTGGCTTGATGCCCTTAGTGATATCAATAAACCACTTAAAGATATGTACCTACCCACTGCAAACCCATATCTCACTAAAGAGGTTGAGCTTTTCGAAATAGAAAAGCCCCAAGAGCAACCCACACTTTTAGTAAAAGAACCTGGGTTTGATTTTTGGTTTAAACAAGACAACACATTTAGAGTAGCGAAAGGTCATTTTTATTTAGCTATGGACTCTGACTTTGCGGTAAAAGACGTAAAGCACATGGCGCTAACACGCTTATTTACCGATTTATTTATGGATAGTGTTGGCGAGCAGTTTTACCCAGCAGAACTGGCTGGTTTAAGTTATCATTTAACCTCCCACCAAGGGGGACTTACACTACATACTGCAGGGTTATCATCGAGCCAATTAGAACTCGTCGATGAACTTTTAGATGCGTTATTTAATGTAGATATATGTGCAAAGCGCTTTGCCGAGTATAAAAAACAACTTGTTAGGCATTGGCGTAACAGCAACCAAAACAAACCTGTTAGTGAGTTGTTTAGTATTTTAGGTGCAAAACTAATGCCTTGGAATCCACAGCCTAACGATTTAGCAGACGCGTTAAAAGCAACAAGTTTTCAGCAATTTAATGAATTTAGACAAGACTTTTTTCAGGCGTTACATGTGGAATCTTTTTTACATGGCAACTGGCAAGAAAATCATGCTTTAGAATTTCAAAAAAAGGTGGCTGCACATTTGCAGAATGCCACAACTATCGACGATTTAAGACGCCCTTTATTTGAAATAAAAAAAGCAACACGTTATGAAATTGAGTTACCGTGTAACGATCATGCCATGGTTGTGTATTACCAGGCACAAACCAATGACGTGAACGAAAAAGTTAAAATGATGGCGTTAAATCATTTAATGAACCAAGACTACTTTAACGAGTTGCGCACAACACAACAATTAGGTTATTTGGTTGGTGCGGGTTACGCGCCTTTTAACACCCGGGCAGGCATTGCTTTTTATATACAGTCCCCTAAATTTGACTCAAAAACATTGCTACATCGCCATACTCACTTTGTGAATCAATATTTAAGTAATATCAATGAGCTAGACGAGCATAGCTGGCAGCAACAAAAGCATGGTTTAAAAACGCATATTGCAGAAAAAGATAAAAACTTACGTTTGCGATCACAACGCTTATGGCTTGCCATAGGTAACAGAGATCATAATTTTGATATGCAAAAACGATTGCTTTGTGCACTTAACATGCTGACTCTACAAGAAATTAAAGATTATGCTCTGGTACTTTTTGATGAAGATAGGCCAAGATACGAGCTTTTAAGTAACGCTAAAGTTAATAAATCTCAAAAAACACCGGTTTACTCGCATTCTCTTTGACTCTTGAATGTCCTTGTTTTAAATTGTCATTAGTAAATTAGTAGTAATAAAAAATGATAATAAAAACAATAAAACTAAACCTATTCGCTGTATTACTTGCTTACTCGTTTGATACTTACGCCTTTGAGTCTTCATTTAAATACAATTCAGACACTCTGCTGTTATTGTCGAGCGCTATTATTGCGCTCGCTTTGCCATACCTATTATTTGTTATATACAAGCTTAGGCGCTCTCGTCGCCAACTTCGCCTCTCTGAAAAACGTTTAAAAAGTACCGTTGAAGGCAGTGGTGACACCTTGTGGGATTGGAATATAAAAACAGGCGAAGTTATTCGTATTAACGATAAATACATGATGAACTCCCCCACTATTATGGGTTTCCCACCAAATAAAGGACTTATACACCCACAAGATATTCCTCATGTTGAGCATCTACTAAAAAAACATTTTGCAGAGCAAAGCGTTTTTTTTGAAGCCACATACCGGGTCAAAGATACATTTGGCAAGTGGCATTGGGTGCTTGACCGCGGCAAGGTTATCGAAAAAGATGCAAATCTAGCCCCGCTCAGAATGACAGGCACTGTTCGCGATATTTCACAGTTAAAATCAACCGAAGAACGATTAAATCTGTTTGCTAAATGTGTTGAGTCGTTTACTGATGCGCTGGCAATTTACGATAAGAACTTTAAATTAGTCGATATAAATCCCAGTTTTTTAACGTTATTTGGTGGTATGCGCGAACAATACCTAAATAAAGATTTTAATTTGCCTGGATACGATACAAGTTACGTTGAAAACATTATCGATGTAGTGCGCCAAACTGAGCATATTCAGCAAGAAATTAAACTGCGCAATAATGAGCGTGTATTGCTGCCAATAGAAATATCAATTGATGAAATTAAAAACGAGCAAAATCAAATTACTAACTACGTGGTTGTTTATTCCGATTTAACAGAGCGAAAAAAAGCAGAATCGCAGCTGCATAATTTATCAAATCGAGATCGCACCACAAGCCTGCCTAACCGTAATTTATTTTTTACTAACTTACATAAACTGGTTCAGCAAGACGCTCACCATGCATTACTTGTTTTTGATTTAGATAACTTTAAAAAAATAAACGACTCATTAGGTCATCAACTAGGTGATAGTTTACTGGCAAAACTTGCTATGCGATTAAATAAACTCACCCGCGAAAACGATGTATTTTATCGCTTGGGAGGCGATGAATTTGCACTTGTAATGTCAAATACGAACGACCTTCATGTAATAACTCGCACTGCAAAACAGTTTTTAGCGGCTATTTCCACCCCATTTAAAATGGCAGGGCACGAGCTGGCTATTACCTCAAGCGTTGGTATTGTGTTGTTTCCTGAAGATGGAAACACACCCGAGGTACTACTTAAAAATGCCGATACCGCAATGTATCATGCTAAAAAGAAAGGTAACAGTTACCTGTTTTTTAACGACACTATGAACCGCCAAGCAGTTAAACGCTTACAAATTGAAAACCTAATGCGCTTTGGTTTGAAAGAAGATCACTTTGAAGTCTACTATCAGCCAAAAATGAATATACGCACGGGCAAGTTAACAGGCATGGAAGCGTTAGTCCGCTTTATTACTCCTAAAAAAGGAATAATAAGTCCGGGCGTATTTATCCCTATTGCTGAAGAAACAGGTCAAATAATAGATATTGGTGAAGTTGTTCTAAACAAAGCCTGTCGCGATGTAAAAAAATGGCTGGACGATGGACTGTTTAATGGGCGCGTTGCTGTTAACTTGTCTGCTAAACAATTTAGCCTTCCTGATTTAACGTCGCGTATTGATATTATTTTGCAAAAAAATGCTTTGCCATCGTACTTTTTAGAATTAGAGATCACTGAAGGCACAGTAATGGATGATCCAAACGAAGCCATTAATATTATGCGCTCGTTAAGCGCCCGAGGTATTCATTTAGCCATGGACGACTTTGGTACTGGGTATTCTTCTTTGGCTTATTTAAAACAGTTTCCGCTAAATACACTAAAAGTTGACAAAGCGTTTATTGATGATATGAAAAACGAGCGCGGCCGAAATATGGTCGATTCAATCGTCACGATTGCTCACAACCTTGACTTGCATGTTGTTGCCGAAGGCGTAGAACAAGCACATCAAATAGACATTTTAAAAACGCTTAATTGCGAAACGGTACAAGGTTATTATTACTCAAAGCCGTTATCTAAAGACGAATTTACTGATTTTTTAAAACAACAACAAAGTAAAGCAACGCCAAGCTTAATTAGCTCTAAAAAAAGTAATGTGGCGTCTATAAGCTAAGCGCGCCACATGCAGGTATTAACACCGACATATCTCAACCAGGCTCGCCTGTAATGAACGTTAAATAAAAACCAAGCCAAGGGGCCAAGCAGCGCACTGAGTAAAAGCCAGCGCTTTACGGGCATGCCTTTTTGTATTGTGTCTAAGTACATAAGCGGGATAAACAAACTGCTAAGTAAAACAAACCACAAAACCACATACCTTATCTAATTAAATTGGCGCGCAGTTTAGCGTTTCTTCGATTAAATTTAAAGCAATTCACCTTTAACAAAAAGGCAGCGTATTTAGGGCTGTTGATCTTTGGGATTAAATTTTGTTCAAATCAGCGGCTATTTAATCGCGGCGCGAGGTTTGTAACCTAGTAGATTAAGTAAAAACTGAGTAACAAAGAGTCGATAGCCCATAGGAAGAACCCTTTTGGCTGCAGCTGTTTAGTATTAATGCGACGTTATCGCCAGTTGATGGGGAATAACCACACTACATAGGCTCTGCCTTAACTACATACCAAACAGACAGCTGCAAATTTAACCTTGAAGGATTAACAGACCCTAGCTAAACCGCAGCTTTTTAATTTAATTAATAATTTGATGAGCGCTACTTTTCAGCACGCCCCATAAATTTGTTTTCAACCGTATTGATACGAATGCGATCGCCCGTTGAAATATGCTCAGGAACAGATATATTCAAACCAGTAGACATGCGTGCTGGTTTTGAACGAGCACTGGCTGAAGCGCCCTTAATAGATGGATCAGTTTCTTCTACAACAAGCTCAACGCTTGAAGGTAAATCAAGCCCTACTGGCGCTCCATCAATGACAATAACGTGCACCCCTTGGGTTTCTTCATTGATAAACAAAATTTCTTCGCTAATGGCATCTTTATTCAAGTTATACGGCGTGTAGTCTTCGCTATCCATAAACACGTATTCGTCGCCATCTATGTACGACAGCATAGCCTCACGACGAATTAAGTCAGCAAGCGTTAGCATATCGCTGTCTTTAAACGTTTCATCAACCTTGCCACCGGTTACTACATCGTATAAACGCATACGGTATAAGCTTCCACCAGCACGGCCTTGAGGAACCGAGCGCACAATATCTTTTACTACTAATACACGACCATTAAACTCAATAGCTGTGCCTTTTTTTACTTCACTCGCCTTTGGCATGTGTAAATCCTATTATTTTTTGATTGCCAGAAACATACCATGAACTGAACTTTGTTCAACAATAAAGTGAGCTAAAACGGCTTATACCTTGTATTGACTTGTAAAATCTATATTTATACTAAAATACATATAATCAATTCATTAAAAAACTGCTATGGTGTATCTACCTAGTATGACTTCAAGGAATGGATCATGGATCAAATAAAAGTACATGAGTATTTAATCAAAAAGCCGCTTGTGTTGGTTACAAAACCATTTGCTCAAGAGGTTGATGTCTATAAAGTGAATCATAAAATGTTCGCCACGCTTGCTGTTGGTAACGATGGTGAAACAAACGAAAACGGTGAAGTAATTTGGTGGCTTAATTTAAAGTGCGATCCCGACGAGGCACTTTCGTTACGCGATATTTTCCCCGCGGTTATCCCCGGCTATCATATGAATAAGCGTTTATGGAATACGGTTATTTTAGACGGCTCAATCCCCCAAGGTGAAATTGAACGCATGATTGATAATTCGTTTAATTTAGTCGTGGAAAACATGCCTGAAAAAGACCGTAACATGATAGCGCAACATTTAAATGCTGATTAAGCTACTTATAAGCCTGTTACTTGGCCTAGTTAGGACACAAAAAAACCGCATATAAATGCGGTTTTTTAATACGTGTTAAACGTTATTTAGTGTCATCTTTAGCAACGTCTGATTGCTCTTCAGGCACAACGTCTGCTTCTTGCTCTGATGTTTCTAGCTTTACTACTTCAGCAACGGTTTCGTCTTGTGTTGGCTTTTCGCCATAAAACGTTTCACCTGACTCAGCCATTGATACTAACGACTCACAGGGTGCAAATATAGCGTTGCTATTAGCAAGCGTAGACATATCCGAACTTACTTTGCTCGTACCGAATTTATCCATGTAGCTAAATGGACCACCTAGGAATGGCGGGAAGCCAATACCAAAAATAGCGCCAATATCACCATCACGTGGGCTTGCAATAATGCCCTCATCTAAACAACGCGCAGCTTCATTAAGCATTTGCGCTACACAACGCTGAGCAATTTCATTTTTGTTTAAACGTGAATTAGGCGTTACACCCAGCAACTCGTAAACTGACTCGTCAACTTTTTTGCCTTTTTTCTCGTAATCATAAAAACCACGACCCGTTTTACGGCCAAGGCGTTTTGA
Organism: Pseudoalteromonas sp. 4NS20-0020; assembly: GCF_057554385.1. Classification (NCBI taxonomy): domain Bacteria; kingdom Pseudomonadati; phylum Pseudomonadota; class Gammaproteobacteria; order Alteromonadales; family Pseudoalteromonadaceae; genus Pseudoalteromonas; species Pseudoalteromonas sp. 4NS20-0020. The sequence goes on along the minus strand of NZ_BAAJMI010000001.1, from coordinate 730,398 downwards.
ATCAATCATGCGTGAAAAGGCATCAGGTCCTTTAAAGCGCTCTCCCAATTCTTTTTCAAGGATAGGTGCGATCTTAGAGCCAATATCAATACCTACTTCGTCAAGTAATGCAAGCGGACCTACTGGGAAACCAAACTCTACAAGTGCTGCATCAATTTTTTCAATTGGCTCACCAGCAAGCATTAAGTTAGCCGCTTCATTTAAGTAAGGTGCAAGTATGCGGTTTACGTAAAAACCAGCCATATCTTTAACAACAATTGGCGTTTTACCCTGCTTACGCGCAAAATTAACAACACGTGCGATTGTCTCTTGAGACGTGCCTTCGTGCGGAATAATTTCAACCAGTGGCATTTTTTCTACCGGAGAGAAATAATGCAAGCCAATTACGTTTTCAGGACGTGTAGCATTTGCCGCAATCTGAGAAATAGGCAACGATGACGTATTACTCGCAAAAATTGTATTCTCTTGGCATTGCTGTTCTACGTCTACAACCATACCTTGCTTAAGTGCTAAGTCTTCAAATACCGCTTCAATAACTAAATCAATGTGTTTAAAGCCACTGTAGTCAGTTGTACCGGTGATACGGTTCATTGTTAACTGCATATCTGCTTTAGACATGATGCGGCGCTTAAGGCGCTTATCAAGAATTTTGTAGGTGTAGTTCATCGCATTGCTAATGCCTTGCTCTGCGACATCTTTAATACGAACAGGCACTTTCGCTTTTACAGCACTTACATGGGCAATACCAGCGCCCATCAGCCCGCCACCTAATACGGCAGTTTTAGTCACTGCTGGCGCGTCATCGTTGCGCCACTCTTTTTTCATTTCGGTGGTTGCAAAAAATAAACCACGAAGCGCTTTAGATTGCTCACTCATAACAAGCGTTGCAAACCCTTCTGCTTCGGTTTTATATGCTTTAAGCTCATCAAGCTCAACGCTCGCTCGTACTGCTTTTATAATAGCCAATGGCGCTGGGTAATGGCCGCCCGTTTTTTTCAGTACGTTTTCTTTTGCTTTTTTAAAGATAAAGTTACGACCAAATGGGTTTGACTCTAATAGCTTGCTTACTTTATCGAGCTTTGGCTCTTTAGCTTGAGGCTTTTTCTTAGCAGCAAACTCTTTTGCTACTTTTAAAAGTACGCTTTGCGGTACGCAATCATCTAAAACACCGGCTTTTTTTGCCTGCTTAGGACGAATTTGCTTACCAGTTAGCATCCATTCAAGTGCTTTTTGAATACCCACTATTTTAGTTAAACGCTGCGTACCACCGCCACCAGGTAATAAACCTAGTTGAACCTCAGGTAAGCCAATTTTAGTTAAATCGCTATCTGTACCAACACGGTAATCACACGCTAAAGCAAACTCTAAACCACCACCAAGCGCAGCGCCATGAATGGCACTTACTGTAGTGTATGGTAGTTTTTTCATATCAAAAAAAGCTTGATGACACAGCTCGCTAATAGCAAGTGCATCTTCACGTTTTTCTACGCTATCAAGCATTTTTACGTCAGCGCCCGCAATAAAGTTATCGCTTTTACCGCTGATAAAAACCATGCCTTTAACAGCATGTTCTTGTGCTTGCGTAAGTAAGGCTTTTAAATCGTCTGCAAACGAGTCACGCAGGGTATTCATTTTTTCACCCGGCACGTCAATCGTTACAACGGCAATTTTATTTTCGTCTACCGCTAAATTAAATACTGAATCTGTCATTACGCGCTCTCCAATACAAAGGCTGCACCTAAACCACCAGCAGCACATGCTGTTGTTAATGCTAAACCGCCACCACGACGTTTAAGCTCGTTTAAGCTTTGTGTAATTAAGCGAGCACCTGTTGCTGCAAATGGGTGACCATATGCAAGCGAGCCGCCATTCACGTTAAACTTATCCATGTTAATTTCGCCAATTGCTTTGCTACGACCTAGCTTTTCTTGCGCAAACTTATCTGAAGCAAACATCTTCATGTTCGCAAGGGCTTGCGATGCAAATGCCTCATGCATTTCAATTAAATCTAAATCAGCAAGGGTAATACCAGCTCTGTCTAATGCGATAGGTGTTGAATGCGCAGGACCCATTAACATGTCTTGCTCCACACCAATGGCAGAAAACGCAAAGCTACGTACGTAACCCAAAATTTCGTAACCAAGCGCGCGTGCTTTACTTTCGTTCATCATTAATACCGCAGCGGCACCATCTGTAAGTGGTGTTGCATTTGCGGCTGTAACCGAACCATGTTGACGGTCAAACACAGGCTTAAGTTTTGCGTAACCTTCAACTGTCGAATTTTTACGAATATTATTATCTTCTTCAATAAAGCTTTTGTATGGCGGTAAATGTGCCGTCATTACTTCATCTTTTAACTTGCCATCTGCCCATGCTTGGGTAGCAAGTGAATGTGAACGATGCGCTAATGCATCTTGGTCTTCACGGCTAATATTATGTGTTTTAGCCATTTGCTCAGCAGTTTGCCCCATTGAAAGGCCTGTTGAGTACTCTGCAACTGCAGGCGGTACTGGCATTAAATCTTTTAAGCGCAGCTTTGAAAAAATTTGTAAACGTTGCCCTAAAGTACGCGCTTTGTTTAAATCAACTAAGCTACCGGCCAATTTTTTACTTACGCCAATAGGTAATACAGATGACGAATCGGCACCACCGGCAATACCTACACTCACAGAGCCCGCCATAATAGACTCAGCCACGTTAGCAATTGCCTGAAAGCTGGTAGCACATGCACGTGACACAGAATAAGCATCAACACCAACTGGCATGCCTGTACCAAGTACAATTTCACGCGCAATATTTGGCGCTTCTGGCATTTGTACTACTTGACCAAATACAAGTTGATCGATTTCTGACTTATCGAAATTTAATCGCTCAAGCATTTCGTTAACCACTAATTTACCCATATCAAGTGCTGGTACGTGGTGGAATGCTGTTGCTTGTTTTGCAAACGGTGTACGAAGGCCACTTACAATGGCAATACGATCACCCTTTGGTGTTTTTAGTATGTTTTGCTCAGACATTTATGCTCTCCCGCTGACAGGTCTGACCTGTTTGTTTTCCTCGATTCTAAACAACCCGTGTGCTAAAGCCAATAGATAAACTGAAATTTATACAAAGTAGTCATGTTTACATATCACACAATAGGCTTTTTTAAACGCATTTACAAAGATTTGTGGTACGCTAAAAACCGTTAAAAAATAACGAACTATTTTAAAAAATACAGTCTAACTCTTGAGTTACCCTATTATAAACCTTATAAATAGGTCAGTATTTGCAACCTAACCCATTTAGGTACTAACCCAGCTGACGAGGACAGTCCACTTATTATGGCAGCTAACGCATTTTCACAATTAAAAACGTACTTAGATACACAAATCATTGGCCAGCCAGAGCTTACTCAAGCACTACTTATTGCTATTTTAGCTGACGGCCACTTATTAGTTGAAGGCCCACCAGGGCTTGCAAAAACACGCGCTGTAAATGCGCTTGCAAAAGGGATTGAAGGTTCGTTTCAACGTGTCCAGTTTACACCCGATTTATTACCGGCCGATGTAACTGGCACCGATATTTACCGCCAACAAACAAGCGAGTTTGTGTTTGAGAAAGGCCCTTTATTTCATAACCTTATTTTGGCTGATGAAATTAACCGTGCCCCTGCAAAAGTACAGTCAGCATTACTAGAGGCCATGGCTGAGCGCCAAGTAACGGTAGGAAAAAACACCTATCCGCTTAGCGATTTATTTTTAGTAATGGCCACTCAAAATCCGCTAGAGCAAGAAGGCACCTACCCGCTGCCAGAAGCACAGCTTGACCGCTTTTTACTGCATTTAAGTATTGGTTACCCGGGCGCCGAGCACGAGCTAGACATTTTACGCCTAACGCGCGGTGAAGCATTAAAAGAGCAACAAGCTGTTTTACAAAAAATTAGCCAAAGCGATTTATTTGCTGCCCGCCAAGCAATTTTAGGTTTGTACTTAGCCGAGCCTCTTGAGCAGTATTTGGTTCAACTTATTATTGCTACGCGAGAAGGCGCGCAATTAGATGAACAACTAGGCCGCTGGATTGAATTTGGCGCCAGCCCTCGTGCCACTATCGCGCTCGATAAATGTGCACGTGCTCATGCATGGTTACAGGGCCGCGACTTTGTAGCCCCTGACGACATAAAAGCGGTTGTTCATAATGTACTACGCCATCGCATTATTTTGAGCTACGAAGCCCAAGCCGATGGTATTACAAAAGATCAAGTAATTAGCCGAATTGTAGAACTGGTAGCTGTACCTTAATTTATGCATAAACAATTAGACCCTCAGGCATGGCTGAAACAAAGCCATAGCCACGGTGTTAATTTAGCACTAAAAGAGCTGATGTATTACAAAGCCAAAGCGCAACTGCTTGAGCTTGCTCCTAAGGTTAAAATTAAAAATACTTTAGCAGGGCAATATCTTGCACCGCATAAAGGCCGTGGTATGGAATTTGCCGAAGTTCGCCATTACCAGCAAGGTGACGACATTCGTTCAATTGACTGGCGAGTTACAGCGCGGACAGGCGAAACCCATACAAAACTTTTTCAAGAAGAAAAAGAACGCCCTGTTTTTGTATTTACCGATTTTTCAAACTCGATGTTATTTGGCTCAAAGCTCCTGCTTAAGTCAGTGCAAGCTGCGCACATTAGTGCTTTAGTTGCATGGTCTGCCTGCCAGCGTGGCGACAGAATTGGCGGCATTGTATTTAATCAACACGCTCATTTAGAGCTCAAACCCAGCGCGCGAGAAAAAGCCGTATTAAAGCTTTCTCACAATTTATGTGCTAACCACCAGCAAGCCCTTGGGGGAATAGATGCAAAAGCCCACAATAACTTTAGTGATAACCTAAAGCGCCTTAATCATTTGGCAAAGCCGGGGAGCTTAGTGTATTTGGTATCAGATTTTAGTTCTCTTGACGATGCAAGCTTCAAACAGCTTGAAATACTTAGCCGCCATTGTGAGCTTATTGGGTGTCATATTAGCGACCCATTTGAACATCAATTACCGGCTTATAAAAATACTGTAAGCGTTAGTACAAATGGCCAAGATATTGCTTTGCCACTAATGGATAATACCTTTAGAGCGCGCTTTGCTAAAAATGCTGAAGATACATTCAATAAGCGCCTTACTCGCTTAACTAAATCGGGTCTTAATTTAATATCGTTCAATGCAGCCGAACCACTTGAACTGCAGCTTGTGAGAAAATAAACCATGCAAACCAATCCACTCGATGGCCTGCACGATGTAATAGCACCTAACCAAGTTGATTGGTGGCCACTCGCCCCTGCTTGGTGGGTTATTATTACTCTACTTTGCATTGCGCTTTTAACCGGTGTGTATGCAATTTATAAAGCGTACCAATTTAAAAAAGCAAAACGTTATGCCGTATCATTAAGCCAACAAGAGCAATACCCTCAGCATTTACATATTATTTTAAAACGCCTGGTCGTTGAATATTACGGTAAGCACCTTGCCACACAACCTACAAAGCAGTGGTGTGAAACGCTTAATACACTCAGTGGACTCACGTTTACTGAGCAAGAAATTTTAAGCTTATACAGTAGCGAAAATAACAATGTCGATTTAAGTAAAAAATTTCGACAAGCAATCAAAAACTTTAAAGTAAAGGAGCCGCTATATGTTTGAATTTAGTTGGCCATGGCTTTTTTTGCTCCTTCCGTTACCTTTACTGCTTTTATTACTAAAGCCAGCAGCAAGTAGTAACAATACTCGCTTACGAATTCCGGGGTTTGCTCAGCACAGCTTGAGTAATCAAAGTATTGAACCTCGATCACGTCGTTTATCGTTATTTGAATGGCTACTTTGGTTATTACTTGTCAGCGCAGCTGCTAACCCCACGTGGTTAGACGAGCCTATTTTGTTGCCAAATGAAGGCCGAGATATCATGCTTGCGGTGGATTTATCTGGCTCCATGACCGAACAGGATATGGCCTACAATGGTCAATATGTTGACCGCTTAACAATGGTAAAAGCAGTACTTAGCGACTTTATAGAACAACGCACTGGCGACAGACTTGGACTTATTTTGTTTGGCGATACGGCGTTTTTACAAACACCTTTAACGCGCGATTTAAAAACGGTAACTAAAATGCTTAACGAAGCACAAATAGGTTTAGTTGGACGCGCGACAGCTATTGGCGACGCACTTGGCTTATCAGTGAAACGTTTTGCTAGTAAAGACGACAGTAACCGAATCGTTGTGCTATTAACCGACGGTCAAAATACCGCGGGTAACTTAAACCCTGACGACGCATTATTACTCGCCCGCGAAGAGGGCATTAAAGTCTATACCATAGGTGTCGGCTCTGATAACCCACGTGGCTTTAGCCTATTTAATATGGGTGGCTCAGGCGGAAGTAATTTAGATGAGCGCCTACTAAAAAATATAGCTGACGATACCGGTGGCCTTTACTTTAGAGCCAAGGATGTAGCGGGCCTCAAACAGATTTACGCAGAGCTGGATAAGCTAGAGCCCATTAGTGCGGACGAAAAAACCTTTCGCCCACAAAGCTCATTATTTTATTACCCGCTACTTATTGCCATTTTACTAATTAGCTTAAACGTGATGCTAAGTACATTGCGCGCATTAAAGGAGCCAAACTAATGGATTTTGAATTTATTCGCCCTGCCATTTTATGGCTGCTTATACCTGCAATTGGCCTATTTTTTGTAGCGTTAATTAAGCACAAAAAAAACACAGACGTGCAATTAATTGCACCGCACTTAGCCCAATTTGTCATCAATGATACCAACACAAAAGCCAGCCAACCACTTTGGCTGATAGCTGTATTTTGCAGTTTAGGGGTTTTATTCAGTGCAGGCCCAAGCTTTGAAAAAAAACAGGTACCCGTTTTTCAAAGCAAAAGTGCTCGTGTCATCGTTATGGATATGTCTTATTCAATGTACAGCACCGACATTTTACCAAACAGGTTAACGCAAGCTCGTTTTAAATCCCTTGATATGATTGAGCTTTTTAAAGAAGGTGACACCGCGCTAGTTGCTTATGCTGGCACTGCGTATACCATATCGCCACTAACCAATGATGCCACAACACTCAGCAATTTAATTCCAAGCTTAAGCCCCGACATAATGCCCGACAAAGGCTCTAATGTTTTAGCTGGCCTCGATATGGCAAAAGAGCTATTAAATCAGGCAGGTTATATTGATGGCGATATTATTTTAATAACCGATGGTATAGAACAAGAAGAACAAAGCGATGTAACAAGCTTTATAAATAACACAACATTTAGACTCAACATTTATGGTGTAGGGTCAGAGCAAGGTGCGCCTATAAAGTTACCTGAAGGTGGTTTTTTAAAAGACCGGTACGGTCAAATTGTCATCCCTACTATAAATATTTCACAACTAAAAAGCTTAGCAACGCGCAGTGGCGGGAAATTTGCGCGCTATCAACCAAGTAATAGCGACATAAATACGTTTTCGCCAATGGCTAATAGTGAGTTATTAAAAGATGAAACACAAAGCCAAGCACTGTGGCGCATTGACGCCGGTATTTACGGGCTTTTGCTCTTGTTACCATTTGGTTTGTATTTATTCAGGCGCTCTGCCTTCTTAGGCGCGGCTTTGTTGCTTACCTTTTTACCTCAGCAAAACGCGTATGCATTGGAGCTCCCTACACTATTAAAAAATACAGACCAACGGGCTCTCACCGCCTATAAAAATGAAGAATACGACAAAGCCGCTAACGCGAAGTCAAACCAATTAAAAGGCGCAGCGCTTTACAAACAAGGCAATTATAACGCCGCTTTAGATGCATTTGGTCAAGATAAGTCCGCCACAGGTTACTATAACTATGGCAATGCACTTGCCAAAGCGGGCAAACTTGAAGAAGCCATAAACGCCTATAAGCAAGCTCAAACGCTGCAAAGTGATTTTAGTCAAGCCTCAGATAACCAAGCCTTAGTTGAGCAGCTGTTGAATCAACAAGAACAGCAAAACCAGCAAGAACAAAGTGGTGATGAATCTCAAAATCAAGAAAACCAGCAACAAGGTGATAAAAACCAACAACCCAATAACGAACAATCTGGGCAAGAGCAAAAAAATAATGAGCAAAACGACTCAGCAAAAGGTGAAAGCCAAAGCCAGAGCGATGCGAGCGAAAAATCAGAGCAAGAATCTGAAGATCAGCAAGGGCAAACCAGTGAGCAATCAGAGGAGCAAAATAAACCTGATATGCAAGCACAGCCACACAGCGAACAAAGCGAAAATAAAAACGCTGAACAGTCTGACCAGCAACAGACCCAATCGCAAGCAATGAGTGAGCAACCCGTTAGCGACGAGCAAAAACAAAAAGCGCAACAACAGGCAATGCAAGCACAAGCCAGTGAGCTTACAAATGAAGAAAAAGAAAAAGCCCAGCAGCTTAATCAGTTACTCAGAAAAGTACCGGACGACCCGGCAATTTTACTACGGAATAAAATGCAACTCGAAGCCCAAAAAAGACAATATCAACGCCGCCCTACAGGAGTAGAAAAATCATGGTAATGCGATTATTTTGCTGTTTATTGCTACTATGCGCGATCCCCTCGTTCGCAGCGACAAAACTTCAGGCGAGCGTAGATAAAAACCCTGTTTTGGCGGGGGAGTTTTTTATGCTCAATATATCAGTAGACGATAACGTGAAAGGTGAACAACCCGATACGTCTGTACTGCTGAAAGATTTTGTAGTCGGCCCAACAAGTTTAAGTACGCGAACTAACATCATAAACGGTAGCATTAATAAACAAACTACATGGAGCGTTAAATTAATGACCCGCACCGAGGGGCAGTACACTATCCCCTCATTTACGGTAAGTGGATTAAGCTCGCAGCCAATTGATTTAACCGTGACAAAACGTGCCGCAAACGCTGACAATAATAACGACATTTTTGTAAAAACATCACTTTCTAGCAATTCACTCTATGTGCAAGAAGCAGGCGTTTACACACTAAAACTATACTTAGCTAAAGAGTTACTTGATGGCAGTTTAAGTACACCTAGCATGGAAGATGCACAGCTAACACAACTAGGTAAACAGACAGAAAGTTACGAATTAGTTGATGGTAAACGCTACCTAGTTATTACTCGAGAGTATTTGATTCAACCCCAAAAAAGTGGTCCTTATACTATTGCTGCCCCCGTATTTCAGGGCCGAGTGCAACAAAATTATCGCCAGTTAGAAGTGTCTGCAATTGGCGAAGACCAACAAATAGAAATTAAACCCATTCCCAGTGATTACAAAGGTGCATGGTTGCCCAGTGAGCTGGTGAACCTTGGTGAAGAATGGCAACCAAGTGATGACACCATTGAAGTCGGTACACCTATAACTCGTACAATTACACTTACAGCGCTTGGCGTCACCAAAGAGCAACTCCCAGATATAGAAATGCCAACAATAAATGGGATCCGTAGCTACCCTGATCAAAAAGAGAACAACAACGCAGTAAGAAATGGGCGTGTTGTTTCGCAACAAACTGCATCGTATGCATTATTGCCACAGACACCGGGCACTTACACCTTACCTGAAATTAAATTACCTTGGTTTAATACTAAAATTAACCGTATTAGTTTTGCCACGCTCCCAGCGCGTAAAATTACTGTAACGCCAAGCAGCACCGTTGTTAATACCCCTGTAAATACAGAGCAAAGTATTGATAATATACCCGTTGATGAAACTAAAGCTGACGCTGATACCTCAATCCAAATGCAAACTGCTCACAGCTACACGCCACTATGGCTTATTGCTGTTGCTGTACTGGGTTATATTTTATGGATTGGCACTGTAATTTTTTATTGGTTTACAAGTTCTAATATAAATACCATTGAAAAAGTGAAGCCTTTACCTACTCCACGCAGCCAGCCAAGTTTAAAAAAGCTGTTAAACATACAAAAAGCAGGTGATGTTAAGGCCTTTTACAATGAGCTAAATAATTACGCTGTACAAATAACCAAACAGGATACCGGCGCTATTGATGAGTTATGCCGACAGATTAATAACTCACAGTTGAGTACTGAGGTAATTAAATTACAAGCGCAATTGTATGGAAATAAAGCTACAAACAGTGACCTTGGTGCTATTATAAAAATACTTGAGAGTGAGCAAGCTCAAGCATCAAATTCGCAACAAACTGTATTAAAAGACCTTTATAGCTAAAATAAAGTTACGTATGAGTCTTTTTTCATTAAATAAAAATATAGTAGTAAAAAAGTGCTTATGCTGGGAAATAAAAAATCAAATAATCAGGTCTTAATCGATATGGCAGAGAAACAAAAACGTTATGAAGCCTTAGTTCACGTTTATAATAAAGAGCTTTACCGCTTTGCATACTGGTTGTGCCGTGATCCGCACATAGCTGATGATTTAGTACAAGAGACATTTTTGCGCGCTTGGCGCTCACTTGATTCTTTACTCGATCAAAAAGCAGCAAAACCGTGGTTACTGACTATTTTACGCAGAGAAAACGCACGACGATTTGAACGTAAACAGTTTGATTACAGTGATGTAGAAAACGATACGCTAGTTGATGAAACCAGCCACTCGCTTGATGATGAAATGGAGCAAACCGTTATTCAACGACAAATTGGATTGCTATCTGACGAATACAGAGAGCCACTATTATTACAGGTCGTAATGGGGTGCACCGGCGAGGAAATTGCCGACATACTCGATTTAAATAAAAACACGGTAATGACACGTTTATACCGTGCTAGAAACCAACTTAAAGAGGCTTTAAGCCGTGATGATGAACAACTTAAAGGGGCATCAAAATAATGGATGAACTTGAGTTTCGTCGCCGCACTATTGCGCAACCAAACGATATAGATAAGGAACTTATGGAGTTTGCCCAGAGCAACCCTGAGCGACAAAGTTTTATTACCGAAATGAAAGAATTTGATCAACACCTTCAAGATGCACTCGATATACCTGTGCCTGATAACTTAGCTGATCGTATTATTTTAAATACATCGTTAAAAGAAAAAGCCTTACAAGAAGAGCAAGCTGCTGGCACCAATGTTGTTGACGCTAAATCGCGTTTTAAGTTTGACCGTGTGCACCTTGCCTTAGCGGCATCATTCATGGTCGCCGTGAGTGCGTTCTTTTTCAGCTCAGAGCAGCATATTGGCCACGAAGCGGGCGAGCATGCACTTGCGCATGTGTACTACGAAATAAATGCCCTTGATAAAAAATCCCCTATCAGCCTTCAAAGTGTCAATGACAAACTGGCCGTACTTGGTGGTCACATAGATGAGCTTCCTGGCGATATAACTTACGCTATGTTTTGTGATTTTAAAGGGGAAAGAGGCTTACATTTAATTTTTGAATCGGACTTTGGTCCAATGACGGTATTTATTGTACCTTCAGAAAATAAATCGTTTGGTTTGGGAAATGATCATTTCCAAGATGAGCGCTTTGAAGGCCAAATCAATCGCGGGTCGCAGGCTGATACCATTTTGGTTGCCAGTGTGGGTGCACCACTAGATACCTATAACGAGCGAGTAACCAGCGCAATTCGCTGGCTCTAAGCCATAGTAAATAAAAAACCGCTTAGTACATACTGAGCGGTTTTATAAATCTAATTTTAATTAGTTAAAAAACGATTGATTTACCTCTTCCTGAATTTTCAGACGCAGCATCTAATTCCCCATCTTTATTAATAATCACATGCATGTCACCAAAGTGGCGCTCGTCAATTGTGTAACCCATTTTTTGAAGCTCTACTTTTACCGCATCATTTAACCCTTCGTGAACACGTATAACGTTTTTAGGCCACAGCTGATGATGAAAGCGAGGCGCGTTAACCACCTGATCTGCACTCATATTAAACTCTATTGCATTTAAAATTGACTGGTAAACCGAGCTAATAATCGTTGTACCACCCGGTGAGCCGGTTACCATTTTTACTGTGTTATCCTTTAATAAAATGGTCGGTGTCATGGAGCTAAGCATACGTTTATGTGGCTGTATTTCATTAGCTTTACCACCTAACGCACCAAACGCATTCATAACACCCGGTTTTGCGCTAAAGTCGTCCATTTCATCATTTAAAATAAACCCGGCGCCTTCAACTACAACCCCACTACCAAACCCTAAGTTTATAGTTGTGGTATTTGCTACGGCATTCCCCATTTTATCAACAATAGAAAAATGTGTGGTTTGTTCGCTTTCTTTCAGTCCGGGCTTTATTTTTTCGGTTGTTGAAATCGCTGTTAATGAGATATCAGCCATACGCTTTTTTAAATATAATTCATTGATTAATGCGTTTACTGGCACATCAAAAAAGTCAGGATCACCTAAGTACTCTGCTCGGTCTGCAAACACGCGTTTACCTATTTCAGAAAGCAAATGCACGTAAGACGACGAATTATGAGCCACTTCGTTATTTAGTTTTTGCAGTTCATACATTTTTAGCCATTGTAAAATTGCAATACCGCCTGAACTGGGTGGCGGCGAAGTAAGCACTTCATACCCGTTCCAACTTGCTTTTAATGGTGTGCGCGACTTAGCCGTATAGTTTTTTAAATCAGCTTTGGTAATAATACCGCCATGCTTACGCATAAATTTTTCGATAATATTGGCTGTTTCGCCTTCATAAAACCCAGCTTGCCCATCATCGCGAATTCGCTTTAATGTTTTTGCCAGCTCAGGTTGTGCAAATTTTTCATTGGCTTTTAAACCAGCAAAATATTTTTCGAAGTTAACATCTATTTGTTGCTCGTTTAAATAGCTTATGTAATTACTAACCCCTTGCGCCAATTTTGGTGGCACAATAAAACCTTGCTCAGCTAAAGTAACTGCAGGTTGTACTAATTTTTTCCATTCTACCGTACCGTGTTTTTTATGAGCTAACCACATACCCGCAACACTGCCAGGTACACCACTTGCGTGTATGCCATAGATAGATCTATTAGGTATTACATTGCCTTGTTCGTCTAAGTACATGTCTCGGTGTGCATCGCTTGGAGCCGTTTCTCGGTAATCTATAAAATCACTTTTGCCATCTTTTTGGATCAGCATAAATCCGCCGCCACCAATGTTACCCGCTTCAGGCAGGGTTACAGCCAATACAAACTGTGCTGCTATAGCTGCGTCTACGGCATTTCCGCCCAGCTCTAATATATTTTTAGCCGTATCAGCACTGTACGAGTCAGGCATAGCAACAGCACTTTGCGCAACTTGCTTGGCTGCTACATGAAATGCACTGAATTGAAACACAAGTACACTCGTTATCACTAGCTTGGTTGGCGAAAAAAATAAGCCCATATAACGTCCTTAAATTATTGTTTTAGTTGTTGGAAGTTTCACTTAAAAGTTAAGTTAAAAATAATAAGCAGTATAACCTTCCCATATTTATGCACAGCATTTATGGCTAGGTCAATCCTTGTGGGTGCAGATTTTAGTCTTACTTTAGGCGCTTAGAATATAAAACAGCAGGTAAGTCACCCTGCTCATCAGTATGCGTGTAAGATTTGACAAACGTTAGTCCAAGCTTTTTCATTACTTTTATAGAACTTATGTTATCTGCTAACGCACTTGCACTAATATAATTAACATCAGGCTGTTTGGTGAGCTCTGCGCATAATGCTCTCGCGGCTTCAGTTGCATACCCTTGTCCCCAGCTTATTTGTTTAAAGCGCCAACCAATTTCAATATCACTAAAGTTTGGTTGTTCACTAAAAAAATCCATAGGTCTTAAAAGGACCCAACCAATAAATGTATTGGTGTCTTTAGTTGTCACAGACCAAAGCCCCCAACCCTTTTTAGCATTGCGGTATGCAAGCATACGCGGTATCCCCTCATCTCTAATTTGTTTTTTAGTTGTAGGCACACCACGCGTTAAAAATTGCATTACTGCAGGGTCTTGATCAAGCTCATATAGTTGTTGCCAATCATGCTCGTTCATTAATTTAAACTTTAACCGCTCTGTTACGGGAACGTTCATTTTCATTACTCTATAATTATCTGGAATTAACTATTAATCTCTTGAGGAGATAGCATATGAACAAATTAGCAGGTTTAGCATTATTAGGCACTTTAATTACTTTAACCGGTTGTGAAGACGCTAAAGAAGTAAAAGAAGAAACAAAAGAAAAAAGCGCTCAAATGCAAGAAAAACTAGGTGATGCCTGGAATGAAGTAAAAGAAACAACACACGATCTTAAAAATGATGAGTCGTTAAACGAGTTACTTCAACAAAGCAAAGCCATGGGCTTAGATATGTACGACGATGGAAAGGAAATTGCTATCGATGCATGGATAAAAAGTAAAGAAGCCGCAGGTGAATTAACAGAAAAAACCAAGCAAAAAGCCCAAGAAATTGCAGACGAAATTGAGCAAGCTCGCGAAGAACACAGTAAGGGGGAATAACTCCCTTTATAATAAAAAGGTAAGCCATTGTGGCTTACCTTTTTTTAACCGAAAAAAACAAATGCAGGTAATTAAGCTTTGTATTTGCTCATTACCAAAGTGGCGTTTGTACCACCAAAGCCAAAGCTGTTAGACATCACTGTATTTAGCTCTACATCTTTGCGTTCAGTAACAATATCTAAACCTTCAGCTTGCTCGTCTAATTCATCAACATTAATAGACGGTGCTACAAAACCATGCTCAAGCATTAACAAAGAGAAAATGGCTTCATGCACACCGGCAGCCCCTAGAGCATGACCCGTCATTGCTTTAGTCGCACTGATCATGGGCGAGTTACCACCAAATACGTCTTGAATTGCACCAAGCTCTTTAACATCACCCACAGGTGTTGATGTGCCATGCGTGTTAAGATAATCAATGCTGTCTACATTTTGCATTGCTTGACGCATACAACGTGCAGCACCCTCACCCGATGGAGCAACCATATCGTACCCATCAGATGTAGCACCATACCCTACTATTTCAGCGTAAATATGTGCGCCGCGTGCTAATGCATGCTCTAGCTCTTCTACAACTACAATGCCACCACCGCCAGAAATAACAAAACCATCACGGTTAGCATCATAAGTGCGCGATGCTTTTTCTGGTGTTTCGTTGTATTTAGTAGAAAGTGCACCCATTGCGTCAAATTCCATAGCAAGCGTCCAGTGAAGTTCTTCACCGCCACCAGCAAACACAACGTCTTGCTTGCCAAGTTGAATTTGTTCAACCGCATTACCAATACAATGCGCCGACGTAGCACATGCAGAACTAATTGAATAATTAACCCCTTTTATTTTAAAAGGAGTCGCTAAACATGCTGAAGTTGTACTGGCCATAGTGCGAGGCACCATGTAAGGGCCTACACGCTTTACGCCTTTCTCACGTAAAATATCGGCGGCTTCTACTTGCCATTTAGATGAACCACCACCAGAGCCAACTATAATACCCGTGCGCTCGTTTGATACTTGCTCTTCTGATAACCCTGAGTCTTCAATTGCTTGAGTCATCGAAATGTAAGAGTACGCAGCAGCATCACCCATAAAGCGCATTGCTTTGCGGTCAACATGGTCTTTAACGTTTATATCAATTTTACCTGATACGTTGCTGCGCAAGTTGTAGTCAGCAAACTCTTGGTTGAAAGCGATACCACTTTTACCTGTTTTTAATGACTCTAAAACTTCTTCTTTGTTGTTACCAATGCTTGATACAACACCGATACCGGTAATTACGGCTCTTCTCATGGGTGATTCCCTTAGCTTAATACTTAATTGCGTTTTATTTTACGCGAATTTAATCACTTAAGTGGTCAGCTTTCTAGCGTACACTTGTACTCTGAACTGCTAGCTTATAAATAACGCCAGACTATTACAAAGAAAACCCGTAAAATAATGAAAAATATATTTTGTAAATTTAAAAATTATGATTAAAAACGCACATATACACTTTAACGATTTAGGTACACCATTTGCTGATGACTTTGGTGATATTTATTTTTCGAATGACGACGGTCTTGCCGAATCGCATTATGTGTTTTATGAGCAAAATAATATAGAAACTCGATTACAAACTCATGACCAACCCCACTTTGTAATAGCAGAGACAGGATTTGGTACTGGGTTAAATTTTTTGAATACATGGCAACACTTTAACGATCATATTGCACGTCAACAATCACAAAATCAATTAGATAAAGGTGTAAAGCGCCTTCACTTTATTTCGTTTGAAAAATACCCATTAAAAGTTAACGATTTAAGCAAAGCGCTTCAAGCGTGGCCTACATTACAAAAATTAAGTGAAAAACTCGTCAACCATTACCCTATTAATTTACAAGGGTGTCACCGACTTGAGTTTGACAACGGACGTGTTGTCCTCGACTTACATTTTGGCGATGCACTCGCGTCTATTAATACAATGAGCTACCCACAAACAGGGATTGTAGATGCCTGGTATTTAGATGGGTTTGCCCCAAGCAAAAACCCTGAAATGTGGCAGCAAAGCTTATTTAATAGCATGGCTGACATTTCAAAGGCAAAGGCAACTCTAGCTACGTTTACAGCAGCAGGTTTTGTTCGTCGTGGTTTAATAGAAGCCGGGTTTGATACAATTAAAACCAAAGGCTTTGGCAAAAAAAGAGACATGCTAATTGGCCAAATACCTCATGCAAACAAGGCTCAATCAGCCCCCCCTTACTTTAATCAAGACGATAGTAAACTTAATAACGTCGCTATTATTGGCGGCGGTATAGCCAGTAGTTGTATTTTATACAGCCTTGCTAAACGCGGTATAAACGCTGAATTATTCTGCAAAGACCCGCAGCCTGCCATGGGTGCGTCACATAATGTGCAAGGCGCGGTGTATCCTCATTTACAAGCTAAAGATTCACCGCATAGTGAACTTTTTGCGCATAGTTTTTTATACGCAAAGCGCGTTTACCAGCAATTATTAAATGATGGATTTAGCTTTGATCACCAATGGTGTGGTGTTTTGCAGCATGCTGTAAAAAAGCCCCTTGCTGATAAACACAAAAACCTTGCTCAAAAGCAACTTTGGCCAAAGCAACTTATGCAAAACGTAACCGCAGAGCAAGGCGATGAAATAGCCGGCGTTCAAACTGGGTACCCCGGTGTTTATTTTGAACAAGGTGGTTGGGTTAATCCACCACAACTCGTTAATGCAATGCTAGGCGCGGCCAATAAGCTAATGCCCCACAACAGCCACTTTAATTGCAATATAGTAAACATAGAAAAAACAGCAAACGGCTGGGTTTTAACAAGCAATAATCAACAGTTTGGCCCATTTAGCGATGTTATTATTTGCGCTGGTGAGCACAGCGACACATTTGAGCAAACAAAATCACTTCCTATTGTAGGCGTGCGCGGGCAAGTATCGCATGTTCAAGCAAGTCCTGAATCTCGAAAGCTTAAAACGGTACTTTGCCATAAAGGCTACTTTACACCAGCTTATTTAGACCATCATTGCATGGGCGCTACATTTGATAAAAACAGTAAAAGCCGCCATGTTTCAGATGAGGATAACCACACTAACCGTGCTCAACTCATAAACTTTTACGATCATAGCGACTTTGCTACAACGTTAGGAAAAGTAAGCTCTGCAAAAGCAGCAGTAAGATGCACATTCATCGACCACTTGCCAATGGCTGGGCAATGGTGTGAACAAAGCGATTATACAAATGCATTTGCAAACCTTAGGTTGGGTAAGCGTTATCAATATTTGCCTCTCAATCACCCTCAACAAGGGCTACATATTTTTACCGGCTTTGGAGCTCGTGCCTTGTGCAGCGCACCACTGTGTGCTGAACATTTTATTAGCTGCTTAGCAAACGAGCCGCGCCCACTCAGCGAGCGAGTAAGCCAAGCTATACACCCCGCTCGCTTTATTGTAAGAGATTTAATTCGTAATAAAATATAAATGACAAAGCACACTATTTGGGTAAACTGTTCTCAATAAAAGGAACTTAAAGAGTCACAATGAAAAAACTAATTATACTATCGCTGTTATTGTTTACCTCGTTTAAAACACTTGCCATAAATGTTGTTGATATTGCAGTGCCAGATGAGTTTGTAACAACCATGGAAGTAACTGATGAATACCCACTTGTTAAAACTGGGTATTTAACGCAGTCTATTTCCTCCATTACAGACTTTTATCAGCAACAATTAGGTGACCCATTGAAGATAACCGGCAGTGAAAACTACCGCACCCTTTATTACAATTACCAAAATCGTAAGGTACGTATTAGCTTATACCACCGTAACTATGTTACCGAAGTGAGTATAATGATTGAAAAAACGTTATAAAAAACACAAATATAACCACTCATTTTCATACTCAGTTAAGGTGCTCTTTTTATATTAAATACTTTTTATAATTAATACGTTAATGTCTCTTTTTGCCCTTTAAAAACAATTTTTAAGCCCAAGGTCTACTTGTAAGCAAATACATTTACTAACAAGTGAAAGGAGTTAATTATGAGTAAGACCTTAATTATTGGCGCTAGTGGTCAAATTGGTAAAATGACAACGGAGTTATTACTTAAGAACGAACAAAATGTTACCGCCCTTGTTCGTGATAAAACTAAGCTAAGTGATTTAGAAAGCCCGTTTTTAAATATTGTAGAGCAAGATTTAGAAGGTGATTTTAGTGAGGCTGTTAAAGGTTGTGATCAAGTAATTTTTGCGGCTGGTTCCGGTGGAAGCACAGGCGACGACAAAACACTATTAATTGATCTATGGGCTGCAGCAAAAGCGGCTAATTACGCAAAAAATAATAACGTTAAGCACTTTATTATGGTCAGCTCAATAGGTGCAGATAACCCTGACGCAATAGAAAGTGATTTAAAACCATACTTAGTTGCCAAGCACATGGCCGATGAACACCTTGCCGGTAGTGGTTTAAATTACACCATTGTTCGCCCGGGCACGCTCACTGATGAAAGCGCATCAATGAAAGTGACAACACAGCGCCCTGATGACCAAGATAAGGCTAAAATTAGTCGTGAAAATGTAGCCAATGCACTGCTGCATATCGCAACCAATTCGTTTGAAAAGAACCGTATTTTTGAACTTTTTGACGGTGATACTGCCATTAAATCTGCGGTTAAATAGCCAAAGTGCTCCATTAACAAAAGCGTTAATGGGGCAACACTTTCAACTATTAGCAAGTTAACTAAACAGCTGACACTCAAAACAAGCTGCTAATATTTAATTCAAAAAGAACAAATCATTTAGATACGCCACAACAGCCATAAGGCTACCCCAAACAATTTACCCTCTAACCACATCAACAACTGCAAACCAAAGCATTGCCTATAAGAGTTAATAAATTAGCAATAGAATCCCTTCACGATAAGCCCCTAGTGAGCAGCGCTCTGTGACCTAAACTTAACCTATTATCACTCTTTCTTTCAAATTTTCTTCTCGTAAAGTCACTTTACTGTATTAAGTTTAAGCACATTAAATTATTAATAAAAAATCATTAGTGAGGAATATAGAAAACAGGGCCTTAATCTGTTAAGTTTATGTTATGTATATAGATAAAAAAGCTCCTTAAGGGAAATGAAAACAAAGGAATTAAAGTGAGCGCTACATTTAAAATTATTTTTAATGGCCAACTACAGCAACATGCCGATATTTCATTGGTACAAAAACAACTTAGCCAATTTTTAAATATTCCCCACACTATTGCTATAAAGTTGTTTGATGGTAAATCTTACGCATTAAAAAAAGATCTAACGAGTATTGAAGCCGTTAAAGCAGAATCGTCACTAAAAAAAATGGGCTTAATAACACGAGTTGAACTGCATCAATCTACCGCTCTTACAGCAAAGCAGTATCCTTTAGCGTTAAAAAAATTAACAAAACATGATGATGCAGAAGAACATAAAGCGTCTAATTCAAAACGTACACTACTGCAGAAAAAAACTAATTCTATACAAACTATAATTACGCGTTACAAAAACGACAAAGTAAAGCTACAGCGATCTTCACTAAAAAGCCTACTCTATCTTTGCTATATAGCCCTGTTAGTTATGACAATTACGGGCCTTACTCTTAGCTATAATTTGCTTTCAAATACAATGAGTGAATCACAAAGTAACACGATAATTGGCTTAACCTACCAAGATTACAAACAGTACATAACTGAGCAAAAGGTAGTTAGTAATCAACAAAAAACGAATTTGAGTGCCAATAATAATGCACAGCAAAGCCACGATAGCGAGCAGTTCAATCGGTTTTCTCTATTAATTAATAGCTATGCCGACAGTGTAAAGCAGCCTAATATTGAAAAAATGGGAGGCGAAAAATTAAACCTTCGCCTGCAAGAAATAGACGACTTGGGTGAGAAAAATGCGTTTTGGTTGCAACTCATTAATTTAGCAAAAAGTTTAAATAATGACGCACATACAATGAGTACACTCAATAATACAGATCCAAATAAAGTACAATGGATCAACGCCGTAGACTGGATAAGCCAGCGTTATATTAGGCAACAGCAAAATGGCAACGCACACCCTAAAGTAAATCAGCCCAACAACGCCGTAATTAACTTAACGCTATCAATTAGTGTTTTATCACTACTTATATTAATGATCATTGTGATAAAAATGAAGCTACGCACAATAAGAGAATCATAATAGCGTTTATTAACCACATAAAAAAACCCGCAACTTGATTGCTCAAGTTGCGGGTTTTTTAGGGTTTTTAAACAAACGAATTTAAAAACCGTTATTGGTGGAGCTGGGGGGATTTGAACCCCCGTCCGAAAAGCCTCGACCGTCGGTACTACATGTTTAGTATTGTCATTTAATTAACCTTTAAATCCCGGACAAACACGGTAAGTAAAGGCGAGGCCGCTTAGTTTTAACGCTTCAACCCCGGCCAGGGTTTCCATCGCGATCAGGTGTTAGGGTGACACTCCAGAATCCAGTCCACAAGAATACATGGAAGGAGCGCTAGCCAGCCTAAGCTGCTAGAGAGTAGTTATCGTCGTTTGCGATTACTTTAGATTGCGGCTTTTTTACGAGGCAAACCGCACCTCGACATGCACCTTGGGCTTCTTGAATTCCGTCGAATCCTAATCAGCCCCTGAATTAGTAAACTCATTCAGAGCGTGCAAGCAGTATAACTGAGTAAAGTGATGATACTCAAGGCTTAATGACGCTTTATTTGATTTACACAGGCTAACTGCATATTTAGCAACCAAATTAGCAATAATGTATTAGCTACAGTAAACATTTACTTAACAATATGGTAAACCTGTGTTCAAATAAGGGATTAGCCAGCTAGTGCTAAAGGTTTAGTTGTAACTGTAAAGGTTAAGAATAATAACAGGCATAAGAAGTAGGGATTTAAAATGTCGGTTTTTTCATTAGATAAAAATACAGGGTGTGTTTCTTTAATTAAACATCCTATTGATAGCGGTTTTCCGGTCACAAGCACTCAATTAATTGAAATGTTTGAACAATCTGAATTTGGCGAGTATGAAACTATTACAGCTAATATCGGGAAACTTTTTGCGCCTTCTAAAAACCACAAAGAAGTATCTTTGGTGATTGCTAAAGCAGTGGATGCCACTATCGCTATTAATATTGATGAAAAGAATATGGTTGCAGAGGCCACTATTACTACAGCTAAAGGTGGATCACTGCTAACAATGGAAGATGCGCAAGAGGCGCTTAGCCAAGCAGGTGTAAAAAAAGGGATTAGTCCGCGTGCGCTTGATAGTTTTTTAGGCCAACAGTTTGAAAAAGCTTCAGGTGTGGCATATAGCGCTATTGTAGCCCATGGCCGCAATCCAAAAGAAGGTAGCGATGCTAAATTTGTTCGCCTTTGTTCAACAGCACAAGATCGCGTTTTAAGCCCGCAAGCAACTGCTGGCGGTAAAGTTGATATGAAAGATCTTGGGGCTATCATTACTGTTAAACCGGGCACTCCTCTTATGCAACGTATAGCCGCCACCCAGGGTGAAGACGGATACACGGTGTTTGGCGATATTATCCCTGCTTCGCCAGGAAAAGAACTTGAACTACAACCCTTTGAAGGGACAAAAATAGACCCAACAAACCCTAATTTACTGATTGCAGATTGCAAAGGCGTTCCTGTTGCGCTGCCACGTGGAATGCGCGTTGACGACGTTTTATGTTTCGATAATGTAGATGTAAGTACAGGCCACATTGATTTTGACGGCAGTGTAATTATTAGTGGCGATATAAAAGACGGAATGCGAGTAAAAGCGAAAGGTGACATTACTGTTTTAGGCTTTGTTGAATCAGGGATTGTGCAAAGCGAAAGTGCTGTAACTATTGTATTAGGTGCCATAGGCCGAAACCGTGAAAACGAAGAAGCATTTACTTGCCGTATTTCAGCCAAGCGTACAATTTCTATAGGCTATGCTCAATATTGTGACATTAAGACTGAACAAAGTTTATTCATAGAGCGCCAAGTATTACATTGTGACCTAACAGCTAAACGTTTAATACGTGTTGGCAAAGCCGATAACCCTCGTGGCAAAATTATTGGTGGTAATATATTTGATGCAATGCGTATTGAAACAGGTGAATTAGGTGCGCCTGCTGGTACTAAAACGCGTGTATTTTTAGCACAAAATTGGTTTGAACTGCGTGATAAGCAAAGCCAAATTAACGACTTTGAAAAGGTATTAAGTACTAAATTACTGGATTTAAAAAATGCGCGAACTAAAGCAGAGAAAATAACTAACCCTGCTCAGCGCAAGCAATTTACTGATAAAATTACGGCTAACGAAAAGCAAGTGAATGCCCGCTCTCGTCATGTTAAGCAACAAAAAGCACTCGTAAAAAGAAAAATAGCCCAGCTATTAGCCTCTAGCCGCTTAAAAGTGAACGAATTAATGCACCCTGGTGTGGAGCTTAAAATAGCAAAAGAAACAAAACAGTTTTCGCGTATTTATCCCCCCCACTTCGTAAGATTATCTGAGGGTAAAATTACTCAGTCGTTTTAGCTTCCTTGGCGGCTTCATCATCGTCACTTTCATCGAGTGGCGCAAGCGGCCAACCGCCCAGCTCTTGCCAGCGGTTTACAATTAAACAGTATAATTCAGCGGTGCGTTCTGTGTCGTAAAGTGCCGAGTGTGCTTGACTGTTATCAAATTCAATTCCAGCTGCACGACAAGCTTTAGCTAATACTGTTTGGCCTAAAGCAAGCCCTGCTAACGTTGTTGTATCAAAGCTCACAAATGGATGAAACGGTGTGCGCTTTATATTATTGCGTTCAATAGCCGCATTTAAAAAGCCATGATCAAACGCGGCGTTATGCGCCACAATAACAGAACGCTGGCACCCTGCTGCTTTTTGCGCTTTACGCACCACCTTACAAATCTCTTTAATGGCGTCTTCTTCTGCGACTGCGCCTCGTAATGGCGAAAATGGGTCAATTCCGTTAAATTCAATTGCTGCTTGCTCAATATTTGCGCCTTCAAACGGCTCAACGTGAAAATGCACTGTTTGATCTATGCTAAGCAACCCGTCATCATCCATTTTTAAAACAGAGACTGCAATTTCAAGTAATGCATCTGTCTCTTTGTTAAAACCAGCAGTTTCAACATCAATAACAACAGGAAAAAAGCCACGAAAGCGTTTTGCGAAAAGGGTTTGCTCAGTATTTGCCATAGTATTCTTGGTTTGTAGGTATAAGCCTTCTATTATGTCAAAAGTAGGTGCCGTTCGGCTAGGGACTTTTTCCTATTATTTATGCCTATAATTTTAGGCATACAATTTGCTTTAAGTGATACTAGCTAAGTGTTAACTGCTATATAATATGGCAGTACTGAACAAAGCCAAATTTTTGGCGTGTCGGGTTTACGGGGAGTCTTTGATGAAATTAAAGTTATTATTAATGAGCGTTAGTATTAGCTCTGCGCTATTGAGCGTCAGTGCACATGCGGCCATGCGTAATTACTCTGCAAATCAAGACAGTTCAAATTGGGAAGTGGTTAAAACAACACGTTTGCAATGCCAGTTGAACCATGAGGTACCTTACTATGGCGAGGCTATTTTTAAAGCATCGGCGAGTAAAAATAAAAACCTAACTTTCAATTTAGATATGGTTGTTCGCCCTGAAAATTACGCCATTGCAGGGCTTAAAGCAGTTCCTCCTTCTTGGCGCTCTGGGCTGCCAGCACGCGACATAGCAAATATGAAGCTACTTAAAAAGTTTGATGGTGAACTCGGTAATCAAACTGCTTGGGAAATGCTTACAGAACTTGAAAAAGGGTTTTACCCCACTTTTTATTACCAAGACTGGCAAAATAGTGCCGATAAAATTGCCGTTGGTATTTCAAGTGTAAACTTTAAGCAAGCCTATTGGGCCTTTTTGCAATGCCGTGACGAACTATTACCTTACAGCTTTGAGGATATTTCGTTTACAGTGATGAACTATCAATCTAATAGCAGTAAGTTAACTAAGTCATCCCAGCAACGCCTTGATAAAATTGCTGAATATCTAAAAAACGATTCAACCATTGAGTCCATTAGTATTGATTCTTATACCGACAGTTATGGCGGTCGTTGGAACAACTTAGACCTATCTCGTAAGCGTGCAAAAGCGATAAAAGATTATATGGTTAGCTTAGGTGTGGATGAAAATAAAGTAAAAACAACGGGGTTTGGTGAAAAACGCTTTGTAGACACCAATGATAATATTTTAGGCCGCGATAAAAACCGCCGTTTGGTCATTCAAATAGCTAAAATGTAGGGGATTTTACTTAATTTACGAGGTTACAAACTTTGCGCCGTAATTTAATTAATCGCTCTCGATTAAAGACATTTTATGCCGCAAAGTTAAACACGCCCTAGCGCTTACTTTTAGTTTTTAAGTATTTATCACCAAATTGAAAAAAGCCTAAACTAATTACAATAATAGCAGCGCCAATTATTAGCTCTTTACTTAGTGGCTCGTTATTAAGCCACGCACCTAACCCTATTGCAAAGCTAGGTGTAATAAGTGTTGTTAACGCAACGGTGCTCGCGTTTAAGTTTTGTAAAACATGAAAATATGCCAATGCCCCTATTAACGACCCAAAGAGTCCTAAATAACCAATTGCCCAAAGCGACCTTAAATTCCAGTTTTGTATATTAAGCTCACCATCAAGCACCCACCACGCAATAAAAAATAATGGCGTTACAAATACTAGTGCACCAAATGTTGTGGCCATAGGGTGAATTGCAATTCTCACCCGCTTTATCATCACACCGCTTAAGCTAAAAAAGCACACAGCCATAAATACATATACAAGCCCAAGTCCCTGAGTTTGTGAGTTTTGTACTTGGTTATAGCTTACAAAATAAAGTCCGACTAACGCACTTGCTAAAGCAATGAGTTTTATTAAACTAAATTTAGGCTCGTTTAATAGCTGTTGAGCAAGCAATCCCGATAAAATAGGTGCCAATCCAAACATAAGTGAAATAATGCCAGAGGGCACTGTTCTAGCCGCCATATAACTCAATAACATGCCACCAAAAATACCAATGCTTGAGTAAGCATAGAGTAGGCAAGCTTGCTTACTCCATGGCACTCTTACATTAGTGACTGCAACAACAAGCGCACCAATGAATAGCCCAACGAGCATACGCATTAACACCGCTAGTGATGGCGAAACACTCTCACTACTCCACACTATACCCAGCGGAGTGGTGGACCATATAAGAACCATTAAAAAATATGAAACTTTAACAGGCACGAACCATTCCTTTGTTAGTTAAAAATAAGGCGAGTGGGTTTTGAGGGAAAAAGCCAGCCAAGCGTATTAATGCACTAGTTACAGTACACATACTTAACTGTCAGTTTAATCTTAAGATATAAACGCTCAATAACTAGTAATAGAATTATACGCTGTAAAGGGATTATGAATAGATATTTAATCATATTAAAGATTATAAAATGCTTAAATATACAGCTGTAAAATGTAAGTTACATTTTATTTAATGTCATTTATAACAAAACTATTTGAGTTTTACCGTTCTAGTTATATGGTGCGTGTAAATTAATAATAATTAAGGTAATTAAGTGCTCAAAAATAAAACAACAGGCAGCATGTTAATTGTAGCTGGTACCACTATTGGTGCTGGTATGCTTGCTTTACCTATCGCTTCTGCTGGTTTAGGTTTTATGACTGCACTTGCACTCATTGTTGCAAGCTGGATATTAATGACTTACACCGCCTTGCTGATGCTAGAGCTACATCAGTTTGCCCCTCGTGATGCAACGTTAAATACACTTGCTAAACGCTGGCTTGGGAAGCGCGGTCAATACATTGCTAATTTTTCAATGGTGTTTTTATTTTATGCTTTATGTGCAGCTTATATCGCAGGCGGTGGTGCTCAGCTTCAAGAGCGAATCAATCTTGGATTTGAATTAGAAATTGCCCCGCAATTTGGCTCCGTTATTTTGGCGGTCATTATTGCAAGCGTGGTTACACTAGGGACTAGCAAGGTAGATAAATTTAATAGAATACTCTTTTCAATCAAGGTGATTGTTTTAGCTAGCCTATTTTATATGCTTACGCCCTATGTACAATCAAAGCACTTGCTCGAAATGCCCGTTGAGAAGGGGCTAATATTATCGGCAATTCCTGTGGTATTTACATCTTTTGGTTTTCACGGCTCTATCCCATCAATTGTTAAATACGTAGGTCTTGACGTAAAAGTTCTGCGTAAAGTGATGATTGCAGGCGCAGCATTGCCCTTGGTGATTTACATATTTTGGCAACTATTAAGCCAAGGTATTATGAGCCAAAGCGATTTACTCAATAGTGAGGGCTTAAGTGGTTTTGTAGCCAGTGTCGCAGGTATTGCACATAATTCAAATGTATCTATAGCGGTGAAATTATTTGCTGATTTAGCATTAGCGACTTCATTTTTAGGTGTAAGCCTAGGTTTATTTGATTTTTTTGCTGATGCATTTAAACAAGGAGATAACAACCAAGGCCGTGTTATAACAGCGCTTATTACATTTATTCCGCCTTTGGGATTTGCTCTTTTTTACCCGCAAGGCTTCATAATGGCCCTTGGCTATGCCGCCATTGCTTTAGTTGTACTGGCTGTATTTTTACCTGTTGCTATGGTTTATAAACAACGTGCCTCAACCAGTACCAACACTGGTTATAAAGTACGCAGTGGTCGTACAGGGCTATTGATTGCAGCGTTATGTGGTGTGCTAATAATTACTGCGCAATTTATGCAAATGAGTGGGGTTATACCTGCAATTGGTTAAAGCTTGCTTTTATAACACCAAAATTTAGCTAATAAAAAACCGCACATCATGATTAAATGGAGTGCGGTTTTTTTATATTAGCTACGTTTATTTACAAACGTCAGCAACTGCATTTGCAAAGTAATCAAGGTTTGCTTTGCTAACACCGGCAACGTTGACACGACTTGAGCCAACAATGTATATGCCGTACTCTTTTTGTAATCGCTCAATTTGCTCTTTATTAATACCCAAGAACGAAAACATACCGTGTTGACGTTCAATAAATGAGAAGTCTTGTGCTATGTCTTTTGATGCTAGGCTTTCTTTAATTAAACTACGAAGGCCATTAATACGCGTACGCATTTCATCAAGTTCAGCATGCCACATTTGCGTAAGCTCTGTACTGCTTAAAATAGTGTTAACAATATCAGCACCATGTGCCGGAGGCATTGAATAAATGCTACGTACCACACTTAACATTACTGAGTTTGACACATCAGCTGTCGCACTGTCTTTTGCAATTAATGAACATGCACCGATACGCTCACGATATAAACCAAAGTTTTTAGAGCACGATGAGCAAATAATTAACTCTTCAACGGCATCAGCTAAAATACGAAGTCCGCGTGCATCTTCTTCTAGTGAAGAGCCAAAGCCTTGGTAAGCTATATCTACTAATGGTGTAAAGCCAACTTCTTTAGCAAGCTCTGCTACTGTGTTCCACTGAGCTTCGTTTAAATCCATGCCACTTGGGTTATGACAGCATGCGTGTAATAGCACTACATCACCCTTTGGTACTTGCTTAAGGGTATTGATCATCTCATCAAATAGCAGGTCTTTATTCTCGTAGTCGTAGTACGGGTATTCTTTTACGGTTAAACCCGCAGCTTCAAATAAACTAATGTGGTTTGCCCAAGTAGGTGTAGTAACCCATACAGTTGCATCTGTATTACAACGCTTAATAAACTCAGCAGCAACACGAAGTGCACCTGTACCACCTGGTGCTTGTGCTGTACGCACGCGATTTGCTAATAATGCTTGGTGCTCACCAAGTAATAGCTGTTCCATTTTTTGACAGTAGTCTAAGTTACCTGCTAAGCCAATATAAGATTTGCTTGTTTCATTTTCTAAGCGAAATGCTTCTGCTTTCTTCACTGCGTTTAATACAGGTGTATTACCGTGCTCATCTTTATAAACACCCACACCTAAATCTATTTTATTAGGGTTTGTATCTTTTTTGTAGGCCGCCATAAGGCCAAGAATAGGATCGGTTGGTAATGGTTTTAATACTGAGAACATGGGCTATCTCTTATCTATATTTATGGGTTAGCAATTAAGCTTAGCTTAACATAAAAGCACATCACGTTGACTAGTGTTATTTACACGAGTGAGTGAGGAATTTTAATACAACACGCAATTAAAATGGCCAAAACTTTGTCATCAAAAAAGTCATTATCAAATGCTTCAGCATCAATAATACCTACACACTCATTTTGGGCATTAAATAAAGGCAAACATACTTCAGATTTAACTTTAGGGTCACAGGTATAATACTCTCCACCTTGTGCTAAATACTTCTCTACATTATTAATAATGCGACCTTTTTGTGATAACGCCACTTGAACATTATTGCTTCCTGCAGCAAAGGCCTCTGTAAGCGGAAATAGAGGGCGGCTAGGTACACCATGATAAGCAAGCTTTAAAAGTTGTTTACCTTCGTCTGTGTCCGTTGATTGATAAATACCGTACCAGTCAACACCCGTTTGCGCGTGTACATAGTTAACAATACTTTGCAGCTGTGCAAGCTTGGTATTGCTATCTTTATTTATAAAATCAGCAAGGTTAAAAGGCTCATCTTGCAAGTAACCAAATAAGCTACACGCCCCGCCTTCACCTAATTCAGGTATTTGATACTGCCAACGCGTTTCTGGTAAAGATGTATGCGCTAGATAGTGCTCAAGCTTTTCAAGCTCGGCTGAAATTAAGTTTGCATTAACGCGCAACTGCGCTTGCGTTAAATAAGAAGAAATCATTTGGCCATCCATACATCTAAGTTGCCAGAAATGATAGCATGGATATTTTCACAGAGCTAGATCAACTTATAGGACATTTCAACTTGGTTACCACTGGCGTTATATGTAACTTTTTCTGCAATTTCTTCAAGCAGTGAAAGACCACGCCCAAATTCATTATTGCCACTTATTTCATCATTTGATTGGCTACTGAATCCCCTTCCCGAATCACAAATGATAAAATACAAACTGAGTGTTTCTGGGCAGTAGCGTATATCAATAATGATCATGGCATCTTTTAACTCATTTATGGCTTTCTCACGCATTTCATAAAACTTAAAAAAACCGTCTTCTTGCAGCTTTATTGCGGAGTCTAATCCTAAAACACCATGATCAAGTGAATTGTTATAAGCTTCAGAAAGGAGTAAAAAAATGTTTGAGCGATGGTCATTTAATCCCTCAATACGACTAAGAATATTGACAATATCGTAGACAGGATCGGTTTGCTTAATTTGCTTTGAATTAAGGCTTAATGACAAATTGAAGGCAAGCGTTGAAAAAGGCTCTCTCGGCTTTTCTTCCACCTGCAAAGGCAAACAGTTAAGCAAGACAATGCTTACATCATCTTGTTGTTGTAAGCCCTGCGCAAAATCACTCACATCAGCAATTATATCTTCACAAGAGATCATGGGCTTACTTTTCAATGATGCTATAAAGCGTTCTTCAGCAAAAAACTCGTCCTGCTTATTAGTGGTTTCTGTTATGCCGTCGGTAGCAAAAACTAAACGTGTATCACTATTTACTTCAAAATGTATTAAATCGTACTCAAATTCATGTTTGTCTAATATACCCAATGCCATGTGTTGAGATTCTAATGTCTTTTTTATATTACCTTCAGTATCGATCAAATATGCATCGGGTAAGCCACCAAGCCACGCTGACATACTTTTTCCTGACGCACTGAGCTCCACAATGGTAGCCGCGCAAAACATATGCCCCGGTAACAGGTTGTAAAGAAGTGTATTTAGCTCAAAGGCAATATCATTAACGGCCTTACCTTTATTTACCATTGTATAAAATGCGCGAGATACAGGGAGTGCACCTATAGCAGCTGCCAAGCCATGCCCAGTAAAGTCACCCAGCATGCAATACAAGTTACCTATTGGACTTTGCGCAACTAAAAACATGTCTCCATTAAACATGGACGCTGGCGACAAATTAAAATCGAGATGCTGCTTAAAGTCATCTTGATATTCGAGTGAATTATTAAATATGTGCTCAACTATTTCGTGTTCACGTTCAATTTGATTGTGGTGATACTCGAGTAGTTTTTTTTGTTGGTTGGCTTTTTTGCTTAGCTCACGAGTTCTTCTATGAGCTTTAATTTTTGCGTGAAGAATAACTTTATCAAATGGTTTGTGGATAAAGTCATCCCCGCCGACTTCTAAACATTTTTCAAAACTTGCTTTGTCGTCTAACGAAGTAATAAAAATAATAGGTAAATAAACTTCACTGTATTTATTTTTTATTATTTTGGCTGTCTCAAAACCATCCATAACCGGCATTATTACATCGAGTAACACAATGTCTATGGCTTCATGCTCAAGGACTTTAATTGCTTCTTGGCCGTTGAAGGCCATCGATACTTGATAACCTTCATCTTTGAGCATTTGACTTAATAAAATACGGTTTAATGCCTGATCATCGACAATAAGAACGTGTGCTGCCATTAGCTAATATCAAATTTCTTATCGAAGCGCGATATTTGTAATATTTTTTTCAGCTGTGGCTGGCAATTAGTGATTTCAAACACAGTCACTTTATCTTCTAATGTTTTTTTCATATTTAAAAGCATGCCTAGTGCAGAACTATCCATATAGTCAGTTTCTCTTAAATCTACAATCACTTTGTTAGTGCTACTGTCTATCTGAGCATAGGCTTGGCGAAAAGACTGCACTAAATTAAAGTCAAACTTTCCCTTTATTTGTATTGTTAGCGCTTTCCCATCGGCTGATGTACGGGTAGTTAAATTCATCGATTTCTCCGTTAAATGTATCTTTGATTAAATATAACCTGTTAAAAGTATTTAGCAAAAAGAAAAACACACAACAGCAAATTTGCTATTATTTATGCCATTATTTAATACATTTTGACTGAATAAGGTAAACCATGGCAGATAGTCACTTAGTATATTCAACAAGCACTGGACGCATTGACCAGCCAAAACCAGAAAAAGAGCTTGATATTAAGCTTTTCAAAGATGGGTTTGTTCGTATTGAGCGTCAAACAAAAGGCCGTAAAGGTAAAGGCGTAATGCTTGTTGTTGGCATAGACCCAAAAGAACATGACTTAAAAAAGTTAGCTAAAACAATAAAAAGTAAAATGGGCCAAGGTGGCGCTGTAAAAGAAGGCGTTATAGAAGTCCAAGGCGATGACCGAGATAAATTAAAAGCAATTTTAGAGGGCTTGAAGTTTAAAGTGAAAATTGCGGGTGGTTAACCCGCAATTATAAAACTACATTACTTTTTTAAATGGTACTTCACCCAGCTTTAGATATAAATCTGGTAAATCAGACTCAGGAATTGGGCGGCTGTAATAGTACCCTTGCACTATAAAACAGTTGTTATTTTGTAAAAACTCAACTTGCTCTATGGTTTCTACCCCTTCAGCAACCACATCTAAATTAAGCTTTTGAGCCATTGCTATAATAGCGGCAGTAATCTCCATGTCATTGCTATCTTCTGGGATATCTTGCACAAATGAACGATCTATTTTGAGTATATCTACCGGGAAGCGTTTTAAATAACTAAGCGAAGAATACCCCGTTCCAAAATCATCAATTGAGATAGAAATACCTAGTGCTTTTAGCTCATGAAGTTGAGCAATAGCAGCCTCTACGTTCCCCATCAACATGCTTTCAGTTAACTCTAAATGTAATCGTTTAGCCGATACGCCCGATGTAATAATCATCTTACTTAGGGTCGGCACAAGATTCGAATCTTTAAATTGGCGAGCAGATAAGTTAATCGATACGTTATTTTCACGATTTTGCTCTGTCAATCTCACAACGAAATTACATGACTCCTGTAATACCCACTCACCTAATTCAACAATAAGTCCTGTCGCCTCAGCTATAGGAATAAACTTATCTGGCGGTATTAAACCTTCTGTTGGGTGGAACCATCTCAATAATGACTCGTATCCTACAACCTTTTGAGTACGGCTATCTATCTGCGGCTGATAATAAACCACAAACTGATCTTCTTTTAACGCAATACGCAGCTCGTTTTCAATAAATAATCGCTCATTTGCGGCTGCATTTAGCTCTTGGCTATAAAAGTGGAACGTATTACGCCCTTTCTCTTTGGCCTCATACATTGCTAAATCCGCGTGCTTTAATAATTGATCTTCTTCGAGGCTGTCATATGGCGCCATAGTAATACCAATACTCGCGCTTATAATTACCTCGTTATTTCCTAGCATAATAGGCATATTAAGCGTTTGCTGGATTGTATTTGCCACATCGGTTGCGTGTTCTTGGCTTTCAATTCCACTGAGTAATACTGCAAACTCATCGCCGCCTAAACGTGCAATCGTATCTTCCGATCTTAGGCGCTTCTTCAGTCTATTCGCAACCTGTATTAATAATTGATCGCCTGCGTCATGTCCAAGGGTGTCATTAATTCGCTTAAATTCATCTAAATCAAAGTAAAAAAGTGAAAATGCATAATGACCACGTTCTGCAAGCGCAAGAGATTTGCGTAACTGCATTCTGAAGAAGGTTCTGTTTGCTAAACCTGTTAGCGTGTCAAAATAAGCGAGCTGTTCCATTTTGCGCTGGCTTTCTTTAACAAACGAGATATCTTGTGCGGAAGCAACATAACTTGTGATATTACCGCCTTCCTCTCGTATCGGTGAAACGCTCAATGAAACCCAAATAGGCTGTTTGTCTTTGCTTTCAATTAACGTATCACCGCGCCAATAGTTACGACTACGTAGGTCTATATCAATATCTTCAACCAAAATAGCCATATCAGACGCAATAATGTTTAAAAGTGGTGCTCGAGTGAAATGACTCTCTGGATAACCTGTCATCTCTAACATTTTGGGATTAACGTATTCGATAACAAAGTTCTCGTCAGTTATAACAACACCTGTGCCAGAGAAAGCGACTGCTTTTGATAATCGATTAGCTGCTTTTTCGGCTATTTCTTTTTCAGTTATTCGCTGGTTAAGTCCATCTATTAATTTACGAATTTCAACCGTCATATCTTTAAACGAACCGATAAGCGTACCAATTTCGTCTTTGTTCTCTTCTGGAAATTGAGTATCTAGTTTGCCCTGACCAAAGCTTGATACCGCATAAACAAGTGAATGCAATCGGCGTAACACAAGATGCTGCAAGGCTTGATGCAATAACAAGGCAACTAAAATAGCGTAAAGAATAAAAAGACCAAAAAACTTAAGTTTCAAATCTTGCAGAGCAGACAATGTAGAAGAACGCTTTTTATAAACCCCTATGTACCAATCTAGCTGATCAATTTTTTGAATATTGATTAAGTGTGCCTCGTCATTTTGTAAAAAAGAACTTGCATATTCTGGAAGCTTTGTCGCAATTGCCTCACTAATAATTGACTTGAGCTGAGGGTTTACAAACTCGTCCATAGCCACTTTTTTATTATTTTTTCCGTATTCAGCAAGTAATGAAGTACTCAAATCTGGGTGGGCTAATAATTGGCCTTTACTATCAAAAACAAGTAAGTTTTTTTCTTTGTCTCCTATAGGTAGAAAAGACACGAGTTTATTAAGCGTAATATCACTGCCTGTAACCCCTATAAATTCATTATTCGAATAAATAGGGACCAGTAAACTGATCACCCAATCATGCCATACTCTATCGTAGTAAACCTTTGACCATTCAGGTTCTACAGAGTTGCCTAAACTTTCGCGAACATACTTATAAGTTGAACCACCGCTTACTCGAAAATCAGCAGGAGCATTTAACGCCCAATTAGGTGGCGATATTCTGATAAAGTCATCATTGGTTATAAGGTAAAAATTGTAGAAGTCATAAACTAATGTTGGTGAGATAACATCCCATAGTGCTTCAGAGTTATTAAATAACTGTTTGTAAAAAGGTGTGAACTTTTCTTGTGGTAAAAACGCGGCAGATAAACCATCCGATGAAGCGCTTCGAATAGTGCCATCACTATTAAACTGTAATTGTGCTTTACTGGTTAGATCAATTGGGGAGTTTTTTTGAAATAACTGCTCATTAACTATGTTGTTAGCTTGCTTAGCAATGTTAACTTTTGTTTCTATTCGTTCTTTAAATTGCCTTACTAATAAATCGGTCGAGCTTTTTAGTACTTCGTGCTCTTCAAAAACCAGCTGTTTTTCCTCAGATTTAAGCATAAAAAAGGCAGCACAAACACCCGCAATTAAACAAATTGAGGATATGAGTAACGACAATTTCACACTTAAAGAGTTTATTCCAAAACGCGATGGAGGGCGTCTATATAGCACAAGCCAACCTTAATTATTAATAGTTGTTATTATTTAGCTGTTAATGAAATATACCAGATTCAAATTCATTATTATAAATTTTTTGTAAACTTTATAAAAAAATTACAAAAGTTGAAATAATCAATACTTAAGCACTATATTAGTAAAGTATGTTATTGACATTACCCCTAACTCTCCATACATTAACTGCATGAACATATTTTATTCTCGCATTAATTTTTCTTTTTTTAGCTTCTTTATATAAAAGAGGCTGGTCTGTTTGTGAGATAAATCAATCGAATAGTAAAGCCTCCCAACCGGGAGGCTTTTTTGTATATGCTGCATTTACGCAGACGACTTTTGGAATGAGGAACCCCAAAATGACCAATGATGTATTAAACACATTAAGACATGATATAAATGAAATAGACTCTGACTTACTTGTACTCCTTGCTAAACGGCGCCGGATTAGTCATGGTGTTGTTGAATATAAAATTGCAAATAACAAGCCTATTCGTGATGAAGCCCGAGAACTAGCACTGCTAGAAAAATTAATTGGTTATGGCAAGTCGCTTGGCTTAGATGCGTATTATGTAAACAATGTTTTTCAAACAATCCTAGAAGACTCCGTATTACACCAGCAAGCAATGCTGCAAAAAAATCTAAACCCTGATGCATTAAGCGAAACACACCGTGTTACTTATTTAGGTGGGCAAGGCTCATATAGCCAACTTGCTTGCCATAAGTACTTTAGCCGTCGCCCCGGCAAACTCGTTGAAATTGGGTGTCCATCGTTTGAAGAAATCACCTCTAAGGTAGAAAGCGGCCAAGCAGACTTTGGATTACTTCCTATTGAAAATACCAGCTCAGGCAGTATTAACGAAGTATTTGATTTACTACAACACGCACAAGTATCTATTGTTGGTGAAGTGACACACAGTGTTGAGCATTGCTTATTAGCTAAACCTGATACACAACTTGAACAGCTCACAAAAGTATTTGCTCATCCACAACCCTTCGCGCAATGTAGCCGCTTTTTACAAGGGTTAGGGGATTTGCAACATGAAACATGTGACTCAACATCTTCAGCGCTTCAATCTGCGCTCAGTACACCAAATAGTGCTGCAATTGGCTCAGCTCAAGCTGGTAAAAATGTAGGCCTTGAAGTTATTAAATCAAATTTAGCTAATCAAAGCGAAAACCACAGTCGCTTTATAGTCGTAGCGCGTAAGCCTTTGCATGTGTCGAATCAAATACCAACGAAGACCAGCTTGATCATGTCGACCAAACAACAAGCCGGCTCACTTGCTGATGCACTGATGATTTTCAAGCAACACAAAATAAACTTGGTAAAACTGGAATCACGCCCTACCCCTGGCAACCCATGGGAAGAAGTGTTTTATGTTGATTTAGAAGCAAACTTGGCTGATACCCAAGTAAAAGAAGCGCTAGAGGAACTTAAAGAACATACCCAATATGTGCGCATATTAGGTTGCTACCAAAGTGAAACATTACAAGCTGTTAGTGTGAATACTTAAATATAGGCTATTCAAAAGGAGGCACAAAATGTGCCCCCTTTACATTTATTTGATGTAAAACTAGTCGAGCACCTTAGCGTCATTCGCTTTATTAAGTAAACTGCGGCTTTGTGTTAAAAAATGCGCAGTTGAGTCTGAAAAATATGATTTAGCATCTGCAAATGCCTCAATTAAGGCTGCTTTATCACCTATCCTAAGCTTTTCAAGCGTTTGTGCAAAGGTATCTTGGTATTGAGCTAACAAACTTTCAACGTCATCAAACTGAGCCAACATTATATCGGAATAAAGCTCAGGTGATTGCGCAAACAAACGCCCTACCATCATTAGCTCTAATTGATATATCGGCGACGAGCAACTTCGTAACTCTGCTAAAGTATGGCTTTGCTTTGCTAAAAACTGCCCATAAACAAACGTTGTTAAATGTCGCATTACCTGAATTATTTGCATGGCTTCATCGTGTTTTTTAGCGTCTAGCTCTACAAGCTGACACCCCCACACTTGTAACTGCTCTAATAGCCCTTTTGCCGCCTTATGCTCTCTGCCCTCACATACAACTACCGTTTGTTTTACCCAATGTGAAATATCAGGCCCAAACATAGGGTGTAAACCAACAACTGGACCACTATGAGCTGCTTTTAATGCTTTAATTGGCGATTGCTTTACTGATGTAATATCTACGAGCAAACAGTCATCATCTAGTTTTGGTAGTTTAGCAACTACAGACTCTAAAGCATTAATAGGTACACTGATCATTACCAGTTTTGCACCGGTTAAAATGCTTTGGGCATCATCTTGCTGCTCTTTGTCCAATATTTTGACGTCATAACCTGAGCGCATAAATTGTTGGGCAAATAACTGCCCCATCGCCCCTTGGCCGCCCACAATAACAATAGGTGAAAGTGATGGCGCTGCACACGCTAACTTAGCCTGTTGGTTTTGATATGCTTCACGCATCATCCGTCTGAGAATATCTTCAACTAGATCAGGACTTACATTTTGATTAATTGCTTCTTGCCGCCTAGCCGCTAGTAATTCAGCTTCACGCTCTGGTGCATGTAAAGGCGCACCTGTTTGCTGTTTGATCTCACCAATTTTTTGGGTAATACCATTACGTTTAGCTAGTAAGGCAACAAGCTGCGCATCACATTCATCTATACCTTGTCTTAGTTGGGCCAAATCACTTATATTTGCCACGTCTAATCCCACCTTGAAAAAAATCAAAATTCGTAAATTTATATTTACATAAAAGTAAACTAAT
Source organism: Pseudoalteromonas sp. 4NS20-0020 (assembly GCF_057554385.1). Lineage (NCBI taxonomy): Bacteria > Pseudomonadati > Pseudomonadota > Gammaproteobacteria > Alteromonadales > Pseudoalteromonadaceae > Pseudoalteromonas > Pseudoalteromonas sp. 4NS20-0020. The sequence continues at coordinate 692,887 of NZ_BAAJMI010000001.1, read as the reverse complement.
CAATACGATAAATACTAACAGGATACGTTAGACGTTAAAAGGGCTGATCACATATAGCAAGGTTAAAACCAACGGTGAATTTATGTTATCAGTTAGATTATGGGCAACATCTCAGAAGCTTTTGTAGGGAATGATCAATGAGTCTTCAGTTTTTTAGTAGTGAGCTAAATATCGATAAACCCATTGCGTAAAAACAATAAAAAATTTTAAACCTAAGCTGCAGTAAATAAAAAAGAAAAACGTTTTTTGAGTCAATTTATTTCAAATACGTAATAATGCCTGCGCCACTCAACATTACAATAAAAATCTAGACCGCTTAAAAACGAAAACGGGTTGCAATCCGAAGACTGCAACCCGTTTTTTGCGTTGATAAACAGCGCGTATTAGTTAAGTTTTTCTCTAATACGTGCAGATTTACCAGAACGCTCACGTAAGTAGTAAAGCTTAGCACGGCGAACTGCACCGCGACGCTTAACTGTTACGCTATCGATAAGAGGGCTGTGCGTTTGAAATACACGCTCAACACCTTCACCGTTCGAGATTTTACGAACTGTGAATGCTGAGTGAAGACCACGATTACGCTTAGCGATTACAACACCTTCAAAGGCCTGTAGACGCTCTTTAGCACCTTCTTTTACTTTTACCTGTACAACCACTGTATCACCAGGGCCAAATGCAGGTACGTCTGTTTTAAGCTGCTCTTCTTCAAGCGCTTTAATAATATTTTGGTTTACTTTTGCCATTATGTTTCTCACTTTCCTAGGTGTAACTGTCTTCTAGCCACAAGCTTTTTGGTACTCTTGCTGAAATTCTGCGAGTAATACCGCTTGCTCCTCAGTCAGAGCTAGGTTATGCAACAAGTCAGGACGTCGTATCCAAGTTCTGCCTAATGACTGCTTAAGCCGCCACCTTGCTATCGCTTGGTGATTACCACTGAGTAATACAGCAGGAACTTGTTTGTCGTCCAATGTTTCTGGTCGTGTGTAGTGAGGGCAATCTAGCAAGCCATCCGAAAATGAATCTTGCTCTGCTGATTGGTTATGACCTAACACGCCTGGCACCAATCGCGCTACTGCGTCAATTAATGTCATGGCAGGTAGTTCACCACCACTCAAAATAAAATCACCAATTGACCATTCTTCGTCAACGTATGACTCTATTATTCTCTCATCTATACCTTCATATCGACCGGCAATCAAAATCAGTTTGTCAGAGTTAGCGAGTTCGCTAGCCCCTTGCTGATCAAGTTTGCGCCCTTGTGGGGACATATAAATTACTTTAGCACCATCACCTGCCGCTTTTTTAGCGTCAAGAATAGCTTTTTCCAATGGTTTAACCATCATTAACATACCAGGCCCGCCCCCGTAAGGACGATCATCTACAGTTCTGTGCTTATCTAAAGCATAGTCACGTGGATTCCAGCAGTTAAAATTAATTAAACCATTTTTTACTGCGCGACCAGTAACCCCTTGTTGGGTAATTGCGTCAAACATGCCCGGGAAAAGGCTTATCACCCCAACCCACAATGAACTAGTTTGAGTCATTAAAACCCAGGGTCCCAGTCTACGGTAATTTCTTTTACGTCGTATTTAACATCTTTGATAACTGAATCAGTTAAAAAAGGTATTAAACGCTCCGATTGACCAAATGCATCTTTACTGTTTGCTTTCACAACCAGTACATCATTTGACCCTGTCTCCATCAAGTCATCAACAGTGCCTAAGTTATAACCTTTATCAGTTACAACCGACATGCCAATGAGATCTCGCCAATAGAACTCACCTTGCGGTAGTTCTGGTAATTGCGTTGCATCCATTGAGATTTCTGCATGGGTATAAGCCATTGCTTCGTCTCGATCGTTTACTTGCGCAAATTTAGCGATAAAGCCTTTGTTGTGGCGACGCCAGTCGACCACTTCTAAGGACTGCCATTTACCTTGTTGCCCTATCAACCACGGGCTGAAATCGAAGATCCCTGCGGGATCATCAGTAAATGAATGTACCTTAAGCCAGCCCTTTATACCATAAGGGGCGCCGAGCTTTCCTACGACAATTATTGATGAGGTGTTCTCTTGACTCATGGTTACACTTACGCCTATTAAGCCGCTTTACGAGCGTCTTTAACTAATTTAGCTACACGATCTGAAAGACCTGCGCCTTGACCTACCCAGTGATCTACACGAGATAAATCTAAGCGAAGTTTTTCTTCCTGACCCGAAGCGATTGGGTTAAAGAAACCAACTTTCTCGATGAAGCGACCGTCACGCGAGAAACGGCTATCCGCAACCACAATTTGATAGAAAGGGCGTTTTTTAGCGCCACCACGTTGCAAACGAATAGTTACCATACCGTCCTCTAAATAGATTGACTGTTTTCATTAATAAGATTTACTCCCCAGTATGGGGAGCCGGTGAATTGTACGAGTTTTTAGCAATAACGCAAGTAAGAAGTGAAGCAAAAAGCCAGTTTAGTAGGTTAAACCGTGATCTAGGCTAAAAATTAGAGTTAATGCAGTACCGAGTGCATAAATTATTCAACAAAAAAGGAGCAATTTGCTCCTTTTTTGTATACGTTGTGATTAATTTAAGTGCAACGCTTACTAAAAATCTAAAATTTTGGACCGCCGCCGCCCATCATGCCCGGTGGCAACATGCCTTTCATACCGCGCATCATTTTTTGCATCCCGCCTTTGCCTTTCATTTTTTTCATCATTTTTTGCATCTGCGTAAATTGTTTAAGCAACTTATTGATCTCTTGTACCTGTGTACCAGAACCTGCTGCAATACGTTTTTTTCGCGACCCTTTAATGATTTCTGGACGAGCTCGCTCCTGTTTTGTCATAGAGCTGATGATAGCCTCCATTTGAATAAAGGTTTTATCACCCATCTGACCTTTTACCGCGTCAGGTAAATTAGACATGCCAGGGAGTTTATCAAGCATCGACATCATGCCGCCCATATTTTTCATTTGCTTTAACTGGTCAGCAAAGTCATCCAGCGTAAAGCCTGCGCCTTTAAATACTTTTTCGGCAACTTTGGCAGCTTGCTCTTTATCCACTTTCATTTCGACTTCTTCGATTAATGAAAGTACATCACCCATGCCTAAAATTCGCGATGCTATTCGGTCAGGGTGGAAAGGTTCAAGTGCGTCTGTACGTTCACCCACACCCATAAACTTAATGGGTTTACCTGTAATATGACGAATAGATAAAGCAGCACCGCCTCGGGCGTCACCATCTGTTTTAGTTAATATCACACCAGTAAGTGGCAGAGCTTCGTCAAATGCTTTTGCAGTATTTGCCGCATCTTGACCCGTCATAGCATCAACAACAAATAATGTTTCAATTGGGTTGATAGCTGAATGAAGATCTTTAATTTCATCCATCATGTCGCTATCCACATGCAAGCGACCCGCAGTATCAACTAATACAACATCAATAAATTTCTTTTTAGCGTGTGTAATAGCCGCAGTAGCAATATCAACAGGCTTTTGTGAAATATCACTTGGAAAGAAATCTACATCAACTTCTGTGGCTAACGTTTCAAGCTGTTTTATTGCTGCAGGACGATAAACATCGGCACTAACAACAAGCACTGATTTTTTCTTGCGCTCTTTTAAAAACTTAGCAAGTTTACCAACACTGGTCGTTTTACCGGCACCTTGCAAACCAGCCATCATAACAACTGCTGGCGGTTGTGCGTTTAAGCTCAGCTCTTCGTTTGCTTCGCCCATCGCTTTTTCAAGCTCTTCACGCACAATTTTTACAAACACTTGCCCAGGCGTTAAGCTTTTAGTTACCTCAACACCCACTGCACGTTCTTTAACTTGCTTTACAAAATCGCGAACAACTGGCAAAGCCACATCGGCTTCCAAAAAGGCCATGCGCACTTCGCGAAGAGTATCTTTAATGTTGTCTTCTGTTAGGCGGCCACGGCCACTGATATTTTTTAAGGTTTTACCTAATCGTTCTTGGAGATTCTCAAACATGTATCGGTTCCGATAAAACGTTATACCAATTTAATTACTCAGCCGATTTAGCTACTAGCTCGACTAATGACATTGATATTATTAAATTTGAATTAAAAACAGTATACCGTAAATAGTGGTGGACAATACAGTGTTCAAGTGCAGTGAATTAAGTTTCTTTTTTAAGGTCTATTCATTTGCGTTGCTATAAAATACAATACGTTTGTACTTGCAAGGATTTTTTGACTCAAATTAAGTGGCCCAAGCAAAATGCTGATCATCAGTTTAACTATTATCACCAGTTTATTTTATGTGTTAGCAACGTCACACGTGCTTTCACGGCTTTTTCATAAACAAGGCCCAAACCAAAAAGTAACTGTTATCTTGAGTACCGTCGCTATATTGGCGCATATGTTGTTATTGGTGAACTCGGTGTTTCGTTCTGACGGTCAAGATCTAAGCATTGTAAATGTCGCACTGCTAACCTGTTGGGTTATTGTTGTGTCTGTAACAGCTGTCTCCTTAAAATTTCCAGCCACTTTATTATTGCCCGTAGTGTATGGCTTTGCAGCGCTTTTATCTGTTGCAAGCTTATTTATACCCCATCATATATTGCTGCAAAGTATAGATGTTGAGCTTGGTTTGGTTGCCCATATATCACTTTCCCTACTCGCTTACTGTATCTTAATTATTGCAACCTTATACGGCGTGCAATTTTACTTTATAGATAAACGCCTTAAGCGCAAAGATCTCGCCATTGTGCATAGCCATTTACCTCCGTTGATGGTTGTTGAGCGCCAGCTTTATCAACTGCTTAATCTTGGTACTGCGCTGCTTACAATTGCACTCGTGTGCGGGTTTGTATTCCTCGATGGCATGTTTGCCAAAGAGTTTATTCATAAAACCATACTTTCGTTGGTGGCATGGGCTATTTTTGTTGTAGTCGCTCTTGGCCATATTAAACAAGGTTGGCGTGGTAAACCTGTGGTAATTACCATCATGGTTGCAGCATTTGTCCTCACATTAGCTTATTTTGGCAGCCGTTTTGTACAAGAAGTCGTACTAAACAAGTTTTAACTTGACTCTAGTTGCTCACTCTAGCTTAATACGCATTGATTTATAAAAAAAGGATCCATCGTTGGACGACATATCGACAAGTACCCTGTTTATCACGTTAGGATTATTGGTACTTTTTTCTGCTTATTTTTCTGGTTCTGAAACTGGGATTATGTCAATCAATCGTATACGCCTGCGACATCTTGCAAAGCAAGATCACCGTGCAGCTAAACGAGTCAGTAAATTACTTAGCCGTCCCGATAGGCTTATTGGCCTCATTTTAATAGGTAACAACCTAGTAAATATAGCCGCAGCTCAAGTTGCCACTATTATAGGTATCCGCCTATACGGTGATTTAGGTATCGCAATAGCAACTGGTGTACTTACCTTGGTTGTGCTTATATTTGCTGAAGTAACACCTAAAACACTCGCAGCCCTTTACCCTGAAAAAGTAGCCTTTCCAAGCTCAGTGATACTTAAAGGCTTGCTGAAAATCATGTTTCCGTTTGTTGTAGTTGTTAACTGGCTAACTAACGGCATATTACGTTTATTTGGTATTAGTGCAGCCCAAATCGATGAGCACAGCATGAGCAAAGAAGAATTAAAAACAGTCGTGAACGAATCAGGTGCTTTATTACCTGCTCGTCACCAAAGCATGCTGACTTCTATCTTAGATCTAGAACAAGTTACTGTTGAAGATATTATGATTCCACGTAACGAAATTGTGGCGATTGATATAAACGACGATTGGAAAGTAATTAGCCGCCAGCTAACACATGCGCAACATACACGTGTTTTGTTGTATCGCGATAATATTGATGATGCAGTCGGTTTTATTCACTCACGTGATGCGCTGCGACTTTTAACAAAAGAGCAATTTGACAAACCGTCACTATTGCGTGCAGTTCGCGAAATTTACTTTATCCCCGAAGGCACATCATTAAATACACAACTGTTTAAGTTTCAACAATCAAAAGAGCGAATTGGTATAGTTGTTGATGAATACGGCGATATTCAAGGACTAGTAACCCTTGAAGACATTTTAGAAGAGGTGGTGGGCGATTTCACGACCACTCAAACACGTACGCCAAGTGAAGAAGTGACAACACAACCTGATGGTTCGTTTATTGTAGATGGTGGCGCAAACGTCCGTGACTTAAATAAAGAAATGGAATGGGACTTTCCTCTTGATGGCCCTAAAACATTAAGCGGCTTAATTGTTGAATATTTAGAAGATATTCCTGACGCAAATATCAGTTTACGTATTGCGGGATACCCATTAGAAGTACTCGAAGTAAAAGAAAACATGATTAAACAGGTTAAAATACAACCTAAAAAACGTACTCGTCAATAACAAATAAGGAGCCATAAGGCTCCTTATTTACGCTGTTGTCCGATTAAGTAAATAACCGCTCCAACCAGCCTTTATCGAGCTCATCTTCACATCGCTTTAATTGCGTGCCATAACGACTTGCTCTATTTTTTACTTTGTTGGCTACGCTCATTAACCATTTTTTCTTCTTATATGTGCCACGTTTATACCCGCCCCAGCCTTCATGATAATTAAGATATTGAGCGTAAGCATCCCATTTTGAAATGCCGTTTACTTTGTGCGTTTTATAAACAAACCACGCCATAAAGTCGATTGCATCATCAAAGTCATCCCTATCTGCTCCGCTGTTACCTGTTTCACGAACGTAATCAGCCCAAGTAGGCGTTTTAGCTTGTGAATAACCGTAGGCTGAACTTGCTCTACCTGTTGGTATAATCCATAAAAAATATTCCATAGGCGGAGCTGCATCGTGCTTAAACGAACTTTCTTGATACATCATGCTCATGAGTACATGTTTAGGAGAGCCCCACTTGTCTTGCGCGTCTTTTGCATCAAAATACCAGTCAGGCTTTTCTTCAAAAATTTTACAAAGATCATTTGGCTGTTTAGGTGGCGCTGTAGCACACCCGGCAAGGGTAAAAGCGAGAGTGAGAGATAAAATAAGTGCTTTTTTGTTCATTTTTTGTGTTCTCACTGAACTTTTATAAAAAGTGTTGGTCGTAATAATTAATGCAGCTGTATAGCATTGTTTCATCCCTGAATATTATTTACGCAGCCATATTAGGCTGCGTTTTTTTGCGTGCATGTTGGGTATCAGTTTTTATGAAAATACTCATCTAAAAACGCTGTAAACGACTGCGCATCTGCATTTTCTATATTACGCTGCGCTTCATTTGACTGCTCAACTTGCTGCTCGAGCCACGGCTTTAAAAACTCACTGTAATCTGTGTCTATGTGGCTTTGCTTATACTTATTTGCTAAGTCTAAGGCAAAGTGACCATTGTCTAAACCTGACTCTTTTAGTTTTGCTACATATCGTCCAGAGTAAGTAAGCGAAGGATCATTGACCCACGTGCTCATTCGCTCAATTGTTTCAACGTAATAACTAACGCCGTAAGCTTTATCCATCCATTTTGCAACATCAGTCAATTGAGCAAATATTTGATTCCCCCAAGATTGCAGGCTACGCGGAGTATTATTATCGTTGAGCATCAACCCTAGCTCTCTCCCCTGATTTACAACCGCATCTAAATTTTCAGTACTGCGAGCCTGTTCTTTCCAATCCATGTTTGGTGAATCTTTTAATAAGCAATACGTTAAAAATACATCTAAAAAGTGAATTTGCTCTATATCGATACCCACTTCACTAAATGGGTTTACATCTAGAGCACGAATTTCAACATATTCTATACCCGCTCTCAATAGTGCATCTGTTGGCGTCTCACCACTGTTCGCATTACGTTTAGGGCGAATTGGCGAATAAAATTCATTTTCTATTTGCAGAATATTTTTATTTAACTGTTTTGGCTGTTCGCTAGTGTAGTCGTCAATGTCGCTGTATATATCTGATGGCGTATTGATGGCCTTTTTCAAACCAGCAACATATTCATCAAGCGAGTTATACATGACACGCAAGGACGATTGTGCGCTGTTTGTGTAACCTAAGTTACCTAAACGCAGTGCAGTGCCGACCTCTAAGTATAAGGTACCTTTACCTAACTTTTTAAACGGTAAATCTGTTTTACGACCTTGCAAAAATGAGTTACACAGGGCAGGCGATGCGCCAAACATATAACTAATAAGCCACAGCTCGCGTTTGAAGTTTCTTATCAGCGATAAATAACCATCAGATATAAAATCCTGCAAGCTCGTATTACTTTGCTTTAACGAATGCAGAGACTTCCAAAGTGACTCTGGAAAAGAGATATTAAAATGCACGCCAGCAATAGCCTGCATCATACTGCCGTATCGATTTTTTAGCCCTTCACGGTAAAGCGTCTTCATTTTGCCTATATTCGAGCTACCAAACTGAGCAAGTACGATATCGTCTTGGTGGTTGATGAAGCACGGCATACTGATAGGCCAAAGCAGTTCGTCACCCATATTTTCAAGCGTGAACTTTTGAAGATCGCGCAGTTGCTTTAATGTTTGCGTTGATGACTCGCTAACCGGTGTAATAAATTCAAGTAAAGATTCAGAAAAGTCAGTCGTTATATGACCATTGGTTAGTGCACTCCCTACCCCTTTAGGATGACCTGTAGGAGATATAGCACCGTTGCTTTGTATTCTTAGCGACTCTCGTTCAATGCCACGTTTAATGCCTTTAATTGCGTTTTGGTGTTCACCAGTCGATAACGCGTTAAGCGCATTTGTTAGATCTTGTGTTGTCAAAAATATTTCCTCGGGCCACGTGGCGTAATCATACGGTTATGGGGGCTAATTACCGATTACTCAAGATTAAATTGTTAAGAACCATTTAGTTTTTTCAATTAGTCTTAAAATCCCTAATTTGAGCATACGCTTGATTTAACTATCTTCGTAAAATTATGTTGTAATCTTGCCATTGCTATTTACTTTATACAATTGCTTTACGAAGGTATTTACTAATAACACGGTATGCAATGAAGCATTAAACCAATGCGGATAGGAGACCTGTTATTTCGATTAAAGAATTCAATTTTATTTCGCTGACGTTATTAACCACAGAAATCTTGATATAGATCAATAAAGCATTCAATTCATCGTCAATATAAACATAATCGAGCTTTAATTTTGCTTTGTGTAAATAACTGAATATACTTCAGTTAATTAAAAAGGATGATAGTGAATGCAATGCACAGTAATAAAACATTAATTAATGAAGAAGTTCATTTTGATGAGTCACAAGAGCTTGTTTCAACAACCGATTTACGCGGTGTTATTACCTACGCTAATACAGAATTTTGTACAGTTGCTGGTTACTCAATACAAGAGCTTGTTGGCAAAAACCATAATATAGTTCGCCACCCAGATATGCCTAAAGCAGCGTTCAAAGAAATGTGGGAAACATTAAAACAAGGTCACTCTTGGCGCGGCATGGTAAAAAATCGCTGTAAAGATGGCCGTTACTATTGGGTTGACGCTTTTGTTACGCCAATTTTTGAACATGGCCAGCTGGTTGGCTACCAATCAGTAAGAACAAAACCGAGTCAAGCACTCAAAAATAAAGCGCAAAGCTTATACAACACCCTTAATGCTAATAAATCATTGTTCAGTATTCGCGAACAAACTGGAGTTAGGCAGAGTATCACCATAGCGTGTGTGTTACTTTGGTTAATAAGCTCTTTAGTATTTGCTCCAATAGCCATTGCTTTACTTAATGTTATTGTTTGTATATTAGTAATCGCCCTAAATTACGATGAGCTTGTTGCAACCCCTAAAATATTGCGCGAGCATAAAGCTAAATCGGACTCTGTTTCTCGCTATATATACAGCGGTACCACAGCCCACAGCGTTAGTGACTTCAAAGAACAACTGCTAAATGCCAAGTTGCGTACTGTACTTGGGCGAATGAAAGATTCAACTCTTAATTTTAATAGTATTGCGACTAATTTAGACAAACAATCAACACTTACAGAGCAAGGAATTGCTTCTCAGGGTGAGCGCTTGGAACAGATTGCATCTGCGATGACTCAAATGGGATCGACCATTGGCGAAATTTCAGTAAACACAGCTGAAACGGCAGATAAAGTAAACGCAACGCATAGCAGTTGCTCTGAAATCAAAATACACATTGCTGATAATAGTAATATGATTTCTGAACTAGCATTGCAAGTTGAGCATGCAGCAACCACCGCAAGTAGCTTGGCCTCAGAAGCTGATAAGATTGGTCAGGTAATGAGTGAAATAGAAGGCATTGCAGATCAAACAAACCTACTTGCACTTAACGCAGCAATAGAAGCAGCTAGAGCGGGTGAGCATGGCAGAGGGTTTGCTGTCGTTGCCGATGAAGTAAGAACTTTATCGTCTCGTACACAAAGTGCTACAACACAAATTCACAGCTCAATAAAAGAAATACAAGATACTTTATTTAGCTGGTCAAAAGTGATGCAAGACACAAAAGAGCAAGCCGATAATTGCGTTAGTACCACAGAAAAAACGCAAGTGGAGCTAGAAGGTATCTTTTCTCAAATTAGTGAAATATCGCATTTAGCCATTCAAATATCGTCTGCAGCAGAAGAGCAACAAATGGTGAGTAACGATATCAGCAACAATGTGACTGATATTAAAGCCTTTGGCGATAACAATTTGAGTTTAAGCTTTGAAGTAGCTAAAGGTGCAGCAGAACTGGTTGAAGGCTCACGAAAAGTAAATGACTTGCTATTAACTTTTAAAGTATAAACATTATAGGTTAAAAAACCGCTTAGTTTCAGGAGATAGGCAACTAAGCGGTTTTTATAATTATTTACCGGCTAGTAAATACTAACCCATCACTGCCAGCATCAATAACAATGACACATCCCGGAATATAATCACCATTAAGTAACTTTTGCGCCAACGGATTTTCAATTGTTTGTTGAATGGCCCGCTTTAATGGACGTGCGCCGTATACAGGATCAAACCCACTTGCAGCAATAGTATCGAGCGCCGCATCGCTAATTTCTAGTAAGTACCCCATCTCAGTTAAACGTTCACGTAACTTCATTAACTGAATATCAGCAATCTCTTTAATGTGCTGATTCGCTAGCGGATGAAATACCACGGTTTCGTCAATGCGGTTTATAAACTCAGGTCTGAATTCACTGATCAATACATCCATTACTTTTGATTTAAGTGTTGCGTAATCATTATTACCCGCCTGCTCTTGAATAATATCTGAACCTAAATTTGAGGTCATGATGATTACGGTATTTTTAAAATCAACAGTACGCCCTTGTCCGTCGGTTAACCTACCATCATCAAGTACTTGTAATAAAATATTGAACACGTCAGGGTGTGCTTTTTCTATTTCATCAAGCAATATGACCGAGTATGGCTTACGGCGAACAGCTTCTGTTAAGTAGCCCCCTTCTTCGTACCCTACGTACCCAGGAGGCGCACCTACTAAACGGGCAACAGAATGTTTTTCCATAAACTCAGACATATCGATACGCACCATGGCATCTTCTGTGTCAAACATAAACCCAGCAAGGGCTTTTGTAAGCTCTGTTTTACCTACGCCTGTTGGCCCTAAAAACAAAAATGAGCCAATCGGTCGGTTTGGATCAGCAAGCCCAGCTCGGGAGCGACGAATAGCGTTAGACACCGCAACAACTGCCTCGTCTTGCCCTATTACCTTACTGTGCAATCTATCTTCCATTTGCAGCAGTTTTTCACGTTCACCTTGCAGCATGCGTGACACTGGAATACCAGTCCAACGAGAGAGTATCTCTGCAATTTCATCTTCGCCTACTTGGTTTTTAAGCAGCGTCATGTCTTGCATTTCGGCTTGTGACGCTAAGTCTAATTTGCGTTCAAGCTCGGGTATACGACCATATTGCAACTCAGACATGCGCTGTAAATCACTTGCTCTGCGAGCAACGTCTAAGTCGAGCCGAGCTTGCTCAAGCTCAGCTTTAATTACTTGCGTACCTTGCAGTGATGCTTTTTCTGCATTCCAAATTTCATCGAGTTCGCGGTATTGGCCGTCAAGATCGGTTATAAGCTCTTGCATTTCACTGCGGCGCTTTTGACTTGCCTCATCTTTTTCTTTAGCGAGAGCATTATCTTCAAGTTTTAACTGAATAATGCGGCGTTCAAGCTTGTCCAATGACTCAGGCTTCGAATCAATTTGCAAACGAATAGAAGAACCTGCTTCATCAATTAAATCTATTGCTTTATCGGGAAGCTGGCGGTCGCTAATATAACGATGCGATAACTGCGCGGCAGCAACAATTGCAGGGTCGGTGATTTCAACTGAGTGGTGCAGTTCATAACGTTCTTTTAAACCACGCAATATTGCAATAGTGTCTTCAACTGAAGGCTCTTCGATTAACACTTTTTGAAAACGGCGCTCAAGGGCTGCATCTTTTTCTATGTATTTACGGTATTCGTCTAGTGTGGTTGCGCCTACACAATGCAGCTCGCCACGTGCGAGCGCTGGCTTAAGCATATTGCCTGCATCCATTGCGCCATCGCTTTTACCTGCACCTACAATGGTATGAATTTCATCAATGAATAAGATGACTTGACCTTCTTCTTTTGCCAACTCGTTTAAAACCGATTTTAAACGCTCTTCAAATTCACCTCTAAATTTAGCGCCAGCAACCAAGGCTCCTAAATCAAGTGACAGTACACGTTTATTTTTTAATCCCTCTGGTACTTCACCATTAATAATACGCTGCGCTAAGCCTTCTGCTATGGCGGTTTTACCCACTCCAGGCTCGCCAATAAGTACCGGGTTGTTTTTAGTTCTGCGCTGTAATACCTGAATGGTACGGCGTATTTCGTCGTCTCGACCTATAACGGGGTCAAGCTTGCCTTGCTCTGCACGCTCGGTTAAATCAATCGTATATTTTTCTAAAGCTTGGCGCGTTTCTTCCGCATTCGGATCATCAACTTTTTGACCCCCACGGATTGCTTTTATGGCGCTTTCTATTTTTGTTGCAGTGATATTAAGCGATCTCAAAATATCCCCAAGCGGGCCTTTGTCATCGCACGCAGCAAGAACAAATAACTCACTAGAAATAAATTTATCTTTGCGCTTTTGAGCGTACTTATCACATAAATTTATAAGCGAAACCATATTATTAGATAATTGTACATCGCCCCCAACGCCTTCAACTTTGAATAGCTTTTCTATTTCTTGGGATAACTTTGTATTAAGCTCATCGGCACTTACACCTGTTTGAGCAAACAAGGCACGAACGCTTGAACCACTCTGTTGAAGGAGTGCATACATTAGGTGAACGGGTTCTATAAATTGATGATCGCGCCCAAGGGCCAGCGATTGCGCATCAGAAAGCGCAGATTGAAATTTACTTGTAAATCTATCTAAACGCATAAGGGGTTACCTATTAAAAAATCTAATTGATTAATAAATGGGTATGTTGCACGATTTGTTCAAGGTACGAAAGAAAATATATTCGCTAAATGATTAATTACTTGCGCCAGATCAAACTAGCCATTCGCCCTGTTTGCCCATCTCTTCTATAAGAGAAAAATAAATGTGATTGAGAAACTGTGCAGTACTCACCACCAGCAATATTTATTACCCCAAGCTGCGATAATAAAGTACGCGCTATACTGTATATATCAGCATAATACTTGTTATTGAGTTGCGGCATGAATGCATCTGAGAATAGAGGCGATTGATTATTAAATGCTTCAAAAACCTCTACACCAACCTCAAACTGATCCGACCCTATTGCCGGACCAAGCCAAGCATATATATTTTCTGGTTTAGCGTTAAAGCATTTAAGTGCATTTTGAATAATACCTTGCTTTAGCCCTCGCCAGCCGCCGTGAATAGCTGCTACCTCAGTCCCATCATTACTTGCAAGCAATATAGGTAGGCAATCGGCAGTCATTATAGCCAAAGGTTGATCAACTAGGCGCGTATAGAGTGCATCGGCATTATGTAATTTATTAAAATCAAACTGCTGATCAACTGTAATTACATCTGCGCTGTGAATTTGATTTAGCCAGATAGCTGGATTTGGAAGGAAGTTATTTAATACTGAGCGATTTTTTAAAACGTCAGCTTGGCTATCATTAACATGAAGCCCCAAATTTAAACTGTTATAAGGTGCCTTTGATACGCCGCCTTCACGTGTGGTACTGAGGGTACCCACATTGTGAAGGCTTTGCCATGTTGCTGATAGCAACTGCATTATCTATCTATATCTGGGTTAGCCTGAGTATCTTCACGAAGTGCTAACGTCATTTCTACCATATCATCTGGGATAGGTGCTTGCCACGTCATCATTTCGCCCGTAATTGGATGCGCAATACTTAGTTTTACCGCATGTAACGCTTGGCGTTTAAAACTTCTAAGCAGTTCAAACAATTGCGGTGTTGCACCCTTTGGTGGACGCGGGCGACCGTTGTATGACTGATCACCAATAAGTGGGTGGTTCAAATAAGCCATGTGTACACGAATTTGGTGAGTACGGCCTGTTTCTAAACGCAAGCGCAAACGCGTATGCGCACGAAATTTTTCAGCAACACGGTAATGAGTAATGGCAGGCTTACCCATTTCATGTACAGCCATATGAGTACGCTGTGTTGCATGGCGACCAATTGGTTTTTCAACCATACCACCCGCTGTCATAGTGCCGTTACAAAGCGCTTCGTATTCACGAGTGAAGTTTTCACGCTTTTGTAGTGCCTTAACAAGGTGTGTTTGCGCTTGAATTGTTTTAGCAACAACCATTAAACCTGTTGTATCTTTATCTAAGCGGTGCACAATACCTGCTCGTGGCACATTAATAATGTCAGGGTAATGGTGTAATAATGCATTAAGCACTGTGCCATCTGGGTTACCAGCACCAGGATGAACCACTAATCCCATAGGTTTATTAATAACTAAAATATGGTCATCTTCATAAACAATGTTTAAGTCGATATTTTGTGCAAGGTATTCACGCGGTGCTTCAATGGTTGTTTCAACATTTAACACTTCACCGCCTAACAGTTTTGTACGCGGTGTGTTTAATATTTCGCCATCAACGGTGATTTTATCATCCAAAATCCAAGTTTTTATACGTGAACGTGAATAATCAGGGAACAATTGCGCTAATACTTGGTCTAGACGTTTACCACCTAAGTCGGTTGGAACCTCGGCTTGAAGAGAAATTTGCTCTGTCATTCGTAACTTTACCCAATTTACCAGTGCAAGCTTTGCTCGACTGGGTTAGAATCGCTTTTAATAAAAGCATAATATAATACGTATAGTTTACTCGGTTTTACCGACTTGGCCTAGCCGAAGACATCGAAGGTAACAAATAAAATGATAAATAAAATAGGGAAACGTGCATTTGCCATCGTTTTTTCAGTTTCGGTACTTAGTTTAGGTGCCTGTTCGTCAGCACCTGACCAAGAAGACATTCAACGTGTACCAAATAGATCAGCACAAGCTTTATACGAAGATGCAAAAGAAACACTAGATTCAGGTTTATATGCCCGTGCAATTGAGCTTTTATCAGCGATTGATTCGCGCTACCCATTTGGGCCATTTTCAAAACAAGTGCAAATGGATTTAGTGTATGCTCATTACCAGTCGGGTAACACTGAACAAGCATTAGCAACCATTGACCGTTTTATCCGTTTGAATCCAAATCATAAAGATCTAGATTACATGTATTACATGCGTGGTTTGGTAAATATTAAAGCAGACAAAAACGCGTTCCAAGAATACTTTGGTATTGATAGAGCAGATAGGGATGCTAACAGAACCCGCGTCGCTTTTACTGATTTATCAACGCTTGTAAAACGTTTTCCACAAAGCGGTTACGCACCAGAAGCAAAACGTCGTTTAGTATGGTTATTAAACCGTATGGCACGTTACGAGCTAAAAGTAGCTACATACTACTATGAGCGCGAAGCGTACTTAGCAGCTGCTAACCGTGGTAAATTTGTAGTTGAACACTACTCGCAAAGTAGTTATTTAAATGCAGCCCTTGATATGATGCAAAAAAGCTATGAAAAATTAGGTTTAACCGAATTAAGTCAAAACGCTAAAAAAGCACAAGCGCTGAATAAAAGAACACAGTAAATACAAAAAAGGCGCTTTAAAGCGCCTTTTTACTGACTAAGCTATTTAAGCTTAAATTAGATTGCGTCTTCATCTTCTTCTGCGGTACGAATACGAACTACACGCTCAACCTCAGTGACAAATATTTTACCATCACCAATTTTTCCGGTTTGTGCAGTTTTAACAATAACTTCAATCGCGCGATCAACACTTTCGTCAGCAAGTACTATATCAAGCTTCACTTTTGGCAAAAAATCAACCATATATTCAGCACCACGATAAAGCTCAGTGTGCCCTTTTTGACGACCAAAGCCTTTTACTTCACTCACGGTCATGCCGTTAATGCCCACCTCTGACAGCGCCTCGCGTACATCATCAAGTTTAAACGGTTTTATAATTGCTTCTATTTTTTTCATATTAATTACTTTTTAAAGCCTTAGATGCCACGATTTTAGACAATCATAAGGTTCATAGCAAACAAAGCAATTGAATTACGGTGATAAATTAATCAGCCATGATATAATTTTGGCCATATAAGAATCGTAATATAAAAATTAGCTGTAAATGAGATCGTTATGAAGATTAAACAATCAGGATTCACACTTTTAGAATTAATGGTAACCGTCGCAATTGTTGGCATAATAGCATCTATCGCTTTTTGGAATAGTAGCGACATGTTAGAAGAAAACCGTGCTGAAAACTTTTTACTTGAGCTGAAAAGAAACATTAGCTACGCGCGTTCTCAAGCTGCAAGCACCGATGAAATAGTTGTAATATGTGCAGCGCAACATGGTGAAGTAAAAAACCAAAACGATAATATGCAATGCCGAAACCGATGGGATAGGAATAAAATTATTATTGTTTTTATCGACTCTGATAACAGTGGCCACTACAACAAATCTACCGACTCATTATTACGCGTTATGGAAAAAATTAGCCTGGAAGATAAAGTTAAATTTACAGGTAACTCAAGGCGGCTACGGTTTAATACCAGTGGCCGAATTACAACAAACCCAGGAGAGTTTGTTTTTTGCCCTAACAACGGCACAGATAACAATAAAGCCCTCAGTGTTTCTCAATCTGGTACGTCGTTTTATTTAGGTGATAGTGCAAAAACTTGCGGTTAAAAAACAACCAATTTAGCTTGTCATATTTTATTCATTTACTAAACTAAATTAAAAGATAATTAATTTAGGACTTCAGGGATGAGGTTATCAATATCGAAATGTAAAGGGATCACGCTTCTTGAACTAATGCTTACACTCGCTGTTGTAAGCATTATCAGTCAAATATCTATGTGGTACTACCCAGATTTTCTAGCAAAAAACCGGCTAGAGAACCACGTTAACCTTCTGCACCGAACTATCAATTATGGTCGACTTTACGCAATTGAAAATAGTACTTACGTTACTCTTTGCTCGTTAAACGAAGGCGAATGTTCAAAAGATGAATGGGATGGTCAAATGTCTTTGTTTATCGATCTAGATAAATCAACAACATTAGATGACGATGAATTGTTACTTAGTACCTTTGAAAGAATAAATGAGGCTGATGCGCTTGAATACCCTCGCACTGCAATTACGTTTCGCCCTGATGGCTCATTAAACGGTTTTCAAAATGGGACGTTTATTTACTGCCCAAATGAAAAAGCCAACCTCGAAGGGTTGGCTTTGTCAGTGAGTCAAACTGGCAGAATAAGAATTAAATCAACCGATAAGTGTCAAAAAAATTAAACTCAACGGCCCCAGCAATAGTCAATATCTGAGTTACCTTTAGCGCCTTTAGCACCCTTTAGACCTGTATCGGTAATAGATAACTCCTTGCAGTCGTTATCACCCTTTACTGCACCCGCTATTGGCTTTGCTTTTATTGTAAATGCATTGCCATCAACGACATCAATGGATAATTCAAAATGTCCATTTTCGGTTTTATCTTGAAGTCCTAAGTCTGCAAATGTTTCTGTGTATTCACGGTTATCAACAAAAAACTGCTCTTGCTTATTAGCTGTATCTAAAAGTGCTGCAGCAGCTTCTGCTCTTGATGCCCGCTTTACATATTCAGTGTAATTGGGCACTGCCACAGCCGCTATAATGCCAACAATAGCCACCGCTATCATCAGCTCAATCAAGGTAAATCCAAGTTGCTTATTCATTTTTAGTCCTTAGTTTCCAACTTCATCGTTTTCTTCACGCTTATAGATATACGTCTGTTGCGTTCTAAATCCAAAGCCTAATGCGTTATCAGGGTTCACAAGCTGTACTTTACCATCAACCACATTTAAACCAGGACCTGTGATCTCCACCGGCTTCATTGGGTTTTGTGCATTTTCCCCTTTTATACCCGGTCCAATAAGATAAAATTGGCTTTCTTGTGTTACGGATAATGTTGGGTTGTCATCACACTTACCATCGCCATTACCATCTGCACACGAAGGACCTTCTCCAAAGTAAAGTTGCGGTGTATCTGGCACATCGTAACTGGTTGAAAATTTCAGGTCGTCATACACTTTTGTCCCGTAATGCAGGTGGAAAGCATACAATGAGCCCCCCCCGCCACTAAGCGAACATTGGTTTTCTGTTGATGAATCTGACGCCGGAGTAAAGCTAGTAAAGTACGCAACACCACCCACTACCGTTGAAGCGGCAAGTGACTTCTCACCTGTGCCTAACTCATAGCGCCAGCCATTGAATTTTGCTAAATCTATTTCTAGGTCTACAAAATCGTCCACATCATCAAGTGCATTACCAAACGGGTCTGAATTCATCAGCATTAAATCATCTGGTTTAATTGTATCTGGTGCGTTAGTTTTAAACGTTTGTGTAACTGTGTTTTCATCTCTTATCATAAAGAGTTGGTCTTGCTCGTTTGTACCCGTTGGTTTAGAGCGGTTACCACTGCCTATAACTATTGCATCATACGGTGTATCCAAACGTGTAATCACTTTTTTACCGTTAATCGTTATTTCTGATACTTTACTGTAAATAGTACGCGCAACAAGTGGCTTGTAAAAAAAGCGTCTGTCTTCTGTTGCTTTGTTACTGCCAAGTTCTGCCAGTTTAAAATGGCTAAAATCATTGGTGTTTGTGCCGGGCATATCTATACGCCACACATCACCGCCTGTATCGGCTGCGTATATTCTGTCTATATAGCCGTCATAGTCAGAATCTAACGTAGTAATATTTGCAGCAATACTGTGCTTGCCCTTAAACCCATTAATGTTAGGCGTTAAGGCCCACACTCGTTTACCGGTTTCGGCCTCAACAATGTATATGCCTCGGCCTACACTATCTTCACTTTTAATAACCGCGTCTTTATTTGTGTCGTATCCTGCTCCAAATACAAGTAATGGCTTATCGCCAAATGCTTTAATATAAGCAATCTGCGGCTTAGACCATGTTTGCCCCAGCTCTTGAAATTGACCTTTACCGCCTTCAATTGGGTTATCCCACAGTTTTTTAGGCTCATCTGGGTTGGTAATATCAAGCGCATAGTAATTTTCACCACCGCGACGCATACCCGCAAACGCCCATACTTTATCGTCCCCACTAGCATCAATAATTCCATCATTTAACCCATCGCTGTTTAAGCTTTTGTTGTTAAAGTAAACGCTTATAGGGCCATCCATGCCATATTTCTTACCCGTTTCTTTGGTGCGTAAGGGTTTTATTATGTCGTAAAGTTCAGAGGGAATAAAAGCCCAGCTTTCACTTACTGTGTTATTAACATCATCATCCTTAAACATATGTAAGAAACCGGCATTAGTGCCAATTAGAATACGAATATCATTATTACCGTAATCTAATGCAACAGGTTTAGAATGAAGCGGGTCGCCAAAAATATTTTGCCTTTGATCTGTAGTACTGTTGTCACTATCTTCATCATCAACGTCTATTCCCATAGTCCATTTGATATCAGAATCCGATAATAAAATAGAGTTATCTGGAACTAAGTCTAAAACTTCATTAACTATAGATGAAGTAAACCTGACAATACCTCCTTGCTTATCAGTATATATTTTACGGCGGTTTTCCAAATCACTGCCTGTTAAACTACTCAAGTGATAATTCACACCGCCCTGCGCAACAAGGTTACCGTCCGCTGATTGCCCAGAAGGTAACCAGAAGGTTTTTGCATCCGTATCAATTAAACCATTTGAGTCAAGTGCGTTGGCCCCTGTAGAGTCAACAATTTGGCTCCCAGACACTTTTAATTTTTTTAAATTGCCGCCCCAACGAGTATTAGTTTCTGGATAAAACATTGCAAAATAAATAGCGTCACGGCTTCTTGTTTGGTCTACATTATTACTGGCCACTGAAGGGGATGAAAAACTATCGTTTACTTCTCGAATGCGAGAAATTGCGCTGTTTAATGATGCCGAAAGTTGATCTGGTGTACTAGCCGGTAAATTCTCACCACCACCTAATTGAGCGGCTTGGCGCAATAATTCTTGTCCATCCTCACTCATACCTGAACCAAAGCCTATCGTATATAGGCGCCCAGTTTCATGGATATCAGGCGTTGATGGATATAAATCAACCGTTGTATCACTAGTGCCATGAATTATTTTAGCCATTTGGTGTAAATAATTACTGTAATAGCTATCGGTACTCCAGTTTAACTGATCACCAAAGTACCTTTGATGTTCATCACTAATATCACTATCGCTGCCGTTATCATTAGAAGGGTCACCATCGGTCATGTAGATAATATTAATGGAATTATCACAACGAGCTGCTTCAGCTTCACTATCTGCAAATGGCGATATATAGGTAAACCTCGTTTCTGGTACATAAACTGTTGTACAAACTTGTCGGCGGTTCCACCAAGGACCTCTCCAAACGCAAGACTCTTGCTCAACTTGGACGGTAGTACTACTTTCAACGCTTGTATCACGCTCTTGAGTCGAAACACCTTGTCCGTATTGAACCTCTTGCCCAGTGATATACAAATATGCTTCCCAGAGCGTCTCTGCGAGTGGCGTCCCCCCATCTGCAGGTAAACCTGCAATAGAGCTACGCACTATGGATGAATTACTACCAACACCATTTACAACATACCCACCATCTGAATTTCTTTCAAAGCGCATTAGGCCAAAATCGATAGTGTCTTCATTATCTGATACCACTTTATTCATGGCAAATTGCGCAGCAGCAAGACGGCTATCTGTACATAAGTTAAATAAGCCTGAAACGTTATTAAAACCACAGTCATTGCCATTAGTAGATGAAAAAGCCATACTTCCGGAGGTATCGAAAATGAGTAAAACACGGGGTTTTTCATCAAGGTCCAGGTCATGGTTCACATATAACTCAATGTCTTCTGCGCTTGCCGTTGTACTGACCGCTAAACCAAGTAATGCCGCTAGCACTTTGTTTAATTTAAAATTCATCTTAAATTCCCTTACTCATACTAGCCATTTCTTGTGCTACACCTGTCACAATTGTGAGTGAATGCTTTGCTTTAGATCCATATTCAACGGTAGTAGCAACTTGTACCATGTTGCACGATATACCCGCTGTAAAGTTAAAGCGCCTTGGGCATTCTAAATCAAGTGCACCTTGATTTAAGTTAATCATTTTACTTTGCATATCGCCATGCGTTGCAATTGTCATACCTTCACCGTTGTCTCCAGAATGGTGTGAGACTTCATCGGGTGTTAAAAAAAACTGGTTTGCAGCCCCTTTGTTAGCCTCATCAGAAATCATTCTTTGAACTTCACCAATGAGTTCGTTTTCAGCGACTTCTCGTTCTTGCGCCGCATTTGTAATTTTAACGTCAATACTGCTGCTACTCATGAGTGTTACAGCAATACCAGTGACGGCTATTACCATAATTAATGCAGTAATAAGCACAACACCTTGTTGTTTTGTAGGTGAGCTTTTTAAATACGCCATAAGTTTGATCCAACGTTGTTTAATCGAATTGTGGTAGTAAATACGGTGCGTCTGTAACTGTCATTAAATGTTATCTGGCGCTTATTATCGTCTTCGCCCAAGGTATATGTTTGATTCTTTAATTTAAGCCCGGGGTCTTCTTGTAAAGCTCTTATCAATAAGAATACTTGAACAGTTAAAATACCCTTTCGGTCTTCCCAGTCTGAATGTTCCATATCGCCGATACTTTTATAGGTATCAATGCGGCTGTCGTTATTTGTATCGAGGCCAAAAACAAAGCGCATATTTTCTACGCCTTCCATTATTGTCTCTGTAGAAATATTAGCCCCCACCAAGCGTTTTCTCATCAATGCGGGAACAGTAATATTTTTATTATTAACTTTGTACGTTTGCTCTGAAATGTAATAAACGTGGTGGCTATAAGGCCAAACCGTTGCATTAATATTTAGCGCACCAGCATTGACTACGCCGCGAACAAATTGCGCCTTTTCTTGCTCTGCAACAAAGTAGTTTTGACCTGCTTGGGTTTCGTTTCCTGCGGCTCCTACTGTTAAGCGGTTACCTTGTAAAAATTTAAGCTGTAAAATATCTGTACTTTTAACAGGGTTACTCACGCAATTTAGTTCTTTGGACTCTTCTGCAACCTTTGCATAAATGGTTCTAAAGTTAGTGGCAGACGCTAAATCAGGAAAACTCCCGTTATTAGCCCCTTCAAAACAATCTGGTGCAGGAGTTGTTGCCGTCGCCCTTGTTGTATTCCCTGCGACAAAAGAGTCATCGTAGTATGTGCCCCAAAATCCAATTTGTTCTATATCACGCTGCATAATGTTAATAGCAAGGCGCGCAGACTCTTGGATCTCACCTATGGTCATAGTGTCTTTTGTGGTTACTTTCATGCCAATGTAGGTGAACATAACGCCGCCAAGTACTAAGCCCCCTATAAAAAGCGAGATCATCATTTCTACAAGGGTAAAACCTTTTTGCTTAATGCTCATGCTTAACTCCTAAGGTAAATGTAACTAGTTAAAACCACTAAACGGCGCTTTTTGTCTGATTCGCCACACTCAATTGCGGCTGTTGCATCATTGGCTGTAAATTCTTGTCTGCCTTGCCATGAAATAATCACTTCTAAATTAAATGCTTTACCACCTGAGCCACCAACTGCTGTTGGCCTAATACACACAGTTGCGTCATCTAAGGCGCCTGTATTTTCTCGCGCTCTAATCGCGCGTTTCCATTGTTCTAAATCTAAAGCTGCAACTTGCGCTGCACTGCAGCTTGCTGTGAAGCAAGTTTGAGACGTTGTTGTAGAGGTTTCACTATTAAATGTTTTAGCGTAAAGCCCAACTAATTGCGGTGTATCATTTGCACGAATACGTTGAATAATATCGTTTCCTAGCGCAACAGCAGCAGCTCGCTGCATAGAATCAAAACTTGCCTGCTTAGCTTTAGCTTGCAAAGCCACGGCCCCTAATAAGCCAAAACTTAAAATTATAAATGCAATAAGTACTTCAATTAGTGTGAAGCCTTTTTGAAATTTTGTTTGAGACGATTGCATACCAAAACCAAATAAAAAATTGTCTGATTGTAAGTTTATGGCATTAAAATTTAGATTCAATACTTACTAGGATAAGCGGTAGGATTTGTTGATAAACGGTTAACAGCTAGGCATTTAATATATCTTTAACTGCTTTTAGTTCCCGTCGGCTTACAGCTAAGTGCTCTTTGCAACCAACAAGTTCTATTGTATGTACCCCTGTATTTTGTGTTTTCAAACATAGCAGCTTACTTTTGTTTACTAAGGTATTTCTATGAATTCGTAACAACTGGGCGGGGTAAAGTAGCTCTAACTGTTTTAAGCTCTGTTCTATAAAGGCCTCTCCACCTTCAAAAACCATGTTTGTGTATTTTTCCTGCGCGTTAAAATAAAAAATGCTGTCAAGCTCTACACTTTTTAGTACCCCTGCCACCTGATAACTAATTTTAGCTGATTGCTGCTTTTGCACATGTGCTTTATTTAAACGCCCTAGCTGATCTAGCACTTTACTTAAAGACTGCTCGGTAACAGGTTTAACTAAATATCCCGTAGCACTTAATTGCAGAGCATCTAATGCATGCTCAGGGTGAGCCGTAACAAACACAATAGCGGGTGGTAAAGGCATTCTGTTTAGCTTATGCGCTACTTCTAAGCCATTCATACCTGGCATATCAACATCTAAAAAAATTAAATCAGGGTTATACTTTTTAGCAAGCTCTAACGCTTCATTTCCATTTGCTGCCTCTGCTTTTATCACTATGCTTTTTTCAATTGCTAAAAGCCGTTTTAATCGCGTCCTAGCTAATGGTTCATCATCAACAATCAGTACATTCATACGCTATTCTCAATATGTTTAGGAATAACGACTTTCACTCTGTATACGCCATCTCTATTAGTAATAGTAAGCTGCGCTTTATTTTTATAATAAATATTTAAACGCTGGCGAATATTATCAAGCGCCATTCCATTATTAGGCCTAGTTTGCATCTTTGAGGCTGCAATTGGGTTTGAGACAATCATTATTATATAGCCGGTTGTGATATGCAGTTCTACATTTATTGTCGCGCCGTCTTCACTTGTTTCAACACCGTGGCATACTGCGTTTTCAATTAATGGCTGAAGTGTTAAACACGGTATATTTAATGCTGGTAAATCAGTGGGAATGTGCCAATTAACTTTTAATCGCTCACCAAAGCGCCATGTTTCTAAGGCAATATATTGCTTACTCAGTGTTACCTCATCGTTCAACAACACGCTTTGCCCTGAACGCATTGCCGCTTGTGACAATGCAGCTAATGCTAAAATAGCTTGCTCTGCAGCCGCGGCATCGTGATGCGTTAATTCTGCGGCTGTATTTAAGCTGTTGTATAAAAAATGTGGACGAATTCGTGCTTGCAAAGCGTCTAACTCAGCACGGGAAAGTGCCTTAGTTTGTTGCTCTTTTTCAGCATATATAAGTAAAAACTGTACAAATAAAGCAACCAAAAATGCAACAATAATAGTATTTTGAATAACAAAATAAATAAGGTGTTCCGTTGTATTTATATCAAACGCAAAGCGCGAAAATAAAACACTGAATAGGCTGGTAAATAATAAAAAGGAAACAAAAAAAAGTGAAAGTTGTAGAGCACGTGTACTCTTTTGTAAAAAGTGCCGAGCTATATATAACGAGGAAGTACTTGATAAAACAATTAAATGTAAAAATAGGCTAATTATTCCAAGCCTAAGCCATATATCACCCTGAGCATGCGGAGCAAATGCTAAAACAACCGCAATAACTTGAGTGACAACAAGCGAAGCAAGTACACCTCGCTCATTAAAAAGAGCTGAAAAAAGCAATACATCCGATTGAGGCGTTTTGCTCATCACAGCTCTCCTTGTAATCTAAATAATTAATTTATATAGATTAACGCAGCTCCACAGGAACAGCAAATACGATATTTTCTTCTTCACCTGGGTTTTCTACAACTTGTGTTCCACCCAACTCTTTTAAACGGCTTATTACCTGCTGTACAAGCACTTCAGGTGCTGACGCACCAGCCGTAACCCCTACTGAATTAGCGCTTGTAACCCACTGTTCTTGTACATCAGTAGCATCGTCAATTAAGTAAGCCGTTGTGCCCATTTTATCTGCAAGTTCGCGCAAGCGATTTGAGTTTGAGCTATTTTTCGCACCAACAACTAATAATACATCAACCTTATCAGCTAGGTCGCGAACAGCATCTTGGCGATTTTGAGTCGCGTAACAAATATCATCTTTACGCGGGCCGTCAATTGCAGGAAATTTTTCTCGTAATGCATCTATTACATCAGCAGTGTCATCAACAGAGAGCGTTGTTTGACTACAATAAAATAAGTTTTTTGCATCTTTAACATTAAGCGCAATAACATCGTCTACGGTTTCTACTAAATAAATACCGCCAGCATCATTGTCGTATTGCCCCATGGTGCCTTCAACCTCTGGGTGACCATGATGGCCAATTAAAATACATTCTATACCCTTACGGCTTGCGCGGGTTACTTCCATATGTACTTTAGTTACAAGTGGACAAGTCGCATCAAATACTTTTAACTCTCTGCGCTTGGCTTCAGAGCGTACCGCTTGAGATACACCATGCGCACTAAAAATAACAATGCTGTCGTCTGGTACTTGGTGTAATTCTTCTACAAACACTGCGCCTCGGTTCTTTAAGCCGTCAACAACATATTTGTTATGAACAACTTCATGACGTACGTAAATTGGCTTTTCAAAAATATCTAAAGCGCGCTCTACTATGCTAATTGCTCTATCAACGCCTGCGCAGAAGCCACGTGGATTAGCTAATAAAATATCCATTAGCCTTTTACCTCAATAATATCAACTTCAAATGTTAAACGCTGGCCAGATAACGGATGGTTAAAATCAATAGTAACCGACTCACCCTGCACTTCACGTACTAAGCCCGGAAGCTCTGTACCATCAGGTTGAGTAAACGCAATAATAGCACCTACTTTCGCAGGTGTTTCTGCGCCAAATTTACTACGATCAACATAATAAATGTTATCTGGATTTGGCTGACCAAATGCATCTTCAGGTTCTAATTCAAACGTTTTGCTTTCGCCTGCGCTTAGACCTAATAGGCACTTCTCAAAATTTGCCGTTAAGCTGCCATCGCCCATTGTTAACTTTGCAGGTTTGTTGTGCACTTTCGTTGAATCAGCGGCAGAGCCATCTTCAAGTTTTATAGAAAAATGAAAAATAACTTGCGAGTTTTCACCAATTACAGCTTGGCTCATGCTTTATGCTCCTTCGGACTCTCACCTGTAAAGGCGTCAAATAATAACAATGCCGCGCCTACACAAATAGCACAGTCAGCAAAGTTAAATACTGGAAAATGTGAGTCTTCATAAAATACGTGAATAAAGTCAATTACATAACCGTAAGCAATACGGTCGTATAAATTACCAATAGCGCCAGCAAGCACTAACGAGTAAGCACCACATAACACTTTATTAGTTGCGGGTAACCTTTTTAGCCACCACACCAATAAGGCACTTATAGCAATTGCAATTGCGCTTAAAAACCAACGTTGCCAACCACCAGCATCACTTAAAAAACTATAAGCAGCACCATAGTTATGCACATAGGTAATACTAAAAACAGGTAGTAAATTAATAGACTCGCTATAAGCCATAGTATTTACAACAAGTGTTTTACTGGCAAAGTCTATTGCTAAAAGCAATAGACTCAACCATAACCACACTAAACCACTTTTTTGGGCTAGTTTGCTCACTAAAAACATCCCC
The DNA here is from genome assembly GCF_057554385.1 of Pseudoalteromonas sp. 4NS20-0020. Taxonomy (NCBI): domain Bacteria; kingdom Pseudomonadati; phylum Pseudomonadota; class Gammaproteobacteria; order Alteromonadales; family Pseudoalteromonadaceae; genus Pseudoalteromonas; species Pseudoalteromonas sp. 4NS20-0020. The sequence continues at coordinate 665,604 of NZ_BAAJMI010000001.1, read as the reverse complement.
TAAGCGAATTGACGCTTTTCGCCTTCGCCATCAACATTACTAACACAACGACCGCAAATTTCTGGGTGAGCAGGCTCAATGCCTACATCGTCGCTGTAATGCCAACAACGTTCACATTTGGCGGCATCTGTTGCTGCAACACTAATGTACAAACCTTCAATTTCTGTTTCTTGCGTATCTGCAGGCTGGCTATCAACATGCGCTACATTAACAGCTGACGTTAGCAGTACAAAACGCAACTCATCACCCAATGCTGTTAATTTGTTTGCCAGCTCTTCGCCCGCAAATAAATTAACTGTAGCTTGAAGAGCCGCACCAATAACTTCTTCTTTACGTGCCGCTTCTAATAAACGGTTCACTTCGTCACGTACGTTTAAAATTGCTTGCCAGTCATCATTACTAAACTGGGTATTTGTTGGTGCTTGTAAACCTTCATACCATACTGATGTAAATACGTAGTCGCTACGTTCTCCAGGTAAAGCTTCCCAAATTTCTTGTGCTGTAAAGCTCATAATTGGTGCCATCCAACGCGTCATTGCTTCAGCAATATGGTAAAGCGCAGTTTGACAAGAACGTCGTGCATGGCTGTCGCTCTTAGCTGTGTACTGACGGTCTTTAATTACATCTAAGTAGAACGAACCAAGCTCACCGGTACAGAAGTTCATTAGCTTTTGCGTAACTAATAGCATTTGGTAGCTATCGTAAGCGGCTAAAATTTCGTCCTGAAGCTGTGCAGCACGGCCAACAATCCACTTATCAAGCTCAACCATATCCTCAACAGCAACCTGATCTGTTTTAGGATCAAAACCATTTAAGTTAGCTAATAAGTAACGGCTCGTATTACGAATACGGCGGTAGCGATCTGCAGAGCGTTTAAATATTTCATCCGATACAGTCATTTCAGCCGTGTAGTCGGTAGACGCGACCCATAAACGTAAAATATCAGCACCCAACTTATTCATAACGTTTTGCGGAGAGATAACGTTACCCAATGACTTAGACATTTTTCTGCCGTTTTCATCAACGGTAAAGCCATGCGTAAGCACTTGTTTATAAGGGGCATGACCATTAATTGCAACCGATGTCATCATCGACGACATAAACCAACCACGGTGTTGATCTGACCCTTCCAGGTATAAATCTGCTGGGCCTACTAACTCTTCACGAGCATCAACAACACACGCATGCGACACGCCTGAGTCAAACCAAACATCGAGTGTATCTTGCACTTTCATGTATTGTTTAGCGTCTTCTTCGCCTAATAGTGTTTCTGGCTCTAAGTCATACCATGCTTGAATACCTGACTTCTCAACTAATGCGGCAGCTTGCTCAATAAGCGCTTGGGTATTTGGGTGTAATGCACCGGTGTCTTTGTCAACAAATAAAGCAATGGGTACACCCCAAGTGCGTTGGCGAGAAATACACCAATCTGGGCGACCTTCAACCATGTTTGCAATACGGCTTTCACCCCATTCTGGTAGCCACTGCGTATTTTTGATTTCAGCCAATGAATCTTTACGTAAATTAGCCTGATCCATACTAACAAACCATTGTGGCGTAGCACGGAAAATAATAGGGGTTTTATGACGCCAGCAATGTGGGTAACTATGAGTAAGCGCATGGTGGTGCACTAAAGCGCCACGCTCTTTTAATACTTCAATTACGCTCGCGTTAGCTTTAAATACATGCTGGCCTGCAAATAATTCTGTATCAGGCAAGTACACACCGTTAGCGCCAACTGGGTTAGCAACTTCTAGGTTATAGTTTAAGCCTGCCACGAAATCTTCTTGACCATGACCCGGTGCTGTATGCACCACGCCAGTACCTGAGTCCGTAGTTACATGCTCTGCAACAATTACCGGTACATTAAAGTCATAAAAAGGATGCGCTACTTGCAAGTTTTCAAGTGCAGCACCTTTTACGTAACCTAAAACATGGTAATGATTAAAACCAAAACGATCCATAGCATCTTTTACAAGCTCTGAACCTAAAATTAAACGCTGCTCAGCGCCTTCATCTTCAACTTGTACTAATGCATATTCTAACTCAGCATGCACGGCTACTGCACGGTTTGCTGGAAGCGTCCATGGTGTTGTAGTCCATATTACAGTACCTACACTACCTTTACCTTGATGCCCTTGTGCCATATCAAATGCATTAACTACGGCGTCCTGGTCAGCAAAAATAAAACGCACATCAATGGCTGGCGACTGTTTATCTTGATACTCAACTTCAGCCTCAGCTAATGCAGAGCCACAATCAGTACACCAGTGCACAGGCTTTGCACCTTTGTGTAGGTGACCATTTTTAATAATACGACCAAGTACACGAATTGCATTCGCTTCAAAATCAAAATTCATTGTTAGGTATGGCTTGTCCCAATCGGCAAACACACCTAAACGTTTAAAGTCTACTTTTTGACCTTCAACTTGCTTTTTAGCATAAGCGCGGCATTTTTCGCGAAACTCGCTCGCAGTTACTTTAACGCCAGGCTTACCTACTTTTTTCTCAACCATTAGCTCGATTGGTAAACCGTGACAGTCCCAACCTGGAATATATGGTGAGTCGAAATCTGATAACGTTTTAGACTTTACAATAATGTCTTTTAAAATTTTATTTACTGAGTGACCTAAGTGAATGTCGCCATTCGCATATGGAGGACCGTCATGCAAAATAAAGGTTTTTTTGCCCTTTTTAGCGCTGCGGATTTGACCGTATAGGTCGTCTTCATACCATGCTTTTAGCATTTTTGGTTCACGTTGTGCCAAATTGCCACGCATTGGAAACGGTGTTTCCGGTAAGTTCAAAGTATGTTTATAGTCGCTCATTTATCCTACATTCCGTCTCTATCGGCTACCTGATTTAAACCAAAACACTGTTTAGCGGCGGCAACGTCTGTTGCTATTTGCGCCGTTAATTGTGTTAATGTCTCGAATTTTTTTTCATCGCGGAGTTTTTGTATTAACTCTACGTGCATAAATTGTCCGTAAATGTCTTGTGCAAAGTCAAAAAGATGAACTTCCAGAAGTGCACGTGTCCCATTAAATGTGGGTTTATTGCCTATATTAGCAACCCCAAAAACCTGTTTCCCAGCAATAGTCGCCTGCACAGCAAACACCCCATTCACGGGGCAAACTTGGCGCTTTAGCGCTATATTTGCAGTTCTAAAACCAAGTTCACGGCCTCGTTTCCAACCGTGTATAACACGCCCAGAAATCGCATAATTATGACCTAGCATCACTTTTGCATCGGCTAAGTTGCCACATGCCAATGCCTCACGTATTAACGTGCTACTTACTCTAGCATTTAACTGATGAAAACTCGCAGTGCTTTGTACATCCATGCCTGCTTGTTTGCCCATATTTACAAGTAAATTAAAATTACCTTTACGTTGTTGGCCAAATCTAAAGTCGTCACCCACCGTTAACGCTTTAACACCGAGTTTTTTTATTAGTATCTCGTTTACAAACTGTTCTGCATGCATATTTGCAAACCGCTGGTTAAAGCTAATACAAATTACACGTTCAATGCCTAAATCACTTAATAAACGTAACTTGTCGCGTAAGCGAGTTAACCTTGCTGGGGCATTATTTTTTGCAAAAAACTCTTGAGGTTGAGGCTCAAACAACAACACCGTACTGGGTAAATTGTGTGCTTTTGCGTCAGCTAACAAGCCTTTTAATACTTGCGCATGACCTAAGTGAACGCCGTCAAAATTACCAATAGTTAACACACACCCAAAATGGTGTGGGCGAATATTGTGTATACCTCTAATTAACTCCATGCCACCTAAAGCCTTTTTTCAGCAAGTATTATCACGACTTATATCAAGGAAAAGCCACAAGGCTGCCGATTATAATCTTTTTTTTAGTTTGATTCAGTAATTGCTACACTTTTTATCGTATTTAGTCTTACACCCATTAAAAAGAGCATTGAAAAATAGCTAACTCCTGCTAATACAACAAGGGCAATTAATAATATAACTTGTTGTGCGAAAGCCCACGAGGCCCAGAAATAGTAACTACTTACATACCATGTAACACAACCCATGACTAAACTTGCAACGATGCACTTTATAGTGAAACGCAAACTCATAGAAGAAAACTGATAAACATTTTCTTTTTTGAGCTGCCTATAAAGTAAAAATGCATTACAACTGGCTGACATTGATGTAGCAAGTGCTAACCCTAAGTAACCTATAAAAGGGGCTAACATAATATTAAATATCATATTTAGCACAAGGGTTATAATACCAATGCGTACGGGCGTTTTAGTATCTTGACGTGAATAAAACCCAGGCGCGAGCACTTTAATCAACATAAAACTAACTAACCCAACAGAGTAAGCTATAACACCTAAACTTACCGCTTTTACATGATCAACACTGTCCTCTTTAAAGGCACCATGATCGAATAGGACCGTAATTATAAGTGGGCTTATTATCATTAAGCCAACCATTGCTGGTATACCTAAAAATATTACAAAGCGAACTCCCCAATCTAACGTATGCTGAAAATCGCTCAATTTTTTACTGCTGTGCAATTTAGAAAGCGCCGGTAAAATGACAGTGGCTATACCAATCCCAAATAAACCAAGCGGAAACTCTATTAGCCTGTCTGAGTAATAAAGCCATGCTATAGAACCTGTCATCAGTAATGAGGCAATCATAGTATCTAGTAATAAATTAATTTGGCTTATCGATACGCCAAACAATGCGGGCAGCATAAGCTTACGCACTTTTTTTACGTTTTCGTCATGCCAAGCCCAGCGCGGGCGAGCCAACATTTTAGCGCGTAATAAAAAAGGTAATTGAAATAACAACTGAACAATGCCACCAACAAACACACCAACGGCCAACGCATAGGCGCCTACACTAAATTTGTCATGTAAAAAAATTGCACAGGTAATAATTGATATATTGAGTAACACAGGGGTAAATGCCGCAACGGCAAAACGGTTGTAAACATTCATTACCGCACCGCTCAGCGCGACTAAACTTACAAACAACAAATACGGAAAGGTAAATTTTAATAACGAACTGGCCAGCTCAAACTTTTCTGCATTGGGGCCGCCTTGCCACCAATCAATAAACCAGCCGGTACCAAATAAAGCGGCGATAACCGGCGAAGCTACTACACCAAAAATAGTCACTAACAATAAAATAGTGCCCAGCGTACCTGCAGCTTGGGCAACAAAGAGCCTAACTTTATCATCACCTTGCTGCTCTTTTATTTCACTTAAAACGGGTACGAATGCCTGTGCGAAAGCGCCTTCTGCAAATAAGCGACGTAAAAAGTTAGGAATTCGGTTAGCAAATAAAAATACATCAGCCGCAGCACTTGCGCCGAGTAAATTGGCAACAACTGCATCTCTTACGAGCCCTAAAATACGCGAGATCATAGTCATACAACTAACAATCATACCGGAGCGAAATAAACCTTTTGACACCTTAAACCTACTTAAAAATCCCTAAGATACGCGATTATGCCACAGTCTTTTTTATAAATCGCTTTAAAGCACTAGGCTGGGGGTCTGTGCTTTGTTACAATAGCGTCATTAACTGCTAAAGCGGCAAATTAATGTTCGTTATAAGGAGCAGTTTTTCTTGAATAGTTAAATTTAATTGACATTCATGATAGAAACAGGCATATTCCACGGCCTTTAATTTAAGCTTTATTTTAAGATTGTTAGGAGCAAACCTTGGCTAACATCAAGTCTGCAAAAAAACGCGCTATCACTAGCGAAAAGAACCGTCAGCACAACGCAAGCCGTCGCTCAATGATGCGCACTTACTTCAAAAAAGTAGTTGTTGCTATTGAAGCTGGCGATAAAGAAGCTGCACAGCAAGCTTTTTCTGTTGCTACACCTATCCTAGACCGTTACGCAACTAAGGGTCTAATCCACAAAAACAAAGCAGCTCGTCATAAGAGCCGTTTAGCAGCTAAGATCAAAGCGCTATAATTTGTTTTTGTTAGAATATAAAAAACCGGCTTTTGCCGGTTTTTTTTTACTTAAAAATTTTTGCACTACATAATTTCTAAATCTGGATAAAACTTTTTAAGCATGGCTGCTATTTTTTTAGGTGTAAACGGTTTTACGATAAACCCTTTAGCGCCTTTATCTATGGCATCTTTTACATTTTCAACAGCTGAATGCGCAGACACCATAATTACATTCGTTTCTGGACTCATCTCGTTGATTTGTGCAATTAATTCTTTTCCGTCTCCATCCGGTAACTCAATATCCAAAAAAATCATACTGTATTTTGCAGCTTGGCATTCACTAATACACTGTGAGGCAGTAGATGCTTCCTTTACATTATCTATCCCTAGATGCATGAGCGTTTGGCTCAAAAAACTACGCACCGTGCTAACGTCATCCACTATTAAAATTGATAGCTGCGTGTCCATCTTCATTCCTCATAGGCTATAAGCTAACTTTACGTTATTATAATAATTAGCTTAGTATATAAATTTACTATTTGAATTATAAAGACCTATGTAAAAAAGGCCAGATCTGCTTTATGTCAAAAACACCAAAAAAACAATCCTTGCTAGGTAAAACACCGGCAAAAAAAAATACAACACAAAAAAATAAAACTCGGGCAACTTCTCAAAGGCAGGCACAAACTAAACAACACACTATTGATACAGAGTTAAATAGCCAAAACCCTAAACCTAAAAAAGGGCTGTTAATAACGCTCGCTATTATTGCAGTTATCATTATAGCTTTTCCAAAACCAACTTTACTCACCTATAAAAAATTAGGGATGGTTAACAAAAGTATTTATTGGCCTGGTGTATTTGGATACGGTGCAACGCTTGTTGACTCGCATTTACATCCTAAGTTTGACGATAAGCGTAAATCTCTTTATTTATGCAGTGATTTACAGAATCCTCAGAGCTGCCAAAAGTATCAAGTTATTGCTGACGACGGTCTCATTTCAGCGATTAAAAGTTACTTTTAGCATTAATAAAACTAATCTGAAAAATGTAAAATTACTTGGTTGAAAGGTGCGCAAAAGATCACCATAATGGCGCTCCTTTTTTCAACAACTGAACTATTGAAACGACCATGCTAAACGAGCTAGATTGGCTTTTAAACACGATACTACTTGCACTAGGTTTAGGTGCATTCTTTATTAACCACATAACATTACTGCGCGTAGCCGCAATAAGTGCATGTGGCCTGTTATTTTTATCATTTAGCTTAGATCTTATGTCGTCGAGTGTTATTTCAAATATGAGTTTAGTATTGATCAATACATTTTATCTGTTTAAGGTTTATACATTTGGGCAACTTAATGTAACTCAGAGCTAACAATTTCCCCTAGAATATTTTATAGCCCAGCATTGCTGGGCTTTTTTATTGTATAAATCAAAATGGTTGGGTAATTAGGTGAACTAAGATAATATTGACCTCGTACTACATTATTTTGAGATTTCGGTATGTCCTTATCTGATTTTGATTTGTTTTTATCTTCTATGGAAGATGTGACCCCTATTAGCAGTGATACTATTAAACCGTTATCAAGCAGCCCTCATTCTTCACTTGCGCAACAACAAAAGCGACAAGCGGCCGAAAATACTCTATCAACAGATGAAAACTACTTAAGCACAGAGTCTGTAGAGCTTGTTGAACCATTTGCTATATTAAGCTTTAAAAAAGACGGAGTACAAGGCCCTGTATTTAAAAACTTACGTTTAGCAAAGTATCAAGTTGATGCGACCTTAGACCTTCATGGCCAGCTACTTAAAAATGCACGCAATACGCTCTTTAATTTTATTAATGACTGTCAGCAGCAAAATGTTCGCGTGGTGCTTATTAGGCATGGTGTAGGAATTAAAAATAAAACTAAACCAGGAATACTAAAAAGTTTTGTAAATAAATGGCTACCTGAATTACCCGCGGTTTTGGCATATCATACTGCACAGAGGCATCATGGAGGGAGTGGTGCGACTTATGTTTTACTCAAAAAAAGTGCCGATAAAAAACACGAAAATAGAGAAATCCACAGCAAGCGCTAAACTTGCTGTGGTGCCATTCTATAAAATAGTTGGCTGATTAAACCAAGCAGATACGCCTAATATTATTATAGAAATTATAATTAAGCTTAATCTAGCACCACCCTGATTTGTTTTCATTTCACCCTCTTTATATTTTTATTGTTGAGAACATATACAACATTAATAAAAATTACATATGTTAACAAGCTGTTTCTTTAAATATTTATCAATATCCTTTCGTTCTATCTATTCGATTATTTAAAGTAATACCTTGCTGCAAGCGTTCAACGTTTTCTGCTATTTGTGCTGCAACACTGTTTATATCTGATAATGCTGCACAATGCGGTGTAAGGGTTATTTTATCATGCTGCCAATAAGGGTGTTCTTTACTAAGGGGTTCGTGTTCAAACACGTCAATGACTGCAGCCCGAAGCGAATTCTCTTCTAAGGCTTTAAGTAAATCCGCTTCTATAACATGCTCTCCTCGTGCAACATTAATAATAACAGCATGATTAGGAAGCATACTAATTGTACTTTTATTGATAATACCTTTCGTTTTTTTGGTTAATGGCAACAAACAGACTAGATAATCAATGTCGCTAAGCATATTTTGAAGCCCTTGTTCGCCATAAAATAAATTAACTGTATTACTGGTTTTATGTGTATGAGCCCAAGCATTTACAGTAAACTTATTGGCAATAAGTCGTTTCGCACATGCTTTGCCTAGCTCCCCAAATCCCAAAATACCTACATTGTTTTGTTGATAAGCCCTTTTGGGCTTCCATTGGTGCTGCGTTTGCTTAATAAAGTATTCTTTTAATCGCAATTTTTGCGCTAAAACATGCGTAAGCACATATTCGGCCATATCTTGTGCCAATTTTTCATCAACTATACGCACCACATCTACGTCATCACCAAGCAAATTTAAATCAATACTGTCTACACCCGCACCAAATGACGATACCGCTTTAAGGTTTGGCAACTTTGCCCACATATCATGCGGTGCTTTCCATGCTAATACAAAATCAATAGTTTCTAGGTTATTGCAATCTGGCCACTGCTGTATTTTTGTAGAGGGTAATCGGGCTTGTAATTGCGCTATTAACTTTGTGTTATCTCGACCTGTAATTGCTACTAATACCGACATAGTTACTTCCAAATAAGTTTTTATAAAATCCATACTGACTAATCAACACTTGGCACCCTTTACACTTTAAAAGGTCACACAACTGCAAAATAACTGTCACACCCTTTTTTTACTCTACAGATATGGCAGTCGTGCTAAATTAAAAAGAGGCTTGTATGATCAGTGTTGATAAAGTAATTGCAGCAAACTTACCACAATTAGAAAGCTCACCAAAAGTAAAAAGCCTAGTAAAAAAGGGATTAGGCTATTTACTACATGAACAAGAGTTTGTGGCCTTTGCCGACACCTATCCTCATTTACAAGGGCTAGAATTTGTTGAACAAGTTCTCGATGAGCTCAATTTTGATACACGTTACAAGCCAAAGCAAATAGAGCATATTCCTAGCGAAGGTAAATTAATTATTGTTGCAAACCACCCTATAGGCTCTTTAGATGCGCTTGCATTAATTAAAGTGCTCTCAAGCGTAAGAAAAGATTTAAAGGTTGTTGCTAACCGTATGCTCATGTCGGTGACTCCAATGCACGACTTACTTTTACCTGTAAATAACTTATCTGGCACAAGTAAGAAACAAGAGCTTTATAATATTCACCAGCATTTGAAAAATGAGGGGATATTATTGATATTTCCCGCTGGTGAAGTATCACGGCTGAGCCCTACAGGTATCAAAGATTGTAAATGGAACAGCGGTTTTTTGCGCATGGCAAAAAAAGCCAATTGCCCTATATTACCTATTTATATAAAAGCTAAAAACAGCCCATTATTTTATGGGACTTCAATAATTTACAAACCCTTAGCAAGCTTGTTACTAGTAAAAGAAATGTTTAAACAACGCCAGAAATCGTTAGAGTTTGAAATTGGTGCGTCTATTCCTCCAGCGTCATACCTCATAGAAAATTTAAAAGATAAAGAGATTGTTAATTTAATACGAAAGCAACTGTATCGCCTAACAACTAAAAAAACCTTACCACTTAAAACACAAACTCCTATTGCTGTTCCTGAGTGTAGGAAAGAGCTTAAAAAAGCAATAGATGCGTGTCAGCTTCTGGGGGAAACACAAGATGGTATGCATATTCATTTATATCAATATACGGGTAGCTCACCTATTTTTAGAGAGCTAGGTAGGTTGAGAGAAATAGCTTTTAGAGCTGTAGGTGAAGGCAGTGGAAAACGCCGTGATATTGATAAGTACGATATGGACTATCAACACTTAGTTCTTTGGGACCCAACACAATTAGAGCTGGTAGGCGCGTATAGGCTAGCTTGCGCTAAAGAAATAATTGATAAACATGGCCGTAAAGGGCTGTATACCGACAGTTTATTTACTTATAGCACTGAAATGGGCCCCTACCTAGAGCAAGGAATTGAACTTGGTCGTAGCTTTGTTCAGCCAAAATATTGGGGACGTAAAAGCTTAGATTACCTGTGGTACGGCATTGGCGCATTTGTTAAAAACTACCCACAATATCGTTATTTATTTGGCGCTGTTAGCGTGTCTAATATGTTACCTGACCCGGCAAAGGCCATGCTAGTGTATTACTATCAGCATTATTATAAAACCGATGAAGTACTTGCGACTCCAAACAATGAATTCAAACTAAGCGAACATGAACTTGCGCAGTGTGACATGATTTTTTGCAAAAACGACGTTAAAGAAGACTTTGTAGAACTAAAGCATGTGCTTGCTAATATGGGTGCGCAAGTTCCCACTTTATTTAAACAATATACAGAGCTATGCAAACCTGGTGGGGTGAAATTTTTAAGTTTTAGCGTAGATCCCGACTTTAACAATTGCATTGATGGTTTAGTATTGGTTGACTTGCAAAATGTTAAAGATAACAAAGCAAAGCGATACTTAAGCTAATTGAAGCGAGGTTACCCTCGCCACTATCTGGGTTTTATTTGAAAACTAACATTACCGTTCTATATAAATACGTGAAAGTAAGTCATAATAAATTGCTTCAACTTTTATTAAGTCATCAATAGATACGTGCTCATTAACCTGGTGAATTGTATGGTTTCTTAGCCCACATTCAATTACTTGAGTATGGCTGTTAGCAAAAAAACGACCGTCAGATGTGCCACCACTGGTACTTAGAACTGGGTAGTTTCCAGTTTGACTATGTATGGCTTGTTCAACACAAGTAATTAAACTCCACTTGCTCTTAGGTTGGGTATAGTAAGGTTCACATGGACGCTCCCAATTAATCGTTATGTAACGTGAAAATTCATCCAACGAGTTGCTCAATATTGATTTAATTTTTTCACTGCTGTACCTATGGCTATAGCGAATATTAAATGTTATTTCGCATTGACTAGGGACCAAATTATCGACCACATTGTCAATATTTATGCCTGTTACTTGCAGTGTTGTTTTTGAGCCTGCGTCATCTAAGTGCCACGCTTGTTCACTCAGTTTATTGACTATTTTGGCACTAATATGTGCGGCGTTAATGGTATTTTGAGGATAAGCTACATGACCTGCCCTGCCCTTTACCAGAATACGTGCTGAAAGCGCACCACGGCGACCGTTTTTAATTGTATCGCCAACATGTGTCGAACTCGTTGGCTCGCCGACAATACATCCGTCTAAAACAATCCCATTTGAAGAAAGCTTATTAGCTATTTGCGCAGAACCAAACTCAGCCTCGCCTTCTTCATCAGAGGTAATGAGCCAATAAAAAGTCCCTGCTTTTGATGATGTGCTATTTATTAATTTTTTTGTCGCAGTCAGCATAGCTGCCACACCTCCTTTCATATCAGCGGCACCTCTTCCGTAAATTACCCCATCAATTATTCTTCCATCAAACGGAGGGGTTAGCCAGTCAGCGTTATCTGCGGGAACCACATCAATGTGCCCTGAAAAAGCGACACACGGTCCCTCATTGAATTTAATATGCGCAATTAAGTTAGTGACACCATTACTCGTAAATTTTTCACAACTAAAACCTTGCTCACATAACTGCTCAACCAGCCAATCTATTGCGCCGGCTTGATTCGGCGTCACTGATTTAAATTGGATAAGCGTTTGTAATTTATTTATTAATTCGGCGTTTAACCTTTGAGAAGTGACTGCTTGTTGTGAAACAACTAAAGACATTTTTTAACACCTTTATTACTAAGTAAGGCATTATTAAATAGTGAGAGTATGACTAAGAGATGTCAGCTTTTATACATTCTGATGATTATTCTTTACATAGATTGTCAATCATTGCTGTTACGAAACAGCGCCAAAATTAATCTAAATCAATAAAATACTTTTCAACGTTCAATCATTTTTGAAACTTTGATCTAGAACAGGTTTTCCATATTTGTTAAGCGTAATAATGGCGTCAATCAAAAAGTAGTTCTTGGAGAACAACATGAAAACCAAAATTAGCATTGCACTATTAACCTCTTTATTAGCACTCTCTCCAGCTGCACACGCTAACTTCAGCGTAAATCTGGGCGCTATTAACGTTAACCCAGATAACAGTGGCTCTGCAATTAACGAAGCCCCCTCATTAGGTCTAAAAGGTGATTCGAATACTCAGCTAGGTATTACGGTAGACTATGCATTTAATGACAATTGGGTATTAGAATTGATTGCTGCTACGCCATTCTCTCATGATGTAAATGGAACAGGCGGCCTGGCTGGTAATAAAATTGCTAACATTAAACACTTGCCCCCCTCGTTAGTGGCACAGTATCACTTTTTAGATACAAGCTACCAGCTTAGACCATTCATAGGTGTTGGTGTTAATTATACAACCTTTTTTGATGAACAGCCTTCACAAGCTCTTAAAGCAACCCTTGGTACAGACGATGTTAAAGTTGAGCTTGATGACTCTTTAGGGTTTTTAGTACAAGTAGGGGCTAATTATAAAATGGATGATCACTGGGGACTTCACGCAATGGTTTCTATAATGGATATTGATACAGATGCAACTGTGTACGCTAACAATGCAAAAGCATTAACATCAACAGTTGAGCTTGACCCTGTAGTGGCAATGTTTGGTGTGAAGTATAGTTTTTAAAGTCTAAATACAGTGTTATGTGTGTAAAAAAGGCGCTAAGCGCCTTTTTTTTTGTGCAACGAAAACAATAACTCGGCCTCAGCCCTAGGTAACTCACACTCGCGAATAACTTCTTCTAAATCTGCACCTAACTCAACCATTTTCACAGCACGGGAATAAATCTTAGCATCGGGATCATCGTATTTTTGAGCCGATTGCTGCTGCAGTAAATCTTGGTTTTGTTGCTCAACCTCTAGAACTCGCTTGCCGATACTGAGTAAACCGGTTCTTAATTCAGCGGCTTCGCTTCTTAAAATATGAACTTGTTCTGCACATTCTTTAAGCTTTTGATGTACATCAGCAACATCGCTGGTGTGTTTATTTTTAAATGCAATAATAAGCGTTAACGATATAAGACCTACCGCTAACGCGCTTACAGCAATACTAAGTAACAGCATAGTTTATCTGATAAAGCTTATAAATCGCTTAACTCATCCCATTCGTCATCACTAAGTAGCTTATTTAAATCAACTAAAATAAGAAGCTCATTATCTCGATTACAGACACCTTGGATAAACTTAGCGCTTTCTTCAGTACCCACATTTGGCGCACTGTCAATCTCAGAGCTACGCAGGTATACAACTTCAGAAACGCTATCAGCTAAAATGCCTATAACTTGTTCTTCAGCTTCAATAATTAATATACGTGAGTTATCAGTTGCATCAGCTGCTGACAAACCGAATCGAGCACGTGTATCAATAACGGTTACTACATTACCACGTAAGTTAATAATGCCTATTACATAAGAAGGCGCACCAGGGACTGGTGCAATCTCGGTGTAACGCAGTATTTCTTGAACTTGCATTACATTAACACCGTAGGTTTCCTCTTCTAGTTTAAAAGTAACCCACTGTAATATTTCATCATTATTATCTGCATTTTTATTTTCTGACAGTAATTTCTCTTGGTTCATGCTGTTACCCCATAATGGTCATTACTACTGACGGCTATCTAAGCCCTCTTCTAATAACGTATTTAAATTGTCTACATCTATTAAAGCACACATTTTTTCTTTAATAACCCCGGCAAGCCATGGGCGCTTACTTTGATCTGTACGCCATTTTACATCTTCTTTTGTCAATGTAATGTTATTTATAAGCTTCTCAGCTAATAATCCCCATTGGCTATCTCCTAAAGTTATTAAATACTGATAATCAAGTGATGCCTCAAGTTTTTCATCGTACTTCTCTGGCATAACCCAGCGTGCTGTATCTACAACATTGAGCTTTTCATCACGATTAAGCATAACGCCTTTAAACCACTTTGGTTTACCAAACAGGTGATTCACTTCACCTAATTGATGTATACCGCCAAGAGCTTTAAGCGGGACTGCTAGCGTAAGTCCTGCAACTTCAAAGAACAATGCCTGAAATTCGCCGTCAAAGTAATCTGACTCACTGTTATTTGAAAGATTTAATTGTTTCTGTTTTGCTATTTTAAGGTCTGTACTCGTTGTCTCTTTTGGCGTTTCAATGACGTTAACTTTCGGTGTTGTAGCTTCTGCTTCTTTAACTTCATGCGTATCATCTAACGAAGATGATCCCTGCTCAGCCACTACTTTAACATTAGTAACTGGCTTCTGACTTTCATGAGTGGCTTCTTCGCTTGGCAAGTCACCCGGTATATTTTCTAAAAGTTTTGCTACGGGCTCTAAGTCACTGGCAAGCTCTTCTTCGCAAAGTAAGGCACCTAAGTACTGAGTCATTACTTTTTCATTAGCAAATAATTGCTTACTCATTCATTAACCTTGTTCAATTAAATAATCTAATAATGCTTTATAAGCAAATACACCACGAGAGCGAGGACAAAATTCTATGGGTACTTTTTGTGCTAAGCTTGCATCTCTTAGTTTTGTGTCTACGGGAATAACACCTGGCCAAACTCTATTACCGTAGGTTTTTTGTAACGTTTTGTAGGCTTCGAGTGATGCCTTCGTTCTTTTATCGTACATTGTAGGTATTATAGTATATTCGTAACTTTTCGCTTGTGAGCTCTGCATTAATTCCATTGTACGCATCATTCTATCTAAGCCTTTAAGCGCTAAAAACTCAGTTTGAACAGGGACTAAAATGCGCTCACTCGCAGCCAATGCATTAACCATTAAAACCCCTAAAACAGGGGGGCAATCTAAAATAGCATAATCGTAATGTTCGCTTATTTTGGCAAGCGTCTTTTTTAAAATTAACCCCATGCCTGTTTTATTGCCCATGCTTCTATCTAATGTAGCAATAGCCATAGTAGCAGGTAATATATCTAAATTTTCGAGAGTGGATGGGCACAATGCTTGAAGTATTTCCTCACTTTGCATACTAGTCCCACGAGCGAAAATATCGTAAACGCTGACTTCTAAATCTTCAGAATCAATACCAAAGTAATACGTTAAAGACGCATGAGGATCGGTATCTATTAGTAATACACGTTTACCCTGCAGTGCTAAAGTACCAGCAAGACTGACCGCAGTCGTTGTTTTACCAACGCCACCTTTTTGGTTGGCTACAGTCCAAATCTTCACATCATATCCTAGTTACTGTTCATTGCGAGTTGTAATACGAATTCCACCATGTGGTAAACGAATAATTTTTATTGTGTCATCGTCTGACGGTAATTCTACTTCTGGCTCAGGCGCTACTGCCTCAACTATTGGCTCTTCTGCTGAATTATTTTTCTCTTCTGGCAACCCATATTTAGATAACGCTATTACTACTTTTCTATTTTCAGCTCGGCCCTCATCTGTGTCGTTAGGTGCAAAGGGTGAATACTGTCCATACCCTTCAATCGCCATTCGGGCCGAATTTATGCCAAGTGCTTCAAGCTCAACAAGTATTGAAGTTGCGCGAGCGACAGAAAGCTCCCAGTTAGAGCGAAATATTTCATTTTTAATTGTTTCATCATCTGTATATCCACGCACACGTATATAGTTATCCACTGGCGCGATAATATCTTTTACAATTTTAACAACTTGTTTTGCTCTAGTATGAGCAACTGCGCTACCACTTGAAAATAACATACCTGAACTCAGTTCTATTATGAGCCAATCTTGATGCAATTCTAGATTGGCTTCACCATCACGTATTTCATCAATAAGCGCTGACTGAAGTTTTGTTAATAAGCTATCAAGTGGTTTTCCTAAATATTTTTGCTGTATATTACTTGTCTCACTTTGGCCGTCTAACAACTCTGGGCCTTGCTCTTCCTTGTTGATACTTTCGCCATACAGTAATTCATCTTCGGGAGTAACCCTATCAGTAAGTATTCCAGTACCATCTACACCCGTACCTTGCTGAGAATAAACACGAGCCGACTTGTCGAATACTTGCTCTAGGGAATCGGATAAAATTTGGAAGTTTTCTTCTTTGTTAATCGCAATCGCATACATTACAACAAAGAAGGCAAACATAATGGTCATATAATCCGCATAAGATACTAACCAGCGCTCTGTATGCTGGTTTTTATGGGCCGAGCGACCAAATCGTCGACGCATCATTTTTATGCGTCCACTAGGCTTGGCCGTTCAACACGATAAGCTTCTAACTTTAGCTCAATGTTCATTGGGCTTTGGCCATCGCTGATTGCAATTATCCCTTCTGCAAGCATTTCGTGGTAAAGCATCTTTTCTTCTACACGTTGCTTGAGCTTATGTGCCATTGGCAAAAATAATAAATTAGCTAACCCCACACCATAAATCGTTGCAATAAAGGCTGTTGCAACTCCAGCGCCAAGCAATTGTGGATCGGTAATAAAAGACATAGCCTGAATAAGTCCAAGAACAGCTCCTAAAATACCGATGGTAGGGCTATAACCGCCCATTGCTTCGTATACACGTGCAGCTTCAAGCAAACGCTCACGCTCCAACATTAAATCTATTTCAAGCGTATCACGTAGCCTCTGCTCTGAGCCTCCATCAACAAGTAAACTCAGCCCTTTTGCGGCATATACATCTGAGTGTGTTAGGGCCTCATCCTCTAATGCCAAATACCCCTCTTGTCTCGCTTTATGAGACCAACGTTTAACTTGCTCAATTGCATCATCAATATTGTAATTGGGAGTCACAAATACCCAGTGACTCATTCTAAGCATTTTTTTAAAGGTACTAGCAGACGTTTGCAGCATTACAGCGCCTACGGTCCCACCTAGTACTATAATAAGCGCAGGACCATTAAAAAGTGCGGCAATCACACCACCTTCTAGATGATAGCCAATTGCTATTGCACTTAGTGCAACTATTAACCCAAGTACGGAGAGCTTATCCACAACCGGTTTCACTTTTTATCCGCGTTGCAATATCGTCAAGCGCTAAACTCTCACTTGAAAGTCCCGCATTAGCAACAGCTTGTGGCATACCATAAACAACACAGCTTTTTTCATCTTGTGCCCAAATAGTGGCGCCAGTTTGTTTTAACATTCTTGCGCCATCTCTACCATCAGCCCCCATGCCGGTTAAAATAATAGCTAAAACATCTCCCTGATAAGCTTTTGCAATACTTGCAAATGTAACGTCAACACTGGGCTTATAAGTGATTCGCTCGCTATTGTCTTCAAAAACGCGCAATGTTTTAGAACCACCTCGACCTTCAACCATCATTTGTTGCCCGCCAGGAGCCAAATAGGCAGTTCCGGGGTCAAGACGATCACCTTGCTGTGCTTCTTTTACTTTTATTTTGCACAATCCATTTAAACGAGCTGCAAATGCCGGTGTAAAAGCAGCAGGCATATGCTGGATAAGTAAAATAGGATGCGGAAAATTAGCGGGTAATTGCGTAAGCACATTTTGTAAAGCAACAGGACCACCAGTAGATGTACCGATAGCCACAAGCTTGTATTGCTTGCCACTTGCACGAGTTGGTACGTTGTTTTGTGTTTTTGTTAATGTCGATGCGGTTGTTGAACGCTGAAAACTTCTATCTGGTTGCCTGATTGAAGACGCAGTATTACTGATTTTATCAGGCACAGAGCGTGCCGCTGGTTTCTGGTGTGTTATTGGCTTAAAGGCTCTAGGAATACGCTTATTACCAATTTCTTTGACTTTAGCTTGAAGGAGCTTTATCGCATCTTCATTATTACGTGCAATATCTTCAAACTTTTTAGGTAAAAAATCCATCGCTCCAGCATCAAGCGCATCAAGTGTTGCTGTTGCGCCAGCACGGGTTAAAGAGGAAAACATTAATATTGGCGTGGGGTTACTTGCCATTATCTCTTTAACAGCACTGATACCATCAAGCACAGGCATTTCTACATCCATCGTGATCATATCAGGACGAAGCTGAGCCGTTTTTTCTACAGCCTCTCTGCCATTAATGGCAAAACCAATAACTTGTATGTCGCTGTCTTGTTCAAGGATTTCGCTTACTCTACGACGAAAAAAGCTCGAATCATCAACAACTAAAACTTTTACGGCCATTTAGCTCTCTTATTAAATTTATACGTAGGCACACATATTATGTGTACCTACTTTATGATTTAGCCAGCGTAGTGTTTTAACATATTTGGAACATCTAAAATTAGTGCAATTCCACCATCTGATGTAATAGTTGCGCCTGCCATACCTGGAGTACCCTGCAAAAGAGCATCAAGAGGTTTAATTACAACTTCTTCTTGACCTATTAAAGAATCAACTACAAAACCAACCTGCTGAGTACCTATTTGAACAATAACAACATGACCTTGCGCTTTGCGCTGAGTACGATCTGCTCCTTTAACTAACCAATGCTCAAGATAAAATAGCGGTATCGCTTTCTTACGTACAATAATTGTTAATTGACCATCAACAACATTTGTTTTGGTTAGATCTAAATGGAATATTTCGCTTACACCTGCTAATGGTAATGCAAATGTTTGTTCGCCAACTACAACCATCAAGGTTGGTAATATCGCAAGTGTTAACGGTACTTTTATTTCTAAAATTGTACCAACACCTAGCTCTGACTGAATACTCACTGAGCCATTAAGTTGAGTGATTTTAGTTTTTACAACATCCATTCCCACACCACGGCCTGAGATGTCAGAGATCTCTTCTTTGGTCGAAAATCCTGGTGCAAATATTAAGTTGTAGGCTTCAGTATCCGATAAACGGCTCGCCTGGTCGTGATCTAAAACGCCTTTACTGATTGCTATTTTTTTGAGCTTTTCAGCATCCATACCCGCACCATCATCTTTGATAGTTAACAAGATATGGTCGCCTTCTTGAGACGCTGAAAGCGTTACATTACCCGTTCTAGGTTTGCCTGCTGCTTCACGAGCTGCTGGCATCTCTATTCCGTGGTCAACTGAGTTTCTAACTAAGTGAACAAGCGGGTCTGCAAGTGCCTCAACCAAGTTTTTATCTAAATCAGTTTCTTCACCAACAAGCTGTAAACTAATGTCTTTATTTAAGCTTCGTGCTAAGTCACGAACAACGCGAGGGAAGCGGCCAAATACCTTTTTAATTGGCTGCATTCGCGTTTGCATTACTGCGCCTTGGATATCAGCCGTCACAACATCTAAGTTAGAAATGGCTTTGCCCATTGCTTCACTTTCTGAGTTAGTGGCTAAACTTACCAATCTGTTACGAACAAGTACAAGCTCACCCACCATATTCATTATTTGGTCTAGGCGTTTTGTGTCAACTCGGACTGTTGTTTCTGCTTGCGGAGGAGCAGGCTTTTTCACAGCTGCAGGCGCTGGAGCTGGAGCTGCTTTTTCTGCAGGCTTTTGCACTGGTTTTGGCGCAGCGGCTTTCACAGGTTCAGGCTTTTTAACAGGCTCACTTACCTTAGCGACAGGTTTAGCAGCGGGCTTCGGCTCTGAAGCTGCAGGGCTCTCTATTGATTTAGGGGCACCTGATCCATGAAGTTCGTCAAGCAATGCTTCAAACTCATCATCGCTAATTTCATCATCGCTAGAATCACTTGCAGGTGAATGTGTTGAAGGCGTTGCAGAACTTTCTGCAGAATTATTACTTGCTGTTTGCTCTTTTACAGGCTCACTGGCCGCAACTGCACCAAAGCTTCCAACGCCATGAAGTTCATCAAGTAAGTTGTCAAACTCATCATCTGTAATGTCTCCACTGACATCACTACTACTGGACGCGCTTTCAGATACTGGGCTTTGACCTTTTCCATGTAATTCGTCTAGTAAGTTTTCAAATTCATCTTCTGTTATTTCGTCAATCTGAGTTTCATCATCGCTTTGTTCAACTGTTCCACCGCTAAATAGCTCGTCAAATGCAAACGGATCTTCTTCATCAGTTCCTGAGGCTTCCTCGGTAACTGGGGCATCAATAACCTCGGCTTGAGGTTCTTCAGTTGAATCAACTGGTGAGTCACCAGCAAGCTCTTCTTCTGTTGGAGGTAAACCTAGTTTATGAAGGGTTTCAAGAAGTTCGGGATCGGCGGGTTCTGGTTTGTCACGATTTTGAATGGTGGCAAACATCTCGTTAATCGTATCGAGAGCTTGTAAAATTACGTCCATCAATTCCGAATTAACCGTTCGTACGCCTTGCCTAAGCAGATCGAACACATTCTCTGCGCCATGACATGCGTCAACGAGCTCGGTCATAGCTAAAAACCCAGCACCACCTTTTACAGTGTGAAACCCTCTAAATATGGCATTGAGTAATTCGGTGTCCTCTGGATTGTTTTCCAGCTCAACTAACTGTTCAGATAAAAGCTCTAGGATTTCTCCTGCCTCTACAAGAAAGTCTTGTAAAATATCTTCATCGACTTCAAACATGCAGTTACTCTCCTCTTAGAAGCCCAAACTTGATAAAAGATCATCGACTTCATCTTGATCAGATACAACATCATTACGTGATTCTTTATCAATAATAGGGCCTTCTGGACCTGCTAAAGTTTGTTCGTCTAATGGTTCATTTGTTTTTTGTTGTTCTATTTTTTCGGCTTTACTTTCGCTTTGATCAGCGAAGGCTGTCAAAAGATGAATTAAGCTTTCTTCAACTTCTCTAACAAGCTCAATAACTCGGCGAATAACTTGTCCGGTTAAATCTTGATAGTCTTGTGCCATAAGTACATTAGTCATCAAACTTTGCAGCTCATCGGTTTTATGATGAGAATTGTTCATAAACTTATCAATGCTGTGGCATAACGATTTAAACTCCCCTAACTCAATCTCTCGATTCATTAGGCGATCCCATGTCGGTTTGATATGAGATATTTCGTCTGCCAACTGTTGAGCAATTGGTAGGCTAGCCTCAACTGCATCCATTGTTTTATTCGCGGCATTTTCTGTCATTTCTATAACATAATTGAGCCGTTTTTTTGCATCTGGAATAGCATCGGTAGTTAAGTCAGATAAGCGAGTGTCTAGCTCAAAGCTTTTTAAAGCTTCATGCAATTGACGGGTTAACTTTCCAACCTCAGCAAATATTTCAGATTGCTCCTTAGAAGCGGTATCTAAAATTAACTGATTGGCTTTGTCTTGCTCACCGTTTTCTAGAAAAACAACGAGCTGACGAGCTTGTTCTAAAGTTATTTGAGGCGCAGCAAGTGCTGACATAAGCCTCTCCCCCTATCATTAGCCTAAACGTTCAAATACTTTTTCTAATTTAGTTTTGAGTGTTCCAGCAGTAAATGGCTTAACGATATAACCATTAACACCTGCCTGTGCTGCCGCTATAATTTGTTCTTTTTTAGCTTCAGCCGTTACCATCAATACTGGAATGTGTTTAAGCTTATCATCCGCACGTATTGCTCTTAGTAGGTCTATACCCTGCATTCCTGGCATATTCCAATCGGTAACAACAAAATCAAATACTTGATTTTGTAGCATCGGCAAAGCGGTTGACCCATCGTCTGCTTCTTGAACATTAGTGAAACCTAAGTCACGCAACAGATTTTTAATAATACGTCTCATTGTTGAAAAATCGTCAACAACCAGAATTTTCATGTTTTTATCCAAAACATCCCCCAGTGAGGTCTTAACCTTGTTTACTTACTACTAATTTATCCAGTCATTGATTTTAGCTTTAAGCTTAATCATCGCCTGACCATGTATTTGACTTACACGCGATTCACTTACATCGAGTATATGCCCTATTTCTTTTAAATTCATTTCATCGTTATAGTACAAAGACAGCACCATTGCATCACGTTCTGGTAAAGATTTTATTGCACCTAATAAAGACTCGTTAAACCGCTCATTTTTAACATTATTAAACGGTTTGTCTAGCGCTAAATCTTGGCCCACTGGACTGATGGCATCTTCATCAACACCAAGGTCTTCAATACCGAGTACTTTACTTGCATTTACATCGTTTAAGATATGATGGTACTCATTTAACGAAATTTCAAGTTTTTCAGCAACTTCTATATCTGTCGGCTCACGGTTTAAGCTTTTTTCTAAAAATGCAATTGTTTCGGCCACCAAACGGCTTTTACGATGTACTGAACGGGGTGCCCAATCGCCACGTCGCATCTCGTCAAGCATTGCCCCACGAATACGAATCCCCGCAAAAGTTTCAAAGCTAGCCCCTTTGGTTGCATCAAAACTTTTAGATGCTTCAATCAGACCTATCATTCCTGATTGTATTAAATCGTCCAGCTGCACGCTGGCTGGTAAACGCGCTATAAGATGACATGCCACTTTTTTGACAAGTGATGCATGTTTTTCAACAATCACATTTAAATTTTGTGCTGATTGATATCCCATAACTTTATTCACCAATGTTGTCATAATTAGCCGTTTACTAGTTTCTCTATGAAAAACTCCAGATGACCTGATGGTTGATTAGGTATTGGCCATTTAACTGCTTTTGTTGCTAACGCTTGAAACGCAAGTGCCGCCGGCGAATTAGGAAAAAGCTCTACAATAACTTTTTGGCGACGCGTTGCTTTGCGCATATTTTCGTCGTAGGGAACCGTTGCGACCAGGTCCATTGATACATCTAAAAAACGATCGGTCACTTTGGAAAGTTTAGCAAATAACTCTTGCCCTTCACGCATACTACGGACCATATTTGCAACAATTTTAAATTTGTATACACCATGCTCGCGACTCAACACTTTAATGAGCGCGTAAGCATCTGTAATCGATGTGGGCTCGTCGCATACAACAACCATGACGTCTTGTGCCGCGCGAGAAAAACTCAGCACCATGTCTGAAATACCTGCGGCTGTATCGACAATTAAAATATCAAATTCTGTATTTAATTCACTAAAAGCCCGTATAAGTCCCGCGTGCTCTGAAGGCGACAATTCAACCATACTTTGAGAGCCTGATGTTGCGGGTACAATCTTTATACCTGCGGGGCCTTCAACTAAAATTTCATCAAGTTCACATTCACCAGATAAAACATGTGATAAGTTACGTTCAACACGTAGTCCTAGCATAACGTCACAGTTTGCTAAGCCTAAATCGGCATCAAGAACCAACACTCTGTTACCTTGCTGGCCTAATGCAATTGCAGTATTCAGAGAAACATTTGTTTTTCCTACTCCACCTTTACCGCCAGTGACAGCGATAACTTTTACGCCGTTGTTATTGTTTTGACTCATTTTGCGCAGGCCACTTGCTTGATCTAATACTGTGTTAATCATACATCCCTACTGTGCTTGGCGCCACTGCTTGGTGCCTTGAATGTTGTGCTTTTGCTCTTTTTAAATAGAGTTGCTCAGCCTTTTTAACTAGTTTTTCAGCATTTGCAACTCGAATATCTTCTGGTACTCGTTGACCGTTAGTAAGATACCCTATTGGAAGGCGATTTTGAATCGCTATACTAATAATCTCACCTAAACTTAAAGATTCGTCTAATTTGGTGAATATACAACCACTTAACTGCACTTTTTTAAAGTGCCTAACGGTTTCTTGCAACACATGTATTTGCGATGTTGCGCTGAGCACTAAATAACTGCGAATATCAACACGCTGATTACGCATTAGCGTATTAAGTTGCTCTGTTAAGCGCAAGTCGCGTTGGCTCATACCCGCAGTATCAATTAATACTAGTCGTTTATTTCGTAAATGATATAAAACTTCAGCTAATTCATTAGCATCTTTAACTTGCTTTACACCACAACCTATAATTCGGCCATAAGTGGCGAGTTGCTCATAAGCACCAATTCTGTATGTGTCTGTTGTGATTAAAGCGACTTTGTCTGCACCGTATTTTTGTGCGCCAAGCGCAGCTAATTTAGCAACGGTTGTTGTTTTGCCAACACCCGTTGGGCCGACTAAGGCGTATACACCGCCTTGACGTAAAATCTCGTTGTTGGTTGTCTGCATCTGATCTTCAACCATTGTTAAAAGTGCTTTCCAACCTTGCTGGCGAGATACATCGTCAGGTACAAAGCACGCCATTTGCTCAGCAACATCTTTATCTATTCCCATACCGACTAAACGATCAATCATGCATGCACGAGTAGGATCGCGTCTTGCCATGTCTTGTTGCATAAGCCCTGACACTTGATGTTCTAACAATTGACGAATGGCATTCATTTCGTCACGCATTGACGAAATTTGCTCACTTTCAGTATGCTTAGTTTCTTGGCGAGGTGTCACTGGACTGTCAAGATCATCAAAACCACTTTCTAAATCATCAAATCCAAGGCTGTCTGCTTGTGTTTGCGGACGCGCTGAAGCTTGACGTTCATTAGTGAATATAGGACGAGGACGCTGCTCTTGAACTGGCTCTTGGTAGTTGTCTGTAGTATCAATACCTGATTGAGAAAACATAGAAGCCAATTCTGCAGAACGAGGGCGTGGGGCTTGACGCTCTAATAATGCCTGAAGACTATCGGCTACTTTCGCTTGTGGCTCTGGTTTAGCGCGAAGAGGCTCTGGTTTTACAAAATTATGCACTGGCTGTGTTTTTATTGAGCTTTGTGCTGGAGCGCTAAGTGCCTGCTCTTTTTTAGGGGCTGCTTTGTCATAATCTACTGCTGCTACAATTTCTACACCGTTAGCTAGTTTTTTATTTGACATAATAACCGCATCAACACCTAATTCGTCTTTAACTTCTTTAAGTACTGTGCGCATATCTTTAGCAAAAAAACGTTTTATTTTCATGATTCAACCCCTTTAAAATCTTATTGTTGGCCAACAGAGCTGACTATCTTGATCTGTCTTTCATCTGGTACCTCTTGATAAGACATCACCCTTAAACCTGGGATGGTGTACTTAACAAAACGAGATAACACAGTGCGTAACATTCCCGACGTTAGCAATATTGAAGGTTCACCGGACATTTCTTGATTTTGATGCGCTTCATTTAGTGACACTTGAAGTCGCTCTGCAAGTCCTGGCTCTATACCGGCACCTTCGTCGCCTGCATTTTGTAGTGACTGATGCAACATCTGTTCCAACTCAGGCGCCAAGGTTATGACAGGGATTTCTGAAGACATGCCTACAGCGTCTTGAACGATTAATCGACGTAATGAAATACGTACTGCAGCCGTTAGCACATCAGGGTCTTGGCTACGTGGCCCATACTCAACAAGCGTTTGTACAATTGAACGCATGTCGCGAATTGCAACCCCTTCATTAAGTAAGTTTTGTAGTACTTTTACAATCACAGTTAACGGTAATACGTCAGGAACTAAACCTTCAACTAAGCGAGGGTGACTTTTACCTAACATATCTAATAAGTTCTGTACTTCCTCGTGGCCTAACAGCAGTGCTGCACTGTTTGTGAGTAACTGGCTAATATGTGTAGCCACAACTGTGGCTGAATCTACCACGGTATAACCTAGCGATTGTGCTTCGTCTTTTTGATCTGGTTTTATCCATACCGCATCAAGTCCAAAAGCAGGGTCTTTAGTTTCAACCCCTTTAATTGGCCCAAATACTTGACCAGGGTTTATCGCCAGTTCATCACCATGCTTGAGTTCACCTTCACCTGTAGATACCCCCATAAGCGTAATTCTGTATGCATTAGGGTCAAGCTCTAAGTTATCGCGAATGTGTACGGGTGGGACTAAAAAGCCCAGCTCTTGAGAAAGCTTTTTACGTACTCCCTTAATACGATTTAGTAGTTCTCCGCCTTGAGATTGGTCAACCAAAGGAATTAACCTGTACCCTACCTCTAATCCAATTACATCTACTTGCTGAACATCATCCCAACCCAGTTCTTTTTGTTCTTGTTTATTGGCAACGCCCGTACCAGCAGCTCCATTTGCAGCAGCTTCAGCCTCTGCTGCAGCGACTTTAAGTTTACTTTGTTGAGTGTAATAAGCTAAATAACCTAATAATGCGCCTAGGCTTAAAAATGCTAAATGAGGCATGCCCGGTACTAAGCCCATGGTAATTAAGATGCCAGAGGCTATAAATAATGACTTCTCGTTGCCAAGTTGTTTCTTAAACTGGTCGCCCATATTGAGTGACTCGTTTTGGCGTGTTACTACAATCGCTGTACCAATCGATAGTAACAGTGAGGGAAGCTGAGCCACTAGGCCATCACCAATCGTAAGCAGTGTGTAAACTTCCATAGCTTGGCCAAAACTTAAATCGTGCTGGATCATGCCAACAAATAAACCACCAACAATGTTGATAATTAAAATGACGATACCAGCAATAGCATCACCTTTTACAAACTTACTTGCACCATCCATTGAACCATAAAAATCGGCCTCGCGGGTTACTTCTTCTCGGCGATCCCGCGCTTGCTCGGCACTAATAAACCCAGCGTTTAAATCAGCATCAATTGCCATTTGTTTACCAGGCATTGCATCAAGTGTAAAACGTGCAGATACCTCAGAAATACGCCCTGCACCTTTTGTGATTACTACAAAGTTAATAATAATCAGAATTAAAAACACCACTAAACCAACAGCATAATTACCGCCAATAACAACAGAGCCAAAGGCTTCTATTACCTTCCCCGCAGCATCTCCACCATTATGTCCCTCTAACAATACAACACGTGTACTGGCTACGTTAAGTGCTAAACGCATAATTGTGGCGATAAGCAACACGGCCGGAAACATACCAAACTCAACGGGTTTCATGGTGTAAACGGTGACGAGTAGAACCACCAACGCTAACGCAATATTGAATGAAAAAAGGATATCAAGTAAAAATGGCGGTAACGGTAAAATGACCATTCCCAAAGCTGCAAGCACAAGCAAAGGCGTACCTACGCCCTTTGCATATTCTTTTTTATCTGCATTAAGTTGTTGTAATACCGCTTTAAAACTCATAATTCTACAATTTCAAAAAATTGACACTACGTAGAAGTAGCAATAACTATTCCAAGTTAATAAAGGGGTAATATTAATACCTGTAGGCATCAGGAATGGGGAGCTTTTTATTAAGCTTAGTCGGGCGTTTTCCGCGACCTTTATTGAAGCGTTTTAGCTGAAAAACATAAGCTAGCACCTGTGCAACGGCAGTAAACAGTTGATCAGGAATTTGTTCTCCTACTTCTGCGGTATGATAAAGCGCTCGAGTAAGCATTGGCGACTCAACAATGGGTACATCATTACCGTTTGCCACTTTTCGAATTTGCATAGCCAGTTCATCCACGCCTTTAGCAAGCACTATAGGTGCTCCGGCTCGCTCAGTGTCGTATTTAAGAGCAACAGAATAATGCGTTGGGTTGGTAACAACTACATCGGCATCGGGCACGTCTTGCATCATTCTTTTTTGAGACATTTGTCTCTGAGTTTGCCTAATACGCGCTTTTATTTGAGGGTCACCTTCAGAGTTTTTGTACTCATCTTTTACTTCTTGCAGTGTCATTTTTAACTGCTTATGGTGAGTATGACTTTGATACGGGGCATCGATTGCTGCAATAATTACCAATGTGCACGACAATGCCAAAAACATCCACGAGAGGATTTCGAGCGCATGGATAATATTATTAGGTGCAGACTCAATGCTTAAGTGTAATATTTCGTCAAAAAAGGTATTAATTAAAAAAAAGGCAAAACTTGCGACCACTAAAAACTTTAAAATAGCTTTAGTAAGCTCTACCGCAGCTTGTGGGCCAAACATGCGTTTAAAGCCTTTAAATGGAGACATTTTACTTGCTTTAGGAGCGGCTGCTTGCCAACTAAAATTAAAGCCACCTAGTAAAGTATTACCTATAATGCCCGCAAATAAAATAATGAATACAAACATAGCCATAGGAAAAATAAGCGCGTCGGCAACACTGGACCAAACCGCAAACATTTTAGTGGTATCGTAGGTTTCATTTCGATTAAGGCTGAGCATTCTGCCCATAATATTGTATAACCCCTTACCAATTTCAGGGCCGTACATTAACAATGAAATAGCTGAAAATATAAGAACAAACATAGTGCCTAATTCTTTTGAACGAGCAACCTGCCCTTTCTTTTTAGACTCTTCTATTTTTTTCCCTGTGGGTTCTTCTGTTTTTTCTTGACCTGAATCTTCAGCCATAACACACTCCTAAGGTGAACAACCAACTAAGGTACACATTAGTTCGATCATTTTAAGCCACTGAAATTCAAATTGCAGGATGAAGTTGCCTAGTGTTGCCCAAATAATGACAAGCCCTGCAACAAGGGTGAATGGAAAACCAATAGCAAAAATATTTAGCTGAGGCGCCGCACGGGTCATAATACCAAATGAAATATTAATAACTAGCATTGCCGTCAATGGTGCAAGTGAGAGCACTAAAGCCGTTGTAAACATCCAACCGCCCCACGTTACAATATCCCAGTAATGATCTACTGACCACCAATTACCATCAATTGGCAGTACTTCAAAACTATGTACAACCATCTGTATCATCATTAAATGGCCATTGAATACAAAAAATAATAGTGTTGCTAAAATAAGAAAAAACTGACCAACAGCCGGAACGCTGGCCCCATTTGAGGGGTCAATGACAGAGGCAAAACCTAAACCGGTTTGCATAGCAAGTATCTGACCTGCCAAAACGAAGGTATTGAGTAACAAGGTAGAAGCAAAGCCAATCGCTATTCCAATAAGCATTTGCTGTATGACCACTAAAATCATTTCAAACGAAAACAAGTTAGTAAATGTAGCTGGAGGAAGAACAGGCACAACCAAAAGAGTCACGACCACTGATAAACCCAGCTTTATACGTGTTGGCACATTTTTAGCGCCTAATCCCGCCATTATCATAATCATAGAACTAATACGTACCAAAGGTAGTAAAAAGTCGCTCAACCATTGAATGACAACTGAAAACGGGTACTCCACTTGCTAACCTGCAATTTCGGGAATGAGCAACACCAACCGGGTAAAAAAGTCCATAAGTTCTTGTGTAAACCAGTGACCACCAACAATTAATGCACTTATAGTAATTAGCAAACGCGGTAAAAAACTCAACGTTTGTTCATTGATAGACGTAGCCGCTTGAAACACCGCCACCACTAGGCCAATAATTAAACCTGGAACAACAATAGCCGATACTAATTTAATAACTAAAAACAGTGCATCGCTAAGAATATCAACAAAAATTTCTGGTTCCATGCTGTAATCCTATCTTTCAGTTACATTCAAAAAATACATACTATGTTCCTAAACCAAAGCTTTTGGCGAGGGTTCCCATCACTAAGCTCCAGCCATCAACAAGTACAAACAGCATTATTTTAAAGGGTAAGGAGACAATCATAGGGGAGAGCATCATCATACCCATAGCCATGAGTACAGACGCAACAACTAAGTCGACGATTAAAAAAGGTATAAAAAACATGAATCCTATGATGAACGCAGTTTGCAGTTCGCTTGTTACAAATGCGGGTATAAGAACTATAAGCGGAGTTTCTTCAGGTGACTCTAGCTTGTCGTAGCCTGCTATTTTGGCAAATGTTTCTAAGTCTTTTAAACGAACCTGCGAGAGCATAAATGCTTTCATTGGCTCTTTTGCAAGCTCCAACGCTTGTACAGACGTAACTTGCTCATTTAAATAAGGCTCTATGGCTACGTCATTAACCTTTTGATAAATAGGCGCCATGATAAAAATACTTAAAAATAAAGACATGCCCAACAGTACTTGATTAGAGGGTGTTTGCTGCAAACCAATTGCTTGGCGTAAAATTGCGAGTACAACAATGATACGTGTAAAAGACGTCATCATGATTATGGCTGCCGGAATAAAACTCAGCGCCGTCATAATGGCTAAAACTTGCAATGTCACCGAGTAATCTTGTGTGCCATCTGCGTTTGTTGTGATAGTAAGCGCATCAATACCTTCAGCGCTTACGCTTGGAACAAACACAATGGCAAAAATAATTAGCAGCCACTTAGTCATAGGTTTAGTTCTTTTTATTTTGTTTCGATTTGGGGTTTAACAGTTTACTAAATTGCTTAGCAAGTTCTGGGATTTCTTTTTCACTCAGTGGTGATTCTAATTTATGAAGGTAATTAATACTGTGCGGCGTGACGCCTAATAAATGCTGCGCATTATCAATTTCTACCACCATTAAGCGTTCGCGTGAGCCTAAGGGAAGACTTCGAACCACTTTAAATTCATCACTGTTTGCCAAATTAGGATTAAGTTTTTTTACAAAAATAGCCAGAACAACAATGAGCACTAGCACCACAATAAGCGAAAGCACCATAGAAATTAAATCGCCCGTAGGCGTAACTGACTCTGTTTTTGTAAATACAGACGCTGTTAGCGCAAAAAAGGCACTCATCGTAACTTTTTGATCCGCTCTACTTGGCTGATAACATCCGTTAGACGAATACCAAACTTGTCATTTACCACCACCACTTCACCGTGAGCAATTAAGGTACCATTAACCAATACATCTAATGGCTCACCAGCAACACGATCAAGCTCAACTACAGAGCCTTGGTTAAGTTGTAGCAAATTACGAATATTAATTTTTGAGCGTCCAACTTCCATCGATATAGTCACTGGGATGTCTAAAATTGTATCGAGCTTGCGCTTTTCTTCGCCTGTTATTTCGCTTTTTTCATCACTTAATTCATCAAGTTCGGCAACTTGCGCTTCGCCAGCATCATCGCCGCCTTCAGCCTCAGCAAGTGCGGCTGCCCATTCGTCCATTGTGTCTTGATCATCGCTCATACGTTTAACCTTTTAATCAATTACCAGTCTAAGTCTACACCGTCTGAAAGGTGTAAATCTTCTTCTAATTCTGCTAACTCTGCATCTGAGTCAATTTTCTTGCCGCCTTTGGTAAATACATGCAGCTCAGATTTAACTGAATCAGGACGTTTAATTTTTTCGCTAATTTGCAACGCAACATTATCACGAGAGCGGCCCATTTTAGCTCTAAACGTGGGTAGCTCTTCTACAAATACAGTTATATGCTCTGGCATTTCAACAGGAATAATATCACCTGCTTTAAGCTCCATTATTTGTTGAAGTGTTAAGTCAACTTCTAAAAGCTGAGTTGACATGTCAACCTCAACATCCATTATTTCATCTCGTAATGCCTTACTCCAACGCAAGTCGGTATCTTCAGTATCTGACTGAACACCCGCATCCAAAAGTTCCCTTATTGGTTCGAGCATTGAATATGGCAAGGCAATATGAAAATCACCGCCGCCACCATCGAGTTCAATATGAAAAGAGCTAATAACCACAACTTCAGTCGGGCTTACAATATTAGCCATTGCGGGGTTTACCTCTGAATCGAGGTACTCAAACGACACGTCCATTACCGGTGCCCATGCCTCTTTATAATCTTCAAAGATTATTTTTAGCAACATTTGCACAATTCGGCGCTCTGTTGGGGTAAATTCACGGCCTTCAATTTTTGCATGGTAACGGCCATCACCGCCAAAAAAGTTATCCACCAAAATGAATACTAACCGTGCTTCCATGGTGATCAGGCCGGTACCCTTTAAAGGTCTGAAACGCACCATATTTAAGCTTGTTGGTACAAATAAAGTGTGAACATACTCACCAAACTTTATCATTTGAACGCCATTAATAGACACTTCCGCTGTGCGGCGCATCATATTAAATAGGCTAATTCGCATATGGCGAGCAAAACGCTCATTAACAATTTCCAGCGTCGGCATGCGACCACGTACGATTCGATCTTGCGAAGAAAAATCGTACTGAAGCGTACTTCCCCCGCCATCTTCACCATCGTTTATATCTTCCTCTTCAACGTCATCAACACCATGTAATAGCGCATCAATTTCGTCTTGGGATAATAAGTCGCTCACGCTAACCCCTTATTGCATTACAAAGCCGGTAAATAATACCCGCTCAATTACTTTGCTGCCTTCAACGTCATTTAAGGCAGTTTGCACTGTCTCTAGCGCAGTAAAACGCAGTGTTTCTTTACCTGCACTGGTACTAAGCTCGTCAGCAGTAGTGGTCGAAAATACACTGAGTAACTTACCTTCAATCAGCGGAATATGCTTTTTAGCTGTTTCTTCATTTACCTCACCACGTACCAAAAGTTGTACTTTAATTTGTACAATTCTATCTCGGCTCGAGCCCGGAACGTTAAAAACAAAAGGTCTTGGCATCGCAACATAAAGTGCACTGCCTATTTCTGCAGATGACCCAGAAGCTTCTGGCGCTTCTTCTGAAAGGGTCGTTTCTTCATCTAATGTTTCAACAGGCTCATCCGAGCCCGACATTAAAAAGAACCCCGCAGCACCACCTACAACGAGCAGTACTGCTGCAATAATAATTATCAGCTTTTTTTTACTTTTTGGCGCTTCTTCTATTTCTAAACTTGTTTCTTCAGCCATCATGATTCCTTATATCGCAAAGGTATTTGCTTGTTTTAGTTATTATAATAGCAGTAGTTAGGCATAGTAATCTATTGATGATGATGTTTGTTGCTCAGAAGTTTGTTCTGGGCTATTTGATGGCTCATCACTTTCACTATTTGCTGCTCCATTTTTGGCTAATTGCTCACCCGCCCCCGATTCATTTTGCTCAGCATTTTCACCACCTGATTGGCCATATGAAATAGTGCTTTCACCAAGTTCCAAACCCTGTTGTGCTAACATTTCGCGTAAGCGAGGCATAGATTGTTCGAGTGCTTCTTTGGCCTGTTGGTTTTGTACCACAAAGTTAATTTGTGCTTGTTCTGCATCGCTACGAACTCGTATTTGCATGCTGCCCATCTCAGGTGGATCCAGACGAATTTCAGCCTCTTTGTTATTAATGCTTAGCATTGAACTAACGCGCTCTTGTAGTAACTTGGCCGCGTCACTTTTAATTATATTAATCGCCTGCATCATACCAGGATCAATACTTACCTGCTTTGTCTGTGCTGTACTTTGTAACTGCTGATTTTGAATAGCTTGTTGATCCAACAAGCCCATTTCATAATCAACCGAATCATAATAGCTTTGGGCACTGGTTTGGGTTGTATTTAAAGCATTAGTTATATGGTTAAACACCTGCATAACTTTAGCGGGTGACTGCTCAGCCGTAGTATTTTTTAGCCCCTCTTTTTGCAATTGCTCAAGCGCTTTTGTAAGTTCTTCATCACCAGTAGGCTGTGCTGCTAATTTAGTTGGATCAGCGCTATTTTCAGAGCCTGATTTCACACTCACTTTTTGTGGTCTGTTTACCGTATTTGGTGTTTGTGAAGCTACAAAAGTAACTGGTTTTGTTATCTCTTCACCTTTTACCGGTAAGGTAACCACTTTGTCTATTTGAGATTCATTTGTTTGCGGCAATTTTTGTGAGTCATTTACAGCTTTTTGCGATATCGTAAATTTAGTGTCTGATGATTGATTCGCATCTTTCGCAACCAACACTTTTAGCTCACCAATCGCTTGCTTAATAGCTGCTAACTGTTCACCTTTTGGTTGCTCGGCTTTAATAAAGGCATTTAATTGAGTCAGTAATGCCTGCTTTTCGGTCCCTGAAAGCGTATTAAACTGCTCACTGGCTGACGACTTAACGTCAGTGCTTTGTGTCTGTTTATTATCTGTTATGAATTGGGTAAGCATTTGCTTTAAAACCGTCAATTTTTCAGCTTTGCTTGATGCGTCAAGCATTACTGGTTTAATTTCAGTCTGTAATTTTGTTAGCTGCTCAGGCGTTAGGCTTGCTAATACTTTATCTGTTTTAAATGCATTTACATCTTTAGCAATGAGTGCATTTATCGCGTCTGCTTTTTCAGTTTCAGTTATGTTTGAGTTGGGTGAAGTTGCTGTGAGCGTATTTTCTGCTGGTTCCGCAACTGTATTTTTAGCTATGGTATTTTGAGCTAAAGTATTGGCGTTAACTTTACCGCTATTCTCTACTGTGCTTTGAGTAGTAACTATTTTATCAACATCCGTTTTTAAAATAGTCTGATCAGAATTGACACTCACGTCAGAGAGTACTGAACTTTGTGAAGCTGTTATTTTATCCGTAAAAATGCCTTTGTTAGTATCTGCTCCATTATCCTTTGTATCAAAGCCCTGAGTTATACTTTGCGCTTCTGCAGGGTGTTTAACTTTATCCGATTTTATATTTAGTTCTGCTTCAACAGCCTGAGCAAGAGACGTTTTATTTTGTCTTTGTGAATTTGACGAGTCATTAATATCTTCATCATTTACTAAACTTGCCACACCGCTTGTGTTGTTATCAGTAAGTGGTGCATGTGGTCTTATTATTTTACCTACTTCATCTTTAACAGGTAAATCTTTTACTGGCACAGCAACATAGCCTTTAACCGGCAGTTTCTCTTTTAAATCAGCAATAACAAGCGGTGTTTTATTTGTTGATGTATCTGCAAGGTTTATATCTTTTGCTTTTTCACTTGGCTTTGTAACCTCAGTGTTCATTAGTTGAGATGAATTGATCTGCTCCAGAATATCGCTTCCAGACAAATTTATTTGGGCAATGTCTTCATCATCTGAATCACTGTTTAATTTTTCATTAGTAACTGATGAGGAATCTGCTGAGGCGGCAGATAAAGTATCTGTTTCAGGCTTATTAATCTCTTTTTTTATTGGCTCAAATGTAGTGTGAGCATCTTGCAACTGAGTAAAAAATTCAGTACCTGATTCATCGGCAGAATCAGCTAAGCTACTGTCTTTAAATGCTAAAAAAGACTCTTTATCAGCCGAAATTGAAACAGAAATATCATTCATCGCCATAAGTCACCTAATACGGTTACGGCAACATGTCACCGCACATTGCCCAAAATTAAATACCACCCATTAATAAAGCAATAAACGTGCCTAACTTAAGAAAGCTTGCGACGCTGAAAAAATTGATTAGATGTGAACTCATCCAGCATTTTTTGCTCGTTTTTAGCTACCACAGCTGCTGCTTTTATTTTTTGATTTTCAATCAATTTAGCCACCGCTTTAGCCTTTATTTGCTGTTTTAACCACAACGTTTTTCGCTGTGAAACAACTTGCTTTGCCGTATTTACAGTACTTGCTTGTTGCCGAATAGCCTCTTCAATTTTTGCTATAAACGCATGATACTGCCCAAAACCAGCGCTTGATAAACCTGATTGACCTTTTAAATGTAACTGTTGAGAGTATTCAAGCCTAAAGTCATTTAAGCCTTGAAGTTTTTGCTGGTTTGCTTGCAGGTTTTGATTAGCTTGCAAATAACTCATACGTAAACTTTCTTCTTTGTCGCTTTCAAGTTTTAGCAGCAAGTCAAATTTGTTTTTAGCCATTACCCTTGACCTAATAATTGGGCTAGCCCTTGCAGCCCATCGTCATAACTTATCACATCACGCATACCTTGCTGTAAAAACCCGTTTACTCTTGGCATCATATTTATTGCTTGGTCGAGCATGGGATCAGTGCCCTTTTGATAGGCGCCTAATGTGATCATGTCTTTATTTTGTTGGTACATTGAATACACTTGTTTAAGTACTCGCGCTTGTTGCATATGAGGCTCTGAAACCACTTGGGGCATAACACGTGATATAGATTTTTCGATATCTATTGCTGGATAATGGCCGCTGTCGGCTAACTCACGAGAAAGTACAATATGGCCGTCTAGTATGGCGCGTGCAGCGTCTGCAATTGGGTCTTGCATATCATCGCCTTCACTTAAGACGGTGAAAAAGGCTGTTATAGCACCTTGCCCTTCCCCCCCATTACCAGCTCGTTCAACTAAGGCTGGTAGTTTTGCAAAAACCGATGGTGGGTATCCTTTTGTTGCCGGTGGTTCTCCAACTGCTAAAGCAATTTCACGCTGAGCCATTGCGTAGCGAGTTACTGAATCGAGTAGCAGTAACACATTTAAACCTTGGTCTCTAAAATATTCGGCAATGGTCACTGCACTTTCACAACCTTTTAAACGCATTAATGGCGATGAATCGGCGGGTGCTGCAACAACAACAGAACGTTTACGCCCTTCTTCTCCAAGAATTTCTTCAATAAACTCTTTGACCTCACGACCACGTTCACCAACCAAACCAACTACAATGACATCGGCTTCGCTGCCCCTAGTCATCATTCCTAGCAGTACAGACTTACCTACACCAGAGCCTGCAAATAAGCCCATACGCTGACCTTGCCCTACGGTGATCACTGAATTAATAGCCCGCACCCCAACGTCCATTGGCTGGCTGATCGGACGTCTGGCTAAAGGGTTAATCGTATTTTGAGCAAACTTTAAATAATGTTCAGCGTTTATTTTACCAAGTCCGTCGAGTGGACGCCCTAAGCCATCAACTACACGCCCTAGTAGGCTCATTCCTACAGGTAACCCCAAATTATTTACTTGGGGTATTACTCGGGCACCTGGCAGTACGCCAGAAATATGATCATTAGGCATTAAATATAAGGTTTGGTCGTTAAAACCAACAATTTCTGCGTCAACAAAACCGTTCATGGTTTCGATTTTACATTGACTACCAACAGGTGCCCTCAGACCTTTTGCCTCTAATGTAAGGCCAACAACACGCGTTAATATACCCGCTACTGCAGGTGTGTAGGGCTTAATGTTTTGTTGATATTGCGACAAGCGTTCGCTCAAAGAAGCAATTTGCACAGACATAGTACGCCTAAAAAATATTTAGATATTACTATTATGCAAAAAACTATCCAACGTTTCTTTGACGCGTGTTTTTAACGTCATATCGAGCGAAGATTGCGCGGTTTTCACCTCACATCCACCTCTTTCAAGCGTGGGTTCGGGAACTAATTGCCAGTTATTGTCTGCTATAGTTTGCTCGCCATAGCTATCTTTTATAACCTCTAGATCGGTTGGGTTTAGATGCACTTTGACTTTTTCTTGTTGCGCATTTAACGAATCAATACTGTGTTTTAATGTATGTAAAATAACATCTGCCGATGTTTGTACTTCTTGGTATATAACTGCTTCAGCCAACATGCTAGCTAATTGAATAAGTTGCAACTCGGCTTGTTCATCCACTTTTTTTAGCGGTGAATTAAGTGCTTCTAAAATACCTTTAAGACTAATTAGTTGCTCTTCAATAATCGGTTTTATATCTTCTTGGCCTTGAGTTTTACCGAGCTCTACCCCTTCTTTATAACCAGCTTCATTTCCCTCACTAACGCCTTTTTCAAAGCCGTCAATGTAGCCTTGTTCATGACCTTGTTTAAGGCCTTCTTCATAAGCATCTTGTCTAATGCGTTCAAGCTCAACCATAGTAAGCTTTGGCAGCTCGGGCTCTTCGGGTTCATCAGCGGGCATTTCTTCGGCAAGCTCTTTTTTATAAAGCTCGCCCAATGGGGTGCCATAGGCTGTTGAGCGGTTACCAAAGCTTTTTTCGTTAGGTGCTACATCGGGAATAGCCCAATGTTTTAATAATTCATCAGCTTCTTCAGCTCGAAGTGGACGCCCTTTGAGTTTGCTCATGGCTTACAAGAACTCCTCACCACCACCACCGCCTAACTGAATTTCACCCGAATCAGATAAACGACGTGCCGTTGATAGAATTTCTTTTTGGGCAGCTTCAACTTCGCTAATACGTACAGGCGCCATTGCTTCTAAATCATCAGCCAGCATATCGGCAGCACGCTTAGACATATTGCCCAGTATTTTGTCTTTCAGACCGTCGTCTGCACCTTTGATTGCTTTCATTAATACATCTTGTTGTACTTCTCGTAGAATGGCTTGAATACCACGGTCATCCACATCCATTAAGTTTTCAAATACAAACATAAGATCCTGAATTTGCTGAGACATCTCTTCGTCATGTTCACGAATAGAATCCATTAACTGCCCTTCTACGTTTGTATCTAGGTAGTTCATAATGTCTGCCGCGGCTTTTAAGCCACCCATTTTCGCAGCTTGTGCCCCTGCTTGTCCGGCAAATTGTTTTTCCATAATTTCGTTAAGCTCTTGCAGTGCAGCTGGTTGCACTTCTTCAAGGTTAGCGATTCGCATGGTTAAATCAAGACGAACTTTCTCTGGGAACTGCGCAATAATTTCTGCGGACTGCTCAGGCTCTAAGTAAGACAATACAATCGTTTGTATTTGGGGGTGTTCATTACGAATAATATTCGCCACCTGCTTAGAATCCATCCATTTGAGAGAATCAAGGCCTTTAGCCCCAGACCCCATAACAATTTGGTCAATAAGGCTGGCCGCTTTATCTTCACCCAATGCAGCAGTAAGCGCCTTTTTAATAAAGTCTTCCGACTGAAACCCTATAGTACTGAAGCTTTGAATTTGCTCAATAAATAAATTGTGAACCGCACTTATTTTAGCCTGTGACAGGTCGTCTAACGCAGCCATTGCCATCCCAACTTTTTGAACTTGTTTAGGCTCCAAGTGCTTAAGTATTTGCGCTGCATCTTCCTCTGATAAACTCAGTAATAAAATAGCGGCTTTATCTACACCGTCTAGCTTATCAACATCAAACGCTGCTGGAAGTTGTTTTTGTTCTTGATCTTGATCAGTCATCTTCTGTTAACCACGCTTTCACTACTTGTGATGATAGTTCTGGTTCATTGGCTACAAGGGCACGAATTGCTTTAAGTAAGTCTTCGTCGCCATGTAAATCTGGTAATTGCAGTGTACCATCGCTTGAGAAACCAATTGAAGCAGAATCAAAGTCTTTGTTTAGCATATCCAACGTGCTATCGCCAATGTCTACGCCTGCACTTAACGCATCTTCGTCATACTCTTCAAGTGTATCGTCTGGGTAAATTAAACGTTTAAGCATCGGTTTAACTACCGCCATTATGAGTACAATAATGACTAATGCACCCAGTACCAAGCGGATTATTTTCATAAACCAATCCTGCTCCCAAAGCGGCACGCTAATGTCAAAATCAGTTGCTTCGCGAACAAACGGAACCGTTACCACTTCAAGTGCATCACCACGCTGCATGTCAAAACCAACGCCACCTTGTAATAAACGACGAATATTTGACAGTTCTTCCACTGAGCGCGGTGTCATTGTGGTTTCACCGTTTTCACCTACTTTCGGAATGTAGTCAACGGCCACCGACACACTTATTCTACGTATCACACCTGTTTGCTGACGCTTATGTGAGATAGTTGTATCTAACTCATAGTTACGCGTCGCTTCTTTATGCGTTCTTGATGGTGAAGTTGCACTACCTGCTCCACCTTGTCCTGCTACTTCAGGAATATTAGAGTTTACTGGAGGCTGATTCGTCAGTGCACCAGGTATACCTACCGCTAAACCACCTATATTATTTTCTTCGAATGTTGTTTCGCTTCTTACTGCTGGTAAATCTGGGTTGTAGCGTTTTTGCGTCTCCTCAACAGCACTAAAGTCCATACTTAAATCAACTTGTGCAGTGTAGTTTGCAAGCCCTACAACAGGTATTAAAATACTGTCTATTTTTTCAAGATATTCTTGTTCACGCTTACGCTCTATGTCGTACTCTTTACGTGAACGTGCAGCAAGCGATGTTTGCGAGCCTGAATTTAGTAAGCGACCATTTTGATCCGTTACTGTTACACGAGCCGGCTCTAAACCTTGTACAGCCGATGCAACCATATCAACCACTGAGTCGACCTCTTCGCTATCTAGCGAACGCCCACGCTTTAGCGTAAGCACAACAGTTGCTGAAGGCTTTTTCTCTCTGCGCGCAAATACATTTTCTTTTGGAATGGCAAGCAATACACGTGCACGCGTAATATTATTGAGCTCTTCAATTGTGCGCGCTAACTGTTGTTCTCGGCCATGCTTTAAGCGTTCACGCTCTAAACGCTGACTTACACCAAACCCCATGTCTTGCATAATAATATCTGAACCCGATGTAGGGCCTTGCTCTAGCCCTTCACGAGTCATTAAAAGTTTAATATTTTGATACTCAGTTTCAGGGACGAGCACTACATTTCCATCTACTTGGTATTCAATTTTTTGTGCGTCTAAAAAGTCGAGCGTTTCAATAAGCTCTTCTGTCTGCATTTTACCAAGTGGGCGCATATCTGGCTGACGTGCCCAAATAATAATAAATATAGCAATCGCTAAACAAATGCCTAAAGCAATAACTAAAGTTACTTGGCGCAATAAATCAACGCCATTTAGCGAACTTAAGTAGCCTGATTTCTGTTCTTGTTGATCGTCGCTATCGCTTTGGTCCATTTCACCAGTAGCAAGAGCCAGATCGGTTGATTGATTAGATTGCGCCACAATAATTCTCCACTACCTAGTTAAACAGGCATGTTCATGATTTCTTTGTAAGCTTCGACAAGTTTATTACGAACCTGCACTGTCGCTTCAAATGCAACTGACGACTTTTGAGAAGCAATCATTGCTTCAGCCAAAGACACGCTTCTGTCGCCTGTTTCTACCGCCACTACTTTTTGTTTAGCGTCTTGCTGCAAACCGTGCACAGTATTAATTGCATCCGATAGCATATCGCCAAATTGAGCGGTTGATGAGGCTTGTGTTTTTACTGGCAGTCTTTCGATTTGATTATTACGGCCAGCCTCTAAAGCCATTGATTGCATTTCTTGAAATACAGCGCTGTTTTGAATTTTCATAATTTGTCTCTGACAATGCAGTTAACTCTTAACATGAATAAAGCACAAAGCATGCCAAAAAATTAAATTAATAATTTCAATGAGTTGGAAGAGATTTGACAAGTCAGAGTTTTGACAGCCCTAAATTCAAAGGGTAAATTTAGGGCTAAAAATGATGTTATGCGGGGAGTGAAATACCTAAATCGCGCATCTGCGCTAGTTTGTAACGTAAAGTCCGAGGGCTTATACCTAGCGTTTCAGCGACATCTTTTCGCTTACCTTGGCATCTTGCTAACGTTTCTAAAATAATGCGATGCTCTTTATCTTTTAGCTCATCCTTATAACTTCCCGTATCAACAGCCAATAAGTCTTGTTTTGTTGGCTCGGCTGGAGATGACTGTTCGTCATAATAAGCTGAACTCATAGCGCCTTGATCAATATCTCTATTAGTAGCATTTACTTGCTGCTGACTAGTATTTTGCGCGCTGACAGATGCAGGCTCCATTACAAAATCTGTCGCCGCTATGTTTTCAATGAAAATAGCATGCTCGTTTAGAGTATCCCCAGTCCTAAGTATTAACGCACGTTGTATTACGTTATCAAGCTCACGCACATTACCAGGCCAAGAATGAGCAAGTAATTTTTTCTCTGCGGCACTATCAAGATAAGCCATAGGCTCTTTACTTTTGTTTAAGTGGCGCTCAATTAAATGCTTAGCCAATACAAGGATATCTCCAGGTCGCTGACAAAGTGGTCGCCACATCAAAGGAAACACATTAAGCCTGTAATATAAATCTTCTCTAAATTGGTTTTCGGTAACCGCTTCTTTCAAATCTCGGTTACTTGTTGCAAGTATCCTTACATCTAACTGGATTGTTTTTCTTCCACCTAAGCGCTCTACTTCGCGCTCTTGCAACACACGAAGTAGTTTAGCTTGCAGCCCTAAATCCATTTCTGTTATTTCGTCGAGCAATATAGTACCGCCTTGCGCTTGCTCAAACTTACCAGGACACGCTTGAATTGCGCCTGTAAACGCGCCTTTTTCATACCCAAATAAGGTTGCTTCAAGCATATTTTCAGGAATTGCTGCACAGTTAATTGCCACAAACGGCGCATCGCATCGGTTCGATTTATCATGAATATACCGTGCAAGCACTTCCTTACCTGAACCACTTGGGCCAAGCACCATAACGCTCGCATCAGAGCGTGCAACTTTACTTGCTAACTCTAAAAGTTGAATACTGCTTGGGTCGGCAACAATGGGTCCGTCGGTCTCTTTTGCTTTTTCAGGTAAGTATCGACTTACCATATTGAGTAAAACTTCAGGTGCAAACGGCTTTGCCATGTAATCAATAGCGCCCAAGCGCATCGCTTCAACAGCATCGTCAATGGTAGCGTACGCCGTCATCATTAAAACAGGCAATTCAGGGTGGTTAAGCTTAATACTGCGTAGTAAATCAAGCCCACTCATAGTGCCCATTTGTACATCACTCACCACCAGCGAAAATTGCTCTTTTTTCAGCAATAACATGGCTTGCTCTGCACAATTAGCCGCAATACATTCAATCCCCGACATTTCGAGTGTGTCAATTAAGGCTTCGCGAAGCCCTGCATCATCTTCGACAACTAAAATAGTGTTACTCATAATGATTCCTCTAATTTAGATGCGGTGCGAATAGGTAAAAGCAAACTAAAGCATGCTCCACCGCCTTTATTATTAGTCACGTCAACACGCCCCTGATGAGCGTTTGCAACCGAACTCACAACAGCAAGCCCTAACCCTGTGCCTTGGCTTTTAGTGGTATAAAAGGGTTCAAATATTTTTTCTGCTTGAGTTAAATCAATACCTGGACCGTTATCGGATACGCTGATACGAACAAAATCTGGATTTTGCTCGTCAGTCGCAGCACTTAATTTTACTTCAGCGCCAGCACCAATGACTTGAATACTGTTATGGATTAAATTTTGAATTGCGCTGGCTATGGCTGATTTATTGCCTGTTATTTGAATATCTGGCTCTGGGAGGTTAACAGCTAAATGACTGTCATTTAGTGTCACCATAGCATCAGCACCCGCTTTTACCTCACTGAGTAACTGCTGCATAGACACTTGCTCAACAACTTGTTGGTCGCCACTTTTGGCAAAAAGTAGCATATCGTTTACTTGAGTTTCTAAATCTTTTAAGCGTGACATTAACTTGCTTTGAAAATTATCGCGAGATGCCTCGGGTAAACGCTTAGAGCCCAAATTAGCAGCATAAAGCATGGCCGCTGAAAGTGGGGTTCGAACCTGATGTGCAAGCGACGCCACCATTTTACCCAAAGCACTTAGGCGCTGCATATGAGCAACTCGCTTTTGTAAACGGCGTGTTTCACTCAAATCGGTCATTAAAATTAGCTGGCCCGGCTCGGGCGCTAACGCTGTTATATCAAGCTTAATTAAACGGCCATCTTTAAGCGATACTTCGTGACCATCGTCTTGATGCGGTCTAAAAGAGCGTTGAATAACACTAAACCACTTTTCACCTTCTAAAGGTTCGCCTAACATATCAATGGCTATTTGGTTGGCCTTTGCAATCATTCCTTTACCATCAAGCACAACCACACCTGCGGGCATGGTATCAACTAAATGTGAAAGCCAACTTGCTTGCTGACGCAGATCGCTTAACTCACCTATGTACTCCTCTTGAAGTAAACATGGGTTATACTGATTTGCAGAAATAAACTGTGGTTTAAGCACGCTCGCAAGGGCCATAATCAACTCTCGAATTTGTATAGATACAGAGCTTAATGCACAATGTGTACCAAAATTTATTTACATTATTTTCATTGACTTACAACAATAATAGCGTGACATAAAAATGACGCGCATAAAAAGGAATATGTATGAGTGAGCAAAAAAAATGCCGATGTGCTTGGTTAGACGCCACCAAGCCCGATTACGTTTTATATCACGATTTAGAATGGGGCGTCCCTGTTTACGATGACCAAACACTGTTTGAATTTATAACGCTAGAGTCGGCTCAGGCAGGCTTAAGTTGGTATACCATTTTAAAAAAACGACAAGGGTATAAAAATGCATTTGCTAATTTTAATGTAGATAAAGTCGCGTTGTTTACCCAAGACGATGTTGAGCGTTTAATGCTTGATGAAAATATCGTACGAAACCGTTTAAAAATTAACGCCACAATAAATAATGCCAAGCAATTTATAGACATTCAAAAGGAATTTGGCAGTTTTAGCGCGTATCAATGGCAGTTTGTTGATAACAAACCGATCGTGAGCAATTTAAATTATACCGAAGAGACGCCTGCAATCACCAAAGAATCAACAGCCTTCGCAAAGGATTTAAAAAAGCGCGGCTTTAAATTTTTAGGCCCTACCACGGTATACGCTCATATGCAGGCCTGCGGTATGGTTAACGATCATAGTAATGACTGCTTTAGAAAAGAAGAAATTATCAAGG
This sequence comes from Pseudoalteromonas sp. 4NS20-0020, assembly GCF_057554385.1. Taxonomy (NCBI): domain Bacteria; kingdom Pseudomonadati; phylum Pseudomonadota; class Gammaproteobacteria; order Alteromonadales; family Pseudoalteromonadaceae; genus Pseudoalteromonas; species Pseudoalteromonas sp. 4NS20-0020. The sequence goes on along the minus strand of NZ_BAAJMI010000001.1, from coordinate 621,188 downwards.
CTTTTTGTGGTGAGTAAGCAGCTAAATAAGTAGGTAAGTAATTAAAAGCTTTGCTTTTCACGCGAGCAAGCTCAGCGCCTACCTCCATGGTTTAAGTTTGTGTTTATCTTGTAGACGCCAAGCTTGCGTGACGGGCAAAGCCCGTAAAGTGATTAATCATTAATGATTAAAAATAACGAAAAGTATTTCACCACTTTCGTACTTCTAATCTCTTGAAAGGTTATACTTTTTCATTTTCTCTACGAGCGTTGTTCTTCTTACGCCCAGTATTTCAGCTGCCCGAGCCACCACGTAATCATATCGTTCTAATGCTTGGGTTATTAGGCTGATTTCAAGCTCAGCTAAATACTCTTTAAGCTCAATGCCCTCTTCGGGTAATACGCCTGAGCCAGCTTGGTTAAATTCAGGCTCTGGCTCATTGTCATAATCACTAAACCCTGTGCTGAATATATCGTTAAAAGCATCTTTTTCCATAAGTTCTTCAGGATATTCAGGCTCATAAGCATCTACCTCAATGTAACGATATTTATTGGGTAGATCAGGGATGTCCACTACCTTTTCAGGGAACATTATAACCATGCGCTCAACCAAATTCGCAAGCTCACGGATATTACCCGGCCATGCATGCTCTTTTAAACTTTCGATCGCTCGCTCAGTAAATTTAGCTGTCGTGCCCGTTTGCTCGTTTACGCGACGCATTAACTCCTTAAGTAGTAACGGAATGTCATCAGCACGCTCACTTAACGACGGGTTCTCTATAGGGAATACATTTAACCGGTAATATAAATCTTCACGAAAGCTGCCTGCTTCAATCATGACTTCGAGGTTGCGGTGTGTTGCAGCAATAACACGTACATCGGCTTGAATCGCCTTAGTGCCACCTACACGCTCATAGCTTCGCTCTTGTAATACGCGTAAAAGTTTAACCTGCATTTGTAGCGGCATATCACCAATTTCATCTAAAAACAGCGTACCGCCTTGCGCCAACTCAAAACGGCCTTTACGCGCAGAAATAGCCCCTGTAAACGCCCCTTTTTCGTGGCCAAAAAGTTCACTTTCTAATAGTTCTGCAGGTATAGCTCCACAGTTTACAGGCACAAATGGCCCTGTACTTCGTTTAGATAGCAAGTGAACGTTACGTGCAACCACTTCTTTACCAGTACCTGACTCACCTAAAATTAAAACGTTTGCATCTGTTTTTGCTACTTGTTCAATTAAAAAGCGGACCTCTTTTACGGCTTGTGTTTCACCTACAAGTCCATCAAAAGATTTATGTGACTGAGTATTTTTGTGCTCCCCCGGCAACATACGATGATACTGCTGGCAATCATGAAGCAACTGTGTGGTCACTTCATGATTAAATGGCTCACAAATAAGTCCAACTACATTAGCAATGCTAAGTAATGGTCTTAACGTTTCACCTATTAATAAAAATGGAAGTGTTGGGTAGCGCTTAATTAAGTTTTCGTGATCGAGAGACTGTAAAGCCCCTAAAATGACCATGCACTCATGCTGCTGATATTTTGCACACTCTTGTTCAAAGTTGTCTTCATCTAAACGATGAGTAACCTCACCGATAAAACCAAGTGATGCGTTTAACCCAATAGAGCGATTGTTATTATTATCTAAAATCAGGATCATAGTTAGCGAGCCGTGCTTCACTCTTTAATTTAATTAACTAAATTGTAAGCCAGTTAAGCACGGATGCAAGTGATAGCGGCAGTTTTTTGACATAAACGCCAAAAAACAGACGCACTCGTTAATTCAATCATACTTAAGAATTAACTATTAAGTATTAATATTTAAAGTAAGCCTAAAATAGACTCTGCAGATTGGTTAGCCTGGCCACGAAGAGCAACTGATGATTGCGCTAAAATATCATTAGACACTTGTTGAGAAATTGCTAGGGCGTAATCGGTATCTTGAATGCGGCTTTGACTGGCTGCAATATTTTCTTGCTGCGTCCCTAACCCTTTAATTGTGCTTGCCAACGTATTTTGAAATGCACCTAACTCAGCTCGTTGTGCATTTATTTCATCATTTGCTTGCTTACTGATGTCAATAGCCGCTTGAGCACCGGCTTGGGTTGAAATATCAATGGTTGATAACGCAGAGGCAAAACTACCATCTGTAGAGTTTACCGTTTGGTTTGTATTCGCATCAGCACCAACTTGAAACGTGACAGCTTGACCATCAAATAAAGGCTTACCACCGAATGAAGCATTTTCGAACGTTTCAGATATTTGGCTTTGCAATTGCACGACTTCTTCTTGCAACGCAGCACGATCATTGTCAGTCAATGCACCGTTACCCGCTTGAATTGATAACTCTTGAATACGCGAAACGGCATCATTCACACCACTCAAGTTAGCTTCGCTTACTTGAGTATATGAAATCCCGTCATACGCATTACTTACAGCTTGGCTAAAACCATTTTGCTGTGAAGTAAGCCTATCAATAATCTGCAAAGCCGCTGCATCATCTGCTGCGGTATTTACTTTTTTACCAGTTGCAAGTTGCTCTGCAAGTTTGTTATTTGTTTGCTGAGTTTGGTTTAAAAAGTTAGCTGATGCTGATTGAATTTTCATAACGGCCTCCGTGGTGCTGACTGATTAAATTATAGCTTAATTTGCGAAATTTTGCCCTTTGTACCATGGTTAGACTAAATTAACTTGGCACTTTGCTTGCTTAGTGGTTAAAGTATTGAGATGTGTATTAAAAAATCACGTTTGCGTGTCATAAAACGCCAATAATAAATAATTTGGGTAGCACTATGTTCGATAACAAAACAATTTTAATCACCGGTGGTACCGGTTCATTCGGGAAAAAATACGTCAAGACACTACTTGAGCGTTACAATCCAAAAAAAATCATTATTTTTTCACGCGATGAACTTAAGCAATTTGAAATGCAACAAGAGTTTGACCAACCTTGTATGCGTTATTTTATTGGCGATGTAAGAGATAAAGACAGATTAATACGTGCCATGCGCGGTGTAAACTTCGTTATTCATGCAGCTGCTTTGAAGCAGGTTCCGGCCGCTGAATACAACCCAATGGAATGTATCAAAACAAATATTAATGGGGCCGAAAACGTAATTGATGCAGCCCTTGATAACGATGTTGAAAAAGTAATCGCTTTGTCTACTGATAAGGCTGCAAACCCAATTAATTTGTATGGCGCCACAAAACTGGCATCAGACAAACTTTTTGTAGCCGCTAACAATATTGCAGGTGGCAACCGCACTACCTTCTCCGTTGTTCGCTACGGCAATGTGGTGTGCTCTCGCGGCTCTGTTGTGCCAGTTTTCCAAAAATTTATTGATGAAGGGCGCGATCACATCCCAATCACACACGATGAAATGACTCGCTTTTGGATAAACCTTCAACAAGGCGTCGATTTTGTACTTACTAACTTTGAACGCATGTTAGGCGGTGAAATTTTCGTTCCTAAAATCCCTTCAATTCGTATTACCGATCTTGCAAAAGCAATGGCACCTGACTTACCACTAAAAATAATTGGTATTCGCCCTGGTGAAAAACTTCATGAGGTTATGTGCCCCGCTGACTTATGTTTTGAAACCTACGAGTACAACGACCACTTTGTTATTGCGCCTGGTATTAAATTTAGTAGCCGTAGTAATGACTTTACCGTAAACGCAATTGGCGAGACTGGCAAAAAGGTAGAGCAAGGATTTGAATATAACTCTCTTCATAATTCGCACTACATGACGATTGATGAGATTAAAGAATTTAACACCCAGGCATTAAGTTAAAGCTGAATAAAATAAATGATTCCATACGGTAAACAACTAATAAGCCAAGCAGATATTGATAGTGTTGTAGCTGTTTTACAGTCTGACTGGCTGACTCAAGGGCCAAAAGTACCGGCTTTTGAAGCTGCTATTGCAAACTATTGTAATGCTCAATATGGTATTGCTGTTAATAGCGCGACTTCGGCACTACATATTGCATGCTTAGCATTAAATGTAAGCGAAGGTGACACTGTTTGGACGTCGCCAATTTCTTTTGTGGCCTCTGCCAATTGTGCGCTTTACTGTGGTGCTAAAGTAGACTTTGTAGATATAGACTTGGCAACTGGCAATATGTCTGTATCAGCCCTTACTGATAAGCTGATTAGCGCAAAACAAAATAATTGTTTACCTAAAGTCGTTATCCCTGTGCACTTGGCAGGCCAATCTTGTGATATGAAAGCCATTTATGATTTATCAAAGCAGTATGGTTTTAAAATCATTGAAGATGCATCACACGCTATTGGCGCGCAATATAATGGCAATAAAGTAGGTTGCTGTGAATTTTCAGATATAACCGTATTTAGTTTTCATCCGGTAAAAATAATTACCTCTGCTGAAGGCGGTATGGCGGTTACTAATAATCAACAGCTTGCAAAAAAACTACAGCGTTTAAGAAGTCATGGGATCACTAATGACCCTAACGAAATGACCGAGCCAAGCCATGGTCCCTGGTATTACCAGCAAATAGAGCTTGGCTTTAATTACCGAATGACAGAGCTACAAGCTGCACTTGGCCTCAGCCAACTTGATAAGCTTGATGAATTTGTTACTACCAGAAACGCATTCGCTATTTCATATTCTAATGCATTTGAAACTATGCCTCTTTCGCATTTAAAACAACTAACGCAGTGCTATTCAAGCTACCATTTATACGTAGTTAAACTTGCTGACGAACATAGTCACCTTCACAGGCATATTATTGAGCAATTGAGAAGTAAAGGCATTGTTAGTCACCTTCATTATATTCCAATACACACTCAACCTTTTTATAAGGCAATGGGGTTTAAAGACAGCGACTACCCCAACGCGATGAAATATTATAAAACAGCATTCACAATACCTTTGCATCCTCAACTAACAGAGCAAGAACAAAGCTATATTATTAATGAGGTTGGTAAGTTACTGTGAAGCTAGCACTTGGTACTGTTCAATTTGGTGTTGACTACGGAATAAGCAACACACTAGGCAAAACACACCACAAAGAAATAAAAAAAATACTCAACCTCGCTAAAAGCGAAAATATAACGACCATTGATACTGCATCAGCCTATGGTAATGCTGAAGCCGAACTAGGCCAGTGCTCACTGAGTCCATTCAATATAGTTAGTAAAATTCCACCTATACCTAACTTAAACAATGTTGATGATTTTATAACAAAAACGGTTAAACAGTCTCTTTGTGACTTAAATTGTGACGCTTTATATGGATTACTACTTCATCGCTTTGAAGACTTTAATCAATTCCCTGTTGCGCTTGATTGCTTAAAGCAATTAAAGGCAGATAACAAAGTAAAAAAGGTGGGTGTATCTTTATATTCACCAAATCAGCTTAACGATGATGTATTAACATTTGCAGATCTAATTCAGTTACCACTAAATATTCTTGATCAGCGCTTTGTTCTATCAAATTCATTAAAACAGCTAAAAGCTGCGAATGTAGAGATTCATACTCGTTCAGCCTTTCTGCAGGGGTTATTGCTGATGCATAGTGGCACGCATCCAGATTACTTTAAACCTATTACACCTTTATTGGAAAAGCTCACCAAGCTGAGTAACCACTTAAATATCTCTAAGTTATCGCTAGCATTAAACTATGTGGTTAGTATTAATGAAGTAGATAAAGTGGTTTTAGGCGTCAACAGCGAACAACAGCTTAACGAAATTTTAAGCAGCCTAACAACAAGCGTATCACACATAGATTTCTCTGAGTTTAGCCTAGTTGATGAGCAATTTATTAATCCTGCACGTTGGCAATTAAACCGATAACGATTGGTAGTGAGTATGTGTGCCTGTATATGTATTAATTAATTTAACCGTTTCAACGGGCCCAACGTTAAATAAGCAATCGATTACACTAAGATGAGAAATAAACTCCCCCTTAACTTGTGGGTATTTTGGATGGGTAAAGTTTTGATAAAAAACTTCAATATCATTTTTAACTAATGCCCCGCCTGGGGACTCTTTTTCAATGTAAGCTTGCGCGCCCACTGGTGACAAATAATTATTACATTCTAACTCATTACAAATAGATACTAGCCTAGCATCTTTAACACCAGACACGCCTTCAAGCTCTGAAGCAATAAATGTCGGAGTCGTTATATTCATATAGTCCATTAATGCTCTTATAATTTTAATATTCATTTGAGCCAAAAAAGTAATGCTTTCGTCTTTATAAATAGAATCTAAAAGTGGAAATAACGAACTAAAAAACGGTGCTTTTGCGTAGCTTTCAGCAATGCTTTTGAGGTGCTTTCTTCGCCAAGGATTTGCACTAACAAATTGAGTATTTTCAATTGTTGCTATCATCCTTCCTTTAGGGGTACTTACCGGACAAGTCAGCATTAGTTCTTGCCTCCCCGATTTAATTTTATTTCTAACGTGCCAATCACTTTTTTCAAGCTTTACATTGTCTAAAAATACAAATTTATCAGCGCTATTAATTAAGCTAAAATAACCTAACCAGGGTAAGTATGTGGGCTGCATTATGCTCAATAACATGTTGTTTCGCTTTTACTTAATTGCATTGTAAACTCATAAGGGTAACCACCTGGCTTAGTAACGTAATCATGCTTTAGGGAAACAAAAGGTGTCATTGTTGTTTTGCATAATTCGAATAACTCTAAGGGTGATACATAAAAAAGAGCTTCATTTTTAAATTCCACGAATGTCGATAACGCATTAAAAATAACCGACTGCTCACACTGCCTAATACTTTTTTGCAGGGTTAGCGTTAAAAAGTCCATATTATCAGTCATTTTATTATTAAACACGCCACTAATAAGCACATGGTCATAGCCTTGTGCTATCTCATCTTTATATATATCAAACACTTCAAACTGAGCTTTTGCATCAGAGCTAAACTTGGCACTAGCAACTTCTATAAATTCTGGCACAAAGTCGTAACCTAAATACTCACCGGTAAAGCCGTTTTTTCTTAGATACAAAAGCATATCACCCAAGCCACAGCCTAAATCAATAACTCGACTACTTGATGAAATCATATCCAGAAATATCGCAAACCTTACGTTTTGTGATTCTTTAGATACATGCTGTACTGATTTGTGGCTATCACCATACTCTTTATACAGAGACTGATAATATGACTTTAGAATATTACTTGTCTTGGTAGTCATTTATAAACATTACCATATTGGTTAATTGCTCTTGAGGTGTTTCTGGACGAACAAATAAATTTATAATTTGCTCATCAATCAATGACGCATTTGGATAATGCCCATTGGTTTGTAATTCACCTAACGATTTATAATGCTTAGTAAAAGTTATACCATTCTGTTTTGCTTTAGCTAAAAAGTGAGCTCTATTTTTTATGAGTAAAGGGTAGCGCCAATACGTTACGTCAGCATCAAAACTTACTTTTACAAAAAGCGAATTAATGATGTGTTTTTGCAGATAATCTACATTTTTTTTTCGAACTTGCATTTGCTTATTTAAATTTAAAAAGCGGTCATTTAATATTTCAAATTGTTTTGAGCCACTAAATTGAGCCATTTTATTATCATTTAAAAACCCCTTAGCACATTCGAATAAACGCTCAGAGTTAGTCAAAACAGCTCCGCCATATTGATTATCAATAGGTTTATCATAACCAAAACTCAAAATAGAAAGGTCGCCAAAGCTGCCTAATGGTTTGCCTTTATATGTACTACCATACGCTAAACACGCATCTTCTATTAATGTAATGTTGTTCTGTTTTGCAAAATTTGCTATTTCATCAATTTTACAATAATGCCCGTAACCATGAACGGCCACTATTACTGATACAGAATCATTAAAAACGGCCTCTATATTATTGACTTCCATAGATAAAGAGCACAATGAAACATCAGCCAGAATAACGTTGTACCCTGCCATTTGAATAGCAAACAAAACAATCGGGCAACAGCTTGCCGGCATTATTACTGAGCTCCCCTTTGGAGCCTGTGAGGCATTTAGTGCAGCTATAAGTGCAAAGCTGCCAGAGCTAGTCAATAATGCATGCCGACGGTCAAATTTAGTGGCAATAAAGCTCTGTAATTGAGTTAAACCCATAACCTCAAATCCTTACGATAACGAGATAAAGGAAAGCTCTCTGGCTGAGTAAGTATTTCTACTTTTTTGACACAGTGCTGTAAATCAGTTTCTAGTTGCTCAAAAGAAAAAAAGCGCCATAGAGAATAACGATGTATTAATGGAATCGTTTTTTCATATTCCAGATCACTTGAACTTTTTATATCATGCTCAAAGTGTTTATCTAGTATATCGCCAATCAAAATTACGCCACCGGGCCTGCATACTCGTATCATTTCTTTAATCACATCAAGTGCATATTGATAGCTTGGGAAATAATGAAAAATACTGTAACTCAGCACTCTTTCAAACTCATTGTCTGCAAACTGAAGATCACTGGCTTGTGATTGATAAAAGACGCCTTGAGGAAGCAATTTTTTTGCTTCATCGATCATTGCTTGAGAATAGTCAACACCTGCATACTGTGAGCATTTTTGTAATTTTGATAGTAGTAATCCGTTGCCACAGCCTACATCTAAAATACTATTTTCTTGCGCTGAGAGCATCAGTTTTTGCTCAACATCATCGCAAAGAGCCTGCCAAAGTGTATCGTCAAAGGGCCGCCCGACCTGTGCTTTAAAATCACTGTTAATACGAGCAATTTCATCCCACTCTGCTTGTTTAGAATTAAACTCACTCATTTGATACCTTTATGATTTCTTGTGCGAATTGCTCGGTTGAATCGAGAAAATATGATTTGAGCATTGCAGCTCTTTGCAATTTAATATCTGAATGTAAAAATCGCTCAATGTTTAATGTTAAGCTTTCAACCGTTGCATCTTCAGCAAGACCTAAGTCAAAGGTTAAATGTGCGCTGGCAAGTTCCAAAGTGTCTTTATGTTGTGCATGCGTTTGCGAGATAGCACAATTAGGTATAAGGCAAAAACCGGCTTCATATTTTGTAAGTCCCCCGCCATTAATAATCAAATCAGTTTGCTTGTAAACAGCAGACATATCATCAACAAACCCTAAAGCTTGGTAAATATTATTTTTTAAACTAATAGAAGGCATTTTTTCATCTAGTAGAATAATTTCTTTATTTACAAACAACTTATCTAAGGCGTAAACAACATGGGTAGCCACATCAAATCGATCATTACCGCCAATAAAAACCAAAATACTCTCAATACTATTTTTAAAATGAACCTGAAAGCGACTTTGCCTTAATGATAATAACTCTTGAGCAAATGAAAAGTAACGTACTCCTAACCTATGTTTGGCAGTTGAGCGACAAAACGCTTCAGCGTTAAATCTAAAATTCACAATAAGATCTATAAAGTCGTAATTGTATTGATCAAAGTCGTCAATGATACATAACTTCAATCCTATTTTTTTTAATTCAAATAATTGCTCAAAAGTAAACTGATAGCTATCAGCAAGTACCGTCATATGTGGTTCAAAAATAAAGCCACTGTCCGCTACAGTGAAACCAAAATTCTTTATACGCTGGGTAGAAAACTGATCAAAATCGCCAAAAAAAATAATATTACTACAAGGCTGCAATGCAAAGGTCGCTCTAGCAACATTCAGACACCTTGATAGATGCCCAAAGCCTGTTTTTGCAGTCCCACTACAATAAAAAATAAAATCAGCCAACAGTGCAATACTCTTTTAATTCTTTATGAGCAAGAGCAAGTACGTCAGATAACAACCAACAACGACCGCTAAACCTACCCGACACAATAATATTTTTAAATGAGTTCGTTAATGTTTCATAATTTAGCTGCGTTGTATTACAAAACTCATGCGTAGGTACAGGAAAAGTATTATCTATTTTTTGTACGCACCCACTTTTCATTTTTGTATCAGGCGATATCACCCCCATATTTTTAAGATCAATAATACCCTGCTCTAATGTGTATGTAGGATCTGCTTTATACCTTAAAACCTCTGCCGATACTTGATACTTGTCACTTTGTCTTAAATTATTGTACAGCGTAACCCTGAAAATATCCGAACATGGGTCCCAATTCCAAAGATAATGCGATTCTCGATTTAAAGGCTGCTTATCAAAGGTAAAATGTAAGATATTTGCAGTCCTAAATATAGGTTTATAATTTGCGATCGATAAATTAGCGGCCTTTAGTGCAAATACAGGCGGCGCACTCCAAAATAATAAATCACATTTAATACGTGAGCCATCGCTAAGGCTAAATGCGGTGACTAAATCATCTTGATATTCAATGTCTAAAACTTGGCTATTACAGCGAATTTCAACTCCCAAAGACTCTGCTTTTGCCTGCAATTGGTCAATCCAAACTTGCGCGCCTTTGGGATTGTTTGGGTAGTAATAATTTGGAAGGTTAGTACCTTGCGCTACAAGTAACGCTTCAAATTCAGCAGCGCTATGATAACCCAGCTTTTTATCAAACTCAGGATGTTGTTTTAACACGCGTGACAAAGATGCATTAAATGCTTTTATTCTTGTAGCACCAAAATAATTTATGCTGGTATTTTTAGCTAAATCAGTAAATGATACATCGCTGCCATAAAGCTTATTTATAACTGGTTTTGCAAGATATTGATAAAACACTACACCTAAAGTTTCGCACAAATATTGCTCAATATTATCGGCCTCAGACTCCGATGTGAGCGACATAAACTCACCGATGCCTTGTTTGTAAAGTGCTGAATCTAACTTTCTTGCATCAATAGTTTGCGTTTCTAAATCCCACTCACCTGCAAAGTAATTCCCTGTTTTGAGCTGTGTAAATGTATGCCAATTTTTAGAAAACTGAGGAAGATTGAATAATATCTCGTCTATTTCAGCAATCCCCGTGCTAGCTGGAATATGTGTGCCTTGATCGTAATAATTACCAGCATCGTCAGCGACCGAGTTAAGCAAGCCACCTAATGATTCAGACTGTTCAATTAATACAACGCGATCGTAATGTTTGCGCAATAAAATACTTGCCGTTATGCCGCAAATTCCACCACCGACCACTGCACATGTTCTCATAACTAGCCTCTTGACTCGTTTGTTAATGCAAAGCTAACCCTATCACCTAACTCTACATCACTTGTTAAACTTAACCCTAGTACATCGTCAAAATGCTTAGTATGTAAGCCAAAGCCAGGCCTAACAGATTTAATATCGTGTTTTGTAATAACGTGGCCTTTTTTTAAGTCTTTAGCAAAATAAAGTGAGCGCCTCGCTAACATATTCTTTTTAGCTGAATCAGTTATGTCATAGGTCACACCGCCTACTGCCTTTTCTGCATCTCTTACTGACTTAACGAGTAACGAAAATTCGTCTTTATCTAATGAGAAAAAGGCATCAACCGAGTCGTCAGATTTATCAATAATAAAGTGCTTTTCAATTATTTTGGCACCCAGCGTCACACTCACAATGGGTGAAATAATCCCTTGAGTATGATCCGACAAACCAGCAATACAATTAAATCGTTTAGCTATATCTGCAATAGTTGCTAAGTTGCATTCTTCTAATGGGGTTGGATAGGCTGTCGTACACTTTAATATTGCAATGCTGTCACAGCCATTATTACGCAATGTAGAAACCGCTAGTTCAATATCAGCTAACTCAGCAATTCCTGTAGAAAGAATTACAGGTTTGCCTGTTGCCGCAACATATTTCAAAAGAGGAATATCTGTTATTTCCGGCGAAGCTATTTTATATACCGGCGTATTTAATGATTCGAGTAAATCAACGGAAGATTCATCAAATGGAGAAGAGAATATATCAATTTCGCAACGTTTGGCCTCTTCAAACAACGCCTGATGCCATTCCCAAGGTGTAAACGCTTTTTGATAAAGTGAGTGCAAAGACACGTGTTCTTGCCAAGGATTGTCGCTAGGCAAACAAAAATCTGGCTTTGAACAATTTAGTGTAATTGTGTCTGCCGTGTACGTTTGTAGCTTTACAGCATCTGCCCCAGCCAACTTAGCTTCAGCGATTAATTTTTTCGCTTTATTAATGTCTCCACCATGATTAGCAGACATTTCAGCTATGATGTAGCACGGACTATTTTCATCGATTGTTTTATTGTTAATTTTCATAATAAGTCCAAAGCCAATTAATGTTGCTCATTTTGTAATGAAATAGCTAACCCTTCGTTACGAATAACTTGGCTATTAATCTGTTTAATGAGTGGATGAGCATCGAGTATGTTTTTTATACTTTGATAGTTAATGTTAACCGTATCGTTAGTAAAACGTGCTAATTCTTTAATAACCTGCCAATCTTCAGGTGTATCTAATGTAAACCGATAGCTGCTGTCATCTGTCGTGTTTTGAACTTCATAAATAGAAAATTGATTTAGTTTATTTTCGTAAAAATGTAACGTCACGTGTTCACGTTCAGACTCCCTGAGTTCGGCCGTGTTTAATGATGATAGCGAGCTCTTTGTGAAAACCTCACAATCAACGCCCTCAGCAAAATGCTCACTCAAATAAGCATAATCAACCTGTTTTTCAAAGTATGTGTGCAATAATAAATCACAAACGCCAGCATCAACAAAAGGTGAATCGCCTGTTATTCTTACAATATGCTCAGAGGGATACTTCTGGCTTGCTTGTTGAAAGCGCTCTAAAACATTTTCTTCTGAACCTCTAAACACGTCGATTTTATGGCGTTTGGCTAACTCAACCAACTCATCATTTTCTTTGTTAAAAGAAGTCAGAAGAACAATATTATCAATGTATCTTGATTGCTTTAAACGCATAACAATGTGCAGGATAACGGGGATCCCGTTTATTTCTTTTAACACCTTTCCTGGTAGTCTTGACGATCCCACTCTTGCTTGAATAAAGGCAGTAACGGACTTCATTAATTTAACCTTTGAAAGCCACTGTGGCATACCGGACCGTTAATTAGGCTTTCTATATCGACATTGCTGTCTAATGACTCCTGAAGAAAATAAAAAACCTCTCTCATTGCATCAATATATTTATCGCAAAGCTCATCAGTATGGGCTATCGAAAGGTAAATCACATTACTCGCTAAAAACCCTCTTCTAAGCATTTCTTGAGTAAATAGTGTTTTTAACGCCAATGCATGATCACCTGGAAATATAAATATAGGAACACTATCAATACCTATAATTTTTAGGTTAAAACCTGTTTGCGTGACCACTTCTTCAATGCGCGATTTTAGTCTTGCGCCAGTTTCATTTAAGCGTTTAGGAATATTATCTCTTTGAAATATTTCTAATGTTTTTAACGCTGCTGTAAAGCCAACCCGTTCGGTCCAATAAGAACTACTGATGAAGGATTGCTGCGCTGCATCCATCACTTCAGAACGACCTATTATAGCGCCTATTGGATGACCGTTACCCAACGCCTTTCCTAACACACAAATATCTGGCTCTATCGATGTTAAAAGGTGAGACGCCCCTGTGTTGAGTCTAAAACCAGAGGATATTTCATCAAAAATTACAACGATGTTATGTTCAACAGCTAAATCTTTCACAGCTTGTAAAAAGGCAACATCCGGCAAACCATGACGAAAAACTTCCATCATAACAACGCCAAGGTTATCACCGTGAGCATCTATGATTGCCTTAAAGCCATCAATATCACCTTCCTTAAATGGCACCACGGTATTTTGTAATTGCTTAGGAACACCAGCAGGCCTTAAACCAGGTAATAACTGCTCATCTAAATTTTCAGCGTCAGTTATATTTGTTGCTAAGTACCAATCATGCCAACCATGGTAGCCGCAAAAAGCAACAACATCTTTTTTACTATAGGCACGAGCAATTCGCACTGCTAACGCACACGATTCGCCACCAGTACGAGTAAAGCGGACAGCTCCCGCCCAAGGATGTATCTCAATAAGCTTTTCGGCTAACTCCACCTCTTCATGACAGTTCAAACTACTCATGCTTCCGTTAGAAATCGAACTTATCACCGCATCGTTAATTTCATCATTAGCATAACCTAAAGAACTAGTACCAATTCCCATAATAGAGAAATCATAGTAATGATTATCATCTAAATCCCAAACTTCACAGCCTTTAGACTTTTTATAATAGGCAGGCCATTGGTCGGGTAAAAACATTTCGGCACGCTTTGAAAGTAATTGATTCCCACCAGGAATAATTTTTTTGGCCTTTTGCCAAAGCTCTGCACCCGAATTGCTTTTTGATGACATGTTTTTTCCTTAGGAATAATAAGTTTAAATTATTTATTAACTATTATAATGAAATTTCGCTTACGCTCTAATAACTTATCGGCAATTTAAAAAAAAGACTTAGGAAGAATAGATATTTTTTATAGAAGTGATTTTTTCATAAACAAACCATGGTCAGTTTGTTCGCTAATTTCAAAGCCCAATTTTTTATAAGCAGAAATTGCAGGTGTATTACCTTTATCAACACCAAGTATTATTGTTTCGGTATGAAAGTGTTTTGCCAAGTAATCTGCACTTATAGAAATAACCTCAGCTGCAACACCTTTACCACGCCACTGAGCCTCACCTAACAAAATCCCCATTGTTGCGGTTTTATTAACTAAATCTATAGGTTCATACTTTATATTGCCGATGTGTTCACCATCAGTAAAAATGCCCAACAAAATAGCTGCTGGGTCATTATTTTTAGCTTTAATATAGTTCTTCAACTCGTCTAAAGATGACGATTTATAACTAATAAACTCTTTAGCTTTACTATCGTCAAACCAGCTTAGGTAGCGATATGTTGCATCAGCCTCTGTTAAGAGTGAAAGAACAAATCGTTTACTCTTAATCTGCATATTGACTAGCTCACCGAAGGCTTTGAGTAATCGAAGCTGTAATCACTTAACTCATTCCAACGGTCTCTGTATTGCTGTGGAGCATCAGCAATAAAATCTCGCCAAAGTGTTTTAGCTTTTTCATAGTAAGGGACTATCGTTGTCTCATCACCAAAGTTATAAAGTAGCGAAATAAGTACTGAGGTAACGTAAAGCGACTCACCTTCAAGTAGCAGATAAAGATGTGTGTATCTTGGATGGTTTTTAAATGAGAACAAATACCTTAAGCTCTCAAGTAACTGCTCTAAAGCTTCGGTTCGATTTAAAATTGGACCATCAAGTATCTCAACCATAGTGTTACATAGCTGCTCAAACTCATCAAAATCTAAATAGTCTGTCAAACACACGTTTTTATCTACTGCAGAAAATGGCTGAGTTTTTATATGTTCAATAACTTCATTTTTAGAAAAACTAAATTCTTCTAGTAAAATATCATCCGATCTCAAGGGCATACTGCCCTTAACGGCAGCGCCATCACTGCAATTAAAACAATTTATCCCTGCATCGAGCTTAGACTCTAAAAAACGTTCCATTTGCACTTTACCAGTATGCATAAAGTGATCAGTAATTATATCTCCGCCAAAATTACCAGGCACAATGAGTTCGCCACCCATCTTTAAGGGCGCATGTATCGTTTCCCCCTCACCCGAGTAATAATAGCTGCCTTTTGAATGATGGTGATTGGGATCTTTATAACCGTTATCGGCTCCGAAAAGGTAGATATTTTTAAACTCCATACTACCAAAAAAGCTCAGCGCGGTATTACCAACCAAGGGGTTACTAAACCCTATTGTTGATGTGATCCTGCCATTATTTAAAAACTCAGATATATGAAATAAAGAGGTGCCCGCTTCGTTACTTTTCAATGCTACTCCGCACCAGCCGAATAAATCTAAAACTTTGGGGTACATTACATTGAGAACGAGCAAGTTTATTTTCTGGCGTGTATGCTCAGGAATGAATGCAGTTAAAAAGTCTTCAGTTGCTTTTGTCCTTTCCAGTGCGACATGAAAATCTGGTGTTATGCCTTGCTTGAGCAATGCTGTCGTCGCAGAGTTACAAGCAACAATAATGACTTTATCTTGTAACTTTTTAATCGTATCGATGTCATTATCTAATGACGGGCCATTAGCGACGATAAAAATAGGGAAATGATTGTAAGTTTCTGAAATCTTTTTTGCTGGTTGTAGTAAATTTATAGGTTTTAAAGAGTTATCCACTGAATGAGCAACACTTAATAGTGCATCATCAAAAAAGCCCCACCCCATAAAAAATTGATGATAATTACCTTTAAACTCATTAATTAATTTATTTACAGCTTCAGAGGGGTAATGTTGAAAAAAAAGTGCACTTGCAACACTAAACGCACCAATTTCTCCAGCTCTTAAATGCAAAGCTTCATACATTTCTTGCTCAGGAACACCGATCGAAAAGTATAAATAACTTCCAGCTTCATCTACTTTATTAAGGAAGCTAGCCCAATCAAATGTAAACAAACTTGCAAAAAAATAATCTTCATTGGGTTCAAAAATACTTATATAAGCTGCATTAAAAGAACCGAACATATTATCTAAATGATAACCTAAGCCAACACCAAATATTATTGCACTAGGTATAAATTCAGCAACGGATTTTGTTGGAGTAAGGGCTTGTTGAGTTTCATTGTATATAGCGCCAATTTCAGCCATTAAATCAATATGGATAAAACCCGTCTCATTTTTTAAAAACTCTAATTGGCTATGGTCAACTTTACCCATAATCGGGTTTTCAAGCATACTTTTTATTTGTTCGCTAGACTGCTTATGAGGATCCTCGCTATAAATAGGCACCCCAGTGTCGTAGTCAATAAAGTTGGCTGAGCCATTTGAATTCAGAAATAAGTTAAATTTGCTACTTGGCTGATGTGAACTAAATTTCTCGGCAATATCAGGAAAATACTTTTTAAACGCTAGAATATTATTGTCAAAAGTAATATTGGCTTTATCTACAAAAGCATCTTCGTTTTGTTGTTTTTGAGAAATTGAATTGAGAGCCTCTTCAATCTCATTTATTGACTCTTGAGCACTTTGCAGATTATTTTTAGACATTTTGATATTTCTTAATATTCTTTTGATTTTTATTAAACTGAGTAATATTTTTAAAGGACTGTTTTTTTAAATCGTCGACTTTATTCAATACACTTTGATGCCTTGCGGCGACTGATAGAAAATAAGTAGCATTTTCATGTAGGGATAATTGATCGGTCGCTTTTATTTCGTCAAGTAGCTTGCGGTCTAAATTGAGGGCCTTTTCTAGGTTTGGCTCATCAATCGCAGCTTCAAGCTGCGATATCAAAGATTCCATTTTATCCAACATTTGCATCGATACCGTTTTCAGATAACGTCTGCTCTCTTACATCATGTGGAATTGCATCCCACGCTGATTTTATTTCTTTTAATAGGTTCGATACTTCAGTAATTATTTCTGGGTCGTTTTTTATACTCGCATCCAGTAAACGCTCATCCATATATGTATAAAGTGAATAAAGATTTGTTGACACATCACCACCAGCGTCAAAATCTAAACAACCGCGTAATGCATTGATTATTGCTGATGCTTTTGAGATATGCTCACTCTTTGCCTCAAAGTGCTTTTTATCAATCGCCACTTTCGCTAAAACCATTTTCTCAACTGCACCAGCCATTAGCATTTGAATAATTTCATACCTGTCAGCCCCTGCGACTCGCGTTTTTAAGGCTTCTTTTTGATAATTCTTTACTTTAGCGTTGTACATAATTCACCTGTATATTTTATTGCTAAATCAATTCTTTATGGTTAACTATCTGAACGGGTAAACCCTGGAAGACTTGCCAGTTGTGCACTTAAGTAGGTTTGTGTTGACTGCATTTGCGCAAGCAGTACATCTAACCCTGCATATTGTTCTCGTAGCCTAGCTTCCAAAGACTCCATTCTGAATTGATGATTTTCAACATCATCTTCTAATTCAGAAATTTGTCCATTTAAACTGTCCTCTCGCTGCTTCATTATGCCGTTTGTGTCGACATAATTATTTAGCAGCTCCTCAAACTTTGAGGCTATACCATTTTCACCTGCAAAAGCCTTGCCAATATCATCAAAATTATTATCTAACGCGTCATTTAAGCTTCTGACTAAAGTCGACTTCTCTAAGTAACCTTCTTTATCAACTCCAAGCCCAATATCAAAAATACTCTCAAAGGGGCCCGCATCTGTTAAGCTTGTTGATAAAGCATTCACTAATTGCGAACTAAGAGAGCGAATAGTCGAGTCACTATTTAAAGGTTTACCTATGCGTGACTGAAACCCTAGTTGACCTATAACATTATTATAATTTGTAATTAATTCATCAACTAACGTTGTTGCGCTTTCTCGGTCAAAATCGACTGAAAGTTTGGCAGTCTCATTGTCAACACTTTCACGTTTTGCTGTTATCGTCATATCTTGTACAGCATCTTTAAAGGTGTTTGTGTCGTTTGTTATGGTAATACCATCAACTTTAATAATTGCATCTTTTGCGGTGTTTTCTGCTGCTATTCCAATGCCGCCTGCACCACCAGCATTTGCTACAGTGGATACGTTATCAAGTTCAGCATTGTCGTTTGTAATAACAAGATCATTTCCAGTGCCTGTCACAGTTGAAGTCAAAACAAGCTTCGCTTCACTCCCTGTGTTGATAATATTAGCCGTAACACCAAAATTACTATCAGAGTCATTTATCG
The DNA here is from genome assembly GCF_057554385.1 of Pseudoalteromonas sp. 4NS20-0020. NCBI lineage: Bacteria > Pseudomonadati > Pseudomonadota > Gammaproteobacteria > Alteromonadales > Pseudoalteromonadaceae > Pseudoalteromonas > Pseudoalteromonas sp. 4NS20-0020. The sequence goes on along the minus strand of NZ_BAAJMI010000001.1, from coordinate 602,601 downwards.
CATCGCGTAAATCTGAAAGAGTAGCACCGGCGTCTAGGGTTAAATCGAAAGTCTTATCCGGGCCTGCTGAAAATGATAGTGTACCGCCTGAAGCACTCACAACATCTTCATTAGTAGCAAACAATCCATCCTCAGATAGTGCTCGGCTACCTTGAGCTATTGCAACTACTTCTATTTTAAAATCACCTGGTGTGATATCAGAGGTAGGTGTAACAGAGATCAAATCTCCGTCATCACTTGTTGGCTGGGTTATATTAGCAACTCGTTTATTGAAGTTATCTGGGTCTGCTAATTTTTCAATTGTATCTTGTAACTGCGATAAAGCAGATTTAACTTCACCTATCGCTGATAACTCGACTTGAAGCGCCTCATCCTTCGCTGCAAAGGCATTCATTTTAGGTACATTTTCAGCATCAACTGACGCCGAAATTATACTTTCCAAATCGAGACCTGAACCAATACCCGCAGATGTAATAAGAGGCATAATATAATCCTAAATAGCTGTCAATGGCTAAACTGTTTTATTAAACAGTAAACCTTTATTAGTTAATTTATCGGCAAATTCGTCTAAAGCTTTAGCTATTTCCCTGAACTCTTCGGTAGGAATTTCTCTAATTACTTCATCGTTGCTTTTATCAAGCACTTTAATGATAGGAAGATCTCCACCATCATCAAACTCAAATTTTAAGTTAGTTGATGTTACTGGGATATACTCATTTAGCTTCTCTAGATTGTCTTTTACTTCGACAAACAATTCTTTATCTTCTTTACCTTCTTGCTCTTCTTGATCTTTAAGATTTTGAGCATTCTTCAAATCAACAGCTTCTCTTGCTGTTAAAGCTGTACCCTTTTCAAGCTTTTCTTCTTTTACCGCGTCTTTAGTAATAGATGTATTTACAACACTGAGTCCATCTATCGTTTTTTGTGTAGAGTTTAAATCAATCATCTCGGCTACCCTCGAAACATATATTAAGACTATAAGCCACATTTGGACTATTTGCTTAGTCTAAAGTGGCTCATAGTTCAAATCAATTAGCCTAAAAGCGATAACGCTGCTTGTGGACGCTGATTTGCTTGGCTTAAGATTGTTTGGCTAGCCTGTTGTAAGATCTGCATCTTAGTTAAGTTAGCTGTTTCTTGTGCGAAATCCGTATCTTGGATACGTGATTTTGCAGCCGATAAGTTTTCTGAGATATTTGACTGATTTCGGATAGTTGATTGGAAACGGTTTTGAACAGCACCTAACTCCGCACGTTTTTTATCAACTACAGCAATCATTGAGTCCATACCTGCTAAAACAAACTGTGCATTACCCTGTGTTGATACGCTAATTGTTTCGGCTCTGAACTTTGTATCAAAGTCATCTGTAGCGCCAACTGCCGCACCAGAAACATCAGAAACACCAGCAGCTAATGTAGTAAGGCCTTTACCAGTTAAGTTACTTGCAACACCTGCAATTCCTGATAATGTGAATCCACCATTTGCAGAAATAGAATTAGGACCACTTGCCGTAGTACCCACATCTTGCATACTAAAACCTATAGTTTGCACAGCGTCGGCACCAACTTGGAATTTAGCATCATAGCTACCATCTAGTAAGTTTTGACCACCAAATGTTGTGTCTTCTGCAACACGGTTAACTTCTGACGATAATGAACGAATTTCTTCTTGAATCGCTAAACGGTCTTCGTCTGTATTTGAACCGTTAGATGCTTGTTGAGCCAATGTACGAATACGTTGGAACATTGATGTTACTTCATCAAGCGCACCTTCAGCTGTTTGTGCAAGTGAAATACCATCGTTTGCATTTCGGTTACCTTGATTTAAACCATTCACTTGTGATGATAAACGGTTTGAAATCTGCATACCTGCAGCATCGTCTTTTGCACTGTTAATACGCATACCTGACGATAGACGTTGGAATGAAGTATCCAATGCGTTACTTGATTTGCTTAATTGTCTTTGTGCGTTCAAAGAACTCACATTACTATTTACGTATAAAGCCATGATAGCCTCCGCTTCAAAGTTCGATAGACAATAACGGGATACCCCTACCCTGTTATTATCCGTGATTTAGAGTCCTGGATTTTTAGTCCTCTAAATCATATATCGTCCATTGAAGCGAAAGCTTTAGCTTTATTTGTATTTAATTTCTACTAGCTGTGATCTTATTAACCCTGAAGTAGGCTAAGTGCGGCCTGTGGACGCTGATTAGCTTGCCCTAAAATAGTTTGACTTGCTTGCTGTAAAATCTGATTTTTAGTTAGATTAGCCGTTTCCATTGCAAAATCAGCATCTTTAATACGCGATTTAGCAGCAGATAAATTTTCAGAAATATTCGCTTGGTTACGGATTGTTGATTGGAAGCGGTTTTGTACCGCACCTAATTCTGCACGCTTTTTATCAACTACAGCAATCATTGCATCCATACCTGCAAATACTTGCTGTGCATTAGCCTGAGTAGATACACTAATTTCTGCAGCAACCATACTTGTGAAACTAGCAGTTGCAGCTGTAATACTACCGCTACCAATTTCGCTTATTCCGGCCGCAAAAGTAGACATACTTTTTCCTGCCACTGCAGATGCAATCCCTGCAATACCTGACATTGTAAAACCACCATTTGCAGAAATTGTATTAGCACTACCACCTACATCCTGCATGCTAAACCCGATTGTTTGAACCGCATCAGCACCAATTTGAAAGCTTGCAGAATAGGTACCGTCAAGTAGATTTTGACCACCAAAAGTAGTATCGGTAGCAATACGATTTACTTCATCAGATAATTGACGGATTTCTTCTTGGATAGCTAATCGGTCTTCATCTGTATTAGAGCCGTTTGACGCCTGTTGAGCAAGCGTTCGAATACGTTGAAAAGTAGAGGTAATTTCATCCATTGCACCTTCAGCAGTTTGCGCTAAAGAAATACCATCGTTCGCATTTCGGTTACCTTGGTTAAGGCCTAATATTTGCGACTGTAAACGATCTGAAATTTGCAAACCCGCAGCATCATCTGCTGCGCTGTTTATACGAAGACCTGACGATAAGCGCTTAAATGACGTATCTAAGTCACCACCGCTTCTCTCAAGCTGCCTTTGCGCATTAATCGCACTTACATTGGTATTTACATATAAAGCCATAATAAACTCTCTTATTATCTGTCAAAGTTAGGTCACTCTCTCATTCAAAGAAAGTGGGAATTTGACAAAGTGACTAGATATGTAGGCGGTATACTCTGCCTAGGGGCAACTATCTGCCACTTTGTAAGTTAAAATAAACTTACAAAGACAAAAGCAAACATTAGGCCAACTTTATATTAAAGACTGAAAACCTGTTGTACTTAGCTCTTATTTAAAATTGGGCAGTTTAAAGGCTGTAATAGTATAATAAAGGAATAAGGCCCGTTTAGGGCCTTATGATTTGATAAGTTTGAGAGTGGGTGACTGACATAAACTAATGGCATAGTTTATGCTAGTACATATGTGTTCTACAAATGTTAGAACAATTTGGATTAAGGCCTCCGCTGGCAAAATCCTATAGCGCCTTTGTTAATACCCCATTAAGCAGAGGCGCTTTCATTTCTTCTTCGCCAATAAATTGACTAATCTAATTGTAAAGCTTTATTAACCTAGTAGGCTAAGTGCAGCCTGTGGACGCTGGTTAGCTTGTCCCAAAATTGTTTGGCTTGCTTGTTGTAAAATCTGCATCTTAGTTAAGTTTGCCGTTTCTGCTGCGAAGTCTGTATCTTTAATACGTGAGCGCGCAGCTGATAAGTTTTCAGAAATATTTGATTGGTTACGAATTGTTGATTGGAAACGGTTCTGAACCGCACCAAGCTCTGCACGTTTTTTATCAACAACAGCAATTAATGAATCCATACCTGCTAAAACAAATTGTGCATTACCTTGAGTAGATACACTGATTGTTTCAGCTCTAAATTTAGTATCAAAGTCATCCGTGCCCGCCACGGCTGCACCAGAAATATCAGAAACACCTGCGGCTAAAGTTGTTAAACCTTTACCCGTTAAGTTACTAGCAACACCTGCAATACCTGATAATGTAAAACCACCGTTTGCAGAAATTGTGTTTGGACCACTAGCCGTAGTGCCTACATCTTTCATGCTGAAGCCGATAGTTTGTACCGCATCAGCACCAACTTGAAAACTTGCTTTGTAAGAACCATCAAGAAGGTTTTGACCGCCGAAAGTTGTATCTTCAGCAACACGGTTAACTTCTGATGATAATGAACGAATCTCTTCTTGAATTGCAAGACGATCTTCATCAGTGTTTGAACCATTAGATGCTTGTTGTGCAAGTGTACGAATACGTTGGAACATTGATGTTACTTCATCAAGTGCACCCTCAGCCGTTTGAGCTAGAGAGATACCGTCATTCGCGTTACGATTACCTTGGTTTAGACCATTTACTTGTGATGTAAGACGGTCAGAAATTTGTAGGCCAGCCGCATCATCTTTTGCGCTATTGATACGCATACCTGATGATAAACGTTGGAATGATGTATCAAGTGCATTACCTGAGTTGTTTAACTGTCTTTGTGCGTTTAACGCACTAACATTTGTATTTACATATAAAGCCATGATGTCTCTCCTAAAGTAAACTTATCATTTACTCTCAAACTTACTAGATTAAGCAGTGGTTGTAATTTCAACGCTGTGCTTGGTTAATTAAGTTATCGGTCTAGAAAAAAAATCCTTTAGCTTTTTTTTAAAAAAATCAAATTTATTTTTTAACTAATTGAATTTATTTAATTAAAATAAAAAAATTTAAAGTCATCGCTAAATAAAAACATCATTGTAAATGTTCTTAAAGTGCTTTTATTGGTGAGGTAAGTAATTTATTTAAAGGAAGTATTTATTCAAAGCGAAGAGTTTTACAGAGTAAGGCAAAGTATTGCCTTACTCTGAGTTTAATTATAAGTAATCAAACAACGAAAGGTTTGCTAAACGGCCAAAGGTTGCCTGTGATGCCTGAAGTGCTGTTTCTTGTTTGGTTAACTCAGTTATTGCTTCTGTTATATCTATATCAACCAAGTCAGATCGTGCTGATTTGTTATTAATATCTAAATCTGTATTTGATTGCAGTACTTTTTCTGCTGTATTGATTCGTCCACCCAGTCCAGCTTGAGTTAGAGACACATTATTTTTTGCGTTCGAGATTTGAACAAGCGAGTCAGCAATGACTTGCTCAAATTCTTCTTCAGTTAAAGCAGGGTTAGTCAGGCCCGCTATTAGCTCACTCATAGAGTTAAGCACATTTTCTTTTTTAGGCGCTTCAAGCGTAATATCAATTTGGCCTGTCGCAACTGGCGTAACACTTATCTCCATACCTGCAAACTTAATAACAGAGTCGTTGATGTTACCGGTTGCTAGTATTGTCCCTGCTTGCTCTATTTGATAAGTATTAGGTGATCCCGCCGTTGTGATCACATTTAGTGTATTAGCACCTGCGGCAGCCGATGGATCTGGGTTATAGTTCTGTTTATGGAACGTATCAAATTGACCTTGTTCCGTTACATACACCTTAGAACTTGTAATACCGCCTGATACAACTCCATCATTAGAAACAACATCTAAACGCGCATCCACTTTTTCAAAGGCATCAAACCCATTATCACTTGATTTAATATCAACCCCTTCAGCTATCTTAATCATATGCTGACCTTGGTCGCCGCCGTAAACATATAAACCGGTGGATGAATCGAGCGAGTAAGTCTGTGTATTATCCTGATAACCAGAAAAAATGTATTTCCCGTCTTCAGTTTTAGAGTTCATTAAATCAAGTACTGTACTTTGAAGCGCCTTAATTTCTTCGGCAAGCCCCTCTCTGTCAGCTGCACTATAAACACCATTTCCTGATTGAATGGTCAACGTATGCGCTCTCTCTAATGCGCTTTTGATGTTTTCAAGTGCACCTTCTTCTATATTCAAGCGGCTATTAAGCATGGTTATATTTTTACTGTACTGCTCATTACTCTGTATTCTATCGGTATATTGAAGTGCGCGGGAAGCCGCTGCAGGATCATCCGACGCCGTTAACACACGCTTTTGAGTATTAACTTGCTCTTGAGCCTTACTAACATTTTGTTGATTGTTCAAAATTGAATTTAAACTACTTTGGTACATCAAATTGTTTGATAAGCGCATAATTACCTCGCAGCACTTAATATAGTGTCAAAAACAGTACGAGCAGTTGCAAGTACCTGTGCAGAAGCCGCATAAGACTGTTGAAAACGTAATAAATTAGCAGCCTCTTCATCAAGGTTTACGCCAGAAAGCGATTCATACCAGGCTTCAGATTGCTGAGCAAGCGCTTCAAATGCTTCCCCATTCGTTTTTGCTTGGTTAGTTACCACGCCTATATCGCTTACTAATCCTGCATAAGCTTGGTTAAATGTTTTGTGGTTGTCTGAATTTGCACCGCTAACAACATTTTGACGCACTAATTCACCTTGCTGTAACCCCGCTAACTTTTGACCATTACGGTTATCATCAAAGCCACCTTGGTTAAACTCAAGTGTGAATGTATCGCCAGTTTCAGGGCTGCCTTCAATATCAAAGTCAAAACCATATAGTTCAAAGCCATTACCTGCCTGTTGTAACATGTCTTTTGCTGGCAAAGTTGCTGTAAAAGTACTGGTATTTACACCATCACTTATTGTGTATTCATTTAGATTAGCGGTTTTAACAACACTAATAGGTCCATTTGTAAGACCTGCCGGTGACGTTGTAAAGCTACCAGTAGTAACATCACTTACCTCACCAACCGTAATGGTGGCATTTCCTATATTGTTAATGTCGTTTGCTGTTCTTATTGGTGCTGCAAGCGCTAAATCTTCACCACGAGTGGTTGCTAAAGACATATTTGCCGCCGACTCAGAGTTAAGCTTTATTTGAAACTGATCACCTGCATTAGCAGCGCCCGCTACATTAATTTCTAAACCAAACGATTCGCCACTCGTGATTGTAGATGAATCAATGACGCCAGCGGTTATATTTGCTGTCGATGCTGTGCCTAGCGGCTCACCTTTATTATCTATTGGCTGAATTTCGACCGTTGAAGCACTGGTATAAGTGATTATAAAGTCACTTGCAGGCAATTCACTGCCCTTACCAGCTTCAAGGGTTGCAGTCATACTTGAACTACCCGTATTAGCCGTATAAGCATAGCCACCAACCGTAGGAATATTAAAAATATTCCCCCCGAGCTCTCCGTTAACGTCCATACCCAGCTTGTTTTGTTCATTAAAAGAATCGGCTATTGCTAAACCCATTTGGCCAATTTGATTTTGAGCAGGGACTAGCACATCGTCTCTAAATGCCAGTAATCCACCAATTTTTCCCTTTAATTTAGATACATCAACTTCAAGCGGCACTGCCTTGCCCCCATTAACATCTAACCTAAGTTCTTTAAAGTTTGGATCAGGATCGCCACGCATAGAAAACAAATTAAACGAGCCATTTTGCATTACAACCGCTTCACCGGTGCCCATAAATACAAGTTTTTCACCATTTGGGCCATCCAGTGTTTCTATATCAATAAGTTCTGATAAATCACGGATTGCCTTATCGCGTTCATTATAAGTAGAACTTGCATCAGCCTGGTTATTAGTGCCGTTAACAGCAGCAATATCTTGATTTAATGTACCAATTTTTTGAATTAAGCCATTTGCCTCTTCTGTAAATACGTCTAGCTGTTCATTTACAATATTTTTCTGATCGAAAACAATGCCTGAGAGTCTGTCCATTTGATTCACTAAGTTTTCAGCATCCGTCATTACCAGCGAGCGAGCAACGGTAGACGAAGGCTGATTTAACGACTCCTGAACATTATTAAACAATGAATTTATACTAGTAGATAAACTATTAGAATCTTCTGAAAACAAACTATCAACGCGGTTTGACTCTGTAACAAATTGATCAAAAAACGTTTTATTAGAGGTATCTCTGTTGAGTTGCTCTTGGGCAAACTGGTTTAACAAGCGATAGGTTTCTCCTTTCCCTACCTGGTTATCGACCATAGTTGTATGCTCTGTGCGCTCTCGCACATAGCCTTCGGTATTTACATTCGCTATATTTTTACTTGTCGTTTGCAGTAGCTCCGAATTTGCTCTAACCCCAGAACTGGCAATGTTTAATAAGTTAAACGACATTTACTTTACTCCTTGGCGAATAACACTGGCTGCAACATCTTTTAATTGAGCACTGTTAAGCACTTTTTTTATTTTACTCGCGTAATTAGGATCCGTTGCGTAGCCGGCTTTTTGTAATGAATCTAAAAACTCGCTTGGCTTAGCTGTATTTTGTAATGCTTCTTGGTAGCGTGGGTTTTGGGTTAAAAAATCAACAAAGTCGTTTACGCTCTCTTTTATTGAGTCATAAGCTCTAAAGCTTGCTTGTTTTTTAACAGGCGTTCCTTGTTCAAACTCTAGGGTTACTTTACTTGCTTTTTCGCCATCCCAGCTTTTATCTGATTTGATATTGAATAAGTTATTTGAACTGTTACCGTCGCTTTTATTAATAATGTGCTTACCCCAACCTGTTTCAAGTGCGGCTTGTGCAACCATAACAGCAGGGTTTAAACCAATTTTTTGTGCTGCTGTTTTAGCGTGTTCCCATACTGTAGTTACAAATTCTTCAGTACTTTCGAATGGCGCTGAAGGAACTTCAGGCACTTTAGAATCGGTTTTATCGTTTTGAACATTAACAGAAGCTTTTTCTTCATTTTGGGTATGAGGAAGCGAAGAGCCCGCACGCATATCACTTAAAAAGTCATTGGTTGTTCTCAATACAGAACCCGGCATAAAAGTTTTGCCGTCTGGCGATAACTGCTGAACAATTAAATCAGCAAGGCCTAAAGACCCATTTGATGAAAGCTCAGTAGATAACTGTTGATCATGCATGTCTTCAAAAAACTTAACGCTACTTGAGTTAAGTGGGCTTTCTTTATCTTCAAACGCTTCGTTAGCTTTACGCATACTTTTAAGTAGCATTTGGGTAAAAATAGCTTCAAATTGCGCAGCTGCTTTTTTAAGAGCGGCTTTAGATGCATCGGTTGATGCATCACCACCGCTTAAGGCTTCTTTACGAAGTGAATCTAAATTGCCTAAATCAAAAAAGTTTTGTTTGTCTAGATGATTAGTTTCCATCAGCTTTTTGACACAATAATGAATAATACAAATTAAAATGCAAAAATTAAGCCAGATTGAAAATGTGGATTAGGGAGAGAAAGAAAGCTTTAGCAAAGGCTTTGCTAAAGCTTAATAAATATTAAATAACAACAAGTTGGCCGTTTATTGCTCCGGCTTCTTTAAGGGCCTCTAAAATAGCCATTAAATCGCCAGGCGCTGCGCCTACCTCGTTTATAGCACGAACTAAATCGTCTAAACTAACACCCGGGTTAAACACAAACGCACGCGAGTCGTCTTCATTTACATCTATAATTGATTGCTGCGTTACAACGGTTTCGCCCTCAGCTAATGCATTAGGTTGAGTCACATTTTGTTGCTCTGAAATGGTTACAGTTAACCCGCCATGTGTTATTGCTGCAGGCTGTAACTTAACATTTTTACCAATCACAATGGTGCCTGTACGCGAGTTAACAATAATTTTTGCAGACATATCTGCAGGTTTAAATTCAAGATTTTCAAGCGTTGATAAATAAGACACACGTTGAGAAGCATCTCGAGGGGCAATCACACGAACAGACACAGAATCAATTGCTTTTGCACTGTTAGGGCCGACTAAATCGTTAATTGTTTTTTCAAGGCGCTTTGCCGTTGTAAAATCAGGGCGGTTTAAGTTAAACGTAATAAAATCGCCTTGCATAAACGGACTTTTAACTTCACGCTCTACTGTTGCGCCATTTGGAATACGGCCAACTGTTGGGGTATTAATAACAACCCGACTGCCGTCAGCGCCTTGGGCACCTAAGCCCCCCACTATTAAACTACCCTGAGCTACGGCATATACATTGCCATCAGCCCCTTTTAAAAACGTTTGTAATAACGTACCACCGCGCAAGCTACCCGCACTACCAATAGATGAAACGGTTATATCAATTGTTTGTCCTGGCTTTCTAAATGCGGGTAATTCAGCATGTACAGCAACGGCAGCAACGTTTTTAATCTTAGGGCTTAAATTTGCAGGTAGCGAAATACCAAAATTGCTTAACATGCCTTTAAAACTTTGCTGAGTAAAACGGCTCTGCTCACCCGTGCCGGGTAAACCCACTACTAAGCCATAACCTACCAACTGGTTCGATCTAACCCCTTCAACCATAGAAATATCTTTAATACGCTCAGCATGTGCCGAAAATTGGCAACCTATTAGCGTGATTAAACAAAATAACTTTAATACATTCATAATGAATGCCCTCTAAAAAGGAAAAATCGAGCTACTGAAAAAGCGTGTTAACCAACCTGCACTTTGCGCTTCTTGTGTTTGCCCTTTACCAGAGTACTGAATACGCGCATTGGCTATTCGGTTTGACTCAACTGTGTTATCAGAACTCACATCTTGCGGGCGTACTAAACCTTCCAAACGAATAAATTCTTCACCAGTGTTTAACGTTAACCACTTTTCGCCACGAATAACTAAGTTACCATTAGGTAAAACACGCATAACATTAACCGAAATATTGCCAAATAAGCTGTTTGATTGATTTGATTTAGAATCCCCCGTAAAAGAGGCGTCACTACCAATACCAAACTGAATACTATCGCCACCTATATTCACAGGGAGGCCACCAAGCCCTATGACAGGGTCTAGGCTTGCATCAGATTGCTTATCGGTTTCGGTTTTAGCTGCTTTAGTAGCTTGAGTAGACTCTTGTAAATTTACAGTAATAATGTCGCCAGTACGCAGTGCTTTTCTATCTGCGTATAAGTCGTTTGACACATTAGTATTAAATAACGAACCTGTTGCAACTACGGGTTCCATACTTGGTTCAGGATACATTGGCGCATAATAGGGGTCATCTTGAACAACATCACTATTTTGTGTTGAAACACAGCCACTTAAAAATAATGTACCTACCGCAAATAACATATAATGACGCATAATTCCCCCTACACCTTATAATTGCTGATTGATGTAACTCATCATCTCGTCAACAGCCGAGATGACTTTAGAGTTCATTTCGTAAATACGCTGCGTTTCAATTAGGTTAACCAGCTCTTCAGTTACATTTACGTTTGATGTTTCAAGTGAGCCCTGAATAATTGTGCCTAAGCCTTCTACACCCGGGTTACCTTGCACAGGCGCGCCACTTACTGCCGTTTCGGTATAAAGATTTTGCCCTACAGGCTCAAGGCCCGATGGATTAATAAAATCGCTAATTGTAAGCTGGCCAATCACAACATTATCGGCTTGACCTGAAATACGAACAGATACCTCACCATCTTGTGAAATAGTAATTGATTGCGCATCATCGGGAACATTCATTTCTGGTTGCACTACATAACCAGAACCAGACGTGACAATTCGACCATCGCCATCGGTAGTAAACTGCCCATTACGCGAATAAGCAATATTGCCATCGGGTTGTAATACTTCAAAAAAACCAGGCCCTGAGATCATCCAATCCAATGAATTCTCAGTGGTTAGCATATTACCCTGAGAAAAGTTTTTTTGGTTAGCCACTACTTTTGCACCAGCACCTAACATTAAACCAGACGGCATTTCAGTGTCTTGCGACGATCGCCCACCTGGCTGGTTAATATTTTGATAAAGTAAATCTTCAAAAATAGCGCGGCTTTTTTTATAACCTACCGTACTGGCATTCGCTAAATTGTTTGATATAACCGAAATATCGGTTTGCTGAGCGTCTAGCCCCGTTTTACTGATCCACAATGCTGGATTCATAATCGTGTCCTCATTTAAAGTTAAACTATGCGCATCAGCTGATCTTGTGATCTATCCAGATCTTCAGCTGTTTTCATCAGTTTTACTTGTAACTCAAATTGACGTTGATGGCTGATCATATCGACCATTTCGTGAACTGGGTTCACATTAGACATTTCTAAGGTTCCGCTTAATACTTTGACATTGGCAGAGGTATCAACAACCTCTCCTGCCTTAGGCCTAAATAAACCATCATTCCCTTTTTCTAGTTGAAAGCTATTAGCTTCAACCACCTTTAAGCGGTCAACTTCTTCTAAAAACGTAGCAGGCGCCCCCTGCGGGCGAACTTGAATTGCACCGTCTTCACTAAATTCAATTTTTTCAATCGGTACTGGTAAAATGACAGGCCCGCCTTCGCCAATTACTTGACGACCATGGCTGGTCATTAACATACCTTCAGCGGTAATATTTAATGTACCCACCTTGGTGTAAGCTTCATTGCCTGAGGCATCTTGGACGCTTAACCATGCGTTATCACTCATTGCAATGTCGAGGTCTCTACCTGTTTCAACTATGCCACCAGAGGTCATATTAGAACCTGGGCGCTCTTGCATAGAAAACACACGTGATGGCAACCCTTCACCAAAAGCCTGCATAGAGCGAGCTTGTGCAAAGTCTGACTTAAATCCAGTAGTATTCGCATTCGCCAAATTATTGGCTTTAAGGGCCAACCCCTGTAGGCTTTGTTTAGCGCCTGAGGCCGCAATGTAGACCATTTTGTCCATAGCATCGACTCATATTAAAAATCTCTATACACAAGAAATGCAAAATAGATGCCACAATAGGAAATGATGTAAAATGGTTATAAAACAAACTAAATGAAGTGAAAATAAAAAGGGCCACTTTAAAAAGCAGCCCTTAAAATTATGTTAAGTATTAAATTAACGAATCTGTAAGATTGCCTGTTGTAGTGTTGAGTTAACCTCAAGCGCACGAGAGTTAGCCTGGAAGTTACGCTGGGCACTAATTAGGTCAACCAGCTCATTAGTTAAATTCACATTTGATTGCTCTAGTGCTGATGAATTTATTGAACCTAAAGTACCTGAACCAGGTTCACCCGCAATTGGCTCACCTGACGTTAAGCTTTTTTTCCACGAGGTATCACCAACTTGAGATAAGCCCTGTGAATTAGAAAAACGAACCATCGCTACCTGACCTAGGAAAGATGTGTCGCCATTACTGTATGAAGCTACTATTTTTCCGTCAGTACCAATATCAATACCCGCCAAACGGCCAACTGTTGCACCATCTTGGTCGAGTGCTTTAACTTCAAATCGACTTGCGTACTGGGTTGGCTGCTTATTTGTAGTTGCAGCCTCATCTCGCCAATTAAGCTCTACGCCCGTATCAGGAAATGACGCGCCGTTGGTCAGTAACGAAGATAAACCAGTCCCAGCACCCGCAGGTAAAACTAACTCATCGAAACTGCTTGGGTTTGCATTAGCAACCCCATTTGTTGTTTCAGGTAAACCGCTTGAGCTAAAACCTAGGGTAGTTAAAGGTGTATATGGCGCAGTAGTTTGCTCAGCGCCCGTTGCTGGATCAACAACTAAACCATCGAGCGTTGCATGTATATCCCACTCATTAGGGTTTGTCGTCGGATCATTTTTTACAAAAAAGTATTGTAAAACATGTGCCTCACCCAGTGAATCGTAAACAGTGGTTGAAGTTGATGAGTTATACGAAGCACTTTCTGTTGGATCAAATGGCAACGAAGGCGCATCCGCACGCGAATCTAAGTTAAATGAACTGTATACCGTTGCCGTTGCACGAGGTGACCCAGACGAATCAGGGATTTGAAGTGCCGACGAAGTACTCAAACTGACTGAGGTAGTATCTCCGGTAGCTTCATCAACAGGGAAACCTTGTAAAAAGTTACCTTTGGCATCTACGATAAAGTTATCTTTATCTAATTTAAAAGCCCCTGCTCTTGTAAAGGTAAAATCTTGCGCCCCCAGGTCTTGGCTCATTGCAAAGTAGCCTTCACCTGTAATGGCTAAATCCAATGAGTTATTAGTAAATTGCAGCGAACCTTGGTGAAATTGCTGGGCAACCATAGTAGTTTGAACACCGTCACCATTTTTAGTTCTACCTGAACTAAACACTGAAGAAGCATATACATCTGCAAACTCAGCGCGAGACTCTTTAAAGCCGGTTGTATTAACGTTCGCAATATTATTTGCGGTAACGTCTAAATCTTTTTGTGCGGCAGCTATGCCTGTTAATGCAATATTGAAGCTCATAATTGACCTCTAACCTATTAAATACAGCCTGCAAACAGGCGAAATATTATCAAACTCTATTACGCGATCTCTGCGACATCAGTCAGCCTAACCGCACCTTCTTTAGTGTTAATAATGATGCCATTGGCACCGTTTATATTTACACTTTCAATATTCTTGAACGTAGCAATGGGTAAGCTTGAAAACTCACCATTTGTACTGCCTTCAGCTACAATATTGTATTCACCCTCAGGCAACCGCTCACCGGCTTCGTTTTTACCATCCCAAGCAAAGCGTATTGCACCAGCAGACTGTGAACCTAAATCAATACTGCGAACTAATTGACCTGACTCATCAGTAATACGAAGCGTTAAGCTATCTACTGGGCTTTCTGCAACGACTGAACCTTTCGCTTCACCCGTTGCATTTAAATCTAAGGAATCCGACTCAAGTAATGCTTGCTTACCAACCAATGTTGATGCCTGCAAAGCAGAGTTAGATGTCATCGAAGCTGCTAGCGACTCAAAATTACTATTAAGATTTGAGATACCTTCAGCCATCGTGAAATTAGTCATTTGTGCAATCATTTGATCGTTATCAGCAGGCTTACTCGGATCCTGAAACGATAACTGCTGAGTTAACAACGAGAAGAAATCTTCTTGAGTTAACGCATCGCTTTGCTCTTCGGTTGTCGTTGGTGTTGTATTCTGCCAACGCAAAGAATCTAAATAGGATGAAGATGTACTAATATCGTTACTCATAACCTACCCTCGGTTAACGCTGACCTAGCAGCAGAGTTTTACTTAACATTTGCTTAGCTGCATCAGCAACTTGCACGTTTGTTTCATAAGAGCGAGAGGCAGAAATCATGTTCGCCATCTCCTCTACAACATTAACGTTGGGTTTGTAGATATAACCATTTTCATCCGCACTCGGGTGATTAGGGTTGTATTCAATCTGCAGTGGTGCACTGCTTTCAACAATGCCCAGCACCTTAACACCAACAGAAGAGCCCTGATTATTACTTACCGACTCAGAAGCTTTGGTAAGCTCTGCAGCAAATACAGGTTGTCGCGCTCGGTACGTTTTGTCTTGAGAAGAGCTAATTGTATTAGCATTCGAAATATTACTCGCAGTGGTATTTAAACGAACATTCTGTGCGCTCATACCAGAACCAGCAATATCAAAAACGTTATATAAACTCATAATTATTATCCTTGACTACCGAGGGCTTTATTCAGGCCTTTAAATTTGCCGCTTAAAAATTGTAAGCTGGCCTGATACTCCATAGCATTCTGTGTATACAAGTTCCGTTCCACCTGTACATCCACTGAGTTACCATCACCTGTATCTGTTTGATTTGGCGTACGAAATAATTCATCACCACCCACACTACGGGTACCACCACCAATGTGTTTTTCATTAGTAGTTACCATTGTATTGCCGCTTTGCTGGTGTGATTTTGCCGCTTTTAATGCTGAGGCAAAGTTAATATCTTTTGCTTTGTAGCCCGGCGTATCAGCATTAGCAATATTACTTGCTAGCACTTCTGCTCGTTGTGAACGGATCAACATAGTATGCTGATGCACACCTAAAGCTTTATCAAAACTGATAGCCATAACCATCTCCAAAAAATTGACTTAACTTGAATAAAGCAATAAATAAGCCACTTATAATTGAGTGATTATATTTTTTGTAATCGAATGATTTAAAATGAAAAACGACACATGATGTGTCGTTTTGAAGGAAAGAAAAAAGGTTTATTTCTTTTGGTAAATAATGCCAGGATTGCATCTAACCATATCAAATTCGTCACTCAACCCGGCCATTGACTCCGAAGCCCCTAAAAATAAATAACCTTTAGGATTAAGCGCTTGTGAAAATTGTTTAATAATTTTTGCTTTTACCTCTGGAGAGAAGTAAATAAGTACATTGCGGCAAAAAATAATATCGAATTTACCCATTAATGCATACGAATCTAGTAAATTTAAATGCCTAAAGCTCACTTGTCTTTTCAAAGTGTCGTTAACTTTTGCCATACCATTGCCGCTATCTGTAAAAAACTTTTTTCGACGTTCTGCAGACAACCCGCGCGCCAAAGCTAACGCGTCATACTCGCCATTTTTACACATGTCTAGCATAGTGTTAGAAATATCAGTACCAATGATCTGAGCACCCATTTTTAAAACGTTAGGTTGCTTAGATTGAAACTCAGCAACCGACATAGCAATAGAATAAGGCTCTTGACCAGACGAACTAGCTGCAGACCAAATTTTTACAGGCCGCCTCAAATCTTTAAACTCAGGAAACAATCTGTTTTGAAGTAGCTCAAAGGGGTATTGGTCTCTGAACCACAAAGTTTCGTTGGTGGTCATCGCATCAACAACAGCCGCTCGTAATTGCCTTTCATGTGGCCCTAGTGTTTTGCTAACAAGTTCAGATAACGACCCTACATCAAAACGAGCCATTAATGGCGCAAGCCTGCTTTTAACCAAGTATTGCTTATTTTCACCAAGAACAATACCACATTGCTGTTCTAAAAACGAACGGAACTGATCGTATTCATTTTGCTGCAAGTCTTTGTTATTCAAATTAGTAGCACCTGTTTTGATTATTCACAATGAACCCATTTTTTAACCGCAGTGGCTAATTCATCAGGGTTAAATTTGGCAATAAAATCGTCTGCCCCCACCTTTTCAATCATTGCTTGGTTAAATACACCACTGAGTGACGTATGCAAAATAACATGTAAAGGTGCAAGTTTAGGGTCTGCTTTTATTTCTGCCGTTAGTGTATAGCCATCCATTTCAGGCATTTCAACATCAGATATAAGCAGCGCCACACGTTCTGTAATATCGGTTTGGCAATCAAGCTCGGCAATTTCTTTGAGTCTTACGAGTGCTTCTTTACCATTTTTGGCAAGTTCCGTTTGCACACCAAGCGGCTCTAGCGCACGTTTTACCTGATTTCGCGCAACCGCACTGTCATCAGCTATAAATACAATTCGTTCACCTAAATCTTTTTGAATGTCACCACTTTCAGCAACTTCAGAACTTACTTCTGTGTTAACAGGGCAAATTTCATTTAATATTTTTTCAACATCTAAAATTTCTACTAGCTCGTTTTCTATTTCAGTAACGGCGGTCAAATATGAATAACGTCCGGCACCAGAAGGTGGTGGCATTATTTTTTCCCAGTTCATATTAACTATACGTTCAACACCACCGACCAAAAAACCTTGCACTGAGCGATTATATTCAGCAATTATGATAAAGCTGTCTTTGATGTTATCGATTGGACGTCCACCTACCGCCATAGATAAATCTATGACAGAAATAGTTTGTCCACGAATATGAGCTACACCACGAATATAAGAATTCGATTTTGGCATACTAGTAAGCGGAGGACATTGAAGGACTTCTCTTACCTTAAATACATTGATCCCAAAACGCTGGCGCCCTCTGAGTTTAAATAATAGTAATTCTAGGCGGTTCTGGCCAACCAACTGAGTACGCTGGTTTACTGAGTCTAAAATGCCTGCCATTAAAATCTCCTTTAGAAAACAAATAATACGGAACGATAATTGCTTCCTACATATACAAAGCTACACAACATCGTGGGAGCGTCTTAATTTTGACGCAAAATATTTATACCCTGTTTGAAACCATAAGCATAGTCGAAACATTATGAGTTTGTTAAAAAAAATCAAAAGATACAGTGTTTTTTATTTTGTTACTAGCCTAGGAATGGCATTCCCTGTATCTGCACAAGTATTTACTAAAGCCTCACTACAAGAAATGGCTGTAAAATACATTGCTGAGCAAATTGGCGAACACGATAGTGAGCAAATACACCTCAGTGCATTGCCATTAGACAGCCGTATACCTGATCGTGCTTGTTCAACGACACCTGATATTATTTCATCAAGTGAACCACCGTTTAACAGACAAATTACAATACAAATAAAATGCGACGATGCTCAAAGTTGGGCTCAATACGTACATATAAAGGTGCTAAAAATGGCACCAGTTGTTGTAACAACTGATAATATTGCGCGGGGTGAAGTAATAACCAGCGCTCACCTAACCATTGAGATGAAACCGACACACTTTGTGAGAGTGCAATATCAAGACGATCCTAAAGCACTTATTGGCAGTCGAAGTAAACGCAACATTCGCGAAGGTATGCCAATATTGCTCAATCAAATATGTATGGTATGCAAAGGTGATGCTATTAATATTTATGCAAGCACAAAAGGCTTACAGATAAAAACGACCGGTGTTGCGCTTGAAGATGGCACTCTGGGCGAACAAATACTTGTAGAGAACA
Organism: Pseudoalteromonas sp. 4NS20-0020; assembly: GCF_057554385.1. NCBI lineage: Bacteria > Pseudomonadati > Pseudomonadota > Gammaproteobacteria > Alteromonadales > Pseudoalteromonadaceae > Pseudoalteromonas > Pseudoalteromonas sp. 4NS20-0020. Next base: position 584,129 of record NZ_BAAJMI010000001.1, on the reverse strand, counting down.
AAAAAACAGGTAAAGTTTTAAATGCGCGTGTAGATGGTGTAGAGTCTGTACAGGTAAATATTTAATTAAAAATAATATTAAAGTTTACTAAAGATATGCCGATATACTGGTATTAGTTGGGTAAATTATGGATTTTTATTATGGTTAATCAAGTCAATTCAGGTAATCAACAACCAAGCGCTTTAGCTAATGCTAAACAACAAAAGGTTGATTTGCAAAGAGAGAATGCAAATACACAAGCGGCTCAATCGGCTACGCCTAAAGCTGCTAGCGATTCTGTAAGCTTAACACCACAAGCACAGCAATTAAAAACACTGCAAGAAAAAGCACAGCAATCTTCTGGTTTTGACAGTAATAAAGTTGCTGAGCTAAAAAAAGCAATCACTGAAGGTAAGTACCAAATAGACAGTGAAAAGCTTGCCAAAAATTTAGCTGACTTCGAGTTTGATGTCTATGGCTGATCATAATAGCTTAATTATTGTTAAGCTAAACGAGCAAGATAAGTGTTTAGATTCTCTCGCTGTTTTATTAAACGACGAGCTAACCGCTATTGCCTCAAGAAGAGGTGAAGGTTTAAAAGAAATTACCCAACAAAAAATGACTTTTTTAACCAAGCTAAATAGCCTAGATCAAGAGCTGAATAAGTTACTTGCTAAAAATGACGAGCAGTCTGAAGAGCTTCCCGAGCTTATAGCCCAAGTTCGCAGTAAGTTAGAGAAATGCCAAAAACAAAACGAAGTAAACGCACATGCAGCACATCAGGCGCAGCTTAGTGTAAAACAACTAAAAAACATTTTAATTGGTGCCCCATCGTCCACCACATATAATCAGTCTGGCGGTGAAGTTAACACCAACGGTCAGCTTGTCAGAAATTTAAAAGCATAAACTCAAAACGCTTCAGCCAAATTACCTACTTTTTATAATATTTAAACCTGCTAGTTACCGGTATCTCAAACTTGAAAACCCAAAAATTGAGCCAAGCTGCTTCAACCTTTTTGACTGAGGTTTTTGTACTCTGGTGAGACTGTTTAGTTGGCGCATTGTAATATTTAAACTGCTGTATACTTAAAACTCTAACTTGCCTAAATACTAAACGTACAGCTGTAAAATTTATTGCGAACGTCAATTTATCAGTAATACGTTACTTTTTTTACTTCACGTGGTTTTATTTCGCCAATATATAAATCATGCACGCGCTTCATATTGAGTTCAAGCTCAGTGACGTATGTGTCGTCTACTGCATACGTTTTTATAATTTGTGCACCTTTAATAACGCCCTGCACTTTGCTTTCTAAATAATCATCCTTAGCGACTGCGTTTTCAACGCTCATACCCGCAGTTACCTTTTGCCCATATACTTGCTCTGTAAGCTCTCTGTATGCTTCAAGTTTAGAGGCTTTAATAGCCATAAGCTGCTTTTGTGAAGCGCTTGCCCCTTTTTGTAAACTAATAGGTGCATAACCTACCGCTTTTAATACCGGGTAATTATTAGGCTCAACATATTTGTACTCAACATGCTTATCAAACACGCTGCTGCACCCACTCAAGGTTAAACACCCAAGTGTAATAACTAATGAAATTGCTCGCATAATTTTGTGCCCTAGTAAATTAATTACGGTGGTATATGCATGTTTAATGCCATTTATAACGTTATTTTTATTGATTAATAACATTGGTACAGTCCTTGCTGCCTCAAGATAAAGCTAACGTTTATTTGGAGCAAAAAGTATGAAATCGTTTTTATTAAAGGCATTTGCAGGATTAAGCGCAACTGCGTTATTTACGTTTTCGACTTTTTCAAATGCGCAGTGGTATGAATCTACAGGGCACGCAATTATTCAAAACGACGACATAAGCGCGGCCAAATCAGCAGCTATAAAAGATGCCATAACTCAAGCGTTGGTTTTTTCTGGGGCGCGTGTCAGCTCAGTACAAACCTTGGTAGACGGCGTATTAATGCAAGATCAGTTAAAAATTAGTAGCCACGGCGAAATTCAAAAAATTGAACTTGTAAGTGAAAATAAATACGACGATAAATTTGCGATTACCCTGCGTTTAGATATATTTGCGCAAACAGAGCAATGCCCGCAAAGCAGCTTTAACAAGTTTGTTGCCGTAACACAAAGTCAGCTAGCTCATCGAGAGCAAGCTAGAATGGGTCAAATATTTGACGTAAACAAAGCAATTAGCAAACGAATATTCACCACCTTACAAAAATCAAAAATGAGCGCCCTACCCGTTGCTTATTACAATATGCCTTTAAATGTAGATAATTACTTTTCGCAGCAGTACGACTACTCGAAAGTTCAGTTAGAAGAAATATCATCTCGCACCAACGCTCAGTACGTGTTACTAAGCCAAATTACCGACCTATCAACAAGCGATAAACTCAATAGCGATTATGCTTTTTGGCAAGACGATAGCTACCAACGCAACTACAAAATAGAGTTTAGCCTTTTTAATGGCACAACCTATGAGCAGCTTTGGAGCAATAGTTATCAGGGCCAAGGCACTTGGCCATTCGAAAAAACCGCCATCATTGATGTAAACAGTGATAGATTTTGGCAATCACCCTACGGTCAAAGTATACAAGATATAAATCAAACCCTAAGTTATGACTTACAAGCTGTATTAGCCTGCTTTCCAACGCAAGGTAAAATAATGCATATGGAAAACAGCAAAATAGTAATTAATTTAGGTAAAGCACATGGCCTAAAAAAAGGGCAAATGCTGAGCATTGCACACCATAACTACCTAACTGATGCAGCAGGTAATGTAATGCCTCACACCACTACAACACTCAACAAAATACGTGTAGAGCAGTTATATCAACAAACTGCGGTTGCAGTAAGCATTAACGACCAGCCCCTACCCGGCGTACAAATCAACGATGTAGTTGAAGTAATAAGCCAAGATCTTTAAAGCGCTTTAGCAAGCTGTGTTTTTAAATTAGGGTGAGCCGACAACCACTCACCCAACTGCTCAACCCCTGCCAAATGCGGATAATGCTTTCTGCATGCAAACACGACATTACGCTGCTGATTGGGAAATATAGGCATATAATCAATACCCGTGCGCTGTGTGCAAGCTAACTTTGGCACAAAAGTAACGCCATCATCCATTGCCACCAGCGCAAGTAACGTTTCTAAACTATTGCCTTTATATTGATTAGACACATCAACCCCTGCCGAAAAACAAAACTTTTGGGCTTGATCTTTAAAGCAATGGCCATCACTTAACATTAATAGGCTGCAACCTTGAAGATCGCTAAGCGCGACTTTTTTATGCTTAGCCAGCGCGTTATCTTTTGAAACAGCGACTAAAAAGTCTTCTTTATAAAGTGGAATAGTGTGGTAATGATTAAGCTCAGCTACATCGGCCAAAATTGCAAAATCAAGCTCACCATTGTTAAGCGCATCTAATATGGTGGCTGTTTGCATTTCAATAAACGCAAATTGGCTATCTACAAATGCTTCTTTCATTGAGGTTAACAAAGTTGGCAATAAATACGGCGCAATAGTTGGAATAATACCAATTGTTATCTTACCTTGTAATGGTTCATTAGAGGTAGAAGCCAGCTCTTTGAGTATTTGAGTTTGCTCTAAAATAACCTCTATTTGCGCTAATAAACGTACACCTTTAGCAGTTAGAGTTACTTGTTTGGTTGAGCGGTCAAATAAAGTAACACCTAATGTTTGTTCAAGTTTTTTAACCTGCCCACTCAGTGTAGGTTGGCTAACAAAGCACGCATCGGCTGCTTTACGAAAATGTTTATGTTGTGCTATGGCTTTAACGTATTCAAAGTCTTTTAAGTTCATGTTCAGCTCCACCCTGATAGCTTTTGACTATCATTTTAATACAAACAAACGATTAGAACTATATTTAAATTTTCGCCATAATGGCTTTAACAAATCAAGAGGAACTAAACCATGTTAAAGAATATTGAAGGTCAAACAATCCCAAACGTTACATTTGCAACACGTCAAAACGACGAATGGAAATCGGTAACAACAGACGAGATTTTTAAAGGCAGAACCGTTGCTGTGTTTTCACTACCGGGTGCATTCACCCCAACATGTTCATCTACTCACCTTCCTCGCTACAACGAGCTAGCTGGTGTGTTTAAGCAAAATGGCGTAGATGAAATTGTATGTTTGTCAGTTAACGATACATTTGTAATGAATGCATGGGCTGAACACCAAGAAGCGCAAAACATTACTTTACTACCAGACGGCAACGGCGAGTTTACAGACGGCATGGGCATGTTAGTAGACAAAAACGATTTAGGCTTTGGTAAGCGCAGCTGGAGATACTCTATGCTAGTAAAAGATGGCGTAATTGAAAAAATGTTCATCGAACCAGACCTACCAGGCGACCCGTTTGAAGTGTCTGATGCAGACACAATGCTTGATTACATCAACCCTAAACAAGCTAAACCTGAGCCAGTAAGCGTTTTCACTAAGCCCGGTTGTCCATTCTGTAAAAAAGCAAAAGAACTACTTACAGAAAAAGGCTTTGCCTATGAGGAAATTGTTATGGGTGCAGGTGCATCATTAACAAGCCTAAAAGCAATCTCTGGCCGCGACACCGTTCCACAAGTATTTATTGGTGGTAATCACATTGGTGGTTCAGACGACCTAGAAAAATACTTTGCCTAATAAGTAAATTTAAATGGGGGCCAAGTGCCCCTATTTATTGAAGGAAAATACAATGAAACAATTGCAAACCGACGTAGTAGTTATAGGCGCAGGTACAGCAGGCTTAAGTGCATACCGAAACGCTAAACAGTTTACCCCAAACGTACTTATGATCGAATCAGGTCCTTATGGTACAACCTGCGCACGCGTAGGGTGTATGCCAAGCAAATTATTAATAGCTGCTGCAGAAGCTGCGCACGCTATAGAAATGGCACCTGCATTTGGTGTGCATAGCTCAAAGCCGGTAATAGACGGCAAAGCAGTTATGGCACGCGTTAAAAGTGAACGCGATCGTTTTGCTGGTTTTGTAGTAGAAGCCGTTGATGAACTACCAGACGAAGACAAAATTAAAGGTTACGCTAAATTTTTAGATGCAAACCGCGTACAAATAGATGACCACACCATTATTACAGCCAAGCGTTTTGTTATAGCCACAGGCTCTCGCCCTTCTTACCCTGGCGTATTTAATAATTTTGGTGACAAATTAATCATTAACGACGACGTATTTGAGTGGGACGACCTACCAGAATCTGTTGCCGTATTTGGCCCGGGCGTAATTGGCCTTGAAATAGGTCAAGCACTTAGCCGTTTAGGTGTTAATGTAAAATTATTTGGTGTAGGTGGTGCAATTGGTCCACTCACAGACCCCGTAGTAAAAGACTATGCAAATACAGTTTTTGCAAAAGAGTTTTTTGTTGATACCGACTCAAACGTATCAGACATGATGCAAATAGGCGACAAAGCGCAGCTTACTTACACCGACAAACAAGGTGAAAAACACACCGAACAGTTTGACTATGTACTAGCCGCAACAGGCCGAGTTCCTAATGTAGACAAGCTAGGCCTCGAAAACACAGGTATAGAACTTGACGAACGCGGCGTACCGCATGCCGATCCACACACAATGCAATGTGGCGAATCAAACATATTTATAGCCGGCGATGCAAGCAATATGATCCCGCTACTTCATGAAGCGTCTGATCAGGGAACCATCGCAGGGCAAAATGCAGGGCGTTTCCCAGATGTACGTATTGGCCTGCGCAGAGCTAAAATTGCCGCTGTATTCAGCGACCCACAAATTGCCATGGTAGGCGAAAGCTTTACCCAAATAACAGACCGTTTAGGCTCATGTGGCTGTTTTGAAGTGGGCGAAGTCAGCTTTGAAAACCAAGGCAGAAGCCGCGTAATGCTTAAAAATAAGGGCCATATGCGTGTATACGCAGAGCAAGGCACCGGCTTATTTTTAGGCGCCGAATTTATTGGCCCACAAGCCGAGCACATAGCGCATCTGCTTGCATGGGCAGTACAAAATAAAATGACCGTACCACAAATGCTTAATATGCCATATTACCACCCGGTTATTGAAGAAGGCTTACGCACCGCACTGCGCGACTTAAACGCCAAGCTTAAGTTTGGCCCAGATATCATTAACCACTGTATGGAATGTGGCCCAGGCGCATAACTTACAAAAAATAAACACTTGCTATCAAAAAGCCAAAACGTCTGTTTTGGCTTTTTTATTTATATAATTTTTAAGCACTGGTATCTCAAAAAATAGTTTAGCTGTTACACTGAATACGTAATTTAATTAAAAAGATGGAATAGCTATGCCCAATAATAAATTTAGACTAGTCACTCGTAGCGATTTTGATGGCCTTGTATGTGCTGTACTACTAAAAGATTTAGATCTAATTGATGACATTTTGTTTGTACACCCAAAAGACATGCAAGATGGAAAAATAGACATCACCGCTAACGATATTACCACTAACCTTCCCTACGTAGCGGGTTGTCACATAGCATTTGACCACCACTTAAGTGAAACCGTTCGAAACGCAAGCGACATTAAAAATCACATAATTGACCCTAAAGCGCCTTCAGCTGCGCGAGTCGTTTACGACTACTACGGCGGCGCCGAAAAATTTCCTAATATTTCAGTAGATATGATGGACGCTGTAGATAAAGGCGACGCAGCTCAGTTTTCTAAAGATGAAATACTCAATCCAACCGACTGGGTGTTAATGAACTTTATAATGGATGCCCGCACAGGCCTAGGCCGCTTTCGCGAATTCAAAATTTCAAACTACCAGTTAATGATGAAGCTCATTGATGCATGTAAAGATCAAAGCATCGACGACATTTTGCAAATGGAAGATGTTGCAGAGCGAGTTGCGCTTTATAATGAGCACAACGAAAAAGCAAAAGCACAAATAACACAGTGTGCAACAGTGCATAAAAACCTAGTGGTATTAGATCTAACTCAAGAAGAAACCATTTACGCCACCAACCGCTTTGTAATTTACGCCATGTACCCCGACTGCAATATTTCAATTCATAAAATGTGGGGGCTTAAAAAGCAAAACGTAGTATATGCAATTGGTAAGTCAATTACTAACCGCAGCTCAAACACAAACGTAGGTGAGTTATGCCTTAAATACGGCGGCGGCGGCCACTTAAATGCAGGCACCTGCCAAGTAGAGACCAGCCAAGCCGACACAGTACTCACTGAGCTGATCGATAAAATCACTAATGATGGTTAATTACTAACGATTAAATATCAAAATAAACAGGCGAGTAAATTTTCATTTACTCGCTTTTTTATGTGTAGTTATAAATTTTTAGCTATAAGAAACTGTTTTGCTAACGCTTCAACTCAATAGTTATTAATATCTTAGGTTTTTAAGGGCAGGTTTGAGAGAAACTGTCAGTCAAAATTTATGATGTCTGAAGTCAAGATTTGACCCTCGGCTCTCAAGTTTTTTTGGCGGCACAAAAAATTAGGCAGGTTATTGAGCAATATACATAAAATTTACAAAAAGTTGCTTAAGCGAACAAAAGCAGCTGGCTTTTATACAAGCTTACTTCATAGCTCATTTTGTGCCACAACCCATTTCCCCATATTTAAAGTTAAGCGTATAAATGACAATAAAAGTGAGGCCAAACTTTAAAACTTATATCTCTTTGAGTATTTTAACTGGTCATAAACACAAACTAGTTTTACAAAGTTACTTTTATTATTTGAATTGAGGTCGGAATCTACGAGTACTTTCAGTATATTCTGAAACTCTATAAGATCCATCTTTTCAGGTGGTACAAATACAGCCATTCTGAGAAATAGGTTAGTATCAACCGACTTATATAATTCAGAAATACCCTCAATCACCTCATCAATTTTCTTTGAGCGTTCACGTTCACTCTCAGAGCCATAACGGTCTATGCTGTAGCCAACCCTAGTTTTTAGTTTTGCACATAAGCCCTCACAATTAAAAGTACCATCTTCGCCTATTCTTCCCGACTGGTTTAAATATTTAAATATTGGCATATTAATTTGAGAACTCTTTAAAAGATTAGGGAAAACTGTTTCCAAAATTGTATTAGAGTCATAGTCACCATTATCAAAGATTATATCTCTTATAATATCTTCTCGGTTCAGACCAATCATTCCTCGAGCCGCAAATTCTGCGGATTTCTTAACCTGATTGATAGCACCATATCCGACAACAAACTCTGGAGTACCTTCATTATTGTCTAAGTCATTTGCTTCTTTTACATATAGTTGTCCTTTGGGATCGTTGGTGATGACTAGATCGTATAACTCATCTTTAATTCGTCTAAAAATATGTGCTGGTATACGCCTTTTAACTTCAGATAAAACCTCAAAAATTGGCTTATAGCACTCTGCTCTGATTAATTTCACTGGTAATGTTTTTAATATTATTGACTCAGTTATTACTGGCTCTTCAATGCCCGGTGAAAACTCGACGAAAATAATATTTTCTCTTAATGTCCCCATTTTATCAGCTGGAAAACACTTAACTATCTCTTCCAGTATTTCTAAAATATGAGGATCTGTTAATGAATAACCTAGAAAAATAATTGGATGCTCTATGAATATAGTAAGTAATTTTGAAGATAAATAAGGATTTTTTTGTCTAAACTTTCCGTAGTCTTCAGCAGTTAAAACCAAACTATTTGGCTCTTGAGAGCAACCATGAATTTTATATATTTCAGCAACGCCATGGTTACGACTAGAAAACAATCCATCTTGACCAATAAAGACTGAAAAATCTTTAAAAGTTTCTTCTAGTAAATGATCCCAGTTAGTAGTTATAACACCATCAATTTTGCTAGATGCTAGAAGCTGAACTTCCTCTCGGTACTCATCTAGAATATTTTCATGAATAGAGCTTAAGTAATCAGCTATCTCGACTTTTAAAGGAGAATCTCTTTTAGTTAAGGAATCAGAGTAAACCTGTTCTTTATCCCCTTTAATTTCACTATCCCACCACTTTTGGGCATATGTCTCAGCGAGTAGACTAGCAGTCTTCATTAAGTCTCCATCTGCTTGAGAGTTAATTCGCGTGTAACTTACATCAATCAAATCAGCAAACTTCCTAAGAAGAAATTCCCAATCTTCAGCCCCTAAGTACCTTCTCGACATTCCCGAACCCACAAACAGGAAAGGGGAAGCCGAAAAGTTCTTGAAGTGATCGCTCAGGTTCTTTTTAAAAGTCATGGGTCTTCCTTGTTGTTCTTATTTAAAGCCGGATTGGATTCTGTACCCTAAGATTATATAAGTCACTGTTAGGATGATACAAATTAAAAACTAATAGAGTCTTCTCCAGCGATCAAATCGAATATCTAAAATTCTGAGAATATAATTATAGAAAGGAAAATTACGCTACAAATATGCTACATAGGATTAAAAACAAACAAACTTTAAACTATAACCTATTGATTTTATTGGTAGCCCCTACAGGAATCGAACCTGTAACTGCCCCTTAGGAGGGGGCCGTTATATCCATTTAACTAAGAGGCCACAGCGATGTGCTAGAGCTAAATTATAACGGCATCTGGTTTTTTATATCAAGTTTTAAATCAAGTGGAATTTGAGTTAATTACTTGATAAATATATATCTTCTTTGCTTAGTACGTATTGCGGTATAAACTCTCGGCTGCTGGCCACTATTTGCTTGGTGTTGACATTTATAATGCGTGTATTAATTACAATACCGTTTTGCCTGTAGATTAAGGTGCCCGCTAGTATGTGACTTGCCATGTGATCTTCACTCAGCTTTTTGATATTTCGTGAAAACACAAAATCACCGCGTCTGTTTACGTCTATTGTGCTGGTGGTTTTAAAATCAACCACACTGTAACCAAACTTTTGTAATTGATGGATTAATGTTTCGGATATTTGGTTACCTAACTGGTTACTTTTATTGAGTGACGAGTCAAAGTTTACCAATGTACTAACAGCAATATTAACCTGTGTATCGGCTTCTGTGTCGTACTCTAGCGTGTCAACTAAGTCTAAAGCCATTTGTTCTACGTAATTAACGAGCGTTTTATGATGCTTTACTGGCTTAAAGGGTTTTGACGCATCGTAATCATTGTTTGGTTGCACAGTTTGGTTGTGTGTTTGAGTATCGTAACTGCCATTTAATACATAGCTGGTACTTGCTTTCGTTGTTGTGTGCGAATTTGAATCATGCTCATGGTGATGCATTAGCGAGCAACCAGATAGAGCAACGACTAACCCAGCTAGTGATAATGTCCGTAAATTGGTGTTTAGTGTAAAGCGCATACTCACCTCACTCACTCGCTTGTTTTAGCATAATACCATCGGTACGGTAATTACCATTTAACGCATCAATAACTGATTGCGGTAAAAACCCTTGCGCCGAACCAACAACCGCTTTACTTGTTAAGCCAACAATTCGTGCATTGACTAAAACTCCGCCTTGGTGACTTACTAGCGTGCCTGCCAGTACGTATTGAAAGTTTTGCTCTGGGTCTAATTCAAGATAGTCTCGGCTAAAAACAAAGTCGCCGGTTTGTGTTACACGCACATAATCGGTGGTTTTAAAATCAATGACCGGTACACCAAAATTGTGAAGCTCATGCATAAAGCTTTCAGCAATTTGATTTCCTAATAAGCTACCATTACTGTAATCGTCGTCTAAAAATACAAAACTTGATACCGCTAGTGGTGTTTTATCATTTACGTATTGTAAGTTTTCGACCATGTCTTGCATTATTCCGCGCACATAGTGGTTTATATTTTTATGCATTGGCGGCGTCGATTTTGTGTAGTTAGTTTGCTGAGCTAATCCCGACTGAAACATGTTATCGTGATTAACTGGAGCGCTCACTTTGCGTTGGCTTGTTGCAAGTTGCGCTCCTTGGTTACTTTGCTCAACAGCTGGGTCGGCGCTAGGGGTGTTCATAATTTGTGAACAACCAAAACCTAGTGGCAAACATAGCGTGATTAATAAGTTTCTCATTGTGTACTCCTCGTTAATATTCACTGCGATAGAGTGAGCCATCGCGCTGCTGAACTTTTTCATTTCCCCACATTACATTGATTGGGATCTCGGTACTGCCAGCAGATAAAACTTGCTTATTGCTAATGTTTACCATGCGCGCATTTACAATGTATGCATGCTGTTGACGTGTCACGGTGCCAGTGATTATAAGGTCAATATTTTGGCGCTCTCGTAACTGTTCTAAATTACGGGTCAGCGCGCTGTCGGCATTATGAGATAAGTGTAGGTTATTTGCTAAGCGATATTCGACCGTGTGATAACCCATTTGCGTCATTTTGGTTAATATACTTTCTTGTATTTGTTGGCTTAAGCCCGACGCTTGCTGCGTCATTAGCTTAGTGTCGAGCGCATCTGCAAAGTAAAAACTACTCACACCTATGCGAGTATTGTTGCTTAATGGACCTTTTAAATGACTTAATTGCACAGTTAAGTTGTGTACATAGTCACTTACTGTATAAGGTGCCATCGCTGCTTTTGGGGCATATGTGCTTATACTTGGCTCGGGTTCAGGAATTAAACTGCACGCGGCCAAGTTAATTAATAATAAGGGTAGTAAAAGGCGCATAGTTGCCATCCTCTTGTGATCATACAAGAGACTAAGCAATTATTATGCCTAGAGGATAGGTTCTGGTTTTTCCTGCGTATAATAGGTGACAAAACAATTAATTTTTTGCTGTTTTAAAGCTTCGCAAGCGGTTGTTGCTTGTTTATTTGTTTTATATGCGCCTAACTTTAAACGATAAAACGTATTGGTTTTTATTACTTTAGTTTCAACATTAACAGCTAAATTAGTATCAAAAAACGTCGGTATTTTACGTTTTAAATTAGCCAGTGCCTTGTTTAATTTAATTTTACTGTTAAATGCTGCTACTTGAATAGCGAAAAATGCCTGGTCGCTTTTTAAAATACTTTCTGTTGGAGTGGTTGTTTGAGCGTTGTTTGTTCCAGCCGTATTGGTTTCGTCAATGGCTTTTAAACGAGTAGTCAGCTTTGATAGCTGCCCTTCTAGCTCAAGCAGATCGTTAACTTTAGGCTCAACTGTTTTCCACTCATTTGCAGACTGTTTGAGCGCTTTTAAATCCTCGCTTGAAATAAGGACAGTGTTTGGTGTTGTTGAACTCGGTGGCGCTTTTTTATATGAAGTACACCCTGTTATAACGAGCAAAACCCCAATACAAAATAAAGTGTTTATAAATTCCTTTTTAATAACCATACTTTTTACCTACCACCCTTTTGATTATGGTCAGGTATTTTATGGATAAAAAAATTTTTAGCAAGTTTCTATTTTAACTACAGCTTTACAGGTTTATCGGTGTAGTTACTCACTATGCAGTCAAGCTTATACACTTTAAATACTTCGCAGTCTGCTTTGGCATTTTTTAGATTTTGGTACGAACCTAACTTAAGCCTGTAAAACGTTTTTTTGTTAATTTTTGCGGTTTCAACATTGGTCAGTATTTTTTTTCTGAATAAGGGGGCAGCTTTGGTGTTTAGCTCTTTCCACGCTTTTGCGATGTCTTTTTCTGAGTCAACCGATGCCACTTGCAGAGCAAAAATATGTCTAGGTGTATTAAGTTTAACTGTCTGCTTTTTATTTCTGTATTGATTAACACTTTGGCTTCGCGAACGTGCAGCTTGCTGATTGTGAATTGTGCGCGTGCTGTACGAGCTATTTGTAGGCTGATTAGATTGGGCTATTGCCTTACTGTTAATAATATCTATGTGATTAACAAGGTAGGTAATTTCTTTTTCTAGCTTTAAAATACGCTCTATACCCGCTCTGGCTTGCTGCCATTGCAATGCTGCATCTTTTAACTGAGCCAGCTCTAATGCAGTAATAGGTACATACTCAGGCGAATTAGTTTGTATTTCAGGTGCTTGCACTAATTTAGCTTCAGGCGTAATAGAGCATGCTGTACCAAATAGCAGTATCAGCAGGCTTAAAAGTAATCCTGTTATTTTTTTGTTATTAGTTAACATTTATTCGCTGTCCTGAAAGCAGTGTAATCACACTTACATTTCAGTTAAACATCCTCTTTACAAAGCGTTTAACCTTACTTTAAATTTTCGAGCCACAACCTAGCCCTTTACATAAATAAGCGTATTTAATTCAATAAGCTTATATATTTTTGACTCCTCCATGAGAACACTTTTCAATACAATTTTAATGCCACTTAAACTAAACATTACAACATAAATTACATTATGTCTGTAAAGTAATCAAAACTATTCTAATTTTTACATTAAAAAAACAAGTTATGCAAAAACCAATAAAAAAAGCGCCTAATTAGGCGCTTTTTGCTGATTAAATGTAAACGGTTATACAAGTGTTTTAATAAACGTTTTTAACTCATCGGCAAATTCGTCACGACGAAGTGCAAACTCAATGGTTGCTTTTAAATAACCAATTTTACTACCACAATCGTGGCTTCGGCCTTTCATTGCGTAAGCATCTACTTTTTCGCTTTGCATAAGCATAGCGATGGCATCGGTCAGCTGAATTTCATCGCCAGCACCTTGCGGCGTTTTTGCAAGTAGCGGCCAAATATTTTCACTTAACACGTAACGCCCAACTACGGCTAGGTTTGAAGGTGCCTCGTCAACCGGTGGTTTTTCTACCATGCTAACAATTGGTGAGCTTTCACCCTGTGCTATTTCGGTGCCACCTAAGTCCACCACACCAAACTTATCTACTTCCTGCATTGGTACAGGCTCTACCATAATTTGGCTGTGTTTAGTTTGTTCAAAGTGAGCGATCATCTCTGCAAGGTTGTCTTTTTTAAGATCGCTTTCAACGTCATCTATAATCACATCGGGTAAAATAACGACAAACGGTTCGTTACCAATAATTGGCGCGGCGCAATTAATAGCATGGCCTAGCCCTTTAGCTTCGCCTTGGCGCACATGAATTATTGTTACGTCTTTAGGGCATATAGCTTGCACTTCGGCAAGCAATTGCCGCTTAACACGCTTTTCAAGCGTTGCTTCTAACTCAAAGCTGGTATCAAAGTGGTTTTCGATAGAGTTTTTACTTGAGTGCGTGACAAGTACTATCTCTTTTATGCCTGCGGCAACCGCTTCGTTTACTACGTATTGTATTAAAGGTCGGTCTACGACAGGAAGCATCTCTTTAGGGATTGCTTTTGTGGCTGGTAGCATGCGCGTACCAAGTCCCGCTACTGGGATCACTGCTTTCATGTTGTTTTCCTTAATCGGTTATTATACTGAAAATGGATATTGAATTGCGTCATGGCATTGATAGCCAGTTACTTCAAAATCGTCTCGGGTAACCCACGTTTCTATGTCTTCAAGTGACTTTATATTTGGATTAATTGTAAGTGTAGGCGATTCAAATGGTTCGCGCTTGAGCTGGACGTCGCGCATTAATTCGAGCTGATTTTCGTAAATATGAGCGTTAGCTATTTTATGATACGCCTTACCCGGTTTGTGGCCGGTAATCTGAGCGACCAATGCAAGCAATACAAAACATTGAATTTGATTAAAATTTAGCCCCAACGGCACATCGCAGCTGCGCTGATAAGATGTTAAGTAAAGCGTGTCACCTAATAGTGAAAACGTATGCGTGTGCATGCAAGGTCTTAAACAACCTAGTTCAAATTCACCTGGATTATAAAACGTGATTATTTCACCACGATCATCAATGCCATTTTTTAAATTGTTAATTACCTTAGCTAACTGATCGAGTGTTGAGCCATCAGGGCGTTGCCAGCCGCGGCCTTGGACGCCGTAAACGCGCCCCATATCGTCTTCACCTTTACGATTTGGGTTATTAAGCCAAGCTTGGTTATCGTTGGCATTAGCATCCCATGTTTTACAGCCAATTTCACGAAATTGTTCTGCGCTATCGTAGCCTCGTAAATAGCCAAGTAACTCTGCAATGGCCGCTTTATAGTAACTTTTACGCGTTGTGATCATCGGGAACTGATTGTTTGCTACATCATATTCTAAATCGGCGTTTATAACGGTTAAGCAACGTGTGCCTGTGCGTTTGTTTTCTACCCATTGACCTTCGTCAACGATACGCTGACATAATTTTAAATATTGTTTCATGCTTTTATTATGCCTTTGCTGCTGTTACTTGCTGCGGGTTTTTATAAGCCCAAATTAATAAACCTAAACCACCTATAATCATAGGCAGTGACAGTATTTGTCCCATAGAAATAAAGTCGGCAAATAAGCCTAGTTGTGCGTCTGGTTGGCGGAAGTATTCAATACCAAACCTAAACACACCGTAACCTAATAAAAATACACCGCCAACACTGCCCGCAGGGCGTGGTTTTTTAATAAACCATAGCATAATTAAAAATAAAACGAGCCCTTCAAAAAAGGCTTCGTATAACTGCGAAGGGTGGCGAGCAAGCGGCCCGCCGGTTGGAAATACCATAGCCCAAGGTACGTCTGATACACGCCCCCATAACTCACCATTTATAAAGTTACCTATACGCCCTGCTAATAACCCCACTGGCACTAGTGGCGCTACAAAGTCTCCAACTTGTAGCAGTGATTTTTTGCGTGTCCACGAAAAAATAGCAACGGCTGTAATTACGCCCAGCGTACCACCATGAAACGACATACCGCCCTGATCGATGCGAAACAAGTAAAGTGGGTTTTCTAAAAAATAACTAAATTGGTAAAACAATACATAGCCAATACGACCACCAAGTATGACCCCTAACATGCCATAAAATAATAGATCACTTACCTGCTCTTTGGTCCAGCCAGAATTAGGCTTTGCTGCTTGACGATTTGCAAACCACATCGCAAATGCAAAACCAATTAAATACATCAATCCGTACCAACGTACGCTCAGTGGTCCAATCGAAAAAATAATTGGATCGATTTGAGGAAACTCAAGTGCCATAAAAATAAACCTTTAGCTAAAAACCATTTTAATTGCGATAACAACAAGCAGTACCGCGAAAACTTTCTTTATTGTATTAACAGGTAAATAATGAGTTGCTTTAGCCCCGTAAGGCGCCACAAACCACGACGTAATAACAATACCAAATAACGCAGGTAAATATACAAACCCTGCAAAACCATGTGCTAAGTCGGTCACCTTCCAACCCGCGCTAATGTAGCCAATAGAGCCAAATAAGGCAATTACAATGCCCGAAACGGCAGCGCAGCCAATGGCTTTTCTTATATCAATAGAAAAGTAATTGAGCATAGGCACAATTAACGCTCCACCACCAATACCAATCAAGCCCGATAAACCACCCATAATAGCGGAAATACCCCCTAAAATAGGACCCGGTGGGAGCGGCTTAGTTGATGAGGGTTTATTACGTGATGATAGCGCCATTCTAGCTGCAATAAATACAACACTTACTGCAAATACACTACGAAGTAACTGCTCCGGTATTAAGCTTGCGGCAAAGCCACTAATTAAAGCCCCTACTGCTACACCAGCCATAACCCAAGGTGCAACATGCCAAGGCACATTATCATTTTTATGATGAGCCAATGCTGAAGACGTAGAAGTAAATAAAATAGAGGCCAAAGAGGTCGCAATCGAAATAACTACAACATGTTCTGCAGATGTAACATTAAATAAAATCAGCAATGTGCTCAGTGCAGGCACAATTATTAATCCGCCGCCTATACCTAATAATCCTGCTAAAAAACCAACAATACAGCCTAGTAGTGCGCAACATGCGACCAACAAACCTAAGTCATACATAGTTATCTCAAATGCCTTTTGAAGGCTTATATGTTAAAGGATTATAAAACGAATAGCATCTGCGTATTAAAATTAATTAAGTCAGTACTTTTTACTTTGGGGTATAAAATAGGTCACCTAAATTATGTTCTAACATAAAATTGCGCGTTAAACGCAGGACCTGTTTAGCTGTTGATTGTGCTAAACACTCGCTCAACAACTGCTCCATGTCGGCAACGCTCAAACGCCTAAGCACCCATTTTACCTTATTTAAAGACGATAAGTTCATACTCAATCGTCTGTAGCCCATTGCTATTAGCAATATGGCCCCTTCTGGGTCACCACCAAGTTCACCACATAAACTAAAGGGTAACTCGTAATTTTCACACTCACTGGCTATTTTGTTTAAAACTCTGAGCACCCCGGGATGATAAGGATTAAAAAGCTCAGCAACACGCGCGTTGGCTCTATCTACTGCCAATAAATATTGTGTTAAATCGTTACTGCCTACTGAACAAAAATCTACTTTTTTAGACCATTCAGGCAACATAAACACACTGGAAGGCACCTCAAGCATAATACCAATATCGGGGCGATCTATTTGCTGCTCAGGAAAATGTTCGTTGAGTTCAAAGTAAGCTTGTTCAAATAAACCCAATGCCTCATCTACTTCTTCAGTGCCGCTGATCATCGGTAGCATTATTTTTAAATTGCCTAAACCTATATTTGCCTTAAGCATTGCTTTGAGCTGATCTAAAAATAACTCGGGGTGATCAAGGCTAATACGTATACCGCGCCAACCCAAAAATGGGTTTTCTTCGGTTATATTAAAATAGTCGAGCACTTTATCGCCGCCAATGTCGAGCGTTCGCATTACAACTGGGTTAGGGTAATAACTAGTGAGCACTTCTCGATACCAATTCTCTTGCTCTAACTGAGAGGGAAACTGGCCTTTTTGCATAAACCACGCTTCAGTGCGGTATAAACCTACGCCGTCGCACACATGAGCGTTGTTTTGATCTGTTTTTAACTCTAGTCCGGCATTTAATAATAAACTGACGTGTTCGCCATCTAAAGTAATAGACTCATACTCTTGCTCTGCTAAAAAGCGATTATTTAACAGGTTATCTTGGTGTTGTAAGTCTGCGTACTCATCTAATAACATCTGCGAGGGTGAGATATACAAGCGCCCTGCAAATGCATCTAAAATCATTGGCTTACCATCAAATTGAAGTAATGGTAAATCTTCTATCCCCCAAATAGCAGGGATCCCCATTGCGCGAGTCAAAATAGAAGCATGACTATTGGCAGAGCCATTAACACTAACAACCCCTGCTAAATGCCCTTTTGGTACTTCAGCAAGCATGGCGGGAGTTAATGTATTAGCAATCAAAATAGTATTTGGGGGGTAATCTTTTATTGCGTGTTCAGTATTAACTAAGTGATGCAATACGCGTAAGCCTATGTCTTTAACATCAACAGCACGCTCTTTTATGTATGGGTCTTGCATCGCATTAAATTGCGAAATTAAACGCTCAATCACAATTTTAAGTGCGCTTTTTGCACACCATCCCTCGAGTAACTGAACCTCTACATTGTGACCTAAACTTTTAGCATCCAATAACTGTTGATAAACATCAAATACGGCTAACGCCTCTTGAGGAATAGAGTCACTCAACGTCATCGAAAGCGTGTTAAATTCTTTTCGTGTGGCGGCCACCGCTTGAGTAAATAGCCGCCGCTGCTCAGTTACATCACTATTTTTTTGAAGCTCAATTGATTTAAAGTCAAGCTTTGGTAAAAGAACAAAAGCAGTACCTATACCTATACCCGGTGCACTGGATACACCTTTTAAAACGGATGTTTGATGAGATGACTCGTCTTGGCGAAGTACTTCTTTAATTTCGGCATGTGCCAATTGTGAAGCAAGCTGAGCAGAAAGCGTTATTAAAAATGATTCTTCATCTTGGCTGAAAACACGGGCCATTTTTTGTTGAACAACAATAACGCCTAACACTTTTTTTTGATGTACCACAGGCACCGACAAAAAAGCATTATAGCCTTCTTCGTTTACCTCAGGAGAGAGCTTAAAGCGCGGGTGAGATTTAGCAAAGGCAATATTTATGGGCTCTTCGCGTTGAGCAACTAATCCTACTAAGCCTTCTGTAAAGCCAATTCTAAACTTACCAACCGCATCAGGATTTAACCCTTCGGTAGCCATAAGCACAAAGTTGTCTTGGCTATAATCAGCAAAATAAATAGAGCAGCACTGGGTTTTCATGGCGTCTTTAACCATTTGCACAAAGCACACTAATGCAGTGTCTAAATTCGCTTGTTGCGATACAGACTCAGCAATAGACCTCAATGTTGCCAGCATGTCCTGCTCCTTTATTTTACTATAATGTTATTACCTTTTACTTCGCCAGTGGTCTTTATGTTGTTCTCTTTTATTAAAAGGCATAGCGAAAGGAGCAAACTCCTTCATTACACGTCGGTAAACATCCCGTTTAAACGACACAACCTGCCTTACAGGATACCAATAGCTCACCCAACGCCAGTCATCAAATTCTGGGTGATGAGTTTTAAGTAAGTTTACATCTTCGTCTTTACAACGAAGTTTCAGTAAAAACCATTTTTGTTTTTGCCCAATACACACCGGACTTGAGTCGCGACGAATTAATCGTTTGGGTAATTTATAGCGTAACCAATGTTTTGAACTTGCGACAATTTCTACATCTTCTGGTCGCAGTCCGACCTCTTCGTGTAATTCACGGTACATAGTTTGTTCTGGTGTTTCACCATCATCAACACCACCTTGGGGAAATTGCCAAGAGTGCTGACCGTAGCGCCTGGCCCAAAATACTTGTCCCTGATTATTGCAAATTACAATTCCGACATTGGCACGAAAACCTTCGGCATCAATCACCTTAGTGCCTCATTTGTAAGTCGATTTTTAATGATTGTTCCACATTAGCCGCAATACGGCAAACACTATTATAAGCGAGCCAGTGGGTAAGTGTGATTTACACTCAGCTCAGAGATGAAAATACTGAGATACGAGTAAAAAGATTTAAAAAAATGTATGAAAGCTATTGCAGTTATTATTTTGCTCTAGTTACTCACAGTTTGTGCATAACTTTTAAAAAACACGTTCATTTTGCAAACAAATCCACAATACAAGATCGAAAACGTGTTGTTCTCCACAGATTCTGTGGATAAACATGTTCATATAGTTGTATTTATCCCTGTAACTTTTATTACGCCCAATACAATCATTACTCGACAACAGAAAAAAGCCAAGTTAGTCAGCAACTTAACGAATTAGATGCAATTTTCACAATGTATAAAATTAACACACCCAACCACCGAACAAAAAACACACAACCCTAAAGATATCCACGGCTTAGCTGATTTGCTATCATGAGCATGGTATTTATTCAACTCAAATTAGTGCTATGCGTCCAACTAAACCACATTCAATTAATGACCTTATTCAACGTGTTAACAGTATTGCAGGCCTTACGCTTGGACAGCTTGCCGAGCAATATAATTTTAAAACCCCTGATGATTTATTAAGAGAAAAAGGCTGGACGGGTCAATTAATTGAGTACGTTTTAGGTGCAACCGCGGGTTCTAAACCCCTTCCTGACTTTGAGGATTTAGGTATTGAACTCAAAACGCTGCCTATTTCCTATAAGGGCAAACCTCTTGAAACCACCTTTGTATCGGTAACGCCACTAATAAACGTAACAGGCATGACATGGCACACTAGTGCGGTTCGTAAAAAGCTTAACCACGTTTTATGGCTTCCGGTTTTAAGCGAGCGTGATATAGCACCGTTTAATAGAACCATTGGCAGTGGCTTTTTATGGCAACCAACGCCTGAGCAGGACGCTAAACTACAACGAGACTGGGAAGAGCAAATGGAGCTTATTGCGCTTGGTAGAGTTGATGAAATATCAGGCCATTTAGGCGATGCAATGCAAATTCGTCCAAAAGCCGCTAATAGCAAAATTGTGACAGATGCCATTGGCCCAAACGGGCAAATAATAAAAACCCTGCCCCGTGGTTTTTACTTAAAAACCAGTTTTACAAGTGAAATTTTAAAGCAGCAATTCACTTTGTGAGCGTTTTATTATCAGGGACTTCGTTGAGCACTTTGTTAATAACGTAAAAAAAATGAAATAGACCTAAAATGATATTCACAAACGTCAAAACCAAACTTATACCTATACTACTTTTAGTATTAGAGTTTTTATTTAGAAAAAAAATAAAGCCTGAAAAAATAAGCAAAAATGGTAAGACGAGAATGTAATAAAAAGATGAGTGAAAATACATTATTTAAAACTCCTAAAAAGGGGAGCTCTCCCCTAAATTTAAATTATTGAGCGTTGCATTTACGCTTTTTTATTGATGTATAAATACACCAAATAAAATGTGCAAACCCAGCGGGGAAAAATAACATCGTTAAAATAAAGTTAAGTATAACGTTATGTTTAACGTTTGTTTTTAATGTCGCTTTTTTTAATAAATAAGCCATTGTTAACGCTATAGGCAATATTACTATTAAGTAACTGTAATCGTTGACTGAAATATTCACTTTAATTAAAGCCATTAAGTTGTGTAAGGATTGATAAGGAAAGCGCTGCAGAAAAAATGAAATGTTTTTTCACTACAATTCCCTGTAAGTTGAAGTCCATACTAACAAAAAACACCTAAAAAAACATAAAAGAGAAATAAAAAATCCCCGCATTGGCGAGGATTTTATAGCTTAAAATTTAAAACCAGCTTCTAAAAAGAATTACTGACCTTTAACTTCTTTTAAACCGTTGTATGGTGCTTTAGCGCCTAGTTGCTCTTCAATACGAAGCAATTGGTTGTACTTAGCTACGCGGTCAGAACGACTTAATGAACCTGTTTTGATTTGACCTGCCGCAGTACCTACTGCTAAATCAGCAATTGTTGCATCTTCTGTTTCACCAGAACGGTGAGAGATAACAACAGTAAAGCCAGCGTCTTTCGCCATTTTAATAGCTGCTAACGTTTCAGTTAGTGAGCCGATTTGGTTAAACTTAATTAAGATTGAGTTAGCAATACCGTTGTCGATACCACGTTTTAAAATCTTAGTGTTAGTTACGAATAAATCATCACCTACTAACT
Organism: Pseudoalteromonas sp. 4NS20-0020; assembly: GCF_057554385.1. NCBI lineage: Bacteria > Pseudomonadati > Pseudomonadota > Gammaproteobacteria > Alteromonadales > Pseudoalteromonadaceae > Pseudoalteromonas > Pseudoalteromonas sp. 4NS20-0020. Next base: position 562,260 of record NZ_BAAJMI010000001.1, on the reverse strand, counting down.
GGATTTTATCGCCCATTAATTTAGTTTGGTGAGCAAATCCATCCCAATCAGACTCATCTAAGCCATCTTCAATTGAAACAATTGGGTATTGCTGAGTTAGCTCTTGTAAGAAGAAGTTAAATTCTTCAGACGTGAATTTTTTGCCTTCACCTTTAAGATCGTAGATGTTTGCTTCTTTGTCGTAAAACTCAGAGGCTGCACAATCCATTGCAAGCGTAATATCTTTACCTAGCTCATAACCTGCGTTTGCTACCGCAACTTTAATCGCTGCAAGTGCTGCTTCGTTAGACTCAAGGTTTGGCGCAAAGCCACCTTCATCACCTACAGCTGTTGAGTGGCCATCTGCTTTAAGTACTTTTGCTAGGCTGTGGAAAACTTCTGCGCCCATACGTAGGCCTTCACGGAAGTTTGAAGCGCCAACAGGTTGGATCATAAATTCTTGAATATCTACAGAGTTATCTGCGTGTTCACCACCATTGATGATGTTCATCATTGGAAGTGGCATTGAATAAACACCCGGTGTGCCGTTTAAATCAGCAATGTGCTCGTATAGCTCTACTTTTTTAGACTGAGCTGCGGCTTTAGCTGTTGCTAGTGATACTGCTAAGATTGCATTTGCACCTAATTTTTCTTTGTTTTCAGTGCCGTCTAAATCTAGCATTACTTTATCAACTGCACTTTGGTTAAGTGCGTCTTGGCCAGCTAGCGCATCAGCAATTTCTTTATTGATGTAACCAACCGCGTTTAATACGCCTTTACCTAAGTAACGCGCTTTGTCACCATCACGTAACTCTAATGCTTCGCGAGTACCAGTAGATGCGCCAGAAGGTGCTGCCGCACGACCCCATGAGCCATCAGCTAAATGTACATCAGCTTCAACAGTTGGGTTACCACGCGAGTCCATGATTTCGCGACCAATTACTTTTACGATATTTGACATCTTGTTTCCTCTATATTCCCAAAATGGTGAGTTTTGTTTACTTTACTATGTTTTGCATAGTTTAGTCAGTCTTAAAACAAAAAAGCCGTGCAATATATGCACGGCTTTTTATAAATTACGACGACGCTTTTTGGTGGATATGCGCTGCTGCTACAAATCCTTCAAATAGCGGGTGACCATCACGTGGTGTTGACGTGAATTCCGGGTGGAACTGCGCGGCAATAAACCAAGGGTGATCTTTATTTTCAATAATTTCTACTAGCTTTTTATCTTCAGATAAACCAGAGAATGTTAAACCTGCTTTTTCAAGTTGGTCTACAAAGTTGTTATTAACTTCATAACGGTGACGGTGACGTTCTACAATTTCGTCGCTACCGTAAACTTCGTGTACCTTAGAACCTGGTGCTAAGTGACATTTTTGAGCGCCTAAGCGCATTGTGCCACCAAGATCTGATTTCTCGTCACGAACTTCTACTTTACCTTCGGCGTCTAACCACTCAGTAATTAAACCTACAACAGGCGCTGCTGATTTAGCATTAAATTCTGTTGAGTTTGCATCGGTTAAGCCTGCAACATTACGTGCATATTCAATAAGCGCCACTTGCATACCTAAACAAATACCTAAGTAAGGCACTTTATTTTCACGTGCGTATTTAGCCGCTAAAATTTTACCTTCAACGCCACGACCACCAAAACCGCCTGGTACTAAAATAGCATCAAGATGAGAAAGCAGCTCTACACCTTTGCTTTCTAAGTCTTGTGAATCAACATATTCAATGTTGATAGTTAAACGGTTTTTAAGGCCCGCATGTTTTAAAGCTTCGTTAACCGACTTGTATGCATCGGGTAATTCAATGTATTTTCCAACCATACCAATGGTTACTTCACCCGTAGGGTTAGACTCTTGGTACAATACTTGTTCCCACTCAACTAAATCAGCTTCAGGTGCGTCTAAGTGAAAACGACGACATACAAAGTTGTCTAGTTCTTGTGATTTTAACAGTGCTGGAATTTTATAAATACTGTCTACATCAGGTAGTGAAATTACCGCTTTTTCTTCTACATTGGTAAACAATGCAATTTTTGCACGCTCATTGTTAGGTAACTTACGGTCTGAACGACAAATTAGAATATCTGGCTGAATACCAACAGAGCGAAGTTCTTTAACTGAGTGCTGTGTTGGTTTTGTTTTCACTTCGCCTGCAGGGCCTAAGAAAGGCACTAACGTTAAGTGAATAAAGAGTGCGCGTTCGCGACCTATCTCTGTGCCCATTTGACGAATTGCTTCGATAAACGGTTGTGATTCAATATCACCTACTGTGCCACCAATTTCAACAATTGCTATGTCATGGCCTTCAGCGCCTTCGTAAACGCGCTGTTTAATATCGTTAGTGATATGAGGGATAACCTGAATAGTGGCGCCTAAGTATTCACCACGACGCTCGCGACGTAATACGTCTTCATATACGCGGCCTTGTGTGAAGTTATTTCGGCTAGTCATTTTGGTGCGAATAAAACGTTCGTAGTGACCTAAATCAAGATCAGTCTCTGCGCCGTCTTCTGTAACGTATACTTCACCGTGTTGAATTGGGCTCATTGTGCCTGGGTCAACGTTGATGTAAGGATCCAGCTTTAAAATAGTAACATTTAAGCCACGGGCTTCTAAAATAGCCGCCAACGATGCTGCTGCAATACCTTTACCCAACGAAGAAACAACCCCGCCAGTAACGAAGATAAATTTTGTACTCATGCGAACCCTAGAATATCAGGAATTAAAAGGAATATAACACCCAAAAAAATGGCTATGGGCATATCATCAAGACGGGGCGAAATTGTACCAAAACACGCTTTAGCAATCCAGCTAAAATTAGCGAATGGGCGATTAAAAAACGTGCGCTATTTTATTTATGTTTTTTGATTGCTTCCCATGCATTATCCATTTCTTCAAGGCTTGCCGTGTCTAAGCTTTTACCTTGTGCTTGCAAGTACGCCTGTACCTTTTCAAATCGGGCAGAAAACTTGTCATTTGCATTTCTGAGGAGCTGCTCTGGGTCGCGTTTAACGTGACGTGCTACATTTACAGTGGCAAACAGTAAATCGCCAAGCTCTTCTGCCGTGTGATCTGACAAGGGGTTTTGTGTTATTGCTTCTTTAACCTCAAGTACTTCTTCGCTTACTTTATCAAGTGCGCCATGATAGGTGGGCCAGTCAAATCCCATTGAAGCCACTCGCTGTTGAATTTTTTTAGCCTTGCTAAGGCTTGGCATATTTGCAGGAATATCTTGCCATAACAGTGATTCTTCAGACATTGCTTTTTCGCTTCGCTCTTGGGCTTTAATAGCTTGCCACTGAGCTGACAACTGCTCATCATTGAGGGCTTTTTTATCGCCAAAAACATGAGGGTGGCGACGTGTTAATTTTGCATTTAGTTGTTCTATTACGTCGTTAAAGTCAAACAAGCTTTGCTCTTGAGCTAATTGGGCATAAAACACTATTTGAAACAGTAAGTCTCCAAGCTCATTTTTAAGCTCACTTAAATTACCCGATTCTATACAGTCGGCAACTTCGTAGGCTTCTTCAAGTGTATGCGGCACAATTGATTTAAAGTCTTGTTTGAGATCCCAAGGGCAACCACCATTGGGATCTCTTAGTGTTTGCATAATATTCAGTAATTCTGTTAATGCTGAATGGTTAACCAAAGCTACTGCCCTCGCTTAGCATGGTGAACACCTTCAATTTGGTGCAATTTAGACAGTACACGATTAGTGCCCGATAAATCATGTACTTCTATTTGCATGGTAAATACTGCTAACTGGTCAGCGCCCACGGTATTTACATTCATGTTAAGTACGTTTACTTTTTCGTTAGCCAGTACAGAACTGATATCGCGAATTAGTCCAGATCTGTCGCTTGCTTCAATTTTTATACTGAGCGCGTATGATCCATTTATATCTTCAGACCAACTAACTTCAACAACACGCTCTGGGTGCTGCGTTTTCAAATTATTAAATGAATCACAATCATCACGATGTACACCAATACCACGGCCTTGCGTGATATAACCGATGATCTGATCACCTGGAACGGGGCGGCAACATTTAGCAACGTGGCTCATTAAACTACCCACACCATCAACCACTATGCCGTTTTTATCGCCCGTTACTTTGCTTGGTGCTTTAAAACGAATAACAGGTTCGTCTTCTGTACGGTCAGTAACAAAATTAAGCATTTGGTTAAGACGCACATCGCCTGCTCCAATTGCGACCATTAAGTCATCAAGCTCTTTAAAGTTAAATCGCTTGATTGCTGGGGCTAAATCTTTGTATGTTAAATCAAGCTTTTGCAGCTCGTTATCAAGAATTTCTTTACCCGCACTTAAGTTTTTATCGCGGTCAAGTTGCTTAAACCAATGGTGTATTTTGGCACGTGCACGAGACGATTTAATATAACCCAGTGACGGATTTAACCAATCTCTACTGGGGTTTGGCTGTTTTTGTGTGAGGATTTCGACCTGATCGCCCGTCGTTAATTGATGCGTAAACGGCACTATTTTGCCAAATACTTTCGCGCCAATACAACGGTGTCCCACATTAGAATGAATGTAGTAAGCAAAATCGAGCGGCGTGGCCCCTAATGGTAGATCAAAAATATCGCCCCGCGGGGTAAATACATATACGCGGTCTTCAACAACTTGGTTTTTTAGCTCTTCAGCTAAATCGCCGCCATCCACCACTTCTTCCTGCCATTGCAGTAATTTACGTAACCAGCTAATTTTTTGCTCGTAACCCGAGCCTCGCCCAGGTAAAGCCCCTTCTTTGTACATCCAATGAGCGGCTACACCGAGTTCTGCATCTTGATGCATATCTTGCGTGCGTATTTGTATTTCTACGGTTTTGCCCTCAGGGCCAAAAACAACGGTATGAATTGACTGATAGCCATTTTGCTTAGGCGTTGCAACATAGTCATCAAACTCTTTGTTCAAATGGCGCCAGTTGGTATGCACTATACCGAGCGCACCGTAGCAATCTTGCAAGCGGTCAACCACAATACGCATAGCACGTATGTCAAAAAGTTGATCAAACTCGTAGTTTTTTTGCGCCATTTTTTTGTAAATACTGTAGATATGCTTAGGCCGACCATATACCTCAGCCTCTATACCTGCTTCACTTAAACGGCTTTTAACCTGTTCTACCATGTCTTCCATATAGGCTTCACGGGCAAGACGTTTATCATCAAGCTGTTTTGCTATTTTTTTGTACGTATCTGGGCGTAAATACCTGAACGATAAATCTTCAAGTTCCCACTTTAACTGGCCAATACCAAGTCGGTTTGCTAAAGGAGCAAAAATGTCGGCTGTTTCTTTGGCGGCAATAACACGCTCTTCTTCACCTGCATTTTTAACGTTACGTAAATGACATACCTGCTCAGCAAGTTTAATCACCACAGCACGCACATCCTCAACCATGGTTAATAACATTTTACGAATATTATCGACTTGAACAGTGCCTTTACCTTGGTGCGACAAAGTACTAATAGTAGCCATTTGAGAAACCCCCGTTAACAACAAGGATATATTGCTTCCAAGCTGCTCTTGAACGGTTTCAAGGGAGACCACATCATTTAAAAAATAGGGTGTTAGATACGCTGTAGCTAACGACTCAGCATCGAGGTTTAACTCGACTAAAATTTCCACCATTTCTATGGCTGTATTTTGCCAGTCTTGGTTATCACTTTTAACACAAAGCGCTTGCGCCTTATTAAGCAACTGAGTCTTTTCTGTAGATAGGTCGAGTGCTTTTAACCGTGTAAAAAGATCACCCGTTTCATCTTGTTGATGTGATTGACGTGTCGCTACCATAATGCGCTTTACCTCCGTTGAAATAACGCCATAGTTTCAATATGCCCAGTATGAGGAAACATATTCATTAGCCCAATTTTGTTGAGCTCAAAGCCTGCTTGCGAAATAATAGCGCTGTCACGGGCTAGGGTAACAGGGTCGCAAGAGACGTATAAAATTGTTTTAAATTGCTTTAAAGGTAATTGCTCTAATATAGCCATTGCACCAGTACGTGAAGGGTCTAATACCAACACATCTAGGTTTTTATTAAACCACTGCGCATTTTGTATTTTTTGCGTTAAATCAAAACAATGAAACTGCGCGTTACTGATAGAGTTAGTTTGCGCATTTTGCGCGGCCATTGCAACCGCAGAAGCAACACCTTCTATACCAATCACCGTTTTTGCTTGTTTTGCCAGCACAAGTGAAAAGTTACCAATACCACAAAATAAATCTAATATATTTTCATTACCACTTAAACCAAGCCAATCTACCGATTGTTTTAACATAGCTTGATTAACTTGAGCATTAACTTGAATAAAATTATCCAAACCAAACTCAAATTTTAGTTTAAATTCATCTAGGTAATAGTAAGGCATAGTAATATTAGTATGGTCAATTACATCACTTTCGCTTTGCCAAATAACTGAGTATTTGTAAGGCGTACAGGCTTTTATGACCACAGCTTTTACTTCATCACTAATTGCTTTAGTGTGACGAATAACTACAAAGTTATGCGTTTCACTTTGGCATAATTGCAGGTGGCTTATACTGTGTAATGACTTATTGTGATTAATTAATTCATCAAAGAGTGTAAAAACAGTTTCATAGGCGTCAGTCAAAACTGCACACTTATTAATACTTACAATATTTTTTGAACCACTCGCTCTGTACCCTATACGCATTTTTTTAGCGGCCTTATCAAACATAACCGCTATCCGTGCACTTCGCCTATAATGCGTTGAACTACTTAATAATGGAGCTTGCCAGTTTAAATTTGTTTGCTTGGCAAATTTTTCGAAAAGCTGTTCAACTGCGGCTTGCTTTTCAACTACTTGCTGGTTTACATCTAAATGCTGTAATTGACAGCCTCCACAATGGTTATAATGCTCACAAAAAGGCGCTACTCTGGCTTCACTTGCTTTAATCACTTTGTGTGTAATTGCACTACTGTAACGCGCCTTATCATCAACAAGGGTCGCTTTTACTTTCTCGCCCGGTAATGCGCCTGCGACGAAGCACACTTTATTGTTATATTTTGCTATGCCACGGCCTTGGTGATCCATATTTGTTATATCGAGCACCACTGACTTTTGCTGAAGAGGTTTTTTTTTCGCTTTAAAAATTTGCGCCATGTGGCATTACCTTACATTTATTTAGGTTAAAACTCGTAACTAATCACGTGTAGGTGAAGCTTTGAGAATAGGCATCGAAACGTATATACTCAAAACATACTAATAATGATAATAATGCTCCCACTATGACCAAATTAGGCTTACGTGATTCTGTTTTAACTTTGACCCTGATCCCCACGGTGATCATTGGATTGCTGCTTGGTGGTTATTTTACAGTAAATCGTTACATTGAGCTTGATGAAATTTTATATCAGCAAGGTGCAACTATTTCGGAGCCTTTAGCGATTGCCTTAGAACAACCGCTTCTTGATAAAAATAAAGTATTACTAAATCGTTTAATCAGTTTTACACATAATCGGCACTCCCCGTCTATTAAGTCAATTGCTATATTTGACACTAACAACGAACTGTTGATGACGAGTAATTACCACCGCTCATTCGATGAATTAATCAATCAAGCGTCTCTTGCATCACTTAAAGCCACAAAAATAGAATCCTCAAAAGATATAATTACCTTCTATACGCCAATTGTTGGTCATTCTTCACCTAATACTCAATGGGACGCTTCAGCCTTTCAAACATCGTTAGGTACGGTCATTTTACAGCTAAACAAAGATAAAGCCGTTATAGGCCAACAACGCGCCTTACTTATTAGTGGCATAGTTATTATTTTATCTTTGGTATTAGCGGCAATTATGGCATTTAAACTTAGCCGCATGTTCATGACCCCTTTAAATAAGTTAGTGCTTGCAACAGACAAACTCGTTGAGGGAAAAAGAAGTACTGGCCTTACCGATACCATGTTGGGTGAATTTGATATTCTTCGTGAAGGGTTAAATACCATAGCCGATACTATGGTAATGCAAAAAGACGAAATGCAAAAAAATATTGACCAAGCAACCAGTGATTATCGTGAAACGCTTGAACAATATGAAACGCAAAATATTCAGCTCACTATGGCAAAAAAAGAAGCACAAGATGCCAACCGTGTTAAGTCAGACTTTTTAGCAAAAATGAGTCACGAGTTGCGTACACCACTTAATGGTGTAATGGGATTTACCCGCCAGCTTTATAAAACACCACTGAACAAGCATCAAAAAGATTACCTAGATACAATCATGTTATCGGCTAATAGTTTAATGACTATTATCAGCGATATTTTAGATTTTTCTAAACTAGAAGCTGGAGCGATGGAACTTGAATCGATTCAATTTCAATTGCGCGATGCGGTAAATGAAGTAATGACATTGCTTGCCCCAAGCGCCCATGAAAAACAGCTTGAGCTCTCTATTTATATAAACCCACAAGTCCCTGACGATTTGACTGGCGATCCTACTCGCTTTAAACAAGTACTTATTAATTTATTAAGTAACGCAATTAAATTTACCGAGCAAGGTTCTATAAAAGTAGATATTAGCTACCGCTTACTTGATGAAGAAAGTGCCTCTGTTTTAGTGTCGGTAACAGATACCGGTGTGGGTATACCAATGGATAAGCAAGATTCATTGTTTACTCCTTTTGGCCAAGCAGATTCAAGCATTACGCGCAAATTTGGGGGTACCGGCCTCGGCCTGATTATCACGAAACATATTGTTGAAGCGATGAATGGTCGAATATCGTTAAACTCAGCGCCTGGTAACGGAACGTGTTTTACATTTAATAGTGTTTTTAGACTGCCTAATCACGTATTTACAAACGATCTACCAAGTAAGTCACTCATTGGTAAGCGTATTTTATACCTTGAGCCGCACGAGCATACGCATCATGCTGTACTGTCTTTATTGACTGAGTGGCAAGCAAATGTAACGCCATGCTTTAACGAAGCCAGCTTTTTATCGGCCGTAGAAAATACCCAAACTAAATTTGATATTTGTTTAATTGGTCACATGGCATCGGTTGATCACATGCAACTATTAAAAGGCTATGTAAAAACGGTAAGAGACTCGACCGACTATTTATATTTAATGCTTAATACCGTTTCACATAATATGCGTGAGGCGTTTATTGGCAGCGGTGCAGACGCTTGCTTAAGTAAGCCGCTTAATCATCGTAAGTTATGTGAAGTGCTTGCCGCACCATATAGACTCGACCATCCTGTTCATAATATAGAGCAGAGCGAGCAAAAATTATTACCGCTTAAAGTGCTGGTTGTTGATGATAACGATGCTAACTTAAAACTTATATGTACATTGCTCGATGAACAGGTTGAAGTAATTGATACTGCTCATAATGGTTCACAAGCTTATAGTTTAAGTAAAAGCCATAAGTATGATGTTATTTTTATGGACATTCAAATGCCGATAATGGATGGCATAACCGCATGTAAACTTATCCAAGAGTCATCCCTTAATGAAGATACACCTATAATTGCAGTTACTGCGCATGCCTTGCATAGTGAAAAAGAACAACTACTGAAAGATGGCTTTAAAGGGTATTTAACCAAGCCTATTGATGAAGATACACTTAAACAAATTATTAGCGACCACAGCCCACAAACGCCAATAAACCGTGAAAAAAGCAAAAATGAAATACCACAAAGTCCAGCGCCTTTTGAGAGTAGCCGAATAGATTGGCCCCTTGCATTACAACGGGCTGGTGGAAAAAACGAATTGGCGCTTGAAATGCTTAATATGCTGCTTTTAAGCGTACCAGAAACGCTTAATTTACTAACTAAAGCTATTGATAATGAAGATTGCGAACAAGTACTCAGCATTGTGCATAAATTTCATGGTGCGTGTTGCTACACCGGTGTACCGAAATTAAAATCGTTAGCTGAAACTATTGAGACTTCACTTAAAAATGAGTGCGTGCTCGAAAATATAGAACCTGAACTTTTTGAGCTACAAGATGAGCTGGAAAACCTATTGGTTGACGCAAAAATGGACAGTAAAAACAAAAAAGACGTGCTTTAAGCGCGTCTTTCAATTAGTCCTTAACACTCATACCTGATTGTTAAGTTAAAACAGCTATTTATAATTGAAGTTAAATCCGCGCTTCAATCATTAGGCGCTTCATATCACGCACCGCTTTATCTAGGCCATCAATGGCGGCACGCGCAATAATAGCGTGGCCTATATTTAACTCATAAATTTCTGGCATAGCCGCTATTGGTTTTACATTATGGTAATTTAAACCATGCCCTGCATTTACAATTAAGCCTAAACTTGCTGCGTATTGTACACCTTGACGAATGTGTTCAAGTTCTTTGCTTAAGTCGCTATCGTTTGTTGCATCTGCGTATGCACCGGTGTGTATTTCTACATAAGGTGCGCCACAGGCTTTTGCAGCATCTAATTGTGCAGTATCCGCGTCAATAAATAATGAGACTTTAATCCCTGCATCGGTAAGGGTTTTAGTTGCCGCTTTTATTTTGTTTATATTACCTGCAACATCTAAACCGCCCTCAGTGGTCAATTCCTCTCGTTTTTCCGGCACTAAACAAACATATTCAGGCTTCACCTCTAAAGCAATAGCAATCATTTCATCGGTTACTGCTGTTTCGAGGTTCATACGCGTTTGAATTGTTTTTGCCATTACGTACACGTCACGGTCTTGAATGTGGCGGCGGTCTTCACGTAAATGAATGGTAATGCCGTCTGCACCAGCGTGCTCTGCAACGCTTGCTGCATGCGCTGGGTCAGGATAAGTTGTTCCTCGTGCTTGGCGAAGCGTTGCAATGTGATCAACATTTACACCCAAAAGAATATCTTTCATTGTTTTACCTGTAAAATTACGTTTATTGAGAGGCCGTAAATAACTCACGACTTTTTAATGGCTTATTACCTAACAAAGGTTTTAGTAAATAGCGACTTAACTGTTTTGCCATATATAACACATCTTTTCGGCTAAAGTCATGATTTGCTATTGCTTGAAGCTGTTCACCGCTAAAACCTGAGCGAGTATCTTCTTGGATAACAAACCCAAGTTCAGAGAAATAACTATACGTAAGCGCTTTATCTATTGGCTCACCGTTGGTATCAAAACTGAAATCAACACCGTAACCCAATAATTCTAGTAATTGAAATTCGTACGAACGCAAAACAGATTGCAAATTGGCGCCACGGTTTAAGTTTTCTAAATGAGATTTATAAAGCTCATAAGCTTGTTCAATAGGCTCATTAACAGGCACTATTCTATTTGTTAACTCGTTTAAATAAAACCCACAATAAAGCTCGTCACCAGATAGAAAAAGCGGTGCGCCGTGCAGCTCAAATTTATTAATGTATTTTAAATCGTACTTACCACTATAGTGAACAAGTAGAGGTTGAAAGGGTTGTAATTGCGCTTTGTGTTTAGTGGCCTGGCGGCCACTAATTCGTGCGATCATTCTAAGCTGGCCAACGCCTTCTACTAGCATATCGAGCATTACTTGTGAGTCACTATAAGGACGTCGGTGTAATAAATATGCGGTATAGAAGTCACTATCCATAAAGTAGGTTACTTACTATTTTAGTCTTCACCATAGCCTAGGCTTCTAAGTGCGCGTTCGTCATCAGCCCAACCAGACTTAACTTTTACCCAAAGCTCCAAAAATACTTTGTTATCTAGCATTTCTTCAAGGTCTTTACGGGCTTCACGGCCAATTACTTTTAGCTTTTCGCCTTTATTACCAATAACCATGCGCTTTTGTGTTTCACGTTCAACTAAAATTAACCCATTGATATGCCAAACACCATTTTCTTGCCATTTAAACTGCTCTATTTCAACAGTAACCGAGTAAGGTAATTCTTCGCCCATAAAGCGCATTAGCTTTTCACGGATAACCTCTGCAGCCATAAAGCGCATCGAACGATCGGTTACGTAGTCATCAGGAAAGTAAAACTCACATGGCGGAAGACGTTTGGTTACTTCGTCTTTTATAAGGTCAACATTTTTACCTTGCTTAGCCGAAACGGGCATAATGCTCACAAAGTCAAACTTATCGCCTAATAACTTCATGTGCGGAAGCACTAAATCACGGTCTTTCACTTGGTCAATTTTATTAATAACCAACATCACTGGCTTACCGCTTTGCGATACTTTATTTAGTACCATTTCATCATCAGCAGTCCAGTGTGTTCCTTCAACCACAAAAATAATCAGTTCTACGTCACCAATCGAACTAGACGCAGCTCGATTCATTAAACGGTTAATTGCGCGCTTTTCTTCTATGTGAAGTCCCGGCGTATCAACATAAACGGCTTGATGCTTACCTTCTGTATGAATACCCATAATACGGTGGCGCGTTGTTTGCGGCTTACGTGAAGTAATACTGACTTTTTGCTCAATAATCTCATTGAGTAAAGTCGATTTACCTACGTTAGGACGTCCTACAATGGCAATCATGCCACAAAATGTATCAATATCGCCTTCATGAGGTTGTATTAGGGTATCAAGATTCATTTTTAATTATCTTCAATGCTTTTTCAGCAGCTTTTTGTTCGGCCTTACGGCGTGAGCTACCAACAGAAATTATGCTATCCATTCCATCAACAATACATTCAACCGTGAATGTTTGATTGTGCGCTTGGCCCTTTGTATCAACCACAGTGTAACCTGGTAAAGGAAGTTTGCGACCTTGTAGATGCTCTTGCAGCAGGGTCTTCGGATCTTTTTGATTAAGCCCTGGTGAAATAGCATCTAAGCGTGATTCGTACCACGATAAAATAAGCTCGCTGCAACGCTCAATACCTGAATCTAAGAACGCAGCACCAATGATGGCTTCTACTGCATCGGCAAGTGTTGATTCGCGGCGGAATCCACCACTTTTAAGCTCACCTGGGCCTAAACGTAAGTAATCACCTAAACCAAATTCAACGCCAAACTCAGCAAGTGTTTGACCACGTACCAGTGTTGAACGCATGCGGCTTAAGTCGCCTTCACGTGCTTTAGGGAATTTGGCATAAAGTGCATTAGCAATAACAAAACTCAAAATTGAGTCGCCTAAAAACTCCAAGCGCTCGTTATGCTGACCTTTGTGACTGCGGTGCGTCATTGCCTGTTCAAGTAAACCTTGATCAGAAAACTCGTAGCCGATTTTGTTGTATAACTCTGTTACATTTTTTTTCATTGTTACTGAATATTACCTAGGCGTTCAAAGCGAACACCAGTTGGAACCCATCCTGGTAAAACATCATCAGGGCCATTCTCAAATTCAAAACTCATCCATATAAAGACAGCTTTCCCCACCAAGTTTTCTTTTGGTACAAATCCCCAAAATCGACCATCTTCACTATTATCTCGGTTGTCACCCATCATAAAATAGTGATCTGCGGGTACAACCCACTCATCGGTGCGAGTACCAGCTTGTCTAAAGTAGCGACCTTTTTTCTCTGGAACCTCAGGGTAAATTAAAATATCGTGACCATCTTCTGTTAGCGATTCATTTATTCGAACCGATTCCATGCCTTTTAGCATAAACTCGCCTCTATCTTTCACTTCCATATCAATTTTGTTGTACTCACCACATTGTAAGTTACTGCGGCTTACTTCACCTTCAGCACACTTTGGCTGAATGTATAGGTGCTTATCGCGGTATACAACCTTATCGCCAGGTAGTCCTATTGTTCTTTTGATGTAGTCAATTGTTTCATTACCAGGAAACTTAAAAACAACAATATCACCGCGTTCTGGCTCGTCCATCTCAACTAATTGAGTGCGCCAAACAGGGTCTTTTATACCGTATGAATACTTTTGTACTAAAATAAAATCGCCCACGAGTAGTGTTGGCATCATTGAACCTGACGGAATTTGAAAAGGTTCAAAGATAAACGATCTGAAAATAGTAATAGCAGCAATCATCGGAAAAATCGATTTTGCAGTTTCAGTTAATACTGGCTCTGGTGCAATTAATGCTGCTGTTTCATCATCTAACTTTGCGCCAGCAGAGGTTTGTGCTAACGCTAAACGCTCTTGCCTTTTTGGTGCATACATTAAGTGGTCTATTAACCATATTAAGCCTGAGCCTAAGGTTAACAGCACCAATAAAATTGAAAAGTAACCAGCCATTTATAATCCTTTGTTGTTATTTGCCAACTTTCAAAATAGCTAAAAACGCCTCTTGAGGTACTTCTACATTACCTACTTGTTTCATGCGTTTTTTACCATCTTTTTGTTTTTTGAGTAGCTTTTTCTTACGACTCACATCACCACCGTAACATTTAGCAATTACGTTTTTACGTAGCTGTTTTACAGTTGTACGCGCAATAACATGCTGGCCAATCGCGGCTTGAATTGCAATATCAAACATTTGGCGCGGAATAAGCTCTTTAAGTGCATCAGCAAGTTGACGTCCACGCGATTGCGCACTGTCTCTGTGAGCAATAATTGCAAGCGCGTCAACACGTTCACCATTAATTAAAATATCAACGCGAACCATGTCTGAGGTTTGAAAGTGCTTAAAATTATAATCTAGCGATGCAAAACCACGACTTGTAGATTTAAGCTTATCGAAGAAATCCATTACCACTTCAGCCATTGGTAACTCATACGTTACTGCAACTTGCTTACCGTGATAAGTCATTTTGGTTTGGCTACCGCGCTTTTCAATACATAGGGTAATTACATTACCTAAGTACTCTTGCGGCACTAATATATTTGCCTCAACAATCGGCTCACGAATTTCTACAATGTCATTTACTGCGGGTAAGTCAGACGGATTATCGATTTGGAAAGTGCGCTCGTCCTTCGTTACGATTTCGTAAATTACCGTTGGTGCGGTTGTAATCAAATCAATATCGTATTCGCGCTCTAAACGTTCCTGAATAATTTCCATGTGGAGCATACCCAAGAAACCACAACGAAAACCAAAACCAAGTGCCGTTGAGTTTTCTGGCTCGAAGAATAAAGACGCATCGTTTAAGCTTAGCTTGTTAAGCGCATCACGGAATGACTCATACTCGTCAGACGCAATTGGGAACATACCTGCATATACTTGCGGTTTAATTTTTTGAAAGCCAGGTAAACGTTCTGGTGCTGCGTTTCTTTGATGTGTGATCGTATCACCAACGGGTGCACCGTGAATCTCTTTAATACCTGCGATAACAAAACCTACTTCACCGGTACGTAAGATACCTGTATTGGTCTGCTTAGGTGTGAATATACCCACTTGATCGGCTGTATGAATGTGCTCGTTAGACATGATTTTAATTTTGTCACCCGTGCGTAGCTCACCGTGCTTAATGCGCACAAGCGATACAACACCTTGGTATGGGTCAAACCATGAATCAATAATTAGCGCTTGTAGAGGCTCATCTTTTTCACCAACTGGCGGCGGGATGTCTTTGACGATCATTTCAAGTACTTCGGCAATACCAACACCTGTTTTAGCACTACACTGCACAGCGTCTAAAGCATCAATACCAATAATTTCTTCGATTTCTTCAGCAACACGCAATGGATCTGCTTGTGGCAAATCGATTTTGTTTAATACAGGAATTACTTCTAAGTCCATTTCAATTGCGGTGTAACAGTTTGCTAAAGTTTGCGCTTCAACGCCTTGTCCTGCATCAACAACTAATAATGCGCCTTCACATGCAGCCAAAGAACGCGATACTTCATAGGTGAAGTCAACGTGCCCTGGGGTATCGATAAAGTTAAGTTGATATGTTTCGCCGTCATTTGCTTTGTAGTTCAACGTTACACTTTGCGCTTTGATGGTAATACCACGTTCGCGCTCAATATCCATTGAATCTAAAACTTGTTTTTGCATTTCACGGTCGGTTAAACCGCCACAAACTTGAATCAAACGATCTGAAAGGGTCGATTTACCGTGGTCAATGTGGGCGATTATCGAAAAATTACGGATATGCTTCATAAACTGAGTTCAATACTTCTTATTTAAAGGACTAAATATGGATACCTAAGTGACTTGCAAATACTTGTTTTAGCATGCTTTTGTTAATTAATTTAAAACATACATAATGACGAAAAATGATATAAACAATCAATAAAGGCTCACACAGCAACCATGCTGATTAACTTTTATTAAATTGTTTTAAATCACAGCTTCCTGTATTTCCAAGTTACTTGGGTATAAAACGCCAATTTTACATTTAATTGGCGTCAATCACCATCTATTTGAGTTAAAGGGATACTAATTGGGTGAATTTTTACTACTTTTATATCGTGCCTGAGCGATTTAACACGTGTTTTTGCAATATAAAACCCCAAAACACCGCCCACCGCAGCTGCAAATATTTGCCACCCTTCGCCCATTAGTAATAACTCAGACGTAGCAAGTGCAAAAACAAGACTTAAAAAAAGCGGCAGCATATACACAGCAAATGCGTGTTTTACCATATGGCTATCATCAAGGGATAAAGTGATTTTCTGGCCTATTTCGACAGGGGACTCAAATTTATAAGGGAGTGTTTTTTTTGCAGTGCCAAATAATTTACTAAATACTTGGGAGCCGCAACGACCGTTGCAGCCAGCGCAAGCTTGCTTTTGCTCGGCTTCTAAATGAGCCGTGTGGCCACTAAGGGCCACAACAGTGAGGGTTTGTTCAATCATAACAATCCTTACGAATCGTTTATAAAGCGCGCGTAACAGATTCGGCTATTGCCTTTGCAGTTAGGCTTGGCACATTACCAACAACCGATACATCAAAATTACCGCCATTATGCACATAAACCGTTGTAGCGCCAGAGGTGAGTGCACCACTTAAACGTTTACCAGGTAGTGGTCGCTGAATAAATACCGACACTTCAACAAACCCATCTGAATATAGATAGTAATCCGTAAGCTCGTTATTCAAATCTAGCTTGTGCCTATCCGATTTGAGTAGCTCAAAACCGGCAGGTAACCAGCTTATTTTCCAGTTAGTTGACGAACTATCAACTCCTTCCAATTCGTTTTCAGGTAACGGTGTAGGAAAATTTCGATTTAACACTTCTAATAGCATAGGTGCTGGTTGTTCAGTCACACTAATATGGGTTAACTGAAGCTGTTCAAGAGCCTCTCCTTGATGGTTAACATAAGCAGCTTTTAATAGCAGCGCCGATTCCATATCAAGCCAAATCCAGTAGTTATATTTGTGCTCATCTTTTGACTCTATACGTACAAGCTGTGCAGCACGCCCGGCAATACGCCCTTTTCCGCCAAGTACAAAATCGTAGTGCTCACTTAAGCGCTGTATGTCTTTAAAAAGTACTTCTGGGATAGGCCCTGCAATAGAGTCTGTTTTTAGTGAATAAGGTTCAGACTGAGGTTCAAAATAAGTTACCTGGTCGTTGACTCTAATCATTTCAAGGCCTGCGCCATTGAGCAAACTCAAGTGTTCGAGTTCAATTTCACCCTGTTTGGCGTGCACCCATCGATAGGGTTCCATTGATTTACCTTTAACAACCACAAACGAGGCATCAAAGTTACGATTATGAACAGCATTAGCCATTTCTAATAATAGCGTTTTGGCAGGATTTGAGTCGTTGGCAACTGCAGTAAAGCTCAATACCAACGACAGAACAAAAGTGATTACTTTCATTTAATTAGTTTTTTTCCTCTTGCGCTTTTGTTTCATTTTGCGCTGTTTGAAGAGAGTTAGCAACACGTGCTTGACGTTGATGCTCTAATACTAACGCGCCAATACGCTGTTGTTGCAATTCACGTAAGCCTTGCTCTGCGTTTTCAAGAGCGGGCGCAGATGAGTAGCTCACTGGTGACGCCATACCTGTTAAGGGTGTTGTTTGCAGTAATGGGATTTCATTTTGTTGTGGATCACTTTGCGGTAACGTGCTCACACCCACAATCGCAAACATTGCGACACTTGCGGCTATAGCAAGCTGGGCAACAGGCTTACGCCAATTAAATGCCACTACGTTATTTTGGTCTGGCTTATCGTCCACTTTAGACTGCTTTTTCGACTGGGTAAAGTCAGCATAAACAGGCTCGTTTTCAAGTGCTAGAGCAACGCGTTCGCTAATATCAATATGGATGTCGTGGTTATTTTTTTGAGCACGCATTGCATCACCAATTAACGCATAACGACCAAACGTAGAAACATCTTGCTCTGCAATTTTTGCATCAGCTAGGTGCTGCTCGCCATCAAGTAATGCAGATAACGATTCGTTATCTAACTTGTTAAGGTGTGCTTTTGTCATACTAAGACTCGCCTATTAATGGGTTTAATTTGTTATCAATTGCTTCACGGGCACGAAATATACGCGAACGTACTGTGCCTACAGGGCAATCCATTACCACAGCTATTTCTTCATAGCTCATACCCTCAATTTCTCTGAGAGTTATTGCGGTTTTAAGGTCTTCAGGCAAACTATCAATTGTATTAAAAATTACAGCGCGAACCTCTTCACTTAATAAAAGGTTTTCAGGTGATGCGTTTGAACGCATCGAGTCACCACAATCATAAAATTCAGCTTCTTCAGCGTCAATATCATTGGCTGGCGGCTTACGCCCCTGAGCAACTAAATAATTTTTAGCACAATTAACGGCAATACGGTATAACCAAGTATAGAAAGCACTGTCGCCTCTAAAGTTGGGAAGTGCACGGTAAGCTTTTATAAAAGCTTCTTGCGCTACATCAGCAATATCGCCTTGATTTGATACATAACGAGAGATCAAACCTGCAATTTTGTTTTGATACTTCTTTACTAATAGATTGAAGGCATTTTTATCGCCCTGCTGCACTCTTCTTACTAGCACTAAATCCAATTCCTGCTCGCTCATTCGAGCCGGTACTCCTATGTCTGGTTTTTGCTTGTTATTCATATTATCGCCATTGTTCACAAATACTCTGACCGCGACATGAATAAAAAGTTCTGCTTAATATTATTTTTATATAAAATAGTTCATAAATAACGGCGCTAAGCCATTAAAATCACTACATAGTGGTATGACAAATATGATACAACTACAAATATTAAAAACAAATACTGCTTTATTTAAGCATTGTAACCGCAAAGTACCCCTGACATGAACCAAAATAAACATCACATCGCAGATGTCGCTATTATCGGAAGCGGCGCGGCTGGCTTATCTCTTGCCTTATCATTAGCTAACTATTGTAACGTTACCGTTATTAGTAAAGGCGCGCTTACCGAAGGCTCTACACTTTATGCACAAGGTGGCATAGCCGCAGTATTTGATAAAAAAAATGACAGTATTGAATCGCATGTTGAAGATACTCTGGATGCTGGCGGCGGCCTATGTGACCGTGAAGCTGTTCACTACACAGCAAGTAATGCACACGATTGCCTTCAATGGCTAATTGACCAAGGTGTGCCTTTTGACATGGAATTTGATAGCAAAGGCAAAGAGCGTTTTCATCTAACGCGAGAAGGCGGGCATAGCCATCGTCGAATTTTGCATGCCGCCGATGCGACTGGTAAAGCCGTTCAAACAACATTAATAAGCCAAGTAAAATTACATAAAAACATCACTCTACTTGAGCAATACAATGCTATTGATTTAATTACTGATAAAAATACTGGCAAAGCAGGAACACACGTTGAGGGTATGTATGTGTGGAACAAAAAAGCTAAAAAAGTCGAAACTATATCAGCTAAATTTGTAGCACTTGCGACCGGTGGAGCAAGCAAGGTGTACTTATATACATCTAATCCTGATGTATCAAGCGGTGACGGTATTGCCATGGCTTGGCGAGCTGGCTGTAAAGTAGCTAATATGGAATTTAACCAATTCCACCCCACCAGCTTATACCACCCTGAATTACAAAACTTTCTAATTACCGAGGCAATGCGCGGTGAGGGTGCGTATTTAAAACGCCCAGACGGCACTCGCTTTATGAAAGATTTTGATGAACGTGAAGAGCTAGCCCCTCGTGATATAGTCGCTCGCGCAATCGATTTTGAAATGAAGCGCTTAGGTGCTAATTGCGTTTACTTAGATATTAGCCATAAAGATAAAGAATTTATTATTGAGCACTTCCCTACTATCTATGCAAAATGCTTGAGTGTTGGGTTAGATATTACAAAAGAAGCGATTCCGGTTGTCCCTGCCGCACACTACACTTGCGGTGGTGTAATGACTGACTTTAACGGTAAAACAGATTTAGATAATCTATATGCAGTTGGTGAAGTAGCTTACACCGGCCTGCACGGTGCAAACAGAATGGCAAGTAACTCATTATTAGAGTGTATTGTGTTTGCCCATGCTGCGGCGAAAGATATTTTAAGCAAAATTGAACATGCACCAGAACCCATGACCTTGCCGCAATGGGATGAAAGCCGTGTAACTAACTCGGACGAAGAAATAGTCATTACGCATAATTGGCATGAGTTACGCCTATTTATGTGGGATTATGTCGGTATTGTTCGTTCAACTAAACGTTTAGAGCGCGCACTACATCGGGTTGAGTTGCTGCAACAAGAAATACATGACTATTATGCTAACTTTAGAGTAAGTAACAACTTACTCGAGCTACGTAATTTAGTGCAAGTAGCAGAGTTAATAATTAGAAGTGCAATGCAAAGAAAAGAAAGTAGAGGGCTTCATTACACAATTGATTACCCTGAGCAAAACGAAAACCCAGCCCCCACTATTTTGACCCCTGAGCGCCATTAACCGCACTCAAAACAGCTCGTTTTAATCGGGCATAGCTTTGCTTATCAACACCATTGGCTGAAATAATAAGCCAATGGTTGTTATTAAATCCTTTTATAAATAGCCAAACACTGCCCAAAAACACTTTGCTTTTTGGACTTATTTGCCCTTCTATTTTATGTACGTCATTTTCGAATCTAAACAAACTAGGGTCTAAAATAATCACGCCCATTTGCGGTTGGCAGGCTTTTACTTTACGCCAGACTAAAACCCCAGTTATTAGGTTGGCAAAAATACATATTAGGATTGCCAAAAAAGAGCTTAAAAATAAACACATTATTAAAGTAAGTACACAAAAAAAGACCACAATGGGTTTGTGGTCTGCTTTATTATTTTTTACAGTGAACCTATACACGAACTCTGTTTAATATGAGTTGTACCATACTATTTAGCTGCTCATCTTTACATTTTTCATGGCCCATAAACCATGCAAATAGATCAGGATCTTCTTGTGTTAACAAGCGCTGAAAAATAGCTTGTTGCTCTGCATTTAAAGAATCGTATGCTTCTTCTACAAACGGCATAAACAAAACATCTAGCTCTAACATACCACGACGACAAGCCCAACGAATACGTGCTTTACTATGAATTTCAACCATTTTAAACCTCATACTGAATTGACTCGAGTTTAACAAACACAAGCCGGTTTAGCAGCTATTAATCAACTATAAAATAAATACACCCCTGCGGGTGCTTGTCTGTACCATACGTAGCAACTGCGTTATTATGTCACTTCATTTGTATTGCAAAGAAGGTTTTTATGTCTAGCGTTTACGCATGTCCGTTATCTCACCAACTTATTAGCCTTACAGGTGCTGATAAATTATCTTATCTGCACGGGCAAATTACTCAAGATCTAAATAAACTAACCAACAGCAATTTTTTATGGACCGGCCACTGTAGCGCCAAAGGAAAACTTTGGGGCGTATTTAAGCTATTTTCTCACCAAGACAGTTACTACTTATCTGGCAGTAGTGCTGAGGTAGAGCAATCGTTAGTTGAGCTAAAAAAATACGCAGTATTTGCAAAAGTAGACATAAGTGCGTCTTCAAACCGGTTAATTGGCCTTATTGGTGATGACTTATCTACGATTTTAACAGAGCTGGGTATTGCTTTTGACGACAATATAATAGCGTGTGACTTTGATAACGGTAAAGCATTGAAGCTGGCTGATAACCGAGTGTTGCTTATGGTTGACAGTCAGTTTGCAATCCCGGATAGCGTTTTAACGCTTGATAACGATGCACCATGGCAGCAAGCAGCAATTTTAGCTGGCGAGCCACAGCTGAGCAGTGATGCAATTGGTGAATATGTGCCGCAAATGGTTAATTTACAAGCCATTGGTGGAATCAGCTTTAAAAAAGGCTGCTATACAGGGCAAGAAACTGTAGCCCGTATGAAATACCTTGGTAAAAATAAGCGAGCCATGTATATCGTATCAGGCCAAAGTGAAAGTATGCTGGACGAACCCGAACTTGAAGTACAACTGGGTGAAAACTGGCGTCGTGCTGGTAAGCTTATTGCGCAAAGCTTTGATGAAAAAACAAAGATCTTAACTGGCCTTGTTGTGTTGCCAAACGATACTGAAACAACGCAAGTACTTCGTGCAAAACACGCGCCTCAGGTAGAGCTAAACATTCTGCCTCTGCCCTACTCTTTAGATGATGAATAAATAGGAATGACTATGATCGTTGCGGCAAACAAAGTGGTAAAAATGCATTATTCAGTGATGGATAATGATGGTAACAGCATTGATAACTCGTTCGGTGGTGAGCCGCTACATTTTATTGTGGGTACTGGTTATCTAATTTCAGGCCTTGAAAACGCACTACTAGGTAAGCAACCTGGTGACACGCTAAGCGTAAAAGTAGAACCTGAAGATGGTTACGGTGAACGCCATGACAACCTAATGCAAGCTGTGCCAAAATCGATGTTCGAGGGTATGGAAATTGAAGTAGGTATGCAATTTCGCGCATCAACAGATGATGGCGACCAATCAGTAATGATTATTGATATTCAAGATGAAGAGGTCATTGTTGATGGCAATAACCCGCTTGCAGGTATTACACTAAACTTCGATGTTGAAATACTTGAAGTACGAGATGCAACAGCTGATGAGCTTACCCATGGCCATGTTCATGGCGAAGGTGGGTGTGGTCACGACCACTAACTTACAGATGTAAAAAAGCGCCTAAGGCGCTTTTTTTATATCATGTTATTGCGTTTGACCACTTTGGGCTCGCTTTGTTGCTTTTGAGGCTTCGCCATTGTTACGTTTTGTTTTTTTAGCGCGTCTAATAACCCTTGCTGATCGTTTGTACCCACTCTATACAAGGTGCCATCGTTAAGCGCTAACTGAACAGCACTAAATCCAGACACGGAATAAACCCACCCATCGTGCGTTATTCGAATACCAATACCATGTCTGTATGAGTTTTGAACTGCTTTTGCCTCTGAAATATCGCTGAGCATAATTTGCTGGCCAGCCACGCCCGGGCCAAATCCCCAGCTAATTGTTTTATCGTCTACTTTAACTGTTAAGCCATGAAACAAAAAGCCCACCAGCACCAACACCCCTGCAAAAATAATTAACGGCCAATCTGCCCCTATTAAGTTCCACGCAAGTGCTACAAAACCACCAATCCAGGTCAAAACAAAAAAGATAAACACTGCATACTGTTTATGCTGATACATATAATTCTCTAATTAAATAAATACTTAAAAGCTATACACTAATGTAGCACTGAGCTCAGAATCAAACTTAAGTTTATCATCTTCTGGTTTTGAATTATAACGATACATATAAGCAAACTTAAGAGACACCGCCCCTATAACCTGACTAATCAGCGCAGTTTCAGATTTTAATCGTGAATTTAACCCTGACAATGACTGCTCTATACTCACATCTTGATTAAAACGAGTGCGTTTTGAAACCAGTCGTTCCCATTGCATAGCAACACGAAGTAAGTAACCGGTTTTATTTTCTTCGCTATCACTTACCGTTGAGTCTTCATCAGCCACCGAACGATACAGACCAGGCCCTATATCAATATCGACTTTGTTCTTAGTGCCCTGGTAAACACGTGCGCCATACCCCGTTGCAATGGTGCTCTTAAATTTAAGGCCACTAAACTGATCTTCCTCGTAATCGCCATAAATAAAGAACGATGAGTTTTTAACGCCTACTTTATAGTTACCTTGTGCAGATACAAATACACGGTTTGCAGTTACGTCGCTGTCTCCAGTGTCGTCATTTTCGTCGCGCTTATAGAGGGTGTCAATTTTAAATTGGTTTCGCCACTTTTCAAAATCTTGGTACAGGTTACCTTTGAGCTTAAAGCTGGTTGAATTAATATTTCCCCGAGACAAAATAAACCCAAACTCAGTATCGCCGTAAAGCATTTCACCTTTGTGCAAATCATGGATCTCTTCGTCAGAAAGCTGCCCATACTCATGAAAATCTTCAAATGGATCAACAGCCCAGCAAGAGCTACTAATTAAAATAAAAATTATAAATAAGTACTTACGCAACATTCTCTCTCGCCACTTAATAAAAAATAAACAAGCAGTGGGGCTTATTCACTTTCTTTCCATAAAATATGGCAAAACGGAGCGTCTTTATCACGACTAATTAAAATTTTTGCAAATAGCACATCTTCATTATCAAACTCTAAACCCACTAACACTTGAATAAAGTGTTCTGGCTCAATTTCAAGCGCTACAAAATCTTGCCACTGGTCGTCAGGTTCATCTTCTTCAATAAAGCCAAGGTCTTCTCGATATTCATTAAAGTTTTCAACGTCGTCATCACTTAAGTTACTCGGTGCTAACTCTAAAAAAATATCATAAGCTTGATGTGTTGCTTCTTCGATTGTAAATAAACGTGGACCCGACATAGTTGCGTAACCTTAACCTTAATAATTGGCGGTATGTTATCAAATCTGATTAGCTATTTGATAAAAAAGCGTTTAAAAACCTGACTTTTTTAACCTCAAACCACACTTTGTTAATTATCAAAATAAAACCAAGTCATTCAGACTGCTCATTTACAAATAAATTCAATCTATTTTAAAAACCACATCACTTTACTTCCCTTTTGTAACCGCATAAGCTCAAGCAACAGGTCAGAGGAGTTAATAATGATAAAACTAGAAAAGCAAGACGGTATTGCAACGGTTACCTTGAGTCGAGCTGATAAACAAAACGCATTAAACTTTGCCATGTTTATGTCGTTAAATAACACGATTAAAAATATAAAAAAGGATCGTACTATTCGTGCGGTAATTATAAAGGGGGATGGCGATCATTTTTGTTCAGGGCTTGATATTGCCGCAGTTATGGCCTCACCTTTAAATATCATAAAATTACTGTTTAAGTGGTTACCCGGCAACCAAAACTTAGCGCAAAAAGTAGTACTGGGCTGGCAGTCGTTAAGCGTACCTGTTATTGCACAGATTAATGGCAACTGCTTAGGAGGAGGGTTACAAATAGCGTTAGGAGCAGATTACAGAATTGTACACAATGACGCCAAGCTAGCCATAATGGAAGCTCGCTGGGGGCTTTGCCCTGACATGGGGGCAAATGTAATGATGGGCGGACTTGTTAAACGCGACCAAGCACTTTTACTTGCAAGCCATGCAACCCCTATAACTGCAGAGCAAGCAAACGAGCTTGGACTGGTCACACAACTAACAAACAACACCGAACTTGCAACCCAAACACTACTAAGTACATTACTTGAACGCTCCCCCGATACCCTAGCTGCCATTAAACGTATTACACAATTAAGCTACAAGTCACGGCAACGAAAAATACTCGCAAAAGAAACCTGGAGTCAAATTCGTTTACTAGTAAACCCAAATACAAAAAAAGCCATTGCAAAAGCAAAAGGTAAATCCGATATAAAATACAAAAACGCCAAACGGTGGTAATGCATTAATAGCGGTAATACTAAGGCACAATGTACACGCTGTTATTGATTGTTAAACTAAATGTACCCTATTAAATTGAGTAATAATGATGAAATACCTTTTAAGTAGCGCAATCATTTTGCTGTGTTTAGCCTGCGCTAAACTTATTATGCATTATATAGGAGGCAGCTTTCCTGCCCCTTTACTCGCTATGGTTATTTTATTAGCGTTGCTGCTAGCAGGCATAGTAGAAGAGCAACACCTAAAGCCTTGTGCCTTTCCAATTTTAAATGTTATGCCTATTTTTTTTATTCCCGCTGGCGTTGGCTTTATTGAACACCTAAACCTTATAAAATCTAATTGGCCTTTTTTAATGTCTGTTATTTTTATTGTGCCAGCAAGTACATTATTACTAGTTAGCTCAGTGATGGTTTTTTTCAAAGGCAGAAAAAACAATGACTGAATTAAAGCCTGACATTTGGTGGTTATGTGTTCCTATAATTATTGCTTTGTTTTTACTGCTTAGGGCGTTTAACGTACGCATGAAAAGCAGTGCTTTAAAGTCAATTACAAACCCTGTTTTTTTAAGTATTGCCGTTATTGCTTTGTTATTGATTAACTTAAACCTGCCTTACTCCAAGTTTGCCCATCATAGCCAGCTACTAAGCTGGCTTTTAGAGCCCGCCATTGTCGCATTAGCGCTACCTTTGTATCAGCAGTTTATTCACGTACGTAAAAATCTATTACTCATACTAGGTACTTGCAGTTTAGGTATTGTAAATGCAACTTTTGTGGCTTTTTTATTAAGTGTATTTTTTAAGGTTCCTTCTGAGTTAAGTGCCTCTGTGGCGGCACTTAGCGTCACAACGCCTATTTCGTTAATTGTTACAGATTCATTGGGGGGGATCAGCTCTTTGGCCGCCGCTATGGTTATTTTTATTGGCTTATTAGGGGCATTATTTGGTTTCATGCTGTTTAAATTGGTAAAAATAGGCAGTCATGAATCCCAAGGTGTTGCTATGGGGACGGCCTGCCACGCTATTGGGACAGCAGCGGCACTTGCTGAACACCCTAAAATAGGTGCATTTTCATCAGTAGCTATGGCGCTCAGTGCATTGCTAACCGCCATAATAGTCCCACTCCTCTATCCTTTTTTAGTAAACAGTTTGCTATAGTTTACAAAAATTTAATTACACGAGTTAAGAGCCCATAATGATCAGTTCTGAAATCGAACAGTTTGAAAAGTATTACAACATGCTCACTGAGTATTTAGTTACCTACAGCATGCAAATTGTAGGGGCTGTTTTTATATTGTTGATTGGCCTTTGGATAGCACAAAAACTATCTAAAATAGTCGCCAATTTAATGACTCGCCATAATGTGGATATTACGCTTACAAACTTTGTTAGTAGTGTTGTAAAAGTACTGCTTATTGTTATGGTTATTATTATAGCGCTTGGCAAGATAGGGATAAGTGTTACTCCCTTTGTGGCGGCAATAGGCGCAGCTTCTTTGGGTGCAGGTTTAGCACTACAGGGCATGCTGTCTAATTATGGTGCTGGCCTTGCCATTATCGCTACACGCCCTTTTGTAGTTGGCGATACCATTGAAGTTAAAAATGTAAGCGGTCAAGTTAAAACTATAGAGCTTGGCTACACCATTTTAATAGATGAAGAAAAAGTAGAAATCACCATCCCTAACAAACATATAATGGGCGAAATAATTCATAACTCATTTAGTTACTCGTTAGTTAAGGGTGAAATAGATATTGCCTATAGCGCATGTGCTGATACCGCTATTAATCTTATTGAAGAGGTGCTCAACGCACACGAGTTAGTTGCTCAAAACCCGCACTCGCAAATAGGCATTGAGCGCTTTGCCGATAGCGGCGTTACCCTTAGCTACCGATACTGGGTACCCACCACGAAAATTATAGAAACAAAGTTAGCTATAAACGGTGGAGTGTACAAAGCCATTAACGATGCCAATATCGAAATTCCTTTCCCGCAACGTGTTGTTACCATAAATAAAAACGACCTATAACTGTAAATACAACGCTGGTCTGGCCAAGGGCTGGCGTTAAAATAACTCAACACCACTGACTAAAAGCCATACTGATTTGCCATTTTTTCTGTACTATAAAGTTACAGCTTAACAAGCCGATACATATTTAGATCAACAAAAACAACAATGAGTCACTATGAACCTCAGCCCATTTTATTTAGGCGATTGGCAGGTAAGCCCCCTATCAAACAGCATTCAACATGCTGGTAAAAACAAGCAGCTAGAACCAAAAGCCATGGATGTTTTGATCTATTTATGCTCAAAAAAAGGGGAGCTTGTTAGCAGTGACGAACTACTTAACCACTGTTGGAAAAATATTGAAGTAGGTGATAATCCGTTACATAAAACAATCACACAGTTACGTAAAGCTCTTGGCGATAAAGCAAGTGCACCACAATACATAGAAACAATAAGAAAACGTGGCTACCGTATTATTGCAAAGTTAGACTTTCCTTTAAGTGAAGAAGCCCCCAAAGTAACAAGCTGGCAAGGTGGCTCCCCCTTCTTAGGATTAAGCGCTTATAATACAACCGATAATCACCTGTTTTTTGGCCGAAATCAGGCTATTACCACTTTATTGGAAAGAGTGGCTAGCCAAGTGAATTTTGGTCGCGCTTTTTGCTTAATTTTAGGTCCAAGTGGTACTGGAAAATCATCCTTAGTGAACGCAGGCATTTTACCTAAACTGCTTGATGAACGCGGCTACAACGGGATTGGTGTTGTTTCGTATACTCATCTAGATTTTGCAGATATTGACCACAGTCGACTTTATTTAGACTTAGCGTCTGCCATGCTTGATTGGGATATAAATAACCTTCCTGTATTTGATGGTTTAAGTGCCGAAACACTCGCCCAGCAATTAACGCAAAACACCAATAACGTTATTCATACTTTAACAAATGCCCTAACTAAAACGGTAACAACACTCAAAAACCCGAAATTATTTTTGTTCATAGATCGTTTAGAGGTCCTACTTTCATCACCTTTATTTGATAACGAAACACGTAGCCAATTTTTATCGGTTATTGAACGCTTAGCAACGTCTAAAGCAGTCATTGTATTCAGTGCATGTAGAAACGACTTTTACCCTTTAGTTGTTGAGCAACCAAGCCTTATGGCAGGTAAAGCTCATGGCGCACATTACGACTTAACACCACCAAACAGGCACGAACTACAACAAATTATTCGCATGCCAGCAATAACCGCTAATTTATCGTTCTCACAAGACCCACACACTAAAACACCACTGGATGAAATACTTTGCGCCGACACCGCCAATAACCCCGATGCACTGCCCATGCTGCAATACACTCTGCAAGAGCTGTACTTACAGCGCAGTGGCAACAACGAGCTACTGCACAGTATTTACACAAAGCTCGGTGGTATTGAGGGCGCCATAGGTAAGAAGGCAGAAGATGTATTTATTGCCCTTAGTAACGAGCAACAGCAGCAACTAAAAAGCGTGTTATCGCAATTAGTAACGCTAAACCCTGACGGTAAAACCGTCACTAGCCGCGCAGCCCGCTGGCAAGCATTAACAAACATCAGCCAAAAAGAGCTTGTACAAGCCATGGTCGACAGCCGCTTATTTGTATCGCACTTACAAAATGGCGAAGCCTGTTTTAGCCTTGCGCACGAAGCCTTATTACGCCAGTGGCCACGAGCAGAGCAGTGGATAAGCGATCACAAAGATGCATTAGCAATAAAAAGCCGCTTACAACACCAAGCACAAAATTGGATAGATGAAGATAAAAGTAGTGCTTACCTCCTTGCACCAGGTAAACCGCTACAAGAAGCGCAGCTATTACTTAATGATAAGCTATTTAAATTAGACGATGACGAACACGCCCTTATAGCCAGCTCTCTTAAGCATAGTAAAACAAAAACAACCATAAAACGTGGCACGGTCGCTTTGCTTTTTTTACTTACCTGCGTAGCCCTGTTTATGAGTTTTACCAGCTATCAAGCACAGCAACTTGCACAGCAAAAACGCCAAGAAGCCGAAAGCTTACTCGGGTTTATGGTCGGCGACTTTGCGGATAAATTACGTAGCGTTGAACGTATGGACTTACTTGATGGTATTAGTAATAAAGCACTTGAGTATTTTACTGATCAAACTGACGATTCAAGTTCACTTTTTAGCTTTAGCAATAATAAAGCACAATTTAACAACCGTTTTCAGTACGCACAAACCCTTGAGGCTATGGGGGAAGTGGCCTATTCGCGCGGAAAAACCATTGAGGCCTTCACCGCCTTTGAAAACGCCCGCATTCGCCTTGAGGCATTATTAAAAATTCAGCCAAACAACTTAGAGCTACTCACGCTTGCAGGCGCCAATGCCTTTTGGCTTGGTCAATTAGCTTATGATCAAAATGATCATCAAGCTACTGAGCAAATGTTTAAAAGATACCACGATTACAGTAAAAAAATGTATGCGCTGGCAGCCAATGATTTTAACTCCATTATGGAATTATCGTATTCATCTAATTCTTTAGGTTCTTTATACATAAAAAAATCTAACTACAGCGCTGCAAAAAAGAACTTTGCAGAGTCACTTTTACTTAAGAATAAAGCGCTTGAACTGAAACCTAATAACAAAGACTTACTTCGAGATAAATCCGATACAATTAGTTGGCTTGCAAAAACAGAAGAGAGGCTAAGTAACTTTAATGAAGCAGTTAATATATTAGAAGCTGCAGTTAAAGTAATCACAAAATTGATTGCTAACTACCCTAGTGATGCAAGCCTTTTTTACACATCAGCAAACCTATATATGCAACAAAGTTATTTACTGAGCTATTTGAGTGATAAACGGATGGCACATAAAAAAGCCAGCTTGGCTAATCAAGTTATCAATGAAGCTTTAGTACAAGATCCAAAAAACAATAAATTTCAGCTTATGTATTATCGCTCTTTAGCACTTTCACTAATGCTATCTACTGATGAAGCTACTGACTCAACAATTGAAAAAATAATTAATTTTTTAAAATCTCAAAATTTTAAAAATACCAGCACTATTAATACACAAATTACACTGATTCAATATTTTATAAATAGACAATCATCACTCAAAGCGCAGAAGTTATTAACTGAGCTTGAGAATAATGAAAACTACAAACATCAATTATCCAACCTAACTAAAACTGGTGATTACTTAGTATATACAAGAATAAACTTAATCAAAGCAAACTTAGCTACAAATAATAAACAGCGAGAGCAATTTTGCTTAAGCGCTATCAAAGCTATTTCTGAAGCTGCAAAAATAAGTCAGAGCGTAAAAATAACATACCCACTAGTACAAGCTTATACCTGTTTAAACAGGGAAGACGAGATATCAGAAATAAAAACAAGCCTAGTTAAATTAGGCATTACGAACTTCCAACTATAATTACTCATAAAGGAAATAATATGAATAACACCCTAGAAAATGTCGACTTTCAAGTAAATATTAAACTTAACAACAGTGAAGCTATTTTTAGCTATACAAAAAATGGCGAACCCGCTACTGGCGGTGGTGTTGTAAGAACTGAAACCGCTGGCAACTATAATTTAGACGACGCCACAATTCAAAATGGTTTCGTATTTACTGGCGCTACTATCACCGATATCGACACACAAAAACCATGCGCCCAAGACTTCAGCTATAAAGTAAGTGACAACGGCCACACAATTATCATTACCGACACAGATGAAAATAATGGCTCTGTATGCTTAATTTTTAACGTTGAATGTAATGGCAATAAATATGAAAGCGCTGATCCACAAGTTAAGAATGAAAAAGAACTCTAATTAGTAATACTTATTTTTAAATTGCACAGGACTAATTTATGCCTGTGTAATTAATTTATAACCCCCCTTAGCTATCAACCAATAATAACCAATAAAACAACAACTTAAAAAAGAAGATTACCGAAAGGTTTAAAACCCATAAATTGAATACACTGCTAGACATCAAGTTTCATTAACAATAAAAATGAGCAACTGCCATGTCTAACAATAATCAACACAGCAAACTAAATAACGAAAATATCGCTGTATCAACATTAGTAAACAGCCTTTCTGAGCGTGTTAACAATGAAAAAATAAGCGCGATTATTAATGTCACTAACGTGATGGCCGATGCTATATTTATTGTGAATGCACACGGTGTTTTTGAATCGGTAAACCCGGTAGCTGCACGATTTTTTAATGTTCCTTCAGATATATTAATTGGTAAAAAGTGGCAGCATTTTTTACAAGAGCAATACCGTGACGATTACGAATACATGTTTGAAAGTTGGAAAAACAATTATCAAACGCCGCTAAATCATGGCCCCAAAGAAGTAAAAATAATTAAAGCTAATGGTAACTTTTTAGATGTAGAACTTTCGGTTTCATGCATTCCACCAGCAACAACTAATAATACTCCTTTATTTATTTGTATCATGCATGACATTTCTAAACACATAAAAAAGTATAAAGTACTCGAAACACTTTCAAAGCTCGATCACCTAACGGGTATTGCAAATCGTGGAACGTTAGAAAAAACAATCCACAAAGATTGGCAAACATGTCTAATGAACAAGCAACCATTAAGTTTTATATTGATTGATATTGATTATTTTAAATTATTTAACGATAACTTTGGGCATGTAAAAGGTGACAAATGCTTGCAAAAAGTAGCAAAAACAATTGAAGAATGCCTGCCGTCAAAAGACAGCTTAGTTGCCCGATATGGTGGAGAAGAGTTTGCCGTGGTATTACCGCGATCTCATATTTCAAACGCTGAGATGATAGCCAAGCGTATTCAAGATAGAATTTTAAATTTAAACTTTAGAGAAATAGGCCTACCTGACAACGTTAAAATTAGTGTTAGCCAAGGCTTAGCGTGTGAATACAATAACCAATATAGAACATCTGAAGCATTAATGTGTGCCGCCGACAGCGCTTTGTACAGAGCTAAATCGCAAGGAAGAAACATGATTTGTATTAGGTAATGATTAATATTTAAAACAATAAACTTTTTAAAGGCCATTTTATAAGCGAAATGGCTTTTAAATTTATCCAGAACTGACAATAAAAACTTACATTTCTTTACAAATTTCGTTTAAAATCCAAGCCTTTCTTAAAGGTTTTATTTATTTAAATTCATTAACTTGCAATAATAACACCACCTAAATAATAGATTAATTTAGTATAAATTTAAAACAACATGATAGACCTTTTATTTTTGTTAACATATAATAATACTTAATAACTAATACAAAATAACTAGAAAAGCCTCGAAATGCTTTCCTTTGAGCAATAGTTTAAAATTAACATAACGAATCATTAATGAAATATATTTTATGGCTTTTGCTTTTAGTATCAGCGCAGTTACTAGCAAAGCCCGTTAATAACAGCATCGCTTTTTACTATTCAGCCCCAATGCCTTTAGCTGAAATGACTTTTTACTCACGCGTTGTTGTGCAACCTGAGTTAGTGACTGAGCATGAATTAAATTGGTTTAAAGAACGTAACATTGCTGTTTATGCTTATTTGAGCATTGGCGAATCATATAATAAAAGTGACTATTCACTTACTACAAACCCGAATTGGAATAGCTACATTTCCGATTTAACTTCAAAGCAATGGCAACAACAATTAAATAGCTCGGCTGTTATATTAAAAGAACGTGGCTTTAGTGGGTTGTTTTTAGACACCCTTGATAGCTATCAATTATTAGATAACGAACGTTACGATAAATTAGCGCAGCAAGCTGGATTAGTTTCAATAATAAAAGATCTGTCTTTAGTATTTAAAAAGCAATTAGTGCTCAATCGTGGCTTTGAATTACTGCCAAGCCTACAAAACCTTGCAACCGACTTAGTTGCTGAGGGATTATTTAGCCACTTTAATCCACTTGATAATAGCTACAAGTTAACCTCTAAGAACGATCAAGCATGGTTAACAACTCAACTTAAAAAAGCGCAAAGCTTAGGTTTTAATGTTCAAGTTATTGACTATGCAAAACCTGACAAACGTCTTGTAATGGCTGAAAAAATTATCGCTTCTGGGTTTAGTGCTTGGGTGACCGATGGGCATTTACAAACCTGGGGAACATCAACTATTAGCCCCGTGCCTAGGCGCGTACTTATTCCGTACAATAGTGACTTAAAACCCCTTATTTATTCTACAGTTCATTTAAAGCTAGCCACTCTTATTGAGTATTTAGGTTATATTCCTGACTACATTGATATAGCAAAACGAGAGTTGCCATTAGTTGATCCAAGTTTACATGCTGGAATTGTTTCATGGACAAACATGGGGGGCTTTTACTCCCCAAGTGTAATAAATTGGCTCGAAGCTAGCCTAGGTACAGTGCCTCAGTTAGTGGTAGGCGAGCTACCACAATCAGCTAAATTATTAGCCGCATTAGGCGTGGAAACACTTAACAGCTCCCCTCCAGGGCCTTATGAACTTAACTATTTAGCACCATGGTTAAAAGGTGAGTCAAGCTCTTCACCTGCCATTACCAAACCTTATTTATTAAAATTAGCGCCTAAAGCCACCACTCTTATTGATATAAAAGCAGCTGATGGCAGCACAATTGTACAAAGTGCCAAAACCAAATATGGCGCGGTTATTGTTGCCCCTTGGCTAATTGATACGCTCCCAATGGAAGGCAGTAACTGGGTTGTTGACCCACTGACACTGCTTACTAAAGCGATGGGGTTACCCACAATACTCGCTCCAGACACAACGACCGAAAGTGGCAGACGAATGCTTACTATGCATATAGATGGGGATGGCTTTACCAGCATTGCACACTTTGAAGGAAGTCCTTATGCAGCAGAGGTCATTCGCGATGACATTATTAAACCTTATAAACTTCCCATTACATCTTCTATTATTCAGGCTGATATAGAGCCTGGAGGAATTCATGCTAAGCACAGTAAAAAACTAGAAAAAATTGCGCGCAGTATTTTTGAACTTCCCTATGTAGAGGTCGCTTCGCATACTTATAGTCACCCTTACTTTTGGACCGCGCTTTCTGGCCGAAAAGAAATCGACAAAGAAGATACAGATTATGGGTTTCACCTAGATGTACCTGGCTATGACACAATTAGCTTAGAAAAAGAAATTACCGGCACCATTAACTATATTAATGAAAGGCTTGTACCTAAAGGAAAAAAAACAGTGCTAATGCTATGGTCTGGCGACGCTACACCTGGGCCAGACGCATTAAAAATAGCACGCAATGCTGGCGTACTAAACGTAAATGGTGGTAATACAGACGTAAATGGTGATAACCCAAGCCTTTCCCATATATCGCCAATTGCCCGCCCAGAAGGTGATTTGCTGTACCAAATTTATGCACCAATACTGAACGAAAACGTATACACTAATTTGTGGCATGGCCCTTTTTATGGGTTTAAGCGCCTAACAGAGACCTTTGAAATAACCGAAAAGCCATACAGGTTAAAGCCCTATACTATTTACTATCATTTTTACTCTGGCGAAGTTCCTGCGGGGCTTGATGCTCTAAAGCATAATATTGACTATGTATTACAAAGACCCAACACCCCGGTGTACTTAAGTCACTATGCAAAAATTGCGAAAGATTTTTACTTTTCGGCCTTAGCTAAAAATAGTAAAGGAGATTGGCTGTTTAGCTCAAAAAACATTCGCACCCTTCGTATACCCAGCGACTTTGACATTGCAAATATATCTCAAAGCGATGGGGTATTAGGGGTAACGCAGCAAGGCGACTACGTACATACTGTAGAGGGTATTTCGCGTATTAGTTTTGACCATAGCCAAAAAGATAATTCCCCCTATTTAGCCTCTGCCAATGTAGTAATAGACACATGGCAAGTAAATGGCCCGGTTAGTTTTAAAGCGTGGATACCAGCAACATTTGATTTAGTGAATGCCCACTCATGCCAATTTATATCTCACATGGGAAAAAGTTATAAAGGTATCACTCGCGGAAAATTAACCCACTTTAAACTACCTGCAGGTGAGTTTTTGGGTTATTTAAACTGCACAGGGGTTGCTAAGTAATGAATACCAAAAAGCGCCCTCATTTAGTTTCTATAAAAACAATTTTAACAATACTCGCTGTTAGCTGTTTTTCATTGTATGCGCTATTTCCGCACACCCTATTCTTTGAAGACGATGCACTTTCGCAAGACTACACGTTTGAAAAGTCATACTTGCATGCTGCACTTAATACAGACCCTAACAATGAAAAGCTGCGCGCTAAATTGGCTGAACTTCATATAGCATTGAGTGAATATTCAAACGCAACTAATGAGCTTGAAAAACTGCCAAAAAGTAAGCGAAAAACAGAACTTGAAATAAAGTTACTTTACTCATTATGGCTTGCAAGTGGTGCCAATGTAGATGACCGATTTGAAGAACTTTCATTAAAGGTTAGTGCCTATAAACCATGGAACGAAGACATTCTTAGCATAGCTAAAGCACTCGGCTTGAATGTAAAGCTTGCACAATATTATGAAACACACAAAAAGCCGTTAATTGCCGCTGATTATTGGTTAACCGCAGGCCAACCTGCAAAAGCGTTGCTGCTTTACAAAAATAACATGAGCGAAACAATAGCCGAAAAAGCCATTGAAACCGCACTGGGTGCAAACGAAGCGGTGCAAGCTTATGCGTGGTGGAAGCAATATGGAGATCAATCAAATACAAAGCGCACACTTTATCTTGCTGACTTAGCAGGCAATAAAGAAGATGCAATTATTGCAGCTACAAAACTGCTGCAAGAAGAGCCTAACAATATTAAGTATTTAACACAGGCAATGCAGCTTCACTTAGCAAATGGCGATGCTAACGGCGCTGAATTATTGCTTTCAAAACTACTAAAACAAAAACCTAACGATAAAGATCTTCATTTACTAAATTGGAAAATAAAGCGCTGGCTCAATAAGCCAAGAGCTGCGCTCAAAGAATTTAAATGGTTAATGATAAATAAAGCCGTTACCGCATCAATGCTTACAGACAGTATTAACGATGCAACGGCTTTATACTTGTACCAAGACGCTAACGACATTTACGCTTACAAAGCTAAAAATAGGCAACTAAAAGGCAATGGCTTTACTAAATGGATGCAAACCAACGAGTTTATTGGCGATGCCAAACAAGAGCTGAAGCATATAGAGCGTTTTGAAAGCATAAACGGTAAAAGCGTATTATCACAATATTGGAAAGCAAAAGTATTACATGACACAGGTAACTTAAGCGGTTTACGTAATTTATGGCCTATTTATCAGGGCCCCAAAAACGAAGAAGATTTAATGTGGCTAGCCCGTGCGTTTTGGTTAAATAACGACTTTAACACGGCACTAACCATTTTAAAGCAAAAGCAGCAAAGTACCGACGACGAGTTTTGGAGTGCTCGCGTTGACATGGCGCTCAGGGTAAATGATAAAAAAGAACAGCTTTATGCCCTTGAACAACTTAAATCACTGGGTAAATTAGGCGAAAGCGATTTATTGCAGTACCAGCAAATACGCTTTGAAGGCAACCCCAAAGCGTTACTTGCGCATTTATGGCAGCAATCTTCGCTGAGCGAAAATCAGCTAATTGACATTGCTAATTTAAGTACGCAAATAAACGATTCAAACGCCGTTGAACGAATCTATGACGAACTGAACAAGCAACGCTACAACAAGGCGCTATACCCTGCTTGGTTAACGCTTGCTAGCTGGTATCAAAATCAGAGCGATTTAAATTCAGCGTATACAACGCTCAACCGCGCCGCAAAACTAAGCGAATACAATCCTGACGTAGTACTTGTGCAAGGTTGGTTAGCACTGCAGATGCACGACAGCATCATGATTAAACGTATTTTAAATAACTATGCTGACAACAACCCAACATATGCGTGGGGTCAACTTTTAGCGAGCTTATCTATTTATGAAAAGTCATATAACAGTGCTTATTTTTACTTACGTAAACTAGCGATAGCTGAGCCTAGCGACTTAACCACATTAGTAAACTTAGCCGATGTAATGAAACAACTCGGCTATCACGCCAACGCCACAGAGCTTAATCATTATCTTCTTCAACATTTACCTAAAGATAAATATGCATATCGAGGACTTATGTTTAGATGGGCTGGCGCTATGGCTATGCCACATTTAATGCAGCTAAACACACTCGATGAGTTAGCCCCTGAAACCATAGGCACAGCACAAGCAAACTGGTGGTTATCACGCCGTGCTGCGCAAAAACTTGAGCCCTGGCAAGCACTTCAGCTGTACATGACTCAAGGTGAATTTAGTAAAGTAAAACAATTATTTGATACAAATACACTTGGCAAAAACGATCAGTTAAGTGCGCTTTTATACTTGAACCAACCTTATGCAACTATGCAACGTTGGTATGAAGAGCTAATTAACGAGCCAAACGAAGCTCAGCTAGGCTTTTTAAGAAACGCGCGCACAGCTTACTTTCGCGCATTTGAAGTAAATCTATCACCGCAAGCCGGGCTAAATAGTACGCAATACGACATAAATGTGTATTTTCCTTATGCAAAAGGCCAGTGGAAACTGAGCCTTAGCGATCAGCAAAACCTTGGTAATAACGGACTGCTGTTCGCAATAGAAAATACAATGACGTTTGGCCGGTGGGCTTTTAATGCAAAAGTTGATACGCATCAGGGCGATATTGTTAGCCGACAAGGCTTAAGTTTAGACTCTCGTTATCAGTGGGATGCGCGTACTCAGGTTGGCGTAAACTTACAATACAACGCCGAAAACCGCCAATCTGAAGTGTTACTAAGTTATGCGCAACTTAATAAAGCCACGGCTTATATAAATTATAATATTGATAACAGGCAAAGCGTGCAGCTATCAGCTGCTGCAATGTCGTTCACGCGTAGAGACAACGACAGCACACTCGTTAATGGACAAGAATATAACGCACGCTACCAATACAGTATTTTAAAAGATCGCCCTATTTGGAACGCCTACTTTAGTGCGCAATGGCAAGACTTTGACCCAGTAAATACTGCTATTAATACAAATAGAAGACCCAGACGCATAGTTATTGAACCTTTTAGGCGTTTTGCCCTAGGTACTTCTTTTGCCTCAACAGGCTCATTAACGCCCCCATACTTGGGTGCCAGTCCGTCTTGGTTATTTGACATAAGTACAGGCTACCAAACACTGAACGATACAATTGATGTATCTGTTTCCAGTGGTGCTGGATGGTCAGTACTTGGTGATGATTTATTTAAATTACAGCTCGGTTACCAAAGTAGTAATAAGGTCGGTAACTCAGATACACAGTTACAATTAGGATATTACATACATTTTTAATGTTAGGAGAGAATATGTTTCGCTTAGTTATACTTAGTTTGGTTTTGCTCTTGTCGGCGTGTACTACAAGTCGAATTGCTGATGATATCGAAATTAGCCCAGCAACTACCGTGGCTTTATTACCGCTTGTTAATCATGCACAAACACCACTGGCAGGTGAGCGCGCTGAAGATATTTTAGCAAGTATTTGGCAACAAAATAAGCTACCTAAGTTACTTCGTGCACCAAGAAATAGCAGTAAAGACCTGCCACCTTTAGACGATCAATACCGTTTAAACAACGCAATGCAATGGCTCAATACTCAACAAGCTGACTATGTACTTAGTGGCAGTATTGAAGAATGGCGTTACAAAGCAGGTCTTGATGGAGAGCCTGTGGTTGCACTTACTTTATTGCTTACAAAAAACGGTGAAACAACGCCAATTTGGACCGGCACCATTGCAAAAAGCGGTTGGGGACGCGATAGCATTGCAGCAACTGCGCAAGATGTAATTGCCGATTTAGTGTCTTATATTGAGGTTAGTGAGTGAAAACACATTTCTTACGCCCAAGAGACGTTCCTGAGCTACAGATATGGGCTGAGGTATATTTTTTTACCGCTTTAGCTTTAGGGCTGCCTGTTCTATTTAATGCTGAGGACCCCTATTGGACGCAAGGAGGGTTTTCTTGGCCAGTATTAGGGCCGTTGCTTGTTGCTCTACGCTATGGCTTTTCAAAAGGTTTTATTAGTATTTTAACCTTACTGGTAGGGCAATTATTGCTAATACAAAGCAATATATTAGACCCTCAAAGTGAGTTTAATATTAACGCCATGATTGGCTACATTATTGTAGTTATGGTGGCAGGTGAATTTAGAGATGTATGGGAGCGAACTAATCAACAGCAAAGCATTCAACTAGCCTATGTATCAGACCGACTTGAAAAATTTACGCGCCAGTATCACTTAATTAGCTCATCACATGACCGAATAGAACAAATGCTTGCTGGACATACACTTAGTTTACGTGAGTCATTACAAGCCGTACGAGAATCAATTGGTAAATTAAAAGAAAGACGCTTAGACAGTGCCGCTGAGGTTATTTTAAATCTATTTATAGAATATGGCTCGATAGAAAAAGCAGGCTTATATAAAGTTGAAAACGATAAAATACAAGAGCCTGCACTAGCTAGTATAGGAAAAATGAGCGAGCCATCTAATTCAGACCCATTAATAGCTGCCATGTTTGACGAAAAAGAACTGGTGTCACTTAAAAACCCAAAAGCTTCATCGGGTGAAAGCAAGTATCATATTGCTATTCCATTGATTGATGTGAACGACACAATTTATGGGGCTATTTTAGTTGAAAAAGTGAAGTTTTTTGCTCTCAAAGAAAACACCCTTACTTTACTTGCCGTTATGGCCGGACACATTGGTGACCTACTGCGTCACGAAATCACTAACCCAATAATGACCCGTGAAGAGTCGCCATACTTTAAGCGTCAAGTTAAACACGCAAACAAAGAAGCAAAGCGTTATAAAATTCCTTCACACTTTTTAAAGGTGAACGCGCTAAGTATTAACGATGAATCTCGACGGCTGATGGAGTATTTAACCGAGGCTCGCCGAGGGTTAGACATCTATTTATACGATAATGAAAAACAAGTTCTGTTAATACTGATGCCGCTTGCCGATGAGCTTGAAAAAGATGGTTTTGTAATGCGAATGAATAGCTGGTGTAAAGAACGTACCGGTAAAACATTACAAGAACTCGATATTATTATTGAGCAAGAAGTGGCGTTTCCAGTCAATAAGGATGAATTATCTAAACTGGTAGCCCTACATGATTAAAGTTGTGATAGCCGCCTTAATTGCATGTTTATGCGAGTATTTTGCACTGCAAGAAATTCTTAGTACACCAAACTGGTTTGGTGTAATTTTACTGCATGCCATTGCAAGCATACTTTTTACCTTTGTAAGCTACGTTTTAATTCCTAAAAAATATAAAACAACGCTTATAAATGGCACGCTATTATTATTCTTATTACTGTTTAGCTTACCTGTATTTGGTATTTTAGGTGTTGTGATGGCGCTTACGTTTGCGCTATGTAAGCCACTTAAAAGTGATGATACCGAAATAATAGAGCATGAAATTCCAGAGCTCCCCTTTGAAGTCCCTGATATTTCGGCGAACCCTACTTATTCAATTGGTGGCGTAAAAGCTATTTTAAAATACGCAAGCGAACCTAACAAACGCTTAACTGCAGTAATGGCTGCTCGCCACATGCGCGACAGCCAAGCAATCCCAATATTAAAACTCGCCCTCAAAGATTTAGAAGACGATATACGCTTACTTGCTTACTCAACACTAGATGCCAAAGAAACAAAATTAAACGAAAAAATTAGTGCATATCAGCAACAAATAGCTAACACCACAAAGCAGCCTGAGCTGAGTAACTTACAACAACAATTAGCACACGTGTATTGGGAGCTTAGTTATTTAGGGCTTGCACAAGGTGCTCTAAAAACATATGTATTAGAAAAAGCTGAAGCACTCAGTTTACAAAGTATTGAGTACGCACAAAAACCAGCCAATTATGTATTTTTAGGGCGTGTTTATTTAGCGCTTGGTTATTACGAACGTGCGCTTGATTTTCTTGTACAAGCAACTGAATTAGGTATGGCGCGTCGCCATGTTTTACCCTACAAAGCCGAAGTTGCCTTTTGCATGAATAAGTATGATGACTGTAAACGCTACTTAAGGGAGCTACCCGAACAACCTAAAGGGAGCGAAATTCGCCAATTACAGGAGTATTGGAATGCCTAAACCCAATGCCGATATATTATTATTATTAGAAGGTACTTATCCTTATGTTCGTGGGGGGGTATCAAGTTGGGTTCATCAAATTATTGAAGGGCTACCTCATTATAACTTTGAGCTTATTTTTTTAGGCGGTGCTTCTGAGCACTATGGCGATATTAAGTACACACTTCCAAAAAATGTTACAAAATTGCATGTTCATTATCTAGTAGAGCAAAATAATACTGATATAAAAGCAAAGCACGGCGTTAAATATAAAAAAGAGTTGTTTGAGTTTTGGCAGCAACTGCAAAGTTATTTTAGAGACGCAAAAGAGCCTATTCCCACCGAGTTACTTGAATTTACATTTGAACAACTTGGGCAAAAAAACGGTATAAACGAAGCTGACTTTTTATATAGCGAGTCATCTTGGCAGGTATTGGCTGACTACTATTTAACATTTTGCGACGAATCATCTTTTATTGATTTCTTTTGGTCGTACCGTAATTTGTATAAGCCTTTGTTTAAAATTGCAGATATTGCCCGCCAATTACCGAATGTTAAACTTATACACTCTATTTCTACAGGCTATGCTGGTTTTTTAGGTGCAGGTGCAAGCGTAATTAATAACACGCCTTACTTATTAACAGAGCACGGTATTTATACGAAAGAGCGAAAAATAGACTTAATTCAAGCCGATTGGATAAAAGAGTCTGAAGCTATTTTAGGTAAAAACTTAAATACCGAAATGGGCTTTATTCGCCGAATGTGGATCACTTTTTTCGAGCAAATTGGCCGCACGAGTTACCACCAAGCCGATAGAATAATTTCACTATACGAAGGTAATAGGCAGCGCCAAATTAAAGATGGAGCCTGTGAGAAGCGCTCTTTAGTCGTACCAAACGGCATTAAAACCGCTCACTACGCTAAAGCACTGGCTGCACGTTCTAAAACTATTCCATTAACAGTAGGCTTAATTGGGCGTGTAGTACCAATCAAAGACATTAAAACCTTTATTCGTGCCATTAAAGAAGTGCAATCAAGCATGCCCGCAATAGAGGGATGGATCATAGGTCCTTTTGAAGAAGACCCAAAGTACTACAAAGAGTGCCAGTTACTGGTGGGCAGCCTTGAGTTACAGAACAGCGTGAAGTTTTTGGGTATGCAAAATATAGCTGAAATACTCCCTAAGTTAGGCCTTGTTGCATTAACATCTATTTCTGAAGCCCAACCCTTAGTGTTACTAGAAGCAATGGCAGCAGGCGTACCTGTTCTAGCCAGTGATGTTGGCTCGTGTCGAGAAATTATTGAAGGTGCCACAGAACAAGACAAGGCTTTAGGTAAAGCAGGTGAAGTTGTTTCTATTGCATCGCCAAGCGATACAGCCATACAAATTACAAACATACTTAATAACGACGATAAATGGCATGAGTATCAATCAAGCGGCTTAAAGCGTGTAAAAGCATTTTATGACGAAAGCCACATGTTTGCCCGATACGACAAGCTTTATAAGGATACAATGTCATGGCCGGAATAGGTTTTGAGATACGAAAAATTCTCAAAAAA
This sequence comes from Pseudoalteromonas sp. 4NS20-0020, assembly GCF_057554385.1. Lineage (NCBI taxonomy): Bacteria > Pseudomonadati > Pseudomonadota > Gammaproteobacteria > Alteromonadales > Pseudoalteromonadaceae > Pseudoalteromonas > Pseudoalteromonas sp. 4NS20-0020. Next base: position 518,948 of record NZ_BAAJMI010000001.1, on the reverse strand, counting down.
AATACCCTCCTCTCTGTTTTTGAAGCCTATAGCTACGCTGGTCTCATCGGTTCAGGCCCTTGGTTATTGTCGATCATCGCTCTAATGCTTATTGGTATTTTAAGCCTTGGGATAGTATTACCTAAGCTGTTAATTATTCAGTTTCTAACCCTGATAACTTACATGATGGCGGCCTCGTTAATATTAACTGGCGGCTTACAGCTTATGCTAACGCGCTTTGTGGCAGATTTATTTTTTACAAAAGACGACGACTCAGTACTCCCCAATTTACTTGGTGCACAACTTATTACAACGATTGGTGCATTACTGGTTGGATTTGCTGTTTGGCCATTTTTACCTTTACCCGTTGTAACCAAAATTATTATTTTAGGTGGCTTTGTTAGCCTTTGTAATCAATGGCTTGGTGCTATATTTTTATCGGGTATGAAAGAGTATCGGCTTATTTTAATCACTATGCTCAGCGGGTACGCGTTTATGGTGCTACTTGCATTATTACTACGTGACTGGCAATTAGATGGACTCTTTTTTGCTTTTTTTGCAGGTGAGGCACTGTTATTTTTTAGTTTTTTATTCATGATTATTCGTCGATACCCAGGTAATAAACTAATAAGCTTCGACTTTATGAGTCGAAAAAAAGTCTATTACATGCTGTTCTTTTGCGGGCTATTTTACAACATTGGCGTTTGGGCAGATAAAATTTTGTTTTGGTTTTCACCAAGTACATCCATACATATTATAGGCCCCCTTAGAGCTAGCCCAATTTACGATCTCCCCATATTTTTGGCCTATTTATCAATTATCCCCGGCATGGCGGTATTTTTAGTAAGAATGGAAACTGACTTTGTAGAACAATATGACCGGTTTTATTCTGCGATAAGGGGCGGCTCCTCGCTCGAAGAAATTTACTTTTTAAAAGACAACATGATAACGACAGCCCGAGGTGGCTTGTACGACATATTTAAAATTCAAGGCATTACTGTTGCGTGTTTACTATTGTGGGGCGAACAAATTCTAACCTACATTGGGATTGATCCTAACTATAAAACACTACTTTTTATTGATGTAGTAGGCGTAGGCGTGCAGGTAATATTTTTATCTATTCTCAATATTTTGTTCTATCTTGATAAGCGCTTTACTGTGTTGGTTCTTTCGGGCCTATTTTTAGCATTAAACATTGTGCTCACGTATTTATCTATTGCACTTGGGCCACAATTTTATGGCTACGGATTTGCCCTTTCTACAATAATTACTTCTGTAGTTGGCTTGTTTTGGTTATCTAGGCAGTTTGAAGACCTAGAATACGAAACGTTTATGTTGCAATAAAAACACTTACACCTAATAAAAAGTAGCTAATATATTTATAGTTTATTAGGTGTAAACTTTATTTACTTACCCAGCGGGCTTTAAAACCACGTGTATCTACATGTATAAATGCCCCTCGGTGAGGTTTAGGGCCATAAACGCCCAACCCACCTAATAAGCCTTTAAATGATTCGCGTCTGGCTAAAGACTCTACAATATTTGCCATCACTTTTGCGTCTTCAATAGTGTATTTTGCATCTTTATTGATATCATCCATACGGTAATTTCCATCGTTATCGATAAAAATATCTGCTGCGTCTCCAAACACATGACGGCTCAGTTTCACATTCCCAATGGCTTTATTGTAATAAGGTGTTCGGTAACCACTCATCACCACCATGTTACTAACTGGAATGCCTTCTAAAATTAGTTCCTTACGAATCATTTCTAACTTTAGCAGCAGTTTATTTTGTAAAAAAAGATACTTGGGATGATTGCTTTTTTGCTTACTCACAAACTCTTTTAAAGAAAAGTGAGGCGATAATTTGGTACTTTCATTCTCAGGAGTCACCTCAACAAACCCGTCAGGAACAATATAGTGCTTTGAATCTTTAATTTGCGATGGCTTCGGGTAGTGCCCTATTTGGTAATATTTTAGCTTTCCGCCCTCTACTCTATCGGCAGGTACTTTTACAAACACGTTAATTTTCATACGCTGTTTTTTATTTGGCGATTCAATTATTACCGATGTTAAGCCGGGAGTATCCGGTGCCTGCCATTGCCAACGGTTAGTATCATTTAGCATGAACTTTTCATCGCTAATTAATGTGTAAGCATCGGACGATTGCGCATATAGCACTTCAAATTCAACCTGCTCATTGGGCATTACAAACACCGAAAAAAGTGAGTATGGCATGACAATATCGTTAATTTTTAAACTAAATTCTGCGTCCTCAAAAGCAGGCCTGTTTTGTATATCAACAACCTGATGAGCCGTTTTAGCAGGCTGAGAAGCAAATAAATGCGTACTAAGCAGAGTAGTCAGCATACTAATTAATAAAATACCGATTAATTTCATATTACCTCTCATTATTTACTTTCTAATAATGCTGCAATAACCGACTGGTTATCATTTTTTAGGAGTGCTTTTTGATCGCGTTTGTAAATATCATCTCTAAAATTAACGAGCTTGTTTTCATCCACCCACGCAGTCCAATAAACTAAATGAATGGGTAATGGCTCGTCCAAATAAAATGTTTGTGTGCTGTTTTCATTTCGTGCATCGTTAACTTGTGCCAATGCATGCTCTTCACCTTGGTGTTTAATTATTTCTTGAGCAAGTGAAAAAGGGTCTTCAATTCTTATGCAGCCATGCGATAACGCACGTCTTGTTTGGCTAAATCGCTGCTTTGCAGGTGTATCATGTACATATATAGCCTCAGGGTTAGGGAACAAATATTTTACTTCACCAAGGGGATTTTTTTCACCCGCACGCTTCACTAAAAAATGGTCAAATTGATAAGGCTTAATTGAATCCCAATCAATATTATTTGGGTTAACTGTTTGTGAGTCTATGTAGCTGTTTTTTCTGATTTCAATATTGTTTTTAACAAGGTAATCAGGATCTTCTGCTACTTTAGGGGCTATTTCCCTAGTAGCAATTGAAATAGGTATGCGCCACTCAGGGTTAACAACAAATTTTTCTATTTCGTCACTAAATGCCGGTGTTTCCCAACTAGGTTTACCAACAATCACGTTGTTTTGAAGTTTTACATCTCCTACTTTCACATAACGCAACTGATACTCAGGAATATTTACATACACGTACTGTTCATCGCTCGAACCAGCAAAGTTGGTAATGCGATAAAAGTTTAACTTTAACTTATTGAGTTTTTGCTCAGCTGAAATATTAAGTTTAGCAAACGTGTTTTTGCCAACTCGTCCATCAACGTTTAAGCCATGGCGATGTTGAAACTGCTTTACAGCGCGCTCAATATGTTTATCAAAAATGCACGGCGCTTTAGTGCATACGTTAGTGAGTAAATCTTGTTCTTGAAATAAACGCATAGCAAGTAAACTTACCGCTTTACTGTTACTACCTAGTTCAAGCAACTCGCTGGCGGGTAAAGAAATAAACCCACCGCGATTCACTATTTCTTGGTACCAATTAATCGCTTTTTCAGTACGCTTTATTAACTGGGCTGAGTATTGATCAAAGTAATAGCTATCTTTAGTTTGCGTGTAGCGCTGCGAGCTGTAGGTGGTCAGTGATGAGCTGGCAAGTAAAACACCATCAAGATCATCACTCGCGAGTAAAGGTGAAGCAAACATGCTTGCTAAGCTCACAAACAAAGCCCCCTTCAAAGTAGCTTTGTTTGTTTTGGTAAAACCTTTTTTTGTAAATAGTCCCTTCACGTTGCGCCCCTCGCTAAATAGTGTTGATAAATGCATGTGTACTTGCCGTTTAATTATCAACGAAAGGTGCAATGTCAGTGCCAAAAACAAAATCAACACTAAGACACTGAAAAGGTTGAATTTATTAAAAACAAATCATTTCATTTAAGTTACAATACAAACTGCTTGTGTAATAAATATACTCAAGTGTGTAAAGTTGCTATGTCGATTAATCGCTTAAAAACGCTAAAAAACCACGTTCGTATCTGCTTAAATACTTAGTCTTGCGAGGTAACGTAAGTGACTCACGCCACGCATTTTGAGCTGCTTCATCTTCTTTACACAGTGTAATTAAATCAGGGTGAACATAAGATTTGCGTGCTATTGCTGGGGTATTACCTAATTGCTGAGATACACAATCGAGCATGCTTTTTAAGGTAAGTGCGCCTTTGGCTTTAGCTAGCTGCTTAAAAGCAATAACGCTTGCTCGCCAGGTTCTAAAATGTTTTGCACTAAACTCCTCCCCCATTATGTGCTGTATATATTGGTTTATTTCGCTCGATGTTACGTTAGTGCGCTCACCTTCACTTATATACTGAAATAGATGTTGCCCAGGTAAATCTTGTAAGTCTTTAATTACATGGCTTAGTACTCTGTCAGTAATGTTGACCTCACGCTCTTTTCCAGATTTAGCTCGGTATTTTAACTGAATATTTTTCCCAGTCAGCTTTGCGTGTCGGGTGCGTAAGGTTGTAGCGCCAAAGCTTTTGTTTTGTTTTACGTTTCGCTCGTTACCGACTCTAAGTGCCCCTAAGTCCATAAGCCTAACTACAGCCGCTAATGTACGTTCTACATTAAGCTCACTGCCTTGTAAGTCTGACTCTAAGCGAGCTCTTAATAAAGGGAGTTTATGGCCAAATACACCACACGCCTGGTATTTTTTGGCTTCTTGCTGGGCTCTAAACTCTGGGTGGTATCGGTATTGTTTTCTCCCTTTACTGTCAAATCCTGTCGCTAAAATATGTCCGTTTTCTTCGGGGCAAAACCATGCGCTTTTATAAGCAGGCGGAAATGCTAAGGCATTCAAACGCTCAATAACCGCTTCATCTTTTATTACTTTGCCAATAGGATCGAAATACTGCCATTGCTTGCTTTTAAGCTTTCGAGTGATACCAGGTAAATTATCATCCACATAAATTAACTTCATAATCACTGCACTCCGTTTTGATCAATGACAACCTATAAAACATTTAAACTAACATATTCAAATAACCTTAAACTGAACACTATTATTGATATACAATCAAAAATTAAGCAATAATGTTTAAAGTGCATACGTTATTGTAACTCTGCTGATATTCCCTTTTTTGGATGTGCTATTTATAAGGAGCATTTAATGGCTTTTGATTATGGATCAATCGATCTTGGACTAAAAAACCCTTTTAAACTAGAAGGTAAAGTAAAGGCTGTAAGAGGGCTGATTGAGGCTGTTGTGGGTGTTAGCCTGTTAGTTACCGCATCTAGCTCTGTAAAAGATGACGCTACCGCAGGTTGGATTTTGATGATATTTGGCATGTTAATACTCGCACTAGGTATTCGTACCTTATCTGGCGGTATATATGCCACACTTAAGTACTTTGTAGGTAGAAATCACCCTACATCGCTGGCGTTTAACTTTAGTAAATCGCAAACCTCAACTGCACAAGAAGAAAAAAACGAAGTAGCCTACACAGCACAAACATTAGAGGAAATGCTTGTTGGGCGCAAAAACAGTACGTTCAAAGAACCAAACGGCTTTTTATCTCGCTTACTACACAGCTTAATACCAAAACTATTATTTCTACCCTATCCAATACGTAATGTTGCCCAACGTTTATTTGGCTCATGGGTTAGCACGCTGGTTGCACTTATTGCTTATGCGTTGGTTGCATTTGTATCACTGTCAGGCTTTACAGGCGAAGCAGGAGAACTTGCTTTTCCGATATATAGCGCAATTTTAATGTTTTACGTGCTGTTTTCTTGGCGTTCGTCTGGTAAACCCATTTCACGAAATGCCGAAAAAAACATTGAAGCCTTGGGTACGGGTGCGCTTGCTAAAATCATTTCCTTATCGTTTATATTACCCATTGCTATAGGGCTTTCTATGTCGTGGCTAATGCAAGAGCAACGCATTAGTAAACAACAAATAGACAACTGGCTAGAACAATTACCTAGCCTTAATGCTGGACTGTATTTAACAGCCATTATTATACTCGCTACACTAAGTTGCGCCCTTGTGTTTGTAATGATTAAAGCTCGTTTAAATATTGTGACCCCCACTGCCGAGGTATCAGAACTGAGAGAGAACTGGCAAGAGTCTGTTCATCCCGATGAAATTTTTATAAACCTTGATAATTTAGTGATGGCAAACCGTCGTTACAAAGAAGTACCTAATAGGGTTTACCGTGAGCTAGATCCTAAATTACAAGAGCAAATTGAAGGTAAAGGCGGCTTTAAAGGTGAAATGATTCAAGAAATCCAACCTAAACTGCACACGATGGATTTAGGTAAGCACTTTAGTCTTTCGCGTTTAATTGCGTTAATTAGCGGTAACTTACTTTATATTGTAGCGCTTACTTTTACCGTATTACTTGCCTACTCGTTTATTAATATTTACCACTATATTGATGCAGCAAATATAAATAGCATTGAGCAAGCGTTTAATAATCAAAATATTATTGAGTTTAGTGAACTGCTAATGGCAAGTGTTCACTTATTACTGATTGGTGTATTAATTAAAGCCTTTGCCCAGCTGCTAAGCAACAGTGCACACTTGTTTTTTGCCGAAATGCAATTTGAATCTTTACTGGTATATTTTAAATGCGAAGGCACATTTACTGAGTCAAAAATATCAACAGGTACAGGTATTCACGATAGCACTCGTTCAGAAAACACCTTAGTGCGCAGCAGCATAACACCTTGGGTGATTGTTTCGCGTGTCGTTTCGACAACCTTTGCCGCAACAGGTATGAAAAACCTTGAGCATCCTCGCCATATTATGGAAATGCACAAAGATGAAGGTCAATTACAAGCAATCAAAAAAGATGTAATCGCCTTTTTGAAAGACCGCGAATCTATAGCCTCTATTACGAGTGAACGCGATTTAGGTAATGCATCTCAACTACATCAGTTGAATCAACAAACTCGCGCAATGCCTATGCAACCTACTCTAACTAAAGACGATGAAGAAGCCGCTGGGTTTTTACGTCAAGAAGACGACTTGGCGTCTGAGCCAAAAAAATAGCATTTTCAGATAAATGCCACCTGTATAATTGGGTGGCATTTTTATTTACCTAAATATGCCCCACCGCTATGTAACGTCTAAATTAAACTAAAAGCGTGCAATAACATGATTAATATTTGATTAGCCCACAAAGCCCTTGCTTTATGTTTTAAAACACAAATAATGAAACATTAATCACAGGGTAAGAATGAGGAAAATGAGTTACATACTAACCACCCAATGTGCCGACGATGTGGGCTTAATTGCTAAAATCACCGGGCTTTGTCATCAAAATAACTTGAACATTACTCGTAATAACGAATTTGTAGACAAAGACGCCAAACGTTTCTTTATGCGCACTGAGCTGACGGGGCAACCACAAAGTGACTTTTTAGAGCAGCTACGCGCTTTATTACCTGAAGGCGCCAAACTTGCATTGCACGACGATGCAAAAACTAAAGTGGTGCTGCTTGCCACCAAAGAAGCACACTGCTTAGGTGGTATGCTATTAAAACAGTTTGAGCAAACACTTAATATTGAAGTGCTAGCTGTTATTGCTAACTACCCTGATTTAGAACCACTTGCTAAAGGTTTTGGTGTGCCATTTCATGTGGTATCGCATGTTGGGCTAAGCCGAAGTGAACATGACCAACAAGTAGGTGACTTAATTGCTAGTTATAACCCAGATATAATTGGTTTAGCCAAGTATATGCGTATTTTAAGCCCTGAATTTGTAGGCCGCTTTGACGGTAAAATTATTAATATTCATCACTCTTTTTTACCCGCATTTATTGGTGCAAAACCGTATCATCAGGCATTTGAGCGCGGCGTAAAAATTATTGGTGCAACGGCTCACTTTGTAAATAATGAATTAGATGAAGGCCCAATTATTTTACAAGACGTGACAAGTGTGACACACGCTAACACAGCTGAAATGATGGCAAAAATGGGTAAAGACGTTGAAAAAACGGTTTTTTGTAAAGCGTTGCAACTCGCTTCAGAGCACAAGCTATTTATAAATGGCAATAAAACCGTTGTATTTAGCTAGGACGCGTTAACCTTTGTGGTTATACCATGCTCATTTGCTAAAAAAAGCCAGCTAAGCTGGCTTTTTTATTGTTCGCGAAAATAAGTAATTACGGTGTGTAATACGTAGGAGACTCAGGCCCTACAGGCATACCCAGTAAAAATACCCAAACATAAAACAAAATAACCCAGCCAATAAAAAATACAATACTGTATGGCAGCATGGTAGCAACCAGCGTACCTATGCCCATGTCTTTTTTATACTTAACAGCCACGGCTAGTATTAGACCAAAATAACTCATCATCGGGGTTATCAAGTTTGTTACCGAATCACCAATACGGTAAGCCGCTTGAATTGTTTCTGGCGCGTAGCCTATTAACATAAGCATAGGAACAAAAATAGGCGCTGTAATAGCCCATTGTGCTGACGATGAGCCTAAGCTTAGGTTTACTAACGCACACATTAAAATAAACAGAACAAATACTTCAGGGCCTGTCAGGTTTAAAGCTTGCAAAAGCGCCGCACCGTTTATAGCTAAAATGGTGCCTAAATTAGTCCACTTGAAAAATGCGACAAATTGCGCCGCAAAAAAGACTAGCACAATATATAACCCCATTGAGCTCATGCTTTTACTCATGGCATTAATAACATCTTTATCGTTTTTCATGGTGCCAACAACACGGCCATACACAAAACCAGGAATACTAAATGTCACAAATATAATAACCACAATCCCTTTTAAAAAAGGAGAACCCGCAACTTCACCGGTTGCAGGGTTTCGTAAAATGCCATCGTCAGGAACGATGGTCCAAGCAAGTAATAAAGAAACTACTAATAAAGAAACGCCAGCCCATTTTAGACCTGATTTTTCTTGTTGAGTAAGGGTGTCTATGCTGTTTTGAGACAGATCAATACCGGCTTCGTCTGGGTTATATTTACCTAAACGTGGCTCTACTATTTTTTCAGTCACCAAAGTACCTAGTACTGAAATTAATAGCACCGATATCATCATAAAATACCAGTTTGCCTCTGCGCCAACAACATAGGTTGGGTCGATCATTTGAGCCGCAGGAGTTGTAATACCAGCAAGAAGTGGGTCAATAGTTCCTAATAATAAGTTAGCACTATAGCCACCCGACACGCCTGCAAATGCAGCGGCAAGGCCAGCTAAAGGATGACGTCCTAAACTGTGAAAAATCATCGCTGCGAGTGGAATTAAAACCACATAACCTAGCTCTGAGGCGGTATTAGACATAATAGCGGCAAACACCACCATAAACGTAACTAAACGTTTAGAAGCGCCCATTACCATGCCTCGCATGGCTGCAGAGAGCAAACCCGAGTGCTCAGCAACGCTTACACCAAGTAGTGCAACCAACACGGTACCTAAGGGTGCAAACCCCGTAAAGTTAGTGACAAGCCCAGCCATAATGCGCTGTAAACCTTCAGCGCTTAATAAGCTTACGACTTCAATAACGCCATCAGCGTCGCGCCCTGGCGCACCTACCGGGCGAGGGTCTATCGCACTTAATCCAAACCAATCTGCAATACCGCTAAACACAACAATTGCCACTGCAAATATTGCAAATAGTGTAATTGGATGAGGCAGCATATTGCCTAAAAATTCGACGGTGGCTAAAAACCGATTAAATAACCCCTTATTTGGGTTGTTGCTAGGTGAGTGTGTGGAGTCTGTCATACCCTGCTCTTAAAGTTATAAAATTGCCGTAACCTAGCATTATTTGTAATTTAGATCATGTATAAAAGGTGAATGGGTTGTGAGTAAAGTTAGATAACACAAAAGCAGGAATATATTGACCTTTTGTAATTAATTACGCCGTTTAATGTTAGACAAAGCAAAAGGGATAGGTATTAGGCGTGTTTTTCATAAGTGAAAGATAAAAAAGCATAAGTGCTAAGCAGACGCTGCCTAAAGGGGTTAACCTACGCCTGCCCTAAATTAAATGCGTTTCAAATCATAGCCGACAATATTCCCATTCGCTAAAATGCCAATTCAAAATAGCGGGTAAAATATAACGGTAATAAATCGCTTCAAAGCCCTTAAACTATTATTGAGCTGGCTCAATAGGCTCTAGTTGTAATTTAGCAGCGATCAGTACGGCTTGCGTGCGGTTATAGACACCGAGCTTTCTAAAAATCGCGGTAATGTGTGCTTTTACTGTTGCTTCTGAAATATGCAACTCATAAGCAATTTGCTTATTGAGTAATCCTTCATGCAAATATTGTAAAACGCGGTATTGCTGAGGTGTAAGAGAAGCGACTTGCGCTGCAATTTCTCTGTCTTCACCTTCAATTTCGGCTACTTTGTTTTTAAGCTCTTTTGGCAGCCATGTAAAACCTTCAAGTATTTGGTTAATTGCATTGGCAATATCGTCCGATGACGATGATTTGGGAATGAACCCCATAGCACCATAACCCATGACTTTAGAGACAATATTAACATCTTCACTGCCTGAAACCACAGCAATCGGTAAACTTGGGTACTCTTCTCGGATACGAATAAGACCATACAAATCACCATTACCTGGCATATGAAGGTCTAGCAGTAATATATCAAGATCTTCTTGCTCGCTTAGCACTTGCAATGTGCTATCAAAATCTGACGACTCGAATACTTCTAGCCCTTCAAATTTTGCGCTCAGTGCGCCCTTTAGTGCTTCACGAAATAACGGATGATCGTCCGCTATTAAAAACTGACTCATGGTTCACTCCTAAAAATTCGGCTGATACTTATTACTAAGTAACAGCCGATATACTACGTTTAGAATTAACTTGTAATCAAGCTTTTAACGCGTATTTATCGATTTAATCGATTATCGATAAGTTCATCCACTACCGACGGATCAGCAAGGGTTGACGTATCACCCAATTGCTCGTGCTCATTGGCAGCAATTTTGCGCAAAATACGACGCATTATTTTACCTGAGCGTGTTTTAGGTAAACCCGGAGACCATTGAATCATATCTGGAGAGGCTATTGGGCTGAGCTCTTTACGAACCCAATTACGAACCGCTGTTGTAAGCTCATCACTCACCGTCACCCCTTCGTTAGGCGTAATATAAACATAAATGCCTTGGCCTTTAATATTATGCGGGTAACCTACTACAGCAGCCTCTGCCACAGCTTCATGGGCAACTAATGCGCTTTCTATTTCAGCAGTGCCTAAACGATGCCCAGATACATTGAGTACATCATCAACACGCCCTGTTATCCAGTAATAGCTATCTTCATCACGACGACAACCATCACCGGTAAAGTAAACGCCAGGGTATGCACTAAAGTAAGTTTGTTCAAAACGCTCATGGTCGCCATAAACGGTACGCGCTTGTGATGGCCAGCTATCTAAAATAACTAAATTACCGTCAACCGCGCCCTCTAGTGTATTTCCCTCTGCATCAAAAAGTGCCGGAGCAATACCAAAAAATGGATGGGTTGCAGAACCCGGCTTCGTGTCTGTAGCACCAGGTAGTGGCGTGATCATAATGCCACCTGTTTCTGTTTGCCACCAGGTATCCACAATTGGACAATTAGATTTACCTATACTCTCGTAGTACCAGTTCCATGCCTCTGGGTTAATTGGCTCACCTACTGAACCCAAAATACGTAAACTATCGCGATGTGAAGTTGCGGTAGGCTCATCACCTTTGGCCATTAATGCTCGAATCGCTGTAGGCGCAGTATATAAAATAGTGACACCATGCTTATCAACCACCTCACCCATTCTTCCTGCGCTTGGGTATGTAGGTACGCCTTCAAATACAACTTGTGTACACCCATTCACCAGCGGTCCGTATGCAATATAACTGTGCCCAGTGATCCAACCTACATCGGCACTACACCAATACACATCATCATCTTGTAAATCAAATACGTACTCGTGAGTCATTGACGCATAAACTAAGTAACCGCCAGTTGTGTGTACAACCCCTTTAGGTTGGCCTGTTGAACCTGATGTATACAAAATAAATAGCGGATCTTCTGCGTTCATTGGCTCTGGTTCACACTGTGCTGGTAAGTCAGCGACTAAGTCGTGCCACCAAATATCGTGATCGTGCCAATCAACTTCACCACCTGTTAACTGATGTACAATCACGTGCTCAATAGTGGTTACAGAATCTTGTAATACGGCTTCATCAACATTCGCTTTTAATGGCACGCAGTTACCTGCACGTCGGCCTTCATCTGATGTAATGACCACTTTAGCACCAGAGTCTTTAATACGGTCAGCGATTGCCGAAGGTGAAAAGCCACCAAATACAACTGAGTGAATGGCACCAATGCGAGCACACGCCTGCATAGCGTAAATAGCCTGCGGGGTCATTGGCATGTAAATAGCAACTCGGTCACCTTTTTGCACACCTAGCTTTTTTAAACCATTAGCAAATTTGGCCACTTCGTCGTGTAATTGCTGATACGTAATGTTTTCGCTTTGTGACGGGTCATCACCTTCCCAAATAAGTGCAATTTTATCGGCTTTGGTTTTTAAATGACGATCAATACAATTATAAGAGGCATTTAAGAATCCATCTTCATACCATTTGATACTGATGTGCCCTTTATCAAAAGAGGTGTTTTTAACTTTAGTATAAGGAGTAGACCAATCGAGGCGTTGCCCATGCTCTCGCCAGAAGCTTTCGGGGTCATTAATTGACTGCTGGTACATCGAATTATATTTATTTTTATCAACGAGTGTTGTGTCTTTTATATGATTAGGAACAGGATAGATACTTTGTGACATCTTAGTCTCCGTTTAAATTACTTGCCTTAGGCTCTTAACAAGGATTACTCAGCAGTGCTTTATTAAGTATTAGACCTTAGTTGTACTCGCCTCCATATTACTAATTTGTACTATATAATTAATAAGCTTAAATATTTTTACCTAAACAATACATGATGTTAAATAAAAGTAGCAAAAGATTACTTCACTGTTAAACCTTAGTCTTATAGACCAATAGATAATTGAGTAAACACTACACATATCTAAAGTATTTGTGTTGAACAATTAAGCAAATCTAACAACTATTGCATGCGTTGTTTAAAAATTAAAAGAATATTTATTAACACTGAACAGACTCACACTATTTATTTTTATTCGCAATCTATACCTGTAGCAAGTATTGGCAAAAACGAGTAAAAAATTATAAACAACAAGTAGCCTAAACAAGGGATACCAGTATGAAAATAATTCCATTAAAAACACTCGCAGCAAGCGCTGTTTTATGTGCACTATCAAGCACTACTTATGCGGCTACAGCTGCAAAGATTGGTGACACAGAGTTCACTTACGGCGGATATATTAAACTCGACACTATGTGGAGTGATTATTCAGCGGGTGCCTCTGCTGGTACAAGCGTTGGTCGTGACTTTTATGTACCGAGTACTTTAACTGTAGGTGATGATGACAGCTCAGACGCAGTATTTGATATGCATGCGCGTCAATCGCGTTTTAATTTTGGTACGTCGACCTTGCTGGATAACGGTAAAAAAATTAACAGCAAGATTGAAATTGATTTTCTTGCCTCAGCCGCAGGTGGTAATGAACGCGTATCAAACTCTTTTGCTCCACGCATCCGCCACGCTTTTATAACCTACGACGGATGGTTATTTGGCCAAACATGGTCAAACTTTCAAAACGTAGGCGCTCTTCCTGAAACGTTAGACTTTGTAGGCCCTGCTGAAGGCACAGTGTTTGTTCGCCAAGCTCAAATTAAATACACAACAGGTGCGTGGTCTTTCTCATTAGAAAACCCTGAAAGCACAATCACAACAACAGGCGGAGCACGCGTTGCAACTGATGATGCTTCGCTTCCTGATTTTACCGCACGATACACACACAAAGCAGACTGGGGTAACCTTGTTGTAACCGCACTTGCTCGCCAATTAACGTATAAAGTGGGCGGTATTGATGCTGATGAAACGTCATTTGGCGTAAGTGCATCGGGTATGTTTAAAGTAGGCGACGACAACATTAAATTTATGCTGACACAAGGTAAAGGTTTAGGCCGATATGTAGGTTTAAATGTTGCTCATGGTGCCGTACTCAATGGTGATGAGTTAGATGCAATCGACTCAACGTCTGGCTTTGTTGCTTATCAGCATAAATGGAGCAGCCAATGGCGTTCAACATTCCTTTACTCATTCTTTTCAGCTGACAACAACACTGATTTGTTGAGTATTTCAGGTGATCCAACTGAATCAACGCAAAGCTATAGCGCAAATATTTTATACTCTCCGGTTAAACGCCTAACATTTGGTGCAGAGTTAAAACATGCTGAGAGAGAAACTCAGAGCGGTATTGATGGTGATTTAGACCGCTTACAATTCTCTGTTAAATACGCTTTTTAGTTTAAAGTCTACTCCATAAATTAAGCGGCTTAGGCCGCTTTTTTTATGCGTCTAACTTTAAATTTGGTTAATAAACCTCTTAATTAAACCCTACATAATTTTAAAATAAACCTAAGGGTATTAATTAAGCTGGCCCAAATTAGTTAAAAGATAAACAAACCACAACAACGCAATTGCAAATCAATATCATTTAGATTAGCATAAGTTCCAATTTTTTAACGAACTGGAACCGATATGTCGTCCCCTACTATTTTGCGTTTGTCTAAACTAAGCATTGTTACTTCTTTAATTTTATCTGGAAATACGTTTGCCCAGGAGTTAAAAACTAACAACGAGTCATTAGAGAAAATAGCCGTATATGGCCAGCATCATAAAAACTACATTACCGAAGATGCGCAGTCTGCAACTAAGTTAGGCCTATCAATAAAAGAAACCCCACAAAGTATTTCGGTTGTTTCGCGCGCATTAATGGACGATTTTTCGTTAGATGATATTAACTCCGTTCTTGAAAGCACACCCGGTGTAACGGTGGAGCAAATAGAAACAGATCGGACTTACTTTAAAGCCCGTGGATTTGAAATCACAAACTTTCAAGTAGATGGCTTGGGTATTCCACAAAGTTCGGGGTTAATTCAAGGCTCATTAGATACCTCTATTTACGACCGTGTTGAAATTGTTCGTGGGGCTAACGGTTTAATGACCGGTGCAGGAAACCCTTCTGCAACAGTGAACATGGTACTTAAAAAACCGACCTACATAACAAAAGCACATGCATCTGTATCTTATGGCTCATGGAATAACAAACGACTAGAGGTTGATGTTTCGACTCCAATAAACGATGAGCACGCTGTACGCGCGGTATTTACTAAGCATAAAGCAGAGTCTTACTTGGACCGTTACGAAACTGACAAAACAATAGGTTACTTAGCCTATGAAGGTAAATTAACAGATGATACAACGCTAAGTCTCAACTACGTTAATCAACAAAAAGATGCCGATAGTCCTCTTTGGGGAGCATTACCCCTTTACTACACTGATGGCTCAGCCACTGATTACGATGCATCTACTAGTACTGCATCAGATTGGTCATACTGGGACAACAGTGCTGAACAGGTCTATGTAACGCTTGAGCAAAACTTATCAGCAACTTGGGTAGCAACCGCCCGTTATGCACATATTGAAAACGAGCAAGATTCAGAGCTTTTTTATGTTTATGGCACACCCGATAGAGAAACAGGCCTAGGTCTTACTGGTTACGCAAGCCGTTATGATTACGAGGATAAACACGACCTGTTTGATTTATACGCTAGTGGTAAGTTTGATTTATTTGGTCAAGAGCACGACCTATCATTTGGTGTAAGCCAAGCAAACATGGATTATAACGAGCAGTCACTCTACGATTACACGACGGGTAATGGCTTTCCTGCCATGCCATCGCTTGATACATGGAATGGCGTAGCGCCAGAAGCAACACTTGCAGATGGTTTAAACGGCAGTGATATTGAAAACAAGCAGCAATCTGCTTATATATCTACTCGAATAAAACTTAGTGACCCACTAAGTGTGCTTGCAGGTGTTCGTTACACCGATTGGGAAACAAAAGGCACTGCGTATGGAGTAGTGCAAACACGAGATGACAGTGAAGTTATTCCTTATATAGGTGCGGTTTACGACTTTACAGATTCACTCTCAGCCTACGCAAGCTATACCGAAACATTCGTGCCCCAGGAAGAGCTGGATATAAACGCTGAGCAACTTGCCCCTATTACTGGCAAAAGTAGCGAAATAGGTTTAAAAGCACAGCTTTTAGAAGACCAAGTGTTTTTAACATTGGCGTACTTTGATGCTAAACAGGAAGGCCTTGCTGTTGCACTACCTGATTCATTACCGAGTGATACGCGCTACTATGCTGCTGATGGGATTAGTAGTAACGGTTTTGAGATAGAACTAAGCGGTAAACTTACTGAGAGTTTAAGCACTAGCGTAAGCTTTAGTAATCTAAGCATTAATGGTGACGATTTAGTAAAAGACTACACACCAGCAAATCAATTAAAACTTGCCGCTACTTATCAGGTACCGTTTGTTGAAGGCTTAACATTTGGTGCAAACTATCGTTGGCAAGATTCGGTGAGTCGTGTACAAGTCTTTGACGCAACGGGTACAGCACTTGTAACAACAAACCAAGGTGCTTATGGTATTCTTGATTTGATGGCCAACTACAAGATTACTCAAAACGTAGGTGTTACTTTTAACGTAAATAACACCACCGACGAAAAGTATTTGCATAGCTTATTTTGGGCGCAAGGTTACTACGGCGCGCCGCGTAACTATGCCTTATCTGTTAACTGGCAACTGTAAAGTTAATTATAAGTAAATTTTAATCACACAATTTAAACGACACAGTGTCTGTGTCGTTTTTCATTTTTAAAACTGTAGTTACAAAACCGCCATAGTGTTAATACAGTAAACCCGATGCTATTAAGGCTTTATAACCTAAAAACAGCACGTTTAGTTAGGCGAATTAATAACGACTTAATAAATGCTTTCACACAAAAAAACGCTAACCATTACTGGCTAGCGTTTTTGTAAAGCTCGGGTCAAATCAAGCTTGAAGAACGTTTTAAACCTTAAAGGTCAGCGTCATCACCTAGTACATCTTCACCATCTTCTGGTTCAATTGTCGCTTTAAGCAATAACATATCGCGTAGTTTGCCTTCAATTTCGTTTGCAATTTCTACGTTTTCTTTTAAGAATTTAATTGAATTGTTTTTACCTTGGCCTACCTTGTTACCATTGTAGCTGTACCAAGCACCTGCTTTTTCAACAATTTTGTGCTTAACACCTAAATCAATTAACTCGCCTTGCTTAGAAATACCTTCACCATACATGATGATAAATTCGGCTTGTTTAAACGGAGGCGCTACTTTGTTTTTAACAATTTTAACGCGAGTTTCGTTACCAACAACTTCATCACCTTCTTTCACCGAACCAATACGACGAATATCAATACGAACTGATGCGTAAAACTTAAGCGCGTTACCACCGGTTGTTGTTTCTGGGTTACCAAACATTACACCAATTTTCATACGAATTTGGTTAATGAAAATACATAATGTATTTGAACGTTTAATATTACCCGTAAGCTTACGTAATGCTTGCGACATTAAACGTGCTTGTAAGCCCATGTGCGAGTCGCCCATGTCGCCTTCAATTTCAGCTTTAGGTGTGAGGGCTGCAACTGAATCGACAATCACAACATCTACAGCACTTGAACGCACTAACATGTCACAAATTTCTAACGCTTGCTCACCCGTATCTGGTTGAGAAACTAAAAGCTCATCAATGTTAACACCTAGTTTTTGAGCGTATACAGGATCTAGAGCATGCTCAGCATCAACAAAGGCACATGTTTTACCTTCTTTTTGAGCTTGTGCGATAACTTGCAAAGTCAGTGTTGTTTTACCTGAAGATTCAGGACCATATACTTCAACAATACGACCCATTGGTAAACCGCCTATGCCTAAAGCAATGTCGATCCCTAATGAACCTGTAGATACTGCATCAATGTTCAGGGCTTTATTGTCGCCCAGCTTCATGATTGAACCTTTACCAAATTGACGCTCAATTTGTGATAGTGCAGCGTCTAACGCTTTTTGTTTGTTATCGTTCATTTTGTTCTCCAAATCCGGCTAATGCGAACAAGTATACTGTATGAAACCACAGTATCAAGCGAAATTTATAAATTTATCTTTTCAATTGTATTTTTCAATGCAAATTCAATAGCCTGCATTCTAACTTGGGCTCTATCTCCACTAAATATTTGCTTAAATGTAAATTGTTTATCTGCAATTTGTAGGCAAAACCATACAAAACCCACTGGCTTATCTTGTGTTGCTCCACCCGGCCCTGCTATCCCCGATATAGCAATAGCAACGTCAACATTAGCAATATTTTTTGCACCCAGCGCCATTTCTTTTACGGTTTGCTCACTCACAGCGCCATAATGCTCTAACGTACTCGTCGCTACATTAAGTAGTTCGTGCTTTGCCTCATTGCTATAAGTAACAAATGCACGCCCTAAATAGCGTGAGCTGCCAGGTGTGTCTGTTAGTGCATAACTCACCCCGCCACCCGTGCATGATTCAGCAGTAGTGATCCATAAGCATTTATCCGTTAAAATAACACCTAATTTCGCAGCAAGTGTTTTAATCTCTTGATGTAATTCCATATTCAGCCTTTGGGTAAATACATGTCGTTTGATCTTTTTGCACCACACACTATAAAACAACAAACCCCTATGATGCAGCAGTATCTAAAAATAAAATCAGAGCATCGCGATATTTTATTGTTTTATCGTATGGGTGATTTTTATGAGCTTTTCTTTGACGACGCAAAACGTGCAGCTCAATTGCTCGATATTTCACAAACTCAGCGTGGCAAAGCCGGTGGTGACCCTATTCCTATGGCAGGTGTGCCTTATCATGCCGTAGAAAACTACCTAGCTCGTTTAGTACAAATGGGCGAATCAGTTGCTATTTGTGAACAAGTTGGCGACCCCGCAACCAGTAAAGGCCCTGTTGAGCGAAAAGTAGTGCGCATTGTTACACCGGGCACTATTTCAGATGAGGCGCTTCTTCAAGAACGACAAGACAACTTACTGGCCAGTGTTTGGCAAAATAAAAAAGGCCAATACGGTGTTGCGTATCTTGATATAAATTCTGGGCGTTTTAACGTTGTAGAAGTCAATACTGACGAAGCGTTAAGCTCAACGCTACAACGTTTATCGCCAGCAGAATTGCTTTATAGCGAAAATTTTGAAAACACCCATCTAATCGAACATATTAAAGGCGCTCGTCGTCGCCCTGAATGGGAGTTCGACTTAGATACGGCTCAGCACTTATTATGCGATCAATTTGGAACAAAGGATTTAGTTGGATTTGGTGTAGAAAAAGCTCACTCAGCGCTCGTAGCTGCAGGCTGTTTAATGCAATACGTGAAAGATACACAGCGCATTGCTTTGCCTCATATTCGCGCCATTACGCTTGAGCACAACGAACACGCTGTTATATTAGATGCCGCAACCCGTAAAAATTTAGAACTAACGGTTAATCTGTCAGGCGGATTTGAAAACACGCTTGCACAAGTTCTTGATAAAACAGCCACAGCAATGGGCTCACGCTTATTAAAACGCCGCATTCATACACCTATTCGAAATAAAGACGAGTTGAACTCTCGTCTAAATGCTATTAGCGCAATTTTAGACGTACAACTGTGCGGCGAATTGCACGAGTCGCTAAAAGAGATTGGTGATATAGAACGTGTGATAGCGCGTTTAGCATTATGCACTGCACGCCCAAGGGATTTAACACGCTTGCGCAGTGCTCTACAAGCACTTGCACCTCTGCATAATTTATTAAGTGATGCGAGCGACCCACGCATTACAAGTATTATCAAACACTCACCTGAATTACCTGAGCTACAAGCATTGCTAGAGCGAGCTGTTATTGATAATCCGCCAGTACTTATTCGTGATGGGGGCGTAATTGCGCCGGGTTATAACAGTGAACTTGATGAATGGCGTAACCTAAGTAAAGGGGCAACTGATGTACTCGAGCAGCTTGAACAACGCGAGCGTGAACGTACAGGTATTAGTACGTTAAAAATTGGCTATAACCGAGTGCACGGCTTTTTTATAGAAGTGAGCCGCGCTAATTCACATTTAGTCCCTGCTGATTATATTCGCCGTCAAACGCTTAAAAATAATGAACGCTATATTATTCCAGAGCTTAAAGAGCATGAAGACAAAGTACTTGGTAGCCAATCAAAAGCACTCGCGCTTGAAAAACAATTATACGAAGAGTTGTTTGAATTTATCGCCCCACACATTGAGCAGCTGCAAATAATGGCTGCAGCGCTTGCTGACTTAGATGTATTAAATAACTTAGCAGAGCGTGCCTTTGCACTTAATTATGCTAAACCAGAGCTTTGCGACAACGACAACATTAGCATTCAACAAGGCCGTCACCCTGTTGTTGAACAGGTAATGAAAGACCCATTCATTGCAAACCCTGTAGAGCTTAATAGTCAGCGCAAAATGTTAATTATTACAGGCCCAAATATGGGTGGTAAATCAACCTATATGCGCCAAACAGCACTTATTGTATTAATGGCGCACATCGGCTGTTATGTCCCTGCCGATAGCGCAAAAATAGGTAATATCGATCGTATATTTACGCGTATTGGTGCAAGTGATGATTTAGCGTCTGGCCGCTCAACCTTCATGGTTGAAATGACCGAAACCGCCACAATTTTAAATAATGCGACAGCGCAGTCGTTGGTATTAATGGATGAAATTGGACGTGGTACAAGTACCTATGACGGGCTTTCGCTTGCATATGCCACAGCGAATCATTTAGCATCAAAAATATCCGCTAAAACCCTGTTTGCAACCCACTACTTTGAATTAACTGAGCTTGCAGAGCAAACGCAGGGCCTTGTAAACGTTCACCTTGATGCAATAGAGCATAACGATACCATTGCATTTATGCATACTGTGCTAGACGGTGCGGCAAGCAAAAGCTTTGGTTTACAAGTGGCCGCGCTGGCTGGTGTGCCTAAAGCGGTAATTACACAAGCTAAACAAAAGCTTAAGTTACTTGAAAATCACCAAAGTGTTACTGCACCTAATGCTGAGCAACACGCATTTTCATTTAATAATGGCGCTGTTATTGAGCCTTCACTAGTGGAAGAACAATTAAGTGCAATTGACCCAGATAACTTATCGCCTCGTCAAGCACACGAATTGCTCTATAAATTAAAAGCGTTGCTTTAACAAAAAATGCCGAAGAATAATTTCTTCGGCATTTTTTATTCAAGCCTTGTAAGGCCTTACATTTATTATTAAGAAAATTGGTTAAATAAACTATCTGTGCTTAACCCTTCTTGTTGCAAAATATCTTTTAAACGACGTAGTGCTTCAACTTGTATTTGTCTTACTCGCTCTCGTGTTAGCCCTATTTCTCTACCTACATCTTCAAGTGTAGATGGCTCATAGCCGAGTAATCCAAACCTACGCGCCAGCACTTCACGTTGCTTAAGGTTTAATTCTCCTAACCAATCAACAATGTGTTTATTAATTTCGGTATCTTGCACTTCACCTTCAGGGCCGTTGCCTTTTTCGTCAGGTAAAATATCAAGCAGCACGCTGTCGTTTTCGCCACCAATTGGCATATCAACCGACGCTATTTTTTCATTCAAACGTAACATTTTGGTTACGTCTTCAACTGGCTTATCTAGGCATTCAGCTATTTCTTCTGCAGTTGGCTCATGGTCGAGTTTTTGGGTTAGCTCTCGCGCTGTACGTAAGTAAACGTTTAGCTCTTTCACTACGTGGATGGGCAAACGAATAGTGCGTGTTTGGTTCATAATGGCGCGTTCAATTGTTTGACGTATCCACCATGTTGCATAGGTTGAAAATCTAAACCCGCGTTCAGGGTCAAACTTTTCAACAGCACGAATTAACCCTAAATTACCTTCTTCAATTAAATCGAGTAGCGCTAGTCCACGGTTATTGTATCTACGTGCAATTTTAACAACTAAACGTAAGTTGCTCTCAATCATACGTTTACGAGAGGCTTCACAGCCTTTGAGGGATTTACGCGCGAAAAATACTTCTTCTTCAGCGCTTAATAATGGAGAGAAGCCTATTTCACCTAAGTAAAGTTGGGTGGCATCTAGGTTTTTAGTCACTTCTTCTTTGGCAAATATGTCTTCGTCATCTACTTTTTCAAGTAGCGGTGTTGCTTCTTCAACGGTGTTTTCATCAAACTTGTCGTCATTGCTGATATTTTTTTCAATCTTTGCTGCGCTAGCCATAAGCCTTCTCCAGAGCAATTATCAATACCTAAAATCTAAGGAAGGTATTTAGCAGGATTGACAGCTTTCCCACGGTAACGAATTTCAAAGCGAAGCGCGGTAACCGAAGACTCTGAATTGCCAATTTCTGCTATTTTTTGTCCTGCCTTAACTTTTTGCTTTTCTTTTACAAGTAATTTCGAGTTATGTGCATAAGCACTAAGATAATCATCATTATGTTTCAAAATGATTAAATTACCATAACCTCGAAGCGCGTTACCCGCATACACCACCGTTCCTTGTGCAGCGGCTAAAACTGTAGCCCCCATTTTATTAGTAATTTGTAAGCCTTTATAGCCGTTTTCCTTATTAGAAAAGCGTTTGGTAATTTTGCCCTTTGCTGGCCAAAACCACTTTAATTTACCGCTCGACAATTGCTTTTGGTTACTAACTTTATATTTGGCTTGTTTTTGAACATACTCTCGTTTTTTGGGCTGATCAAGTCCTTTCTTTAATTTTTTGTTATTATTTTGTATGTTTTTTCTAGACTTTTTACTCGAATTCGTATATTTTTTTGAGCTTTTAATTTTTTTGATAGTGGGAGAGAGAGAGATTGACTGGCCTGGATATATAACATAAGGACTTGAAATTAAGTTGTTTTTAGCAAGTTCTCTAAAGTCTTTTCCTGCGCTAAATGCGATTGAATAAAGTGTATCTCCTTTTTGTACTGTATATTTGCCATCTACAATGTTAATTAAATGGTTTGAGTCATTAACATTATTATTTAAGCTACTAACGGGCGCTGGAACATGGCGAGATGAACAACCAAAGAGAAAAACACTAATGAACAAAGCAACATAAAGCATAAATTGTCTATTCATCGTGCTTTTCTCCATGTTTAAGTAACATTATTTTATATAGCTTAACGCAACAAAAAGTACGCAACGGCTATTAATATTACTAATCCCCAGCCAAGCACTTCAATATACTGACGTAATTTTTTCTCCATTTGCGCTCCGCCCCATTTCATAAGCGCAGCAACTAGAAAAAACCGAGCACCGCGCCCGATTGCTGAAGCAATTAAAAATGGTAAAAACGCCATCTGTAAAACGCCCGCACCAATTGTAAATACTTTATAGGGTATGGGTGAAAAACCTGCTAAGAACACCACCCAAACGCCATACTCTTTAAACCAATTTAATGCTACATCAAACTTTTCTTGCCAATGCATCTGTGCAATTAGCGGCTCTACAACAGGTTCAAAAAGCCAAAAACCAAGTAAATAGCCAATTACCCCGCCCAGTACAGATGCAATCGTTGCGAAGCTTGCAAAACGCCACGCCTTACTAGGTTGAGCCAGCGACATTGGCGCTAACATTACATCGGGTGGGATAGGGAAAAAAACAGACTCGGCAAAACTCATTCCTGCTAAATAACGCTCCGCATGGCGGTGCTTTGCCCATACTAGGGCCATATCGTACAACTTAGTAAACAACTTCAAAGTGAATTCCTATTCAATATCACCAGGTACCAAAGGTACAAATCTTACTGGTGCAATAACATGCTCTGTAAAGCTTTCGCCCTTTCGAATAACCATTATTAATTTTTGATCAGCTTCGCCAACCGGCGCTAATAATACACCGCCATCGGCGAGTTGACTTAACAAACCTTGAGGTAAGGTAGCAGCCGCAGCCGTAACAATAATGCCGTCAAATGGTGCTTGAGATTGCCAACCTTGCCAGCCATCTCCATGTTTCATTGTTACATTGTATAAATCAAGCTGCTGCAGACGCCGTTTAGCCTGCCATTGCAAAGCTTTGATCCGCTCAACAGAATAAACGTTAGTAAACGTTTTTGCCAATACCGCTGTTTGATAGCCAGAGCCCGTGCCGATTTCTAATACTTTATCGCGCACACCGGCCAACCTCAAAAGCTCCGTCATACGGGCTACAATATAAGGTTGCGAAATAGTTTGCCCTTGCCCAATAGGTAGCGCTGTATTTTCATAAGCTTTATGCTGCAACACGTCGTCAATAAATAAATGACGAGGTATACCTGCAATGGCATCAAGTACGCCTTGATCCTCAACACCTTCACGTTTAAGTAAATCTGATAACGCTTTCGCACTTCGCGTGTAATTAGCGAGCACGATTTATCTCCAAATTAGATAACCAGTCCCCAACTGCCTTAATGCTATTGTGTGCGGTCATATCAACACTGAGTGGTGTAACCGATGCAAAACCATTATTAATGGCGTAAAAGTCAGTTCCTTCACCTGCATCACTCTCTGTGCCAAGCGAGCCATACCAGTAAATACTTCGACCCCAAGGGTCTGTTTGCTTGGTCATAGTTTCAGCTTTATGCCGAGCGCCTAAACGCGTAACCTGCACACCTTTTAATTCACTTAGTGGAACATCTGGCACATTAACATTAATAATTTGGTCTTTTGGTAATGGGTGCGATGCAAGTTCTTTAATTATATTAACTGTTACCGCAGCCGCTGTTTCAAAGTGCTCGCCATTGTGTGAGCAAAGTGAAACTGCAATAGCAGGCAACCCCAAATGACGACCTTCGGTCGCTGCAGCAACAGTGCCTGAATAAAGCGTATCATCACCTAAATTGGCGCCATGATTAATGCCTGCCACAACTAAATCTGGTTTTTGGTCAACAAGCTGATTAACACCTAAATGAACGCAATCGGTTGGCGTACCATTAACTGACATAAACCCATTTTCAAGAGTTGTTGCACGCAATGGATTCATTAATGTGAGCGAGTTACTTGCACCACTGCAATTGCGATCGGGTGCCACCAAAGTGACGTCTGCAATTTTTGTAAGCGCGTTATATAAGACCGCTATGCCTTTAGCATTAACGCCATCATCGTTACTTAATAGTATCTTCATTTATGCCATTATCCTTTTCTTTTCGCTCTTTTGGACTTGCATCTGTATAGTCCACCAGTTCACGTAGTAATGCGGTTGCAAAACATCCTTTAGGTAAACCAAAGCTCAGCTTAAGTGTGGTGTTATCAAGTGTTTCTACTGCCAAGTTATCAGGAATCAAACGCAACATTCTACGCTCGTTTTTAAGCCCTAATTCACCCAGGCCTTCACACCATGCCTGATAGGGTTTAAGCCATATTTTTTCTTGCTCAGTTAACCCTTTATCACTTTTGCCTGCCATTGGTGCCGACATTACAATATCACCAGAGGCTAAACGTGCTATGTTTTCGTCGTTAATTGCATCTTCAAAAAATGCATTACTGCCGCTGAGCATAAATACTTCGCGGTGCATAGTTTTAGCTAAACCGTGTTCTTTTACACGTAAACTTACAAGTTGATTAAAAATATGTGAACGCGCAGCTGAGATTATAATACCGCGTAACTTCTTATCGCGAATACGTTCGCCGGCAAACATTTTTTCGGCCATAACCAAATTATGCCCATCGCGACCAAAACGCTGCTCGCCAAAGTAATTTGGCACACCAGCACGCACAGCATTTATGCGGCATAATATATCAAGCGGCTCGGTAACATTACGAAGGGTAATGGTAAATTTATTGCCCTTGTGGCAACCGGTGCGTAATTTACGCTCGTGGCGCTGTTGCGACACTATAAAAATGCTTTCGCTATTTAACTCTGTAAAGTCTATATGCTTTTTAATGGGCACTTTTACACTAAACCATTGGCTACATACACCATGACGATCTTTCATGCCCGCGTAGCTTACATCGCGAGGGGATACACCGGCTTTTTGCGCGATAATTTTAGCCACGTATTGTGTGTTTTCGCCTTTTTTAACCACCTGCAAGCATACATGCTCACCGTTACCTGTAAACTCTATACCTAGATCTTCATCTACCATAAAGTCTTCTGCAGTGGTTTTAAAGTCAGCTTTTGAAAGCGGTGCGCCGTATAAATAATTTAAGTCGCTCATGCGTTTTTTGTACTCGCAAGCTCTTTACTCATAATAACCACGGCATGACTAGAAATACCTTCTTTACGTCCTTCAAAGCCCAACTTTTCAGTTGTCGTAGCCTTAACATTTATTTGGCTAAGATCGCAGTTTAAATCATTAGCTAGATTTACACGCATAGCCTGTATGTGCGGCAGCATTTTTGGTGCTTGTGCCACAATGGTGACATCGCCGTTTCCTAATACATAGCCTTGCTCTTTAGCTAGCTTAACAACATGCCGAAGCAAAATGCGGCTATCTATATTTTCATATTCGCTCGCTGTATCAGGAAAGTGCTTACCAATATCGCCCATAGCGAGCGCACCTAAAATAGCATCACATAATGCATGAATAGCTACATCGCCATCTGAGTGTGCTAAAAAGCCTTGTGGGTAATCAATTTTTTCACCACAAATAGTTAACGGGCCTTCGCCGCCAAATTTATGTACGTCAAAACCATGGCCAATTCGTATCATACTGCACTCTCGTTTTGTTGTTTATTTAATAAAAACCCTGCCAAAGCTAAATCTTCTGGCGTGGTTATTTTAATATTATCACTACGACCCGCTATAAGTTTTACTGGTTTGTTTACCCACTCAATTGCACTGGCTTCGTCGGTAATCGGCACACCACTTTGTAGCGCATTTTGCAGCGCATTTTTAAGGTCACTGTACTTAAAAAATTGAGGGGTAAGCGCTTGCCACAGGTCGTCTCGGGGGACGGTTTGCTTTGAGTGTGTATCGCCACGTTTAATGGTATCTTTTACTTTACTGGCTAAAATCCCGCCTTCATTTGCACTAAGGCACTCACTAATAAGGCGCTCAATGTCTGCTAGGTCAACCAATGGGCGCGCTGCATCGTGCACTAATACCCAATCAGGAGGATTGGGTGCTAAAAATAACAAACTATTAAGTACTGAATCAGCACGTTCTTTGCCACCACTTGAACGAACAATGCGCGCATCGGTTAATGGTAGTTCATCAAAGTATGGGTCTGTATCGCTAAGGGCAACAACAATAGTTTGTAGTTGTGGTAATTGAGATAGTTTAGTTAGGGTGTGTTCTAAAATTGTTTTACCCGCTAACTGTATATATTGTTTAGGTGCATTGTGCTGCATTCTGCTGCCTACACCTGCTGCGGGTACAATCGCAACGATAGTTTGTTTATTTCTCATATTGGTTGCCCGGTAAAACACGAATAAATGTTTCGTCCGGCTTAATCATTCCTAATTCGTTTCGGGCACGTTCTTCAATGCCTTCAAGGCCAAGCTTTAAATCTTCTATGTCGGCTTTGAGCACTTTATTACGTTTTATCAACTTTTCGTTAGTGTCTTGGTGGGTTGCCACCGCCCCTTTTAAGCGCGAGTAATCTTGCACACCATTTTGACCAAACCATAACCTGTATTGAACAAACAGTGCTAAGCACACTAAGCACACTTGAAAAACACGCATTTAACACTCCTTATTTAATAATTTAAAAGTTTTAACTTAACTAAGCTAATGGGCGTTTTATATTGCGCCAATTAATGTTCCCTGCCAGTAGCATTTCACGTAGTGATAATACACGTGGTGTGCAACGCTTTGAAAACTGCCACTGATGCCCACAGCACGCTGCAGCTAAACTCAACTTACTTGGCTTTAAAAGTTGTGCATATTGCTGCTCTAGGCCGTTGCCTAAAAAATCAAACCACCCTAGCTCGTTGCAATGCAACTTGTTTTCAGACACCTGATCAATACTGTCTATCCTAAGATGTAATTTGTCGTACTGGTTTACTATCACCGGAACAATTAGTCCCACTTTGGCATGCGCTTGAAAAAAAAGTTCATTGGCTTGTTTATTTACATCGGGCGGTGTTGCTTTTTGTTTTTCGAGCCACGAGCCATTTTGTGCATCAAGCGTAAATGGCGAATGCCCATTTACTACAAGCGATGCAGCTCGTTCAATGTAATAAGGCAAACTTTTTAACTGCCTACGCAGCTTATCGGCATTAGGTTCGGCGACTAACCGCTGAACTTCTCGCTGATAAAATGCATTGCACAACTGCGCATAAAGCGCCTTTTGCGCATCAGTTTGCCAAATTTCAACTTGCTGCTGTTCACCAAGTGACTGATTTTTCGCGACCAATTGCTTTACTCAAAAACATTCAGATAACTGTTTTATAACATAGTGCTGAATAGTTTTTAAGCACACATAATAAATTAAGCGCTTGGTTTTTCACCTAACTTAGCTTTACCCGACTCTAAAAATTGCACAACACTGTTGCGCTTTTTACCAACTAATAAACTGCCATCGGCTAAAAACATAAAGTTTTGCCAATTACGTTTAAATACGTCAAACGTTGTTTCAATAACATTATCGCGCGCCATACAAAAATATACCGTGGTATTTGCTTCCCACCCTAAAAACTCTAAAATTTCTTGAGGTGGTAAAGCATCGCCATTTTCCCAAGCTGCTTCCCAGTTAACTTCATCACTAAAGCTTTTATCTTGACCGCACCACATACTGTCATCAAAAAAGTCGGGGTGGTCAAACTCCCGGCTTACCATTGTGCTCCAAAGTACAGCAGCGCGCTCGTCGCTCATTGGTTTTATTTTAGCTGCGTCATCACTTGATACCGGAATGTCTTTATGGCGAAAAACCCACGCTTTTCTGTAATCATCTAACGAAATATAGTTCATAATATTGGCAAATTAGTTAGCATTAAAAGTGCAAACACAAATTATACAAGAGATTGAAGCATGACTACAGCACTAAAACTGGGTTTATATCAACACTACAAAGGCCCGCAGTACAAAGTTTTATACCAGGCAACACATAGCGAAACAGACGAACAATTGGTGATATACCAAGCCTTATATGGTGAGTTCGGTATTTGGGCACGACCACTTAGTATGTTTTTAGAAACCGTTGAAAAAGAGGGCAAAACTATACCTCGTTTTGCCTACCTTGGACCTGCAGATTAACTGTGGCATTATAACCCCATTCAATACTGCTCAGACCAGACAAGGGTACACCGTGCAATTTAATTCTACTGACAATTACATCGCAAGCAGCTCGCTAAAACAGGCTGTAAATGCTGCTATTATGCTTGAAAAACCATTACTTATTAAAGGTGAACCTGGTACAGGCAAAACAATGTTGGCCGAAGAGCTTGCGAAAAGTTTAAACACCGAGCTTATTCAGTGGCACATTAAATCGACCACCAAAGCACAGCAAGGTTTATACGAATACGATGCCGTATCGCGTTTGCGTGACAGCCAATTAGGCGATGAGCGCGTGCATGATATTGGCAACTACATTGTTAAAGGTAAGCTGTGGCAAGCATTTACCTATGCCGAGCTTAACGGCAAACGCCCTGTACTTTTAATTGATGAAATAGATAAAGCCGATATCGAGTTCCCAAACGATTTACTGCTTGAGCTTGATAAAATGGAGTTTCACGTTTACGAAACAGGTGAGCGCATTATCGCAAAAGAGCGCCCTATTGTGATCATCACTTCAAATAACGAAAAAGAGCTGCCTGATGCCTTTTTACGCCGCTGTTTTTTTCATTATATTGACTTTCCAAGCAGCGAAGAAATGCAGCAAATTGTTGATGTGCACTACCCTAACGTTAAACAAGATTTAGTACGCCAAGCATTAGAAGTATTTTTTAACTTACGTGAAGCAAACGGCCTTAAAAAGAAGCCCTCCACCAGCGAATTGCTAGATTGGTTAAAACTTTTAATGGCAGAGGATATAGACGCTAAAACATTGCACGACAAAAGCCAAAAAGGCGGCTTAATGCCGATGTTTGGCGCACTGCTTAAAAATGAGCAAGACATAAGCCTCATCGAAAAACTTGCGTTTATGAGCCGCCGTTAATATGTTGATTGCGTTTTTCTTCAAATTACGTGAATACCGTTTACCGGTAAGCCTGCGCGAACTACTCGATTTAATTAACGCCTTAAAAAAAGGCGTTATATTTGCCGACGTAGATGCCTTTTACCATTTGGCCCGCACCATAATGGTAAAAGACGAAACCCATTTTGATAGGTTTGATAAAGCCTTTAGCGACTACTTTAGCGGTATTGCCGACCTTGATTTACTCGAAAGTTTAAAGCAACAGCACAACTTACCTGAAGATTGGCTACGTAAAGAGTTTGAAAAAAACCTAAGCGATGAAGAAAAAGCCCAACTAAAAGCCATGGGTGGGCTCGACGAGCTTATGAAAACCCTGAAAGAGCGTTTAGAAGAGCAACAAAAACGCCACGCAGGCGGTAATAAATGGGTAGGCACCGGCGGTACATCTCCTTTTGGCGCGTATGGTTATAACCCTGAGGGCGTGCGTATAGGACAAGACGGCAACCGCAATCGCCAAGCGGTAAAAGTGTGGGACAAGCGCGAATACCGCAATTTAGACTCAGATCGCGAAATTGGCTCACGCACTATAAAACTCGCCCTTAAAAAGCTACGCAAATTTGCCCGCACCGGCGCAAGTGACACCCTGGATTTAAACGAGACCATTCGCGCAACCGCCAAGCAAGGCGGCATGCTAGATGTAAAAATGGCACCAGAGCGCCACAATGCGGTAAAAGTATTAATGCTGTTTGATATTGGCGGCTCAATGGATGACTACATTCATACCTGCGAAGAATTATTTAGCGCAGCCCACAGTGAATTTAAGCATTTAGAGTTTTACTACTTTCATAACTGTTTATACGAACACGTTTGGCAGGATAACCAACGCCGCCATTCAAACGTAATAGACACCATGACGCTGATTAATAAATTTACCAGCGACTACAAAGTCATATTTGTGGGTGATGCCACTATGGGCCCATACGAAATAGCCTACCCTGGCGGCTCAGTAGAACATTACAACGAAGAGCCCGGCAGTGCATGGTTATCACGCATAACTAACCATTTCGATAAAGTAGCGTGGCTCAACCCACAACCGGTTGAACACTGGCCGTATTATCAATCAATTGGCTTTATAAAAGAGCTAATGAACAATCGCATGTACGCGCTGAGCTTAGATGGGATAAGTAGAGCGATAAAAGATCTGAGTTAATACTGAGTATTAATAAAATGCATTCTTAAATTATAAAGATATATTCTCAATAAAATGGGGGGGATTTTGTTGAGAAATCTAATATGACTAATTTACTTTAACCGTGAAATACCGACTAGAACACAAATAGCGCCACCGACCATACCAGCCCACGCTTCCATTGGCGTATCGCCGCTTAATGTTCTGCTGATTTGCGACGCAGCTGCATCGTAAACATTGTAGCCCCACGTAGCTAATGCTGCGCCAACTACTACAAGTACTATTCCTAAAGTTTTATTATTCATTTTTTCTCCAAATATTACTACTATTTACCTGAATCAGTTAAGTAGCAACACCGCTATATAGTTAACGCACACCTTAGGTAGTTAACGTAACTTGAACAGATAATATAGAAAGTCATAACTATTTTTTAAGTGTAAAAATACAACCTTTGAAGTTATTATTTACATCCAATATATACAGATTGCTAACCAACAGTACCCTCTGAATAACTCTACATTTTAATCATCGCAAGTGTAGTCAGGTATAATAAACAGAGTTATAACAATAAATGTTAGTTTACGGTTTCAATTGCGCAGTCGAGGAGTTTATTGAAAATAAAGGGCTATATGAGTTAAATATTTAGAAGCGAGCCCCTTAATAAAAGAGGCTCGTAAATATATTACTTAGCGTAATACTTACCAGTTATCAGTTTATTATAAATGCTTTCATAATACTTAATTTTTGGCTCAATATTAGAGTTTGGAACTAAAGAGTTACTCGAATAAAAGTAATAAGGTTCAAATATATCTACCTTATTGACTTGCACATTCCCTACTTCACTTACAATTAAATCAAAAACATGCCACATTTCATCTGCACCTTCACTAGGTGGAGTAAACACATACCTACGGTCGTCAATTAATAACTCAACCTTAGTCGTATCAGAGTCAATTTCTGGAGTACCAGAATAATTATGTACTTTGTAAGAGTATGTTCCTGGTAAAGCAAACTCTGGTATAGAGATCACCTCAGGGCCATAACTAGTGACATCGTCAACGTCTAAAAACATAACTACGTCGTTTACTATTACTTGCTCATTTCCAAAATAAATATGGAACTGTTCGCCGTTCGTACTTGAAGGCCCCCATAAATGAGAATCCAAATCAGTTGGCATTAATCCCCAATTTAACTTTATCTTAGTAAATGCTTCATTTAAAACAACACACTCACTTAGAGTAATATCAGTATTAAAAGTATCAATAGAAAATGTACGACTTTGAATACCAGCCGAAGATGAAATAAGAACAGTACTATTCATCTTTGCAGGTATTGAAAAGTCGCCATTTTCATCAGTAACCGCTGATGACGAACCTATATAGTCCCTGCCTTCTGAATTAATTTGTACACCTTCAAGTCGATTTTGATCCTTGTCTTCAATACAACCATTTATAAAAATAGTTTCATATATCCGATCAGCATTCCATGTAGTAAAATGGGAAACCATTCCGGAATAGTAATTTCCTTGTGGTCCAGATACTAACTCAACCTGCCCCTCTTCTATCCAAAGGCCAGAGTTATTGTCAAAGTAATATAAAGGAACCGTTCCATCTAGCTCACCAACAGCTGGAATATTTATTTTGGCTTGCATATTTTCAGTCAAATTAAGTTCAACGCCATCAGCATCTTCAAAAGTAACCGTTATCGCTCCAAAAGACTCAATAGGTTTAATCTCTCCATTAACATCTTTAGTAATCATTTCACCGGGCATAAGGTTAATATCAATAGCAGGGTTTATAATTGTAAGCTCTGCATTGACGAGTCCTGTAGCTAAAGTCCCATCCGCTCGCTGCAAGCTGTTAGCTGTTAGCAGGTAACTCTACAAGTACAAAGTCCTCAACTGAAAGATTATTCTCGATAGTAGGATCAAACGATATCTCAGCCTGAACAGGTTGTAATAAGATATTATTAGACAAGTCTATTTGCTCTTCATTTAAGCCTATAGCCATCTCAGCAAAGCCAGAAGCGTCACTGATAATAGACATGCGTTCAGTAATGTATATATCTTGGATAGAAAATGTAACAATCCCATTTTCATCAGAGACCGAATCAGCTAGGATTTCATTACCATTCGTCAAAAAAGCATCTGCATTTGGAATTACATCTTCAGTGTAGTAATTTTTTATAACCGCTGAAATACCTTGAAAGAATTGCTCATCAAGTATGAATGAAGCTCTTACAGGTAATACTCCATCTTCTTGTCCATCTCTCACTTCAACTGTTAAGTTATACTCAGTTGTCTCTGAAGCTCTGGCTTGATAAGTAATTAGACCGTTTTGATCTATTTCCATTCCTTCAATTTCAGGGGAAACTGAAAACGAGAAGTCACCATTTTCTATATTATCGTCAGGATCAGTCAAAACTAATTGAAAACTAAAATCATCCCCACTTTTAACTGTTTGATTTGGTATGAGGGATAATACAGGGGTATCATTAACCGGAGTAACGACTACTTCAAATGATTGAATTACATTATCATTTTCCCCGTCATTAACGGCAACAACTACTTCACCTGAGCTTAATACTCCTTCGGTAGGAAGCCATTCAATTAAGCCTGTTTCAGATATAGACATACCCTCTGGGAATGAACTGAGTGTAAACGTCAAATCATCTCCATCATCTTGAACTTCAACTAAATAAGTATAAGTATTGTCTTCGATAGCAGAGGTTACCGCTTCAGATGTTATTTGAGGCGCATTATTTACAATAGCAACTTCATTATTAGTCGCTTTCTCATTTGAATCTGAAGAGCCACATGCGGTTAAAATAGTTACAAGAGGTAAAACAAGTAGGGATTTGAGTTTAAATTGATGTTCCATTATATTTCCTTATATTTATCAACGGCAAAGATATTAATCATAAAAAAACATTAAAACAACCTTTATTTAACAAGTAGATATGGAAAAATGAGATCTTTGTAAATAAGTTTAGCAACTTAAAAGCATTGAAAGAAAAGGTTAAAGGTGATTTCTCTATCTGCGAAATTTTTTATACTATTTAAAAAAACTTACACATTCCAAACCCTAAACTATCGCCATCACGTTTTACATAACCATAATGTGTATATAAGCTTTCTTTACCGTGAGCACTTAATAAACCTACTGTAGCGCCATTAGAACAAGTGTTGGTTAAGTAGTTTTCAATGTGGGTCATAACTAAATGACCAATGCCTTGTTTTTGATAGCTTGGCGCAACAATTATATCTTGAATATAAAAATACATTGCGCCATCACCAATCACTCTCCCAGTGCCTATTAACTTATCAGTGTCGTATACAGTGACCCAAAAAAGTGAGTTTTCGATGCTTGCTTTTAATGTTTTATAGTCAGGGTTTTGCCACTTTACTTGTTTACGTAAATTAGCGAATTCATCCAGTGCTGGAGCTTTAAGTTCAACTTTATAAGCCATAATATCCTCTACTCACTTTAAAGGAATTTACTCATAAACAAGCTATACGGGTCTGGCTCATAATTCCCAAACGGTTCACACTCTTTAAAACCAAATTGAGTGTAAAGCTTTTGTGCGGGTACAAATGCCTTAGCAGTGCCGGTTTCTAAGCTAAGTTTTTTATACCCTCGCAGTGTTGCTTGCTCAATAATATGCGTAAGTAGCTTAGCCGCTATGCCTTGGCGCAAATAGTTACTTGATGTACGCATTGATTTAATTTCGCCATGCGTGGCATTGAGCACTTTTAATGCGCCAACACCCGCTAAGTTATTATCAATCCATAAGCTATAAAAGGTTATGTCGGGCTGAGTGAGTTTAGTCACATCAAGTGCATGTACGCTCTCAATTGGGGAGTGTTTTAGCATATCGTTATGATGCGCTTGTAGTAGCTTTATAATGTGTGGGTTTGAAAGCGCGTCTGTTCTAATATCCATTTATACCCCATTTAACCCTTGAATTTAATGCTTTAGGGCTTTAATTAAAGCCCTAAAGTAAATAGCTATATTTAGACTGCTAGTTTCCACACTACAAACGCAACAGCAAAACCAACTAAGTACACTAAGCCTAACCACGTTAAGCTGCGCAATAATACGCTGTGTTTAATGGCAGGCTCTGAGCGCACTAGGCTAAAGTTAAGCCATGCAAAAACGGGGGTAGTGACAAAAGCAAGTGTCATGGCAAAAGTAAGCATTGGCCCCAGGGCCGATTTAAAAAATAAAATAACGGCCATACCGGCAACGGCTTGCAGTACTAACCAAATATTTAAACTGTGTTTAGATTGCTTAAAACCAAGTAATTTATGTGACTCGTTAAGTGTACGTGCGTAGCCGTCAAGCACGGTGAGCGTAGTGCCAAACATACACAAAAACGCAATGGCTGATACCAGCGGCCTTGCCCACTCACCAATAGTCAGTGCGTACATGTCTATGAGCTGTTTAGCAAAGGCAACCCCACCAAGTTCTATATTGCTGCTTTGCCCATATTGCACCAGCACACCTAAGCTAAAAAATACCAATGCTAAGCAGGCTGTTAGCCAATAGCCTACGTTAAAATCAAACAAGCCTTGGCTTTTAGTAACCGTTTGCTGAGTTTGTTTTTCTTTGAGCCATAGCGAGCTGAGGGCCGATATTTCTATTGGTGCCGGCATCCAGCCCATTAACGCGACCATAAAGCTGAGCATAGCAAGTTCGTAAGGTGACGGGCCAATGTAGTCAGCTGGCGCCATTGGGCCATTACTAAACGCAATAACCAGCGCAATAACAGTAGCCAGTGTTAATAACCCCATAATGCCTTTAGCAACGCTGTCGAGCGCCTTAAAGTGCCCTAACAATAATATGGTTAAGCAAACACCGAGCAATATCCAACATAGCAGGGTTACCTCTATCACTGCAGGCAGTGCGTAATGCAGTAAGCTGGCGGTAAGTAGTAATACCCCTGCGGTATTAACAACTGCTGCCAGTATGTTCAAGCCAATAAAACTATAAAAATACACCGGGCCTTTGTTTTTATAGCCTTCTACTAAACTGTTTTTAGTGGCTAAGGTGTATTCCATACCAAAGCGAAAAAACGGATATTTTAATACATTAACAGCCAGTATTAACCAAAATAGTTGCCAGCCAAATAGCGCGCCAGCCTGAGTAGATGCAACTAAGTGAGACCCACCAATTGCTGCGGTTGCCATTAAAATGCCAGGGCCTAGTGCGCCTATGTGAGATTTCCAAGAAGTGTGTGTTTGCTGCATTAATTTCTCAAATTATGTGTGTTATTCACTCTGGTTATTAATTTTCACAATTAATAACACCGAAGGCTGCATAACTTACCTAAATTAAAGGCAATAAAAAAGAGCCATAAGGCTCTTTTTTATAGTACTTTGGGACTAAATATTATTTTAGTTCCATCTCTTGGATGATTTCGTGCGCTATTTCTGGCGTTGTACTTACAGGCTTTTCGTGTAAATTTGCTTTTATTTGCCCTTTTCGATGTTTTAGTGCTGCATCGAGTTTTTTAGCTGCGCTTGCAATAGCTGGGTACATTACTTCGTTTTCCCCTTTTACTGATATTCGCGCACCTTCGTAATTAGTGCTAATTTCGGCTTGGATTTTATGATGCTCTTTAGACAAGATCATATCGAGAGAAATAAGTGATGGAAAGTGGCTCTCAATTTTAGAAAATTTTTCGTTGATGTGCTCTCTAATAGAGTCAGTAACTTCAACATGGTGACCAGAAAGATTAATTTTCATAGGGTATCCTTTTATTTGTTACCTCATAAATAGTATTGGGGGCTATTTAGATTAACACAAGGAAAAAAGAGAGATATTTGAGGTTTATTTGCGGTTTTTGGTGATTTAAATCATGTGTTGCGCAAAGTTTATGCAAAGCCCATAAACCATGGGCTTTCAGACGTCTAGCTGTGCTAGCTATTAATCTGTGTACGAGCAACAGTAGTCGGCAAAATCACTTACTTTTACTTTAAAGCTTACGTTAGCATCTACATTAAACGATTCGCCCGCAGAAAACGTTTTCCACTCGCTTGCCCCTGGTAATAAAATATCCCACTGGCCACCTAACAACTCCATGAGTTCTTTTTTACTGGTATCGAATACAAATTCACCCGGCTGCATAAAGCCTAATGTTTTGGTAGTTCCATCGCTAAATACAACCGTACGGCTTGACACTTTTCCGTCAAAATACACGTTGGCCTTTTTAACTACGCTTACATTTTCAAACTGAGACATTTTAGCTCCTGCTATTAATTTAAAGATCTTTATTTATAAATTTTATCGCACTACCTTGCCTGATAGCTTACTTTCTTGCAAGAAAAGCAGTAACGCTTAATACCAATTCGCAATAATACTTAATCATTTTTAGGGGCTAAAAGTGTCGCTATCTGCGTTAAAAAACCCTCATTTAGAACAACTAAATAACGAATTTTTTGCCTAGCTATCAACACGTTTATCTATCCTCAAAATAGATCATTTAATTAAGCGGATTGGTATAAGATGAAGTTGTTTCATATATGGGCATAAAAAAACCCGCACATTGGCGGGTTTTAAGTTACTTAACTTATTTAATCAAAAACGATTAAAAAAGTGCGTTTGCTTTACTTACAATGTTTTCAACCGTAAAGCCAAAGTGCTCAAACAACTCGTTAGCTGGTGCAGACTCACCAAAGGTGGTCATACCGACTACGGCACCATTTAGGCCTACATACTTGTACCAATAATCAGCAATACCTGCCTCTACCGCTACGCGACGAGAAACGCTTGCTGGTAATACGCTTTCTTTGTACTCAGGCGATTGATCTTCGAATGCATCAGTACATGGCATAGATACAACACGTACCTTTTTACCTTGGCTGCGTAATTCAGTAGCTGAATCTTGTGCTAATTGCACCTCAGAACCGGTTGCAATAATAATTAGCTCTGGGTTGCCGTCACAGCTAAGGATGTAACCACCCTTTTTGACGTCGCTTAGCTGTTGTGCGTCACGCGCCTGTTGCTCAAGACCTTGGCGTGTGAATATTAACGATGTAGGACCGTCTTTACGTTCAATAGCTTGTTGCCATGCAATTGCTGACTCAACTTGGTCACACGGGCGCCAGTTATAAAGGTTAGGCGTTAAACGCATGCTGGCAATTTGCTCTACTGGTTGGTGAGTTGGACCATCTTCACCTAAACCAATTGAATCGTGCGTGTATACAAAAATGCTTGGTTGCTTCATTAATGCAGCCATACGAACCGCATTGCGTGCGTATTCCATAAACATTAAGAACGTTGCACCGTAAGGAATAAAGCCTTTATGAAGTGCAATGCCGTTCATAATTGCCGACATACCAAACTCACGCACACCGTAGTAAACGTAGTTACCACTTGCATCGTCCGCTGTTAGGCCTTTAGAGCCTTCCCAAATTGTTAAGTTTGAACCTGCTAAATCGGCAGAGCCACCCATAAATTCTGGTAATAATGGACCAAATGCATTTAATGCATTTTGTGACGCTTTACGAGATGCTGGATTTGCCGGGTTTGCTTGTAACTGCTCAATATACGCTTGTGACTTTTCAGCCCAGTCGGCAGGTAAATCTGAATTTGTACGGCGTTTGTACTCAGCTGCAAGCTCTGGGAATGCTTTTGCATAGGCTGCAAACTTTTCGTCCCAGCTTGATTCAAGTTCTTGGCCTTTAGCTTTTCCATCCCACTGTGCGTAAATGTCTTCAGGGATTTCAAATGCATCGCCCGTCCAACCTAAAAACTCACGCGATGCTTTAATTTCGTCATCGCCAAGTGGTGCACCGTGACAGTCGTGGCTACCCGATTTATTAGGTGAACCGTAACCAATAATTGTTTTACAACAAATTAGTGTTGGTTTATCAGTCACGCTTTTTGCTTCGCTAATTGC
Source organism: Pseudoalteromonas sp. 4NS20-0020 (assembly GCF_057554385.1). Taxonomy (NCBI): domain Bacteria; kingdom Pseudomonadati; phylum Pseudomonadota; class Gammaproteobacteria; order Alteromonadales; family Pseudoalteromonadaceae; genus Pseudoalteromonas; species Pseudoalteromonas sp. 4NS20-0020. The sequence continues at coordinate 479,855 of NZ_BAAJMI010000001.1, read as the reverse complement.
AGCACTTACTGCATCGCTATCGTGGCCATCAACGTCACTAATTACGTGCCAGCCGTACGCTTTAAAACGTGCAGGTGTGTCATCGCTAAACCAACCTTCAACTTCACCATCAATAGAAATGCCGTTGTCATCCCAAAAAGCAACCAGCTTGCCTAGGCCTAATGTGCCGGCAAGCGAACAGGCTTCATGCGAAATGCCTTCCATTAAACAACCGTCGCCCATGAATGCATAGGTATGATGATCAACAATGTCGTGACCTTCACGGTTAAATTGTGCCGCAAGCGCTTTTTCAGCAATTGCCATGCCTACCGCATTTGTGATCCCTTGGCCTAGAGGGCCCGTAGTGGTCTCGATACCTGGCGCATAACCGTATTCTGGGTGGCCTGGTGTTTTAGAGTGCATTTGACGGAAGTTTTTAATTTCGTCCAACGGTAAATCATAACCACTTAAGTGCAATAAAGAATAGATAAGCATTGAACCGTGGCCGTTTGACAGTATAAATCGATCTCGGTCTGCCCACTCTGGATTTGATGGATTATGTTTTAGATAATCGCGCCATAATACTTCTGCGATATCAGCCATGCCCATAGGGGCTCCAGGGTGACCAGATTTGGCCTTTTGTACTGCGTCCATTGACAAGACGCGAATAGCATTTGCAAGTTCTTTGCGAGATGGCATGAATTCTCCTACCTTATATATGTATTTGCGCGGGTATTTATGTGTTCGTTTATGTACTCAAGTTACAAGAGCACTTTTATTGCGACCATTCTTACTTATTGTGGGGGCTGTGTGCAATTAAAAACCCTATAAAAATGAGGTATTATGAATATTTTTTAAGACCATAATGTCATAACTAATTTAATTTAGACGTCTAGGCGTAAAAACACTATGCAAGGTGTTTCGTTTTAGATAAAATACGCCCCTTAATTTTTTAGCGCTAATACCGACGTTTGTGAAGCGCAATATTTGTGAGCATAATTACAATGGCAAAACATTTATTTACTTCTGAATCTGTTTCTGAAGGTCATCCGGATAAAATCGCCGACCAAATCTCTGATGCGGTTCTTGATGCTATCCTAGAGCAAGACTCTCATGCCCGCGTTGCGTGCGAAACATACGTGAAAACAGGTATGGTTATGGTTGGTGGTGAAATCACTACTAGCGCATGGGTTGATATAGAAGAGATTACGCGTAAAACAGTACGTGAAATTGGCTACACTCACTCAGATATGGGCTTTGATGCTGACTCGTGTGCAATTTTAAACACCATTGGTAAACAGTCTCCAGACATTAACCAAGGTGTTGACCGTACTAGCCCAGAAGAACAAGGCGCTGGTGACCAAGGCTTAATGTTTGGTTACGCATGTAACGAAACTGAAGTGTTAATGCCTGCACCTATTACGTATTCTCACCGTTTAGTTCAACGTCAAGCACAAGTACGTAAAAGCGGCGAGCTTAACTGGTTACGTCCAGATGCAAAATCTCAAGTTACTTTTGCATACGAAAACGGTAAGCCAGTAGGTATTGATGCGGTTGTTTTGTCAACTCAGCACAGCGAAGACATCTCTCAAAACGATTTAGTAGAAGCTGTGATGGAAACCATCATCAAGCCAGTACTTCCTGCTGAACTAATCACAAGCGCAACTAAGTTTTTTATTAACCCAACAGGCCGATTTGTAATTGGTGGTCCAATGGGTGATTGTGGTTTAACAGGTCGTAAAATCATTGTTGATACATACGGCGGTATGGCACGTCACGGTGGTGGTGCTTTCTCTGGTAAAGATCCATCAAAAGTTGACCGCTCAGCTGCATACGCTGCACGTTACGTGGCTAAAAACGTAGTGGCTGCTGGCCTTGCTGATAAGTGTGAATTACAAGTATCTTACGCAATAGGTGTTGCTGAGCCAACCTCTATCAGTGTTGAAACCTTTGGTACTGGTAAATTAGAAGAAGCACGTTTAATCGAATTAATTCGTGAACATTTTGACCTACGCCCTTACGGCTTAATTCAAATGCTTGATTTAGAGCGCCCTATCTACCTTCCTACTGCAGCTTACGGCCACTTTGGCCGTGACGAATTCCCATGGGAACGCACAGATAAAGCTGACGCACTTCGCGCAGCAGCGGGTCTTTAAGACTAAAGCAAAAAAAGGCCCTTTTAAGGGCCTTTTTTATAGCTAGCAATTATGTAACGCAACGCTAATTCATAGTTTAAAAAATAACTATTAATTGGTCCTCGAACTTTTTTATACTTTAGGTATATACTCATTTAATTATAAAGCTTTAGGGATATTTAAATGACCGATAACTTTCGCGTTATGTTTGCTGGACTCGCTGATAACGTTGACTCAAAAACAGCGTGTACAACACTGGCGGCAAAACTAAAAATCTCAGAAGAAAAAGTAGCCTTATTTTTTAAAGGTAAGCCTTTATTTGCGCCTAGTGATAAAAACAAAGCATTAAAACAAGCTAAGCTACTTGTTGGAATGGGTATTAAAAGTAAACTCCAAGCTGTATCGAAAAATACTGAAAAAACCACTCAAACGGTAAGTGATAGCCAGCGAGATGAGCGTATTTTTGACGCATTAGACTACATAACTAGCAGTTTAATCAGGCTAGAAGAAAAACTCGAAGACCTAGAGCAGCGCTTACCTGAAAACCAAACAAAAAACCCTGAAGTAGATGAAGACGAATGGCAAGACGAAGAGCTATTACTGGACGAGGAGCTAATAACTCCGCCTAAAAAACGCAGTAATGCATTGCTTTATTCGTTAATAGCTACAGTTGTTACGTTGCTTATTATACTTGCGGTGTACTTGGCGTTTCCTGCTTTATTTGCTTTTTAATTAGTTGGTAAGTTTGAAAAATGAGCGATTTACGCGCCCAAATAAGAAAATCTATTCGCGAATTACGTAATAATTTGTCTAATGAACAGCAAAATTTAGCATCTCAATCTTTAAGTATGAATTTTATTCAATACTTAAAAACAAAAAAAACAGCTAAAAATCAACATATCGCCATTTATTTAAGTAACGACGGAGAGCTTGATACCTCCTTGTTAATTAAAGAATTATGGAACTTAAATCACGTTATTTACCTACCAGTAATACACCCATTTAATGGCGCCACTTTGCTGTTTCAACGCTATGAGAAAAACTCACCCATGAAGGCAAATCGCTATGGTATCTTTGAACCTAAGCTAAATTGCAGTCAAATATGCCCTTTACCCGAGCTGGACTACTTACTTATGCCATTAGTTGCATTTGATAATCAAGGTAATCGCTTAGGAATGGGAGGTGGGTTTTACGATAGAACACTGGCTCGTTTACACGATGAAAACTGGCAAAAACCACGACTTATAGGCCTTGCACATGAGTGCCAAAAAGTTGATGTATTGCCAATAGAGTCTTGGGACGTACCGCTTAAAACCATAATAACACCCAACAAAAATTACTGCTGGTGATGTGATTATTCGCATACTTGCAGCACACGTTTGACATACATGAGCACAAAATAATGACACAAGACGAATTAAAAAAAGCAGCAGCATGGGCTGCACTCGAGTTTGTAAAAGAAAACACGATAGTAGGTGTAGGCACAGGCTCAACCGTTAATCACTTTATTGATGCCCTTGGCACAGTTAAAGACACTTTGGTAGGTGCAGTATCAAGCTCTGAAGCTTCTACAGCGCGTTTAAAAGAGCTCGGTATTGAAGTATTTGAGCTAAACGATATCGATGCACTCGATGTTTACATCGACGGCGCGGATGAAATTAACGCTCAAAACGAAATGATTAAAGGCGGTGGTGCTGCACTTACCCGTGAAAAAATTGTGGCTGCAGTTGCTAAGCAGTTTGTGTGTATTGTTGATGACACCAAACTAGTGGACACATTGGGGGAATTTCCGCTTCCAGTTGAAGTTATTCCAATGGCGCGCAGCTACGTAGCACGTGAGTTATTAAAGTTAGGCGGCGACCCAGTCTACCGCCAAGGTGTGGTTACCGATAACGGTAACGTTATTTTAGACGTATATAATTTAAATATTACCAATGCTAAGCAACTTGAGACAGATATAAATCAAATTGTTGGCGTAGTTACCAATGGCCTATTTGCGATGCGTGGTGCTGATAAAGTAATTATCGGCACTAAAAATGGGCCTCAAATTAAATAGGATGAGGTTATGAGTAAGGTATCGTTAGCAAAAGACAAAATTAAAATTCTCTTGCTTGAAGGTGTGCACCAAAGCGCAGTTGAAACGCTAAAACGAAATGGTTACAGCAATATAGACTACGTTAAAACATCGCTACCTGAAGACGAGCTTAAAGAACGTATTAAAGACGCTCACTTTGTAGGTCTGCGTTCTCGTACTCATATTAACGAAGCTGTTTTAGATGCTGCAGAGAAGCTGATTGCCATTGGCTGTTTTTGTATTGGCACAAACCAGGTTGACTTAAGTAACGCTCGCCAGCGTGGTATTGCTGTATTTAATGCGCCATTTTCAAATACACGCTCTGTTGCAGAGCTAGTACTTGGTGAAATACTGCTTTTACTTCGCGGTATACCTGAGCGAAATGCTGCGGCTCACCGTGGTGAGTGGCTAAAAACAGCAACGGGTTCATTTGAAGCACGTGGTAAAACGTTGGGTATTATTGGCTACGGCCACATTGGTACTCAGCTAGGTATTATGGCTGAAAACATAGGTATGAACGTCGAGTTTTACGATATTGAAGATAAGCTAACACTGGGTAATGCAAAACAAGTGCATAACTTGACTCAGCTACTTCAGCGATCTGATGTAATTAGTTTGCATGTGCCAGAAACACCACAAACCAAAAACTTAATCGGTTCGGCAGAGCTTGCGGTAATGAAACAAGGCGCTATTTTAATTAACGCCTCTCGCGGCACCGTTGTTGATATTGACGCCCTTGCAGAATCACTTAGCGAGAAAAAGCTAAGTGGTGCAGCAATTGACGTGTTCCCTGTTGAACCTAAATCTAACGATGAAGAGTTTGTATCGCCACTACGCGACTTCGATAACGTTATTTTAACGCCGCATATTGGTGGTTCAACTCAAGAAGCTCAAGAAAATATTGGTATTGAAGTGGCAGGTAAATTGGCTAAATACTCAGATAACGGCTCTACAATTACCGCCGTTAACTTCCCTGAGGTATCACTGCCAGAACTTGCTAACCGTAGTCGCTTATTGCATGTTCACCACAACCGCCCTGGTGTATTAACGCAAATTAACCAAGCGTTTGCGCAGCACGGTATCAATATAGCGGCTCAGTACTTACAAACTGATGAAGCAATTGGTTATGTGGTTATTGACGTTGATACCGACCACTCTGAAGTAGCGCTTAAAGAGCTAAGTGCGGTTGAAGGAACAATTAGAGCGCGTATTCTTCACTAAACATTATCTATAATAAAAGCCGCATTTGATTAAGCAAGTGCGGCTTTTTAAATTATGATTTAACGACTTATCGTGATTAGTCGCCTTTAACTTCTAAATTTATAAACTTTACCAGTTCTTCTGGCTTACCAGCTAGCATCATTAATTGCTGGTTAACTTCCATCATAGTTTGGCCTTCAGGCAATTTTGCTGAAACAGTTAACGAATTTAAACCGCTGACAAAGCTGGTTAACGCATTCGCTATTTCTTCAGTTACAGGCGCTTGCTCTAACTGCTGGGCTAACATTGCTTGCATTTGCTCAATAGTCATACCTTGCTTTGAAAGCTCACTTTCTAATAACTCTTTAAGTTTACCTTGGTTATTTATAACAAAGCTTGCGTTACGGGGTTCAAGCTTGCTCATTGCTTGCATCATACGTGTTTGCTGTTGCAGTTGCTGCTCATAAGTTAGAGGGGTATCACCAGCTTGCTTTTGTTCTTTGCTCATCGCAAGCGACGTATCCATAAGCGGTTTAGAATTAGCTAGCCCTAAGTCCATATTAAAACTGACCACATCTTTAGCATTGAGCTTTACAACCATATCGCTTTCACCAGACTCTTCATTATAATCTAAAGATGAATGCAGGTTGTAACTTGCTGACGCTAATATAGCATTTGTGTCAGCAGGCAGTGTGGCAATAAAGTCTTTACTGAGTGTCAGATTTTTTACATCAAGCGATGTATGCGGCGAAATTTTATCGGTTTCGTAGCCTTTAACTTCAATACTTTGAACGTTAGCCACACTCTCGCCCTCAGGGCTTATTACTTCCATACTTGTAATTTCAACACTTTTTGAAATAACACTTGCTGATAAGCCAGCATATTTAAATGTTGCACCCGTTTGCTCACTCACCATGGCCAGCTGCTTGTCTACTTCAGCACGAACCTCTTGGGTTGCAACATAGTTAGCATAGCTAACGCCGCCAACACCTGCGGCAATAATCGCTGCTGCTATAATTAATTTTTTCATATTATTTCCTTATTCTATTTTTATAAAAATTGTATTAACCCAAGAGTAACATTGCATACCAGTCGCTGTAAGCGTTAATTAATCAGGCTCAATAACTCATGTACCGTTTTTACTGGAATTATTTTAGCGCCTAGGCCTTCCATGGATTTATGGTAGTTACGAAACGGGATAAATATTTCTGTAAAACCATGCTGTGCAGCTTCTTTAACTCGTGGTACGCCGCTGTCTATTGGTCGCACATCACCGTTTAAACTCAACTCCCCCATAATACAAGTGGTTCGAGGCACAACAAATTCGTTCAAGCTACTTAGTAACGCAGTAACAAGGGCTAAATCTATACAGGTTTCTGATTCATCAATTTTTAAACCACCCACAATATTAAAAAAGGTATCGTGAAATATTTTTGTTTTTGTATGTTTACGTAAAATACCTGTGAGCATTTTTATGCGGTTCATATTTAAACCGACACAAACACGCTGTGGAAATTCAGCCTCGGTTTCTGTTGTTAAACATTGTATTTCAAGCAATAGATTCCGATTACCTTTACGGATACAGGTAATAGACGACCCCGGGGATTCAGTCGTCGAGCCCGATAAAAATATCTCACTCGGGTTGTCTACGCTTAACATTCCACGCTCACACATTTTAAAAATACCCACAGTATCAATGTCACCAAAGCGGTTTTTATTGGCACGTAAGGTACGAATTTGTCCATCATTGGTGTCTATGTGTAATAGCGCATCAACAATGTGCACCAAGGTTTGCGGGCCTGCAATTTCGTTATTTTTATTCACGTGAGCAATAATAAACATGGTCACGTCATTTTGCTTACAATATTGAGTTAATGCTTGAGCTGCACTTTTAACTTGCGAAGGCGAACCTGGGCTGCCATTTGCAGTATCTGTAACAACGGCTTGAATGGAGTCGATGACTGCAAACTTTATTTTATTTTTATCAAGCTCTTCAATAATGGTCTCAACGCTGGTTTCTGAAAGCAAATAAAGCTCATCGGCGTTATAGTCTAACTTTAAGCGATTAACACGATTTTTAAACTGCGACAAAGACTCCTCAGCGGTACAGTAAAGAGACGGCATACGCTTTGACATTCTTGCCACCAAGTCAGATAAAAGCGTTGTTTTACCCGCACCAGGATCGCCCGAAATAATATTTACAGAACCCGTAGTAACACCACCACTTAAAACACGGTCAAGCTCGCCTATTTCTGTGAGTTGTTTTTCGGCTTCGACGGTCGCTATGTCATTAATTTTTTTAGAACCACCACCAATACCTCCGGCATAACCGCCAACACTTGAGCGTGCAGTTGCTTTTTTACTTTGCCCTGCTGAAGGTTTAAATTCAGCTAATGTATTCCACGCACCGCAACGACACTGCCCCTGCCAACGTTGATAGTTCATGCCACACTCTGTACAAACAAACTCTACTTTTGCCGCTTTAGCCATTAATAACCTTATTTATTAATCATTGAATTTAAAAATGCGTACTGTTTTGTTGTTATTTTGCCATTTCATCTATTTACATGGCAACATAGCTTGCCTGTGCAAATTTCTTAAGCCACAATCATTACCTAATTAACTGTTTTACCTTTATATATCTTAGGGCACAGTTTTTGCTTTAAAATTGAATAAAAGTAACTTGCCAATAAAATGGCACATAACACATAATAACAAAAACTAAATGGTAGTTGCTCTAAAAATCGTACCTATATTAACAACATAGCACGCTTTACGTTTATTGAATTTCTAATAAATGGATTTAATAGTATACCTACTTTTTCAAAGAGACGGTGATGGTTTTATAAATGGCTGATGACATCATGCTCAAACACGAGTCCCTCGTTAATGAGCTAAAACAATATTTAGGCAACGCCAAGTTTGACCTAATTTTTAAATCAAAAACAGCAGAGCTTACGAAGCCTGAACAGTTTTTAATTAAAATGGAAATGTCGCGCCTTTCTCAGCCTGTCGAGCGCTTTATTGATCTACGCGGTTTAGTTACAGGACAAGTAAAACCTTACGAACATAATGGTAAACAGCACTTTATGGATGAAACGGCCATTGAAGTGTTTGAAAGCGCATTAAAACAGCATGGTAAATACACACTTGCTGTTTACGAAGCGGTTATGAATACGGAAAATAATCACCGCGTAATGCAAAAAGAAGCGGCCGAAAAAGGGAATAAGCAAGAGCAAGAAGATTTACTAAATACCAATGTTATTAAATTTGCATCTTACGAAAGCCGTGCAGAAGAAAGAATGAATTATTCAATAAAAGTTACTATTGAATATAACGATAAGAAAAATATTAAAGCAAGCACCTCTGATATTTCTTTGAGTGGCTGTAAAATAAAGTTGGCAAAGCGAAACATAATCAGAAAAGGCCAACTAATAGCAATGCGTTTGGTGGGTCTGGAGCAAGACTTTGAACTGGGTTTAAAAAATGGCATTCAATATGAAGTAGTTGCCGTTGAGAATATATCACGTGAATTTAATCATATTCGTTTAAAGCGAACTTACGTTGAAAATAATGAAGCCTTTGATAACTTTTTAGAAAGCTTTATTCACGGAAATAAACGCCGCTACAAAGTTAATTTAGATAACACACTCGATGCGGTTGTATCAAAAGGTTATGAGCAATATTACATACCTCGTGTTACTTCATTGTATGTGTTTTTAAGTAAAAAAGACGATCAGTATTATCCTAGTTTAAGCCTAACAACCGAAAATAATATTTTTATTCAGCGCTACTTTACCGATGAAAGAAGTGTACCTTGCTTATACAACGTGCTTAACCATAAACGGGTCAGTGGGTTATTAACACAACCAACAGCAGTTAAAGAAGATTACCTGTACACCTTTACACATGTGTCCTCTGGAAAGGTTTATTACTATTCAGCAACCCGCACTGAATTAAACAATAATGCCAAACTACGTGATTTATTTTTAGGGTTTGGTAGTCAAAAAGAAAGCTGGCAATGCTTTAAAATTCAAATAATGCCGAGTCATCCTGATGATGCTTACATACCACTTTCACTGCCAAATTCTGCTGGTAGTAAGATTGAAAAACTTAACAAACCTCCTTCGCCTCGCGTTGAAGGATTAGTTAAAGACGTAAAATATATTGTTGTACTAACTAGTGTAGGTAATAGCGTTGAGCAATCGCGTTATAAACAAATAACTTACGATAAAGCTTTGGTCAATCAGCTTAAACTTTTTGGGCATGCCAAACATAAAACGGCTCCCTATTTAGACATTGTTGCGCTTGAGTATGTAAATTTACGCTCGCATAAACGCTATTTATATAAAACCGACGTTAAATTACATATAAATGATACGGTATTGAGTGGACATACACGCGATTTTTCAGTCATGGGACTACAACTAGAGTGCGATCAGCCTGTTAGCTTTAAAAAAGGCGACATTGTCTTTTTAACATTCCCTGATTTACAAAAAATAACTAAAAAGCATGCATTAAACGAACTAAAGTACGAGGTTATGGCTATCAGTAAGTCACTGACCACCGTTAACTTAAAAGCCAATAGAGTGGCTGACTTACCCCATGCTGGCGTTAGTTTTTTTACACAATTAATTGAAAATAACAAAGATAAATTAAAGGTAAGTGAAGAGGCTCCTAAAATTGAAGGGCTTTCTACAGCACTTAGAAACATGGTAACAAAAAGCGTTTGCCAATTTCCGCTGTATTTACACAAAGAAGCGGCACATTTTAAAGTGGGTGCAATTGGTTATGGTTTATATCCAAGCCCGCTGCATGTACTTTTACAAAACTTTGGTTTACTGAGCAATAAAACAGACGTGTCGAGTATAATAACTAACGAGCAAATTTTAAATGTGATCACCCCAAATATAAAAGATCGCAGCAGACAAGATCCGCCACTTGCGTTTACACTGGCAATCAATTTTGATCCCCGACAAGATAAAGTCACCGAAGCTATTCAAAGCCACTGTATATTAGGTGAAGATTACAGCAGCTTTAATGAACAAATTAGCAAGGGGATTAAGTCTCAAATTATATTTGTTATGCGACTATATATTTCACGTACTGGTCGCCCAGATACAGATTACCTATCCAACGAGCTTAGCTATGTGAGTCAATACGCGTTACATAAAGCTAAAGAGTTGGAAGAAGCTTTATGGTCGGTAACAGGTGTGGGTGATGTTGTTGATATTACAGAAGAAGCTTTAAGTCATTTTGAGTTAGATCAACAAAAGGTTGACCAAATGGGCCGTCGTAAACTGCTTTGGTTAAACCGCTCTCGCTAAGCGGTTTAACGCTAATATGCCATCGTTATTTTTTGTTTAACGGAATAGCGAGCATATAAAGTAACTGTAATAACGAGCCTTTACAAATAGCTGCTTGCGCTTGCTCAACTACTTTTGGTTTACCATGAACAGCAACCCCAAGCCCAGCCTTTGCCATCATAACGAGATCATTTGCACCATCGCCAATCGCCACTGTTTGTATTTTTTCAAGTCCGAGCTTAGCTTGCAAAGACTCTAAAATAACCGCTTTTTGCTGTGCATCCACAATCGTACCAAGTACCTTACCAGTTAATTTATCATCTTTAAATTCAAGCACATTTGCATGTACTTCATCTAAATTTATTAACTCCTTAACACGCTCTGCAAATGGCACAAAACCGCCCGATGCAATTGCTAAATACCAATTGTGATGTTTTAGTACTTGGCACAAGGCTTTTATGCCCGGCATTAGTGGCAAGGTATTTTTTAATTCTTCAATAAGTTTTTTTTCAATGCCTTTAAGCTTACCTACTCGTTGATTTAAGCTTTCACTAAAATCGAGTTTACCTGCCATTGCGAGGGCTGTTACAGATGCCACATCATCGTATACATTTGCTAAGCGTGCTATTTCATCAATACATTCAATAGTAATCGCTGTTGAATCCATATCCATCACTAACAAACCCGGCTCGTAAAGGTTAGGCGGTGTATTAATTTGTACTAATTGGCACTCTAGTGTTTCTGAAAACGCTTTAAGCGTTAATGGATTAATAGATTGCGTTGTATTTTGAGTATAAAAACACAGTGCTGGAGATAAACCTAAATCAGGCTGGTATTGGCATAATGCTGTGACCGTTTGCCCATGATGAGCTAAAAACTGAATAAACGTATCTATACTTGTCGCATTAAAATCACCTGCAAATGCAATACTAAACAACCCTGTTTGTGTATTTGGAACACCATCAAATAGTGTAAAAATCCCATTGTTATGAGCAAACCATTGGTTGAGCGTTAACATTGACAATGATTGCTGAGAAGTAAGCTGTGCCATGCTGATTTGCGACATGGGATCTCCGTGTTTATTTTTATTCCACTGATATAAAACGAATTGAAGCGGTAATATTAATGCTAAATTCGCCATCGGGGTTAATTTAAGGTTATAGTAGTAGTTGTAACATCAAATCAAAATTCTGTCAGTAGCATATACGGTGACTATGAAAAATAACCATCTTAAAAATCCAATATCAGCATCACAAAAGAAACGACTTTTACGGTTATTATTAGCTGCTGGCTGTTTTGTATTGCTTAGTTGGGTAGGTGTAAATAGTAGCTTTCAAAGCCATCAGTTATTATATGATAGCGCCGACAACACAGCACAAAGCTTAACTCAATTTATGGCTTTAAATGTTAAAACACCACTGATAGAAAAAAACAAACCTCAGTTAAACACTATTTGTAACGACATAGCTAAAGACGAATTTGTACTGTCGGCTACCATTTATGATCATCAGGGGATTTTAGTCGCCAGCAGTGATAATTGGCAGTCACACCATATTTTAGGTCAACTTCCAGAATCGACTCCAGGAATAAGTAAACTTAAAACACCATTTGTTGAACCCGTTGTAAGCGATGATGATCGCCCTCTAGGGTTTGTTTCGGTAACCTATTTAACACGAGCAGCTATTTCAGATAGCCACAGCCATTTTCATGATTTGGGTCGTCAGGTTTTATTAATGCTAGTTATTGCATGTATTTTTACATGGCAATTGGGCCGTGGCTTAAAGCGTTGGCAAGTAAACCGCTATATACGAAAAACCTCAGAGCAAGAGTCGTAGAGCATTTTAGCTAGCACCTCTTTATCACTACTTTGTTTTAAACTACACAGAACGTTGAACACATTAGGGATATGAAGCGGCGTATTAACCTCACCTTGATGACCATTTAGTGGCATTGAGGGCGAATCGGTTTCGAGCACTAAGTGCTGAGGTTCAATTTGAGTAATTACATTACGGGTTTTAGCTGCGCGCTCGTAAGTTATAACCCCACCCACGCCTAATTTAAAACCCTGTTTAATATAATACTGTGCTTGCTGTAGTGAGCCAGAAAACGCATGTATCACTCCACCATATTTTGGCTTACAGCGTTTAAACGATTGCGCAATTAAATCATGACTTTGCCGATGATGGACAATAAGCGGCAAATTTAGCTCATTAGCAATTTTTATTTGCTGCTCAAACAATTTCGTTTGCTTTGCAAGGTCTTCGATACTTCTATCAAGCCCACACTCACCTATAGCTACTAAATGATGCTTATTTGCAACCCCGAACTCAAAAAGTGCCTCTATGTGCGATTCTTTATGTTGATCTAAAAAGTAAGGATGTAACCCTGCTGCTATTTTTATACTTGGAAAAGTAGCTTTGAGTTTGATAAGAGTATGCGATTGAGCGAGCGTAATACCCGGTACAACAAACTGATTGACTCCCTTTGCTATACACTCGTTTATGAGCGATTCACGAATTGAATCAAACTCGCTAAAGTCGAGATGGCAATGAGAGTCAATAAATTGCACGGTTACTCAATCATCAATTTATTAAGGGTTTAAGCGTGTAACTTGCCAGCTGTTATCTGCTTGGCGCTGGTACATAAAACGGTCATGTAAGCGGTGTGCACCACCCTGCCAAAACTCAATTTTAGCAGGCACAACACAGTAACCGCCCCAAAAATCAGGCAATGGAATTTCACCTTTAGCAAACTTGCTTTTCATATTAGCAAAGGTTTCCATAAGTACTTTTCGCGACGACACTGGCCTGCTTTGTTGCGACGCCCATGCTGCTAATTGGCTTTCTTTAGGACGCGATAAAAAGTATTTTGCCACGGCTGATGTAGGTAATGGTTTTGCCTCGCCGTATACAATCACTTGGCGCTCCATATGGTGCCACGGAAAGTGCAGCGATATTTTGTTATTGCCTTTTAGCTCTTGTGCTTTACGTGAGCCGGTATTAGTAAAAAATACAAACCCGTTATCGTCTAAATGTTTTAACAATACAATACGCTGTGAAGGTTGTCCGGTTTCATCAACCGTAGCGACCACCATGGCCGTTGGGTCTGGGATATTACTGCCCACAGCATGCTCAAGCCACGTTTCAAATTGTTTGAATGGATCATCTTGCAAGTTATCTTCGCTTAGCGCGTCTTGCAGGTATTCACGGCGGATGTCTTCGAGTTTCATAAACAAATCCTTCTCTGTTTATTAAAGCGTATGTGGGTAAGTTAAGGTCAGGCTGTTAATCGTTTTAAGAGAAAAAATAAAAATGTTTTGTTTAATGTTAGTTTAGTGTTGGGTTTCGTTTCACTCTACTCAACCTACGGAGCTATCAGCTACAAAATTGATTAACTTACAAGAGTTAATCAAGTAAAGCCTAAAATCATCTGCAAGTGTAGGAGTGCTGACAAGGCGAAGTGCTTTATTACGCCAAGGAACATACAATTAGTATGTGACTTTGGCTAAAAAAGCACGACAACGCAGTAATAGCGAACTACACGAAACAGAAGGTTCACCTAAGTAGTTTAGCCTAAGACAAGGCATTCACCCCTACTTATCCCTATGAGCATACGATTTGTATGTGATTAGGGTAAGTCGGGGTGGATAACGCAGTATTAGGTTAAAATACGACGGTGATTACATTTGCTCCATGACTTCAATGCCTAACAAATCCAATCCTGTTTTTAGCGTATCTGCCACCAAATTACACAACACTAAACGGCTGTCACGTACGCTTGGCTCTACGCCTTCTTTGAGTACTGGGCAGGCTTCGTAGAACGTCATGTATAAGCTAGCAAGCTCGTACAAATACCCACATAATACGTGTGGAGTAGCCTCTGAGATCATTAAATCAAGCACTTCTTCAAGCTGCAGTAGTTTAAGCGCGAGTGCTTTTTCTTGCGGCTCGGCTATGGCTACATCAGCATTTAGCGTAGCGGCATCGACACCTGATTTACGGAAAATACTGCGTACACGGGTATAAGCATATTGTAAGTAAGGTGCTGTCGCGCCTTCAAAGCTTAACATGCTGTCCCAGTTGAATATGTAATCGCTGGTACGATGTTTAGAAAGATCAGCATATTTAACGGCGCCAATACCTACTTTACGGGCAATTTCGCTACGTTCATGATCCGATAAATCAGATTCACGCTCAGCTAGTTTTGTTGCTGCACGGCTAATTGACTCTTCAAGCAAGTCGGCAAGCTTAACAGTACCACCAGTACGGGTTTTAAATGGTTTACCATCGGCGCCCATCATGGTGCCAAACGGGCAAAACTCGTAGCTTGTTTCATCGCGTAAAAGGCCAGCTTTTCGTGCAGTAAGCTCCACTTGATTGAAGTGCAGGCTTTGGCGCGCATCAACAAATATTAAAATACGCTCAGCACCCAATTTATTTGAGCGGTAATCACACGCGGCTAAATCGGTGGTTGCATACAAAAAGCCGCCGCCAGATTTTTGCACAATAAACGCCGATGGCTCACCATCTTTATTGGCAAGTTCATCTAAAAACACAACCTGTGCGCCTTGCGACTCTACCGCTATATTTTTATCTTTTAATAAGCTAATAATGTCGTTAAGCTCACTGTTATAAGCACTTTCAGCCATAATGTCAGCTTGAGTAAGCGTTACATTTAAGCGTTTGTAAACTTCTTCAGAGTGTTTAACTGAGGTCGCTATAAATAGCTTCCATAGCTTTTCACAGTGCGCGTCGCCGCCTTGTAGTTTAACAACGTAATCACGGGCTTTATCGGCAAAGCCTTCTTCATCGTCAAAACGTTTTTTAGCATCGCGGTAAAACGTTTCTAAATCAGCAAGCGCTACCGACTCTAAGTCTACGCCTTGGCTAATTTGATCTTCTAAATGCGCAATCAGCATACCAAACTGTGTGCCCCAATCGCCCATGTGGTTTTGACGAATGACTTTGTCGCCTCTAAATTCAAGCGCACGTACAATGGCATCACCAATAATGGTTGAACGCAAATGGCCTACGTGCATTTCTTTTGCAAGGTTAGGTGATGAGTAATCTACCACGACAGTTTGCGGATTTGCGTGCTCGTTTACGGCAAGCTTTGCATCGCTGTTAGCCGCTTCTACGCTTTTGGCTAAAAACTCAGGCTTTAAATGAATATTAATAAAACCAGGGCCGGCAATTTCAGTTTTTTCTGCAATGTCGGTTACATCTAGGTTATCAATAATTTTTTGCGCAAGCTCACGTGGGTTGCTTTTCATTTTTTTAGCGGCGCCCATTGCACCATTAATTTGGTAGTCACCAAATTGTGGGCGTGTGCTTTGTGTAACCGCTGGGTTTGTGTCTTCTGGTAGGCCTGCTGCGGTCATGGCGGCAATGGCTTTTTCCACTAAAATAGTACGAATGTTCATTATATTATTTACCTTTGTAAGCCCGCCATAGCAGGCTTTCAGTTTACTTTAGTCAGTCAATTCTAGTTTTCGCGAGTATGGTTAAAGGTTACCTCAGGGTAACGCTCTGTCGATAAATTAAGGTTTACACGGCTCGGTGCTATGTAAGTTAGGTTATCGCCACCATCAAGTGCTAAGTTGCTTTCGCACTTACGTTTAAACTCTTCAAACTTTTTAACGTCAGTTGAGCTTACCCAGCGCGCTGTATTTACGTTTACACCTTCGTAAATTGCATCTACGTTGTACTCAGCTTTTAAGCGCGCTACAACTACGTCAAACTGTAGTACACCTACCGCGCCTACAATTAAGTCGTTATTAATGAGCGGTCTAAATACTTGTACCGCACCTTCTTCAGAAAGCTGTACTAAGCCTTTTAATAGCTGCTTTTGTTTAAGCGGATCACGCAAACGAATACGACGAAATAGTTCAGGCGCAAAGTTAGGAATACCGCTAAACTTAAGCTTTTCGCCTTGTGTAAAGGTATCACCAATTTGAATAGTACCGTGGTTATGCAAACCAATAATATCGCCTGCGAATGCATCTGCTGCACGCTCACGATCGCCTGCCATAAAGGTTACTGCATCTGAAATACTCACCTGTTTACCAAGGCGTACATGATTCATCTTCATGCCTTGACTATATTTACCCGACACAATACGCATAAAGGCAATACGGTCACGGTGTTTTGGATCCATGTTAGCCTGTATTTTAAATACAAAACCAGTAAAGTTCTCTTCTGTTGCGATTACTTGGCGGTCTTCTGTTTCACGCGGTAGTGGCGTTGGCGCCCACTGTGTTAAACCATCAAGTACATGGTCTACACCAAAGTTACCAAGGGCGGTACCAAAGTATACTGGCGAAAGCTCACCCGCTAAAAATAGTTCAAGGTCAAACTCGTTTGAAGCCCCTATAACAAGCTCTAGTTCTTCACGTAGTTGCTCAGCGAGTTCTTCACCAATGGCGGTATCTAGCTCTGGGTTATCAAGGCCTTTAACAGTGCGAACTTCCTGAATTGTATGACCTTGGCCTGTTTTGTATAAAACCGCTTCGTCATTATGAATGTGATAAACACCTTTAAACTCTTTACCACAACCAATTGGCCAAGTGATAGGCGCACAGGCAATATTTAGCTCTGTTTCTACTTCATCAAGTAGTTCCATTGGGTCACGAATATCACGGTCACACTTATTCATAAAGGTTACAATTGGCGTGGTACGTAGGCGCGTAACTTCCATTAGCTTACGGGTACGTTCTTCTACACCTTTTGCGGCATCAATAACCATTAAGCACGAATCTACCGCGGTAAGAGTACGGTACGTATCTTCAGAGAAGTCTTCGTGTCCAGGGGTATCAAGTAAATTAACCAGCGCATTGTTATACGGAAATTGCATTACAGAGGTAGTAACCGATATACCACGCTCTTTTTCCATTTCCATCCAGTCAGACTTTGCATGCTGATTAGAGCCACGGCCTTTTACAGTACCGGCTTTTTGAATCGCTTGTCCGAACAAAAGTACTTTTTCGGTGATGGTGGTTTTACCTGCATCCGGGTGAGATATAATTGCAAAAGTACGTCGTTTATTTATTTCGCTAAGGAGATTTTGGTCTGCCATTAAAAAGTTCTTATAGTTTGAATACGGATAATATCACCATAAAGTGTGCAGACGTTTAAAGGCTAAAACTGCTAAACCCCGAAACCTCAACACACCAAAACCAAGAGTAAATTAGCCCCTAGTTTGCGATCCGTTATGTTAATCGTAATTAAAGACTATTTTCGCTGATCTTGACCCTTTAAACAATCAATGGTTAGTTATTAACTGATCTTTTTTATTAATATTTAAACTCAGGCCGTTTAGTTTGTAATTTGACTCAAGCAAAATAAAAACTTTTACTTAATTAAGTAATTAAAACCTACGCATAAAGGAGAAGTTATCTCTAACTAAAGTTTATATTTTAACGATGAGTAAAGCGCAGGCTTGTTTAATAAACTTGTAACGCATACTATAAAAAGATTGCGTCAAGGATATTAGTTAGTTAATGAAAACCAGTAAGTTAAGTATTAGATTATTATGGTATATAACCCCGCTTGTTATATTGCCCCTGCTATTTTTAGGTGGGTTTACGTTAACTAATGTAACTAACTCTACGCAAAAACAAGCCGATCTAATCATGAGCCGCTTTGTTGAGCAGCAACAGCAAAAAGCGTTTAACTATATAGACTCATTCCACTCTACCACTAAGCTACTTTCTCGCTCTCCGGTACTTAACGACTTTTTGGCCAATGACGCCCTTTTAGACGGAAATTATACACGCAGGCTTGGCGCTCTAATGGATGTATTTGCCAGTTACAGCGAAGCCTACCCTGACATTATTAGTATAAATCTAGTATCGGCTAGTGGTAAAAGTGACGCCTATCATTCAAATAATTTAACCATAGCGCCAAAAAACTACCCCTTTTTTAATCAGGTTATACAAAGCAATTTGAGCCAACAACAGTTTATGGTTCAAAAACCCGACGGCACAACCAGCCTGTATTTTGTGCAACGAATAGACAGCGTGGGTTATTACCTAAAACGCCCACAACAACTGGGGTTTATTGTTGTAAATGTTGAGCCTTCAATTTTAAATACTAGTATTTTAGAAGCGCCTTATAACAATACGCTCAATTTATTGTTGACCAAAGACGGTAAAATACTATTTAGCTCTAATTATAATTTACGAGGCCAATACATTAGCGAATATGAACTTAATAAGGTTCACGATTTGGCCGACATAGGCTCACTTTCTACCATTGAGTTATCGAGCATTGATAAAATCGAACGTATGATTTTTGCCGTACAAATGAGCGGCGGCTATTATTACGTATCAACAATTCCCAAAGCGGTACTTCATCAGTCGGGCAAAGCCATTAGCCTAATTACGGGTCTGATTGTTATTATTTCAGTGATCTCGTTACCTATCTTGATATTTGTTGTTGTACGTAACCTATTGTTAAATCCAATAGAGCTATTAGGTGCAGCCAGTCACCGAGTAGGTGACGGTGACTTAGCAGTAAGCTTACCCGCTCATACCGATGATGAAGTAGGCATACTGTTTAACGACTTTAACCACATGGTTAATCAAATTAGGCACTATCAACAACAACTCGAAGAATACAAACATCATCTAGAAGACAAGGTGGAAAGCCGAACTCAAGCGCTTGAGTCTATGAATAGCCAACTTGAACTCGCAATTACCCAAGCAGAGCAAGCTAACCAACTTAAAAGTCGTTTTTTAGCAAACATGAGTCATGAAATACGAACCCCTCTCACCGCTATTATGGGCTTTACAGAGCAGTTGCTACATAACGATAAAATAGTAAACGACAAACAACATTTAAGTACTATTTTACGAAACTCAAAGCACTTACTTGAACTCATTAACAATATTTTGGATTTATCTAAAATTGAAGCTGAAAAATTAGCTGTAGAGCAAGCCTCTGTGAACGTTGTGCAGTTAATCCATGATATTGAGTCAATCATAACGCCACTGGCGCAAGAAAAGCGTTTAGAACTTAATATTATTTTTGACTTACCAATACCGCAAACTATATACACGGATGTGACACGATTAAAACAAATTTTAATTAATGTGGCAAACAATGCCGTTAAATTTACAGAGCAAGGGCATGTCTCTATTTGTGTGCATTATCATGCTCAAAGCAACCTCATTGAGTTTGTAATAACCGACACCGGTATTGGTATGTCTGAGCATCAAATTTCTCGTGTATTTAAACCGTTTGAACAAGCAGATGCGACAACTACACGTCGCTTTGGTGGTACTGGGTTAGGATTATGTATATCTAAAAATTTGGCACAATTACTGGGTGGCGACATAAAACTAGAAAGCGAAGTGGGCGAAGGAAGTAAATTTTCAATTAGTGCTGCTTGCCACTTAAAAGGCAAAACACCCGAGCTTGAGCTGCTTGTCGATCATGCACAATTAACCCCTGAAAAAGACCCTCTATTATCATTTGCGACTAACAGCTTTGACGCAAATATTTTGGTTGCTGAAGATAACCCAGATAATCAGCTACTGATTAAGTTGCTGTTGCAAACTTGGGGGCTTGAGCCTGACATAGCTAATAATGGTGCACAAGCCGTAGAAATGGCGCTAGTAAACGACTATCAACTCATTATTATGGATATGCAAATGCCCGTCATGGGTGGGCTTGAAGCCACCAAAATGCTACGACATGCTGCTTACGACGGTCCCATTATTGCACTCACCGCAAACGTAATGAATCACGATATCGGCACCTATATAGAAGCTGGCTGCGACAAAGCGCTTGGAAAACCAATAGATAAAGATGCCCTCGAAAACGTACTTGTTAGCTACTTGCACCTTGAAAAGGATAATCAAAATAAGTGGGATGACTTGTTAAAAAGTGAAAAGTTTCAACAGATATCTGATAATTACTTAGCAAACTTACCCAGTTATTTGGAAAAAATAAAAACATTTCACCATGCACAAGATTGGGAAAGCCTAAAAGCAGTTGCGCATAGTGTTAAAGGCAGTGCAGGATGTTTTAACTTTGATGCTATTTACAAAAGCGCAGGCAACCTTGAAGAAAACCTAAAAAGTAGCAATAAATCACAAAGAGATGAAATTATAAACTCAGTAATAGTGGCAATAAAGCAGGCAATTAACTCAAAATAAAACAGTTAGCTGCCTGCAACTAAAAAGAATTACATAAACCCTAAGCTTAATGCCATACCCATTAAAATAGCATCTTCAAAACCGTTTTTAGCTGCATCATCACTTGGGTAATAATTCTTTCGTACCGACATCTCTATAAACCCAGCTTGCTCATAAAGTTTAATTGCACGCGTATTTGACTCTCGAACTTCTAAAAATAAATTTTCGGCATTTTGCTGTTCACCGTGCTCTATAAATTTACTCAATAGCTGCTTAGCAATTCCCTTACCTTGGTGCTCAGGCGTCACGCATATATCCATAAGCGTAAAATCTGGCCCTGCTTTTTCACCAATGTAAAAACCAACGAGTATGTCACTATCAAAAGCCGCTAAATTAAAATAACGCCCACCAATACATGAACTCATCGTTTTTAAAGTCCAAGGATGACTATGACACGCGTTTTCAATAGCCATAAGCGCTTCTAAGGCATCGTTATTTACAGGTTTAAAGTTTATCAAGGTGTTCACTTATTAAAGCCCACAAAGCACGTTTATCGGTTGCATTTAGCTGTGGGGATGGCAATTCAAGCTGATCACCCGTTAATTGCATGTGCTTGCTTTTCACCACGCTATTTATAGCTACAGGCACTGCTGCACGATTAATATCTGCAAGTAATTGGCTAGAAAGCTCAAGGGATTCAAATGAAGCAGGCGTTAATTCTTTTTCAACATTATTTCTAAGGGGTTCAGTATTTACTGGTCGAAAATGAGTATTTAATTCGAGATTTTCAATATCAAAAACAGCTGCGTACCGTGAATGCATAACGACTCGATGAAATGAGGAAGTAAGATAATATAAGAATTAATAAATACGATGTAAAGAAGAAATGGCAGGGGCGGAGAGATTCGAACTCCCAACCGTCGGTTTTGGAGACCGCTGTTCTACCAATTGGAACTACGCCCCTGCAATGACGACGAATTATAGAGAAGTTTCGCTAAAGGTAAAGAGAAAAATCACACATTTAGTTTAACTGCTTTTTAAATAAACAAAACGGCGAATTAGCATGCTAATTCGCCGTTTTTTATCACTTTAATTTACAAAACTAAATGCAGGGTAAATTATTCCCACTCAATAGTTGCCGGTGGCTTACCAGAAATATCGTAAACAACGCGTGAAATACCATCAATTTCGTTAATGATACGGTTAGAAACCACACCCAAAAACTCATACGGTAAATGTGACCAACGCGCAGTCATAAAGTCGATAGTTTCAACACAGCGCAGTGACACAACCCAATCGTACTTACGGGCATCGCCCATAACACCTACCGATTTAACTGGTAAGAACACGGTAAACGCTTGGCTTACTTTATGGTAAAGCTCGGCTTTGTGCAGCTCTTCAATGAAAATAGCATCTGCACGGCGAAGTAAATCACAGTACTCTTTTTTAATTTCACCAAGTACACGTACACCTAAACCAGGGCCCGGGAATGGGTGGCGGTAAAGCATGTCGTAAGGTAAACCTAGCTCTAAACCAATTTTACGTACTTCATCTTTAAATAACTCACGCAGTGGTTCAACTAGGCCCATTTTCATGTCATCTGGTAATCCGCCCACATTGTGGTGAGATTTAATAACGTGTGCTTTACCTGTAGCAGATGCTGCTGACTCAATAACGTCTGGGTAAATGGTACCTTGACCTAACCATTTAGCGTTCTTAAGTTTTTTAGCTTGCTCGTCAAATACATTAATGAACGTGTGGCCAATAGCTTTACGCTTATCTTCTGGATCTGACTTACCGGCAAGGTCAGCTAAAAATTGATCTTCAGCATCAACCTTAACAATGTTTAAACCAAACTTGTTGCCAAACATGTCCATTACTTGCTGACCTTCGTTTAAACGAAGTAAACCGTTATCAACAAATACACATGTTAATCTATCACCAATGGCACGATGAATAAGCATAGCAACAACCGATGAATCAACACCGCCTGATAGGCCTAAGATAACTTCGTCGTCGCCAACGGTTTCTTTAATGCGCTCAATGGCATCATCAATAATTTTTGCTGGAGTCCACAGTTTTTCACAACCACAAATATCAATAGCAAAGCGCTCTAATAAACGTTGCCCTTGATGAGTGTGCGTTACTTCTGGGTGAAACTGTACGCCGTAAAAACGTTTTTCTTCGTTAGACATAGCAGCATGCGGACACGTTGGTGTTTTAGCTGTAGTGCTAAAGCTTGCTGGTACTTCCATTACTTTATCGCCGTGGCTCATCCATACGTCTAAAACGCCATTGCCGCCATCGGTAATATGATCTTCAATTGCAGCAAACAATGCACAGTTGCCTACCTTTTCAACTTGCGCATAACCAAACTCTTTTTTATCAGAGCTGTGAACACTACCACCAAGCTGAGTAGCCATTGTTTGCATGCCATAACAAATGCCTAATACAGGAACGCCTGCATTAAACACATACTCAGGAGCGCGAGGGCTGTTTTCAAGTGTGGTTGACTCTGGGCCACCAGAAAGAATAATACCTTGTGGGTTAAACTCGCGAATTTGCTCTTCAGTCACATCCCATGCCCACAGCTCACAGTAAACACCAATTTCGCGTATACGGCGAGCGATTAGCTGAGTGTATTGTGAACCAAAGTCTAAAATGAGAATTCGTGAATCGTGAATATCTTTGCTCATGGAGTATCTCGTAAAGTAGATGCTAAATTCCACTAATTTGCTTAGTGGCTATTAAAGAGGGCTGGTAAAAGCCAGCCCCGTAATTTCAAGTCGTTGTTTAACCTAAGCGGTAATTTGGTGCTTCTTTGGTAATTTGCACATCATGAACATGCGACTCACCCATACCTGCAGATGTAACACGCACAAACTGAGGCTTAGTGTTTAGCTCTTCAATTGTTGCACAACCCGTTAAGCCCATTGCGCTGCGAAGGCCACCTACCTGCTGGTGAATAATAGTCGCTATTGGCCCTTTATACGCTACGCGACCTTCAATACCTTCAGGGACTAACTTGTCAGCTTCGTTTGATTTTTGGAAGTAGCGATCTGATGAACCTTCTTTTTGATCCATCGCGCCTAAGCTGCCCATACCACGGTATGATTTGTAGTAACGGCCTTGATATAGTTCTACTTCGCCTGGCGCTTCTTCGGTACCTGCGAGCATTGAGCCCACCATTACACACGATGCACCCGCAACAAGCGCTTTCACAATGTCGCCTGAAAAACGAATACCACCATCGGCAATTACTGGAATGTCGCGACCTTTTAAACCATCAACTGCATCTGAAATAGCCGTGATTTGTGGAACACCACAACCGGTAACAATACGGGTTGTACAAATAGAACCAGGGCCGATCCCTACTTTTACTGCATCAACACCGGCATCAGCTAGCGCTATTGCTCCCTCAGCAGTTGCAACGTTACCCGCTACAATTTGAAGATCTGGATAAGCCTGACGAGTTGCAGATACGCGGTCAATAACACCTTGAGAGTGGCCATGAGAAGTATCGATAAGTAGAACATCAACACCCGCTTCAACTAATGCAGCAATACGCTCATCAGTACCAGCGCCAACACCAACCGCAGCACCTACACGTAAACGACCTAACTCGTCTTTACATGCATGTGGTTTATCTTGCGCTTTTTGGTAATCTTTTACGGTGATCATGCCTTTAAGTTTAAACGCATCATCAACAACTAAAATCTTCTCAATGCGGTGTTCGTGCATTAAACCTAAAATTTCTTCGCGAGCTGCGCCTTCCTTAACGGTAACTAGCTTTTCTTTTTTAGTCATAACAGTCGAAATTGGCTGTTCAAGTTTTGTCTCAAAACGCATATCACGGCTTGTAACAATACCTACTAAAGTGTTTTCTGGGTCGGTAACAGGAAAGCCTGAGAACCCTTTTTCTTCAGCAAGGTCCATAGCATCTGCAATTGTTAAATCAGCAGTCACTGTTACAGGGTAAGACACAATACCCGCTTCGTAGGTTTTAACTTTTCGTACGTTTTTCGCTTGTTCTTCAATAGTCATGTTTTTATGAATAAAACCAAGACCACCTTCTTGCGCAAGGGCAATAGCTAAACGAGCTTCTGTAACAGTATCCATAGATGCTGAAATAAGCGGCAAGTTAAGTTTGATACCACGCGTTAAGCGAGTTGAAATATTTGCCGTGTGTGGCAAAACAGTAGAATGACCTGGTACTAAAAGTACGTCATCAAAGGTAAGAGCTTCTTTAGCAATTCTAAGCATTTTGGCAACTTCTCACATGTGGATCTAAGATAAGGAATTGCGGCCAAATCTTAACAGCGTTATAGGCATTCGTAAATAATATTTCGCAAATATTTATGATAAACTTCCCTTATAACTTGCCTCATAAATAGTTTTAGGTTGTTTTTTATGTTTTCAAAGCCTTCGCAAACGGTTTATACCGTCTCGCGCCTTAATAGAGAGATCAGAACAGTACTAGAGCAAGGCTTTGCTTCATTAGTGCTTACTGGTGAAATTTCTAATTTTATTGCGCCAGCTTCTGGGCATTGGTATTTTTCGTTAAAAGATGACAAAGCACAAATTAAAGCGGCTATGTGGCGAGGTAATAACCGAAGCCAAAGTTACCGCCCAGAAAACGGCGCACAAGTAACAGTAAAAGCACGCGTATCACTTTATGAGCCTCGCGGCGATTACCAGCTTATTGTTGAACATATGGAGCCGGCAGGCGAAGGCCAACTCAAGCAAGAGTTTGATGCGCTAAAAATGCGCCTTGCTGCTGAAGGGCTATTTAGCTCTGCATACAAAAAACCACTGCCGCAAAATATAAACCGTATTGGTGTAATCACCTCTGCAACGGGCGCAGCTATAAAAGATATATTAACCGTACTTAAACGCCGCGCACCGCAATTAGAAGTCATTATTTACCCAGCCATGGTGCAAGGTAAAGAAGCCCACATACATTTGATTAACCAAATAGAGTTAGCCAATGCACGCAACGAAGTAGACATACTTATTTTAGGACGCGGCGGTGGTTCACTTGAAGATCTGTGGTGTTTTAACCACGAACAACTCGCCCGCGCTATTCATAACAGTGATTTACCTATTATAAGTGCCGTAGGCCATGAAATAGACACCACAATCAGTGATTATGTTGCCGATATGCGAGCCCCTACCCCCTCTGCGGCGGCTGAGCTTGTAAGTCCTAACACGCAAGAGTTGCATAGCAAAGTAACCCAGCTTATTAATCGCTTAAATAATGCATTTAAACATAGCATTGCAGATAAGCGTGCACTCGCAACCCAATTGCAACATCGTTTAAATCTATGCCACCCGCGCAATCAGCTAAATCAAAAAGCGCAGCGATTAGATGAGTTAAGTATTGCCTTACAACAAGCTATGCAAAGCCGGTTGTACCAACAAGAGCGAACGCTTAATAATTTAACGCCACGTTTAATGCGTCAATCTCCCGACAAAAAGCTAGCACAAGCTTCTCATCAGCTGTCGCAATTACAAGCAAGATTAAACCAAGCTATACAACAACAATTACAACAAGCCAATAATAGCCTGGCATTACAAGCAAGTAAGCTAGATTCGGTAAGCCCGCTTAATGTTTTAGCACGCGGTTATAGCATCACTAAAACACAACAAGGGAAGGTGGTTAAATCTGTGGGTCAAATTAAAGCCGGTGATGTATTAGTTACAGAGCTGGTCGATGGCTCTGTAAAGTCAACAGCGCTTTAAAGCTCTGTTGCCATTAGTAACGTTATTTCGGTGTCGCTTGAAGTCGAGGTTGTTCTTTTAAATTGCAACCAAAGCTTTTGCTTCATTAACTTATCGTTTAGCTCTCGCCATTGGGTATGATCGAATGAATCGTTATCCGTTGGCGCTGCAAGTTTAAATTTACAAACCGATGTTTTACATTCTGCGCTGACAATATCAGGTATCGATGCTAAATCTGCGGTAAGTAAAAAATCCTGTAATGCGGTTTCAGTTTGATAAGCCCACTCTTCATCACGTTGTTGTTGATCAAACTGTGCCTGTAAAGCGGCTTGCACATCATTTGGAGCTCGCAACTGCTTGACCACACTTTCCATTACCGACTTTTGCTGAGCTAATTGCAGCTTAAGCTGTGTAACTTGCTCTTCTAGGGGAAGCTCATCAAGGGGTTGTGGATCTGGTTTAGGGGAAATATCTTTTTGCTCTAAGCGATCACTTTGCTCAGGCGCAGCTGGTACAACACGCTTTGCTGTTGCTTCACTTATTTTAGCTGGCTGAACAAGAGGGGTCTGCTGCTTTGTATCAGCATGCTGTACCTTTGCGGGAGTTGAGTCACTTGAAGCCAAACTAAAATATCCGCAAGTTAAACCCACACCAGCAATAAACCCAATTCCAAGGATTAAAACGTTTTCTTTGTTCATATTAATTCCCTTTAAATTTTATTTTTTATTCTATGTCACAGCATAGCGCTGGTATGCGATTCGTTTTCTGGCTCTGGTGTAGCTAAAAAGTTTTGGTTCATACTTTGCGCAGGACACGGGCATTCAGGTCTGCCAATAATTTTAGCAGGTACGCCAACGGCCGTTGTATGAGGTGGCACAGCAGTTAATACCACCGACCCTGCACCAATACGTGCGCCCTCACCCACTTCAATATTACCCAGCACTTTTGCACCTGCGCCAATTAACACACCCGCTCTGATTTTAGGATGACGATCGCCCTGCTCATTACCTGTACCACCAAGCGTAACCGATTGCAGTATTGATACGTTATCTTCAATGACTGCCGTTTCACCAATAACAATACCCGTTGCGTGGTCAAACATTATGCCTTTACCAACCTGACACGCAGGGTGAATATCTACGCCAAACACCTCAGAGGTACGGCTTTGAATAAAACGCGCCAGTTCTTTACGGTTTTGTTGCCACAAGCAGTTAGCTAAACGGTGAGCCTGAATAGCATGAAACCCCTTTAAATTTAAAATAACAGTCAGGTAGGTTTCTGCGGCTGGGTCTCTATCTTTTACAGCTTTAATGTCTTCTGCGACAAAAGACAGCATGCGATCGCATTTTACAAATGATTGATCGAATAATTCACGAATAGTAAATGCAGATACAACAGCATCCGCCAATTTATTAGCAACAATAAAGCTTAACGCCGAACCCAAGCACTCATGATTCAAAATACATGAATACACGTGACTTGCTAAAAGTGGTTCGCGAGTGACGACTTCATTTGCTTCACTTCGAAGCTGTTGCCAAATTTCATGACGCATAATACTGAACTGCCTTAAATTGATATAAAAAGAGCCTTTTGCTAAGTCTAACGGATTTAAAGCTCAAGGTGTTAACGCCTTAGTTATTTGTTCTGGTTATTAGGTATAACAAAGCACATTTAACAACTAAGTATTTAAAATTTAGTCAACCACGGTTAAATCGGCTGCACATATTAAATTTTTACCCGCAGTTTTTGCTTTGTATAATAAGTCATCGGCTTCTTTAACCATATTTTGTATTTTATAACTGTTACAAGGAATAACACTTGCCAGCCCAACACTAACAGTAAGTGTTTTACTTGGTAATGACAGCTCATTACAAATATTAAGCTGCTTTAGCTGCTCTACAATAGCATTAATAATTATTGTAGCTTGCTCTGAGTTTGTGTTGCCATAAACAAGTACAAACTCCTCTCCGCCAAAACGTGCGCAAATATCACTGGGTCTTTTTGTATATTGCTTAAGGACTGCCGCAACTTGTTTTAAACACTCATCACCTTGTTGATGGCCATAAGTGTCGTTAAGTAGCTTAAAGTCATCTAAATCAATTAATGCCAATGAAAGAGGCATGTTTAAACGCTTGCACCTATTCCATTCTTGCTCTAAAAAGCTATCAAAATAACCACGATTAAATATATCAGTTAGCCCATCAATATTGGCCAGTTTCTGGACTTCTTCTTCAGCGAGCTTTCGCTCTGTAATATTTTGATGCGTAATTACATAATAAAAATCAGTACTGTACTTAAATGGTACTACGCGCATCATAAACCAGCGTTTTTCATCATCACTATGGCATGGGTATTCTAAATAAAACGCTTCTTGCTCTGCATTAATAACAGCATTAATTCCCTTCAATGCCCTTTCGCCTATTTCGTCACCGTTGTCTGCGGCCTTTTTACAGGTAAATAAATAATTTTCTTTTTCCCAAGCACCGCATGAGCAGTCATTTTCTTCACCAAAGTTTTGCCATCCTTTATTTATAAAAACCATTTCTCCTTCTTTATTAATTACAACAACCTGCTCTGGCATAGTGTCCAAAACTAACTTTAAAAATAATTTATCATCTAGCACGCTTACCTTCAGACTTATAAGAATAATTGTCTGAAAGTATATGTACTTAGCGTTTTTATGACAAAAATAAATGCGTACTTTTCTTTAAATTTATTATTTACTCAATCAAAGAATAAAAATGATACGACAGCAACACTCATTTTAAACCTGAACGAAAATCAAATAAAACACATTAAAATCAGTAGTTAAACACACATGACATACACAGTGTCATATGCCAAACTGCTCACTGGCATATTCATGACGGCGTAAAAAATAATAATAAACGC
This sequence comes from Pseudoalteromonas sp. 4NS20-0020, assembly GCF_057554385.1. Taxonomy (NCBI): domain Bacteria; kingdom Pseudomonadati; phylum Pseudomonadota; class Gammaproteobacteria; order Alteromonadales; family Pseudoalteromonadaceae; genus Pseudoalteromonas; species Pseudoalteromonas sp. 4NS20-0020. Next base: position 450,410 of record NZ_BAAJMI010000001.1, on the reverse strand, counting down.
TAAATTAGCATCATCAACTCAACAAGGATAACGATGATGAAAAACGACATATTAAATACTAAAAAACTCGGCTATAAATTTTATTTTCAAGATGGCGACAATCAAATAGCCTGTTTTGGAAGTTACTTTACTGGTAAAGAAGAGGTGTACATAAATGATGATTTATTTAGTAAAAAGCGCAATGTAAATTGCACAAGCACCCACTCTTTTGATTTTGAGAACTCACAGTACCAAGTAAAGTTTGACATGCTAAACATACTCACAGGGCGAATGGAGTGCACACTTTATAAAGATACAAAAGTCGTTGCCAAACAAATTCAATGCAGTCTTCCTGACGATCCTAAAAAGGCTTTCTTTTTTATTGCTGGTTGCGCATTAGGCGGTGCAGTGTTTGGCTATGCAACTGCAACCATTGTTGAACTATTTGTAGGGAAGCTTTAACGTGCAATTAAATCCTACAACTGTTAAATCACTCAGAGGCCAGTTAAATTGGACTCAGCAGCAACTTGCTGACGCCTGCGATGTTAGTTTACGAACAATTCAACGGGTAGAGAAAGAAGGTGCTGCATCAAAAGAAACAACAATGGCTTTATGTGCTGTATTGGAAGTACGCCAAGGTGAATTAATTAAACTTGAAGATAACACTAACTCTTGCGATGTTAGTCCAGTTTTACACACGCGTAATATAACCTCAATTTTAGCACTATCGTCAGTAGTCAGCTTTATATTGGGGATGATCACTGTATTTTTTATAATGAGTTGAGGCGCTAAAAAATGTCAGAACGTAAAGAAAAAGAACTACGAGGCCATATCACATTAATAGCCATAATAAGCGCAGTAATAATTTTAGGGTTAGGGATAAAGGTTGGCTCAATGCTATAAAAAAGCCCCAAACGTGGGGCTTTTAACTATCTACAAGTCGTTTTGTTTAAGGTTTATTTAAAAACACTGTCAACTTTCACTACTTCAATATTGTTAGCCGGAATAGCTAATGCGTAATCGGCAATAACTTTATCCTCTGCAACAAGCGCTGCTGGTTTTTCTGTGTTGTAAACCATTGGCGATGTTTGCTCTGACACTAAACGTTTTTTCATGTCTTCACCGTCACCGGTAATAAACACGTACTGCACGTTATCTGTTTGTAGATTATCTTTAATCACCCGATTCACATCAGCAAGCGTTAGCTTTTCAAGTTTACTTGTTACGTATTTTACAAACGATTCAGTGTTATAAAATTCGCTATCAAGTGCATAACCTAGCTGGCGGTTTTGACTTGCTACAAGCTGCGGCACGTAGTTAATTAAAAAGTTACGTGTTGCCTCAAAGTCTTTTTCGGTTAAGCCGTTTTTAATAAGCTTATCCAGCTCAAATAATGCGGTACGCGTTGCAAAGTGCGCGTCGTTGTTAGAGCGAAGTGGGCGCAACCATACTTGGAATATTTGCTCAGAACGCCCTAAATTTGCATCAGGCTTAGTTTGAAACATACCACGTGGGAAGTATTCAATATATGCGTAATCGCCGTAGTTCATACCGCGCGTTTGACGAATTCGTTCATATAAGTATGAGTTAGAACTACGATGCTCACCAAAGTACGAACGCACAAGCCAAAGGGCAGTCCAATCTTCGCTGCTGCGAATAGTATCAATCGGGAAGCCAAACGATACTGCCGTCGATTGCGCTGATTTTTCTACAATCGTTGCATGATGGCCTTTAAGCTCTGGCGCATCAGGAATACTTAAACGGTTTTGCTCGCCTTTAGGTAAGGTTGCTAAATCGCTCATAATATTTGCTTTAAGCGCTTTTGGCACGGCGCCAATTAAACCTAGTGTTAGTTTAGATTGAGTAAGCTCTGAATTGTAAAATGCTTTTACATCATCAAGCGTTAATGCTTCTAAATCAGAAATATCACCGTAGTTGTAACTTTCGTATGGGTGGCCTTTGTAAAGCGTGCTGTAGAGTACTTCTTTACCTAGCTCTTCATCGTTAGATGCTTTTAATCCCGACTTAATACCGTCGATCATTTCTTTTTTAAGGCGTTTAAAGTCATCGTCTCTAAAGCCTGGGTTAAGTAATTGTTCGCTTACAAGTGCATACCAAGTTTCAGCGTTATCTTTATGAATACGCCCTTGGAACGACAGCATTTCTTTGTCAATCTGGTAACCAAAACTACCTGCAAGTGGATAAAGCGCTTTTTGAATTTCTTTGTAGCTGGTACTTTGCGACCCACCTTGAGCAAGCATTGCGGCGGTAAGCGCAGCTACACCTTTTTTACCTTGAGGATCAGCAGCTGCCCCTGTATTAAATAAAAAGTTTACATCAATCAGCGGCGAGCTATTGGTTTTATCAAGCACTTTAAATACAGGTGCCTCTGGGGCTTGTTCAAGTTTTGCAACTACTGCACTTAAACTCGCCTCTTCTGCAAACCCCGGTGCTTTATCAAGTGCCGACATAGTCACGGTAGTACGCGTGTTATCTACAAAGTATTTATTAGCAACCGCTTTAATATCTTCTGCTGTGATGTTGTCGGCCGACTTATAAAGCTGGTTAATTACTTCAGGATCGCGTTCAAAATGCATGTAACTTGCAAGCGTTGATGCAATTGCTTGCGAAGAATCTAAACCATTAATAAAGCCATATTTAAGGTTAGACTTTAAGTCACTTAATTTTTGTGCATCGACCAACTCTGTTCTGGCTTTTGCATAAGTGCGGTTAATTGCATCACGCGCTTTTGCTAAATCATCAGCGTTTTCTACTTTTACAAATACATGCAGTAAGCCTGGATCTTTGGTTTCTGGATTATAAGTAAACATTTGACTCGCTATTTGTTTATCAACAACGAGCTCTTGATATAAATCTGAGTTACTTGAAAAATAAAGCTGCGAGATTAAATCAAGTGCAGCTCTGTCTTTTTTAGCGGGTTCCCACGCAGCACCCTTATACGATACCAATAGCCAATGCCCCGGCAAGGCTTTATTTTGTTCATGCAAATACTTAGGAGCTTGCTGTTTTGGCTCAGCTTTAATATCGGCAACGTAATTGCCTTTTTCCCAACCACCCCAGTGTTTTTTAACCATTGCCATTGTGGCTTTTGGGTCAACATCACCCACAATAACTAGCGATACATATTCTGGCTTATAAAACTTATCAAAAAACTCTTTACCGTAAGCCATTTGGTCTGGCATGGCTTCTATGTCTTCAAAAAAGCCCATTGTGGTGTGTTTATAAGTGTGTTTTTCAAAAGCCTCTGCACGCACAGCACTTAATAACTTACGAATTGGGCTGGCGTTATTTTTTAAGTACTCACCTTTAACTGTCAGTGCTTCGGTTCTAAATTGCTCTTCGGTGTAGGTTAAGTTTTGGAAAATATCAGCTTCAATCTCAAGTACTTTATCAAGGTGCTGCTTTGAAAAGTTTAAATGGTAGTTAGTGTAATCGTTGGTAGTGTATGCACGGTTATCAACCCCTGCATTTTTGAATATGGCGGTGTATTCGTCTTGCGGAAATTTTTTAGAGCCTTTAAATACCATATGTTCAAAAAAATGAGCAAAACCAGTTTTACCCGCTTCCACTTCATTGCGCGAGCCAACAGAAACCGGTATTTGCAGCGAAACGACATCAGGGTAATCCGTTTTTACAACCATTACACGTAAGCCATTCTCAAGCTCTTCAATTAGGTAATCTTGTGAAAAAACACGGTCATCAGCTTTTTTTATTTGTTCTTGTTTTGCTGTTTGCGTCGTTTCATTTTTTTGCATTGCACAGCCAGTTAAAGCGAGTGATACCGCAAGGCTTGTTGCTAATAATTTAAATTTCATAATTGTCCTTTAGTAAATTGAGCAAAGTTGTTGTCAAAATATTTACAATTTCACTACTAATTATGCCCCAAAGCCAATGAATATAAGAGCCCTCAGTCGCTTTATTATGTAAACAACTGTGTCATGCACTTAATTTAGGAACTCCTTTGTATGAATAATCCTCACGTTGCTTGAAAAACTTTCACTTAAAAAATCTATCTAGACGTCTAAATGGCTGCTATATTTAATCCATCAACCATTGAGCTGGAATGAGGATTATGGCTTTATCACTTCAAGAGAAAATTGAGGACACTAATCAAGGTGTTTACCTTATTGGCACAACGCCACCCAAAATAGGCACTGATAAAGCGCAGTTAAAAACCATTGCAGAAAAACTATTAGGCCGCTTACACGAAATCGAATACGACGGTGTTGTAATTTACGATATTCAAGATGAGAGCAGCCGAACTAATCAGGCTCGTCCGTTTCCATTTAAACAAACGGTTGATCCGCGTGAGTACAGTAAGTTGCTAAAAGACTTATCACGCCTAGATGTAATTACCTACAAAAGCGTAGCGCAACGCGGTGAGGCTGAATTTAAAGAGTGGCTAGATGAAACTAAAAACGAGTTTGATTTAAAAAATGTCGTTTTAGTGGGTAGCCCATCGTCGGAAGGTGATATTAAACTAAGCCTACCTGACGCTTATAAAACATTAGCTGAGCAAAGTGATGACTTCTTTTTAGGAGGCGTAACCATTGCAGAGCGACATGCAAGCAAGCGCAATGAACACGAACGCTTAATAGAAAAAACAACACAAGGTTGCCAATTTTTTATATCGCAAGCGGTTTATAATGCTCAAGCTACTATTGATTTAATAACAAGTTACGCGCGTACCTGCAAGGCACAAGGCGTTACACCAAAACGTATTATACTCACGTTTACACCATGTGGCGGTGAAAAAACCCTAGAGTTTATGCAGTGGTTGGGTATTTCAGTACCAGAGGCGACCAAATGGCGCATGCTTGACGCCGACAACACCTTGAGTGAATCGGTGCGTATTTGCCGCGAAAATCTCGATTCAATTTTAAAAAGCTGTGCACACCTAGACGTGCCACTGGGTTTAAACATTGAAAGCTTAACAAACCGTAAAGAAGAAATTGACGCATCAATTAACCTATACCGTTTATTAAAAGCAACTATGGAGCTCAACCTAGCTGAGAAACAAATAGCGTAAAGTTAAACTAATTTACCCCCTTATTGGCAAGCTAATGCTTGCCTTTTTTATCTCACCAACTTATTTAGTAAACAACTCAAAAACAAAATTTAAATACACACCCACTTTGCTATTACTTCAAACATACTTTCAACCTTAATGGGCTTTGAAATATAGCCATCCATACCGCAATCTTGCGCCTTTAATAAATCCGTTTCTCTTGTATTAGCAGTCATTGCAATGATGGGTAAATTTTTAAACTTTGCTTGTTTTTTTATTTCTATGGCTGCCGTATAACCATCCATTCTAGGCATTTGGCAGTCCATTAACACACCATCGTAAGTTTTATGTTTTAGCGCATCTAATGCCTCAAGGCCATCGTTAGCAATATCAACAATTAAGCCATTTTTACGCAGTATTTGTGTTGCTACTTGTTGATTGAGCGGGTTATCTTCAACCAATAAAATATGAATGCCTTGCAGTTTTTGTAGTGTGTTTTGTGTATTTAAGCTCTCTTGTGATTCTGGTTTTTTTAGTGTTTTTATATGCATAATCTGTAAAAGTACGTTATGCAAAGTACTTTTAATTATTGGTTTTATGAGTACTTTATAAGTGTTATTACCAAACCCTAGTAGGCTTTCGTTTAGCGCTTTATTTTCACAAGGCGCTATTACAATTAGCTTTTTTGCATTTAATTTAAGCTTATTGCGCAAAGACTGCGCAGCACTATCATGATTTAAATTTAAAGTTCGCCAATCTATAAATATAAAATCGTAATCATGTAGCATGCCTAGCCGGTCTAATACTTGGTTGATGTTATTTACAGTGTCAAATTTTACTTCAAAACCTAAAAGCAGCGTTTGTAATGATGTTAACTGACTATCTGAACTTTCAATAACAAGTGCTCGCTTGGCTCTAATATGTGATATGTCAAACTCATTTTGCTTAGTCGAATAATTGAGTGGAATAGTAAAACTAAAGCAGCTCCCCTTATTTAATTTGCTGTTTACTGTAATATCGCCCTGCATTAGTTCGACCAATGTTTTGCTTATTACCAAACCAAGCCCCGTTCCACCAAACTTTCGGGTTGTCGATACGTCAGCCTGAGTAAAAGGTTTAAATAGTGAGTCAACTTGTGCTTGGGTCATCCCAATGCCGTTATCTGAAATAGAGAAAGCAACACTGCAATAACTATCTACTTTCTGAACTAGTTTTACAGCTAATATAACCTTACCCCGTGTTGAAAATTTAAGTGCATTATTTAACAGATTTAATAGTACTTGGTTGAGTCTTAATGCATCACCAATAAAAAAGTCAGGCAGTAAGGGGTCAATATCAAACACCACTTCAATTTTTCTTTGTGATGCTAGCGTGCTAATAATATTTACAAGATTTTCTAGGAAGGTATTAAAATTGAATTCTTTTTGTTCTAGCTCTATTTTACCCGCTTCAACCTTTGAAAAGTCTAAAATATCATTAATTATCCCTAATAAAGACTCTGCCGAATAATGAATTTTTTCAACATAGTCACGCTGTTTTTCCGAAAGATCAGTATCTAAAGCCAAATAAGCCATGCCTATTATGGCATTCATCGGGGTGCGAATCTCATGGCTCATGTTTGCTAAAAAGTCTGATTTAGCCTCATTCGCAGCTTCTGCATCTTGTTTAGCCAGTTCAAGGTCGTGAGTTCTGTTAGCAACCTCCTGCTCCAAATTTTCAGCCGCACCTTTGAGTACCTTATTGGCTTCGTAAAGCTGTAACGATTTGGCTTCAAGTAGTTTTTCAGCTTCTTTTCGTGCCAAACGCTCTCGTTCTAATCTGCGCTGTAAAAGAGCTACATCCATATTTAACCGACCAGAGTTAAGTTAAATGTAGCAACTTGATGATCGTCACTGATATCGCTGCGTATGCTGATATTTTCCTTAAAATGCTCGGCTGCACCTTCTATTAACCCCTCAGCGAGCACTGCAAAGGGATTACTCGAATGGTAAACCATCTGCATTTGGGTATCACTTAATCGCTTGGTTTGAAAACTAGGTAACTCAACGTCGGTATACAATTTTTCAACTTCTACATGTACGTGCCTATCTATGGTATCTAAAAAATCAAACGTGGTAGTGAGGTTTTCAAAAAACTGTGGATAGTAAACCAAGAAGCGCGTTAACAGATATTTTCCGTACTCTTTAACCAGTACATCCACTGGAACATCGACGATGTTGCTCAACGAAGTCACTAATTTTAAAAGCTCTTGCTTGTTATAGTTACCAACGCTGGTGTAAATCCCATTGGAATCAAGTTCGTTTTGTACAATAATTTGATCGGCAACGGCAGGTGAAAATGTGCTTTCGACCATTTCTAAAAATTCAGTAAAAATAATACCTTTCATCGCTCTACCAACCTATTAGTCGTAGATTAAGTATAGATTCAAACTGTAATAATGCACATTTGTAAGAAGAAAAAACACTTACAAAGTACTGCTATTTAAAGGGGGGTATTTATTTAGCCGCTTTATGTAAGGGTGGCTATTAAAATAAGCAGAGCTGATGTGTATAAAATTGCTAAATACTATTTAAAACTCATTTTTTATAACTAAATGGGGCATTAACTGCCCCATACTACTGGCTATTATTTTCGTCGTCTGCTTGGTGCCCTTTTACCTGTAATACGCTTTTTGTCACGATCTTTACGCGCTTTATTGGTGTTTTTTCGGTTATCTTTAGGGGCTTTGTTTAAGTCAGGCTCATAACCTTCTAACCATTGTGGTGCTAAACGCGTATCAAGCAGTACTTCAATTTCTTCAAGTAACCATTGCTCGTCAATACTTACAAGCGACATTGCAAGGCCTTGCTCGCCTGCGCGACCCGTACGGCCTATGCGGTGGACATAATCTTCAGCTATGTATGGCAATTCAAAGTTAATTACGTATTTAAGGGCTGGAATATCTAAACCACGGGCAGCTACATCGGTGGCAACTAATACGCGAGTAGTACCTTCTTTAAAGTTTTGTAGTGCACGGTCTCGCGCGCCTTGCGATTTATCGCCATGAATGGATTCTGTTTTTAAACCGTCTTTACACATTTCTTTGGCAAGCTTATCGGCCATTTGTTTAGTACGCGTAAATATAAGTACTTGGCGCCAATTTTTCATGCCGATCATATGCGATACAAGTTCGCGCTTACGGTCTTCATCAACTGCGTAAATAATTTGCTCTACTTCAACGGCGGCTGAGTTACGTTTATCAACTTCAATCAGCTCGGGGTTTTTAAGTAGTATTTTACTTAGCTCAAACACGCTGTCATCGAATGTGGCTGAAAACAATAACGTTTGGCGATCGCCCGGAATATGGCGCAAAATACGTTTTATTTCATCAATAAAGCCCATGTCGAGCATGCGGTCGGCTTCATCAAATACTAATGAATCAACACTAGAGAGCACCACACTGCCTTTAACTATATGATCGAGCAAACGACCTGGTGTTGCCACTATCACTTGCGCCGTTTTAAGTGCTTTAATTTGCGGGCCAATACTTGCGCCGCCATACGCTAAAGCGCCCTGAATGTTAGTGCCTTGTGCGTACTTTTCAAAGCTGGCAAACACTTGCTGAGCAAGCTCACGCGTAGGCGTTAAAATGACCACTCGGGCAATGCCTGGCTCCTCTTTTTTAGGTGTATTTAAAAGCTTATGTAGTAGTGGCAATACAAAGGCGGCGGTTTTACCTGTGCCAGTTTGTGCGCTGCCCATTACATCGTTGCCCGCGAGAATTGGCGGAATAGTTTTAATCTGAATTGCGGTAGGCTGAGTGTAATTATTTTGCTCAATCGCTGTTAATAATAACGGGTCGAGATTAAGTGATGAAAATGATGTAGCAGACATAGGCTTAGCTTTAAAATAACAAAGAGCGCCATTATACCTGAGCTTTAGCAATAAAAAAGGCGCTATCAATAGCGCCCCATTTAAATGCTGATGTTAAACCGGTTTTAAGGTCGCTTTTCGCTCGTTATAAAATGCAATTAAATCATCAACCGTTGTTTGGCAGTATTCACGAATACCTGACACCACCATGTGCTTTTCACCAAAACCAACTTTTTCGCCGTTTTCTAATAGGTTAAAGCGCAGAGTAATTTTGCCGCGTTTACCTGTATATTCAAAGCTTGGCTCTGCAAATTCAAGCGTTGGTGCTTGAATATTAATGTCATCAAGATTAATAATCATCGACTCGTAAATAACCATAGGGCGCGCTGGGTTAATCATCACCTCTTGCTTGCCCATTAGCGGAATAATGACATGCGGGAATGCCGCACCAGAAAACTCAACATAGTTTTTTATTAGGCTATTTGTAAGTGTTGGGCATTTGCTGGTTTTACCTTCGCGTTTTACCTTTAAAATTACTTTATCGCCGTTGGTTACATCAAACTCATCCTCCCCTTGTGGAAAATTAAGTTTGGTATTTTCGTCAACCATGCCAGCAAAGGTAAATTCCATTCGCTCACTTATACCGTAGCGGTCTAACACTAAAGAAAAAAGTAAGTCTCCTGGCGCGCAAAACTTTTTGGCATCTTTGTCATGAAGTGGATTGTAATCATCTGCAACGCACTTTGCGAAACGACACCCTTGCTCACGAGAGATAGAAACATAATCAGCGTGCTGCTGAAAGTAAGGACTTAACATAGTTTGTTCACTGCTTAAACTGCTTATAACTTACCCATACTACCAGAAAAAATTTAAAGAGAGGTCGAATCACTTACAAAATGATACAACTTACTTTTGTTTTTGCTTTGCTTGCTTTTGTTTTTATTGATAATTTGTTCTTAAGCCAACAATAACTAAGGGATTAATCATTATGCTGCGTATTTTTGCTGTAACCTGTGTGCTAACTGCACTAACTGGGTGTTCTGGCGTTACTTACCATACCAATATAAACAACGATGTTTTAGGTGATGAAATTGGTACTTATGTAAATAAAAGAGATCTGCATCAATTTTATAGTGACCAACAAGCCCATGAAAGCGGTGCTTCATTATTAGGCCGAATTGAAGGCGAGAGCTGTAATGGAGATGGCCGTGGTGCAAACAGTAACGTTAGTTACAATCGGGCCAAATCAAGTGCCATAGATTCACTTAAAGCGGATGCAATGCGCAGAGGCGGTAATGCCTTTACTATTAATTCTTGTAGAGAAACTCCTCAATCTTATTGCGACATTTCGGTTACTTGTACTGGTCAAGCTTACGACTTGAAATAAATGCAGTAATACCAAAACTAATTAACACTGGCTCCCTAAAACAAAAAAGCCGAGCTTATTTAATAAGCTCGGCTTTTTAAAAAGTATGACTAAAGATTATGCGCTTGGGTATGTACGGTAAGCACGCTCAATATTTTTAGCCTGCTTTTTAGAAATACCTAAATGAGCAAGTGCTACACGTAAACGCGCACGTGATAGGTCAGAGCCTAAAATTTCCATTGCATCAAGTACCGACGTCGATGACGTTTTACCTGTGATTGCTACAAATATTGGCTCTAAAAAGTCTTTAATTTTAAGCTCATGGAATGTGGCAACCTCTTTTGCAATGGCAAAAATAGCTGGCTTATCAAAACTACGTAAGCCTTCTAATTGCCATACAAAAAATTGTAGTGCTTGGCGTATTACATTTTCGTCGGCTTTGCCCGCCGTTAACAGTGCTGGGTCGTAAGTTGGAATACCACCTACAAAATGACCTGCTAAATCAACCATATCCGACAGCGTATTAATACGCGTTTTAGCTTCTGGTAATACTTTAGCTAGCATTTCGCCGTTAAACTTCCAATCAACAAAGCGCTGCACAAGCTCTTCGTCAGTCAAGTTTTCGCGGATCCACGTCCCGTTTAACCAGCTTAACTTATCTACGTCAAATACTGGGCCACCAAGCGATACACGTTTCATGTCAAAGTGTTCAATCATTTCATCAAGTGTGAACTTTTCACGCTCGTCTGGCATTGACCAGCCCATGCGGCCTAAGTAGTTAAGTACCGCTTCTGGTAGGTAACCCATTTCTTTGTAGTAATTGATACTTGTAGGGTTTTTACGCTTAGAAAGCTTTGACTTATCTGGGTTACGTAATAATGGCAGGTGCCCAAGTACTGGCGCCTCCCAACCAAAGTCTTCGTAAAGCTTTAATAGTTTAGGTGCTGAGTTAATCCATTCTTCACCACGGAAAATATGGCTAATTTGCATGTGGTGATCGTCTACCACATTTGCTAAGAAATACGTTGGGAAGCCATCGGCTTTTAATAGCACTTGCATGTCTACGTTTTCCCACGGGATCTCAATCTCGTCGCGTAGGTAGTCGTTGAACTTAAAGGTCCCTTCGCTTGGAATTTTCATACGTATAACGTAAGGCTTACCTGCAGCTAGGTTAGCTTTAATTTCGTCTTCTGTGTGGTTTAAACCACGACCGTCGTATTTAGGACGCAGACCTTCAGCCATTTGCTCTTCGCGCATTTGGTCAAGCTCTTCGCTTGTTGCAAAACAGTAAAATGCTTTGCCTTGCTCAACAAGTTGGTGTGCGTATTTTTTATATAAATCGCTACGTTCAGACTGACGATAAGGGCCAAATTCACCGCCTACATCAGGGCCATGATCCCACTCAAGACCCAACCAACGTAGGCTATCCATTATCGCTTGTTCCGACTCAGGTGTGCTTCGTACTTGGTCTGTATCTTCGATACGAAGAACAAATTCGCCGCCTTGCTGCTTAGCAAAACAGTAGTTAAATAATGCAATATAAGCGGTGCCAAGATGCGGGTCACCAGTAGGTGACGGGGCAACACGAGTACGGATTGTCATGATAATGTCTCTTTAAATAAGTGAGATAAAAATTAAATGAATCGTTTAAGCAGCTACTTTATTTAAGTACGCAATAATATCGTTAGATTCGTAAAGCCATTGAGTTTGGCCATTTTGCTCTATACGTAAACAAGGCACTTTTATTTTGCCACCTTGTTCTAGTAGCTCTTGACGATATTGCTCATTGTCTTTTGCATCGCGTGTTTCTATGTTCAAGCCTTCGCGCTTAATAGCACGACGTACTTTCACACAAAACGGGCATGCTTTAAATTGATAAAGTTTAAAATGAGAGGTTTGCAGATCAAGCTTGGCTTGCTCTTCGCTTGCACGCTTTTTACTACGAGGAGTAAATATAAAATTAAAGAATAAAATTATACAACCTAAAAACCAACGAACGAATTTCATGCTTAATACTCTGACTACAACAATTTAAGGAGCCAGATTTTAGCACAATTTTACAATCAAAAAAGCTCAATACTATTGAGAAATCCTGACTTCTTTGCTGAGCGTAAGTTCGTGACATGATGTCACCTTATTCCGTCCTGTTTTTTTTGAGTGATATAACGCCATGTCGGCTTGGTTTACTATACTTGAAACGGTATCAGCGCTTTGTAGCTCTAAAAAGCCAATGCTAATTGTTAACTGCTGTATGTGCTCAAAATCATGACTGGCTACTCGCTGTCGTAAACGGGAGAGTGCATTAAGTGCATCCGTATTTGTTTGCGACTGAAACACTATTGCAAACTCTTCCCCTCCGTATCTAAAAGCATAATCTTCAATTCTAAAATTATTTTTTATGAGTTTAGCAACTTGTGCAATTACACCGTCGCCAACTACATGGCCAAATGTATCGTTAACATTTTTAAATAAATCAATGTCAACAATGGCTAAATACCAACAGCGTTTTGTATCTGCTTGCTCTCGGGGTAATAAAAAGCCATTACCGGTGACTATTTCCATTACTTTTTTGTCAAAGGTTTGGCGATTTAAAAGCCCCGTTAAAGGATCAAGCCGCGACTTATGCAAAATCCATAATTGATTCGCATACACATTTAAAATGTACATCGCTAATGCACTTATTCTATCGGTTATTAACTGCTTGGTTTTAATAATTAAAACACCCAGAATAGTATCGCTATGATTAACCGGGATGTATGTTGTTACATCATCAGTCGTATGAATAACTCTTGTTTTACTAGGTGTTGCTTTATTAAGTATTAATTGGGCTTGATTGGGCTCTAAGTATGTTAAGTTGCTGTGTGTATTTATCAGTATAGGTGGGGCTTGCAAGGTAACGTGCTTGTTTATGTAAATCGCAAAATTATCGACGCTTAGTAAGTCACCTAGCACGTCTATTAAAGCCGAATCTAAATGGCTTTCGTCTTCCTGACAAGTGAGTTCGACTACCCACTCGTGGCCACATGAATTGGCTTGCATTGCCACACCCAGTTTGAATAATTTTTAACCAGTATAGACATAATCTATAACTTTACTAAATAATTAGACAGTTAATTAAAATACATGCTTTTTAGCTAAGCATTAAAGTAGTACCAAATCATCCCTATGCAATACTTCTGCCCCAGCGTCATAACTAAGTAACTGTGCAATATTTTTTGAATGTGCGCCTTTAATTTTATTAACCTCCGAGCGACTAAAGCGGGTTAAACCACGCGCAATTACTTGGTTATTTGTATCAATCAAATCTATTAAATCACCACGCTCAAAATCCCCAAAAGCACAAGTGACTCCTTTGGCCAATAAACTTGCCCCATTATTTTGCAGCGCACGAATAGCGCCTGCGTCTATTGCTATTTGCCCATTGCTTTTAGGCCCGGCTAATAACCATTTTTTGCGACCATCTTTAGGCGCTGTTAACTTTAAAAAGCGCGTACCCGGTAATTGCTCGCTCATGCATTTTAAAATAACGTTGCTGCCAGCGCCTTTGGCAATAATGACTTCAACGCCTGCACGCCTTGCTATATCAGCCGCTTGCAACTTTGTTGCCATACCGCCAGTGCCTAAGCTTGTACCGCTACCACCAGCAAGTTGACGCAGTTCATCGTTTATGTGAGTTACTTCGTCAATAAGCTTTGCATCGGCATTGGTGCGCGGATCGCTGGTAAACAAGCCGTCTTGATCGGTAAGTAATAGCAATTTGTCTGCATTAGCTAATATAGCCACCAAGGCCGATAGGTTATCGTTATCACCCACTTTTATTTCGCTCGTCGCCACCGCATCGTTTTCATTTATAATAGGCACCACGTTGTAACTAAGTAAGGCCGTTAATGTATCGCGTGCGTTTAAGTAGCGCTCCCTGTCATCAACATCAGCGCGTGTTAGCAGCATTTGCCCTACGTTTACACCATACAAGGCAAACAAACTTTGCCATATATGAATAAGTTGGCCCTGCCCAATGGCGGCTAACATTTGTTTATCCGCTAAGCTCGTACCACAGGATTTTAATAGTTGCTCACGGCCTGCAGCTACGGCGCCGCTCGATACCATAACAACCTGATGCCCCTGCTTTTTAAGCTCGCAGCATTGGCGAACTAACTCAACCATATGAGCTTTATCTAGTTTATCGGTGCCACCAGTTAGTACGCTCGTACCTAACTTTACAACTATTATCTGTTCCCTTTGCATTATTTTTAGCTATTAAAATTTTATTATGATTTAACTTATACCAGCTCGGTATTTTTGAACAAGTTAAAAATATTCATGCTAGGATCGCGCTATATTTTATTGTTTAAATTACGTCTTATGCCTGCCAGTTTATGTTTAATTATTGCCACTTTTTTATGGGGCAGTTCGTTTATAGCGCTTAAATACGCCATTGCCATTTACGATCCCGCATTAGTGATATTTTTACGTATGCTTACTACGCTCGTTATTTCATTGTGTTTATGGCGTTATGTTATTCGCTTTGAATATCAAAAAGGTGATTGGAAGTATTTAGTGGGCATGTCGCTTGCTGAACCTTGCTTGTACTTTTTATTTGAAGGCCACGCAATGGAATATACATCGGCATCTCAGGCGGGGGTTATTGTGTCGTGCTTGCCAATAATAGTCGCGTTTTTAGCATTTTTTATGCTCAAAGAATACATAAGTAAAGCCATTGTAGTGGGCTTTACGCTATGTATTGGCGGCAGTATTTTACTTACGCTGCTCTCACCAAGTTCAGAACAAGCGCCTAATCCTATTTTGGGTAACTTTTTAGAGTTAATGGCTATGGTGTGCGCTGCATTTTATACTGTTAGTATTAAGCACTTAGCAAACCGGTATTCACCACTGACTTTAATTGCATTACAAGGCATTAGCGGGAGTTTGTTTTTTGCCCCCTTTTTATTTTTTATTGACCTACCCAGCGAAAATCAACACGACCTAACGGCACTTATGAGTATTTTATATTTAGGCTCTTGCGTTACTTTAGGCGGCTACGGTATGTACAACTATGCAATTAGCAAGGTATCGGTGCTTACTGCGGCGGCGTATTCAAATTTAATTCCTATTTTTACACTTATCTTATCGGCCATTATTTTGGGAGAAGTACTTACACTTTGGCAGTGGCTTAGTATTTTTGTGGTATTTATTGGCGTTATGGTTAGTCAGCGCCATCAAGAGCTTGTTGTTGATATACCACTTAGTGAATCTGGTGAAGATATTTCTGCCGATACCAATAACCTCAAATCGGTGCCCGACGCTAATGCATCAAAGGGATAACAGGTAAGTAAATAAAGCCCCGGTGTGCGTAAAAAGTCATGCTGCGATTGATGAATTATATCAACCGCCGTGACTTTATACTGCTGTAACTCCCCGCTTTGTAACTGCATAGTAAACTGATCCCCCACTTTGGCGTGCTGTAAAAACGCAAAGTGGGTGTCGTTATGACCTGCTATTAACGCTCCCTTCTGGCGATTGCCCAATTCCCCCGCGGGCAAAAAATGGCTTGGTGCAAATGCTAAATTTCGACCACTCGCACCACCGAGCACACTTAACGTTTTTTTATGCGATGGAAAGTGAAGCTGCGCGGTTACAAAACTGTCAGCATAAAACCACGGTTTTACTTTTTTACCCGGCTCTGCAAGCGCTTGCTGCCACGCATGCTCAATAAGCACTTGTGCAAGCCATGCCTTTGCTTGCATATACACACCGTGGCCAAACAAGCTGAGCCCAGCAATTAATAGCCCTGCACTTAACCACTTTTTCATGTTTTAACGCGTCTTTTTAATTTAAGAGCACCAAACGCTATAAGTAACATACTACCCAACATTATATGCAGCCTACTTTGACCATCGGTTTGCGGCAAACGCATTTCCATTCCTTGCGGGACTTGGTTAGCGGCTTGCGCAGTTTGATCTGCAACGTCTTTAATTTGAGTGTGTTCAATGGCAATAAACGCAGTAAATGGACTTAAAAGCTGATGCGTTAAAGCTAATTTTTGCACCTCGTCTTTAACACTACTTTGCTCGTTATATAAAAGTAACGATTTAATTTTTTGACGCGCCCACAATTTTGCTATGCCTTTGGCTTGAGAGCTATTTTGTGTGCTTAATTTAATACTTAAAGGCCCTTGTGCTGTTTGCCCTGTAAGTATCACACTTTTAGCATCATTAAGTTTTATAGCAACCATAACTGGCTCACCAAAATATAAATCAGGCAGTGGTGACGGCCAAAAATCTAAGCTGTTACCGTTTTCATCGCTTAAAGCGAGGTCTGTAATGGCTGGGTGGGCGAGCTTATCAAATAACTGCTCCATTTTAGGCTGTACTTCTTGTGTGCTGCCGATAAAAGTAAATGTGCCTTTTCCTATATCGGCTGCACGGCGCATAAAAAAGCTATTAGGAGCACTACCAATTCCTACCGTAAATAAACGGCTATCACCTAATTTAGCCTGAATATTTTTAAATAAAGTAGCTTCGTTACTTACACTGCCGTCTGTTAAAAACACTACTTGGCGTACAAAACCATCAAACGTACTGCCTTCAAGTACCGCGTCAAGCGCGCCTTGTATTTCGGTGCCACCATCGGCTTCAAGGCTGTAAATAAAACGCTCTGCTCGGCGTAAGTTAAAATCACTGGCTATAAGAGGCCTATCACTCATGGCGGTGACATTATTATCAAAACCAATAATGTTAAAGCTGTCGTCGCTTTCAAGTAACGACAGCGCATAAAATAACGCCTTTTTGGCCTGCTCAATAGACTGCCCATGCATTGAGCCCGATGTATCTACTACAAATACCATTTCTCGGGGTAAGCGCTGAGTTTGCGTAAAATAATCCCCTGGCGGCATTAACATAGCAAGGCCATAATGGTCTGCGTTTTCAAACTGCTGGGTAAAAAAGGCAGCTTGCGCGTTTTCTTTTTGAAGCGGCTTAAACGCTAAAACAAAGTCACGATTAGCCCCATTTTTATCGTTCAGTGCTATTTTATATTGCCCAAACGCGGGATTATTAACATTAATACGGTGATGTTTAGAGGTTATATCAACAAGCTCTAACCCCACATCTATATCTATATTTAAAGTAAACTCACTGCTAGGTGCATCATTATTTTTTTGAATGTTATAAACCGGGCTTAGCCAACCACTGGGCGCTAAGTTTTGATCCATAAGGCTTGGACTAGGCTGCTCTAATGTGCCATTTATTGCATGGTAGCGCGGTGTAATTGTGGTTGGAAAACGAATAGTAAAAGTACCACTGCGATAATTAATAATTTCTTGATACTCAAGCTCAATGGCCACCTGTTCACCGGGGCCAATATTTGCCACATTAGTGACAAACATATTTGCCCGTTGTTGACGCACCAGTGCAGCCTGCTTTCCTGCCTTTTGAGCTTGTGCGTATTTTTTTTCGGCCTCAATTTTTTTATCAATATGCCCTTTAATAACGCGCTCACCAATACGCATTGTCATGGCGTGCACTGCACTTTCGTCGGGTAGTGGAAACACATAACGTGCATTCACCGCAAATGGGTTTTCGTTTTGATAAGTTTGCTTAACGACAACATGGTTAATTAACCCTGTTACTGTCATATGAGCGTCGCTTTTTAATATTATGGCAGGGCTAACGGGCTTACCTAAGGTATCGGTTAGTTCAAGCTTTGGCGATTGCGCATAGCAGCTATTACTTGCTAATAGCGCTATTGCCGTGAATATAAAAATGCTTGCCTTAACAAGCATTTTGGTTGGGTTACTCAACATAAAATCACTCCATCGAATGCTAAAATTAGTTACTCGCCGTTTGGCCATTTACAGGCGCTAGTGAACGGGTAGTCAGCGTTACTCGACGGTCAAAAAAGTTATCTTCTGTGGTATTGCTATTTGCCAATGTGTGTTGTTCACCAAAGGCTTGCGTACTTAAACGTTTATGGCTAACGCCGTGTTTTATTAAATAACTTTGCACTGCATTTACACGCTTTTTAGAGAGCAGAAGGTTGGCTTGCTCATCTCCTCGTTGGTCGGCAAAGCCACTTAAATCAAGCGCTAATTGAGGTTGGTTGTTTAAAAGTACAACTAACTGGTCGAGCTGTTTAGCAAAGTGAGGCGCTATGGTGCTTGAACCCGTTTTAAATTGAACGGTCATCGCAAGCAGGTTATTAATTTGAGATTGTGTTAACTGCTCGTTTTGCTGTGCTAGCACCTCTAATTGCTGCTCTAACAGATTGTTATGATTAAGTACGTGTTGATAGTCGTTGGTTTTTTGTTTCATTACGGCCAAGGCGCGTTGTTGTTCGTCAATTTTGTTGTCGGCGACTTTTGCATCACCAATTAAACCACCAGCAAATGCGCCTATAAACGCACCAATTGGTCCACCAACCACACCACCAATAATAGCGCCAGTTCCTAAACCTATTGCGGTTTCTTGAGTTGCTTCTTTTGAGGGCGAATGTTCAGAAGCCGATGAAAATGTCGGAGTAGAAAAACCAGCAACAAGCGTTAGCGCGATTAATGTCTTCTTCATAATATGATCCTTAAAATTGATTTAACTTTGTGATGTTTTGTTTCGATAGGTGCATTAAAACAGCATCAAGTGGCAACAAAGGGGAGCAAAAATGGCAAACCGCTGAGCAATTGTGGCAAAAAAATGGCAATTGCCTTTTTAACCGTACATAGCTGAAAAACTTCGATATAGTGCGTTTTAAAATAAATAAGGGTGTGTAGAATGAAAAAAATAGCCATCATTGAAGATGAAACCGCCATTCGCGAAAACTACATGGAAATGTTAGGCGCACAAGGCTACCAAGTGAGTGGTTACAGCGACCGCATAACGGCAGAAAGTGCATTTAAAGACGCACTCCCCGATTTAGCCATCGTTGATATAGGCCTTGGCCACGAAATTGATGGCGGCTTTTTACTATGCCAAACCCTGCGTACCTTATCTAAAACGCTCCCTATTATTTTTTTAACCGCACGCGATAGCGAAATAGACACGGTTTGCGGCCTACGTATGGGCGCTGACGACTACTTAACAAAAGACATTAGCTTGGCACATTTAGCAGCCCGAATAGGCGCATTATTTCGCAGAATGGAAGCCCTTGAACACCCTGCCGATGCCAATGCACTTATAACACGCGGGCAGTTAACGCTCGACACACAGCGCATGCAGGTATTTTGGCAACAGCAATTAGTGGATTTAACCGTGACCGAGTTTTGGATGCTGCATTCACTAGCGCAGCGTCCGGGCCATGTAAAAAGCCGTAACGATTTAATGAGCGATGCAAAAATATATGTGGACGACAGTACCATCACCTCTCATGTAAAACGCATTCGTAAAAAATTTATAGCCCTCGACTCACAATTTGATTGTATCGATACCGTGTATGGTATGGGTTATAGGTGGGAGCAGCATTAATGCTTAGATTTGGCCTACGTAGTAAGTTTATTGTGCTTTCTTGTTTTTTATTTTTACTGCCGTGGCTAGGCTACGAGTACGTATGGGAAATGGAAAAGTTTTTACGCCAAGGCCAAGAAAAAACTCTCGTAGGCACAACGCGTGCACTTGCCACTGCTCTGCACGAACGCCCTGCCTTATTTGACGAGCAAACCAATTTTTTAGACCAAGTAATAAAAGGCCGCGATTTATACGCCTATAACTTAAAAAACCCTATTCAGCTCGATGGCAAACTAACCGACTGGGAGCCCTACAAACCGTTATTTTGGCATTACGATAAACGCTATTTACAAAAAACTAATAAAAACCACCAAGCCAGCGATTTATCGTTCGACCACATGGTAGGCAAATTTGATAACTACTTATATGCCGTTTTTAATGTGACCGATAACACACTTATTTATCGTGCTAAAAACAGCTTAAGCATTACTAATAACGACCATTTAAAAATTGGTTTAAAAGCCCCTGGTGGCCAATTTAATACCTATATCATCGCCCCAAGGCAAGACGGCTGGGTTAATGCATTTAATGCAGACACCAAAGCACCATTCACAAAAATTCAGGGCTATTTTAAACGCACCCAAACAGGCTACACCGTTGAACTGCGCTTTCCGTTAGCCATGCTAGGAAACAAACTGGGTTTTGCTATTGTAGATACCGATAGCTTAAGCGAATTACCTAACGCTAACGTTATGTCGACCTCTAATTTAAATAACCCAAGCGATTTAGGCTCAGTGCTTGTGCCTTCACCAGAAATTAGCCGCATTTTAAAAGGAATGGGCCACAGTGGCAGCCGCATATGGGTGGTAGACAATCATCACCGCGTACTTGCGCAATCTGGCACGATTCAAAACGCTGATGGAGTATGGGCCGATGGTCTTAAAAATCAGCCACCAAAAAATGCCTGGCAACGCTTTGAGCAAACCTATTTGCACCCACTTTATTATAAAATTTTAACCCGACCTGAAAACGAATTTATAGATACCCTACACGACGTAGCATCTATGCAAGGCAGTCATTTAGCTAATGCATTAAAAGGCCAACCTGCATCGTCTTGGCGGCTCACCCCCGATAGCAAAGCCGTTATTTTATCTGCCGCCTACCCTATTTGGATTGAAGACAAAGTCATTGGTGCAGTAATAGCAGAAGAAACTACAAATGGTGTACGTACACTTCGTAATAAATCGCTCGAAAAGTTATTTAACGTTATTTTAGCCGTTATGCTGATTGGTACCGTGACTCTATTCTTTTTTGCATCACGAATATCGAGCCGTATTAGGCGCCTTCGCGATACCGCAGAGCAAGCAATAGATGCACAAGGGCGTGTTACTGGCAGTATTAGTTACAGTGATTCTAATGATGAAATTGGCGACCTGTCGCGTAGCTTTGCAAATATTGTGAGCCGATTGGGCGGCTATACCGACTATTTAGAAAACATGTCTTCGCGTTTATCTCACGAACTACGCACGCCTGTTGCCGTGGTGCGATCATCCCTTGAAAACTTACAAAGTTTGGAGCAAACCGAACTTAGCCAAAAATACCTCGATCGCGCCAGTGAAGGTGTAGAGCGCCTAGGTAAAATAATTACCACCATGAGTGAGGCTACTCGCCTTGAGCAAAGTATTCAAAGTAACGAACCTGAGCCTTTTGATTTGCAAAAAGTAATAAATGGTTGCATGCAAGGCTATCAGCTTACTTACCCAAACCAGTTATTTACGCTTGATGTATGCCAAAACAAATTACCTATGCAAGGCGCACCTGAGTTTATAGCGCAGCTGCTTGATAAGCTCATTAATAACGCATTAGAGTTTAGCCAAGCTAATACCGCAATTAACGTAACGTTACAAAGCAAAGATTCACAAGCCGTTCTTAGCGTAAGTAATACAGGCCCATTATTACCCGAAGGGCTAAGCGAGCACATATTTGATTCTATGGTGTCGGTGCGCAGCCAGCACATGCAGCAACAACCGCATTTAGGCTTGGGGCTTTATATTGTAAGGCTGGTGTGCGATTACCATAAAGGCAGTGTAACTGCGCAAAATAACACACAACATAATGGGGTCACTTTTACAGTGAGTTTGCCGTTAGCAAATTAGTTGAAAATTATTTAGTTTTAAGTCGTTTTTAGCCTTACCTAATGGGGCTAGCTGAAAGTTCTAATTAAATGCAAGAAACAAATAAGTGTAATTGGCGGGAAAAATTAGCTGCTTATTAAGTGAAATCATGTCCCCCCAAGCTCTGCATATGTTTTTTTGTCGTATTCAGGGAATTCAGTATTGTACTCTCCCCAACCCATATATTTGTAATACTTGGTCATTGCCTCAAAATGAGATGAAGCTTCACAAATTCAAATAAGTTTAGCCTCAGTTCCTAGAAGAGCTCGAACCTCATCTCCTTGTGGACCAGACAAACAAAATGTTTGCTCATCATTACTTTCTACCCAGAGCTCATGCTTCATAAGTAGTGGTATTTAAATAATCAACAACGTGCTCGGTAACGTTCAACACAAGAGTAAAACTTTCATAAGCGTATACACCCCAACGAACAAAAAATGTGTTTGTTAACAAACTAGCAGCCATTACCGAAACTACCTTCGTAAACATTAGCGCTAAATATGAACCATGAGTTATCGATTTGGTGGCAAATATAAAGTGTACGAAAATCTATATTTGAGCCTTTATTATAAAGCCGCCACCCAATGGTAACAGCGGTTTTATCTTTACCCAGTTGTTGTTTTTCAAGCACGTTAAATTCAGTATTCTGGTAACCTAAACTGCGCATAGTTTCACAATTAAAAGTAAACTTTTTAACGAGAGCATCTTTATCTGTAAATGTTTGTACACCGTCGCCGTCTGCAATAGCGCAAGGTAAACGGTAAAGGTTAGCTATTGCTTGTGGGTTGAATGCATCAAAAGCCGCCGCATATTTTCTAAAAAGTTCGTCCATGTTTTCCCGAGCCTCCTGACGACATAGCTATACCAATTTAATGGTGGATTAAAGTGAGCGTAAAACGTTATTTCACTGAAGTTTAATTACAGTACTAGTTGCTAACTTTAAAGTTAAGTAAATATAACCAATATATAAAATTACAAACACATACCCTATAGATATCAAACTATTAATGCCCCATACACCGTACCAAAACTTACCATAAAAATAAGTGTTCGCTCTTAACTTAGCATTAAATAGTGCGATAGATGAAGGAATTAACAACAAGGCTGAAAAACCAAAAAGTGGTGCTACACCAAACATTAAAAACAAGCCAATAGCACCTTCTACTGAAGCGCTACTGTCAGGCGAAAGCGGAGCTAAAGCCCAAAACAAACACAAAAATGACACTATTGATGTCAATAAACCTAAAAATTGAATTGAACGCATATCTTTCTTGTTATTACACCTTAATCAATCTTATGTCTTTAATCATATTCACGGACATTTTTGCCCACAAAAGAATACCAATAAAACCTAAACCAAGTAAGAAGTAGTGCTCAATGTTGCTTAACCCATCAGCATACATAAAGATAATAAAGCTGTACCCAAATAAAAATACCGCAAATAATGGGATGGTAATTATTGCAGCAAATATTTTAAATTTACGTGATTGACGAACCATTGTAAGTACTCCTCTTTATATGTAAGACCCTCAAAGTCGACTTAAAATGGTTGGCTTAAATGAAGCAAAGCGAACAGCCCGCTGATATTTAGCCCTTGTTAAATTACTCTTTATATTTTGTTATTTCAGTTCAGACGACAATATTTTTTATATTTTTGTTAAGCGAATCTGTTTCAAATGCTATAGAAACCATTGAAAGTTTCACCACCAACTTTTTTCCCTTAAATAGAGCTAAGTCGGTCCCTATTTCTGCACCATCAATGTCAGAAAGTAAAATAGTTTTATCAATTTTTTTCCAGCTCGATAACCCTTTGAGTAGGATCGATTCACTATCTATTTTGATTTCGTATTGACGAAAACTAGTTACCATCCACCAAGCAAAAATAGATGTTGTAAACAAAGCTAAAATTAACGCCGAAAGTTGTTCAATTAACGATAACGGGGTATTGCTCTCTCTAACTAACAAAAGAGCAGCTGCGTAAATCAGAAAAAATCCGATAAAGTTAAATACTAGTAAAAATATCGATTTAAAAATAATTTGAAATACTGAACTACGAATAACAGACATAGACTCTCTATTAATTTAACGCCGTTTTAAGCGGCAAATTGTAGTTGGCTAAAATAAGTGAGGTACGAACAAAAGCCAACTGTAATTTGTCCGACTTGAAAACCCTTTTTATGTTTTTTTGTTCAGATAATACCTAAACAAAAAGGCTTGAAATAATGCCGCCAAACCTAATATTTGAGGAGTGTTGTTAAACAAGCCACCAACAACAACTATTAGTGGTATTGCGATATAAAAAGCATAAGAGCCGTTAGTGTACTTTTTTACAAACCAGTGAACAGGAAAGCCAACAACTAACCAACCAACGATAGAAATTAGTAGGTAAACACTAATATAAAGTAAAAAAGTAACGGCAAGTCCATAAATATCATCAAGTGATGAAGGTGCCAGTCCATTGAATAAAAACCAAACGGCGATTCCTATACCAACATAGCCAATACTTTTTATTACAGCACTATCCCAGTTACTTGAACTCACTACGGGCTCCATGAAAACATAACGCCTCGTTAAGAGGCTAAAAATAGTTGGTTAAAATATGCGAGGCACGAGCAAAAACCAACTTTTTTTGTCCTGCTTTAACGACTTGTTAAGTTTCGTCTTCTCCGAGCCCACCGTCCCAGAAATTTCTATTTTCAGAGTACCAATTTACGTGCTTAGATAAACCGTCTAGATCAGGGAATACATTTGCACTATTAATACCGTAATGATTTAAGTCAAAAAGCAAATCACGTACATAGCTTTTTGAAATGATGATTAATTCAAGTTCATCTTTTTTATCTAAGCTTTTGTTAAGTGGGATAGTTGGATCACTATGTACCGTAAATACACCACCTTGCCTTGTTATTCTTGGTACGACTCCTTTTGGTTTAAATAGAGACACACCCTTATAGGTTTTCGGTTTAGTTTTTTCGGCTATTAAATACCAATTGGGTTTATAACAATATATATGAGCATCAGTATCATGTTCATGCGTTGATGCAAAATATGCGGCGATAAGAGGGTTATAGCTCCAATCCAGTAATCGAGTTGCTAACCCATGGTGTTGTGCAATAGCGATCCAATCCCAATCATTGTCTGGAACCGAATTTAAAAACTCTACAGCACGTCTTTTCCAAGAGTCTAGGATATTTAAGTCATCTGAATCCGAATAAGGAAGTCTTCCAGCTTTTGGTAATAATTCCCAACTTGGGTCTACATGACCACGAAAAACCCACTTATTCGATTTCTTGAATCTTTGTAAGACAGTATGTAATTCACCAAAAGAATTTATCCGATGCTCTCTCATGACTCTCCTAGAAACTTAACAACTTTGTATCCGACATGTGTCGCTTTATAAACCGGCATATGTCCAAATATTACAATCAATCCAATGTAGCCAGCTAATAAGCGCATGTAAACAAATAGTTATATAGCATTTAAATATTCTAAATGTAGAAATACACCAAAATGGTAGAGATCAGTAATATTAGACAGAAAAGTAATGTGCTAATAAACAGTGAGGAAATAAACAGTCACCTTCCTTTGTAAGTATTCACTTTTAATTCAGTCGCGTTCACATACTCTGGGGCTATATTAACGCATTAAGCAGTAGGATTTGCCGTGACCCCATCACTTGAACGAGAAGAGCTCGACTTTATTTTTAGTTTATATAAATCTGATAAAAACGCTGAGCCAGAGGCAAATAAACCACAGCATACGCAAATAAACGACCTTCAAAAAGTACCGCGCCTTGATGAACAAGGCGTATCTCAGTACTTGACTTAATTTACACTAGTTAGCTTGTTGTACTTGGCTCATCACTTAAAAATGCTTTGATACAGTTTATTTCTGCCAGCTTTACTGCCTCGCCTATTTCTGGGCCTTTTTTGCCACTTTTAAGCGCCTCTTGCACTATGTGCTTTTTATCCATTTGCTGTAATTTACTATGAATGGCGCACAACTTAATTGCCTGCGGGTAAGGCTTATTAACCAGTGTTTCTCCGCGACCTTGCGCGTCACACTGGCAGGCTTGAGTAAATGCTAAAAAGCGTTCAGGGTGCACCAAACCATTTAAATTAGTGACAATTAATTTATGAATAGTTTGCGGCCTAAGCTGATCAATCGTATGGCATAAAGTGTGGTTATCGCTGGTCAATACGCCAATATCACGAAAACGATTAGGTACTTTTAAACGATTACAAAATGACTCTACCACCGCTACACCTTCGCGTTCGTGACCGCGTAAATTGCCGCGTATTTTATAGCTAAGGGCTTTACCAAAATCGTGGGTAAGCGCAGCAAAGCGGGTTTCTAAATTAAAATTTAAGTCGGCTGCACGCCTGAGCACCAACATTGTATGCACAAATACATCGCCTTCAGGGTGATGATTGGCAGGTTGTGGTACGTTTTTCATTTGTTCTATTTCAGGAAAAACACCCAGTCCATCTAATGCTTGAAAATAAAGCTCAGGGTGTTTTTCGCCAAGCGCTTTTTCGGTTTCTAACCATACCCGTTCAGGCACTAAGTGGTTAAGCTCGCCTTTATTTTTAAGCTCTCGCATTAACGCATAAGTGCTGGGATGGATTTGCCAATCGCTGCCGTAACGCGCTAAAAACCGTGCAATACGCAGCACTCGCACAGGGTCTTCTACAAAGGCGTGTGTAGTGTGGCGCAGTATTTTGTTTTGTAAATCGTGTTGGCCATTAAAAGGGTCAATAATTTTACCGTTTTCGTCAAGCGCCATAGAGTTAATGGTTAAGTCGCGCCTTGCGAGGTCTTCTTCAAGTGTTACGCTAGGGCTAGCGTCTACTACAAAGCCTGTATAACCCTTGCCGCTTTTTCGTTCGGTACGCCCTAGTGCGTATTCTTCTTTTGTTTTTGGGTGCAAATAAACAGGAAAGTCGCTACCTATTGGTAAAAAGCCAAGCGACTCCATGGAACTGGGCGTTTCGCCAATAACCACATAATCGTTATCTTTTGATGCAATGTTTAGCAGTTTATCGCGTACTGCTCCACCGACTAGGTAAACGTTTTTTAAGCTTCTTTCCACGTTGTTTCCACACTCATTTACAAACTTCATTTATAGCAATCATATCATTAAAAGCGTTGTGGTTTGCCAAGCATATGTAAGCTCATTACAATAGCGCATCATTTTTTGTTTAAGCTGTTATTCAATGAAAAATCATTCATCAAAAAAAGAGCTCATGCTGCTGCCAATTTTACTCGTCGTTATTGTTATGTGTGTGGCGGGGCACTTTTTATTGCAAGCTAACTTTCAAGACAGCAACATGGTTGAGTATATGTTAGCAGCCTTGCCGTTTGCTATGTTTGGCTTAGTTATTGTGGCCTTTAAACTGGCATCAAACAGCGAAAAAAATGAGCAAGAAAAATAGCGGCTTAAAATAGCTTTATTATTCAGTGTGCAGGTTACTTAACTTATAAAACATGGTAACCAAACCAATCCGGTTTTATGGGTTGTGAAAGCCCGCTTGGGCTAAGTTTTATTGTTAATTGGCTGTCGAGTAAATCAATTGCAAAGCAATCGTCTACGTCGTGTAAGTCGTCTTTATGAATATGGCTCAGGCCTGCTAATAAATCATGTTTAGCACGCTGCTTTGCCTCTTCACTACTGCTTGCTACATATAATGCAAAGTCGTGTTGCTCTGCCATTGAGTTGCTTCTGTAAGCGCCTAAGTTTACAAAATAAAGCTGTTTATTTTGTTCAACATAACCCTCTACCACTTCTACTTTGTAGCCATCAATATTGTTAACAGCCATAAAACTATCCATGTGTACGCTGTTTTTGTCGCCAACCCATTGGCTTTTTAATTTGGTGTAGGTTTGCTCTATGTTTTGCCCAACTACAAAGCGAATGTCGTGCATTTCTATGTGGCAGCCTTGAATTCGCCCGCCTAAATACACCATAAATAACTGCATGAGGATTCCTTTAATTTTTTACGCCAAAGTATCAACGTCAATATTATGTTTTTTAATGAGTTTATAAAAGTCTGAACGATTACGCTTAGCAAGCTTGGCGCCTTCTGCTACGTTGCCGCCTGCCATTTTTAGCGTATTAATAACGTAATCACGTTCAAACTCTTTTTTAGCGTCGTTTAATGAGAGTGGCTCTACACTTTTTTCGTTGCTATCGAGTGCTGCTAATACTAAATGCGCTGAAATAACCTCACCGGGTGTTAAGGCTACCACTTGTTCAACAACATTTTGTAACTGACGAATATTTCCCGGCCAATCATAACGTACCAATGCGTGCATAGCATCATTGGCAAAATGTTTTTCATTTTGGTTCATTCGTTTAGCGATACTTGCGCTAAAATATTGGGCTAGTAGGCTTATGTCTTCACGGCGTTCACACAGTGGCGGTAATTTTAAATTAACCACATTTAGGCGGTAGTATAAATCTTCTCTAAACTGTTGGTTTTTAATGGCTTCGGGTAAGTTTTTGTGAGTTGCCGATACAATACGCACATCAATTGAGATCTCCTCTTGAAAACCCACTGGGCGAATGGTTTTTTCTTGCAGTACACGCAGTAACTTTACTTGTAAGTTAAGGGGCATATCGCCAATTTCATCTAAAAATAATGTACCGCCCTGCGCTTGCTGAAATAAACCTTGGTGGTCTTTTACAGCACCAGTAAACGCTCCTTTTTTATGGCCAAATAATTCAGACTCTAAAAGCTCCCCTGGTACAGCACCACAATTTATAGCCACAAAGGGCCCGTTACTTACTTGGCTATGCTGATGAATAGCCTGCGCTAATAACTCCTTACCCGTTCCACTAGCACCCGAAATAAGCACATTAACGTGAGTAGGCCCAAGTAACTTAACTTGTTCAAGCAAGTGCAACATGGCACCACTGCGCGTTACTATATTACTTTTTGATGGGGCTTCATCGGTATTTACACCGTGAATCTCTATTGCATTTGCAAGGCTATCAAATAGCTCGTCTTTATCGACCGGTTTAGTAATGAAGGCAAAAATGCCTTGTTTAGTGGCTTCAACCGCATCGGGAATAGAGCCATGCGCTGTCATCATAATTACCGGTAATGCAGGGTATCGGCTTTGCAGTTGACGATGCAGCGCCATGCCGTCCATTTCATCCATTCGTAAGTCGGTAATGACGGCATCAAACACGTGGCTTTTTAAAATTTGTAGCGCTGCTAAGCCACTTTCACAAGTTGTTACTTGATAGCCTTTTGATTCAATACGAATAGCAAGTAACTTTAATAAACTTGCATCGTCATCAACTAATAACACTTTTGCTTTGTGCGGACTATTTGTGGCCATGGTTACTGCTCCTTAGTGTCTTCGCGAAGTAATAGCTGCTGCTCTATATCTGCCAGCGACGACAGGGTTTTCTGCATTTGGTTATTAAGTGCTTGTTGCTCTTTTTGAGCGTTTATTTGTAAGGTAATCTGCTGTTTTTGCAGCCATAAATACTGCTTTATATCATCAGGCCAAAAATAGGCTAGGTCGAGTTTGAGTAACTTGGTCATTACTGTATTTGGGTCGGTACTTACTTTTAAGCACATAAATTTAAAAAATGCTTTTAGCTCATTTTCACCTTTAAATGACCGCTTTGTTGGTGGCAATGTAAACCCACCACATTGATTTGCATGGAGCGCTATAACCCGCTCAGATGAAGGATAAATGGGGGCTAATTTAGGCATTGGCTTGGGGCTAGGAGATACGTTTTTAGTATTTGATGTTTTATTACCGCCCTGCGCTTGCGTGCCATTATTAAGCTCACAACCCGATACAATTAGGCTACCTGCAAGCACACATAAAATAGTGAGTATGCGCATTGTTAATTAACTCCTAAATTTTTACTGATTGGTATTTTTATTAAAAAACGGCAACCGTGTGGTTTATTTTTCTCAACACTTAATGTGCCTTGTAGCTGCTCAACCGTCTCTTTTACAATTGTTAGGCCCAAACCACTGCCTTGTAAGGTAATGCTTTGGTCATGTTTACCTTGATAAAACGCACTAAAAATATGGTTTATTTCGTGTTCTTTAATGCCACAGCCATTATCGGCCACAACCAAACACAGGTGATGTTGCTCGCATTTTAAATTTACAGTCACACCTTGGTTATCATCAGAAAATTTTAAGCTATTTGAAATTAACTGAATTAGCATCATTTCTATTAGCTCATTAGGAAGAGCAAGGACAGTGCTTGAAACAGTGTTTTGCCACTGAATACGTTGCTTTCGAGCCGTTAGACGATGCTCAAAATGGCCATTAATTTTTTTAATTAAATGATCAATATTAACCTCGCTTGAGCTATTTATTGTTGATCTAATAGCGTTATAACTCAGTAGGCTGTCTATCATCATGCGAAGGCGCACCATAGATTGAGTTATAAGGGAAAGCACTGCTTTTTGTTCGTCATTAATGGGGCCAACAATTTCATCTGTTAGTAAATCGGTTCCTTCAACCATAGAGGCAAGCGGTGTTTTAAGCTCGTGTGTTACGTGGCGTAAAAACGTATCCTTTTGCTGCTCAAGCATGTGCAGCTGAGTTTGTACCCACTGTAGTTTTTCTCCAAGTTCGACTAACTCTGACGAGCCTTTTACCGCTATTTTTTGCTGCCAATCCCCTTGCCCTAGCTTATCAATAACCCTAGTTAATCCCTTTAAGCGCCCACTTATACGCCATAAAAAGCCACCACCAACCAATAAAGTAAGTGGAATAAGTGCCACCAGCCAATTTATAAACGACGTTTGTAGGCTAGCTAGCTCGTTTTGATTAAGGGTTATTTGCGCTTCGTTTTTATTTTTAAGCCACACTGTAAGCGCTGTAATTAACTCGCTTACAGGTACAAATAGCGCTGCATCTTGCTTTTTTTGATCAACAAGTTGCTGGTGTGCTGTTTGTAAAACATTTAATAGCTGTGCCCATTGGCGTGTGTAATCTGGGTTTGTATTAATGTGTTTAAGGTCGTTTATGCTTTGTACTGAAGATTGCCATTTATCAACTATGAGGGTGTCGAGCGAATCACTTTTTAATACCCAGTTTTGTCTTGTTGCGCGCTCAAGACTGTTAAGGTCTTGCTTTAAGCTAGCGAACGATTTTGTAAGCTGATAATTATTACTTACAATTTGTTGAGTGGTTGCTAGCTGCTTGTTTAACGCATTTAAAAACACAATGACCACTATAGACAGTGGCAATAACGACAGCAGCATACTTAACGCAAACTGCCCTATTAAATTAGGGCGCCAATTAAGCATTGCATTGTAATGTTTAGTAAACGTTGCAGCCATTGCAGAAAACTCTATCAGTAAATAACTCGCCTATTATTATCAATACCGCCTATACACATGCTGAACCATATTAATATTCACTCGCTATAGTGTTGCTAAATAGCAACACTGCAACCTATTGATTTAGTTAACATCATACAAAATATCTCACACTCTGTTGCTGTACTCATACAAAATTACACACATAATGTGTAATTTTTACCTTCCCTTTTAAGTAACAAAACATAAACCATTGAAAATAAACAAAAACAAAACATGGCACCCTTTTTGTTAGTAGGTATGACAAATGAATTTAATAAGGAAATACTCATGAGAGCAAAAGCGTTGGTTTTTTCAACATTACTTGCATTAGGTTTAGTTAATACAGACGCACATGCTATGGACGTTGAGGCTACGTTTGATGCGCTAGATAAGGATAATAACGGCTTGTTAAGCGAAGCTGAGGCCCAAATGGATGCTGTGCTTAAAGAAAACTTTGCACAAATAGATACAGACCAAAATGGTCAACTGTCGCTAAATGAATTTAGTAAATTTATTCAATAATTCAACTTCAAAAGGAATGAAATTATGAAACAACTTATTGCCGCGTTTTTATTATTATTTTTAGCTATTAGTGCAACAGTGCTGGCCTCTCCTTCGGCTGTGCGATTTGCACACTTAGATACAAACATGGACGGCAGTATCTCGTTTGTTGAAGCTAAGCAGGATAAAGAGCTACTTAGACAGTTTACCGATTTAGACGAAGACAAAGATGAGATGATCTCTAAAGCAGAGTTTGAAAACTTTAAGCCGTAACAGGTTAAGTTTTGCTTAAGCTTTTAACTTGTAAAGTGTACTAAAGCATTTGCCATAATCCCTGAGGGAGTGTGTAAAAGGATTTAATGTTGGGAGTTAAATTATGGCAAGTGCTTTATCTTATCAAGCTTTATACCTTGTTATTAAATACAACTTAATTACCCTTTTGGAAGGACTACCATGAAGATACGTTGCTTTGTAACTACCACGGCATTGCTGTTAAGTTTTAATGCCTTTGCACTTGATGTAAAACAACGCTTTGATCACCTTGATACAGATAAAAGCGGTTACCTTACCCATAACGAATTAGAGCGGCAGCCACAGTTACTTAGCACGTTTATAATGTGGGATAAAAATCAAGACAAACAAATTTCATTAATTGAATTTAAAAACTATCTTACTAACAATCTTTATTGAGTATTTTAATGAACCCCATACGCTTATTTATTTTATGCACTCTAACCGTATTTAGTGCATCAAGCTTTGCTTCAAGTGACACTATTAACAACCAGTTTAAAAAAATAGACCGAAACAAAGACGGATTTTTAACGCGTTCTGAAGCCTCAATAGACCCCGCCTTGTGGTCTAAGTTTATTCGTTACGACCAAGATAAAGACGGCCGGCTAACACTTAGCGAATACCATTTATATGCCAGTAAGTAGCCCTAACTTAAGTAACCTTTCTGACTTTAGGTTTTAGGCAATTAATTTAACAGCTAAGCAACCAGCTTAGCTTTAACTGTCTATTTTACGAGCTTATCGCATCCTGTTGGTATTCTAAAAAAGGGTTTGCTAGTGTTATTGCACTAAAAATAACAAAACAGTGTCCTATGTTACTCAAAAAATTACTTAAACCACTTGTACTTGCCAGCCTTTGTGCGGGCTCTAGCTTTGCCATTGCACAAACCAAAGTTATTTATAATGCTAATGGCTACACCCCGCTTTATAAAGGCAAAATGCAAAAAGGTGAACTTCAGCAATTTAGCACTTTAGTTATAAAAGATGGCAAAGTTGTAAAAGTAGGCGGCGACACACTAAAAGAAAGCTTTCCAGATGCAAAATTAATAAATGCAGAAGGCAACACATTACTGCCCGGCTTAATAGATGCTCACGGCCACGTTATTGGGCTAGGAGATAACTTATCGCAACTTGATGTACGCGGCGCTAAGTCGGTTGATGACGTTACAAATAAACTAAAGCAATTTGCGCAAGGCAAACAAGGTTGGATCATTGGCCGAGGCTGGAACCAAGAGTTATGGCCAGATACGCGCTTTCCTACCGCTAAAGATTTAGACAAAGTAGTAAGCGATCGTCCGGTTGTTTTATCTCGTGTTGATAGCCATGCAATTTGGGTTAACTCAAAAGCGCTTGAACTTGCGGGCATTAACGCCGATACAAAATCGCCAAAAGGCGGTGAAGTAATAAAAGATGAATTTGGTCACCCTACCGGTATTTTTGTTGATAAAGCTGAGTCGTTAGTTGTTCAGCACATGCCAGCCCCTTCAAAACAAGATATTAGCAACTCGCTAGATGCCGCAGGAAAGCACTTATTAAGCCTAGGTATTACTTCTACTCACGACGCTGGCATAGATAAAGCCACATGGGAAGTGTACAAAGAGCGCGGCGATCAAGGTAATTTACCTCTGCGTATTGTGGCAATGCTAAGTGGTGCTAGCCCAGATTTACCAGCGATGTTAAAAGCGGGGCCATATCACGATAACTACGATTTTATGGAAATTCGCAGTGTTAAAGTGTATGCCGATGGGGCATTAGGCTCGCGTGGCGCAGCGCTTATTGAAGATTATGCCGACCGTGCTGGCCATCATGGTTTGATGCTTGAAACCCAAGAAAAACTCGAAGCTTTATTTACGCAAAGCTTTAAAAACGGTTTTACCGCCAACACCCATGCCATTGGTGACAAGGCCAATCGTGTGGTTTTAGACGCCTACGAAAATGTATTTAAAAAAACAGGCGGTATTTTACTGCGCAACCGCATAGAACACGCACAAATAGTAACGCCAGACGATATTCCTCGATTTAAAACACTAAAAATTATTCCATCAATGCAACCTGTTCACGCTACGTCTGACATGCATATGGCAGAGCAACGCCTAACTGAAAAGCAACTTAGCTTTGCATACGCATGGCAAACATTTTTACAACAAGGTTCAGTGGTTGCTGCGGGTTCTGACTACCCTGTAGAGCTTGCAAACCCGTTTGATGGTTTATATTCAGCAATAACGCGAATGGATCATAACAAACTGCCTGAAAACGGCTGGCGTCCAAGTGAAGTACTAAGCCGCGAAGATGCACTACGTGCATTTACACTGGGCGGTGCTTATGCAGCGCATCAAGAGTTTAAAATAGGGAGCTTAGAGCAAGGTAAATGGGCCGATTTTATTTTAGTGGATAAAGATTACTTTAAAGTACCCGTTGAAGATATATACAAAACCCAGGTACTACAAACATGGATTGCCGGTATGAAGCGATTCGATAAAAAAGAGAGTGATGCTAAATAAACAAAAAAGGGTTAACGCAAGTTAACCCTTTTTATTAAAAATCATGTCATTTAGTTTTTTGGCCGCTGTGCCTCTGGCTGAACAGCTTTTGGCTGACGGTATAATTTTATAATGTGATACAAGTTAACCAATGCCAGTAACGCGTTGGTAAAAACAACGGGAACAGCACCAATGGCTACACCGTAAGCCGTAAACACAATACATCCTAACATGTTGTACCAACGAAGCTTTACTACATCGGTCATAGTGAGTGATGCAACCAATAAAGCTGACGCAATATAGCCTAAATATTCCCAACTCAATTGTTCTCTCCTAACCTTTGGGTTAGCATTACACTAATGCTAACTTATTACAGTTGTAAGTATTGCAAAGTAATAGCACTTTGCTTAATTATGAGCGTTATTTAGATTTTGAAAAATAATTGGCTAGTAAGAGGGTAGCTCTCTCATATTAATAATTAAGCGAAGTGACATACGTAAATAAAAAGCTAACTTGCTTAAAAACCTGAAAAAGTTTGCCGGCAAAAAAACCAACAAATTCTTAAATCATTACACGGGAAATGAAGGTAAAATAATACCCATAGCAAAGCTAAAAGTATTAGTAGCAAGTTAGCGTAAATTCTTAATGTGTTAATGCTACCGTCATTAAAACATAATAAATAGGACAAATGTCCGAAGAGCATATTGATGTTTCAATACCATTTTTCTAGTTATCTTGTTGAACAGCTATTAACCTTTGCAGGTAGTAGTTATCAACAATCAAAAAAAGAAGTGCTGATCCATCAAGATCAGCCTTTAAGCAAGCTTGTGCTTGTGCGCAGCGGCACTGTGTCATTTAGTTATGACGTAGGAAACGGACGACGCCTGCTGCTAGGACAACTGGATTGTAATAATACCCTGATAGGTGAAATAGAAGCACTTAACAACAATCCGTGTATTTATACGGTAACGTGTTTTAGTGATGTGACTTACAACCTGATTGAATTAAGACATTGGCGTGCACTATTGCTCGAAAAACCAGAGCTAAGTTTATACACAGCACAAACTATTGCGGCTAAGTTTCAAGAAAATCAAAAAATCAACTTAGATAAGCTATTACTGCCACTTAGCTACAATATAGCTAAAGATTGCCTGCTGAGAGCCGAGAATAACAACCCTACACTACTTAGAGCCTACCCAACGGTAAACGCAGAGGCAGAACGTTTTGCAACCACTGAGCGAGCTTACAGGCGTGTTGTAACAGAGTTAGTAGAAAAAGGCCTAGTGCAAAGAAGCACTAATGGTTTACAAGCGGTCGATATTCCAATGCTTAGTGAATATGTAGACAGCTTTGCACAACTCTAAGCACACAAAAAAGGCCAATTAAGGCCTTTTTTATTGCCCTAAAAAAATAACACGTTCTTAAGGCTAAATATGCATTTGATGCACTCGTTGTATTAGTCTTCTAACAAAATATCGTGAATTTTCACTAAGTCAGATTTACCTTCAATAATTTCATCCGGTGTTAAACCCGACAATTCATGCGGAAATACTAACCATTCTTCCGACTCATGAATGTAGTAATCAGGCACGGTATCTACTTTTGAATTTTTTGGTTTGTAGTATGGGCAAGCAATTCGAATATCGCGCGGTAAGTTTAAGCGCATTAGTTCTGAAAGCTTTTCTTTTAGTGCAACAATACTGCGCCCTGAGTCAAATACATCATCAACAATAAGCAGAGAATCACCCGCATTAGCGTTTTCTACAATGTAATGTAAACCATGTACTTTAATTTCTTTTGATTGCTGGCCAATACCATAATAAGACGATGTACGCACTGCAATGTGGTCAGTTTCAATACCTTTGTAATCGTAATATTCTTGCACAGCAATACCAATTGGTGCACCACCTCGCCAAATACCTATAATAAAATCAGGACGAAAGCCGTCTTTGTATACTTGTGCCGCTACGCGGAATGAATCTTCAAGTAACTGTTGAGCTGTGATATAGCACTTATCTGACATAGTTAGAAACCCCAGTGGTGGATATTATATTTGAGCGTAGTTTAGAGTAAAACCAACTTAGCCACTCAAACAGGTATTGGCGATGGATTTTACCG
Source organism: Pseudoalteromonas sp. 4NS20-0020 (assembly GCF_057554385.1). Lineage (NCBI taxonomy): Bacteria > Pseudomonadati > Pseudomonadota > Gammaproteobacteria > Alteromonadales > Pseudoalteromonadaceae > Pseudoalteromonas > Pseudoalteromonas sp. 4NS20-0020. The sequence continues at coordinate 413,844 of NZ_BAAJMI010000001.1, read as the reverse complement.
TAAATTAAATAAAATTGCTTGCTTGTAGATCAAAAAAGGCACCAAACGGTGCCTAATTTAAATATAAAAAGCCTAACTTAGTTAATATTATGCTTTTTCTAGCAACGTACGAGCAACCGTGCGCATACCTTGTGTTGTTGCGCCTGCAGCCCATTGGCTCGTGCTACCCATGTTAAATGCCGCAGCTAAATCAATGTGTACCCAACCTTGGCCATCGTTTGGCACAAAGCGTGATAAGAAGCCTGCAGCATTTGACGCACCACCATAGCCGCCCCCTTTTTGCGCGCGGCTGTTAGCCGTATCAGCATAAGGTGATGGGCAGTTTTGTTGGTGCCACTTTTCAAGTGGTAATGGCCAAGCTGCTTCCATTTCTTGAGATGCAAAGCCTTCAACCTCACGCGCAAGCTCTTTATCTAGTGCAAACAACGCATTGTATTCTTGACCAACAGCAACCAACGCTGCCCCTGTTAATGTTGCAGCGTCAATAATTAAAGGCGCGCCTGTTTCACCCGCAGCCATTAAGCCATCGGCAAGCACTAAACGCCCTTCTGCATCAGTATTTACAATTTCAACGGTTGTGCCATTTTTGTAAGTAAGAATATCGCCTAATTTGTAAGCGTGGCCAGAAATTAAGTTCTCAGCACAACATAAAAATAATTTAATGCGCTTTTCTATGCCACGATTAATAGCAAGTGCTAAACCAGCCGTTACTGTTGCAGCACCGCCCATATCGCACTTCATTCCTAGCATGCCTTCGCTCGATTTAATTGAATAACCGCCCGAATCAAACGTAATACCTTTACCCACAAGGGCTGCACTAACGGGTGCGTTATCGTCGCCTGTTGGGTTGTAATCAAGCTCTAACAATACCGGAGGGCGAACACTTCCGCGACCAACAGCATGAATACCAATCCATTGCTGCTCTAATAACGCATCGCCTTTAATTATTTGATAGCTTACGTGCTCTGGCGCAAGCGATTGAATAAACTCAGCTGCTTTTTCGGCAAGGCTTTCAGGGTATATATCATCTGCGGTGCCATTAACCATTTCACGCGCCCATGTTGCTGAGCTTTTTAAATGCGCAAGTTCTTTAAGATCTGACTGTGCGTTATCAACAAATTCAACACCATTTAACATTTTTGGTGTTACAAAGCCTTGATAAAAAGCCCATTGGCTTTCTGTGCACCACGTGTCGCCCGCAAGCTCAACATGCTTAACACCTTGATTAGCAATTGTACGCGCTGCTTTTTGAACATTTTTTAATGTTTCTTGCTCAGATAAATGAACGGTTGCGCCACGCTCGTTAAAAGACAACGTTGCGCTTTCGCCCCAATGACTCGGTGCTGCGTGTTCGCTTAGTTGAACAACAAATTTTTCACTCATGTTAGAATATCCTTGCACTTAAATGTGCTGTTGAGTTTACTATAGTGCGCCTAAGTTCCCAACAGCTTGAGATAAATAACCCCTATCACGCTATTTAACCGCATTGGACACAACCATGAAGTACACACCTGCACTGCAATCAGCCACACTATTAAAACGCTACAAGCGCTTTTTAGCTGATTTAAAATTAAACAATGGCGCTGAGTTTACCGCCCATTGTGCTAACACCGGAAAAATGACCGGCTGCGCCGAACCAGGTTTTACTGCTTTTTATTCAACCAGCGATAACGCAAAACGAAAATATCCACATTCATTAGAGCTGACCAAAAACAATTTAGGGCAATTAATATGTGTTAATACAGCGGTAGCCAATAAAGTAGTAGAAGAAGCGATTAATCATAAAGTGATTGATGAATTAACAGGCTATGGGCAACTTCAAAGTGAAGTTAAATACGGCAGTGAAAATAGCCGAATCGACTTTTTACTCACAACCCCAAACAAACCAAGCTGCTACGTTGAAGTTAAATCGGTCACTTTAATAAGCCAAGATGATCCACACAGCGGCCAAGGTTACTTTCCGGATGCACAAACACTGCGTGGACAAAAACACCTTCGCGAACTTATTGAAGTGGTCGAATTAGGCCATCGCGCCGTACTACTGTTCGCTGTTTTGCATGAGGGGATTAATATTGTCAGCGCGGCGGCGCATATTGATGAAAAATACGCAGCGCTTTTACAACAAGCCATCGATGGCGGTGTTGAAGTTATCGCTTATAAAGCACTTATTTGCGCAAACGAAGTCGTTCTTCATAAAAAAATAGCATTTGTAGCTTAGTGTATAACCCAACCATTAAGCTCGGTAATTGTAATTAGAACAAACAACGCGATGAAAAGATTGAAGCAATAAAAATCAATTCCAGAGTTAAACTTGTTTTTTAAAGTTTTGCCCCCATATAAAGGCAAGTTTTACAAACCAGTAAGTTAGTTAAATAAGCACCCTCATTTAACGCACTTTTTACTCGCAAAGCATGGTTGAAGCTAATTCGAATAATTAAAAATAAATTTGCCTAGGGTATAAGTTTCTGTTATTTATACCGCCGGCTAATGCTGAGGCATTAAATTAAGGATTTAGGAGAGAGTTATGCCAGACCAAAAGAAACATGGTTTATTGGCTCAAGCCGGTTTAGAACCATACCAAGAAAAACCAGGCGAAGAGTATATGAATGAAGCACAACGTGCTCATTTCAAAACGATTTTAGAAACTTGGCGTAACGATTTACGCAATGAAGTTGATCGTACAAAATCGCATATGCAAGACGAAGCTGCTAACTTTCCTGACCCAGTTGACCGCGCTGCACAAGAAGAAGAGTTTTCTTTAGAACTTCGAACTCGTGACCGCGAACGTAAATTAATTAAAAAAATTGAAAAAACAATTATTTTAATTAAAGAAGATGATTTTGGCTTTTGTGAGTCTTGTGGTATTGAAATTGGTATTCGCCGCCTAGAAGCGCGACCAACTGCCGATTTATGCGTAGACTGTAAAACACTTGCAGAAATTAAAGAAAAACAAGCTGGACGCGGCTAATTAACCCTATTAATTAGCATGCCACCTGCAGCCGTTACTGCGCCTATGCGCAACTATCGCGGTCGTTTTGCACCGTCTCCTTCTGGGCCACTTCATTTTGGCTCACTTGTTGCGGCTGTGGGCAGTTACCTTGATGCAAAAGCAAATAAAGGGTCTTGGCTCGTCCGTATCGAGGATATAGACACCACTCGAGTGGTGAAAAATGCCGACACCGATATTCTAAATACCTTACAAGCCTATTGCCTCCACTGGGATGAATCAGTTGTTTATCAAACTAAGCGGCTCGATTTATACCAAGACGTAGTCAGCTCCCTTGAAAATCAACAATGTGTTTATGCTTGCCACTGTAGCCGAAAACAAATAAAAGCATTGGGTGGAATTTACCAAGGCCAGTGTAAAAACCTTGGACACCCAACCGATACAGGCGCACTACGATTAACACAATGCCATGCAACCACACACTTTAACGATCTGATTCAAGGTGATATTTGTGTTAGTAGCGAGCTGGCACACGAAGATTATATAATAAAGCGCAGTGATGGCTTATTCGCCTACCAATTAGTGGTTGTTGTGGACGATATTGATCAAGGCATAAATAGGATTGTTAGAGGCGCCGATTTAATTGAGCCAACAGCACGGCAAATCAGTTTATTTAAACAACTTAATCACCCTATTCCTGAGTTTGCTCACTTACCTTTAGCCGTTGCCAAGCCCGGTTTTAAACTATCTAAACAAAACTATGCTCCTGCAATTAGTAAAGCAGAGCCAAAACCCGCATTGATAAGTGCCTTTGAATTTTTAGGCTTGCCAACTCATGCCAATTTAATGGATTTAACTACTGAGCAACTCATTGAGTGGGGCGTAAATACCTTTGAGTTAAAGCAAGTGCCGCAAGTCGCTGAAATACAAATTTCTCAGTAGCAAACAAGTTAAGCCAAGCAATTTACTAAACTGTGTAAATAAAATCGTTAAAAACAGCTTAATTTCAACACATCAACTTAATTTTTAAACCCTGCTGGTATATGATAGCCGCCTAAATATGTGCTATTTGAGTAAGACGGTGAGTATTGGGGTTTAACACCACTATTTGCGGTTATTTTTGATTGCGATGAAAGGCCAATCAACACCTTCTAGGAGACGGATTATTATTTCCAAGCTTTTTCAATTTTGCCGACAGATAATCGGCCCAAATACGAGTGCTGAAAATGCCTCTGCCTCTGTAAGCAGCGAACCATTAGTAATCACGCGCGGTGAGCATGGTATTTCTCGTAAACAATTTAGCCCAAATGCAATCAAAGTTTTATACCGATTAAAAGACGGTGGCTTTGATGCCTACCTCGTTGGTGGTTGTATTCGCGATATATTGTTAGGTCAACAACCTAAAGACTTTGATGTAGTCACTAACGCAACACCCGACCAAGTTAAAAAGCTATTTAGAAACTGTAGGTTAATTGGTCGCCGTTTTCGTTTAGCGCACATTGTATTTGGCCGTGAAATTATTGAAGTGGCAACCATGCGCGGTCATCACGAAGCGCCTGAGTCTAAAAACCAAATAAGCCAATCAAGTACTGAAGGGCAATTATTACGTGACAACGTATTTGGTAGCATTGAAGAAGATGCCGAGCGTCGTGATTTTTCAATTAACGCGCTGTATTACTCAATTAACGATTTTAGCATTCATGATTACGCCAATGGTTTAGCCGCTATTAAAGCAAAACAAATAGAGCTTATTGGCGATCCTGAAACACGCTACCGTGAAGATCCCGTGCGTATGTTACGCGCAGTACGATTTGCAACAAAGCTTGATATGAGCATTGCGCCTAATAGCGAAAAGCCGATCAGCGAGCTTGCCAGCTTACTTGATAACATTCCACCGGCGCGTTTGTTTGAAGAAGTACTTAAACTGTTTTTAAACGGTAAAGCTGAAGCTAACTTTTTAATGCTTCGCCAATACGGGCTTTTCCGTGCATTATTTCCTGCGCTAGATAAAATTTTAGAAGCCAACCCAAATGGTTTAGAACAAGCCTTTGTTCAGCAAATGTTTCAAAATACCGATAAACGCATAAATGCAGATAAAAAAGTAACGCCTGCATTTATTTTTGCCGCGCTATTATGGTTCCCACTTTTAGCAATAACCAAAAAGCTTCAAGCCGAAGAACAACTTAGCGAGTACGATGCCTTTGCACAAGCAATGAATAAAGTACTAAGCGAAAGCGCACAACATATTGCAGTTCCAAAACGCTTTACGTTGGGTGCACGCGATATTTGGCATATCCAGCACCGTTTAGATAAACGTGCAGGCCAACGTGCGTACAGGTTAACGCAACAACCGCGCTTTAAAGCCGCTTACGACTTTTTATTATTGCGCGTTGATGCGGGTGAAACTGAGCATAAAGAACTTGCACAGTGGTGGACTCAATACCTTAGCCAAGATATTAACGGTCAAAAAGACATGGTTAAAAACTTAGGTCATCAAGGTGGTCCAAAGCCGCGTAAACGCTCTCGTCGCCGCGCACCAAGAAAGCCAGCTGAGTAATAACATGAACCGTGTTTATTTAGGGTTAGGTGCTAACTTAAACTCGCCTAAACAACAGCTTGATAACGCGATTGCGGCACTTAAAAAACTGCCGCATAGCGAGTTTGTAAGCGTGTCTCACTATTACGCAAGTAAACCTATGGGACCGCAAGACCAACCCGACTACATTAACGCAGTTGCATGTATTAATACCCATCTTGAACCAGAACAGCTACTTGATTTAACACAAAAAATTGAACTAGAGCACGGCCGTGTTAGAAAAGCTGAACGTTGGGGTCCTCGAACGCTAGACATAGATACCCTTTTGTTTGGTAATAAAATTATTAATACTGCACGCTTAACTGTGCCCCATTATGGCTTGAACGAACGCGAGTTTGTGGTGTATCCACTGCTTGAACTTGCGCCAGAACTTATTTTACCCAGCGGCATTGCACTAAAAAACATTGCAACTAATTTACCGCTAAACGACTTACAACAATTACCTCTGTAATTAACCAAGGCTTGTGCCTGCGAGGAATATTATGTCTAAAATAACCGTTTCTACTTTAAATAAAATGAAAGCAGAAAATAACAAAATCACAGCATTAACTGCTTACGATGCAAGCTTTGCAAAGTTATTTCATGATAATGGCGTTAACGTTATTTTAGTCGGTGATTCATTAGGTATGGTGCTGCAAGGCGGTGATGATACGCTTGGCGTAACCAACCAAGATATTGCTTACCATACGCGCTGTGTGCGTGCAGGAAGCCGTGAATTATTTGTTATTGCTGACATGCCATTTATGACATATTCAAGCGTTAACGACACGTGTAAAAATGCCGCAGAGCTTATGCGTGCTGGTGCAAACATGGTTAAACTTGAAGGTGGCGAATGGCTTTACGACAGTATTAAAGCGCTTACTCAACAAGGTATTCCTGTGTGTGGGCACTTAGGCCTTACCCCTCAATCTGTGCACGTATTTGGCGGCTTTAAAATCCAAGGCCGCGAAGAAGACAAAGCACAAAAAATGATTGATGATGCAAAAGCACTTGAAGCCGCTGGCGCACAATTATTAGTACTTGAGTGTATCCCGAGTGCATTGGCAAAACGTATTACTGATGCGCTTAGTATTCCAACCATTGGCATTGGTGCTGGTAATGTGACCGACGGTCAAATATTAGTAATGCACGACCTAGTGGGTATTTCGGCAGGTTATATTCCAAAATTTTCAAAAAACTTTTTATTAGAAACTGGCAACATGCCAGCGGCCGTTCAAAAATATTGTACCGATGTAAAAAGTGGCGCTTTTCCAAGTGCTGAACATGAGTTTAAATAATGCAGTCAATTACTGAAATTAAATCATTACGTAGTCAAATTAAAGCATGGCGACAAGCGGGCTTGAGTGTGGCGTTTGTACCAACAATGGGCAATTTACACCGAGGACACTTTTCACTCGTTGAAAAAGCAAAAACTTTAGCTGATAAAGTGGTTGTTAGTATTTTTGTAAACCCAATGCAATTTGGCGCTAACGAAGATTTAGATAACTACCCACGTACATTATCAGAGGACAAACAAGGCCTTGCAGAATTAGGTACTGATATTGTATTTACACCAAGTGTAAGCACAATTTATCCAAATGGCCTTGGTGAGCAAAGCTTTGTTGACGTACCTGGCGTGTCGCTTGGTTACTGTGGTGGTTCGCGTCCTGGGCACTTTAAAGGCGTTGCAACTGTTGTGACTAAGCTATTTAACCTAGTGCAACCTGACTACGCTTGCTTTGGTGAAAAAGACTTTCAGCAACTGCAAGTGATTAAAACGATGGCTCGCGACCTATCTATGCCTGTTGAAATTATTGGTGTACCCACCATGCGTGAAGTATCAGGGCTTGCTATGAGTTCACGTAATGGCTACCTATCAGCAGAGCAAAAAACAACAGCAACTGCTTTATTTAAAGCGCTAGGCCAGTGTGCCGAGCAGCTTAAGCAAGGGAATAAAGATTTCACTTCGCTTAAAACACATGCTAAACAAAGCCTAGAGCAAGCAGGCTTAAAGCCAGACTATTTTGAGATAGCTCAACGAGATACCTTAAAAACTGCTACACTCGATGATAACCATTTTGTTATTTTAGCCGCCGCCTTTTTAGGCTCTGTGAGATTAATTGACAACATGCAGGTCGATATTTAATTTATTGAGCTTACTTTAAGGATTAAAAATGCATATATTAATAAAAACAAGCGTGGTTGCGCTCACTTTAGCTGTTTTAGCCGGTTGTCAAAACCATGTTGAAAATGCCGAGATGAACCAATGTGCTCAACAAAACTTTCGTTGCGAAAGCACCTGCGAGCAACAAACAACAGCTGAAGGGCTTAAGCAACAAGTATGTTCTGCTAAATGTGTAGAAACATACAACCAATGTAAAGCACGTGCTGAAAAGTTAGGTGGTATTTAATTCCCTAAAATGTTTAATTTTAAGCACAAAAAAACCGCTCAATGAGCGGTTTTTTTATTGCTTAGGTTTATTATTTTAAACCTAGTTTTTTAAGCTCTACTTCAACTAGCTTTGCAGAAAGAGGAACATAACCATCTTTTTCTACAATTTGTTGACCGTCTTTTGAAAGAATCATTTTTAAGAATTCAGCTTCCATCGGAGACAAGGCTTTATTTGGGTGCTTGTTAACGTACACGTATAAAAAGCGAGAAAGTGGGTATTTTCCTTGCGCAACGTTATCAAGTGTTGCATCTACAAAGTTAGTGCCTTTTTTAGACAATGGAACAGTACGTACACCTGACGTTTTGTAACCAATACCTGAGTAACCAATTGCGTTCAGTGAAGACGAAATTGACTGTACTACAGATGCAGAACCCGGCTGTTCATTTACGTTATTACGGAAGTCACCTTTACACAGTGCTTTTTTCTTAAAGTAACCGTAAGTACCTGATACAGAGTTACGTCCGTATAATTGAATGTCGCGTGCTGCCCAGCTACCTTCAAGGCCTACATCGCTCCAACGGTTAACTTGCTCTGACGCACCACACTTACGAGTTGATGAGAAAATAGCGTCAACTTGGTCAATACGAAGACCTTCAATTGGGTTATCTTTGTGTACATAAACAGCAAGTGCATCAATAGCTACGCGAACTGCTGTTGGCTTGTAACCGTAACGTTTTTCAAACGCTTCGATTTCTTTTGATTTCATTGCACGGCTCATTGGACCTAGGTTAGCAGTACCTTCGGTTAATGCTGGAGGCGCTGTAGAAGAACCTGCCGCTTGAATTTGAATGTTTACATTTGGGTAAATACGTTTGTACTCTTCAGCCCAAAACGTCATCATGTTAGCTAAAGTGTCAGAACCTACTGATGAAAAGTTGCCTGATACGCCGCTGATTTTTTGATACTCAGGAATGTCTTGATCTAAAGCCACTGCTTGAGCAGATACGAAAGTTGTAACAGCCACACCCATTGCGGCAACTAAATTTTTAAATTTCATGTGGGTTCTCCGATTTGTTCGTCCCATTTTCTAACTGCTGCCCACTCTAAAGTGAGTACATGACAATGATATGACTCTTAAATGACACTTTTATGACTTTACCAAAACTTGTTGTTTATTTTGGGGTTCAACGATCTTATCTATTGAAAAACAAAAAGAAAAACAAGAACCCTTTCCAACTTCACTGGCGATATTTAATTTACTATCGTGGCGTGTTAACACATGTTTTGTAATTGCCAAGCCTAAACCAGACCCTCCTGTGGTTCTGCTTCGTGCTTTATCTACACGATAAAACCGCTCAGTCAGTCGATTAATATGTTCTGCAGCAATGCCATCACCGTTATCAACAACAGTAAAACAAGCGGTATTATTTTTACGAAGCCAGCTAACCTGTATTTTTCCGCCAGGTTTAGTGTAATGAATAGCGTTAAAAACTAAATTAGAAAACGCACTACGCAGCTCATCTTCAGAGCCTTTTATGTCGAGTGTGTTATCTATATCAAAGAGTAATTCGTGGCCTTTGTCTTGATTAATAGACTGGGCTTCTGTTTGAATATAACCAAGTAACTGAGGTACATTAATCGCTTTATCGTTATCTTGTCTGCGTGAACCTTCTATTCGGGAAAGGGATAATAACTGGCTGACCAAACTGTCCATGCGTTTGCACTGCTCAAGCATGGTAGATTGTGCTTTATTCCACATTGCAGGAGGCGGTAAGTTGTCGCTGTCCATCATTTCAAGGTAACCTGTAACCACCGTAAGCGGCGTTCGCAGCTCATGCGATACATTGGCAACAAAGTCTTTGCGCATTTGTTCAAGCTGCTTTAAACGGGTTACGTCGCGCACCACAACCATTAACTGCGTAGTTGCATAGGGCATTACCCTAAACTCAAGCACTTGTTCAATAGCATGGCCATTATCAAGTTCTAGTGCTTCGTCAAAATTACCTTTGTGCATATATTTTGCAAACTTAGGTTCGCGTATTAAGTTATCTAAGCGCTGCCCATGATCGGTAGGCCACTGCAGCCCTAGTACCTTAAGCGCTAGCTGATTGCACCACACAATGCTTAAATCGGTTTGAAGCACAATAACAGCATCGGGTACCGCTTCGGCCCCATCACGAAATCGCCTAATTAAATCGGCCAATTCATTTCGTTTTTTTCGGTTACGGTGTTGTAGGTGATAAATGCCTTCAAACACTTGCTCCCATGCACCTTCGCCTTCAGGGGGGTTAAAACTGCGCTGATTTAAAAGCCAATCGCTTAAACGGTATAATTGATGATAATGCCAAACAAGAAGTGAAAAAGAGCCTAAAAATAAAAGCAAAAAAGGTGCGCCAACTAGCACACCAATTAATAGTAAGGGTAAAAAATAGATAAACAGACGCTTTATCAACGCCTGCTTATTAACAACTCGATACATACACTCACTTTACCTTAGAGTAGTTATACACGTATAAAACTAAGCTGGTGTTTAAGTAGGTTATAGTTTACTTGAAAAACGGTACCCTGCACCACGCACGGTCTGAACCAAACGATCGTGTCCTAACGGGCCAATTGCTTTGCGTAAACGGCGAATATGAACATCAACAGTACGGTCTTCCACATACACATTGGTTCCCCACACATGATCTAACAATTGTTCACGGCTGTAAACCCGTTCAGGGTGAGTCATGAAAAAGTGAAGGAGCCTAAACTCTGTAGGGCCCATATCAAGCTCATTTCCTTCAGAAGTAACACGATGAGAAATAGGATCTAAGCGTAAGCCATGCACTTCAATCGCTTCTTCTAAAGAGGTTGGCGACACACGACGAATAACCGCTTTAATACGCGCCATTAATTCTTTTGGCGAAAACGGTTTAGTTACGTAGTCGTCAGCGCCTACTTCTAAGCCGCGTACTTTGTCTTCTTCTTCACCGCGAGCTGTAAGCATAATAATAGGTATTTGGCGCGTGTGTTCGTTTTGCTTAAACTTTTTAGCAATTTGAATACCGCTTCCGCCAGGCAACATCCAATCAAGCAATACCATATCAGGGTAAGGCTCAACCATTGCAGCAATAGCAGAATCATAATCTTCAGCTTCAATTGCCTGAAATCCATTTTGCTCTAATACAAAAACAAGCATCTCTCTGATAGGCGCTTCGTCGTCTACGACTAGTACTTTACGTGACATTCCAATTTATCTCTTAAGCTATCGAATAAGTTTTCATTATTATGACTAAGTATTACATTTTTATGAAAGTGTAACGTGTAAATTAAAATCGGGGTAAAAAAAAGCCAAATTAATAATAAAAATCTCACTCCTGTCACAAATTTATATATTTTAAAAATTGAATAAAGACATTTTTAGTACTTACAAAAACTAAACTTTAAATATGATCGAATACTCAGATCATTGCTTTACTAAGTCTGCCTTTGTTTGTATTTACTTAGCTTTTAATAGATCTGGATTTTACTAAGCTTCACTTTAAAGATCAGATTTTTACCAAGGCGATCAATGTTGAGATCAATACTCTACCTACTCAAAAAGTTAAGCTGTTGATTGTTTGTACAAATAAAAAAAGATCTGATTATTTTTAATGCTAAATAAAGCTAAAAATTACGTTTACTTAGTAAAGTAATGATCCAATACAACCTGTGTTAGTAAATGAGTGATCCCAATTGATACCGTTGGTAATTGCATGATCTGCTATTGGCAGGCAATAAAAAAGCCAGTAATAATATTACTGGCCTTTACACATGATCTGTTTAATCGATCGATTATTTAATCTGTGGTGCTAACTCGCCGCTTAAGTACTTAAGGTGCATGTCATCAAGAGAAATTGGTTTAATTTTACCAGCCTGCCCTGCCGTTCCAAACGAGTTGTAACGTGCAACACAAATCTCTGTCATCGCTTTTGTAGCTTCTGCTAGGTATTTACGTGGATCAAAGTTAGATGGATTAAGCGCCATATGACGACGAATAGCACCGGTAGACGCTAAACGTAAATCGGTATCAATATTTACTTTACGAACACCGTGCTTAATACCTTCAACAATTTGCTCAACTGGTACACCGTAGGTTTCAGGAATTTCGCCACCGTACTGGTTTATGATCTCTAGCCATTCTTGTGGTACCGACGACGATCCATGCATTACTAAATGCGTGTTAGGAATACGTGCGTGAATGGCTTTAATGCGATCAATTGCTAAAATATCATCTGTTGGTGGGCGCGTAAATTTGTAAGCCCCGTGCGATGTACCACATGCAATCGCAAGCGCATCAACATGGGTTTTATTTACAAAGTCAGCGGCTTCTTCAGGATCAGTTAGCATTTGATCAGTTGTTAATTTACCTTCTGCGCCTACACCGTCTTCTTCGCCCGCTTCACCCGTTTCAAGTGAACCTAATACACCTAGCTCGCCCTCAACCGATACACCGCACGCATGTGCCATAGCCACTGTTTCGCGAGTAACTTCAACGTTGTATTCATAACTTGAAGGCGTTTTACCATCGCTCATTAACGAGCCATCCATCATTACTGATGAAAAACCAAGTTGAATTGAACGCTGACAAACACCGGGCGAGGTGCCGTGATCTTGATGCATTACGACAGGGATATGTGGCCATTCTTCAACGGCTGCTAAAATCATATGGCGAATAAATGGAGCACCGGCATAAGCACGAGCGCCTGCTGATCCTTGAACGATTACTGGGCTGTTTGTTTTGTCAGCCGCTTCCATTATTGCGCGCATTTGCTCTTGGTTATTCACGTTAAAAGCGGGTACGCCGTAACCATGCTCAGCTGCATGATCTAAAAGTTGTCGCATACTGATTAAAGCCATTGGGTATTCTCCAATTTATCGATAGCATTTCACTGCCATCTAGTTTGAACGGATATGTTAGTTTGGCGTTTAAATAACACCACGAAACCCACTGCTCTGCAGTTAAGCTTCGTACACATTAATTATTAAATTAGGGTGAGAGGTATTTAATAATTAATGATTAGTGAGGGTTTCCCCTCACTTTACACGGCTAAATAACTTTATTTAGCGCGTGACTCTAGCATTTCTACTGCTGGAAGCTTTTTGCCTTCTAAAAACTCTAAGAACGCACCACCACCGGTAGAAATGTAAGAAACTTTATCGGCTATGCCGTATTTATCAATTGCAGCTAAGGTATCACCGCCACCCGCAATTGAAAATGCGTTTGAATTAGCAATTGCTTGAGCAATAGCACGCGTGCCGTTGCCAAACTGATCAAACTCAAATACACCTACAGGACCATTCCATACTACCGTGCCTGCATTTGCAATAATTTTAGCAAGTTGGCTGGCGGTATCTGGGCCAATATCAAAAATCATATCGTCGCTAGTCACTTCGCTTACATCTTTAAGCGTAGCAACTGCTGACTCTGAAAACTCATTACCTACCACTACATCCGTAGGAACTGGAATTTCACCATCGTTTGCCTTCGCTGCTGCACATAAACGATTTGCTTCATCCATTAAATCAGCTTCAAAAAGTGATTTACCTACCGGATTGCCTGCAGCTGCAATAAACGTATTAGCAATACCGCCGCCAGTTACTAGCTGGTCAACAATTTTAGACAGTGAATCTAGTACAGTTAGTTTAGTCGAAACTTTTGAACCACCCACAATAGCCACTAATGGGCGAGCTGGATTATCAAGTGCTTTTCCTAATGCTTCAAGTTCAGCCGATAGTAATGGGCCTGCACAGGCAACATCAGCAAATAAACCAACACCATGAGTAGACGCTTGTGCGCGGTGAGCTGTACCAAAGGCATCCATTACGTATACATCACATAAAGCTGCAAGTTGTTTTGATAACGCTTCGTCGTTTTTCTTCTCGCCTTTATTAAAGCGCACGTTTTCAAATACAACCACTTCGTTATCAGCTACATCTACGCCATTTAAGTAGTCTTTTTCAAGACGCACTGTTTGCGCTAGCGCATCGTTTAGGTAATCAGCTACAGGGGCAAGCGAATATTCTTCGTTGTATTCCCCTTCCGTAGGACGGCCAAGGTGTGACATAACCATTACTTTAGCGCCTTTCTCAAGGGCTAATTTAATAGTAGGTAGTGCAGCACGAATACGCGCATCTGACGTCACTTTACCTGCTTTAACTGGTACATTTAAATCTTCACGAATTAATACGCGTTTGCCGTTTAAATCTAAATCTGCCATTTTTATGACCGACATGAATATCTCCTTAGTTAACGATACTGAACCTGAAAAATACGTTTTAAATTATTATAGTAATATAAAAAGTTACTGAGTTACTGCAACCATCGCACGCGCTGTATCGAGCATACGATTTGCAAATCCCCACTCATTATCACACCAAACAAGTAACTTTATCAGCCGTTTGTGACTAACTCGTGTCTGTGTGCCATCAATAATACAAGAATGTGGATCGTGATTAAAATCAACTGATACAAGCGGCTCTTCGGTGTAGCTTAAAATACCTTCGAGTCTATCTTTTGCTTGTGCTTTAAGTGCATTATTAACGGCCTTTAAATCTACATCGGCATTAACCGTTACACTTAAATCCATAGCCGTTACATTAATTGTTGGAACGCGAACAGCTATGGCCTCAAAGCGACCTTCAAATTTAGGTAATATGCGGTCTATACCGCGGGCAAGTTTTGTATCTACCGGAATAATAGACTGACTCGCAGCGCGGGTACGGCGTAAATCATGATGGTACGCGTCAATCACTTGTTGATCGTTCATCGATGCATGAATAGTGGTAATAGCACCCGACTCAATACCAAAGGCATCGTCTAATACTTTTATTACTGGCACTACACAGTTTGTGGTACACGAGCCGTTAGATACAATAGTATGCTCGCTTTTAAGCTCATCGTCGTTTATGCCATAAACAATAGTGGCATCTACGTCGTTATCAGCTGGATGCGAAAACAACACCTTTTTGGCGCCCGCTGTAATGTGTAACTGTGCATGCTCACGCGAATGATAAACACCAGTACATTCAAGTACCACATCTACATCAAGGGTTTGCCAAGGCAATTCTACTGGGTTTTCTTCACAAAAAAGTGCAATAGTATCGCCTGCAACACTAATGGTGTCTTCACCAAGTTTTACAGGAAAAGAAAAACGACCGTGGGATGTGTCGTATTTTAATAAATGAGCAATAGCTTCAGGGTCAGCCAGTTCGTTAATGGCAACAATTTTAATCTCGTCGCTCAAACCTGACTCGTACAACGCGCGGACAATATTTCGACCAATACGACCAAAACCATTAATTGCAAGTTTGATTGCCATGAAATATAAAATCCACTCTTTTAGCGTGCAGATAAAGGCTATGTGCCTTTTAGATGCCTGTATTGTAATCGACCTTGCGCCTGATTATAAGAGGGGGCGATTAGAAACTTTAAATTAACGTTGAAAATCCCCACATAGCATTAAAGTATACACGTTAAAATTTGCTTATAACCCGCTTCCATTGTGTGTGTTCGTACCAGAGGAAGTTCCTCCACCAAAGCTTTTAGGTATGCTTTTGGGCTTATCCTGTGAGCGATAAAACAACCACAAACCAACCGCAGCAAACAACGGAATTAACCAGACCAATATGACTTGTGCCACTTTTTGAAAAACCTCTAAATCATCGCGCTTTATTAAAAGAACGCTAACAATGAGATTCAGTAATGCAATGACACCAAACCCAATATAAAAATACTTTAATTCCATTTCTCTAATGCCTCATACCCTAATTGTTATTTTATCTCTAAATCAAACACCACGTTTATAGATGATTCAAATGTTATAGAAATTTCTAAATAATGCCCCGCTGCAAAAGGAGACTCACTCATTTTCGAACCAGTCACATCAATGCGCTCAACATACATTGAATGATAGCCATAATTTGAGCGATTGTTATTAGAATTAATACTATAAATATTTCCAAGAGATGCACCAAATGAACTCGCTAGTACTTTACCTTTAACTTTCGCATTTTCTACTGCATTCTGCGTAGCCTGAGCTTCCAACTCTTTGGCTTTTGAAGACAGTAACTCTATATTAGTTACTTCATTTATTTTTACACTCAATGCAAAATCAACAATTTCATTCATCTTGTTAATATCATCAATAGTAACTTTGAGTGAACGCGAAGCAATGTAACCTACCCGTTTTTCTTCACCACTTTCTAAATATTGCATATCAGCAGTAGTTAATAAATTTGAGGCTGATACTGCCGACTCTTCGACCCCATACTTATCTAAACTGTTTAAAAATAAATTAACCCTAGCATCCACATCACGTTTTGCATCAAGTGATTCTTTTTTCATACTAACCACCTCAAATGAAATTTTGGCTAGATCTGGTTTAGCTAATACCTCACCCTTCCCCTGGACAGCAATATGTCTATTCGGCGGCAAACTTGAATTTGCAAACGTAACAAGTGGAAATAAGGCAATAAAAATAGCGATGATAAGTTTCATATTCGTTCCTTGTAAAAGTGAAATTATGACTTATATGCCTACACCTATAAGTAACATTTAATAATATTTCAGCTAAATATTTTATGCTTACGTGCCTGAGTATCCTCATTAAATTAGCTAATTTTTGGGTGATGTAGAGGCTACTCTTTTGACTCTGAGCTAACCGTTTTTTCTTTATTTTCATTAGGTATTAATGCTGAAATATTTTCTTGTGAAATAATAAGTAACTTATCTTGTTTATTATCATAAACAAATAAATTCCCCATTGTTGAGGCTACTATTTGAACATTTTGAAGTTGAGTTACTTTACTCTGAGCAATTGGATAATTTAATGATAAGTGATAACTCATTGTTCTTTCATTTATTATGTCTTTACTGTGTGAATACGCCAACATAGTAGGGTATATAGATATTATAAGTGCTAAAAATAACATTACTGAGTAACTAGGTTTTAATAAATAGAGCGGGTAACCAAAGCCATAATAAAGTTTTTTTAACACGGTTGTTTTACTAGGATCTGGCATGTGTCCTGAGCGCCAATTTAAATAAATAGCTATTAAAACGATGAGCGTAGTATAAATAGTAATAAGTAAAGGATTTGAAATCAGTGCCAGTAAAAAGTCACTTATTTCAATAAAGTTGAACACATCAATCGAAAAGTTATTAAGTAAAACGTAAAGATACACAACACCTGATAAACTACCCAGTAAGTAAAGAATAGTAAGAAACACACCAAAATTATTGTGAATGTACTTTTTGACTGCTTTGAGGTCATTGTTTAACTGGTTGTAATACTTACTGGCGGCTTCAATTACCATAATAAATCCTTTTAAAAAAATTGAGTTTAACAAAATTATACGTAAGTGAAATAGCTTTGTTAAACTAGTGCTCTTAACGTTAACTCTTTACCGGCGCCTATTTGGTGGCATTGGGCCAATAACAGCTCAGCAGTGGCTTGTGCATCGGTAAGCGCATGATGGCAATGATAGCTTGGTAAATCGTAGCGATTACGGCATTCATTTAAGGTTAAATCATCTAATTTTATATCGCTTGCGTGTTGCAGTAAGCGCTTTTTTTCTATTTGTAGGGTATCGATGATCAGCTTAGGCCGCTGGGTGACCCCTGCATTTTTTAGTGCTAACTTTAAAAAGCCCCAGTCAAGCATGGCATTATGAAATACTAAAATGCAGTCACTAAAGTGAGCGCTTAAAGACATTAAAATACTCTGTAGGCTTTTCCCTTGTGCCACCGAGTCAGTACTAATACCATGAAAAACCGGGCTTTGTTCAAGGCTTTTTACGTCTTTATTAATAAAATGCTGCGACTCGCTCATTTTTATACATTGGTTATCAATTACAACCCATGCAACCGACACTATTTCGTGCTGTTTTGAGTCAAGCCCTGTGAGCTCTAAATCAATCACCAAATAGCGCTGCGAGAATGCATTTTTTGCTAGTAATTGACGGCGCTTTATATACCGCGTAAGTAACATTTTTACCATGAGAGCCTCACAAGCTGCCCCGTGCAAATTTAAACGCGGCGCCTTGCTGCGCTTGTTTTACTAAATAAAACGCTTCTTTTAACTGATGGCGCTCTAGTGAATTTAATTTATTAGGGTTAATACAGTTGCTTGGTAACCCCTCTTCATTAATTTGTGTGCTTAAGCGCAGCTGAGTTAAAAACCGCCAACAGTCTTTTAAGTTGTAAATATCGTCTTTGTTGATGAGGTTATACTTTAATAATGCTTCTAGGCGCTCTTGGGTGTTAGCCCGTTTAATTCCCGCTTTTAATGCGTATAAGCGCACTATGTCGTTAATGATCACCACACCGCGTTTTTTCAAATCTATGTATTTGTGGTTGTTGTCACCTTTTTGCGTTTTAAACTTGTTAAATAAACCTATGGGTACGCTGTTATTATTTATGTCGGTAGCCATGGCTGCATAAAATAAATCGTTTCGCGATATGCGCACTAATTGTTCACAAAATGCGGTATATAACGAATTTGAACCTTCTATAAAGCGTAAATCAAAAAATATTTTACAATTAAGCATGGCTTCGGGGGTTGGGCTTTTTATCCATTTAAAGAAGCGTTCCGACCAATCGTTCACGCTCATGCGGCATAAGTCACTACTTGCCATTATGTTACCAGGGCATCGCCTAATGCCGCATTCAACGAGTTGTTCGCAAACAAACTCTCCCATTTTTTTAAAGTAAGTATGCTGCTCTTGAGTTAAATCGTTGGGGAGCAGTAGGCCGTTATCTTGATCTGAATGCAATGTTTGCTCTTCGCGTGCTTGTGAGCCAAAGCATATAAAACTAAAACTGGTTGGGGCTGCGCCGTGATCTTCTTGAAATAGTCTGATCAAGCGCGATGTTAATGCATCGGTTAACCCGCTTAGTAATTTACCAATAAGTGAAATATCGTCAATATTATGAGAGAAGCTCTTTAGTAAATCGGGCACTTCTTTGGCGTAACGTTTTAAGTCGGTCACGTTATGCGCTTTATAAATGCGGCCAATGAGCTGCACAGGATCACTTTTTTGTTGGCGCAGTAAATCAGTACTGGTGAGCATACCTATCGGGTTATGGCTTTCATCAAGCACTGGCAAGTGGTGAATATTATATTTAAGCATTAAATGCAACGCAGAAAACACGCGATTATTTTCAAATATAAATTTAGGGTTTGTGGTCATTATGCTGCTAACCGCTTCTTGCGGGTCTACTTCGTCGGCAAGCACCCTATTTCGCAGATCGCGGTCTGTTACCACGCCAACTAAATGGGCATGTTGAATAACCATAATTGACGACACACCGTGCTCTTTCATTTTTTTAGCGCTTTGTCGAATGCTGGCATCGGGTGAAAGCGTTATGGCTGTGCGGGTCATGAGTTCAGATATTCTGCGCTCTGACCAACTGTCGTTTTTACTTTTATAATGTGATGATAGTAATCTATTGGCGTGAGCTCTAACAAAGTATTGCTCAAAAGGTTTGTACTCTCGGCGTAAAAAATCAAAGTGTTCTTGGTTGAGCATATACACTATGCCCTCTTTTTGAACCGCCAATTTATTTTGAATTGCTTCGCCAGTTAAAAGCGAGGGAAAACCAAAATAATCACCTTGTGCCAGACGCGCCACGACTTCACCTTTAGCATCAACTAAATCGTAAAGACCTGAGCGAATTAAAAAAAGCTTTGGGTGTTCGCTCTGTAGCCACTGCGCTTGGTTTTCTCGCGTTAAATAAATAACATCAAGATGGTTTACAAAGTAGTCGCAAGCACTGTTATCGAGCATGCTGAACGGCGCTTGAAGGTAAACATATTGGGCCACTTCTTGTTGTTCTACACTCATTGTTACACTCACTTAAAAGTATACACAGCACCAATGTACTCATTATTTATACAAATAAAAAGCCCGACTAAGGTCGGGCTTTTGGTACTTTACATATAAGTTGGCTTAATGCGCGTGCGCTTCTGCCGACCCTTTAGGATTACGAATACCTTCTACCATTTCTTGTATTTCAACAGGTGTTGGTTGAGTGAATTTCAGTACTACGGCAGCAACAACAAAGTTAATTACCATACCGACTAAACCTATACCTTCAGGCGAAATACCTAAGAACCAGTTCTCTGGGCTGTTAAGCTCTGGGCTCACAAATTTAAAGAAGATGATATACGCTGCAGTAAAGCCAATACCGGTGATCATGCCTGCAATAGCGCCTTCTCTGTTCATTGTTTTAGAGAATATTCCCATGATAATTGCAGGGAAGAAACTCGCCGCTGCTAAACCAAAGGCAAATGCGACCACCGACGCTACAAAGCCAGGCGGATTAATACCAAAGTAAGCAGATATAACAATGGCAATCATCGCGGCTAATCGAGCGGCCAGTAGCTCTTGTTTATCACTAATATCGGGTTTCAGAGTACGTTTGAGTAAATCGTGCGAAACAGAAGTCGAAATAACCAGTAGTAAACCCGCTGTTGTCGACAGTGCTGCAGCAATCCCCCCTGCGGCTACAAGTGCAACAACCCATGCAGGTAAATTAGCTATCTCAGGATTAGCCAATACCATAATATCGCGGTCTACTTTTACTTCATTTGCGCTATTTGGATCCTCTATTTTACCTGCTGTGTAGAACATTTTGCCGTCACCATTTTTATCATTAAAAGTGATTAGGCCTGTACGCTCCCAGTTTTTGATCCACGCGGGTGCTTCTGCGTACGCTGTGCCGCTGCCGTCTTTACCATTGATTGTATCGATCATGTTTACACGTGCAAACGAAGCAACTGCTGGTGCGGTAGTATAAACAATAGCAATAAATACCAACGTCCACGCTGCTGAAATACGCGTATCTTTTACACGCGGTACAGTGAAGAAGCGAACAATTACATGTGGTAAACCTGCAGTACCGACCATTAATGCACCTGTAATGGCGAATACATCAATCATGCTTTTAGAGCCTTCGGTGTATTGTGCAAAACCCAGCTCTGCGCTTAACCCGTCAAGTTTATCAAGTACATACATACCTGAGCCGTCACTTAAAGTGGCACCAAAGCCTGTTTGTGGAAAGAAGTGACCCGTCATCATCATTGAGATAAAAATAGCCGGAACTAAGTATGCAAATACAAGTACACAATACTGCGCTACTTGTGTATAGGTAATGCCTTTCATGCCGCCAAGAACCGCATAGAAAAATACAATCACCATACCAATGTAAACACCGGTTTCAATTTCTACTTCTAAAAAGCGAGAAAACACAACGCCTACGCCGCGCATTTGCCCTGCAATATAAGTAAAACAAATAAATATGGCACATAAAATGGCCACTAAGCGCGCTGTACGCGAGTAGTAACGGTCGCCAATAAAGTCAGGTACTGTGAACTTACCGAATTTACGTAAGTAAGGCGCTAAACACATAGCGAGCAATACGTAACCGCCAGTCCACCCCATTAAGTAAACGCCGCCATCATACCCTGCGAACGAAATAATACCCGCCATTGAAATAAACGACGCGGCGCTCATCCAGTCAGCTGCAGTTGCCATACCATTAGCTAGTGGAGGTACGCCGCCGCCCGCTACGTAAAATTCGTTTGTTGAACCCGCACGGGCCCAAATTGCAATGCCGATATAAAGCGCAAAGCTTAAACCAACAATTATAAATGTGAGTGTTTGAACATCCATTGCTTAGCTCCTATTCGTCTACGCCGTATTTTTTATCTAACGTATTCATTTTGAAAACGTACACAAAAATCAAAGCCACAAAGGTGTAAATCGCGCCTTGCTGGGAGAACCAGAAGCCAAGTTTAAACCCAAAAAAACGTACTTCATTCAGTACATCTACCAGTAATATGCCAAAGCCAAATGAGACCACAAACCACACTGCTAGTAATTTAAACAGTAGTGAAATGTTTTCAGCCCAATAAGCTTTTGCTTGTTCTTCGTCTTTAAAAGCCATTTTTATTTTCCCCTTTAAGCACCGCAGTATCGCGATGGGTGGTTTTTTATCTTCGCTAATCAATTTAGCAACGCAGCTCACATATTGAATTGAGACCATAGTCGTAACACCTAATTAACGTTTACGTAAACTGCATTTAACCTATTTAATAGAAAACGTTATTTTTATTTAATATCAGCATGTTACGCTTTTTATACTTGCTATACTTATTGCTGATTTACCACTCAGCTCTCAAATGCGACATTAGTCTAATACGGGGGCTCTTTACTTTTTATTGTTATTATTCAGTAAGATATATTTTCACTTTAATTTACTATTTAAAATCAACCCCCACACCTAAGCTCAGTTCTGGTATTGTGTAATAACCTCTTGGGTTGAGGGTCATTTAAAAATAATAAGGGTTAATAACACCATGACTGCCGTTCTGATTATTGTTGCATTAGGGTATATAGGGGTACTGTTTTGGCTGGCAAACTGGGGCGATAAAACAACGCCTTTGGCAAAGCGTATTAGTCATCATCCTTTTGTGTATTCGTTTGCAATTGGTATTTACTGTACCTCTTGGACCTATTACGGCTCGGTGGGAACCGCAGCCACCAGCAGCTGGAGCTATTTACCTATTTTATTGGGTCCGGCCTTATTGTTTTTTTTCGGGCAGGGTTTTTTACGCAAACTGGTTTTGGTTAGTAAAAAACAAAACATCACGACCATTGCCGACTTTATTTCCGCCCGTTATGGCAAACGCCAAACCACCGCCATTTTGGTGACTCTTATTGCGCTGCTAGCCACTATTCCTTACATTGCGTTGCAACTTAAAGCCCTAAGCACTAGCTTTTTGCTATTGCAAAACAGCAATAAAATATCGGGTGATATGCTGGCACTTTCTGCCACACTTATCATGGCATTATTTGCAATATTTTTTGGTACCCGCAAAGTCGATGTCACCGAGTATCGCTCTGGGTTAATGCTAGCTGTAGCATTCGAATCTTTAATCAAGCTTTTTGCATTAATGGCTGTGGCAGGCCTCGCTATTTATACATTATTCAACCTACCAGAAACCTCATCAGCTCAGTTAACCGAATCTGCTTGGGCACACTGGAGTCACTTTAATTTTTTTAGTTTTAATTTTATTGGCCAATCCCTTATGGCGGCCGCGGCAATTATTTGTTTACCCCGCCAGTTTCATGTAACCGTGGTCGACAACCAAAATAAGCGCCATTTAAATACCGCTCGTTGGGCGTTCCCCTTATATTTATTACTAACCGCAGCAATGATTTTACCTATAGCGACTGCCGCTATTCACCCAAATATTGGTATTGGTTATTCGCCAGACAGCTTTGTACTGGCACTGCCGCTAATTAACAACAACGCCTTTTTAACAACCTTTGTATTTATTGGTGGCCTATCGGCTGCAACAGCCATGATTGTGGTTGCAACACTAACTCTAAGTACCATGATCTCAAACGATGTAGTGCTGCCATTAATACTGCGTCGTAAGTTTAAACGTAACCTAATTACCACCAGCTATAAGGCACAAATTTTATTAGTAAGGCGCTTTACCATTGCCGGTATTTTAATATTGGCTTATTTTTATCAACAATGGTTTGGCCATAGCAGCGCACTGGCTAGTATGGGCTTAGTTGCCTTTTCGTTAGTGACTCAGTTATTGCCCTCAATTGTTGGTGGCTTATATTGGCGAAAAGGTCATGCCTATGGGGTTTATGCTGGTCTTCTAGCTGGTATAACCTGCTGGGTGCTGTTTTTAATGTTACCCATTTTAGATGCAGGTAATACCTTAAATAGCGAGTTACAACAAACACTCATCACTCGTGGAACACTCATCGCACTCTTTGCAAATGTTGGTTGTTATATTAGTTTTTCTTTAGGGGCTGAAGAGCGCCTTATTGATAAAATTCAGGCCGCTGCGTTTGTAAATCCAAAAGATCAGGCTATTTTGTCTCGCCGTTTGAATAAAGATGTTAAAGCAACGGTTTACGACTTTAAAATATTGCTGCAAACCTTTTTAGGCATCCAACGCAGCCAACAAATACTGGCTCATTACGCACTTGCGCACCATTTAAACGACAATAACGCTCACCCAGAGCCGGAATTTATAGCCTATTGCGAACGCGCATTAACTGGTGTTTTAGGCGCATCATCTGCACAGGCGCTTATTCATACGGTGTCATCGGGTAAACGCATGGCATTTGAAGAAGTTGTTAACTTTTTTGATGAAACCACGCAAGCCCTACAATTTAACCAAAACCTATTATTTACCTCTTTAGAAAACTTAAGCCATGGTATTTCGGTTGTTGATAAAAACTTAAAGCTAGTGGCATGGAACAAGCGCTACAGTGCCATGTTTAACTACCCTGAAGGTTTTTTAGAAGTTGGCCAACCCATAGAGGATATTATTAGATACAACGCTAAACGCGGTGAATGTGGGCCTGGCGAAATAGAACGCCAAATAGAAAAACGCGTGCAACATTTAAAAAATGGTAGCTCTCATCACTTTATCCGCCACCGTCGTAATGGCCAAGTGTTTGAGATGATTGGTAATCCACTGCCTGATGGCGGCTTTGTAACGAGCTTTTCTGATATCACAACTCACATAAGCACCCAAAATGCGCTTGAAGAAGTGAACATGGATCTAGAAAACCGTATTGAGGCCCGTACCCAAGAAGTACAAACCATAAATAAAGACTTACAAGCGCAAATAGACAGCCGAGTAAAAACGGAGGAAGCACTTACTTTAGCAAAACGAGAGGCCGAACAAGCAAACGACAGTAAAACGCGCTTTTTAGCACTGGCTAGCCACGATATTTTACAACCCCTCAATGCAGCGCGTTTATACCTAGCTGCCATTGATGAAAAACAACTTGATGCCACTAATGCAAATAACTTTAATAAGCTTGGTGACAGCCTAGATTCGACTGTTCACTTAATGTCAGCCCTACTTGAAATAGCTAAACTAGAGCAAGGCGCAATGACCCCCACACCGCGCCACTTTTACATTGAAGATATTTTAGCCCCACTAAAAAGTGAGTACGCTATTTTATCAAGTGATAAAGGACTAAAGCTCACCGTACGTTCTGGTGGCCAAGTTGTGCATAGCGATATCACCTACCTGCGCCGAATTATTCAAAATTTAGTGTCTAATGCTGTTAAATATACTGATAAAGGACGCGTGTTAGTGGCATGTAGAAACCGAAAACATAGCCTGCGCATTGAAGTATGGGACACAGGCCCTGGTATTAGCGACGTTGAACAAGCCAAAATATTTAACGATTTTTATCGCGTCGAGTCTGGCGACAACAAAGGCGTAGGGCTGGGCCTTGGCGTGGTGAAGCGTATGGCAGATTTATTAAGTTTAGAGCTTGATGTGCACTCAGAACCCGGTAAAGGCAGCCGCTTTAGTATTGATGTACCCTATGGTGACGCCCTGTTTGTTCAGCAAAAAAGCGCAGCGAGTAACCTAATAGAAAACCGTACCGCAATAAACATTATTGCCGTAGACGACGATCCAGAAAACCTCGCAGCTATGGCAAGCTTACTTAAAAAGTGGCAAGCAAATTATACCCTGTTTGATAATGTCGAAAACGTCATGTCGCATGCCAAAGCGCATAGCGCACCGGATGTTATATTAATGGATTACCAGTTAGGCAATGAGTGCGATGGCATCACTTTAATTAAAGCACTCAGAGAAATATGGCAAAACGACATTCCGGCTATTTTAATTACCGCAGTGCGCGACACCGAACTTAAACAAGAAACAAAAGCAGCTAATATTCACTACTTAAGTAAACCTATTAAGCCGGGTAAATTAAAAGCCCTGCTTAATCACAGCACTTAATTTGTAACTTAGTTACTAGCAAATAAAAAGCCCAGTACGTTTACTGGGCTTTGCTTAATAAAGTATCTATATATTTTATAGTGTTTTTGAGCGGCTTCTAAGCTTTTGAAATAACCAACTTAGCCCAACTAACGAAAGCCCTAAACCAATAAACGACAGGGCTTTTAACAGCCCCGTTAAATTAGCCATATCAATTAAAAACACTTTTACAATAACAGCCGCAAGTAATCCTAAGCCTATTTTTTGAATAAATAACTGGTTTTTAAGGTGTCCGAATATAACCGTACCAGCGCCTAGTATTAGCCAAATAACAGAGTAGCTATACAACTCTTCGTTACTGGCCCCTTTTGATAGATAAATATAAGCCCCTTGCCAGTATTGACGAATAAAACTATTAATGGCAATTAAGCCAAGTATACCTGCAACACCAAGTACAAACGGCGCTATCCTAGCGTTTATAGGTTTAATAAGTGAGTATAACCAAACCGTTAAGCCGGCTGGTACTAACCAAAGTAAAAACAGCCAATTAAGTACTGGGAGCTCACCAATATAAATAGAGGTTAATAACGGGTTATCGTCGAGTAGTGTTTTAAGTGACATAAAGCCAGCGCCGCCTGCTAATACACTCCCTGCAATTTGATAAAGCTTAGCTAAGCTCCCCGCAATACGTGCACGATGCAAATAAACGCAGCCCAGCGCAAGCCAATTACAGGTAAGCAAAACTTGCTCATAAAAACTAAGCGCGTCAAATTGTGGGGAGTGCCCCACTAACTGGTAACTGGTTTCGGTTGTAATGAACAGCGCAAAGCAATGAAGCGCGGCCCCTTCTAACCACACTTTTAATTGCGATGTTTTATAGCATTTAGCTGTGGCAAAAAATAATGCGGTACACAGCGGATATACAATAATACTCCAGTGCAAGCCAAATAATGTAAGAGCGTCGTAACTTGGTGTCCATGGCGCAAGCGTTAACCGAAGTAATAAAGCAGCCACTAGCGCTTTAATAGGCCAATGCGGCATAGGCACATTATAGCGCTTTATGAGCACACTAATTAACAGTACTTGAATAGCTAATGCAATGGTTAAACCGCTGTCGCTTAGAAGCATAGTTATAGCTAAAGTAATATTCGCATTTGCGCCTACCCAGTAAGTAAAACGCTGAAACAACGTTGTATTATGCTGCGCACACTTAATTAAAATAGCCGCAACCACACATAATACAAAAGCCCAAAGTGGATAAGCGGTGCTTAACGCATTGTTTGGAATGAGTACATACAAAGTACTTATCATTACAAAAACGCTAAATGCCGCAGTAATATGAAACGCTAATCGTTTTACCTGTTTTTTACCAAAATAAAGTCCGTACGCCATAAAGCCAAAACCAAGCAATAACCCTAAGCCGTATTCGCTTTTAAATATAAATAATCCATCATCAAAAAAAGCGGATAAAGAATTCATTTGCTCTGCGCTTATAATCATTAGTGTAGCAATAACGAGTGATAGCCCTTGCCATAGATCCCAGCGACTATTTTTAAGTGCTAAAAATAATAACAATCCAATACTTAATACACCGATAGTTTGCCATTCTAAATTGTAATAGCTTATCGACATGGTAAAAATTAGCGGAACTATAAAGGCAAGGAGTAAAAGGTGATCGGGGAATACTTTTATAAGGCGTTTTAAAGAGTGCGGACGATGTTCAATACTTTTTAATTTAAAACCCAAACGCGGCAAAGCAATCAGGCCAACAATACTCAGTAATGCAAAAGTTGCAAGTAACCAAGGTGTATTACTTTTTAGCTGCATTATTATAAAACCAACTAAATACCAACCAATATGCCCTGCCCACATTAAATACCAAAGCCAAGCTCGCTGCACTTTGTGTGCAACCAAGGATGCCGATAAACTAACAAAGCCAACATACATAAATAATGCAAATACGTTGCTACTACCGGTATTAACCCAAATAGGCACGCTGTAAGCACCAATAATTCCTAGCACCGCTAGCAATGGCCCAAGTGTTATTGCCATTATGCTCGCACTTATGGCAATAATAGCTAACACAATAAAAGCGGTTGTAGGGCTAAGCATTTGATAGCTACTGTGAGCTAAAAGCGTTAATGCAAAACAAGTTATAAACCCGCCACTGGCAAGTGCTGCAGGTATGTAGTTATTAAAGCCTTCAAAAATAATACGTTTATAGTGTAAATAGCTTGCAGCTATGATCAAACCTACCCCAAATAAACCACCTAAGCTGAGCCTCATTACGGGTGATAATAGCCCTGCTTCTAAGCTGTATTTAGCTAAAAATATACCGCCAAAAGCAAGCGCTATTGCGCCAATCCAGGTCATCCAATTTTGTTCAAACCCGGTGCGTAGCTTTTCAAACACGGAGGCAATAAATAAAGGGATAGCGGGGTTCGCTTTTGTTGATTTAACGTTAGACGTTACAACCGTATTTACTGGCTCATTTTGCGCTGAATTACTTTTTGGTACTGAGCTGGGCTCTACTTTATAAGCAGTAGATTGTGCATTTAAAGGCGCAACGTGTTTTGAGGATGAAAAAGTTTTTGTATCAGAATGATCAGCACTTGGGCTTGCCTGCAGCTTGACTACTTTAGCCCTTAAAATCGCGATTTCTTGCTTTAGGCCGTTTACTTGTATTAATGCAATTAATCCACACAAAGCACCGGTTGCAATAATCAGAATGACTATCACTATTAACCCAATAAAATCATCCATGGCACACTCTTATTATTTATTATGTCATGAGTGTACCTAATTATTACTAAGCCGTTAAATTTTGTTCAATAAAAAGCCTAAATACACTCTGTATTTAGGCTTTTAACTCTCATTTTATTATTCAACACTGTCTGTAATTGTGCGCTCTAAAGACATTTTATAACCCGTTGCTGTGGTTTCGTCATGCTCTAAAATTAATATGTAATTTCCCTCTTGAGTAAAATCCATATCACTTTGTTGAATAAGTACAATTTGCTGTCCGTTATCTTCATAAACTGCGTAAACTGTATAAATTTCGTTATCAACTACTTGCTCTTCTTGATCGTAGCGGTCTATGCCATCAACTACATTGCTGGTGTCGTCGACCGTTTCTCCATCAAGAGTAAAGTACACATCAATGTCGGTCACCGACTGCCCTGCGTAACTCTCAATAAGGTTAACAACCGATACGGTATGGCTATAACTGCTTGGTGTTAAATGCTCTTCAACACTCATCATGCGTAGGCCATTATCGATATCGTTATAAAAAATGCCAACCGCGCTTTGCCCACGTTCAAGCGTCATTAAAAAGTTATCGGCTAGTTTATTACCTTGCTCATCAAACATCGCTACGCTGTAACTGTTTGGCGAAAGCTCTATGTAATCTGTATACGCATCGCTTGATACCGTATTTGTTGGGGTTTCTGTAGTACCACGCGTTACACTGAAGCTAACTGGTGAATAGTCATCAAGGGTATTAATAAAACGTAATTGCCCTAATGCCGATTGGTGTTTAAGTTCAGTAACATAGTTATTGTCGGTTACTACATCAAGCGTAATGCCACTTAGCTCTGTGGCATAACTTGGGCGGATAATCGCTACGTAGCTTGCCTCATCATACAAATAAACCGATGACGACTCGTAAACTACATCACTACTGCCCGCGGGGGTAATAAAAATAGTGTAATATCCTTCATCTACACTTTGTAAGTCTAATTCACTTAAGTACTGCGCAGATGCAAACAATGTCGCGCTTTCAAATACGCCATCGTCTGTTGCAAGATAAATATCGTAGCTGGTGTCTTCACCCGTAATATTAAAAAAGCCAAGATTAAACTCACCCGTATCGCTACTAATAGGCACCGTTAACTCTGTAAAGGTGGGTTCAGCAAAATCACCACTCATGACAACTAATTGCGTTTTATCACCTTTAATTGAAATTTCTTGGTCGCTAATAGTAATGTAGCTATCGTTAGCGTCTAAATATTCAAAGCTAACATCAAATGTGCCAGTACTGTAATTATGGCGGGTGGTGACTTCTGCAAAGTCGGCGCCTGAGCGCTCTGTTTCTTCAACAAACAAGCGCGTATAAGGGCTGTTGTATGAGCCATTATACATTTGAACATAACCTGTAGAGCTTGCGCTATCATCAGAGCCACAGCCAGATAAAACACCAAGTAGAGTAAGAGGTAAAGCAACTTTTAAAAGAGGGTTGGTCATCAAGGGGATTCCTTATTATTAATATCCCCTCTACGACCTTTACATTTTAATTTAATTTCATGCTTTACAAAGTATTACCTAAGCTGACATTTACTTACGAAAACGTAAAAAAGTGTAGCAAATGTGCAAACAATAAGGACCCGCTATTTACGGCTTTGTTGCGATTACGAATCGGTTGCGACCACTATTTTTAGCTTTGTATAAAGCTTGGTCTGCGCGTTTCATTACGCTGTCAAATGATTCATTTTTAAAACGTTTAGCTACCCCTATACTGGCACTAGTATAAAGCTCGTCGGTAACCTCAATAGTACGAGCACTCGCTAACACCGACTCAGCAAACGCCTGCATTTGTTCTAAAGTGCAATTTGGTAGGTAGCCTGCAAACTCCTCACCACCAATACGCGCAAAAATATTGCCGTCTTCAAACAGAGCGTCTATTTTACTAGCAAAAGCTTTAAGCACCTTGTCGCCCTTGTCGTGGCCGAAGGTATCGTTAATAGATTTAAAATGATCAATATCGATAATAATTACTGCATACGATTCGTCTGTCTCGTTTTCAACGTATTCGTAAAAACATCGGCGATTGTAAACTTGAGTAAGATCGTCAACTATAAATTCTTGGGCTAGTCTATTGTGCATTTTTTGCATAAATAACATAGTTTTAAATAAACCATAAGCAGTAATAACAACCCCTACAGAAATACATAAATCTTTTATGTACAACGTGACCCATTGTGGTTGAACAACAAGCTCGTCAAGCACATCGGCAGTCATTCCAACTATCCATAGCATTAATCCAATGGTGACATACTGGTATGCTTTTTTAGCTAATTTAGAACACTGCACAACCCAAAAAACCGTCATTATGACAATAAGATTTATGAACTCACTAGCAAAACCAGGCATGCTTTTTTTAGCACCTATCAGTGGGAAATAGGTGAAGTTGTAAATAGTGAAAACCACTATAAACACTAGCAGCGCAAACATAAGTAATTTGTTCAACCGCGTTATACGAGTAAAGCGGGTCAACTTAAGGCTGACAGTTTCAACATTCATCATATAAATAGATTACACTTGAGCTAATACATCATCTTTAAGAATTATAACACAAGATAGAAATTTAGCCTTAAAGTAAGGTACTAATACCCCACCCCAGTAAAACTAAAATAGTTAAACTAATCATAGCTTTAACTTTATGTTTACTTATTATACGTTCAGCTTGGTTTCCTGCGTAATACACAACAATAGCAAGCCCAAAGTAACGAATTGAACGCGCAATTGCGCTGGCCAATAAAAATAACCCAAGAGAGTACTTGGTAGCGCCCGCAGCAAGCATCGCTATTTGAAATGGGATGGGTACTATTCCTAAGGTAATAACAAACCAAAAACCTTGGTTGTGCATTTTTTGTTTAACATTTTCGAACTGTTCTGGGCTTGAAAAAGCGCTGATCACCCAATCGCCAACAGCATCAAATAAATAATAACCAAGGGCATAGCCAAATAATGCCCCCACAACACAACCCAGCGTTGCCATTAGTGCAATCAGCCACAGCTTTTCTCGCTGTGCCTGCATAAGTGGCACCATTACAGCCTCAAGTGGAATGGGAACAATTGTCGACTCTAAAAACGACGCAATCGTAATGCCGCTGAGCATATGCTTTGACTCTATAAAATTACGTGTTTTTTGTTTTAGCTTTTTTTGTAAAGCCATAAGTCGCTCCTGCTAATTGCCCATTGCCCTGTGTTTACGTACTTATATTGACACTGCTAAGTTAATACAACCTGAAACACGCTTTAAAAAGCAATAAACAATCACTTAGCAATAGTGTTAACAAAATAGCAATATTTATAAGAATATTTTATTATGTGCCAATGCAGTTAAATACCTACCAAAGCAGTTAAAAATTTATGCAAAATGCGCGTTTTATCCCCTTTCGTAAGCAAGATATTATTGAAATGTGTAGCAATGAACTTGACAGTAATACACAAAAAACCTCGTTTAAACAGTTTTGTGACCTACTTGCTAGCATTATTCATTACGATTATCACGAAACGCTTGAGTCGCTAAAAAATAACTATGCGCCCTTTGATCCTAATAGCGATACACGCTCTTTAGCACCTGTATCAAGCGACCAAAAAGCGCAGTGCCAACGCAAATTTGCAAAAGATTTTGCAAAGGTTTTAAATGCCGCTAATTTTGAAGTCATTACCAACGAAGATTTACAAGATGCTTTAAATGAGGAGTCATTATTTAAAGTGCGCCTTGAGGTGGAGTTTGACGACTTTGAAGAAGTTGTTTTTTATCGCCGTGGCGAATCACAACTTACTGAAACAATAACCAGCTTTTGGGGCCTACGTAAAAAGCCGCTACACTTTACCAATTACGACCGCGTTGCGGTGTTTATTCGTTTTAAAGATAAAGCCTACTTTGAGGCTAAGAATAAAGCGCCTTTAGGGTTTGAGCCAAGCTCGACCATAGTTAAGCTATTTCAAAATGTACCCAAAGCCGATCTTGAAATGCTATTTCCTAATAGCGAAGTACGCATGCGCCCTATAGATAAAGTGATTATTGGCTCGTCTGCTTTAGTGGGTGGTGCTGTAGTATTAATTACAAAGCTAGGCGCATCAATTTTATTATTGTTTGCTTTGATTGCTTTTTGGGGCGGCTTTAGAAGTGAAGCCGTAGAAATGACCCAGCAACACTTTATTACCTTTGCTATTGGCATGGGAGTATTTGGTAGCTTTATTTTTAAAGAATGGAGTAAATTTAAAAACCGTAAAATTAAATTTATGAAAGCGCTAAGCGATAATCTTTACTTTAAAAACCTCGATAACAACGCCGGTGTTTTTCACACTCTTATTGACGCCGCCGAAGAAGAAGACGTAAAAGAAGCCCTGCTGGCCTATACATTTTTACTAAAATCAGAAAGTGGCCTGAGCGCACAAATCCTTGATGAGCAAATAGAGGCATGGTTTAAATCAGAGTATAAATGCGAACTCGACTTTGAAATTAGCGATGCGCTTGAAAAGCTCACTCGAATGCGTTTAGTAACCTGCACTAACAATGTGTATAGCGCAATAAATTTAAATCATGCAAAAACTATTTTGGATGAGCGCTGGGATAATCTGTTTCAATATAATTAATCTGCAATGTTTACCTAACAACAAAAAAGCAGCTGTAATTACAGCTGCTTTTTACATTACTTAACAAGATGCAATTAGCTAAGCAGCTTGATGCCTAGTAAATTTTGCATGCACTAATTTATAAAGCGCAGGCAATATTAATAGCGTTAGTAGAGTTGATGAAATAATCCCACCAACCACAACCGTTGCCAGCGGCCTTTGTAGCTCAGCGCCGGTGCCTGTATTTAGCGCCATAGGAATAAACCCTAAACTCGCCACTAAAGCCGTCATAAGTACTGGTCGCAGACGCGAAAGCGCACCGATTTGTATTGCATCTATCAAACTAAGTCCATCGGCTCTTAACTGCTTAATAAACGACAGCATAACCACGCCATTTAATACCGCTACACCACTTAGCGCGATAAACCCCACACCTGCAGATATTGATAACGGCATATCACGTAAAAGCAACGCAAGCACACCACCACTAAGCGCAAGTGGTACGCCGCTAAATATAATTAACGAATCACGAAGTGAATTAAACGCGCTGTAAAGCAGTCCAAATATAAGCAATAAAGTAACTGGCACCACCAGCGATAGCCGCTTACTTGCTGATTCTAGCTGTTCAAACGTGCCGCCGTATTCAATCCAATAACCACTAGGTAAATTAAGGTCTGAATTTAAAGCTGTTTGCGCATCGCTTACAAAGCTTGCTAAATCGCGCCCCTCTACGTTTGCAGTTACTACAACATTACGCTTACCGCTTTCGCGGTTTATTTGATTAGGCCCTTTATCAATACTAATATTTGCCACCTCGCCAAGCGGTACAAATGCAAGGTCGGGGTTAGCACTTTTTGGTACAGCAACAGGTAAACGTGCAAGCTGTGTTATATCGCTAGACCAACGCTCATCTAAACGCACTAATAACGAAAAGCGTTTATCGCCTTCATAAATTAGCCCAGTTTGCACACCACCTATAGCAGCACTTACACTTTGCTGTATATCGGTTACGGTTAAACCTAGCAACGCCATGTGATCGCGAAGCGGCGTAACCGAAAGCGTAGGCAGGCCTTCCATTTGCTCAAGGCGTACATCGGTTGCGCCAGTAATGCTTTGCACCAAGGCTGTGGCTTTTTCGCCATACTGTTTTAATGTTGATAAATCATCGCCGTAAATACGCACTGCCACATCGGCCCGCACGCCAGCTATTAACTCGTTAAAGCGCATTTCTATTGGTTGGGTAAACTCATAGTTGTTACCTGGTACTTCATTTACCAAATGGCGAATTTGCTTAACCAGTTCTTCTTTAGATAAAGTAGGGTTAGGCCATTGCTCGCGCGGTTTTAACATTAAAAAGGTGTCGGCAACGTTAGGTGGCATAGGATCGTTTGCTACATCGGGCGTACCAATTTTTGAAAATACATTAGCCACCTCAGGCTTAGCTAAAATGGCTTGCTCTAGCTCTTTTTGCATTTTTACCGATTGCTCAATACCGGTGCCGGTAATGCGCAGCGCATGCATAGCTATATCGCCCTCATCAAGCTGCGGTAAAAACTCAGCCCCCATATTTTTAACTTTAAAGCCAAGCGCAATTAAAAGCACAGCCGCAATACTAACCACAACCCACGGTAGTTTTAGCGATAAACCAAGTAGCGGTTTATAACCTTTTTTAATACCGCGCATAACCGCATTTTCGCTCTCGCTTACCTTTCCTCGCACACATACTGCAATAGCAGCAGGTACAAAGGTAACGGCAAAAATAAGTGCCCCCACTAATGCAGCAACAACAGTAAATGCCATTGGCTGAAACATTTTCCCTTCAACCCCGCTTAGTGCAAACAGCGGTAAATACACCAGCATAATAATTAAAATGCCAAATACTGCTGGGCTGAACACTTCTTTAGTGGCGGCGGTTACCACATTTAAACGCTCGCTTAGTGTAAGTAGCCTGCCATGCTTATGTTGTGCAAGGCCAAGTTGCCTTAAGCAGTTTTCAACTACTATTACTGCGCCATCAACAATTAAACCAAAATCGATTGCGCCTAGACTCATTAAGTTACCCGACACTCTATTACCTACCATACCGGTAATGGCAAATAACATACTAAGCGGAATAACCATGGCCGTAATAAGCGCACCGGTTACATTACCTAATAACAGCAGTAAAATAACAATAACTAGCACAGCCCCTTCGAACAGGTTCGTTTTTACAGTGTCTATGGTTTTATCAACTAGGGTTGTTCTGTCGTACACAGGCTCAACCACTACACCTGCTGGTAGGCTAAGTTGTACATCTTTAAGTTTTTCAGCCATGGCTTTTGCCACTACGCGGCTGTTTTCACCAATGAGCATCATGGCGGTGCCGAGCACGGTTTCTTTACCGTTATAAGTAGCAGCGCCGGTTCTGAGCTCTTTACCTAGACGCACATTTGCTACATCTTTAATGCGTACTGGTGCATCATCGCGCTTAGCAACCACGGTATTGGCTATATCATCAATGGTTTTTAATTGCCCTGGTGAGCGCACTAAATATTGCCCGTCAAAACGCTCTATAAACCCTGCACCTTGGTTACTATTATTTAATTTAAGTGCCGTAATTACATCACTTAGTGTGAGCTTATAAGCCAATAGCTTTTCGGGCATGGGCGCTACTTGATATTGGCGCTCAAAACCCCCTTGGCTGTTTATTTCGGTTACGCCTTTTACTTTTAATAGCTGCGGGCGAATAACCCAATCTTGCAGGGTGCGTAAATCTTCTGCGTTATATGGCGTACCATCGTCTTTTAATGCACCGTTATTTGCATGCACAGAGTAAGTAAAAATCTCCCCTAGCCCGCTGGCAATTGGCCCTAAGTTTGGTTCAATATTGGCTGGTAAATCTGATCTAATACTTTGTATGCGCTCTGATATTTGCTGGCGCGCCCAGTAAATATCGGTGCCTTCATTAAAAATAACGGTAACTTGCGAAAGCCCATAACGCGAAATTGAGCGGGTGTAATCAAGCCTAGGAATACCCGCCATTGCAGTTTCAATTAAATACGTAATACGCTGTTCGGCTTCAAGCGGGGTAAAACCCGGCGCTTTGGTATTTATTTGCACTTGCACATTAGTTATATCGGGTACGGCATCAACGGCTAAATTTTGTGTGTTGTATACGCCAAACACAGCAAATAAAAGTGTGAGTGCAAGCACCATCATGCGGCGCTTAACCGCAAACGAAACTATCCAGTTAATCATGTTGCCTCCTAGTGAGAGTGACTTGCGCCGCTTTTTAAAATATCGGCTTTAATTACATAACTATTCTCAGTTACGTACTCACTGTTTGGCGAAAGTCCTTCGAGCACTTCTACCCATTCGCTGTTTTTAGCACCGAGTTTTACTGGGCGTACTTCAAACACATTGCCACTTTTTATAAACACGCTAGGTTTGCCGTTAAATTCTTGAATAGCAATCGCTTTGACGCGTACAGCCGCATCTACTTTTGCAGTACTAATGTCGCTATTAACATGCATACCTGGTCGCCAATGGCCATCAGGGTTTTTAAGCTCGATTCGCGCACGTGCAATGTGCCCACCACTCATCATTGGGGCTATGTAAAACACCTCACCTTGGGCATTTAAATGATGATGTAAGTCATACACTGTAGCGCTTTGCCCTATGGCAAGCTTTTCAATGTTATCGGGAAAGGCAGACAGCTCAACCCATACGGTTTCAAGGTTTACTATTTGCATTAGCGCGCTACTGGCAAGCTCGCCGCGCTTTAAATATTGCTCGGTAATAACGCCTGTAATTGGGCTTTTTATGGTGTAATTTTGTAGGGTTTCGCGGTTAGTTACGCTGGCAAGCTTATCGCCTTTTTTAACGTTTTGACCAATGCTTACAAAAATATCGTTAACTAAGCCGATATAAGGCGCCATTACTTCAACGGTGCTCTGCGCAGTGGGTGCTATAACACCAAATAAAGTATCGGTTAGCTCAACGCTACCTGCTTTTGCAATGTCAGTTTTAATACCAGCGCGTTCAACTGCTTTCTCGCTTAGCGTTGTGCGCCCTTCTTCTTGCTCATAATGATAATTTATTTCAGCGCCTTTATAGCGAGCCATTACATCAAGCTTAAAAGAATGCGGCTCGTTTACGCTCACGGTACTTACTAAATAGTCATCTTCAGCTTTAAAGCGAATAAGTTGTGGCTCTTCACCTAAACGCTGCACGTTTATGGTTACCGCTAACTGGTTTATATCAACAGCTTTACCGTTATTAAACCCATATATTCGCAGCTCAGTATTACCGGCAAACTGGGTTAATTTAAGCTCTAAATTAAGCGTGTTATTGGTTAGTAAAAAGCCGCCATGCGGGCCTTTTTGTGTGTGTTCGTCTTTATGGCCTTGTTCGTGGCTGTCACCATGACTTTCTTCGTGATTGTCGTCAGATGCCATAGCCATGCTACTCAAAAATGGGAGTGTAAGTAATTGCGTAATTAATAATGCGATAAGAGTTTTATTCATGATTGATGAGTCTCAATTAAAGGTTGGCCAGTTAAACGCTCAAGGGTAAGGAGCACTTGGTATAGCTCGCTATGCGTTGTGATAAGTGCGCGTTTAGAATCAAATAAAGCTTGCTGTGCGTCGAGTAATTGCAATACCGATATTTGTCCTTGTTGATAGCTTTTTAAACTTTGTTTTATAAGCGTTTGCGCTTGTGGAATAACCTGCAGTGTTAAAAGCTGCGCTTGCGCCGCTTTACCTTGGTAATACGCATAGAGCGTGCGTATTTGCTTACGTAACTGTATACGTAATTGCCCTTGTTGCTCATTAAGTAGCGTAAGCTGATGCTGCGCAGCCTCAATATTCCCGCCATTAGCATTACTTAATTGCAGCGGCATTGAAAACGAAAAAACCAACGAGCTGGCATCAGTTTGCTGGTTATATCGCACACCACCACCAAAGGTCAAATCGCTTTGACCGCTGGAGCGTTGCAGCGCTAAATTAGCCGTTTTTTGCATATATTGCTGCTGTAGCAGTGCAAATTCAGGCGCTGCATTTACCATATCAAGTAACGCCGCCTCACTTTTAATAGCTGCTATTTGTGATAAATCGCCCGCATAGTAATCACTCACTTTCACCTCTTGCCAAAGCTCATTGAGTGCTAAGCGAGAGCGCTCAAACTCACTTTGTAGCATGGCCGTATTTAAATCGACTTGGCTTAATGCATAACGCATGCGGGTTACATCAGCACTTGAGACCGCACCGGCTTTAGCGCGTTTTTCAATTGCGTTCAGTGCCTGCTTAACAGTGTTTTTACGCTCACTGTTTAGTGCAATTAACGCCTGAAATTTTAGTACTTGGTAATAACGCTCAGCGGTGGTTGCTAAAAGTGCTAACCGAGTATTTTTATACTCAATTGTTTGCGCTTTTATATTTGCAGTAGCGTAATTAATACGATTTTGGCGTTTATCGCCAAGCTCAATTAACTGGCTTAAAGCCAGCGTGTACTGCGCCCCCGAAAACGCATGAGAGCCATGAGTTCCTAAAAAGTTTTCAGCTTCAAAGCTCAGCTCAGGGTTAGGTGAAAGCGCGGCTTGGCTTTTAAGCGCGGTTAATATTTTTTGATGGTACGGGTAGCGTTTAAGCTGTAAGTTTTGCTGCTCAGTATTTTTAAGCGCTTGCTTTAGCGTTAATACGTTTTGAGGCTCGCTTTTTGCCAAAGCGTTCAGTATTGGTAATGCACACAGTAGCGCTACCAGCATAAGTGGTTTTTTATTCATATAGCATATCCGTTTTAACAAACAGAGCTGGCTTAATCACTACACTTGTTTTAAAAATATGCGCGATTAAGCAACCTAAATATGTACATAATTAGCCTTGTAGCGCACAGGCGCAGGCAGTTATATACAAAGTGTTTAAAATTAAAAACTAGCTATAAAAATTGGGTGGCGGAACATCTGGTGGGTAATTTAAACCATTGTAACAAGCATTGTTTGTGGCTTGGCTTTGTTCAGGGCTTATTGAATGATTTATCGTACTGTAGTAACCACAGTGGCAATGCTGATGGGCATGAATTTCGGCAGGTGGTTGCGCGTCTTTATCGTTTGTATCGGCCACAGACTGAACGTGCGAAGCATGATCGACTTCTTCTTGTAAATGATACGCGGCAGCATCACAGCTAATAAAGCTGTGTACAAGCACAAGAAGTATCACGACTAAAAAGTAGTTTGAGCGCATCCATTACCTAAAACTATAAAATGCAATTTAAGAAACCGCACAATACCTTAAATTTATTCAAATGTAGAGAGCCGCCCACGTTATTTTCTAAATTCACTTGGTGACACGCCCACTGATTTTTTAAACCGTTTAGAAAAATTAAATATATTAGGATACCCCACATAAGCGGCAATATGGGCAACAGGCCAGCGAGTATTTAGTAACAAGTTTTTGGCCCGTTTAATTCGTAAATAAATCAGTTGCTGCATTGGGCTTTTACCAAATTGCGCTTGGCATAACCTGTGTAAATGCGGTGCTGAGTAATGTACTTGTTCGCACATAGCCTCTATTGTCCAATCAAATTGCAGGCGTTCTTCTACCTCTAAAAACAAGCTGGTTAATCTGTTTTGCCCGCCTATTTGCGGCTCGCTTTGAAGCGTAGTATTTAAGTAATGGCTTAAAATAGGCATGACGCCTTCGCGCAAAGTAGCGTTTGCCTCGCTGTATAAAAGCTCCATCGCTAAATGTAATGGCGCTAATTGCTGGTTAGTTAATACTTTAGCCTGCGCTAAATTTAAATGTTGCCAACGCTTAGTATTTGCAAGGTTTAGCCAAATCACATCCCAGTTTTCGCTTGCTATTTCAACCTCAAAACTTTGCCGTGCTGGCAATATAGCTAAGCTATTTTCGATTAGTGGATATTGGTTATTAATGGTTTTTAGCGTGCCCTGACCACCCAAAGTATAAAACAGAGTGTGTTCAAGCGGGTTGGTACGTGCAACACAATAATCGCCCAATAAATTTGAGCAACCTGCCAGCTCTATTTCAAGGCTTGGCATTTGCGAAAGCGTGTTTAAATCAATAAACCGCTCTATACACTCTGGGCCAATATCGAGTACATCTTTAATAGTGTTGCGCATAATTTAAAATGATAGTTTTGGATAAATAAAAGAGAGCTTTAAGCATAACCTCAAGGCATTATTTTAGCTATATTTAAGCCACTATAATTGCCACACATGCAATAGGACACTTATGAACTCACTACAGCACATAATTAACCGTCGCGATTGGGAAAACCCTATTTCGGTGCAAGTTAATCAAGTAAAAGCACACAGCCCACTTAATGGTTTTAAAAGCGTTGACCATGCCCGTAGCAACACACAATCACAAAAACAAAGTTTAAACGGTCAGTGGGATTTTAAATTATTTGATAAACCCGAAGCGGTTGATGAGTCATTACTAAGTGAGGCACTCGCCAGCGACTGGCAAAGTATTCCTGTGCCTTCTAACTGGCAATTACACGGCTTTGATAAACCTATTTATTGTAATGTTAAATATCCCTTTGCCGTAAACCCGCCATTTGTACCAAGCGATAACCCAACAGGTTGCTACCGCACAGAGTTTACTATTACGGCGGAGCAATTAGCTCAGCGAAACCATATTATTTTTGAAGGCGTTAACTCGGCGTTTCACCTTTGGTGTAACGGTCAATGGGTGGGCTACTCACAGGATAGCCGCTTACCAAGCGAATTTGATTTAAGCAAACTGTTAGTGGCTGGCACCAACCGCATTGCGGTTATGGTTATTCGCTGGAGCGATGGCAGTTACCTAGAAGATCAAGACATGTGGTGGTTAAGCGGTATATTCCGCGATGTTAATTTACTTACCAAACCACAACACCAAATACGCGATGTATTTATAACCCCAGATTTAGACGCCTGCTACCGCGATGCCACTTTGCATATAAAAACCGCAATAGATGCGCCAAATAACTACCAAGTCGCAGTACAGGTTTTTGATGGCGAACAGGCACTGTGTGAGCCACACATACAAAGCACTAACAATAAGCGCGTTGATGAAAAAGGCGGTTGGAGCGATGTCGTATTTCAAACAATCGCAATACAAAGCCCTAAAAAATGGACCGCCGAAACCCCA
Organism: Pseudoalteromonas sp. 4NS20-0020; assembly: GCF_057554385.1. Taxonomy (NCBI): domain Bacteria; kingdom Pseudomonadati; phylum Pseudomonadota; class Gammaproteobacteria; order Alteromonadales; family Pseudoalteromonadaceae; genus Pseudoalteromonas; species Pseudoalteromonas sp. 4NS20-0020. The sequence continues at coordinate 372,625 of NZ_BAAJMI010000001.1, read as the reverse complement.
ACCTTATACCGCTGCGTTGTAAGCTTACTAGATGAGCAAGGCAATACTATAGACGCAGAAGCCTACAACATTGGCTTTAGAAAAGTAGAAATGCTCAACGGGCAGCTTTGCTTAAACGGCAAACCGCTGCTTATTCGCGGTGTTAATCGCCACGAGCATCACCCAGAAAACGGCCACACGGTGAGTACTGCCGACATGATTGAAGATATTAAGCTGATGAAGCAAAATAACTTTAATGCTGTACGTACCGCTCACTACCCTAACCACCCTCGTTTTTACGAGCTGTGTGACGAGCTAGGTTTATACGTAGTAGACGAAGCCAATATAGAAACTCACGGCATGTTCCCAATGGGTAGGCTTGCAAGCGATCCGCAGTGGGCTGGCGCATTTATGTCGCGTTATACACAAATGGTTGAGCGCGATAAAAACCACGCCTCTATTATTATTTGGTCACTAGGTAATGAGTGCGGGCACGGTGCAAACCACGATGCTATGTACGGCTGGTCAAAAAGCTTTGATCCATCGCGCCCAGTGCAATATGAAGGTGGCGGCGCAAATACTACCGCTACCGACATTATTTGCCCAATGTACGCCCGTGTAGATACCCATATTGCCGACGACGCCGTACCTAAATACTCTATTAAAAAGTGGTTAAGCCTACCGGGCGAAACGCGTCCACTCATTTTATGTGAGTACGCCCATGCAATGGGTAACAGCCTAGGTAGCTTTGACGATTACTGGCAAGCATTTAGAGAATACCCGCGTTTGCAAGGCGGCTTTATTTGGGACTGGGTAGATCAAGGTTTATCTAAAACTGATGAAAACGGAAAGCATTATTGGGCTTACGGTGGCGACTTTGGTGATGAACTAAACGACCGCCAATTTTGTATTAACGGCTTATTATTCCCAGACCGTACACCGCACCCAAGCCTGTTTGAAGCTAAATACAGCCAGCAACATTTACAATTTACGCTGCGAGAGCAAACTCAAAACCAATTCACCGTTGATGTATTTAGTGATTATGTATTTAGGCACACCGATAACGAAAAACTGGTTTGGCAGTTAATAGAAAATGGCAAATGTGTAGAGCAAGGCGAGCAAGTGATTAATATTGCTCCGCAAAGCACGCAAACGCTAACTATTAATACAAAAACGGTGTTTAAAGCAGGTGCGCAATATCACCTTAATTTAGATGTAGCACTAATTAACGACTCAAGCTTTGCATGTGCCGATCATGTATTAAACACCGAGCAATTTAAGCTTATAAATTGCCAAAGTTTAAGCGCTGATGCATTTTCGCCTGCTTTAGCAAACGCCTCAGCACATGGCACTGTAAATATTAGTGAAACCGACACACAGCTTAGTATTGAAGGCGGCACCTTTAAACTTGTGTTTAATAGGCAATCAGGCCTTGTTGAGCAATGGCTACACAATCAAACCCAAGTTATTAAAAGCCCATTGGTTGATAATTTTTACCGCGCCCCGCTTGATAACGACATAGGCGTAAGCGAAGTAGATAACCTAGATCCTAATGCATGGGAAGCGCGCTGGCTAAGAGCGGGTATTGGGCAGTGGCAGCGTACATGTCGCTCGTTTGAAGTAGTGCAATCAAAAGTAGATATACGTATTAAATGTGTATTTAGTTATGAATTTAATGGCGCAGTACAAGCAAAAACAACTTGGCTTTATACACTTAATAATACCGGTGAAATTAGCTTAAATGTTGATGTACAACTAAACGATACTTTGCCACCTATGCCACGCATAGGATTAAGTACAACGCTTAATAAACAAAGCGATACACAAGTAAACTGGCTTGGTTTAGGCCCATTTGAAAACTACCCAGACCGCAAAGCGGCTGCGCGTTTAGGTTATTACAGCGCGCAACATAATGAACTGCATACACCGTATATATTTCCAACCGATAACGGCGTGCGTAGTGATTGCCAATTACTTAGCATTAATAACTTAACCGTTACTGGTGCGTTTTTATTTGCAGCCAGTGAGTACTCACAAAGCATGTTAACGCAAGCAAAGCACACCAATGAGCTAGTAGCTGGTGATTGCTTACATGTACATATTGACCATCAACATATGGGGGTTGGCGGCGATGACTCGTGGAGCCCAAGTACCCATAAAGAGTATTTACTAGAGCAAAAACAGTACAGTTATTCACTTACCTTTTCTGCTAAAGACTAAAGATTTTTAGTACAAAAAAAGCCGCTAACATAAAAGTTAGCGGCTTTTAGTTTTATAATACTTATAAGTGCTTAAGCAACTGCTTGCTCTAAAATTTCACGGCTTTGTTTAAGTGTAATCGCCTGGTTTTCACCTAGTGCTAGCATACCGTGTGCTTCAAGCTTAGCAATAATATTATCAATTGCTGCAGCTTTATCATCGCCATGTTCAGTTAGCTGTGTAGCTACATCTAAGCTGTGGTAAAACGCCTCAATTGCTTGAATTGTTTGCTCTGCTAAATCATCAGATTGCGCTAAGCCAAATACGTTTTTACCCATTTGCTCTAGCTTCGCTTTTTTAACTGCAAATTGGTTACGTAATAAAGAAGGCTGAACAATAGCAAGTGAACGTGCATGATCAACACCGTAAGCGGCTGTAAGCTCGTGCCCAATCATGTGTGTTGCCCAATCTTGTGAAACGCCTGAACCAATTAAACCATTAAGTGCTTGGTTTGCAGCCCACATTAAGTTTGCACGCCATGCATCGTCTTGGTTTTCAAAGTTATCGCCCAGCGTTTTAAGCGTTCTTAAAAGTGCCTCTGCGTAACCTTCTTGAACTAACGCATTTTGTGGGAAAGTTAAGTATTGTTCACAGGTATGTACCCACGCATCAACTAACCCGTTTACAAGTTGGCGCTGCGGTAATGTTTTCATTACATCTGGGTCCATAATCGCAAATTTAGGCAGTACTTCAGGTGATGCAAACGGTAGTTTTTGTTGTGTTGCTTCTTTACTAACAACTGAGTTCTGATTTGATTCAGAGCCCGTTGCAGGTAACGTAAGTACAGCCCCCAGAGGTAGAGCTTTTGTGATTTTGTATTTACCCGTTAATATATCCCAGCCTTCACCGTCGTATAATGCAGCCGCTGCAACATATTTAACGCCATCAATTACAGAGCCGCCGCCTACACCTAATACAAAGTCGATATCTTGTTCTTTACAAATGTTTACGGCTTGATCTAGTACCTCAACAGTTGGATTTGCACCAACGCCCGAAAACTCGACCCAATCAAAACTTTCAAGTGCGGCAACAACTTGGTCGTACACGCCATTCTTTTTAATAGAACCACCGCCGTAAACGACTAATACTTTTTGATCTTTTGCGATCAAATCAGTTAGTGATGCAATTTGCTGTTGGCCGAACTGAATAAGTGTTGGATTTACGTAGCTAAATTTCATTATTTTGCTCCTAGGTGACGGTTAAATACTAAGTAGAGTACTTAGTTACTCACTAAACTAAATTTCAATGAGTGCATATTAGTGGCAAAACAAACATTAAAAAAGCCTAATAAATGCCTAAAGCTTGCCTAATACTGCCAACATTGTTATTTTACGCAAAATTTGTACGACACAAGGTTTTTTAATGCCCACTATAGCCAGTATGTTGCAGCAATACGCCGAACAAAATGATTTGCTCAACTTTGAAGGCGTAACGAAAACGATTATTCCCGGTGTTTATTTTCATCGTGCGAGTAAAAGCTCACCTCCTCAGCCACTCATTTATAACTCTGGTATTATTTTAGTTGGCCAAGGGCATAAAATAATTCATTTCCCTGATCATCAAATAAAATATGGTGCTGGCGACTACCTGGTTTTAGGTGTACCCGTCCCCCTTGAGTGCGAAGCCTTTACTGATAATGGCCTACCGGTAATGGGCGTAGTAATTGATATAAACCCAGTAACATTGCATAAGTTAGTAAACCAAATGGGCGAATATACCCCGTTTACTTCTGGGCAAATGAGCGGTGTACAATCAGCAAAAATAGATGGTGCTATGGAGCAAGTAACTCATCGTTTATTAAGCGCACTTAATAACCCTTTAGAGGCCGAAATTTTTGGGCAAGACATAATAAAAGAGCTGGTATACCGTGTACTTTGTGGCCCTCAGGGTCATACCTTAATTGGCCTTGCTATGCACGATGGGCACTACGCCCGAATAGCTCGAACGCTTTCTACTATGCATAAAAGCTATGCAGATCAAATTACGGTTGAAGGCTTGGCTGAAGAGGTAAATATGAGTGTGTCGTCGTTTCATCGTGCCTTTAAACAAGTGACCTTTGAATCGCCATTGCAATACTTAAAAAAAGTACGCTTAGCAAAAGCAAAAGAACTCATTACAAACAACGGTAGTAAAGCAAATGAGGCCGCATTGAAGGTAGGTTACACCAGCCCCTCGCAGTTTAGCCGTGAGTTTAAGCGCCACTTTAATAAAACGCCAAGCGAGGTCGTACCTCAATTAAATAGCTAAATGAGTGGGCTCTGCTAATATAAAATTATGTAGTATTTTTATCTTGCGCCTATGGCTTACAAAAAGTTTAATGCACTTTTCCTACCTAACACTCTTAAAACGCAACTAAAAAGGTATTTGCTGTTAGGTGTTATCTTTGTTTTTTCTAATCTTTTATTTAATAAGTCTGCATTTGCAAATCAACATTGTGAAATTAACCAAATTAGTCCACAAATCACTTCAGCAAACACATTAAATAAACAGACGCCTTTAAGACTAAAAATTCAGTCTGGCAGAGTTCAATACGCTGTCAATTGCCAGTTACAGCAAGCTGGTGTTCTTAGCTTTAACCGCTCTACCCTTGAACGCTTTGAGTGGCGCCAAAACGACGAAATACACAATCCAATTAGATACAACAAACCAGCTTATTTTATCGACTCAGGTGCAACAACCGCCCTATTAACTTTGTATTCTCCAGTCGAGTTTCGCCCGGTATTTAAGTGGCAACCAATGCCTGTATTTATACAAAAAAGCCAACAACAAAACCTAATTTCAGGGCTGTTTTACGGCTTGTGTATCACGCTTATATTGTATGTATTAATTTTGGGGAGCCGCCTTAACGACGATACATTTAAGCTCTACAGCTTATACATTTTTTGTATTGGTGGCTTTATTCTTATGCAAGAAGGGCAGCTGTATTTATTTTTAACCTCGCAGCACAGCAGCAGTTTATTTAATATATACCTTTTATTTATTGGCCTATGTGTTCTAAGCGCGACATGGTTTATTTGCGCTCTTTTACAAATCAAAACAAGCTGGCCAAAAGTAGATACTGCCTTAAAGTGTTTAGCTGCAGTTGTCATGCTATTTAGCGTTTTACAAATACTGTTTAAAACCCCTCAAGTATGGGCTCTTTCAAGTAAAGCTACAGGCTATGTAACGCTTTGTATTGTAGGGTGTGTTTTTGTGCTTTCCGCTTTACAAGCACGCAAAGGCATTCGTGAAGCAACACTGGTGTTTATTGCTTTAAGCTTTGTATTTGTCAGTATGATTTTTAGAATATTATTAATAGACGAAAGTCCATTTATGCGTCGCTACGGGTTAATTATAGCTTTTGCTGTAGAGTCATTTTTACTCGCCGTGGCGGTTTCAAGGCGTATTAGTCGGATGAGGATTGCAAAAAAACGCGCCGAAACCGAAGCCGATTATGATCACCTTTGCGGTATTCTAAACCGCAGAGGGTGGTGCAAAAAATCGGCAGATTTAATAGAACATCATATAAAAAGTGGCGGTGTGCTCTGTTTAATTTATATAGATTTAGATGACTTTAAACAAATAAATGACACTCACGGTCACGCCGTTGGAGACCAAGCACTGTGTAAAGTTGCTCACCATTTAAAAGCTATTGTGCGCAGTAACGATGCCATAGGACGTTTAGGAGGTGATGAGTTTGTAGTGCTAGCGCACTTTTATACTAAGGCTCAGGTAAGTCCAAAAGTTCATTTTTTAAAAACAGAATTAGCCAAACTCTTTATTGATCATAATACTGAACAATTAGCCATAAAAGCGAGTGTTGGTAGTGCTGTATTTAGTGACCCACCTAAAAACATTGATGACCTTTTAAAAGCTGGCGATGCTGCTATGTACCATGAAAAACTAAAAAGAAAAGCAACACCGCTTACGTTAGTCGATTTATAAAATCGTCAAATTTTTCACATAAAAAAACCACTGAAAAGTGGCTTTTTATAAAAGTTATACTTTTTTAAATAAAACCTCGGGGTTAACCATGGTTTTCATTTCGAGCACATTGCCATTAGTATCTTCGATAAAAAATGTTTCTTGCTCAAATTCATCGCCAATGAATCGACGATATGGCTTATCTAGGTATTCTAAGCCAGCATCTTCTATACGTTTTTTTAAATTGTTAAATTCATCTTCAGATAAGTGAATGCCAAAATGAGGAACCGCAACCGCCCCCATATCTACATCATGGCGAACAGTAGGTAATCGTTCAACGCTTTGGTGTAATGTAAGTTCGTTACCCCAAAAGTCGATGTCGACCCAACGACCCTCTTCACTATTACCGGTTTTACAACCGAGTACGTCACAATAAAATGTTTTAGCTACTTCTAAGTCGCCGGCCGGAATTGCCAAATGCAAACAATTAGACATAAATTACCTTTGGTTATTTCTTAATCTTTAATAAGTTTTCTATATTATACATAAATTGTAATTTACATTACACAAAACACTTCTTTTGAGCATATTTAAACCTTACGGTAGCTTTATTTGATTTTTTTAACTATTCACTCGCAATAGTAAGCACTGCTTTTAAACATTCCCGAGTTACTTTAAACTAAGCGCCCTATGCTTAAATTCTTCCTCGTAAAATTCATCGCTTTTTTTATTGGCTGCTTACTGTGCTTTGTATTGCACTCTGTATTTAATATACCTGCAGTTATTGCTGCATCCTCAGTAGGGCTTGCGGGCTCATTTATTCCTTTTTCTCAGTTATTTAAAAACCACCCGAGCGCTGCTATCTATGCAGGGAGTTTTGCTGGCATGTGCTCGTCGAGTTTAATTAGCAGCTACTGGGAACTGGGGTTTATTTCACTCATAGGCGCATGTTTGTATGTACTTACTTTAAATTTATTTTCTGGCTTTGGGGGGAAATTAGGAAGTATTGCATTTGTAAGCGTTACTGTATTTGCTCTAGCTAAAGGTTCTTTTTTATGACAATAGAATACCCTGCCATTGCATTTTGCGGCGCTTTACTTACATTTTTACTTGCTAAACATAAACCTTTTAGCCCTGTTAGCGTCTCTTCCGGCTTATCTATAATTGCTTACTATTTTTTTTATTATTTTAACTTACAACCCGAGCTTTATAGTGCCATTTTTTTTGGTGGTACGTTTATTGGTATGAGTGCGCCAAAGCGTTTTGGTGTGTATACAATAACCAGTGCAGCAATGATTTTTGCGATCTTATTTGAATATTTAGTTCCTAAAATTAATAATTATGGTGGAGCACTGGGTATTAGTGCTTTTTTATCTGTATGTGCTTGTCATATATTTATTTTATTAGGGGCGCCACGTAGTAAAAAGCGATAAATAGTTTAATCCCTAACAAACTCCACAGATGCAAACGTTCAAAAAACACCCAAAAAACCTGATCCATTGTAAAAAAACGCCCGTAACGTTACGAGATTGTTAATTACATCTCACACAGAAGGATCAGGTCATGAACAAATTACTGAAGGTATGCCTCATTACATTTCCCTTGTTGCTAGCACAAGGCTGTAATGACGATGATGACGATAACACCCCTGTACAAGTTGAGCCCGAATCATCTTTAACCATTGTTGATGTAGCAAGAGACGCGGGTAACTTTACCACTTTAGTTGCAGCATTAGAGGCAACAGGTTTAGACGATACTCTTGCCGACACAAGTCAAGAATTTACTGTTTTCGCTCCTACCGATGATGCCTTTGCGCTACTTGGCGAAGACACAATAAACGGATTGCTAGCAGATACAGATACACTTAGTTCAATACTTACTTATCACGTAGTTTCAGGTAGCGTTAACGCTGAAGCAGCAATTGGTCTTGCCGGTACAACGGTTGACACTGTAAACGGCGGCAAAGTCGCTTTATCGTTAAATGGCGATAGCTTGTTAATAAACACAAGCACAGTAACCATGACTGACATTGCAACTGACAACGGCATCATCCATGTAATTGATGCAGTACTTATGCCTATCGCCACTGCTGAAACAGCACCAACTTCCAATATCGTCGAAACAGCTCAACAGGCTGGTGGATTCACCACGTTACTTGCTGCATTAGACGCTGCGGGTTTAACAGCAGCATTAAGCGATGAATCAGCACAGTTCACTGTTTTTGCACCCACCGACGCGGCCTTTGAAGCCGTTGGTAGCAAAATGATCAATACGCTTTTAGCAAACCCAGATGTACTTGGCGACATTTTAAAGCAACATGTTTTGACTGGCGCGGTTGATTCGGTAACTGCTATGTCATTAAATGGTCAATCTGCAGAAACGCTGTTAGGTAACGCTCTTCCAATTACAATTAATGCCGAAACAGACATGTTAATGTTTGGTGGTGCCAATATTGTGGTTAAAGACATTGCTACAACTAATGGGGTAATTCATGTAATCGATTCAGTTATTGTGGCTGATGTAACACTGCCTGAAAGCTTTGGTACAATTGCTGATGTTGCCAGCGATAATGGTAACTTTACAACACTGATTGCCGCACTAGGTGCTACAGGGTTAGACACTTTAGTTGCTGATCCTACCAATACATTTACAGTATTTGCTCCTACCGATGACGCTTTTGCAGCGCTTGGCCAAGACACTATTGATGCACTACTTGCAGACACTGATACACTTCGCGATATTTTACTTTACCATGTAGTTGCTGATGCAAGCGTTTTATCTGACGCAGCAGTCACCATTGCAAATAGCGAAAATAATAAAGTGGAAATGGCAAATGGCGATATGGCCGCCCTATCATACGTAGATAGCGCACTGTTTATCAACGACCCTGCCGTCACTGCGGCAAATGTAACAGCCGATAATGGTGTAATTCATGTACTCAATAAGGTCATTATGCCACCAGCCGAAGTAGGCACACCTACCAAAACAATTGCTACTGTTGCAACAGAAACAGACGCACTTTCAACATTAGTGACAGCCTTACAAGCTGCTGACTTAGTTGATACGTTTAATGATACGACAAAATCGTTCACCGTATTTGCTCCAACAAACGCCGCATTTAGTAAAATCCCAACGGATACCTTAAACGCGCTACTCGCTGATACAGATGCATTAACCGGCGTATTAACGCAGCACGTTTTAGGTGCTCAAGTAGGTAGTACAGATGCGTTTGCAACAAACGGTAAAATGGTCACTACGCTTGCTGAAAACATGATAAGTGTAAACATTGTCGACTTTACTAGTACCACCAATGCTGCAACAGACAGTGTTGCATACGATGCAGACAACGCACGCTTAGTAACAGGCATGGCTGACAGCACTGCGGGTAAAACGCTTTACGTTTTTGACAACGACTTAGGTGAGTCAATGAGCGTATGTGAAGATACATGTGCTACAACGTGGCCACCAGTGCTGGGCACAGCGGACTCTATTGAAAACATACCGGGTTTATCACTTATTGCTCGTGCAGATAGCACTATGCAGGTTGCATATCTAGGTCGTCCATTATACACCTACTCAGGCGATACTGCTCCTGGCGATGAAAATGGCCAAAGTGTAGGCAATGTTTGGTGGCAAGTAAGCTTACCTGCAACTTCATTGCAAGTTGCTGGTAGTAACGTAACAACTACCGACATATACACTAGCAATGGCGTGGTTCACTTGATTGATACAGTCATTACTACTGCACAATAGTTTCTTTCCTTAGACAACAAAGTTAAGAGTGGATAACCACTCTTAACTTTTATAACTCACGTCATTATCATTGTTTTTCTGCGAACTAGTTGGGTAGCCAAATAAAATACTTAGCTTAGCTTTAAACCCTTTTGCTATATAAGTTTGTTTAATTAAATGCCACCATTGATGAAATGTAATTGTGACTGGATTATTACTATTTAACTGCCCCACAATGCCATACTTACATGGCTTATTAGAGTCTTCTTCAACAAATGTACCAAACAACTTATCCCAGATTATAAGTACGCCTGCAAAATTTTTATCTAAGTATTCTCGGTTTATAGCGTGATGAACACGATGATGCGACGGCGTATTGAATACGCTTTCAAACCACCCAAGTTTTTTAACTATTTGTGTATGCACAAAAAACTGATATGCCAAGTTTAACGCAACAACTGTAAGTACCGTTATAGGATCAAAGCCGACTAAAATCATAGGTAACCAAAATACCCACATACCTGCTAAGGGATACATTAAGCTTTGCCTAAATGCCGTTGTAAAATTCATTTTTGTAGAGCTATGATGCACAACATGTGCAGCCCATAACCAATGAATGTTATGCGACGCCCTATGAAACCAATAATACAAAAAGTCTTGAAATATAAAGGCAAACAAAACAGTAAATACCGAGAGCTCTATATCGAACACGCGGTATTCATATAACCAATTAAATAATGACATCAGTAATATTAAAGAAACCGCATCAGCACCTTGGTGCAATAACGCCAAGGCCGTATTCGCCATGCTGTCTTTTATATCGTAAAAACGCCTGTATTTAATAAATTCAACACTAACAAATACTAAAAAAATGGGACTAAGTGCAAGTAAAATTACTTCAATGGTCATGCTGTGCCGCCTTAAAATAATGCTGTAATTTTTTAAGTGCTTGCGATATATCATGTTTAACAAGTAACTTTATTAAGCTACCCGGCATCCACCATGGTGGCCTAAAGGCGATACAATACCTAAGCGCTGTAGCTGTATTACCTTCATACTCAATGGGAGTTAAATATATGTCTCCTTGATGATTCTCCACCGGCTTATTACCCATTATGCGGTAACAAATATGATTACTGCTGGCATGTATAATTTGTTCATTAAAAGCAACAAGCGGCGTTTTAACTTGCCTTATGGAACCTGCCCCACCTTTCATTTCACCTTTATTATGGGGTTTTAATTGTGAAAATTGAGCATTAAAAAAGCGCTCTAAACAGGCATGTTCCAGCAATACAGCCGCCACCTTTTCAGGCGGAGCGAATAAAGTACATTTTAAATTTATAGAAACCATAAGTGACCAATACTTAAAATAAGGCCTCTAGCATAATAAAATTTAACGTGGCAAACTTGTTCGTACGCGATCATTTTTTAGCTTTAGGCGACAAATGCAAACCATTGCCGATCATTACTTTTCTAGTATTCTTGATTATCTACAAAGCCAAGGTTTAAATAATGAAGATGCTCTAAAGGCAATTAATTTTACTGAATTTAGTAATCGCACAAAACAACAACTATCACCACGCATAAGCCTCAAAAGCTATAACGCATTGCTTAATTATGCTCAAAATACACTTAAAGATCATTTATTTGGCTTTAGACTAGGTCAGCATATTCGTACGGCTGACTATGGCGTTTTGGGATATTTAGTCGAGTCAAGTAACGGATTAGGCAACGCTATACAAGCGCTTTTAAATTACGACTGCCTAGTGGCTAATATAGGTCAAGCACAATTTGAGCAACACAAAAGCCAGGCAACTATCCGCTGGTTTCCCCATGCTCAATGTAATGAACAAGTAGTATTAAGAAATATGACAGCTTGGGTGAGTGTTGTACGCCAATTACTCAATAACGAATTATCACCGACACAAGTTAGCTTTCAACACCACTTTACTCAAGCGCAAATAAATACGCTAGCAACATGGTTTAATTGCCCTATTTTAACTAATGCAAAACACAACGAAATTTGTTTTCCGAGCAGCTATTTAAGCCTTAACTTTAAAACTGATAACGCTGCTATACATTTAGCACTTAAGCAAGTATCTGATCAGCAATTAAGTCTTTTTACTAACCAGCAAAATATAACTGAAAATGTCAGCCAAATTTTAATGGCAAAGCTCGATTTACAAAATTGTACGTTAATACGCACTGCAAATGCCCTCAGCATGACACCACGCACCTTGCAACGGCACTTAAAATTGCACGGTACAACGTTTGCCCTCATGCTTGAAAACGAGCGCAAGCGACGTATTAAAGAACTGCCTAATAAACCTAATTTAGCACAACTAGCATTACTGCTCGGATTTAAAGATCAAAGCTCTTTCAATCGTGCTTTTAAACGTTGGTATTCGTGCAGTCCACTAGAATACTTTAAAACAAATAAGGGGTAATTTTACTTTGATTTACTTTTATTAAACATTTAAGTTTATATTTCAGACAATATTATTTAAACTCAACCAATGTTGGCTAAAAAAGACTTTTTTATGTACCTGCGTGTTGTAATTAGCGCCTTTGTATTTATGTTTTGTACTGCGGTAAATGCAATGAGTACAGTAAACTTTATTGCCGAAGATTTGCACCCTTATCACTTTAAAAACGAGAATGGCCAAGCTGATGGCGCGCTTGTTGATATAGCCAAAGCCGTTTTAAAAATCACACCATTAAACGCTAAATTTGAAATAATGCCCATGGCGCGCGCATTTCACGAGCTTGAAAGTAATCCAAACACTATTTTACTTTCTTTATTAAAAACCCCTACGCGCACAAATAACTTTAAATGGCTAGGCAGTGTTTATTTTACCGACGCCTACGTAGTTAGCTTAAAAAGCAATAAAGCACAAGCCACACACTTAAACCACACTAAGTTTTATAAAATAGGCACTATTCGCGGGTACTCAAGTGCTAAGTATTTAAAGCAAATGGGCTTTAAAGAAGACAAAAATTTAGTATTGGTGAGCTACTACCAGCAACTTTGGCAAATGCTTTACAAAAAACGTATCGACTTTGCCTTAATGAATACACTCACATTAGAAAACGAGTTAAAAATGTCGGGCTTAGATCCAAACCTTATCACCAAGCGCATTCACTTAGATGACTTTCCTTCAACGCTTTATTTTGCCAGTAATAAAATGCTTGAAGAAAGTACAGCCAACGCCTTATCGCAAGCACTTGTAATAATTAAGCAAAACGGTGAATACGAAGCAATTTTAAATAAATGGAAACTTCCGCTTCCTACCACTGCCAATAAACTGTAATAAATACGCACTATAATTTTTGTAAAGCTGATAACCTAACTTGGCTATGCGAACAATTAAAACACCGCACGGTATAACGCTTAACTATCAAGATGAAGGTAATAAAAAGTCGCCTGTCGTTATCCTAATAATGGGTTTGGGTGCTCAGATGACCGTATGGCCAGATTCACTATACTATGGCTTGGTTAACAATGGCTTTAGAGTTATCCGTTTTGATAACCGTGATAGCGGACTGTCGACTCATTTGGACCATTACCCCTCTCCTAGTTTAGTGAAATCTTGGCTGAGTAAGCGCCTTCCCATACAAAGCCGAACTCCCTATTTGCTCGATGATATGGCAAACGATGTATTGTCGCTTATGAACGCCCTTAAAATTAAAAAAGCCCACTTTGTTGGCGCATCCATGGGTGGAATGATTGCCCAGCTAATAGCAGCGCAACATAAAAAAAAGGTACTGAGTTTAACCGCTATTATGTCAAGCTCTAGCTTGCCAAGACTGAGCGCTAAAAGCATTGGCGTATTTATTAAGCTTGCCAAATTAAAACCAAAAACACCAAGCCGTGATGAAGCAATTAATTACAACATTAAACTAAACCAACTAATTGGCAGCCCAGCTTACCCACAAACAGAAGCCGCCCTTCGGCTTCATGCAACACAAATAGTTGAGCGTTCAAACAACCCTAATGGCTACAAACGCCAGCTCATTGCAATGGCTGCCAGTAAAGATAGGCAACATTTAATTCGAAAAATTAAAACACCTACATTAGTCATTCATGGTAGTCATGATGTAGTCATTAGTGTGGGTGAAGGTAAAAAAACGGCCATGCTAATAAAAAAGGCAAAACTAAAAATAGTGCCTGGTATGGGCCATAATTTTGCACCAGAACTCATGCCAAAAATGACAAAATGGCTCACAAAGCATATTAAGAAGGCACAACGTAAATACATTAAAAAAAAGCTTAAAAACCATATTGGTATAACCAAATGTAAAATGTAAAAAATAAAAAACACAGCAATTGGTAATGTTGATATTTTAAATTGGTATGTTAGATTAACGTTAATCAAGGTCGATATTGTCCTTCATTAACATCATCACACAGAGACAACAATGAAAAATCTAACATCTACTTTTAAACTCACAGCACTGGCTGCTGTTACTCCGTTGCTGTTTATGGGCTGCGCAAATACAAGCACACCTATTGATAGCAATACACCTGTTCCTGCATCAAAGTTTGATTTATCACAATGGAAAATAAACGTACCTGTTGATTTAAACAACGACGGTAAAATAGACACAATTGATGTTGAGGAAATTCAGAACTACGCGCACCCTGATTTTTTCTATCTTGACGATCAAGGTTACATGGTATTCACCTCGCCAAATAAAGCATTAACCAGCGCTAACTCTACCAACACCCGCAGTGAGTTAAGGCAAATGATCCGCGGTACTAACACAAAAATAAAAACAAAAAGTTCAAAAAATAATTTTGCATTAGCTGTTCATCCACTCTCTGAGCGCTTTGGCTCTGTAGGTGGAAAAATGGAAGCCACGTTGAAGGTTGATCATGTGGCATTGCGCGCAACAGACTCAAGTAAAAAAGCCGCATACTCTGTGGTGGTAGGACAAATTCATGCGGGTAAAGACCAAGCCCTAATAGATACAAAACTGGGTTATGGTTGGGGCAATGAGCCTCTTAAAATTTATTACAAAAAATGGCCTGGCCATAAAATGGGCTCCGTATTTTGGAACTACGAACGTAACTTACCAAAAACAGATCCTAACCGAACTGATATTACATACCCAGTGTGGGGAAACACGTGGGAAAACCCTAATGATCCGGGTGTTGAAGGTATAGCGCTTGGTGAAGATTTTAGCTATACCGTAAACGTACATGGTAATGTAATGCACCTTACCTTTAGCGCAAAAGGCAAAGAGGATGTTAACTACTCAATTAACTTAGGAAACAATGTTGATGCCTACGGCAAAGTGGACGGCAAAGATCATCCGCATGGTTATGCTGCCGATTGGCATTATTTCAAGGCCGGTGCTTACAACCAATGTAGTACTAAATCGTCTAAAGGTATTTGGTACCCTGGCTGTTTAGGCACAGGCGAGTGGGCACTCGACAAACAAAAGGGTGACTACGCACAAGTGAGCTTTAAAAAGTTAATATTAAGCCCATCAACTAAGCCGTGAGTGTTGCTGTAGTTAAGTAGTTTTTAAGTGATGTAAACAGTGGTGAAGGTAAGTTATTAATATCGCACCAGCGCCACTGTATACATTTATTTGGCTCGTTTAGCACAGGCTCACCACCTTCGTAATCAGCTTTTACGTACAAAGTAATGTAGTGTTTGTTTTCAGCACTAAAAATATCGTTAGTAAAATCAAGCTTAGTTATTTGACTAATATTTAGCCCTGTTTCCTCAAATACCTCGCGTATTGCACACTGCTCAACGCTTTCGCCAAATTCTAAATGTCCACCCGGCGTTGCCCATGTATTTGCACCATGCGCACCAATTCGCTCACCTAATAAAATAGTGTTTTGTCGCATAATAATAACGGCAACACCCACTCTAACGTCGTTACTCATACAATTAATTCCTTACAAATATGAGGCTATGCTGAGCCGCGCGCCTTAATTTGTCAAACTCACTGCAACTGCATATTAACCATGTGATTAACTTTTAGCCGACCAAGGTCGAATAGCCTAGGCAAATAAAAAAGCCTACCTTTTGTAAGGTCTCTCATACATATTTAGTTTTAGGAGCCTATTATGTCAGGCCTGTATAAACAGCAATACACGAGCTTTAAACAAAACCCTGCCCAGTTTTGGCTAGAACAAAGTAAAAATATCCCTTGGTACAAAACACCAAACCAAGCATATACACAGGATAAAGACGGCCTTTATCATTGGTTTAGCGATGGACAATTAAATACCAGCTTTCTAGCGCTCGACCAACACGTAATTGCAGGCTTTGGTGACCAAACTGCGCTGATTTACGACTCGCCTGTTACCAATACAAAGCAAACTTATACTTACACTCAACTACAACAAGAAGTCGCTAAATTTGCAGGCGTAATAAAAGCACTTGGTGTACAAAAAGGCGATCGTGTAGTGATTTACATGCCCATGATCCCACAAGCTGTTATTGGTATGTTAGCTTGTGCTCGCTTAGGCGCTATACACTCCGTAGTATTTGGTGGGTTTGCAGCGCATGAACTTGCCGTTCGTATAGACGATGCAAAACCTAAACTGATACTGAGCGCTTCTTGCGGTGTAGAGGTCGATAGCATCATTGAATACAAGCCACTTATTGATGACGCCATAGAGCTTGCCAATCATAAAATAGATCACTGTATTATTTATCAGCGCGACCAAGTTACTGCCAATATGGTCAACGAACGCGATATAGATTGGACACACGCAATGCAAACCGCACAGGCGGCAGATCCAACACCTTTAAATGGCAACGATCCACTTTATATTTTATATACTTCAGGTACAACAGGCGCCCCAAAGGGTGTTGTACGTGAAAATGGCGGGCACGCCGTAGCGATGAACTACAGTATGAAAACTGTTTACGGTATGGAGCCAGGCGAGGTGTTTTGGGCAGCCTCAGATATTGGCTGGGTAGTTGGGCACTCTTATATTGTGTATGCACCATTAATGTACCGATGTGCAACCGTATTATATGAGGGCAAACCTGTGCGCACTCCCGACGCCACTGCTTTTTGGCGAGTAGTGGAAGAATATAAAGTAAGCGCCTTATTTAGTGCCCCCACAGCATTTAGAGCAATCAAAAAAGAAGATCCTAATGCTGAAGGCTTTAAAAAATATAATACCTCTAGTTTAAAACGATTATTTTTAGCAGGCGAACGCCTCGATCCGCCCACATACAATTGGCTAAAAGAGAAAACTCAACTTCCGGTACTCGATCATTGGTGGCAAACCGAAACAGGTTGGGCCATTGCGTGTAATCCAGTAGGAATAGAAACATTAACAACCAAACCTGGCAGTTCAACCGTACCTACACCGGGGTTTGATGTTCGTATACTCGACATGGACGGTAATGAGTGCGCAGCTAACGAACAAGGGGCCGTAGTTATAAAACTACCTTTACCACCCGGATGCTTACCCTCTATCTGGCAAGACACAGCCCGATTTAAAGCCAGTTATTTAAGTGAATACGAGGGCTACTACCTCTCTGGCGATGGCGGATATATAGATGAAGACGGCTACTTATTCATAATGGGCCGCACTGATGACGTTATAAATGTTGCAGGCCACAGACTTTCTACCGGCGAAATGGAAGAAATTGTAGCGGCTCATCCTGCGGTTGCCGAATGCGCTGTATTTGGTGTTAACGACCCACTAAAAGGCCAGCTCCCAATGGGCATGATTGTACTTAAAAATGACTTTACAGGGTCAAGCGAAGAAGTCGAAAAAGCACTTATTGCCTCAGTGCGCAATCAAATTGGCGCCATAGCGTGTTTAAAAAATATAGTTAGCGTAGAGCGCTTACCTAAAACTCGTTCCGGAAAAATACTACGTAAAAATTTACGCCAACTTATTGATGGCGACGAACTACAAATCCCTTCAACCATAGACGACGCCGGTATTTTTGATGAAATAAACCAACAACTCATCCTGCGTTAAACCCAACCAAACAAAGCCACTTTATAATTAATAAAAAGTGGCTTTGTTTATTAGGATATGGGTATATAGAGAGTTAAAAAGGAGTTAACTGAAACAAATAAGAGAATGTAGGTAAACGCTTAGTCACTTTTTAATAACAAACAGTGATTTTAAATATAGGCTCAATAAAACTTTACCTCTATAATGATAACTAAATGTAAATTAATTTTTAAAAATCAAGGTCTAAATATGTTTGTTTTAAGTTCAACCTACTCGATATTGAAAAACGAAAATGACCAACTAAAAAAAGAAATTGAGAGTTTACGTAATAAAAATACAACGCTTATCAATGAAAATACTTCTCTAATTGAAGAGTTAAATAACCCAAATAATAATGAAGATCATAGTTTCACTCACTCATTACTTTCCAGCTCTATCAATGGTGTTGCTCAAATCGAAGAGATAAGACAAACCGTATTGGGCTCTTACTCTAAAATTGATGAAGAAAACAAAGTAAGCGATAAGATAAACACCCTGCTCGAAAAATCAAATAGCTCGCTAAATCATATTGTCAAAGAAATGGATTTAATGACCAGTAAAATGGGAAGCATGACTGAAAACATTTCAGGCCTAGCTAGCATGGCCGGTAAAATCAGTACGTTTGTTTCAACAATTAGTAAAATATCAGATCAAACAAATTTATTAGCACTTAACGCTGCTATTGAAGCTGCCCGTGCGGGTGAAGCTGGCCGAGGCTTTAGTGTTGTAGCAGATGAAGTAAGGGTGCTAGCAACAAACACGAATAAGTCAGCGCAAGAAGTGGCCGACCTAGTAAAAGAAATTATTAACAAAACAGATGAAACAGTGGTATCAGTAGAAGGTATTAAAGAAAATAGTTCGCACCTAAGTGATAATTTTGATGCACTGAATACCGATTACACTTCAATTATCGATTTTTGTAACAACATGAAAAATACGATTTCTCAGGCTGCTACGTTGTCGTTTATTCAAACCGTTAAACTAGATCATGTTGTATGGAAAGGTGACATTTATGCAGTAGCAAATGGCCAAAGCAACAAGTCAGTTAATGACTTTAGCGACCATACAATGTGCCGATTAGGCCAGTGGTATAGTTCAGAGCAGTCTGCTGAATTTAAACACACCAATGCATTTAAACAATTAGAAAACCCGCATAGTGAAGTGCATAAAAATGGTGTTGCGGCTCTGCACTCAATTCAAAATGGCGATAAAGAATCTGCAATTAAGCATATTCATAAAATGGAAGCAGCCAGCGAGCGTGTGATGCATCTACTCGATGAGATTTGTTAGCCCCAGCTAAGTACTAATGAACAAGCTATTAAAATGATTTAAATTTTAATAGCTTGGCTTATAAGTTAGTCTTTAATTTTAACCTGCACTCTTTTTTTATCACATGTATAGATTGTTTAAAGCGCCCTGTTTAAAACTGTAATAATAAGTAAGAAACTGTTTAGCTTACGTAAAGCAATGTAAAGGAACGTCCAAACATTAAATAGGTCAGTTAATGTTCAGTTTCAGAGGTTAATACTAAGCCTAGTTATGTAACAACATAAACGAGGCACACTATGAAACTTACATTTTTACTATCGGGTATAATTGCCATTAGCGCGCTTTCAAGCACCGCAATTGCAGCGCCCAACGAGCGAGAAGCTCATAAAAATTATAAGCACGAAAACCCTAAACGCATTGAGTATAAGCGCGATGAACGTCGCCATGAAAAAAAACTACGCATAGAGCATAAAAAAGAAAAGCGCCAAGACCGTAAAAAAGAAAAGAACAAGCAAAAAAAGCAGCAAGAAAAGCGTAAACAACTACGTTTCGACAATCATAAATATAACTACCTAACTAATAGGTATAAGCCGCGTTATTACAAAGAAAATAGATACATAAGGCACTTGCCAAGAAGAAGTACCTCTATTTGGTTTAATGGAATTTCATTTAGCTTTAATGACGGCATTTACTACCGAAAAGCTAAAAAAGGCTATCACGCTGTGATGCCACCTCGCGGACTGCGCATTAAAAAACTTCCTAGACATTATTCGCGTATGAAACATCGAAACACCACATATTATGCTTATCAGAACGTTTTTTATATTGCTGATAACGGCGGCTATAAAGTGGTAGATGCGCCAATAATTCAGCGCAACAAAGCTATTAAAATTGGCAACGTCTTCGACTATAGCTTAGGGCAAGTTTACGATGAACTACCATCGTCAGCTGAGCCAGTTACCATAAACTCTCAGCAATATTTTAAATACAACGATATTTACTTTTTGCCACAAATAAATGGTGACGAGATACAATACCTAGCAATCAGCTTAGGCTGAGCATTATTTAACTACTTAACCTGCCTACAGGTTAAGTAGTACTTTATTAATATTGATTTCAGCAATCCTCCTATAAAATTTTCTTTTGTAATCCCCCCTTCTAAAAACATAAAACGTTTATTTAGTGAACAATTTTAATTTTAGCTCCGTATGTCTGTTTAATATTTGTAAATAAAGCGTTTATGACCTAAACCTAAATAGAGGCTTTATAGAGGAGCTCCACTTATGCCTACAACAAAAACAATTGAAAAAAATACCGAATTTGCTCGCTGTATAGAGTGTAACAAAGTAGATACGTTCGCTGCTTTTCACTGGTTAGCACTTGCGTTTAAAGATATGACCCGAGCCCCGTTACTTACTGTAATTTATGGCCTAGTGTTTAGTATTATTCCTGCAGCTATTATCTACTCTGCATTTTTTGCACAAAGCGTATTTGTAATTTTACCCGCCACTGTTGCGTTTGTTTTAATTGGACCCGCTTTCGCAGCCGGCCTATACGACGTAGCATGGGAACTCGAAAAAGGCCACAAACCCACTTTTAGGCATTCGCTAAAGTCGATGTTTAGAAACCCAGTTGGAGAGTGGGGGTTTGCAATATTATTACTCGTAATAATGATTGCGTGGATGCGCATTGCCGCCCTTGTTCATGCTTTATACCCTAACTACGCTAACCCAACATTTGAAGAACTGTCAGCATTTTTAACGCTTGGTACAATTGCAGGTGGCGTTTTACTAGTGTCTGTTTTTTCAGTGTCTGCATTTACACCACAAATTATGATGGAAAGACGCGTAGACATAATGACAGCTATCGTCTCATCTATTAACGCCGTTAAAAATAATTTTGCGCCAATGGTTGTTTGGTCAATATGCATTTTCCTAATGGTTGCGCTTGGTTTTGTAACTGGGGCTGTTGGGTTTATTGTGATTATGCCACTACTTAGCTATGCAAGCTGGCACGCATACATTGCAGTAATCAAAACTAAAAAAGCCAGAAAATACGAATAGTTAACAAACTTTAACTTAACTTGTGCCACGATATAATGAAACTAGTTTGTGGCACAAATAATACTTTTCCCCTCCTCCCTTCATTTAAATGCCCCGACTTTTTTAAAAAGTCATAATCAAACATCCTCACTTTAGTAGCTATACTTTTTAGCGCCTGATAAAGTAATTTTTACTGTATTAAACATAATGACTTAAGGCACCTTATGGCAAATCAATTTAACGTTCTGGATACCCGGTTACAATTATGCTGTGGAAATGGCGGGTATACTCGCGAGGGTTTTTGCTATGTACCAGACTCTGATCGCGGTAATCATAGTGTGTGTGCAATTATGACCGAAGAATTTTTACAGTTTTCGAAGTCACAAGGTAATGATCTCATAACGCCCAATCCACTTTACGATTTTGAAGGCTTAAAAGCTGGCGACAAATGGTGTTTATGCGCAATAAGATGGCTTCATGCGCAACAAGCAAACGTTGCGCCGCCAGTAATCTTGCAGGCCACTAATAAAAAATCGCTTGAAGTAATACCGCTTGAATTACTAAAGGCACATGAATACACCCGTTAAAAATATTCTAGTTTAGTTTCAGCGAATCTGTTTGGTCTGCAAATTTTACAAAAAGATGCAGACTTTTCATAACCACCTCATATTAATAAAAACCCAAACAAAAGAAAAAACACAAACGACTGATTTAAAACAATTTTATTTATTTTAACTTTCGGCATATTGATTGCTTCATACAATTATCACGTATTTATTACGTAAAGGACTACGTGAAAATATTAAATAGTTAAGTAGGAGAAGTTATGAGCAATACAAATAAGCAAGCTAAATTTACTGCACCAGGTATGAGCAACGAATCAGCTGAAAAAACTATCGCAGCCTTAGATAACCGCATGGTTGCACTTATAGATCTTCAATTAACACTAAAACATATTCATTGGAATGTTGTTGGTCCTAATTTTATAGGTGTGCATGAAATGCTGGACCCTCAGGTTGAAGCTGTGCGCGAAATGACAGATACAATAGCCGAGCGTATTGCCACTTTAGGCGGCATACCAGTAGGGACACCTAAGTCAATTGTTGACCGCCGTACATGGAACGAATATTCATTAGGTAAAGGACTTGTTACCGAGCATTTAGGCGCGTTAGATAAGGTGTACAACGGTATTAATGCCGATCACCGTAAAGCCATCGAAACGGTATCAGATTTAGATCCAGTATCTGAAGATATGTTAATAAGCCAACTTGCCGATCTTGAACAATTTCAGTGGTTTGTAAGAGCACATATCGAGTCAGCTACTGGTGAGTTAACGCAATAATACCTTTATTACCTAAGTACCTCAGCCCAGCATTTTTGTTGGGCTTTTTGTTTAAACCATAAAACAAAATATCACTAAGGTATTTGAGCCGTGCAAGAACTTGTGACATAAGAATTAACCTACTAGTATCAGTAAGTAGTTTTCAATATTGGTACAAATTAGTATGATAAGTTTTAATACCCCTAAACAATTTTGGCTTTTTTCTTTAATATTTTTATCAGCCTGCGGCTCAGGCAGCAGTAATACCAAAGTTCCGCAATCAAATACAAGTGAAAGTCCGACTCCAATTACACAAAACAATATCGAAGATAATTACAACATTATTATTTATGGCAATAGTCACAGCAGTCAGTTAGGGCGGATCATTGAGCATATAATCGAAAACCAATACCCAGATAAGTCAGTTCAAACAACCACAGTGTCGGGACCTTTTTTAGATAATATTGTGAGTATTAGGGCAAACGTAGACAAACTTAAAAACAAAAATCTAAGCCATGCCATTTTTCAAGGCCAAAAATACTCTCAGTCTGGTTTAACAACTTACCCTACTGATGCCGCTGAGCATTTAATTTCATCAGCCAAGGCACAAAATATTACACCTATTTTATTTCCTGAACACCCACAAAGAGGCAACCCTGAAGAAGGCCAGCGTGTATACGACTTACATTTATCAATAAGCGCTAAACAACCTAGCTGCGTAGCTCCTATTGGCCTTGTTTGGAACAGGCTTTTAGTGTTAATGCCAAATGCAAAACTACATATGGATGATGGCAACCATGCCTCTTATGCAGGCAATGTATTAACAGCAATGACTTTTTCAGAAATAATTACTTCACGACCCGCCGATATCATGAAATTTGACCCAACGATTAATTTGTCAAAGCAAGAACAAGCTCTATTTGGTCAAGTAGTTACCGAAGTGCTTAATTTATATCCTGCTTGTGGTGTAAGCTAATCTAATTATAAATCTATTTTTGTGTTTTAAATTTTTTACTTTAATTAAAAATAAAATGTCAGGTTATTCTCATTGTTATCGACTAATAACATAACAATCAAAAGGAGAGTAATTATGAATACATTAACAGTAACCCCACTACATAGTTTACCCGCTAATAAAGCTAATCAATGGCTTCAAGACGGTTTTTCACTTTTTAAGCAAGCACCTGTAAAACTTTTTTTATTTTTACTGCTTCCTTTAATTATTGAAGGTATTCTTCAAATATTACCCGCCCCTTATGGCATGCTAGCCTCCAAATGGGCTGCCACTTTTGTGGGCAGTAGCGCTGTTATCGTCATTCATCATCTGGCCACTCATAAAGTATTTTCATTAAAGTCGATTTTTAAAGCTAAAAACTGGCTAAGCATTATTCCGCTTTCAGCAATTTTAGCATCTGCTTTTTTTATTCAGTTATTTGTAGCAAAGCTTTTACTAGGAAATGATGGCATAAATTTACTTTTATTTTCGCAGCCTACTGAAGTTACCCAATGGCAACTAGGTATTATTTTTGCCTCGATTATTCCTGTTACACTGCCTGTCAGTTTTGCAGGCTATTGTGTTTTACTTGGTGATAAAAATGTACTGCAAGCATTAAAAAGTAGCCTAAATGCTTTTTTCTATGCGTTTAAACCAATGTGTTTAATCGCGCTAATTTCTTTCTTAAGTCTATTGTTAGCTCCTTATACTTTTTTATTAAGTGCGATTATTACGGGTCCTATACTCACGTGTATAAGCTATATTGCTTACAGAAGTGTATTCATCAAAAACAAGGAAGCCTAGTGGAAAAAAGGGATCATATTCATGAGATACTACTGCAATACGCACCTTTAATGGCGCGTATTGCTGCAACACATGAAGCAGACCAAGCACTTAGAGAGGACCTACTACAAGATATATCGTTAGCTGTTTGGCATGCAGTAGAAAACTTTAGAGGCGATTCAAGTATGAAGACCTTTATTGCTAGGGTCGCACACAACCGTGCTGTCGATCATGTTTTAAAAGAAACACGTCGCCAAGATCGTCATAATTTAAGCGACCCTTTACTTGACTTGGTTAGTACTGATTCTCACCAACACAGCGATAACACGTATGATTTAATGACAGCAATGAGACGACTACCATTAAAATTTAGGCTAGTTATTTCTCTTCAATTAGAAGGTTTTAACCAAGCCGAAATAGCACATACGCTAGGTATAAACGAAGCGAACGTCGCCAAGCGTGCTAGCCGCGCACGTGTGCAACTTCAAAAGCTAATGGAGCAATAATAATTATGGATCCACTATTAGAACAATGGCAAAAAGACTATAAAAATGCGACTCCAAAACTGGATACTGCCGCACTACTGAGCCAAATTACATCGGCAAGAAAAAAACAATCAATTAAAGCATGGTTAGACTTAGTTGCTGGCGCATTTGTTAGCTTATTTTGTATCTATGCATTAGTTTTTGAAGCAACTAGCACTCCTGAGCAGGTGTTGTATGCAATTTTAACTCCGTTACCAATTGGGTTTTCAGTATGGGTATTTATTCAGCGCAAAAAGCTAATAAAAACACACACCCTAGATGTTAATGGTTTACTACTTTTTAAAAAGCAGCAGCTCATTAATCAAATAAACTATTGGCGCTTAAACCTTATAGGCTGTTCCATTTTGTGGGCTGCACTTTGCATCACTGCAGCCGTGAGCGTTTTAATGTACAACCACTCAACAATATGGCTTACACAAGTAGGTATTGGCACTTTGGTACTAATTGCCACACTAGCTCGCTACATTCATGTAAAGTTAAATTTTAAAAGTAAGCTAAAGCTAATTGAAAGTTTAAAGTAGATTTGCCAGCTTAAATTACTCAATAAGGGGTTACACCAAAACTGTAAACTAAATGAAATATCTAATGACATTTAAAATTCATTAAAATAAACAATATATGAATGCTTGGTTGGTTTAATTTCAAAGGTACAGTACTTACCGTTCTTGTCACTAATAAGGGGCCGTAAAATTTTTATAACTGATTAATTAACCTTTCAACTTATTTTATTGAGCTTAATGTAAATCAATAACTTTTTGTAAATGGCGGGCTGTCTATAATAAAGCTAACGAATATTTGTCTCTTTATTGTAACTTGTAGTTAAAAGTTGTCATTCAGTTCACTTTACTTCTATAGTAACGCTATATAAACATTAGGTATTACTATGCAAAAAGCGCGAATTCCAGCGGATGAACAATCTCGATTAAAAGCATTATATGAGTACGAAATATTAGATACAGAAGCAGAAAAAGTATTTGATGACTTAACTCAACTTGCCTCAGATATATGTGATACCCCCATATCACTTATAAGCTTAGTCGATCCGCAAAGACAATGGTTTAAATCAAAATACGGTATTGATGCGACTGAAACAGAGCGTGATATTGCGTTTTGCTCCCATGCTATTTTGCAAGACCAAGTATTTGAAGTACAAAATGCATTGCTTGATGAGCGCTTTCATGACAATCCATTAGTAACCAACGACCCTAACATTCGCTTTTATGCAGGTGCCCCCCTTATCACACCGCAAGGCAGTACAATTGGTACTTTATGTGTAATTAGTGATAAACCTAAAAAATTAACTAAAAAACAAATTAGTGCGTTAACTATTTTAGGCAAAGAAGTCATAGCCCAATTAGAGTTAAGGCTAAAAAACAGAGAACTAAGTAAAGCATTAGAACAACAAAAAACTCATATTCAAGAGCTTGAAAAACTAAAAGCTGAAGCAGATACATCCAATAATTTAAAAGGTAAATTTTTAGCTAATATGTCGCATGAGCTAAGAACACCACTTCACGGTATCTTAAACTTGGCCGAATTTGGCTTATCTGACAGCAGTAATAGTGAAAAAGATATTGCGCTAAAAAGTATTCTAAACTCAGCCAATATTTTATCCAATATAGTGAATGATATTTTAGATTTTTCAAAAATAGAAGCTGGAAAATTAGATATTGAACATATCGACTTTAACCTTAAAGACGTTGTTAAAGGTGTAATTGAGCCACTAAAAAAACAAGCCTCTGATAAAGGTATAAAGTTTAATGTATCAATAGATAAAAAAGTGGCTGAAACATTAAAAGGTGACCCACTAAGAATATCGCAAATATTAAATAACCTATGCTCAAATGCAATTAAATTTACTCAAGCTGGGCACGTTGATTTAATAATTAACTTAAAAGGTCACTCTTTAAATACACAGAACATAACATTTAAGGTCATAGATACAGGTATAGGGATAAACAAAGCAGCACAAGCAAACTTATTTAAAGAATTTCATCAAGCTGATTCATCTACCTCTCGTAAATTTGGTGGTACAGGGTTAGGCCTTTCTATTTGTAAAAAGTTAAGTCATTTAATGGGTGGGAAAATCAGTTTTACCAGCCAAGAAAATGAAGGCTCTACATTTATTTATCAGCAAAGCTTTGAAGCATCGATTTTAGATAGTTTGCTAAAGAAAAACAAAGAAGTAACTGATTTACAAGGCTGTGCTATTTTAGTTGCGGAAGATAATAAAATAAATCAAATCGTCGTCAATAAAATGTTAAAAGCGCACAACACTCAAGTGATTTTTACTGAAAACGGTAAAGAGTGTGTTGATTACTTTGTTAACAACCACGTTGATTTAATCTTTATGGATATTCAAATGCCAGTAATGGATGGAGTTGAAGCAACCAAGGCCATAAGAGCACTGAAAAACGGTAAATCAATACCTATCATTGCCATGACTGCCAACACAATGAAACAAGATATTGAGCATTACCTAAATATTGGCATGGACGGTTATTTAACTAAGCCATTTAATAAAGATAGCTTGAACAGCTTGCTTAATGTTTACAATCCAAACAACGAAAATCTCAAAGACTTAGCAATAAAAATTAGTGACCCGAGCATTAAAAGAGAACATAAACTTAAACAAACATGCCGTGAACTAAAAAGATTAATACCTGCGGCCAACAGAGTCAGCTTATGGCTGTTTAATGAAGAATACTCTGAGATAAATTGCTTAATGTGCCTTGATGAGAACGATGAAGTCATTCTTGACTCAGTATTAACAGCAAAAGACTACCCAGATTACTTTAACTACATACTAAGCCACCAAATACTTGATGCCCCCGATGCAAGAAATCACGAAGTTACAAAAGGCTTTACCAAAAGCTATTTTGAGCCATACGATATTTACTCACTACTTGACTACATTTATTTTAAAGATAATAAGGCACTAGGCGTGATTTGCTGTGAAAGTATTGGATCGAAAATATCATGGACCCACGCAGATAAAGAAGCCCTGATAAAAATAACAGACTTAACTACCTTATTTTTATCAAAACAAATAGATCTCAATTGAACTTATGACTATTAAACCGTAAACCTTTGTAGAATAATTTTGCCTATAAATAATAAAAAAGCCGGGCACATTTAATAAGTGCTTGGCTTAAGCCGACACGACAATTTATAGTGAAATAACCACTTTCCCCATACCTTCACCACTAGCAAGGCCATCATGCGTTTTACCTGCATCCTCAAGATTAAATTCAATGTTGTCTAACACAGGCAATAGGCGCCCTTCATCAATAATTGTTGCAGGGTTAGCTAGTATTTCGCCATGCTGCTGGCATTTATGGTACCCCCTTGTTTAGTTTAAACAGCCAGTATATTTACAAGAGATACCCATGATAATACACTCAAATGAACAGCTAGTTTTAAAATTTAATTAATAATAGGCTTTAATAATGAACAATGAACACCTAAAGTTATTCGTTCGAGTCGCCTCTACACACAATATTAGTTCAGCAGGCGCGGAACTTGGCCTTTCGCCGCCGGTAGCTAGCATGCATATTATTAAGCTTGAGGAATCGCTTGGTGTAAAACTAATTCACCGTACAACAAGGCGAGTATCTTTAACTGAAGAAGGCCGAGAGTTTTTACCTCACGCTGAAGAAATATTAAATGCTATAAATAGTGCAAAAGCAGCTGTAGGCGCAGGCTCTTTTACCCCCCAAGGCACGATTCGTGTTGCAGCTCCTTCCTCATTTGGTCGTATGCATATAGTGCCCGCACTTAAAGCTTTTATTGATCAGCACCCTGAGCTTAAAGTGGATTTAAGACAAAGCGATAGTATTGTAGACATGGTCGAAGGTGGTTTTGATATCGCTATCAGAAATGCCGAGCTTAACGAT
Organism: Pseudoalteromonas sp. 4NS20-0020; assembly: GCF_057554385.1. NCBI lineage: Bacteria > Pseudomonadati > Pseudomonadota > Gammaproteobacteria > Alteromonadales > Pseudoalteromonadaceae > Pseudoalteromonas > Pseudoalteromonas sp. 4NS20-0020. The sequence continues at coordinate 343,915 of NZ_BAAJMI010000001.1, read as the reverse complement.
TCAACCCTCGTAGCCAGAAAGTTAGCTCGCGACCATAGAATTATATGCGCCTCACCAGGCTACATAGCAGAACACGGAGAACCAAAAACACCACAGGACCTTCTCAACCATAATTGTATTAAATTAATTGGGATTGACTACTGGAGCTTTAAAACGCCAAATGGCATTGAAAAAGTTAAGGTAAAAGGCAGTATTCGTATTGATAATGGAGAGTCGATAAGGGATGCGTGTATTAATGATGCAGGTATTACTATTTCGTCTCTTTGGTGCGCCCACAACGCATTAAAAGAAGGCACCCTAGTTCAAATACTAAAAGATTACCCCATGGATTCAAATGCCGCTATTTGGGCTGTATACCCAAGCTCCCGGTTGCTCGCGCCAAAAGTACGTGCATTTATCGACTTTTTTATAAAGTATTATGGCGAAATCCCATATTGGGAAACGGCGTAAGTGGCACGCTCTTAAACTTTCAACTAGGTATAGTACTTAAAAACATAAAGTTGTTTCTGTTAAAGAATTTAAATACCTGTGCGTATTAAAAATTATTTAAAAACACTAATCTATATTAATTATTAATAATTTGGTTTATTCTTTAAAACTAGTGATTTAAGCATGGAGGCAATCAAATAATGCAGTTTTTCATTCCCTCCTTTACACAAATAAAACTATTCTACAAACATACAATTAGTGTCTGCTTAAATTTTCACCTAAATTAACTACAAGGTTAGTGACTATATGAAAATATCCCGCACATTATTAACATCTGTTGCCGTTGTTGTTATTGCTGGCTGTAATACAGTTGCAGAAAAAAGCGCAAGTACACCTGTTTCAAATCTACCTGACTGGGTTTTAAACCCTCATGTAAGTGAAGGCATTGCCGCGACAGATTGTGTGAAGTTCTCAGGCAACTTATCTATTGATAAAAAACTCGCAACAGCAAACAGTCGTCTAGCGCTAGCACAACAAATAGAAACACGTATTGAAGGGCTTGAAAAAACATATAGCAATCGTACAGACGCAAACGACGATACTACTGTTGGTACAAGCTTTAGTTCTGTTTCAAAGCAACTAACCAAGCAAAAATTGCAGGGCTCTAGGCTAATAAAATCGGATATTGTTAATATATCTGGAAAAGATCATTTTTGTGTACTTACAGCCCTTGAACCAAATCAAACAAAATCCTTATTCAATGACATTCTTAAACAAAGTCAACGAACGATAAACCCCGCTGACGAAAAGTTTTTGTATCAAGAATTCAAAGCCAAAAAAGCCGAAAACGACCTAGATCAAGAAATAAAAAAACTAACCAATTAATTGAATAGTTGTCGGTCAAAAAACTTCACCAAATTACTATGCGTGAAGTTTTCTATTATAAGTAAAAATATGACAGAAAATAATAATCAAACATCAACCTGGAAAAAAGTACAAAGCTCTATCTTAATGATAGCCGCTATATTGATTTCTATTGGACAGTGGGGTGATACAAAAGATGTTCTTAAAAGTGCTTACTCTGCGTTCGTAGAGAACTTTACACATAAAGTTCAGTATAAGCAGATAGATAAAGTTAACATAGGTAATAGCATCGCTTACATCAAAACATTTCTAGGGGAGCCTAACGCAGTAAAAAGGTCACGAATAGATATTGATGTTGAGTTTTACTATTACATTAGAAAAAAGTTTATCTTTACAATCATCACCTCTGACAAGCGTATTAATGGTTACTCCGTAGTGTCACGTATTTCAGATTTTTCTCCTGAGATACCTTTCTCGGGCCCACTGGGCGAATCAACTATTTTAGAGAAAAATTCAAGTGAATTTGAATACAGCTTTGACAATCGTAACTTGACTTATTATCTAGAATCTCAAAATCTTGGTAAAGAAAAAATGTTTCTTTCTTTATCCAAAGGGTTTATTGGCTACGCCGCAGTTCCTGGCTCCGTAAAAGTACCAGAGAAGTATTTAGCAACAATAAAAACAAGTATTAACACGATGGATTCTTTGGCTACCTATTCAGATAACCTTAATGAGTTGAAAAAGGAAGTTGAATCATTACGAGCGAAGATAAAGCCCAACTATTATGCAGTCAGTGAATTAGAGAGCAAAATTGTTGCAGAGTCTTTACTCACCCGATTTGAGTACCAAACATTAACAAAAAGTTGATAAAGGTTTTTTTATGAGTTTATTCAAACTTAATTTATATGTACCACTATTTACCACCTTAATGCTAAATGTAACGGAAGTTTCAGCTCAACAAACAAATGATCCATTTGAGCAACTAGAGCAAGAAATGGCCGTTTTAGAAAAGGAAGGCAGCGCAGAAGAACTAAAAGAGTTTAACGACTGGAAAGAAACCTACTTATCTGAATATCAAGATTTTAGACGCAAACATTTTAAAAAACTTGATGATATACGCGACAAACTCATTAACACGTGGGGTGAAACAGATCCTCTGCTTTCTAGTCAAACGACCTACTATAGCCCTGATAACAAAGCAAAAACCACTATTGACTATGAGAATGACCAGATAAGTATTAGTATTTTGCACAACGAGCAAGAACATGTTTCTACAAAAGATATCAGTAACGCTCTAAAAAGTGCGTTAAATGCTAATGCAGTGGTAGCGAGCAAAATAAATAGCACTTCATTTAAGATACTTAAAAAAAATATAGAAAATATCTCTCCCGTTGAAACGCCGGTTGAAGTGATTGCACAGCCTGAAGCATTGATAGAAAAAGAAATTAATAAAATAAATAAGCAAACTATTGAAGCTCGCCAACAAGTTGAAAAAGTGTTTGATATGTCTTTACAAGTATCATCACCTGTTCAGCTAGATAGCGAAAATTTACTCGCTAAAAAGAAATTGACTGCAGAAATAGCAAAAATAGAATCAGAAAAAACACAGCGTATAAAAAGCTTAAAAGCGTCGCAAGTAGGAGCTAACGCGATGCAACAAAGAGAAAAGCTAAAAAATAAACGAGTTACCACCTACACCATACCGCTTGCCCATCGCAGTTTTATAAAAAAAGCAGCCCCCTATAAAAATATCGTTAGTAAGCATAGTAAGCATTGGCGGTTGCCCGAGAGTTTGCTTTTTTCGATTATCCATACTGAAAGTCACTTTAATACTCAAGCAGAATCTCCAATCCCCGCCTTTGGTTTAATGCAGATTGTGCCTATAAGTGCAGGAGCTGATGTTAATCTTTTTTTACATAAGAAAAAGAACATCATGAGCAAGGAGTATTTATTCAACCCAAAGAATAATATTGAAACAGGTGTTGCATATATGCACCTTTTAAACACACGCTATTTGGCTAAAATAAGTAATCAGCAAAGTCGGTTTTATTGCATGATTGCAGCTTACAACACCGGTGCAGGGAATGTAGCTAAAGCCTTTAACACCGATAACTCAAGAAATATCAATAAAGCTTCTAACATAATAAATAAAATGACGCCTGAAGAGGTCTATAACAAGCTTATTAGAGACCTTCCATACGAAGAAACAAAAAAGTATTTACAAAAGGTGCTAGAGCGTCAACCTATTTATAAGTCTATGGACCAAATTTAAAACCACTTATCGGGTGATTAATTGCCTTTCCAGCAAAAAAGGCGTTAGTTTCACATTCAACATGGAAATGGAAAAAGCGATGCTAAATATTAAAAAAACATTCACACATTCATTATACTTTTTTAGTTTATTGGCTGTACTTACTGGCTGCGCTTCAAAAGTTGAAATTGATTCAACAATGAATATGCCTAGTAAGTCAGGCCTTGCTCTTGATCATATTGCTGTAGTTGGTTTTAACGGCGATAAATATAACATTAAGGGAAATGCGCTTTCGGCAAAAATAAAATCTAAATTAATGAGACATGGATATGTAAAGGTACATGCCAATTCCCCCTATAAGCTGGTTGGTGAAATCTCACCATCTCGAGTAGAGCGTAATTCATGGAGTGAAAAGCATGAAGGAAAAAAAGAAACGTGGTACAGCTATCATGCATCGGTTAAACAAACTTTAACCCTAACTTATTACGTTATTTATGGCCAGCAAACACTAAATAGTGCATCTGAAACATTTACTTACAGTAAAGAAAAAAGCTCAAGCGAAAATAGAAGTAAAGCAAAAGATAAGCTCCGGACCGACTCTGAAGTTGCTGACTTTTTAATAGAAAAGGCGGCTGACTTTGTTGTTAAACAGGTTTCCCCATATCGTTCTTTAGTAAAACTTAATTACCTAAATGGGGAAGATGAAAATATTGATTTAGGTATAGAGTATGTAAAAAAAGACCGTTTAAGCCAAGCTTTTAGTATTTTTGAACAAGTTGCTCAAAATAGTAATTCAATTGAAGATCAAGCCATAGCCCTTCACAACCAAGGTTTAATAAAATTAATGCAGGGCAAACATACAGAAGCTTATGACTTAATGACAAAAGCGAATCTTATTGATCCTAGAAACTTTGATATTCTTGATTCAATAAAAGAGGTGGAAGACTACAAAGTATTAAGTGATGCGCATAAAAAACAAAGAGGCCTAAAATGAAAATATTACCGCTAATCCTAATTACTTTTTTAGCGGGGTGTGCTTCCAGTAAAAATAATGAATACGACATCGTTATTCCTTTAGCTGAAAGCAATAAAATAAAACCTCAGCAAACCGAAAAATCGAGTGGTAGCTTTAAAATACATTACAAAAAAGATATTAATAATAACCCTATTGTTAAAACATTAAACAGATCTACCACGGTGATGGGTAATGATGAGGAAACTGTAAAAAGCTTAAGAGAACGCGCCAAAAAAGAAATAGTTCAACTAGCTACAGAGGAAGTAAACGGTGTTGTTATTGCTTCAACATCGAAGACTAATACGACTGTTATTAATGTTGACTCAAACAAAAGTAACACACGCTATTCAAGACAGGATTTTTCTGAAAAGGCCGTCGCACAAACAGCTGGAATTGCACAAGTAAAAAACTTGCAATGCCAAACACTACCAACTAAAGCAAGTAACTTAACAGTAACGTGCAGTGCTGATGTTACGGTACACCTAATTGAGAATATTGATTTTACCCAATAAACTTTTTACGTCGACCGAAAGCTAAAACATTATTTTTAAAAGGCCACAAGTGTGGCCTTTTTAATACAAAACCAAACGCAATGACTAATATATTTCAGCACTTACAAATGTATATACATAATTACTAAACTCTGGCTTAGTTAAATGCCCACCTTCAGACATCGTATCTAAAAGTTTTGCATAACTGTTTGCATCGGTTGCATTACCAGCATAGCCATAAAGTAATACCGTTAACTCTTCTAAAATGACCTCATCGGTGGGTTCAGGGAACACACTACCAAAAGACAAATCTGGAATTTGACCACTTATGCCCGCTTTTATTGTCCAATCAAATCGGCTTTCAGCAGAATCATCAACTAAAAAGCTGTAACCCCATATTGTGCGAGCAAACCGATTGTCAACATTACCAAAGTCAAAACTTGAATCATTGTTTTCAGCAAATTGAAGTAAACTAAATCCTAAATCGTCAGTAACGATCGGAAGTGTGGTCAGCTGATAATCACCAATAGTATCTACTGCGCTTCGGGCATAGCTTTGAAACTCAACATCAACACCATCTACATTCATAAGGTCTGACATAAAATCAAGTTGCACATAAAAATTATGCTCAGTCACTGTTGGGAATACAAAAAGCGTGTTTGATATTTCAGAACCACTATATTGAACAAACCTATACGTATTATCAGCTTCTATATAACCTCGAGTACTAGCATAATCAGCATCAATATCTAATTGAACAGGAACTTCAACACCGTCATGAATAAAATCTTCATCTGTTAGGGTAATAACTGATGAGTTTACCGGTATATCAATAACGGCAGCTTTTGCATCAACTGAGTAACTAGAAAGCGCCGTTATATAAAGCTTATTATCATTTGGGCAAATATTTACAGACCCCGAAACTTCGTTACCTTGTGATTGATATATTGTGTAATCAGACGCAATCGTACTTAGCGCTGTTGTATCAACACTATATTCAGTACATCCACAATCACCTGTGAAGTCATTAAAATAAAAGGTGCCTAAATTAGTTCTATTTTCTATGTTAAGCTCAGTGATAATTTGCTTATAACCACCGTCTTCTTCATCAAACACATCACCTAATACTGATACATGCTTGGTGCCTGAGGGTAACTCACCTGAAAATTTACCTTCTGCATCGGTTTTAACAGAACCGATAGCATCACCATCATCACTATGAAAAACAACATCTGCTTGATACGCAGAATCAGCCCCGCATTCGCGAGTTAATGTTTGTAAAGCAATAGTTTGAAGTTGGGCTGTGTCGCCACCGCTTGACGAGCCGCCAGAGCTACTTTCTGATGAAGAGCCACCACATGCGCTAAGCGTTAAAGAAAGTGTAATAGCAAGCGGGGTAAGTATAAATTTATTCATTTTAATTAGTCCGTTAAATTGGTTCACCTACCATTATCTCAACTTAGCAAAAGCAATAACAAGGTAACCACCACCAAAACGGTTACAAAATTGCAATAATTTGTAAACAAGCCGCGATTAAGTACCTCACACATAACACCATTTACTAAATTAACTCACTTGTTCAAGTGAATTTATTAAAAACTACACTACGCTTTATGTATTAAATAGTTAATGACTATTTATTTGCTTAACCCTTGTTTAGCCAAAATACCGAGATAAATACACAACAGGACTGACCTTATGAATCGCTTACTTGGCCGACTATCTATCATTCAGCTCTCTTTGTTAACATCAATCATATTAATGGTTTTTATTTTTATATTGCTGATACAAAACATAGCGAATAAATGGCAGGAGTCGCAGACACTGCAGCAAGATATTGCATTAATTAGCTTGTTAGATGCACTGGAAAAAGTGGCACATAACCATGCTGTAGAGCGAGGGTTAACTGCAGGCTTTTTAGGAAGTGGTTCAGCCGAGGCTAAAAACAAAGTGCTCGCGCAACGCCAAAAGGCAGATACCTCAATACAACATTTAAAGTCGGTAAGTGATCAACTAACTAAAAATTCTACAAAGATCTCTAAAAATTTAAGTATTCTTTTTGACCACAATGCAAAAAAAGCAGCATTACGCACTCAAGTTGATAAACAAGCAGCCCCTGGTGCCTTCGCGTTTTACAGTAAATTAAATCAAATTGCACTCAATGTAGCTGCTAACCTGAGTAGCCAAATAAAGCACCCGGTATTATCTAAAGATCTAAACATTGCTTTTTTGCTCGCGCAATACAAAGAACGTTTGGGCCAAAATAGGGGAAAAATAAATGGCACTTTAGCTAAAAAGCAATTAACGAGTGTTACACAGCAAAATATTGCCTTATACAATTCAGAAATCGATTTGCTCAATCAATATTTAATAGCTAATTTGCAAGGCCAACAATTACAAAGCTTTAACAGCATTATACAAAGTGCTGACTCACGTAAAATTAATGCAATAACAAACACATTGCTCAACACAGAATCGCCTAACTTTACAGCTTTGCCGGCAGCCTCTGTGTGGTTTCCTATGGCAACACAACAAATAACTCAAATTAAAAAAGTACTAGACAGCCAATGGAGTACTGTTGACAAAGATGGCCTTGAACTAAAAGAAGCGGCCGATACAACGCTTACACTCACTATTATCTACTTTTTGGTTACACTTGTGATCATCGCATACTTAAACTTTCATTTATTAAGTACTCTCAAAAAGGAATTAAGCCAACTAACGTCACTTTTACTTAAAGCCGAAAAAGGCGACCTAACAATAGATATAAGGCTCAAAAGTAAAGATGAACTCGGCGAAATATCAAATGCTATCCACAATACTATTTTCGCTTTTAAAGACCTGCTATTAGGGCTCGACCACTCAATAAATTCGGGCTCAAAACTCAGTGACGATATGAGTAATGCAACAAAAACAGTCCTTGATGATTCAAACAAAACATTGGCTATGGCGAGTAATATAGCCACCGCAATAGAAGAAATGGCCGCAACAAGCCGCGAAATAGCAGGCTCAGCTTCTGAAACTCTCAGCTCTAGTGACGAGTTAAACAAACAAGCCAATCTGTTGATAGAAGATAACAAACTCAGCCAAAGCTCAATTACTGAGCTTGCAACGGGGATGTCTGACGTAGAAGAAGTGGTAAGTAAAATGGATCAGCAGGTAGCGAGCATATCGTCCATTTTAGATTCAATTAGTAGCATTGCCGAGCAAACTAATTTACTCGCGCTCAATGCCGCTATTGAAGCAGCAAGAGCAGGTGAGCATGGTAGAGGGTTTGCCGTTGTTGCCGACGAAGTAAGAAGCCTTGCAGGAAACAGTAAAGAATCATCAGAAAAAATTTCGTCTTTGCTCGGCGAGTTACAGTCTATCAGCGACCAAGTAGTTAGCTCAATTGTAGCAAGTACTAAATTATCAAAAGCCACTTTAGAGCGATTTGATCAAGCAAGAGCGGTATCCGAGCAAGTACATGCACAAAGTAAAGTACTCGAAAACTTAGCCATGAACGTGTCATCAGCCGCAGAACAACAGTCTGCAGTTGCGTCAAATATAGCAGTGGATGCTGCAAGCGTATTTGAATACGCCAACCACGAAGTTGAAGCAGCACGTAAGCAAGAAGAAATATTTAATGAAATGCGACTAAACACTGAAACCCTGCAACACACAATGAAAAACTTTAAGTTTCAATAGTTAATAGCAACCTTGTAATACAGCTAGAGGCTAATTGCTTAAGCAAAATAAACCAAAGCAATTAGCCCGCTTTATTAAGTTACTTTACCCGCCAAGTTAAACCGTGGCTCGGCGTATAACTTTGTTGTAACTACATCAACTAACGTATTTACCGCGTTCCACACATCTTCAAACGAGGTGTACAAAGGCGTAAAACCAAACCGTAAAATATTAGGCGCTCTAAAATCAGCAATAACGCCTTTTTCTATTAATGCTTGGCAAATAGCAAATGCGTGATTATGCGAAAAAGCCAATTGGCTTCCGCGTTGGATTGAATCTTCAGTAGAGCTTAAGCGCAAATCAGCCAAGCTAGCATGCGAATGCACTAAAGCAATAAACACATCGGCTAAAGCAATCGACTTAGCCCTCACATCGCTTATTTTTACGCTTTCCCACACATCAAGTGCAGCGTCTAACGCACTCATAGCAATCACACTTGGCGTACCACATAAATACTGATTAATACTTGCTGCACACTCGTATTGAGCATCAAACGCGAATGGCTTTGCATGCCCCATCCAACCACTCAATGGCTGTTTAACGGCACTTTGGTGGCGCTTGGCAACGTATAAAAAGGCAGGTGAGCCAGGACCACCATTTAAATATTTGTAGCCACAGCCTACTGCAAAATCAACGTTGCATTTATCCAGCTCAACCGGCAATGCACCTGCACTGTGTGCTAAATCCCATATTACTAAAATACCTTTTTTATGGGCAAGCTCAGTAAGCTTTTGCATATTCAAAAGCTTACCAGTTCTAAAGTTAACTTGGGTAAGTAACAATACCGCTATATCGTCAGTCAAGTTTTGTTCAATATATTGCTCTTCAACTAGTTTTAATTGACATAAGTCAGTACCTAATAAATCGCTTAAACCTTGCACCATGTATAAATCGGTCGGAAAATTATCTTGTGTCGACAACACTTTACTACGGCCAGTGTTTAACATAAGCGCGCTGCTTAAAAGCTTAAATAAGTTTATTGAAATCGAATCACAACAAATTACTTGGCCTTTTTCAGCACCAATTATGGGCGCTATTTTTTCGCCAACCTGTGTAGGTAAATCAATCCATTGGTGATCATTCCAGCTCCTAATTAAATGACTCCCCCACTGCTCGCTCACTACTTGCGCCACTCTGGTTTTAACCGCTTTAGGTAAAGCACCTAGCGAGTTACCATCTAAATAAATAGTGTTTGCGGGTAAATCAAATTCATCACGCTTGCCTGCCAATACATCAGCTTTATCAAGCGCTACAATATCATCAAAATTCATTTATCGATTCCGTTTAAATGTTTAACTAAGGTGCTAAAAGCAGCAGAACCTGGGTGTATCCAATCAAAATGCCCCACCCCTTCGAGTAAATCTACTGGTCGATTAAGCTGTTCTAAATTATACGCAGGAACAATACTGTCATTCGCACCTTGTAAAATAATGCTTTGTTGATGCAATGGTTGCTCACTTGGGTTGGCCTGAGTGTATTCTTTAGGTTTATCGCTTGGCATACCTTGCATAAAATCTTTAGTGACTTTTTGGCAGCTATTTGTACCTGCCGCATAGGCTTTAATATCGGTAATGGGGGCAAGGCCAATGACGCCTTTTAATTCACTCATTTGCCCACCCGCTAGTAACGCTAAATGACCACCAGCCGAGTGCCCAATAACTACTGTATTATTCAATTTAAATTCGCCACTGTTGTAGGCACTGGATGCTAAAATACCAGCTTTAATATCGTCAAAAGTTACAGGCCAGCCGCCACCGCTTTTACCACTGCGGCGATATTCCACCGACCACACATTAAATCCTGCTTGTGCTAAGCCTGTGCTTAATGCATAGCTGTGTTTTATATCGTATGCACTTAGCCAACAGCCACCATGTAGCAATACAACTAACGGCTTTGATGTACTTTGCTCAGCTTGCGTGGCGCGCCACAGTAATGCAAATTGTGATTCATCACTCCCGTAAGGTACTTTTTCATTAGCATTTACAAAACTAAGCGACGCTACTTTAGAGTAAGCAACATTGTTTTCAACAACAGGAAACTCAATGTTGTTAGTAGTCGTACACCCGCTTAAAAACCACATACCTAAAAGTAAAACAACCATATTTTTCACAACACAACTTCCTTTTTAAATTTAAAAAACAACGCCTTTATACATATTAAAGCTGCCACCATAGCGTTACGTTTAACTTGCGTTATCACGTCACCTAATCATTAATTAATAACACTTTAGTGGCTGCAATTATTATTGTTATACACAAAACAGGTGTAATTAATGACCATTGTTTACGTGTTTACCCCACTTTACAAAGCAGCGCCAAGTTAACCATGCTAAAAGCAGCGAGTAAAGTTACTGCGTTTAAGCTTATATTTATACCTAAATTATTATTAACTTAGCTTTAAGGTGTTGGCCATTAAAAGCTTATGTATAATGACTCACTCTGGCTATTATTATGCCCTCAAGTGGAACACTACAATGAAAAAACTATCTAAAGTGCAAGAAAAACAACAAGCGCTTGTGCTTAACGTTGCCGATAAAATAGAAGAGCAAGGCCGAGCCGAACTACCCGGTATGCTGCAATGTTGGTTTGACGTGGAGTATCACTTATTCCCGGGCTCGTTACTTATGTGCTTTCAGTTTGAAAACCAGCAAACCCTCGATGCTGCCGAGCCTGACATATTAAAATGGCAAAAACGATTAAGCGGCGCAATGCTTAAAAAAGGCGTTATTTTAAAAGATATGCGAAAGCATCTAAAATTTACCTTAAACGGCCCAGACGACTAAACAGCATTAACAAAAACCTTTGCCTGTAATTACAAATAAAGCACTCTAGGCTCAAGTGCGTTCAGTATTAAACTCTTTTACATGCGCTATTAATTCTGGAAAAAACGCTAAAAAAGCGGCATCTAATTGGTTGTAATGGCGCTTTATATCTTCAGCAGCGCCAGTAAATTGGTTGGCAAAACGAATACGATCAGCAATATTATCCAACGCATCCCCCACACCATTAATGGTTTCGTAATCTTTAAACCAATCGTGTTTAGTTATGCTAGTAACAACCCGCTGCATACGCGGCGGCATGTGCGCTAACCGCTGATTTAAAAGCCCAAAACTGTTACGTTTAAAATCACTCAAGGGCTGATCATTAAACTGTTGCCAATGCATAATTAAAAAGTGGTCAAACACAACATCTACTGCCACACCAGCAAAGCGCCTGCGCATTGGTGAAAAGTACTGTTTAGCTTCTTTAACAATTGGGTGAGAGTCGGTAAATTTATCAACTAAATAGTGATTACTAAGCGCATTTTTTACAGGCTCACTCAGTTGCGCCACATGCCTGTGGCCACCAAAATCGCCCAATAAGTTTCCAAAATGAGAATCAGCCGTTGGCTTTGCAAAATAAAGATGGGCTAAGTAATTCAATATGTTCTCGCGTTAGTTACTCTGTTTAAATAGTAACTTAGGGATCTAACATATACTATGCTTCGTATAAGTTACGTCTAATTATAAAGTTGAGCAGCATGGAAAATATATTCCAAACCAGTCGTTTTTTAGTTGTCATCGCGGTTATTACCGCAGCATTATCATCGCTTCTTGTTTATGTTTCGTGTATTAATATTGTTTTTAATATAGTGGTTTCAACCATTCTCGACCTACCAGATTCTGCAAAAGCAGGTAAAGCCCTCATAGTTGAACTACTTAAAATTCTCGATTTACTATTAATCGGTATTACCCTGCAAGTAATTGCCATTAGCTTATACCGCTTATTCATATCGCCTGCTAAATCAAAAGAAAGTAAGTTTTTAGCCGCTTTTAATATTAAAGACTTTCACGATCTAAAAATAACCCTCGTACAAGTAACCTCAGTTGTTCTTGTCATACTATTTTTAGAGCATGCAGTTGAATTTGGCGGCACAATAGAAACCCTGTACTTAGGAATAGCCATTGCAATTGTTATAGCTGCCTCAACATTTGCATGGCGTTCAATGAAAGACTAGCTATAAATAGTTTTATAAATAATTTTAATTCGCCAAATTACAAATCAGTGGATTACAGTGCCACGTGCTCTTACATTCAAATTACGGCTTAAGTTAGGCTGCTTCCTTTTCGGTATATAAATTGCTGTTACGCATGTTCATACTTTAAAAATTAAACATAAATAACGTCTATTTATATTTAGCAAAAGGAGAACATTATGAGTAATAAACAACTAATTACGACAATAGGTATAGGTCTCGCCGCTGCATCTGCCGGTATGTTAACAAGGAAAACTTTACAAAAATCATGGGAAAAGGTTACCAACGAACCAGCCCCAAAAGACAAGCCAAGCGAAAATACAGATCTTAAAGAAGCAGTAACTTGGGCGGTAGTTTCAGGCATTGGAGCCGGCGCAGCAAGAATGGCAGTTCGTTATATTCTCGACAAACGTCAATCCAAATAAGTTTTAAATTAATGCCTCTTGTAATATTAGTGTTTACTAGAGGTTTAACCTTCCTATCACTCCACCAGCCACAATTACCTCGAACAATATAGATATGAACGTTCTCTATATTCCTGTAATAGACCGTGTACGATTCCCCATATAATTTGCATAACCTGAGTAGAAGGTAACCATCACAATTACTTTCTTATAAAAAAGACTCAATGCTAGCTTTATAAATCCAGTAACCTAAGTGAGTTAATCGCAAAAGCAAATATCAGTCGATTCAACGTTAATGGGTTGCTCTAAATTAGCAATCGTAGGATAGTAAATTACATATAAAACAATAGCCTTATATTAGGAATATTATGATCAAAGTATTATTAGCGACCAGCTTAATCGCCTCTTCATTCGCTGCTTTAAGTAATCCTTTAACTGTTGAAGAACAGCGTATCAACAAAGCCCAATTAGCAATGCCCAATGTTTTAAAAGCATTTACCCCACAAATATCAAGTTTTGAGCAGCAATTTAAAGAGCTTAACAACTTTAAAAGTGCAAAAACATTAGTTCAACGCTTTAGCTTTGAACTGTGGGAAAACGCCAAGCAACGCATAATAAATACCAATAACTACGACGACCGAGAGCTCTACTGGGCACGCCTGCTTTCAAGCAAAGTAATACGCACAACATCGCCTAAATTTTCAATTACGCAGGCTCAACTCAATACGTTACTAACCCTACTAGAGGACGGCAGCAGAGGCCGCACCGACCTTACTTTTTCATCAGGCAGCACTAAAAAAATATTACTTACAGGCTTTGACCCATTTTTACTCGATAGAAACATAAACCAAAGTAACCCCTCAGGTGTTGCAGCGTTATTACTCGACGGCCAAGTTATTAATTACAACGGCATAAGTGCAGAAATTAACACCGTTATGGTGCCTGTGCGCTACGAAGACTTCGATCAAGGCATAATAGAATCGCTACTTGCCCCCTATTACGCACTTAATTATGTAGACATGGTAGTCACCGTAAGTATGGGCAGAACAGAATTTGATTTAGAGCACTTTCCGGGTAAACGCCGTAGTGTAACCGCCCCCGATAACGCTAATATTGTGTATGGCGGAACGCAAACAAGCCCAGTAATACCAAAACTTAATGGCCGACCACTCCCAGGCAACGAGTTTGTAAAATTTAGCTTGCCTGTAAATTACATGCAAAACGCCAAAGGCCCCTATAAAGTTATCGACAATCGTGAAGTCACCACGCTTGAAAAAACCTATAAAGCGGGTTCGTATGGCGAGCTAAAAAACAGTATTGCGGTTAATGGCGGCGGCGGTGGTTACTTGTCTAACGAAATATCGTATCGAAGTATTCGTCTTCGCGATGCGCTTAATTCAAGTATACCTACTGGGCATATTCACACCCCACGTATACAACAATTCGAACCCGAAACAGAAGCTAAAATAGTAAACCAAATAAAGGCAATGCTAGAACAAAGCCTAGTCGCGCTATAAGTTATAAAAATAAGTTTAAGCGCGTAAAAAAGGGCAATATTATTGCCCTTTTTATAACTAGCTAAAAATTGCTTTTGGGTCGTTAAAAAGAAAAATATTTTTTATTAGCTTCAAAATCAACTCTTACATCAACAGGACGGTTAAATAGAGTTACTAATAACAAGTTTTACATTTTTACTCATTAAACAGCAGAAAACTGACCCAACGGGGCGTTCTTAAAAACACATAAAATATAATTACTATTTATCAAGGCTAGGCAAAAACATACTTTCAGGTACTTTATTTTTAGTCATAACGTCATGGTATGTACCATCGCTTATACCTAAATCAATCGCTTTATTCACTACAGCCATAGCTTTCAAACTATCAGCAATATCTTTTGCAAACGCAACATGAATTGAACGTTTTTCAATTACATCGGAGTCAAATAATATGTCGTTTTTAAATTCAATTAGCTCAGTGCTCAACAAATACTTGCCATAACTTTCTGACATAATTAGGCGGTCTACCTTTTGGTTAAAAAGCAGTTTAAACCCTTGCTGAGCTGTGGCAACTTCTAACAACTCATAAGTATTGTAGCCAGTTAATATTTTGTCATGCACACCTAAACGCACACCCGCAATAATAGCATGTTCGTCTTTTCTATCCTTATGATAAAAAGCACCAAATACTCCCATTCCAATTGGGTTTGATAAAACCGCCCATTGCTCTCGTCCTGGCAGGTTAGCAGCTAAAAATAGACCGTCAGCTTTTCCTAATTGAGTATAATAGTTCGCTCTAGCCCATGGTAAAATAATGGCGTCTACTTCATATCCTAATTTAGCTAAACTTTGATTTAAAAATTGCCAACTAGCACGATAAATTGGGTAATTCTCCATCAGCATTTTGTCATGATCGTGACCAACCGCAAACGTAATGGTTTTACCCTTTTCACTGGCATTTAACGAGCCAATGCTAAAGCAAAAAATGCAAAGTAAAATAAACACCCTACAAATCATAGTAACCTCTTATTAAAGATCTCATCAAGGGGTCAAATCTTGACTTCAGACATCAAACAACCTCGAAGCTCTTCCCACTGTAATTTAACCTGCTTATTCTCAATAATTAATGCATTTAATCTACCAACAGCTTTTGATATGGCAGAATAGTGTTTAACATTAAAAACATCTGCTAATGCCTGCAAATTTAATCCCGTTAAATCTTGGCACAATTTAATAGCATACCATCGGGGTAAGTTTTTTTCTTTTCGCCCCTTTTTAACCTTTACTATATCATCTACCTCAACATTAAAGTGGTTAGCCAAATAGGTAATTACATCATTCGCTGAATGCCTTTTACTAACAAGCTTACTTTCATTGTTCGATGTTGCAATATAGCCTTTAATGCTTTCAACAAAGTCATCACTGCCTAGCACCGACAATAACTTTTTAGCACCATAAAAAGCGCTTACTTCTTCATTACACTCATATTCAACAAACTGTTTGTACGCAGCATACTTACGCTTTTTACCTTGCAGCGAAAATATAAAATCTCGAACCAACCATTTAGGTGTCGCACCACTTTTAATAAAAGCTGAATAGCTAGACCATTTGTACTTAGCAAGGTCATCTACCAACGGGGTGCTCGTTTCAATTGGGTTGCGGTGAATATACCGGCTAACATGCAATAAGTAGTTATCAGCATCCACCAACACGGCTTTGTATCGGCCCCTGAACAGTGCACCATCTGTGTTATGTGTTCTATTAAAGTATTGAGTGTAAAGGCCGTTAATATGCTTCATGGCCTTGCCTAAATTAGCATCGGGAGTTTTTATTAGCAGATGGTAATGATTGGTCATCAAACAATACGAATGCACTTCAATATTAAACCGAAGGCTTGCCTGCTCAATGCAATATAAAAAATACTTAAAGTCATCATCGCTCAAAAAGGTATTTTCGTGCCCTCTTCCACGATTCATCACATGATAAAACGCATTTTCATACTCTATTCGCAATGGTCTAGACATAGCAATTCACTCCATAAGCAGTAAACTATAAATCTAGATCACTAATGTCCGAAGTCAAGATTTGACCCCTTTGATTTTCTTGGTAAAATAATTGAAGTAGCAAGCGGGCAACCTTATAAGCAGTTCGTTGAACAAAATATTTTTAAAAAACTGGGGATGTCACAAAGTAGCTACGAAGGGCAAGAGCTTGTACCTCACCGCGCAGCTGGATATGAACAAACAGAGCAAGGCTTTATAAACACAAGTTATATTAATATGGATTGGCCCTATGCCGCAGGGGCGCTTATATCTACTTCAACTGACTTAAACATTTGGTTTAGTGCATTATCGTCAGGCAAGCTTATTAGTAAGGCAAGTTATGAGAAGATGGTCAGCCCTTTTAAACTTAACGACGGCAGCTTTTCACCCTACGGATATGGTCTAATTATTAAGCCTTTTAATGATTATACGGTAATTAAGCACACCGGTGGAATAAATGGCTTTTTAGCACATACACGCTACATACCCGAGCAAAAACTATACGTAGCCGTACTCGCTAATTCAAACCATATAAACCCTATTTTTATAAACGAAAAACTCATAGCCAAAACACTAGGTATAGAACTACCAAAGTTTAAAAGCATTGATGTAACAGAGCAGCAATTATTACCTGTTTTAGGTGATTACCGTATTAATAAAAATACTTCTCGCAGTCTAATTTATGAAAATAACGTTTTATATTCTCAGCGCACAGGTGGAAATAAGATAAAGCTAATTCCCATGTCTAAAAATAGTTTTTACTACCCTAATTCAAACAACTATTTAGTCATTGAAAAAAACAGTCAAGGGAAATTAATAATGAAGTATTTTAGTGGGTTATCAACCACTCCCTCTGAGGCAATTAAAATTTAAGATAATTATAATGACGCCTATTCTGATTTATCTATTTTTAATGTCTGAAGTCAAGATTTGACCCCTTTGTTTTTTGAAGGATTAAGCGTGATGCTCGGGTGCGCTGAGAATGTCCAGAGAGGGACCAGCGGCAGCCCCACTTTGGCTGCTGTCGCCAGCGCGACAAAACCTTGAATAAGGTTTCTAATCCCTCAATGAGCCAAAAGCAAACGAAGTATGCGCCAACAATAATTAAATACCTTTTGGGCTGCGCCCAACACGCCAGCAAGCTGTGCGTCTACAATGTTTAAACACACACAAAAAAGCCGTTGCATTGCTGTAACGGCTTTTATAATTTTGATAAATTCCCAAACTATAATGGAACTTACTACCCATTAAAGTTCAAAAATCAGTCTCTTGATCAAAGTTGTTATAGATTGGGAAAATGCAGCTTTTCAGGCCGCATTTTTCGTTATAGAGTTTTTAGTTATAGATTGGGAATTTTAGTATGATCTAATAGCCCCCAATCTAAGCGTGATTATTATAGTTTGGGAGTAACTATTAATAGTAGCTACTCATTATCTATATTTAGGTTTCCTCAAATGCCAACCACTACCTACGGGACACCTATAAGCTTCGAGTTCTCGATTGGAGCGCTCATAGAAATCATCAGCAGAGCTTTCCGCTTCGATAGAACTACCGAAAATTCGCTTTTTTATACCATCACCAGAGACACAATTTTTACAAGTTGTACTGCCGGACTGAGCTATTCGTGTTTGGGCATGATGGCCATCTGATCCAAATTTCAACATTTGGTAGTTAGAATCAATATCAGCTTCTATTTGCCCAATGTGTTTTTTAAATAAATTTTCAGAAAAATTATGCATACGTATACTCCTTGACTGGTCATATTGACCGTAAAGTTTTTACATGGCGGACGGCTAGCGTCAAAGTAAGAGCATCAGGCTCTAGTACACCAAGTTTAGTTATTTAGATTGAAGATAATTAAGAAGTTATGGGTTGCGCATAAGGTTACGTCTAGTTCTTACGGCCTTTTCAGCATTATTTTCATGACCTAATTCAGTTCGCTGACACATAAGAAGCCACCATTCAGCAGCAATAATGCTTCTTTTTATATCTTGAACAGAAGAGTCTTTCTTAGCGTGTCGTCGAACAGCCTTATAACACTCACTGGCAATAGCTCGCACATCCTCATTAGGATCTGATTTTTTAGTGAAGTTGACTGTTTTATGTACTTGTCCATTTAAGTCCAAACCTAATTCAGTAAGAGCTTTTAAGTAACCTTGCCTCCAAACCGAAGATTGTTCTGTTACTTGGCTCGTTTCATATTTATCATCTTTAGCTTTTTCACCTCTACGAAGACGAAGGCGGCTTAGGAAAAATTCAGCTAATTGTTGGGAAAATTGTACATAAAAGTCTTCTTGAAATTGTTTATGCTTAGCTGCTGTAAGATTTCTATGCTCATTTCTTTTTTTTGCACACTGATCTGCTGCTAGTTGTTTTAAAGAGTCGTACCATTTACTAAAACCTTTTCGCTCATACGAATAATCAAACTTTGAAAGAGCCTCATCAGAGAATGGTTCGGTAGACGAGCGCATTAACAGAAGGCGATGTCGTAAAGCTTTATCTGGTGCAGTACGATCTAAAAAACTAAGTAGCCTATCAAGCTTTTGATGGTATGTTTCTAGATGTTCTTTATTCTCTTCTTTTACGATTTCTCCACGTATTATCCCAATGCTTTTATCTATATAGGGAACCATCTTTTCCCGTTCTAGCCTGTCAATGCCAGTAACAGCCCAATCAGGTATTAAAACTTTAGGAAAATCCTTCGAGTCAACCAAGTCGGTAAAAAGCTCATTCCACCAAGCGGCGCATTCTGGATATAAATCTTCAGCTCGACGGCTATTAAAAGGTATTGAACAAGATAAAATTCGAAGTTTACTTTGATAGTCTAATTCTTCTAGAGCGACTAATAATACATTTTTCCATAAGGTGAAATACTTACCATAACCCCATAAATCAACGCTATTCTTTAATTCACCTCGAAGATTACTAGGCTTTGATTCTAGTAACCTTCGAAAATCTTCTTTTATAGAAAACTCAATCCAAGTCGATATCTGTAGCGGTTTCAATTTTAAGCAAAACTCATGATGAGCATTATCTTTACGTCTATATAAATCAATAATGTTTGAGTTGCTGTAGTTATAGTGCCTCTCAAAGTTACGATACTTAAATGAACTAAAGTATCCGTCTAGCTCTTGAGCCCACTGCACATGATCTTCGGATGGAACATTATCTAAATTAGTATTTATATAAAGTAATTCTTGAAGCTTTAGCTTAGTGTTTTCAAGCCATTCATAATTTAAATTTTGAAGTTCATCACTATCTATAAGTTCAAGTGATATTGAATAATCAAGATTAGAGAAGGACTCATTGTAAGTGTATAAAAAATCGGACCACTTATAATTAAATCTACCAGCTTGAGAGTCGTAAGTTATCCATGCCCTTATAAAATCTAAACCACGAATTATATTAGCTGAAGTATTAGTTACAGCTTCACTTTGAGGCCCTTGTACGATGTTTGAAGTCGTTATATAAGTCATAGCATTATATAAGTAATTGCTATCTAGAAACCTTAAATTATTTGATATTTCATCAAAGAAACTCCAAAGCAAGAAAGCCCTATCTCTATTATTCGACAAACATAATGAAGTATCATCAAAAAATGCTTTAGTAAGGCAGTAATCCTTTCCATACAACCATGATGAAAACATTATGTAGCTTCCACATTTATCCATAACGTCATTAAATAATCCAAACAGCGCGTTAGGGTAATAAATGTCAGCTACGTCCTTTAAAAAAGCAATTATTGGCTCATCATCCAAAGGGAGTAGATAATGTCCGTAATGCCTTAAAATACTATTTTCAATAGTTTGCTTTTGAGTCAATAAAATAGAAATGCACTTTGCAGACTCTGATGTATGGGATTGAGTCTCAGCGAGAGCATCTTCAAGAGCTAATACACCTCTAAATACATTCATCCATGTATCTGAAAAGTGTTTAATCATTAAAGTTCTGAAATTGCCGTGTATATCAAACTCATCCAGAGCTTGTATAAAACGTTCTTTAGGGTCGTTTTTTTCATCGAAGGTGATTTTGCCAAAAGGCGCATCAATCCTGCACATAGTATTCTCCAAAAATAATGAAGTTAGGTTTCACATAAAGTATCCGGTATAACCGGTTTGCAGCTGAAACCTCCCGTGCAATAGATAGGGAGCGGAGTATAAAGTTAGAGCAAACATGCTCTGTAGCCGACTGCAATTTAGTCTCTTTTTAAGGTAAATAAATTCCTCAGCGAAGTCAACAACTTCTGTAATGAATAATTCTAATTTTTAAAGATTAGAATGGGTTTTCTCACTATTCACTGATAGTTTCAATTCAATGAATAAAGTTAAATGGACCATCAACAAACTCTCTAACGTGTTTCAACCGCTCTATAGTCCCGCCAAGCATAAAATCTAAAGCAGACTGACCATTGAACTCTGGGTTGGGTTTATTTACCCACTCATCAGCCCCTCTTTGGCTGCGGTCGCCAGCGCGACAAAACCTTGAATAAGGTTTCTAATTTATAGAAGTGCCAAACGTATTCGCATTATCTGTAATAGTAATTCCAAGTACCTATTCAAATACTTATTCGAGCTGCCGCCCGCGCGTCAGCAAGCTAAACGCCTACAATAAATAACACATATTCTTGGTTTGTGAGCGAGTAAGTATATTTTTGATTTGTTGGGTTTCGTTTCACTCTACCCAACCTACGTTCATATGATTAATGACGAATCATCAAACACAAAAAAGCCGTTGCATTGCTGCAACGGCTTTTATAATTTTGATAAATTCCCAAACTATAATGGAACTTACTACCCATTAAAGTTCAAAAGTTAGTCGCGATATGTCTCTACCGCTGGGCATGAACATACTAAGTTACGGTCGCCGTATACATCATCGATACGTGTAACCGTTGGCCAGAACTTGTCTTTTGCTACCGAAGGCACTGGGAATGCAGCGTAAAAACGGTCGTACGCGCGGTCCCATTCGTTACCAAGTACATCAGCTTGCGTGTGCGGTGCAAACACAAGTGGGTTGTTTTCTATTGACCATTCGCCAGAGATTACTTTGTCTATTTCGCCTTTGATTGACACCATCGCTTCGATAAAGCGGTCAATCTCGCCTTTTGACTCAGACTCAGTTGGCTCAATCATTAACGTGCCCGCTACTGGGAACGACATAGTGGGTGAATGGAAGCCGTAATCTTGTAGGCGCTTAGCGACGTCCATTTCAGTAATGCCTGACGCTTCTTTTAATGGGCGTAAATCAACAATACATTCGTGCGCAACGCGGTTGTTGCGGCCACGGTATAAAATTGGGAAGTGCTGGCTTAACTCTTGCGTTAAGTAGTTAGCGTTCACAATCGCCATTTCTGTGGCTTGTTTTAAGCCCTCTGACCCCATCATGGCAATGTACGCCCATGAAATAGGTAAAATAGCGGCTGAGCCGTAAGGCGCTGCCGATACGGCACCGTTGTTAATGTTTGTACCCGGTACGTTAATTACGCTGTGGTTTGGCATAAATGGCGCAAGGTGCGATTTAACACCAATTGGGCCTACACCTGGGCCGCCGCCACCGTGTGGAATACAAAACGTTTTGTGCAAGTTTAAGTGCGATACGTCTGAGCCAATAAAGCCCGGGCTTGTTACACCCACTTGCGCGTTCATGTTTGCGCCGTCCATGTAAACTTGGCCGCCGTGCTCATGAATAATGTCACATAGTTCACGAATGGTTTCTTCGTAAACACCGTGGGTAGATGGGTACGTGATCATGGCACATGATAGGTTTTCAGACACGTCTTCAGCTTTCGCTTTTAAGTCTTCCATGTCGATGTTGCCGTTTTTATCACAGTTAACCACAACAATTTTCATGCTCGCCATTTGTGCCGATGCTGGGTTAGTACCATGCGCTGAGCTTGGAATTAAACATACGTTACGGTGTGCATCCCCGCGTGACTCGTGGTATTTACGAATGGCAATTAAGCCTGCGTATTCACCTTGTGCACCCGAGTTTGGCTGAAGTGAAACCGCATCGTAACCCGTAATGTTAACTAGCCAGTCGTGTAGCTCGTTAATCATTATTTGATAACCCTCTGCTTGGTCTAGCGGGCAGAATGGGTGAAGGTTTGCAAACTCAGGCCATGTAACTGGAATCATCTCAGCGGTCGCGTTTAGTTTCATGGTGCATGAACCTAACGAGATCATTGAGTGGTTAAGTGCTAAATCTTTGTTTTCAAGGCGCTTAATGTAGCGAAGCATGTCTGTTTCGCTGTGGTAGCTGTTAAAGTTTGGATGCGTTAATACTTCGTCATCACGTACTAAACTCGCTGGAATAGAGTCGCTACCGTTTGCTTCAATATCGGCTGCAATACTGTCTACGCTTAGACCGTGGCCTTCACCTAGTACAATATCAAATAGCTCGGCAACGTCTGCACGGGTTGTGGTTTCTGAAACCGAAATTGAGTACTCGCCGTCGTGGTTTGTAGCAAAGTTAACGCCTTTGGCAAGTGCACGTGCAATTACGTCGTCTTTATTGTCGCCAACAATTGTTAGCGTATCAAACCACGTGCTGTGCTTAAGGGTGATGCCTTTTGCTTTTAGGCCAGCAGCTAAAATATCAGCAAAGCGGTGTATACGCTGCGCGATAGTTTTTAAGCCTTGTGGACCGTGGTACACCGCATAAAACGCCGCCATGTTGGCAAGTAGTACCTGCGCTGTACAAATGTTTGAGTTGGCTTTGTCGCGGCGAATGTGTTGTTCGCGCGTTTGCATTGCCATACGCAGTGCGTCGTTACCTAAACGGTCTTTAGATACACCAATAATACGCCCTGGTAATGAACGTTTGTATGCGTCACGTGTTGCAAAAAATGCAGCATGTGGACCGCCATACCCCATAGGTACACCAAAACGCTGAGCCGAACCTAATACTACGTCGGCACCTAATTTACCTGGTGCTTTTAATAGTAATAAACTCATAATGTCGGCTGCCACACAGGCAATCGCTTTTTTGCTTTGTACGCCGGCAATTAGGTCGGTTATATCGACTACTTCACCCGATGTAGACGGGTATTGAAATAATGCACCAAAAATGTCGTGGTTAACGGCGTCGGCCGCTTTACCAATAATTATTTCAAAACCAAACTGCTCAGCACGGGTGCTTACTACGTCAATAGTTTGTGTGTGTACGTCGTCGGCAATAAAAAAGGCATTGGCTTTTTTAGCTTTAGACACACGTTTTGCAAGGCCCATTGCCTCGGCTGCAGCGGTTGATTCGTCAAGTAACGACGCGCTTGCTAAATCAAGGCCGGTTAAATCTAGGGTCATAGTTTGGAAGTTTAGTAACGATTCTAAACGCCCTTGTGCAATCTCTGGCTGGTACGGCGTGTACGCTGTATACCAACCCGGGTTTTCAAGTACGTTACGTAAAATTACGTGCGGTACGTGCGTTGGGTGGTAGCCTTGGCCAATGTACGATTTGAAAACTTTATTTTTGCTTGCTACTGATTTTAAGTAGCTTAGTGTTTCAACTTCAGTACGGCTTTCGCCAATGCTTAGCGGTTGCTCTAGGCGAATGTTAGCCGGTACAGTTTGATCGATCAGCTCTTGTACACTCGATACTTCAAGAGCGCTCAGCATATCGCTTACTTGCGCGGGGCTTGGCCCTATATGGCGGCGAATAAAATCTTGCTTTTGCTCTAACTGCTCAAGAGATTTGGCGTTTGACATGTGTCTAGATTCCTATGATCCTAAATACTAATGGGTAACTAGTATTAATTAAAATATATGATGATTTAACGTCAAAATGGTATGGAAAATTGGCGATAAAATCATAAAAGCCCCATCAAACATAAAACGGGGCTTTTGAGTATCAATAAAGAGTGATTAGTCTTCGTCGATAGTGTGCGAGTAACCTTCAGCGTCTAATAGGTTGTCTAGCTCAGACTCATCAGATGCTTTAACACGGAATAACCAACCATCACCGTACGCGTCGTTGTTTACTGTTTCAGGTGCGTCTTCTAGCTCTTCGTTAATGGCAACAATTTCGCCGCTAATTGGTGCGTAGATGTCTGATGCCGCTTTAACCGACTCTGCTACTGCACAATCTTCGCCTGCGTCTACTTCGTCGCCCACTTCAGGCAATTCAACAAATACCATGTCACCAAGTAGTTCTTGTGCGTGCTCTGTAATACCTACAGTAAAGGTACCGTCACCTTCGTTGCGAACCCACTCGTGTGAAGAAGCGTATTTTAATTCAGTAGGGATATTGCTCATTATCTTGTTCCTTTGGTTATGATACCAATCAAATTAAATATTTAACCAATCTAGCGGTCTAAATAAAGCGCTAACATCGTTATTAATTTATCAGGTAGAACAACTACATATCAAAATTAATGCCTTGTTATCACTCTATTTATCCGTCGCTATAAGTGATTAATAACTCAACATGATTGGTATTATTGGGTGATAACACCAAATTTTAAATTATTGATTTACCGTTACGTACAAAGCTAGGCTTCACTACTTTAACGTTAACTAATTTTTTGCGCATTTCTACTTGAGCAGTGTCGCCTGTTGAACGTGGTACACGTGCAAGGGCTACACTAAAACCAAGTGTAGGTGAAAAAGTACCTGAGGTAATAACCCCTTCTCCACCGTCAACAATTACTTTTGAACCGCTACGCAATACGCCTTTTTCTTCAAGTACTAAACCAACAAGCTTGTCGGTGCTTTTTTCAGCGCGTTGTTTAACCAGTACGTCACGGCCAATAAAGTCACGATCTTCTGGTTCCCATGCAATGGTCCATGCCATGTTAGCTGCAAGTGGCGATACGCTTTCGTCCATATCTAGGCCGTAAAGGTTCATACCTGCTTCTAAACGTAGCGTGTCACGTGCACCTAAACCAGCTGGCGCTACACCTGCGTCTAGCAGTTGTTGCCATAAATCGGCTGCTTGGTCGTTTGGTACTACAATTTCGTAACCGTCTTCGCCAGTATAACCCGTTGTAGCAATAAATAAATCACCCACTTGAACACCAAAAAACGGCTTCATGCCTTCAACTGCAGCTTGTTGCTCTGCATTTAAAAGCGTGCCTGTTTTTTCGCGTGCGTTAGGGCCTTGCACTGCAATCATTGCAAACTCTGGACGCTCAGTCACTGTAACGGCAAAATCGCTCGATACATTAGCTAAGTGCGCTAAGTCTTTTTCGCGCGTAGCCGAGTTAACCACTAAGCGGTAAAACGTTTCGCTGAAAAAGTAAATAATAAGGTCGTCAATTACGCCGCCTTGCTCGTTAAGCATGCCGGTGTAAAGTGCTTTACCTGGTACGGTTAATTTAGCCACGTCGTTTGCTACAAGTTTTCGTAAAAATGCTTTAGCTTGGTCGCCTTCAATATCAACAATGGTCATGTGTGATACGTCAAACATGCCTGCATCGTTACGCACTGCATTATGTTCTTCTATTTGTGAGCCGTAGTTGATTGGCATTTCCCAGCCATGAAAATCAACCATTTTTGCGCCCGCTTCTAGGTGCTTAGCATGGAGTACAGTTTTAGAAGTCATAACATTCCTTCACGTTTTAAATTAACCCTTAATGGGCGTGGCTTAAATTAAAAACAGGCAAACATTATTATGTTTACCTGTTGGTTGTTTTTGTTATGCGGCCTGGTTTTGCATTACTGCAAAACCCTGCGTTTGCATGTAGCTTTGCCATTTTTGTAGCTCTGGCGCTTTAGCTATGAGCACAAAATGCTGCTCATCTTTGTTATCAATCGCGGTAATAAATACCTCACCGCTTTGCGCACCGTAGCATAGTTGTGCGTCAGATAATCGCAAACCGGGTGTTAATTTAAAGGCATCAACTAGCGTATCAAAGGCGTTTTCGCCGCTTAAGGTAAAGCTAGTTAAGTCGGTACGAATAACGTAGTCAATATCAAAACGAAGCTGTTGTTCGTTTATAAGTGACTGTAATTGCAGGCTTGCGCTGTGAGGTAATACAAATCGAAAAGCGGTTTCGCTAAAATAATATACGGCGTAACTAAAGTCAGAATAAAAGTCGCCATCTAATGTGCCTTTTAAACCTAAACCGCTGGCCGTTAATTTTGTTAAATCGTGGCCTAAAATACTGCTTAAAAATACAGAAGCTTCGCTGCCGCTAAAATCCATTACAACTGTGCTGTTATTTGCTTGCAAAGCGTTTATAACCGCGCTGTTAGCGTTGCTGTGGCGGGCAAACATTATTGGGTTAAAAGTCATAACAAACACCTGTGTATTTTTAATCTTAAAATTATATTGCGCGGGGTCTGTAACAACAAATTGTAATTATTTATCAATTGATAAATAATACTTATATATGTAGCCACATAAATTGTAATTTTAAATATGAAAAATATATCAACCGACAGTTTACGTACCTTTGTAATGATTGTAGATGTAGGCGGATTTGCCAAAGCCGGCGACTTTTTGGGGCTTTCGCAACCTGCGGTAAGCTTACAAATAAAGCGTTTAGAAGATGTATTAGGCTATAAATTATTTAAAAAGCAAGGCCAGCGCCAAGTACTAAACCAGTACGGCGAACTATTATTGCCCATGGCAAAACAAATGATGCAATACAACGATGCCATTTTGCAGCAATTTACGTCAGAGAGCATTACCGGAAAAGTACGTTTAGGCATACCTAGCGAATTTGCTGCGCGTATACTCCCTTCTATTATTGGCGACTTTGTGGCGCTGTACCCAGAAGTATCGCTTGAAGTTAAATCGCGATTAAGTAAGCATTTGCTTTCGGCTTCTAGGCAAGACCAATTTGATCTAGTGCTTGCGCTAAACGAGCAACTTACCTCAAGTAAATTTCCTATTTTTATGCAAGATCAATTGGTGTGGGTGGGTGATTTAAACCAAGCAAAAAACCAAGTGGTTACCTTAGTAACCGCGCCAGAGGGATGTATTTATCGGCGCCGCGCTACCGATGCGCTTAAAAATGCCGGCATAAAATACCGTATTGTATATAGCAACGCCGACTTAACAGGGCTTATTGCGGCTTTAAAAGAAGGGCTTGGCATTACAGTACTGGCAAAAAGTACCGTACCCAGTGAGCTTAATTACCAAGTACAAACTAAATACCTACCTGCACTGGGCGACATTGGTATTAGCTTGGTTAAAAGTTCGGGGGAGTCAGAAAATGCGGTAGATAAGCTTGCTGAGTTTATTGCCTTGCGTTTAGGCTAATAAAACACACACTCAACTTTATACTTAGCTTCACGATTACAAAACAATACAAAAGATATAAAAAAGTTAATTAAGTTACATGATATATGTTTTTAGTTCTAAAAAAATGAATAGTTTTATACTTAATAATATTGATTCGCATTCGTTAACGTGTTCAAATTACGCCAATTTAGATAATCAACGTGATTAGGACAAAAATGAACCCTAAGTTTTTAGTATCTACTCTTGCAACTGCGGTTGCTTTGTCTTTTACAGCCACTGCAATGGCTAAAGACACCAGCGATAAAGAACAACGCTTTGAACAAATTACAGTTATTGGCTCACAGCAAGCTATAAACGACATTCCTGGTTCGGCTACTTTTATCTCTGACGAAGAACTTCAAAAATTTGAGTTTACCGATATTTCGCGTGTTTTAGCGTCTGTTCCGGGTGTTTACGTTCAAGAAGAAGATGGCTATGGCCTTCGCCCTAACATTGGTATGCGCGGTACTGGTACCGGCCGTAACGATAAAATTTCTGTAATGGAAGACGGTGTATTAGTCGCACCTGCGCCTTATTCTGCGCCTTCAGCTTACTACTTCCCTACTATGGGTCGTATGGAAACAATTGAAGTATTAAAAGGTGCTGCCTCAGTTAAGTACGGTCCTCGTACTACAGGTGGCGTTTTAAACTTACTTTCTCGTAGCTTACCAACCGAGCCTAATAGTTCTAAAGGTATGGTAGATGCAGCCCTTGGTAGCGATGGCTACTACAAAGGTCACGCATACTTTGGTAAAGAAAAAAACAACACGTCTGGCTTGGTTGAAGTATTTACCTACGGCGCAGACGGCTTTAAAGAGCTTCCTGTTGGTAGCGATAATACGGGCTTTGAAAAAACTGATTTACTATTAAAGTTTGGTCATACGTTTGGTAAAAACGATGCCCACAATATTGAGCTAAAAGTAAAATATTCTGACGAAACATCAGACGAAACTTACATGGGCTTAACTGACGAAGATTACAAAGCAAACCCTAATCGCCGTTACGCTGCATCGCAAAACGATGAAATGAACACTCGCCACAACGCTTACCAACTAAACTATGCGTACCGTTTTGGTGAAAGCTACGAATTACTTGCAACCGCTTACCTAAACGATTTTCATCGTAACTGGTATAAAGCAAGCAGTGTAGGAACAAGCACGCTTGAGCAATACAGCGACTTTGAAGCAAATCCAACAAGCGAAGGTATTGAAGGCATTGGTGTTAAAGCTAACAACCGTGATTACCTAGCAAAAGGCATTCAGTCTGAATTACATATTCCTGCAGGCGATCACTACATTACTGTAGGTATGCGTTACCACGAAGACGAAATGGATCGTTTCCAATGGCAAGACACATACACGCTTAATCAAGACCTAAGCATGACACTTACATCGCAAGGTGTACCTGGTTCAGATAGCAACCGTGTAGACAGCGCAAAAGCAAGCACGTTATTTGTTCAAGACGAATGGACACTAGACGCGTTAGTTATTAATGCAGGTCTTCGTTACGAAGACATTACCATTACGCGTGAAGAATGGTCTAAATCAGATCCAACTCGTAGCAATGGCTTAACTAAAGATATTTCTAACGATACTGAAATTTTAGTGCCATCGTTAGGTGCTACTTATACACTTAACGACAACGTGACGTTACTTGCGGGTATTCAAAAAGGTTACGCTCCAGCGGCACCGGGTAATGCTGACCAAGAAGAAGAAGAAAGTGTAAACCTAGAGTTTGGCTCTCGCTTTAATATGGATGGCTTTAACGGTGAAGTGATTGCGTTTTTCTCTGATTACGACAACATGCACGGTAACTGTACTGCTGCTGTGGGTTGTAGCGACGAAAATATTGGCGACCAATACAACTACGGTGAAGTAGAAGTCTCGGGCTTTGAATTTAGTGCGGGTCGTACTTTTGCAACAGACGCTGCGCAATTTCCAGTTAAATTAACGTACACATACACTGACTCTGAGTTTAAAAACACGTTTGATTCAGAAATTTGGGGCTCGGTAGAAAAAGGCGACGCAATGCCTTACGTACCTGAAAATCAAGTTGCTTTATCGTTAGGCGCTGAGTTTGCATCGTTTGTTGTTAACAGCCAAATACGTTACGTATCTGATTCTCATGCCGACCTATCTGACTCAGGCTTAAACGCAATTGATAGCCGTGTAGTATGGGATTTAGCTGCTAAATACTTAATCGACGACAACCAAAAAGTATACTTAACGGTTGATAACCTGTTTGATAAAACGTACATAGCTAACCGTGCTAATGGCGGTATTCAGCCAGGTAAGCCTCGTAGTATTCAAATGGGCTACACATACAGCTTTTAAGTAGTAGCTGAGTAAAACGGCTCGTTAACTAAACCGTTTTACTCACACCATACTAAGCAAATAGTAGATACAAAAAAGCCGAGATTATTTAATCTCGGCTTTTTTAATGCTTAGCTTTAAACTAACGTAATTTAATTATTTGCGTTACGTTGGCGTAATACTTCAAATAAACAAATACCGGTTGCAACCGATACGTTTAAGCTAGACACCGAACCTGCCATTGGAATTTTAACCAATACATCGCAATGCTCACGCGTTAAACGGCGCATCCCCTCACCTTCTGCGCCCATAACTATGGCCATTGGGCCTGTTAAGCTTGCATCAAATACATGCGTGTCGGTTTCGCCTGCTGTGCCAACTACCCATACGCCAGCATCTTTAATTTCACGAAGCGTACGTGCGAGGTTAGTGACCTGAATAAGGGGCACTGTTTCTGCTGCGCCACACGCTACTTTTCGTGCTGTACCGTTAAGCTTTGCCGACTTATCTTTAGGAACAATGATCGCATGTACGCCAGCGGCATCTGCACTACGCAAGCATGCACCTAAGTTATGCGGGTCGGTTATGCCATCAAGTACGAGTAAAAATGGAGTTTCTTCACGCGCAATGATCACATCTAAATCTTTTTCGTTGTACGTTGGCGCCGCTTTTACGTTAGCAATAATTCCCTGATGCTGCTCGTCTTTCGACTTGTTATCAAGTGCTTTACGCTGCATAAATTGTACTGAAATACCAAATTTACGTGCTTCATCAATAATCGGTGTTAAGCGTTTATCATCACGACCTTTAAGGGCGTAAATTTCTAAAAATCGCTCAGGCTCTTTTGCTAAAATTGCTTCAACAGAGTGAAAGCCAAAAATTAATTCATTACTCACGTATTTTATGCTCCTGGGCTTGTACGTTTACGGGCATTTTTGCCTGGTCTTTTAGGCTTTTTAGCCGATTTCTTTTTCGGTTTTTTCTTTGCGGTGCCTTCGCTGGCTTTAACCGCCGACTTACCAGCAGCTTTGCCTTTACCGGCTGGCTTTTTTTTACCTTTTGGCTTGTCGTCTGACTTTTTACCCGGTACTTTTCCTGCTTTTAATTGTGAGCGCACACTCGCTGGGCCTTTACCTTTAGGTGCACGACGGCGTGAATACCTATCTTGTGCTACATCGCCTTTAAGTACTAAGTTTATACGGCGGTCGTCTAAACTGACTGAGGCAACTTGCACCGTTACTTTATCGCCAAGTCGGTAAACGGTGTGGCTGTGTTCACCAATCAGGCAATGTTTTGCAGCATCATGGGCAAAAAACTCGTCGCCTAAATTAGTAACATGAATTAAACCATCAATTTGTAAATCGTCTAATCGTATAAATAAACCAAAGTTTGTAACCGACGAAATAACCCCGTTAAACTCATCGCCAACGTGGTCTTGCATAAACTCACATTTAAGCCAGTCGGCTACTTCGCGAGTCGCGTCGTCTGCACGGCGCTCAGTAGTTGAACACTGCTCGCCTAATTGATCTACTTCATCGTCAGTGTACGCGTATGCGCCTGACGTTTGTTGACCCTGTGCTTTTAGTACCGCTTTAATTGCACGGTGTACAACTAAATCTGGGTAACGACGAATAGGCGATGTAAAGTGTGCATAAGCCGATAACGCTAAACCAAAGTGACCTATGTTATCTGGCTGATAAACCGCTTGTTTCATTGAGCGCAGCAGCATAGTTTGAATAAGCTCGGCCTCTGGGCGCTCGCCTAATTTAGCTAATATTTGCGTAATTTCTTTAGGCGTTGGTTCGTCACCTAATGTGCTCTGAATCCCTAACTCAGTTAAAAACTGTGTAAAGTTACCTAGCTTTTCACTGTCGGGTTCATCATGCACACGGTAAAGTGCACTGGCCTCGTGCTTTTCGAGTAATTTAGCCGCTGACACGTTGGCTAAAATCATACATTCTTCAATGAGTTTGTGCGCGTCGTTGCGGATAACAGGCACAATAGACTCTATTTTGCGGTGTGCATTAAATACAAAGCGTGTTTCGAGTGTTTCAAATTCAATAGCACCACGCTCTTGGCGTGCTGATTTAAGCGCCATGTACATTTGCTGTAAATCAGTTAAATGTGGCACTACGGCGGCGTATTCGTCGCGAAGCTTTTCGTCATTTTGTAAAATGGCGTTTACTTTAGTGTAAGTTAAACGGGCGTGAGAATTCATCACCGCTTCGTAAAACTTATAACCCGACAATTTACCTGCCGCTGATACGGTCATTTCAGCAACCATACAAAGGCGGTCTACTTTAGGGTTAAGTGAACACAACCCGTTAGACAGTACTTTTGGTAGCATTGGGATAACTTGCTCAGGAAAATACACTGAGTTACCACGTGCAATGGCTTCTTTGTTAAGTGGTGTATTCATGCCTACATAATGCGACACATCGGCAATAGCAACCCATAAACGCCAACCACCCGATTTTTTAGGCTCACAGTACACGGCGTCGTCAAAGTCGCGGGCGTCTTCGCCATCTATCGTAACAAGCGGTAAGTCGCGTAAATCTACGCGGCCTTGTTTGTCTGCATCTTCTACAAATTCGCCTAAGTGGGCGACTTGTGCGTCAACCTCTTCTGGCCAAACATGCGGAATGTCGTGATTACGAAGGGCAACTTCAATTTCCATACCTGGCGCTAAATGCTCACCTAGTACATCAACCACTTTACCTACTGCGTTCATATTGCGGCTAGGGTTTTGAGTGATTTTAACCTGCACCATTTGGTTGTGGCGGGCACCGTTTTCGTTGCCTGGTAAAATCATGATGTCTTGCGTAATACGCGGATCTTCAGCGACTACAACTGCAACACCATGCTCAACAAAGTAACGCCCTACAATAGGGGCGCGCTCGTTGGTAAGCACTTTAATAATACGGGCATCGCATTTTGAGCCAGAGCCACGTTTTGTACCTTTAGCTAGTACAATGTCGCCATGTAACACCATGTTCATTTGATGTTTGGCAATAAACCAATCTTTGCTCTCGCCTTCAACTTCTAAAAAGCCAAAACCGTCTCTGTGGCCTATTACTTTACCTTTGGTTAAACCGGCTTCGTCAATAAGTGCATAGCATTTAAATTTATTAAAATATAACTGACCATCACGCTCCATGGCACGAAGGCGACGTTTAAATGCAATTTGACGCTCTTCATCATTAACGGCTAGTTCTTCACATAATTGTGCGTAGTTAGCTGGTTTTGAACGCTCTTGAAGATGAGTAAGTATAAACTCACGGCTAGGGACGGGGTTTTCGTACTTTTCTTGTTCTCGACTGAGATTTGGATCTTGGTTTGACATTCACTATCTTGTTAGTTGGTTATGAAGGTTATTTTAACCCATATACGTAAAATGAGACAGGTAAAAGCACTTAATATTTAAACAAAGCTCACCTATCGGTTATTTAGCTTTTTAAACTTAGCGTACAGGGCCTTAATATGTCCTTAATTATGCAGCTTAATTGTGTCATTGTGATTAAGCTGCATCAGTGACTAAGCCATTACTTAGTTTTATGAAGATTTTTGTATAACATTTTACTGACGTTATCGATAAAAGCGGGGTCTTCTTCTTTAATATTTTGCAAGATGTGTTTGTTCATTTGCGATTTGTTTTGAGCGTAAATCCAACGGTTTTTATTAAACTGCGCTGCAAATTCAAGTACACCGGCTTGCAGTTCGTCACTGTTAGAAAATACAGCTTCTATTACGTTGTTTTCAAACAGTTGTTGTGCACCCACCCGTTCTCCCGTCATTGCTAGCCTATTAAAGAAGGTTTGCGGTATCGCTTTATTAATAATAGGAAACATAGACGGTACAAAAGGCACCAGTACATCAACTTCAGGAAAGCAAAAAAAGCCTTTGTCTGATTTCATAAATCTAAAATCACAGGCACAGGCAAGCACGGCTCCATTACCATAAGTATGACCATTGAGGGCTGCAATAATAGGCATAGGAAACGTAACAATACGTTGTAGCAACTGTGTTATTTGCAACATAAAGTCAGAAATAGCCGCTGGTAAAATGCTTGGGTTTGCCATCCACTCAAGGTCAATACCCAGCGACCAGCTTTTGTCGCTTGCTGAGGTAAGTACCACCGAGTGAATGCTTTTATCAGCCTCGATATGATCAAGGTGTAAATTAAATTCAGCCAAAAACGCTGGATTGTGTCGATTTTCTGCGGTGTTCATTGTTAAAACTGCGACACTGTTTTTTACTGTTAAATCTATTAAATTTGCCATTTAACCCTCTTTTTGCGAATTTTAAGCTTACTTTAAGCGTTGTTCGTTACTTTTGTTGTTATGACTAACATAGTAAGGGTTTGTGTTAAATTTATAAACCTTAATCACATGTGTTTATAACCACCCTTTTTGTTTAGCTATACGTGCTGCGTCGATTCGGTTTGTTGCATTAAGTTTGGCAATTGCGTCTGACAGATAGTTACGCGTTGTGCCTTCACTTATAAATAACTGTGTGGCTATTTCGCTCGTTTTAAGTCCATCGCTTGCAAGCTTTAATGCTTTTCGCTCTTTGTCGGTAAGTGGATCGGCATCGTCTAGAGCGTTAATCGCAAGCTCTGGGTCAATCACTTTTTGCCCTTGCATTACCTTTTTGAGTGCGTTGATTAGCTCGTCACTCGGGGCTTCTTTTAATATAAATCCTTTAACACCGGCACTTAACGAGCGCCTAATATATCCAGCGCGTGAAAATGTGGTCATGATCACCATTTTTATAGCCGGAAATTGCATTGCTATTTTTTCACTAAGTTCTATGCCGTTCATTTTAGGCATTTCAATATCGGTTAAAATAATATCTGGCATTGCATCTTCATCAAGCGCATTAATAGCATTTAGAGCATCTAGCCCGTTGCTTGCTTGGCCAATTACGTCAATATTAAAATCTAGGCTAAGTAGTGCACTAACAGCGTCACGCACTAGCGCCTGATCTTCCACTAAAAATATTTTGATCATTGTAAATCCTCAGATGAAATTGGCAGTACTACGTTTAATGTAAATTGTTCGCCACAGGTAAAAGTTGCACTACCTTGTATTTGCTCTGCTCGTTCTTTTATACCGTTTAAACCGTTGCCTGCCTCGAGCCTGCCACAGGGTGCATTATCTATTACTTCAATGAGTAATTGCTGGGGTGTTTGCTTAATTGTTATTGCGCTGTTTTTAGTTGAACTATGGCGTAGTAAGTTAGTGACTGACTCTTTAATTATTAAACTAGCAATGCCCTCTACCTTGGCAGGTAGCACAGATAACTCAACGTTAAACGTAATATTAAAATTTTGCTCTAATAACCGCTGTTTTAACTGAGTAACTTGGCTTACCAAATTGAGCTCTTTTAAGTCGCTTACGGCACTGCGTACATCGCTAAGTAACTGCCTTGCAAGGTCTGCTACTTGAGCTATTTCGTTGTTTGCTTGCTCGTAGCGCTCACCTTGGTTTAGCTTATTAGCCAGCTCGGCCTTTAATGCAATAGATGAGAGTGAGTGGCCTAAAATATCGTGTAGGTCACGCGCTATACGTTCACGCTCAGCAATAGCAGCTAATTGCTCTAATTGGTTTGCACTTTCTTGCTCGCGCTTTTTATGGTCGCGTTCTCTTTTTGCTGCAATTCCATAACTAAATAAAGCGGCACATAATATTAAGGCCACAGCCAAAAAGTATTGAAGCTTTCCCATATCGCTTAAATACGAACTTGTAAAAAGCGCCACCACAATGGCTAATGCGGCATAAAACCGCTGTTTTAAGTTATAACTATACCCAGCTACATAGGCAACAAAGCCATATAAGGTAGGTGTGCCAGAGGTATAAAAAGTGGCGCTAAAACAAATAGCGAGCAAGGCTAAAAATAAGGTGGTTATTTTTGTGTTATCGCAGTTAATTGCTTTTACATACAAGATAATAAAGGCAATATAAAAAGCTAAACATAGGCCCATTTGGCTTTTTGTGAATTGGTCAAAATTAATAATTAATGGCAGTAAGTAAAAGCCTGTAAAAATTAAATGGCCGTATTTCCAAAACGTTTTATCCGTTTGTTGAGAAAAGCTACTTTGCGAACTCATGCTAGCACCTCTGGTGTATTATTTTTATTTAAAGCACTCTTTTTATTAATAAATATAGATACCACAAAAATGCTTATCAGCATAAAATAATCAATGTAATTAATAGTAAAATTAAGCGAATCAAAAAACTCGCTAATATCAAGACTCATTAAAACTAAACTATTCATAGCACTCTCCTGTTAAGTAGGATAACTATGCCAATACATAAAAATAATAAGAGTGTGAAGTGTCATTAACTTTGCTGACATTTGTCATGTTTCAAAAAATTCATCTTGTTGACGCCCCCTCGGTGATAACATATTAAAAAAAGGAGATGATGTTTAAATGCAGCCACAACAGCAAAGCTTAATTTACCTACATATTGCCGTGTTACTTTTTGGGGGAACCGCCCTTTTTGCCAAACTCATTGGTTTAAATGCTCTGGATATTACAGTTTACCGAACAGCTATTGCTGGTATGGCAATATTGGCAATGCTTTCATTCGGGAAAAAACAAATTAAGTTAAACAATCCCAAAGACTACCTTATTGCTTTATTTTTAGGTGTTACAGTAGGGCTACATTGGGTGACTTATTTTGCAGGTATGCAAATGGCAGGCATAACCATTGGTATGCTTGCATTTTTTAGCTATCCAGTAATGACCGTGTTTTTAGAGCCTTTATTTAATAAAAGTAAACCTCAAGCAAAAGATATAATAAGCGCTGGTGTAGTTGTTTTGGGTATTTATTTATTAGTACCAAGTGCTGATTTAGGTGACGATGTAACACTTGGTGTTATTACTGGCGTGGTATCTGCGTTGTTTTTCTCTGTCAGAAACATTACTCACAAACGCTATTTTAGCCAATACGGCGGCCCACAGACGATGTTTTACCAAACCTTGGTAGCGAGCATAATGCTGTGCGCATTTATTGAAGTGCCTGTGTACGAGGTGAGTAATCAAGATCTTATATTAATTGCCGTCGCTGGCATTATATTTACCGCTACACCCCACTCGCTATTTGCAGCAAGCCTCAAACATTTATCAGCCGCAACGGCAGGGCTAATTTCGTGCTTACAACCGTTGTACGGTACTATTTTGGCTATTATTATTGTTCACGAACGCCCAACATTAATAACCCTGATTGGCGGTGCACTTATTGTAAGCGCTGCATGCTTTGAAACATGGTCAATAACCAAGAAGGCTCGACAATGAAAGTTTTTGCACACAGGGGCGCTAGCGGGCACTTTCCCGAAAACACGAAAAGCGCCATTTTAGAAGCCTTAAATATTGGTGTAGACGGCATTGAAGTAGATATTCAAAGCGCTACCGATGATTACATGCTAATACATGACTCGTGGCTAGACAGAACCACCAACGGAAAAGGCAAAGTTAGTGAGTTTGATGCAGCAACCCTTACAAAGCTTGATGCGGGTAATGGCGAATGTATACCAAGGCTACAACAGTTATTTGATTGGAATAACAATAAAACCTTACTTAATTTAGAACTTAAGCATACCTTTGAACTTGAAAAGTTTGCTGACCAGCTTGAACGTAATATCAGTGCGGGAACCATTTCATGTGCTAATATTTTAGTATCATCGTTTGATCATCATCAATTACAATGGCTTAAAAAGCGTTTACCCTGGTTAAAAATAGGCGCTTTAACGTCTTCTATTCCAATTAATTATGCAAAGTTTGCACAAGACTTAAATGCATTTAGTGTGCATGTAGATAAAAATTTTATTAACAAAGCGTTTGTAGATGATGCTAAAAAACGCGGGCTTGAAGTTTACGCTTATACAGTCGATAAACAACAAGATATTGCACTTATGCGTGACTTCGGTTTAGACGGGATTTTTACTAACTTTCCCATGCAATCCAAGGCATATTTGCTATCGTTAGCTGATAAATAGAGTCGCTTATACCTTGCAAATGCCTGTGTAAAAGCGTTCAAACATAGGTTTAAGCAAGATGAGTGGCTTAATGAAAATTTATAATTACATCGAACAAACATTCTTTTTTACTCTAACGCGTAAAATTGTTGGTAACTTAAGTTTTGTTTTTTTGTTTCAAGCTATTACTTTGTTTTGGCTTTATGACAGCTTAAGTGAGCAACAAAATCTTGGCCTTTTTTGGCTACTAACCTTGGTTATTATTTCAGGCTTTGCGTTTACGCTTTTTTACATGCGCTTTTTGATTGTTCGCCCTGTAAAAGCTATGTGCGATACACTTATTAAAATTAATCAACAAGATGCCAATTTAAACGCTAAACTTCCGCATTTTTCATACGACGAATTTAAAACGTTAAGTACGCAATATAACGATTTTACAAGCCACTTAAGCGAATTACTTAACACGACTTACACAAGCGCTGAAGCCAGCGCACAAAGTAATAAAGCCGCAACTGAGTCAATGCAAAGTACGGAAAATTCGAGCGAACAGCAAATTACCTTAAGTCATATAATTATTGATGCCAGTAACCAAATAACACAAAGCTTGCAAAATATTGTGGGCAATACCGACAGTGTTCATACTGTAAATAATGAGCACTTAGCCTTTGTAAAACTCTCAGCTCAAGAGCTGAGTTCTCTGGTTGAGAAAGTGCAGTTAATAACTGATATGTTAGGCAGTTTTGCGAGCACCGTTGATGGCTTGAAGGAAAACAGTGAGAATATTCGAAGTATTTTAAAAATGGTTGAGGAGTTTTCTGATCAAACTAACTTACTCGCGCTTAACGCCGCGATAGAAGCTGCGCGAGCAGGAGAAGCTGGGCGTGGTTTTGCTGTTGTTGCTGATGAAGTACGTACCCTCTCGGTTAAAGTAAGTGGAGCTACTCGCCAAATCAGTGATTTTATAACCCAAATGAACGACCTAGTAAGTGAAACAAATAAAGAGTCAGAGCAACTTATTAACCATTCTAAAAATGCACAAAGTTCAATTTGTTCAACCTCTGAAGGGTTTAGTAAAATGCTTAATGAATTTGAGAGTAATCAACAGCAATTACAGCAAATTGCCAGCGCCGTGCATTTATTAGAGGATACGCAAAATTTAACCCATCAATCGGTAGAGCAAATTGTTGAATTAGGCGAGCAGGCTAAACAGCAAATAGACACCGCTCTTGCCGACAGTCAATTGTCGCAAGAGTTAAGCTTACAAACACAGCAGCAATTGAAGCGCTTTGTACTTTAATTTTTATCATAAACGCGGTTTACGATTAAACACCTATTGATGCGTAAACCTCAACACCCCCTTGTAATTATGCTAAATTACAGGGCGATTATTTAATATGCGTGAATATGTGTGAGCAACCTAACTCCTGACTACCCTAAATTAGCCCAGCAAATAAAAGCATGGGGAAAAGAACTCGGCTTTAGCGAAGTAGGGATCACTGATATAGATTTGAGTAAGCATGAACAACAGCTTAAACGTTGGCTTGACGCCGGGTTTCATGGCTCAATGGATTATATGGCGGCACATGGAATGAAACGCGCTCGCCCTGACGAGCTTATTCCCGGCACAAAACGTGTTATATCGGTAAAAATGAACTACCTGCCCCCCGATGCTGGCTTTGCTAAAACATTAAAAAACAAACAAAAAGCCTATATTAGCCGTTACGCACTTGGCCGAGACTACCATAAATTAATTCGTAATCGATTAAAAAAGCTCGGCCAAAAAATAGAACAAGAAGTAGGTGAATATGGTTTTAGACCCTTTGTTGATTCTGCCCCTGTATTAGAGCGCCAATTGGCTGAAAAAGCGGGGCTGGGCTGGCGTGGCAAACATTCATTACTAATAAACAAAGAAGCTGGATCGTGGTTTTTTTTAGGTGAATTGTTTATTGATTTACCGTTACCTGTTGATAATGAAAATACCTTTGAAGGCTGCGGTAAGTGTGTAGCCTGCATAACCTTATGCCCTACAGGTGCAATTGTAGAACCTTATGTGGTTGATGCGCGTAAGTGTATTTCATACTTAACAATAGAACACCAAGGCCCTATTCCTGAGCAATACAGAACTTTATTAGGTAACCGAGTTTATGGCTGCGACGATTGTCAATTAGTTTGCCCGTGGAACCGCTATGGACAAATAACCGACGAACAAGACTTTCATCCGCGCACGCAGTTAAAAGACAAAGACTTGCTTGAGCTGTTTAGTTGGGATGAAACCACATTTTTAAAAAATACCGAAGGCAGCCCAATTCGCCGAATTGGTCATGAACGTTGGTTACGTAATTTAGCCGTTGGTTTAGGTAATGCAAACTTTGACCCTGACATTATTAGCGCGTTAGAACAAAAAATTGATGGTTGTAGTGATCTAGTAAAAGAGCATATTCAATGGGCACTGGAGCAGCAAAACAATAAACAACCCTCACTTAGAAAAACGCAGAGACTTATTAGGATAGTGGAAAAAGGCTTACC
This sequence comes from Pseudoalteromonas sp. 4NS20-0020, assembly GCF_057554385.1. Lineage (NCBI taxonomy): Bacteria > Pseudomonadati > Pseudomonadota > Gammaproteobacteria > Alteromonadales > Pseudoalteromonadaceae > Pseudoalteromonas > Pseudoalteromonas sp. 4NS20-0020. The sequence continues at coordinate 303,140 of NZ_BAAJMI010000001.1, read as the reverse complement.
ACGAGATGCATAAATTCATAGAAGCCTATTTAGTACTAAAGCAAATCAGAGCTATTGGAGTGTGATTATTCGCCATTATAGGGCGGTAAACCCTATATTAATGGCAAACAACCCCTAAAAGTAAGTCTATGTGTTTATTATTGGCTATGGTGTAGCAGTATCGAAAGCTCTGTTTCAATGTCTGCGAACGCCTCTTTTACTTGAATAACAGACTCCTCGCGGGCTACTGAATTTTGAATTGTTTCATCTACTTTTTTATAGATAAAAACTTCTTGGTCTTCGTCTAAACCCATTGTTGGAATTCTAACCTCAAGCTCTTCCTGAAGTTTTTTAAATACTTGTTCGTTGTTTAGGCGATTTTCATTAAGTAAATCTATCAAACCATGAAATTTACTGTGTACTGTACTTGCTACTGCGTTTAGTTTTACCTGCTGTGCATCTAATAAGTTCTTAGTTATTATGGCGCGTAACTGCTGCTCTGTAACACTAACAATGAAGCACACGTGATCGCGTATTCTGCCGTGTTTATCAGGATCGTGCCCTGGCATGTTTAAGATGAGTAAACTAATTAGCTCGTAGTTAACTAATAAGCGCTGCGAAAACTCATGCAAACGGCCTTTGTTTTTAAGCATTTCAAATAGCTCGATCACAATAGGCGAGCAAACACCATGTAAAGCATAATGTTTAACAATAGAGTCGTATCTAAATTCTACATTACTTTGTAAATCAAAAGATTGTAGGCAATCAATAAGTGCTTTTGCTAAATCGTCTGGGTTAGTTATGAGCGCTATGTTTTCTACGTAATTGACTATTTGTCCCATTTCGCTGCTGTTAGCCATAGCATTGAATGCGGTTGAAGTTGCCGCTTCTACTTGTTTTTCTAGACTTTGTTTCTCTACTAATACTTGGTTTAGATTTTTTAATTTAGATCTAAGCTCATCATGCCCAAATGGTTTTACTATGTAATCTTCAGCGCCGGCTGAGTAGCCTTCCATGCGCTCCTCCACAGTTCCTCTTGCAGATACAAACATAACAATAATATGTGCGGTATTTGGGTTTAATTTAAGTGTTTTACACACTTCGTAACCACTCATCTTCGGCATGCTTACGTCAAGTAAAATAACTTGAGGCATATAGTCCTCAACCATATCCAAGCACTCAGGGCCACTGTTGGCTAGCCTTAACTCAAAATCTAAGTCTTCTAAAATTTCTTCAATTATTTCAAGGTTAAAGGGCTCGTCATCTACTGCTAGTATTTTTGTTAAAGCCATAACTAAATCATCCTTTTAAATTCAAAAATAAATTGTATAAACATAAACAACTTACTGTTTTAGCGTACTTTTATTCATCGACTAGGTGTTCGTCTAAATTTATTTCAAGTGGTAATTTTATATGTACTGTGGCACCACCATTGGTATTATTACACGCGCTAATTTGACCTTGATGCAACGATACAAATTCTCGGCAAAGTGCTAAGCCTAGCCCCGTGCCACCTGCACCACTGTTTGTTTTACTGCTTTGCACAAACTTTGTGAAAATATGATCAAGCTCATCTTCAGGAATACCTATACCGCTATCAATGACTTCAATATCAGCAAATTGGCCATCCGATGCTAATTTAAGCGTGATGTTACTTTTGGGCTCACTAAACTTTAATGCATTGCCTAATACGTTGCGCAACAACTGATTAATTTGCTCTTCATCGCATTGCACAATGGCAGGTGAATCTGGCGCAGAAAAAATAATATTAATATGTTTTTCCATCGCCGTGCCCGACACATCATCAATGCTCGTTTTAATAATGCTTTCTAAATTATGAGGGCGCGGGTTAAACGGAAATTTACCTACATCAAGCTTTGATAAATCAAGAAGGTTATTTAATAAAGATAGCAGCCTATCGCCACTACACTCGATACGAGATAAGTATTTTAGTAACTTTTCTCTAGCAAAGTCGCCAGCTTCTAGCTTATCGAGTCCAAAGCGTGCAAAACTTAAAATTGAGTGCATGGGGGTTCGCAGCTCATGTGACATATTTGCTAAAAAGTCTGATTTACTTAAATTTGCCGCTTCGGCTACATTTTTAGCATGCTCTAACTGCGATGTACGGGCTTTGACCTCTTCTTCTAGTAACCCTTTAGCTTCTTGAAGTAGCTCTTCTTTTTGTTTTAAGTGAGTTACATTTTTGAAAATTACAGCCAGTGCAATCTCACCATGGTGATCTATTTCGTTAAAAGAGCCAAACAAAGGCACTGTTCCACCGCTTTTAATGGGTAGACGTAAATCGTAACTGAACTGACGATTGCTGTTTAATGTTGAAATTTTTTCTTTGATTCCAGCAATCGAATCGTTATCTAAAAAATCAAATAAAGATTTACCAGAAAGCCCGCTAAACGGTAGATCTAACAACCTCAAGCAAGCGTCATTTGCTTCAATAATTTGACCGTTGCGTTTAAATAGCATGATAGCGTCAGGGGTGTGTTTATAAATAACTTGTAGCAAGCTGTCTTTTTCTATTAGTGCATCGACAGTTTCTTGAAGGCGCTCAACTAACTCGGCATTGCGGCGTTTTAATAATTCAGTTTGCCAAAGCTTATGCACTGATTGCAGTAAAATATTTTCATTGAGCGGTTTAATCAGTACGTCTTCAACACCTTGGCGAATAGCTTCAATCATTGAAACTTGGTCAGGGCGGGAAGTGAAAAGCAAGCACCGTGCATTTGGTTGCGACACTTTTAATTTTGAAAATATTTGAAGACCAGTCGCTTCACCGAGGCTAAAATCGCTAATTAAAATATCGATTTTATTACTTTTTGCAATAGTGAGTGCGTCATTTAAGCTGCTTGCCGTAAGGGTTTTAATATGTGCGCCAATTAAATTGCTCTTCATATTATCAAGGCGATTTTGGATATGATCGACCAACAATATAGTGGGCAGTTGCATCATATGGTTAGAGTCTATCTCTAATAAGCTCTCTAAAAGAGAGGTGATCTCTTTATTAGAGAAGAAAGGATAAACAACCGTAGCATCAGGTACTATTTTATTTAGGCCAGCAAATGCGGTTAACTGCTCTGTGTTTTCGGTTTTAGGGGCAAGTAATAATAAACGCCCATGAGATAGTTTATCAATTAGCGGTTTAATAGGTGCAACCGGCACACCGTGAGCTATAACAACTAAATCGTAATTTTCGGCGTGAGTAAACATCTCAAGCATAGAGAAATGAATCAGCTCAACATTACACCCAATGAGCTCTAAGAGTACTTTTACTCTCATTGCTATGATGGTGCTGCTGTCTATGATCAATATTTTTCTAGCCATTAAACTACACTTACAACCAATAAAATTAATATGTTACCAGCGTAGTATAAAAACACGAAAATAACACACATTCCTGTGCGTTATTTGTAAACAAATATGACCAATAAATAAGCGTAACTTATTCTAAATGCTTACCAAATATGGTTAGGCTGTATAAGTTATTATCCATAACGGCAACGTTTGGTAACTCCCCCCACACATCAAAACCAAAGTGCTTAAATAACTTTACGCTTGGCAAATTATGGCTAAAAATAAAGCCAAGTAACACGCTAATATCAAGCTTTTTAGCCTCCGATTGCGCAAACTGCATTAACTTTTTACCCAAGCCTTTACCTTGTGCATTTTTAGTTATGTAAATGCTCATTTCTACGGTTCCGTCGTAAGCAGGGCGTCCGTAAAACGATTTATAACTCACCCAGGCAAGTACAGTATCGTTTTCGCAATACACATAAATTGGGCGTTTTTGGGTATGACTATTAAACCAATCTTTTTTTTCTTCAACGGTTACTTCTTCGGTATCTGCCGTTACCATTCGCCCTTCTATGGTTTCGTTATAAATGGCGACAATATCATTAAGGTCGTCAATAGTTGCTAAGCGAGTTGTCATAGTAAATTTAAGTGGTTGATCAATTTCCTCCATATTAGCGTATGATCAGCCAATCAAACAATCGGATAGTTAGGTAATATAATGCTTAAAAAAATGATAATAGGGTTTACTGCGTTGCTGGTTAGTTCAACTTTAATGGCACAAACACAGCCAAATAATGAAGCCGTAAATCCCCAAGCCTGTGACGATTTTACTAACGTTGATATCCGAAAACTTCGCTCTAAAGAGTCCATTAATTTATGCGACTACAAAAACAAACCTCTGTTAATTGTTAATACTGCGAGTAACTGTGGCTTCACACCTCAGTTTGAAAGCTTAGAAAAACTACACAAAACATACAAAGACGAAGGGCTTGTAATATTGGGCTTCCCTTCTGATGACTTTTTCCAAGAAGAAGATAACGAAAAAGAAACGGCCAAAGTCTGTTTTATTAATTACGGGGTCACCTTTCCTATGTTCGCCACCAGCGAAGTGAGAGGGAGTGATGCAAATCCTATATTCAAGCATTTAAACGAGCAAACAAGTTCGCCCAATTGGAACTTTTATAAATATTTAGTATCTGCTGATCGTAAAACAATTTTACGATTTAACAGCAAAGTAAAACCAGATTCAGAAAAAATGATTAAGGCAGTGGAAAATTCCCTGTCTAAAATCTAAATTTATACTGGTACAATTTGTACAAACTAACTAGTATGGCAATACACTAGGTTAAAAAAACACCACTTATAATCAGGAGATTTTATGGCAGTGGCAAGCGCACGACACATTTTGGTAGACAGCGAAGCACAATGTTTAGACTTAAAAACAAAAATTGAACAAGGCGAAGACTTTGCTGAATTAGCAAAAGTACATTCTAATTGCCCATCAGGACAAGACGGCGGCGCTCTGGGTGAGTTTGGCCCAGGCATGATGGTTCCTGAGTTTGATAAAGTGGTTTTTTCTGCCCCAATAAACCAGGTACAGGGCCCTGTACAAACGCAATTTGGTTACCATTTACTTGAAGTTACTAGCCGTTCAGAATAAATTGAGCTTTACTGCTATTAACGTTTAATAAAAGCCGCTTTAGCGGCTTTTTTTGGAGTGATTATGCAATTAATTGGTTCTGTTCCCTCACCTTACGTTCGCCGAATTAGAATATGGGCTCTGCAAAACAACTGTAATATAGAGCTTATAAGCTTAGACATATTTTCAGCTCAAGACCGCCCTAAAATGGCCAATAAAAACCCAGCCCGAAAAATACCTATTTTAATTGATGGTGATTTAACACTTAGCGACTCAAACTCAATAATACGCTACTTATTAGAGAAAACAGGCAAATCAAAGCTAAACTGGCCGCAAGAGCACTTACTTACCACTATTAATGCCTGCAACGACTCGCTTGTTGAAATGCTATTATGCAAGCGCTCAGGTTTAGATACACAAAGCGATGCATTATTTTTTAATCTGCAAAATGAGCGAATAGAACAAACATTAAGCTTTTTAAACAGCCATTTAAACGATGAACAATTTAAAAGCTGTGAATACCTCAACATCAGTTTATACTGCCTGCTTGATTGGATTAGCTTTCGTGAATTAACTGACTTTAGTCAGCACAGTGAACTTGTTGCATTTCATGCACAATTTAGCGAACGTCAATCAGCAATAGAAACTAATCCTCGTCACTAACTTAATAAGGTAAACACATGAGCGATATTGAAATTGAATCACAGCTAGTTAACTTCGTAGAAAAAGTACGTGTTAGCGAAGTCATTTGGGCACTGGGCGCAGAAGATAATGGCTTTGTAGTGTGCGACTCAAACCAATTTGACGACACTGATGTTTTACTGCTTTGGGAAAGTGAAGAAGCGGCTAAAGCGCAGTGTAAAGAAGAATGGAAAGATTACAGTCCGGTAGAAATTAACCTTGATGAATTTTTAGATGCATGGGTTGAAGATTTAAATGAGGACGACGCATTAGTTGGCATTAATTGGAATGATGACCAAGTATGTGTTGAGATTGAACCAACGGGTTTAGCTCGTGCATTAAGTGAATAATAATTTACACACAGGACCTTAAAGCCTGATTACCCGACTAGCATCTAGTGCTAGTTGGGTATAAAATAAAACATCTCACTATTTTCAAGGTATTACGTTGAAAACCCATCTTGGTCGCCGCCCTTTTTCAGCCATGGAACTGCACACTATTTATAATGGATATATATACGGTGATGTTCGACTCCCCCGCGAGCAAGCAAAACATTGGCACTTTTGGCTGCCACTAATAGCCTATTACAGCGGTGCTTACAGTGATGAAATTGGCTGTTTAACACTTGATGATCTTTGTATTATTGATGATATTTTATGTTTTAGCTTTCATACTCACGGTAAAATAAAGCCCCGCTTAGTCCCTGTACATAAAGCACTTATCGATGCAGGATTTAGCGATTATGTTGAGTTTATAAAGTCTAAAAACCACCAGCGACTTATGTTTGATCTCCCGGCTAAAACAGGCAGATACAGTGAAAAAGTACGTATTTGGTTTTCGGGTGAAGGCGATCGTGCCGGCTATTTGCAAAAATGTGATATCCCCAACGTTGACCAGCTCGGTATGAAAACCGCCATTAGTAGCTTACGTCTTAACTTTGAACAACAAGTGCGTATTTATGCGCTTCAGGCTAACTCTAAAGATGCTTTTAATTATTTAATGGGTTTTAATGAATACCCAGATAATCAGTTTGATGTAATCAGCTTATTAAATACGGTTATTCAACAAGTACGTATTATAAATACACAACTCAGCTGGCAACGTTTTCTATCACGCGAAAGCCACTGACAAACTTTGTTACTATTTACCATCAAAGCCACTTCTTAAATCAATTACGCGCCTCACAAAAACTGGTAGGATAAACTGTACCCATAAAATCTGGGCGTTTCTAACAATAAACAAGGGATCACTATGTTTCTTAAAAGCCTCTTAACTGTGAGTGTTGCGCTAGCAATAAATGCAGCAAACGCTAACGAATTCGTTATCGAAAAACTCGCAAAACCAAGTTCGCAAAATGTATCGCTAACGCTCGACCCAAGTAAAGATACATTCACAGGGATGACTGAAATTGCCTTAGAAGTATTAAAACCAACACATTACATTGAGCTAAACGGTGTGGATTATGCTGTAAAAATGGCGCAACTTTTAGGTAAAGAAAACTGTGACTTAAGTAATGAAATACTTAAAACAGGTAAAGTTAAATTTAGCTGTGATGAAAAAATCCAACCGGGTAAATACACACTTAATATTGATTTTTCTGCTCCCTACAACCGCCAAAGTGTGGGGTTATACAAAACATTGGATCAAGGTACACCTTACCTATTTACCCAATTTGAAATGAGTGATGCACGTCGTGCCTTCCCCGTTTTTGATGAACCAAGCTATAAAATTCCTTTTCAGTTAACAATAACGGCTCCAAGTTCACAAAAAGTATATGCCAATACACCAGAACTAAAAACAACAATAAATGGTGATATGACAACCCACTTTTTTGATAAAACACCGCCTATTCCATCGTATTTAGTTGCAATGGCTGTTGGCCCGTTTGAAGAAATAGACATTGAAGGTATGCCCATTCCTGGGCGTGTTATTACTCCTCAAGGTAAAATTCATCTAGCCGAATATGCTAAAGATAATATGCCGCGCGTACTTGCAGCATTAGAAGAGTATTTTGGTATTCCTTATGTGTATAAAAAACTCGACTCAGTTGCCGTACCTGAATTTCCATTTGGCGCAATGGAAAACTCAGGCTTAGTAACTTACCGCGAAGACATTTTACTCGTTGATTTAGCAGCAGCGACACGCAGTAAGAAACAACGTAACGTATCTATTATTGCTCACGAACTAGCACACCAATGGTACGGTAACTTAGTAACCATGAAGTGGTGGAATGACCTGTGGTTAAACGAAGCGTTTGCAAGCTGGATGGCTGCTAAAATGACCAAGCAGCTAAACCCTGAGTTTGAATCACATTTAGACTTACCACAAAATAACGTAATGGCACTAGACGCCCGCTTAAGTACTAAGCCTATTCGTAAGCCAATTAAAACCGAAGCTGACATTATGGACGGTTTAGGCCTTGCATACAGTAAAGGTAGCTCAGTACTTGCAATGGTTGAAAACTGGATTGGCGAAGAAGCATTCCAAAAAGGGATTCAGCGTTACTTAAAAGACTTCTCTTATAAAAATGCAGAAGCGGCTGACTTATGGCAAGCACTAGGTAAAGCATCAAATAAAGATGTAGCCAGTGTTTTAAAATCATTTATTGAACAGTCTTCTTTCCCTCTTGTAAGTGTTAAACAGCAAGGCAAAAAAGTAACCATTTCACAAAGCCGCTTTGTAAATGCTGGTGTTGATGCGCCAGCACAACTTTGGAATGTGCCAGTAACGATTAAATACGGTGCAGGCGACAACGTTAAAACAGCCAGTGTTTTACTAAACAAACAAAGCCAAACGCTTGATTTAGATTTTGCACCAGAGTGGATTTACCCTGACCAAGGTGCTCTTGGCTACTACCGCTGGGTAATGGATGATGCGCAATTTAACGCATTAATTGAAAACGCGCCAACAGTGCTGAATGACCGCGAACGTTTAGCGCTATTATCGGCCACCGATGCACTGCTTAAGGCTGGCGTTATCTCTGCCGCCAAGTTAATGCAAACACTTGAAGTATTTGTAAGTGACAGCCACCCTCGTGTAGCAAATACTGCACTGGGCTACTTAGTATCGCAGCAACGTACGTTCAAAGATGAAAGCAATAAAGACTTATGGCCTGCATTTATCCGCGATGCAGTGACTCCTGCTGCTAAAAAATATGGTTTAGAGGCAAAAATTGACGAAGATGGTGCAGTGTCGCAACTTCGTGCAGCCGTTATATCACGCTTAGGCTTTGATGGCGAAGACCAAAACGTAATCAATAAAGCCAAAGAACAAACGCAAGTGTATTTAACTAATCCACAAAAAGTAGACCCATACTTAGCAGGTGTTTATTTAAGACTCGCTGCTTTTCATGGTGATAAAGCCTTGCTTGATCAATTCATGACAACATTTAAAACGACTAAAGACCCACAAGTGCGCACTAACATGCTAGCTGCTATGGGCTTTTTTGGTGAGTCTGAATTACAAAATGCGGTTCTGGCTTACAGCTTAACTGATGAAGTAACCGCCTCTGATATGCGTACTATTTTATCTGGGCAAAGTTACACAGAAGAGCGCCAAGCATTATTTATCGATTGGGTTTATAACAATTATGATAAAGTAACAGCAAGTTTACCGCCGTTCTTTATTCCTAATTTACCGTACTTTACAACCGTAGGCTGTGATGCCAAAAGCTTAGCAACCACTCAAAACTTCTTTAACGATAAAATTTCAGAAGTGCCTGGGTACAGCCGTACATTGAGTAAACTAGAAGAAAGTACGCTTGATTGTATTGCACTAAAAAAACGCGAGCTTGATTCGGTTAATAGCTTCTTAAACAGTAAATAACCACTATGTGATTAAGCTATAAAAAAGCCGCTGAGTATTCACTCAGCGGCTTTATAATTTTAGGGCGAAACTAATTAACTCAAATTACGGATAAAAAACTTCTTAACTAAAGTTCAGATTAATTACCAATGATCATCGTCAACTTAGCAATAAAGTCTTTTGCAGCTTGCTCTGAATTTATTTTAAATGCGACACCATAATGAATTGGTTGAGCGCTTTTATATATACGAGTTGGAAATCGGGTCATTTCACTGCTATGAAAATACCCTTGTGCACGTGTTACACCATCTATGTCATTAAAGTCATCGCTAAACACTTCAAACGCAGGGCGAATCACTATTTTACCTTTACCGCTTTCACTGTGAGTGTAAAAGGCCTCTTTAGAATTAACTAACATGTATTCAGCAATGTTTTTAATTTTAAAATTACTTCTGCATTGTAGTTTTATAAGCTGCTCTGTTAACTCATCTGCACTGTACGCCATGTTTATCCCTATTCGTTAATTTACGTATCACCTTAACGCATACGCAGTTTGAAGTCTTACTTTATTGTGTTACGTCGCATACAAATGCAAGCTTATCATTGTTGTAACTCATTCGGGTGATATTAGTTTCGCAGTAAGTGCTTAAATCAAGCCATTGCGATATCTCATTACTGCCATCGAGCTTACGTTGATAAACCCGATTTTTAATAGCGTAAGCAATTGTTTTATCATCTTTTAAAATGAAGTCTTGTACCTGAGTGGGTAGCCTTAATAAATCGCTTACTTGTTTATTTTGTGGATTAAAACTCGCTAAAATATGCTCATCATTTTTAGTGTAACTAAATAAAAACATCGCCGCGTTGTGGTTATAAATAAGTGTACGAGAAATATCACTGGCGGCTATTTCACCTCTAGCAGCGTCTACTGAGGTGTATTGAAGCGTATGCGGCTGACCTAAAATAAACATCACTAAATCGTTTTTAATGCCCCAAGCATGGTAGCCAACAGGCTCTATCCAATCAAAAATACGACTAGGCGCACTTTGTGTATTAAGCGGATACTGCCACAACTTTTGTTTTGAGTCGGCCTCTACAACAATGGCTGACAAACTTGTTTTATTAGGCATTAACGTTGGCGAATACTCACTGACAGGTGTATTTGTTAAGTTAGTTATTTCACGTGTTGTTAAATTGTAGTGTGCAATATCGGTTTGGCTTTGGTTATTAGTTATTACCTCATGGGTAAAGTATAAATCGTCATTAATTAAGTAAGGCTGGTTATTGTAACTTGTTTTGTCGCTTACTATGGTCACTTGAACACCATATGGCGTATTTAAATCAGCAAGTAATATTTGGCTTTTAGGCATGTTAGCGTGTGCACAACCTGCGGCTAACGCACTTAATGAAAAGAAGCTAAGTAATGGTTTTAAAAGTTTCATGCTTTCTCTCGTTTTAATTTTAAGCACCTCATGATAACGTTATTTGCTGATGGCGTCACTTGAGCTTAGTCAGTCAACACGTAAGATACCCAAACGACTTAAAAAAGTGTTAAGTTTAGTCTGGTTATATAGCCTAGTCCTAAAAAAGAGAATTAACATGTCAGCTAAAAACCCTATCATTGCAATTACTGGTTCGTCGGGTGCGGGTACAACCACCACGACCAATGCCATTAAGCATATTTTTCGTAGCCTAAATATTCAGGCTGCATTTATTGAAGGTGATAGCTTTCATCGTTATACACGTCCCGAAATGGACAAAAAAATACGCGAAGCCCAACAAGAAAGTAAACATATTAGTTACTTTGGCCGTGAAGCTAACGACTTTGGCGCCCTTGAATCGTTATTTAGTAATTATGGTGAAACAGGGCAAGGCAAATTGCGCCGCTACTTGCACACCTTTGATGAAGCTGTACCTTATAACCAACTGCCAGGCACATTTACTCCTTGGCAAGAGCTTGAGCATAATACAGATATTTTGTTCTACGAAGGTTTGCATGGCGGAGTTGTTGACCAAGACGTTGATGTAGCCAAGCATGTTGATTTACTCATAGGCATGGTACCTATCATTAACCTTGAATGGATACAAAAGCTAATCCGCGATACTTCAGAGCGAGGCCACTCTCGCGAAGCCGTGATGGGGTCAATTGTGCGTAGTATGGACGATTACATAAATCATATTACCCCTCAGTTTTCACGTACGCATATTAACTTTCAGCGTGTGCCTACCGTAGATACATCAAACCCATTTAGCGCAAAAGACATTCCATCACTTGATGAAAGTTTTGTTGTGATCCGCTTCAGAGGCATTGAAGATGTTGATTTTCCTTATTATCTGAGAATGATTGAAGGCAGCTTTATGTCGCGTATTAATACGCTGGTAGTACCGGGCGGTAAAATGGGCCTTGCAATGGAGCTTGTATTAACACCACTGATAAAAGATATTATTATGAAAAAGCGCGCACTAGAGAACCTTGCTCCACTTGATTTGCCTATTTAGTATTATCGCTTTAGTGCTCTTTTTTGTTTAACAGAAGTCACGTACACTGCTGATTTTACTCAATACGAGATCAGCATGTCATCATTGTTAAAAGTTATAGTTGGATCTAAAAATCCAGTAAAAATAAATGCAGCAAAGCATATTTTTACTATGTACTTTCCAAATAACACCATTGATTGCCTAGGTGTTAACGCTCCTTCAAACGTGCCAGATCAACCTATTGGTGAAGATGAAACACGTATTGGCGCGCAAAACCGTGTTAACTATTGTAAAAAGCACCATCAAGCCGATTACTACGTGGCAATGGAAGGCGGTGCAGAGCAATTTAGCTATGGTGCAGCGACCTTTGCCTATGTTGTTATTGATAACGCCACAGAACAGGTTGTAGGACGAAGCAGTAACCTTCCATTACCCAATATACTTTTTAAAGCATTACTTAATGGCGAAGAGCTTGGCGATGTAATGGATAAAGCATTTAACACCACAAATATAAAACAAAAAGGCGGCGCCATTGGCCTGCTTACAAATAACCACGCAACACGCGAAAGTACCTATACCCAAGCACTAACCTTGGCCATGGCACCCTTTTTACATAGCGACCTTTATCGCCAATAAAATACAGGAAATTGAATGAAATACAGCTACGTGTTGTTTGATGCAGACGAAACTTTATTTAGGTTTGATATTTTAGCCGGTATGACCCGTATGTTTAAAAATTACGGCGTTAACTTTACTAAAGACGATTACATTCACTATCAAAAAACCAATAAACAACTGTGGGTTGATTATCAAAATGGTGTTATTAGTGCTGATTACTTGCAAGTAACCCGCTTTAACGAATGGTCAGCAAAATTAAATGTCCCCGCTAAAGAGTTGAACGATGCATTTTTAGATGCAATGGCGCAAATTTGTGAGCCATTACCAGGCGCTATAGAGTTGCTTAATAAATTAAGACCTCATGCTAGGTTAGGCATCATTACTAATGGCTTTGCTCGCCTACAAACAGTACGTTTAGAGCATACTGGTTTAAAAGATATGTTTGAATGGTTAGTTATTTCTGAGCTTGTAGGTATAGCAAAACCTAACAAAGCTATTTTTGAACATACCTTCGAACTGATGGGTAACCCAAATAAGAGTCAAATATTAATGGTGGGTGATACCGCATCAAGTGACATACTTGGCGGTAATAATGTAGGTATAGATACATGTTGGTTGCAACACCCTGGTGAACAATTACCAGAAGGAATAACCCCCACTTACACAATAACCAAATTAGAACAGTTACAGCCCATTTTAGGTATTTAATTTTTAAAACTTACTATTTTAAAAAAATAGATACATAGCAAAAAAAATGACGCTAATAAGCGTCATTTTTTGTAACTGTTTTAAGTGTGTACTTTAAATGCTTGGTTAGGCTGTAGCTAACTCAAGACCGGGTGCAGGCATCGTTACAGGCGTTTCAAATGTTGCCCACTCCCACGCTGACTCGGTAGCCATTACTTTACGAAGCAACTTATTGTTTAAATCGTGACCCGACTTAAACGCAGTCACCTTACCTAAAATGTTATGGCCTGTCATAAACATGTCACCAACACAGTCTAGTATTTTGTGCTTAACGAACTCATCGCTGTAGCGTAAACCATTTGGGTTTAGTACTTTAAACTCGTCAAGTACTACTGCGCTGTCCATGCTGCCACCTAAAGCAAGGTTATTAGCATGCATGTATTCAATATCTTTCATAAAACCAAAGGTACGAGCACGGCTAATTTCTTCAGTAAAGCTTTGAGCGGTGATGTCTAAACCAACACGCTGACGACTTTCGTTAATAGCCGGGTGATCAAAAGCGATTTCAAAGTCGATGTGAAAACCGTCGTACGGTTCTACTTCGGCCCATTTGTCACCTTCTTCAATACGTACTTTTTCTTTAATACGAATAAAGCGTTTAGCGGCATTTTGCTCTTCAATGCCGCCTTTTTGTAATAAATAAATGAATGGTAATGCACTACCATCCATAATTGGCACTTCTGAGCTGTCTAATTCTACAATTAGGTTATCAATCCCCATTGCTGCAACTGCAGCAATTAGGTGCTCAGTAGTTGATAAACGAACGCCATCTTTGTTAATTAAACAGGTACACAACTGCGTATCGCCAACGGCTTCAGGTGTTGTTTCAAATTCAACAACCGGATCAAGGTCGACACGACGAAATACAATCCCTGTATTTGCGCTCGCAGGTCGGAGAGTTATTGTGACCTTCTCACCTTTATGAAGTCCAATTCCTATGGCTTTGACTACTTCTGCAATCGTACGCTGTTTAATCATAGGTTCGCTCACTTAAATTTATTACAGTTAGACGGCGGATAGTAACATATATACGCGCGCCTTACAATATTCGCTCAATTTACCAGCAAAATAACGTTTTTTATTAGTCTGCTTGTTTGCGTAAAAATGCAGGGATGTCAAAGTAATCACCACCCTCTGATTTATCCGCTTTTTTACTCGTTTGCGACGACGAGCTTGCTGTATTGCTAGAACTTGCTGAACTCGCTTTTTCTGCGCTTTCAGTTTGTGCTTTAGCTGCACTTTCATCGGTGCTGTCTTGGCTTGCAAAGCTAGGCACATACATGCTGCTTGCTTGGTTAGACGTGTTTGCAACATCAGAACCCGAAGCCTTTTTAAAACCGTTATCAACAATACCAAACTGTGGACGACGATCGCCGCCTAAACCCGTTGCAACTACAGTTACACGTAACTCGTCGCTCATTTCAGGATCAATTACCGCACCCACAACAACCGTTGCGTTTTCAGAGGCAAGTGCTTTAACGTGGTTACCGACAATTTCGAATTCTTCAATCGCAATATCCATACCCGCGGTGATATTAACTAAGATACCTTTGGCACCTGTTAAATCAACGTCTTCCAATAATGGGCTTGAAATAGCAGCTTCTGCGGCTTCTTGTGCACGATCAGGACCTGACGCAGATGCAGTACCCATCATAGCAGTACCCATAGCAGACATAACAGTTCGTACGTCAGCGAAATCCACGTTAATTAAACCAGAGCGCGTAATGAGCTCTGCAATACCTTGTACTGCACCAAATAATACGTCATTAGCTTTAGCAAATGCATCTAGAAGTGTAGTGCCTTTGCCTAAAACTTTAAGTAATTTATTGTTTGGAATTGTAATAAGCGAGTCTACAATTTCTGACAACTCGCTGATACCTTGTTCAGCTGCCGCTGCACGCTTCTTACCTTCAAAGTCGAAAGGACGCGTCACTACCGCAACAGTTAAAATACCCAGCTCTTTAGCAATTTTAGCAACCACAGGCGCAGCCCCTGTACCTGTACCGCCGCCCATGCCCGCTGCGATAAATACCATGTCGGCACCTTCAAGGCTTGCACGAATAGTCTCTGCATCTTCTTCAGCCGATTCGCGGCCTACTTCAGGGTTTGCACCCGCACCTAACCCAGAGGTTATTTGTGTGCCTAATTGAACTGTTACATCAGCAGCCGAATTTCGTAATGCTTGCGCATCTGTATTAGCGGCAATAAAGCGCACGCCTTCGATTTGCTGTTTTACCATGTGCTCAACAGCGTTACCGCCGCCGCCGCCCACGCCAATTACTTTTATTACAGCTTCTTCGCTGTGTTGTTCCATTATATCAAACATGTTCACTCTCCGACTTGAGTCTTAAAACTCGCCTTGAAACCATTTAGTAATGCGGTTCCACCAATTATTGTTATCCTCTGCTTTCGACTTTTGTGCATTCATCGATTGCATGGTGCGCCCGTATTGTAACAAACCAACAGCGGTTGCGTACGAAGGATCATCTACGTAGTCTGTTAAACCAACCATCCCGATTGGTTTACCTATTCTTACTGGCATTTGAAAAATGTCTTCCGCCACTTCCATTGCACCAGTCATTTTGGCAGTTCCGCCTGTTATAACGAGACCTGCCGCAATTTGGTCTTCTAAACCTGAACGACGAATTTCTTCCATCGCAAGTTCAAATAATTCTCTGAAACGAGGCTCTACCACCTCTGATAATGTATGACGTGACATTAATCTTGCAGGGCGCCCGCCTACACTTGGTACTTCAATAGTGTCTTCGCTGCTTGCCAATTGGCTGCTTGCACATGCGTATTGTACTTTGAGTGACTCTGCATGCGATATAGGTGTACGAAATATTTTTGCAATGTCACCCGTTACCTGATTACCCGCCACAGGGATTACTGCTGAATGGCGCAGCGCACCATTGATATAAATAGTGATGTCCATTGTACCACCACCAATATCGAGTACAGCGACTCCAAGCTCTTTTTCATCATCTGTGAGAACTGAATAACAAGAAGCCAATGCTGTAAATATCAATTGGTCGACTTCAAGGCCGCAACGCTCAACACATTTTTCTATGTTTTTGGCCATGTCATTGGAGCAGGTAATAATGTGAGCACGTGCCTCCATACGCACACCGCTCATGCCTAGTGGGTTTTTAATCCCTTCTTGCATGTCTATGCTGTACTCTTGCGGTAGTGCATGCAGCATTTTACGTTCAGCTGAAATAGGCACAGAACGCGCAATGTGAATCACATTTTCAATATCTTCGTCTGTTACTTCAGTATTATTAATAGCAACAACACCGCTTTCGTTCTGGCATTGAATATGTTTACCAGAAATCCCCAAGTACACCGAACTAATTCGACAATCTGCCATTAATTCGGCTTCGTCTATAGCGCGGCGAATCGACTCAGACACTAAGTTTAAATCGTTAACGCCACCTTTATCCATACCATGGGATACCTGGCTGCCCACACCAACAATGCTGAGCTTGTTATCTGCGGTGATTTCACCTACCGTGGCTACCACTTTCGAGGTACCAACGTCTAATCCAATCACGAGGTTTCTTTCTGCTGACTTAGTCATGCCTTACTCTTATTTTGTAATTGTTCTTCTTGCACTGGCTTAAAGCTCACTGCAAGGCCGGTATCATACCGTAAATCGACTGCATCTATCTGTGCTTTTTCTGGATATTCCATACGTGGGTAAACGTCTATAAAACGTTGAACACGCTTGGCTTTATCCCTACGCCCTAAATTTAAGCGCACCCCGCTATCAAGCCAAAGCTGCCAAGAAAAACGCTCTGATAACGCTAAACTTTTAAGCGTTAACGCGTTTACTTTAAGCATTTCGTCAAACTGCTTAAAAGCAATCCATGCTTCTTGTTCGCTCCCTTCTGGGCCGAATAACTGAGGTAAATCTTTACTTAACTTATCGCTGCGAGCTTGAAAAGCCTCACCGTTGTTATTAATCAACAAGTCACTATTCCAATGCGCAACCGCCTCGTGTTCAACAACGTAAACCTGAATCGTATCAGGCCATTGTTTTCGCACCGATACAGTGGCCACCCAAGGTAGATTTTGCACTAGCTGTTGTACATGTTTTACATCAAGCTCAAAAAAACTACTTAAATCCGCTTTTTTTATTGCTGTTATTATTGCGGTTTCATCTGTGTATTTAGGATGCCCTTGCACCGTTAAGTGCTTTATTTGTGCATCTTTATTTTTTACTAACCAATCAGATACACCCGTTGTAATTTGCACTAAGCCAATAATAACAACTAAAAAAAAGCTCACGCCAAAAATCAGCGACCAATTTAGGTTCTGTTTGATTTTATGAGCTTTTTCTAAAAGGGGATGCATATTAAAGCGTTTGCTCCAAAATGCGAACAACTAATTGCTCAAAACTTGCCCCATTTGCTTTAGCTGCCATAGGCACTAATGATTTTTCTGTCATTCCGGGTACAGTATTAACCTCTAATAAATAAAAGTTGCCTTGCTCATCTTGCATTGCATCTACGCGGCCCCAACCGCTTGCGCCAACTAAGTCAAACGCCTCTAACGACATAGCCTGTAATTGCTGCGTATCGTGCGCCGATAAATTGGCTGGGCAATGATACTGCGTAGTATTTGATTGATACTTTGCCTGATAATCGTAAAAGCCATTTGGCGTTGTCATTTCAATTATGGGCTGTACTTCATCACCTAAAACAGTCACTGTAAATTCACGACCCGTTATCCACTGCTCAACCAACACTTGGCTATCAAACTTAAATGCATTGATTAATGCATCTTCAAGTTCTTGCGCAGTAGTTGCTTGTGCCATACCAATGCTCGACCCTTCATGAGAAGGCTTAACCATCACTTTTTTAAATTCAGCCATGATAGCGTGTGCATCAAAACCTTTTTTAGCATCTACAACGGCATAAGGCGCGGTGCTTAAGCCTGCTGATTTAAACAAGTGCTTACAACGAATTTTATCCATTGCCAGCGCTGAACCCAGTACGTTACTGCCGGTGTAAGGTAAGTTCATAAACTCTAATGCACCTTGAACAGTTCCGTCCTCACCACCTCGGCCATGAAGTGCAATAAAAACACGATCTACATTTAACTCTTTGAGTTCCCACAACGACCGATTTTGAGGATCGAATGCAATCGCATCTACACCGCAATTTTGTAATGCATTAAAAACAGCCTGACCCGACTTTAATGACACTTCACGCTCTGCTGAGTTACCACCAAGCATTACCGCTACTTTACCAAATTGTGCATTTACTTGGGTCATACTTCA
Source organism: Pseudoalteromonas sp. 4NS20-0020 (assembly GCF_057554385.1). Lineage (NCBI taxonomy): Bacteria > Pseudomonadati > Pseudomonadota > Gammaproteobacteria > Alteromonadales > Pseudoalteromonadaceae > Pseudoalteromonas > Pseudoalteromonas sp. 4NS20-0020. The sequence continues at coordinate 284,604 of NZ_BAAJMI010000001.1, read as the reverse complement.
CCTTGTTTTAATTTTTCTATCGACATGCCTGTTGCTGCTAACGTTTTTACTAACTGACCTATATTACCCGCACCTTGGGTCAATACTAAGTCATTATTTTGCAAGTTATCTGCTAATACACCCGCAAGCTCTTTACTTGATGCTACATGCAATGGCTCTTTGCCACGTTGACGAAGGCTTCGGCATAAACTTTTACTATCAGCGCCCACTATAGGCTCTTCGCCTGCGCCATAAACATCTAATAATAAGAGCTGATCTACATCGGCAAGTACTTTTACAAAGTCTTCATATAAATCACGAGTACGACTATAACGATGCGGCTGATAAATCATTACTAAGCGTTTATCGGGCCACCCCTCGCGTACTGCCGCAATAGTTGCTGCAACCTCTGAAGGGTGATGACCGTAATCATCCACTAACATTATATTGCCGCGTTCGTTTTCAAATTCGCCGTAGTGTTGAAAACGACGGCCAATACCTTCAAACTTTTGTAATGCTTCTAAAATTGCTTGGTTAGCAATATTTTGATCTTTTGCTACTGCAATTGCTGCTGTAGCATTTAATGCGTTATGTTTACCTGGCATATTTAGCGTTGCCGTTAAACACTCACCTTGTTTATTGGTTACCGTAAACGTACACGTATTAGCTGACTGGCTAAAATCACTCATGCGATAATCAGCCGTTGGCGACTCGCCATACGTAATAATAGGACGCCCAAAACGAGGAATTAGTTCGGCGGCTACCTCAGAGTCGATACACACAACAGCCAGACCATAAAACGGCAGGTTATGTATAAAATCGACATAAGTGTCTTTCATTTTTTCAAGGCTGCCACCGTATGTATCCATGTGATCTTCTTCAATATTAGTGATCACCGATACCATAGGTTGTAAGTGTAAAAACGACGCATCACTCTCATCAGCTTCTGCAATTAAAAAATCGCTTTTACCAACCTTTGCATTACTACCTGCACTATTTAATAAACCACCAATAATAAAGGTTGGATCGAGCCCAGCTTGGGCATAAATGCTGGCAATTAAACTCGTTGTTGTTGTTTTGCCATGAGTGCCAGCAATGGCAATGCCATGGCGAAAACGCATTAATTCAGCTAGCATTTCAGCACGACGTACAACAGGAATTCTTGCCGCTTTTGCGGCAATTATTTCAGGGTTAGTTTCGTCAATAGCACTTGAAACTACCACCACATTGGCATCTTTTACGTTGTTTTCGTGATGACCAATGAATACTTCTGCACCCGCTTTAATCAAGCGATCTGTCATCGCACTATGCGCAATATCAGACCCTGTAATACGGTAACCTTCAAAAGCGAGCACTTCGGCAATACCGCCCATACCCGCTCCACCAATACCAATAAAGTGGATGGTTTCTATTCGACGCATTGCAGGTCGTATACTTTTGTTTTGTACTGATGCTTCTTTCACTTACGCTCTCTTATTTGATACTTGCTCACAGTGCGCGGCTACGCTTGCTGTGGCATCTAAAATGGCTTGTTTTTTTGCGTTATTAGCCATTTTATTAATTAAACTAGGGTTTACTAAGTAAGGGGTTAATAGCGCAACAATCGATTGCTCATTAAATGCCCTTTGCTGCATGAGTAACGCTCCATCTGCCTCAACCAAATATTGGGCGTTAGCCGTTTGATGGTCGTCAACTGCATGAGGAAATGGCACAAATACAGCCATTTTGCCCGCTGCTGCAATTTCACTTACCGTTAGCGCACCAGCTCGGCAGATAACAATATCAGCCCAAGCATACGCTGCATCCATGTCATCAATAAATTCCGCAACTTTTACATTATCGCTTTCAAACATGTGCGTTTTGTAGGCTTGCTCAACGCTGTTTAAATGTCCTTTACCTGTCTGGTGCCATACATTTATTGCACTGGTTTTGTTAAGCGCTTTAAATGCAGCTGGAAGTGTTTGGTTAAGTACCTGAGCCCCTAACGACCCTCCGACAACCAACATATTAATCGGTATTGAAACGTCACGCGTTGCTATGTCTATTACACTTTGACGAACTGGATTTCCGACAAGTTCAGCTTGTCCTGCTTCAAAAGCGCTTGGGAAAGCCGCTAAAACGCGATTAGCAAATCGTGAAAGCCATCGGTTACTCATACCAGCAACCGCATTCTGTTCATGAATAACTAACGGAATACCTAAACTTTTTGCAGCAATACCTGTTGGTCCAGTTACGTATCCTCCCATAGCAAGAACAACATCTGGACGTTGATTTTTCAATACCTTACGCGCTTGCAATATTGCATTAATGACCATGAATGGCGCTTTAACAAGGCGTTTTAATCCGTTGCCACGAACACCTTTTACATTAATAAAATCAATTTCTATATTGTGCTTAGGAACAACGCTTGCTTCCATTCTATCGGGTGTGCCAATCCAAGTAACTTGCCACCCCTGCGCTTTTAAGTAATCAGCAACTGCAATACCTGGAAATATATGCCCGCCAGTTCCACCAGCGACTACAACACACTTTTTACTCATCGTTTACCTCCGCCTGAGGTCGCTTGTTTAGTTGCCATTTTAGTTTCAAAATCAACGCGTAATAATATTCCGGTTGCTATGGTCATAATCATCAAACTAGAACCACCATAAGAAATAAACGGTAATGTAAGACCTTTAGTTGGTAAAATCCCCGCACTTGCCCCTACATTCACCATGGTTTGAAACGCAAACCAAATACCTATTGCAAAGGCAAAGTAGCCTTCGTATTCTTTACCGCACTTTAAGGCTTGCTGGCCAATTAATAGTGCTCTAAATACTAAAGTGGCGAGCACCATTAAAATGCTTACCACGCCAACTAAACCAAGCTCTTCGCCAATAACCGCAAAAATAAAATCATTGTGTGCTTCAGGAAGGTATTGCAACTTTTGCACGCTATTACCTAACCCTTGGCCAAACCATCCACCTTGGCTGTACGCCATTAACGATTGAACGAGCTGGTACCCTTTTCCAAATGGGTCGTCCCAAGGGTCTAAAAAGCCAACAACACGCGCCATACGATAAGGCTCAACAATAATCAACAAAACAACCAAGCCAATCCCGGTTAAAATAAGGACAAAAAACTGCCATAGTTTTGCGCCCGCTAAAAACAATAAGCCAACTGTTGTTACAAACATAACAACTACGGTGCCTAAATCAGGCTGCAACAAAATAAGCAATGCATACACAGCAAACACTGCAATAGGCTTTGCAAAACCTTTAATGTTCTCTTGTACTTCTTCACGCTTTCGGACCAAGTAACCCGCTATGTAACTAAAAAAGTACAATTTAGCGGCTTCAGCCACCTGAAAACCAATAGGTCCAATTGGGATCCAACGCTTGGCACCATTAACCTCGCGGCCAATAATTAATACAGCAATGAGCAATACCATGCCCAGTATCAATAAATATGCATTTGAGCGTTTCCACCAATCCATTGGCACACAAACCGTGATCCAAAAAAGAACAAACGCAACGGCCAAAAACATCCCGTGACGAATAGCAATATGATGTGAGTTATCAAAAAGGCGCTCTGCCGTGGGCATAGACGCACTCATCACCATAATAAAGCCAACACCAATTAGCATTAGCATTGAATAAAGCAAAGGCACATCATAAAGCTGCGGCGAAGGTTTTGGTGTTAATGTGTCTTTTATTTGTGCAAGCGCAATCATATGTTATCCGCCAAAACACACTTAACAAAGTCATCACCACGTTGCATATAGTTGTTATACATATCAATGCTTGCACATGCTGGCGCTAATAAAACTACATTACCCGGCGAACTAAGCTGCTTAGCTAAATTAACCGCCTCACTCATGTTATTTGTTAAATGGCTTTTGCTGCTCAGAGCCACTAGCTTTTTGGCATCTTTACCAAAACAGATCAGCGCTTTTACATGCTTTTGTAAGTAAGGTTTAAGCGGGTTTAAATCAGCGCCTTTTGCATCGCCTCCCGCTATCACAATTAAGTTTTGAGTTTCTGTGGCCAAACTGTCTATGGCTGCTATGGTAGCGCCTACGTTTGTTGCCTTTGAATCGTTAAAGTATTTAACGCCATGTTGCTGAGTAACAAATTGGCAGCGATGAGCCAATCCGCTAAACTCATTTAGTGCCTTTTTATAAGCCTCTTTACTAATATTAAAGGGGCTTAGTAACGCCATAACCGCAAGCGTATTTAAATAATTGTGCTTACCTACAACAGCCAGTGTATCAACAGGTAAAAACGCCTCATTGTTAGCGAAAAAATACGTACTGCAGTTATGCTGCCCTAAACAATATTTACCCTGTTGAGTACCAAAACCAATTTTAGCCGTAGCACTGCTACTGGACGGATGCGTTTGTTTGTCATCTTCATTAACAACAAGACATTGTGTACCGTTGTAAATAGATAGCTTTGAGTCTATATATGCTTGGTAGCTATCGTAACGATCTAAATGATCTTCAGATACATTTAACACCGTGGCACTCACCGATTTTAAGCTTGTTGTGGTATCTAATTGAAAGCTCGAAAGCTCAAGCACATAAACATCAAAGTCGTCATTGAGTAAATCAAGCACTGCGGTACCAATATTGCCGCCAAGTGCCGCATTAAAGCCAGCCGCTTTTAACACGTCATAGGCTAAAGTCACTACGGTTGATTTACCATTTGAGCCAGTCACTGCCACTACAGGTTTAGTATTAATGCGCGCAAATAGCTCAACATCACCTATGACTTCAACACCCGAATTAATAGCACTCGCAATGGCAGGCGTTTTAAGGCTTAACCCAGGGCTTACAATAATCATATCACTGCCATTAAGCCCAGCAGCATCTAAGCTTCCAAAGTGTGTATTTAAACTAGGAGCATGACTGCTCAGCCATTCAATCCCTGGGGGATTTGCTCGGCTGTCGACAACCTTTGGCGTTAAACCGTGAGATAGTAAAAAACGCACAATGCCCAGACCGGTTACACCGAGTCCGAGCACTGTTATTTGTTTATTCTTTATCTCGTTTAAATATTGCATTTATCTTATCTTTAATGTCGCAAGACCTGCGAGAACCAACACAATAGATATAATCCAAAAACGCACAATAACGCGCGGCTCTGGCCAACCTTTTAATTCGTAATGATGGTGAATAGGCGCCATTCTAAAAATTCGTTGCCCTCGTAACTTATACGAGCCCACTTGTAAAATCACCGACAACGCCTCCATTACAAAGACACCGCCCATGATAATCAGTAGAAGTTCTTGACGAACCAGCACTGCAATAATCCCCAGCGCTCCACCTAATGCTAATGAGCCTACATCACCCATGAATACTTGCGCCGGGTAGGTGTTAAACCATAAAAACCCAAGCCCTGCACCAACAATGGCAGTACATACAACTACAAGCTCACTGGCTAATGGCAAATGAGGAATATGTAAATAAGCAGAAAAATTAATATTACCGGTTAAGTAAGCAATTATGGCAAGTGCCGCCGCAACTAAAATAGTCGGTACAATAGCGAGACCATCTAGACCATCAGTCAGGTTTACAGCATTTGATGTTCCAACCAATGCAAAATAGGTAATAACAATGTAAAACAAGCCTAACTGCGGTAAAACATCTTTAAAAAACGGCACAACTAAAGACGTTTCTGCAGCTTGCGTACTTGTAAAGTACAATGCAGTTGCAACCACAAGTGCAATTACTGACTGCCAAAAGTACTTCCATTTCGCTATAAGCCCTTTTGGATCTTTACGGATAACTTTTCGGTAATCATCGATAAAGCCGACAATTCCCAGTGAGCCAATTACAAATAACGTTGCCCACACATACTTATTGGAGAGATCGGCCCACAATAAGGTACTTGTAAAAATTGCCGCTAAAATAAGCAGGCCACCCATAGTTGGCGTACCCGATTTTGATAAGTGTGATTGTGGGCCATCATCGCGTACTGTTTGCCCAATTTGCATTTTTTGCAAACCACGAATTAGCTTTGGCCCTAAATACAGAGACATAATGAGCGCAGTTAAAATCCCCAAAATAGCGCGCAGTGTTAAATACGAAAAAACATTAAAACCACTAAAATACTGTGTTAAATACTCAGCCAGCCAAACTAACATTATGATACTCCATTGATGGCTTGTTGCTGGCCATTAACTAAATCGGTTACTAATAATTCCATGCGAGAACTGCGTGATCCTTTCACGACAATGGTCGTTTTTTTATTTACTTGATTAATTGTGGCTTGAATTTGTTGCTGCATCTGCTCACGGTTTGAGAAGTGACGATTCGCAAGCGCAAATACATCGCTTGCACACTTACTCAACACACCTAGCGTAAATAACTCATCAATGCCTTTTTCAAGCGCATATTCGCCAACTTCTTGATGGTATTTACGTGCGTCTTCACCAAGCTCACCCATATCCCCCAGCGCTAAAATACGATGCCCTTGCATATCACTCAGTAAGTCAATGGCAGCCTTAACCGATTTAACATTGGCATTGTAAGTATCATCAACCACTGTGAGCATGTCAGACACTTCTATTAAGTTTACGCGCCCTTTTACATCACCCATCGTCGCCAATGCATGAGCAATATCATCTAAAGTGACATCAAGCTCGCTTGTTAGTGCAGCTGCAATAAGTGCATTGCTAATGTTATGTTTACCCGGTAATGCGAGAGTCACAGGTACTTTTTTTTGTTTTGTACATAACGTAAAGCTTGCACGTGCATTAGCGTCTAAGCTTATATCTTCAGCCCAAATATCGTGTTTTTCAGAGGTTGAAAAGCGCTTTATATTGCGCCCTTCAAGTTTATCTAGCCAATATTGACTAAACTCACTGTCGCAATTAATTATGGCTACGCCATTTTCTTTAAGGCCATCAAAAATTTCGCCTTTTGCTTTGGCCACGCCCATCAAGCTACCAAAACCTTCTAAGTGGGCTGGTGCTACATTACACACTACCGCTACATCAGGTTTAGCCATTGCCGTTGTGTATGCAATTTCACCTAAATGATTTGCACCCAGCTCTATTACTGCAAAACGGTGTTGTGGCTCTAAACGCAACAACGTTAGCGGTACGCCAATATCGTTATTAAAATTACCTTTGGTTGCCAGCACATCGCCATGCACAGATAAAATAGCCGCGCACATTTCTTTTACTGTGGTTTTACCCACACTGCCCGTAATAGCGATTGTTTTAGGTGCTACTTGCGCCATAACCGCTGTACCAATAGCGCCTAATGCTATACGCGTGTCATTCACTATAAACTGGGCAATATCAACATCGACTTTATGATCGACAATAACGCCTATCGCGCCTTTTTGTTTTGCCTCAGCTATAAATTTATGACCATCAAAATTTGGCCCTTTAAGTGCTAAAAACACTTCACCTTCGCATACTGTGCGAGTATCTGTATTTATGTTGAGCACTTGCTGATTATCACCCTGATAATCGGTTGTTAACACATTGGCTAACCAATCAAAATCCATCGGGATCATGCTTGAGTCCCTCTATCTGTTTTTATTAATTGTTCTTGTACAAACTGGCGATCGCAAAAGTCGATACGTTCATCGCCTATAATTTGATAATCTTCGTGGCCTTTTCCCGCAATTAACACCACTTCATTAGAAGCTGCATTATTAATTGCATAACTAATTGCTGACGCTCTATCAGCTTCTAAATGGGCGCTTTGAGGTGCAGCTAAACCTGAAGCTACCTCTGCAATAATCACATTTGGATCTTCTGAGCGTGGGTTATCGCTGGTAATAATCACTTTGTTAGCATTTTTTTCAGCAGCTTGAGCCATTAATACGCGCTTCCCCTTGTCCCTGTCACCACCACAGCCAAATACACAACTCACGCCACCTGGCACATGTTTTTGCAATGCTTGTAGTGCTAAAGCTAATGCTTCTGGCGTATGCGCATAATCAACTACGCAAGTTGGTTTACCCGCAACACTAAATGCTTGCATTCGTCCTGCTACTGGCTGAAGTTGTTGGCAACCTGCAATAAGTTGCTCAAGGGGATAACCTAAACCCAATAACGTGGCTAAAGCAGCCGTTAAGTTATAAAGATTAAATTCACCAAACAGCGGCGATTTTACCTTAATATCACCCCAGCTTGTAGATAATTGCGCCGAAATACCTTCAGCCGAATAATCAACATCTGAAAAGTACACATACTGTGCATTTTTAGGCGCTAAATTTTTTCGTCCGTAGCAAATTAAATTATTAAAATCGTATTTTTCGAGCCACAGCCCTACTTGGTTGTCATCTTGGTTTAGTACAACAAGCTGTGGGTCAAAATCACGAAATAGCATGAGTTTTGCATCACCATAACTCGCCATATCACCGTGGTAATCTAAGTGATCGCGAGAAAGGTTAGTAAATACAGCAGCTTTAAACTGGCACTGTGCAACACGGTGCTGCACAAGTCCGTGCGACGACACTTCCATTGCCACCAGCTTTTTATCTGCTTGATGTAAATCGCTCAATATATGTTGTAAATCGACTGCTGAAGGCGTGGTGTTTATGAGCGGCGTTAAATTATCTGGATGGCCAAAACCAAGCGTACCAATAATTGCTGACTGCGTATTACAATACTGCGCTAAATGAGCAATCATAGCCGTGGTAGTCGATTTACCGTTTGTACCGGTTACACCAATTAAATCAAGATTATGGCTGGGTTTATCGTAAAAACGACTAGCAAGTTCAGCCAACTTTTTATCAAGTTCAGACACTAAATAAAGTGGCTCAAATGCAACATCAAACTCGCACAGTCTGTCGGCAATAACTGCGACAGCGCCCTTTTCAATTGCTTTAGCTATAAACTGCCCGCCATCTAGCTCATGGCCCTTTATTGCTACAAATACATCGCCTGGGTTGACGTCTCGGCTATCTAATCGCAAATGATTTACAAGCTGCGATGGTGCATCTATTTCTATGTATTTTAAAATGCTTTTTAAATCACGCATCGTTCTTTTTACCTTTTACGTACGCAACTTCTTCCTTGTCGGGTGCGACGTTTAATATTCTTAATGCGTTAGAAACGATTTCTGCAAATGCAGGGCCTGCAGTGGCACCTCCATAGTACACATCACCGCCAGGTTCATTGATCATTACTACCACAGCTAAACGTGGATTACTTGCTGGTGCAACACCTGCAAAATAACCAACATATTCATCACCGTAACCACCTACTGCGGCTTTTTTAGAAGTACCCGTTTTACCCGCTGCACGGTAACCATCAACTTTAACGTTATGTGCAGTACCACCACTTTCAAATACGCTTTCCATCATGTTTACTACCGCTTCAACATCTTGCTGTTGAAAAACGCGATCCCCTTCTGGGATAGAATCTTGCTTTAGTACAGTGAGCGGTCTGTTGACACCTCCCGCACCTAACATGGCATAGAAGCGAGCCATTTGCGCAGTACTAACAGCAATATTGTAACCAAATGACAATGCAGCAATTTCGTGATCAGACCAACGACGATTTGGGTAAAATAAACCACTGCTTTCACCTACCATACCCGTGCCAGAGTCAGATCCGAATCCGACCTTTTGGAATAAACCCACCAGGTAGTCTTTTGGAACCAACTGAGTAACCTTAGTTACCCCCATATTTGACGAATATTTTAGTATTTCTCGTAGTGACATTTCACCATGGTTACGCGTATCTTGGACTAAACTTCCCCCTAAACGCATCCAGCCTGGGTAGGTGTCAATTTGTTCATCGGCTTGAATTGCGCCGTAGTCTAGCCCAGCTAAAATGGCCAGTGGCTTAACGGTTGAACCCGGTTCGAACAAATCAGTGATAGCGCGATTTCTGCGTTTATGGGGAGCCGCATCGGTTAGATTATTTGGATTAAAAGACGGGCTATTAACCATTGCTAATACTTCACCGGTTTTAACATCAACCACCATGGCTGAACCCGATGTAGCCTTATAAGATAAAACCGCTGACTTCACAGCCTTATAGGCAATAGCCTGAATACGTTGATCAATACTTAGTTGAATACTTTCGGGCTCTACACGTTCTCGCTCATCTAGCACTTGCACTTCACGGCCTTGGGCGTCTTTTCTTATAGTTCGACGACCTTCTTCGCCGGTTAAAGCGTTTTCATAGAGCTTTTCAATGCCTTCAATGCCTTTACCATCGATGTTGGTAAAACCAATAATATGCGCGGTCACTTCGCCAGCCGGATAGTAACGCTTAGACTCATCCAATAAATGAATACCAGGAAGACGCAAGCCACCAATATAATCGGCTACTGCAGGGGTTACTTGGCGTTTTAAATAAACAAAACGACGACTCGGATCATTTAAAAGTCGGGAATTAATTTTTGCCTGATCAATACGTAATACATCAGCTAATTCGCGCCAACGTAAATCGTTTTTGTAATACTGTGTGGTGCGTTTGTTTAGCTCTACTGCATTATCTAACAGCGCTTGTTTGTCTTCACCATTTTTTCGCGCTTGCCTAACAACTTTAGATACCAGCGATTTATGTAAAGCCTTAGGGTCAGCATACACACTCACAACGGGTACGCTGACCGCGAGCTCTTTGCCATTGCGGTCAAAGATCATTCCGCGTTGCACATGAAGTTTTTCGACACGTACTGTACGTTTGTCACTTTCCGAACGTGCTTTATCAGGTTCAATTACTTGTAAATAGGCGGCACGAGACACTAGCGTCACAAACACCAAAAACACAACCGAACACACCAGCATAAAGCGCCATGTGATTAAGTTGTTAACTGGTTTTTTGCCTCGATTTCTCATTTTACTATAATTACCTGTTCATCCTGACTCGTCGGTCTTTTCATTTTTAATTGCGAGGTTGCCACTTCTTCAATACGCGCATGCTGAGAGTAAAACTCCTCCTCAACTAGTAAGTACCGCCACTCTAAATCAAGTTCATCTCGTTCTTGCAGTAGTTTATCTTGTTCAATTAATTGCCCGCGCGCTAAATGCGTGACTTGCACTACGCTAAAGCCAGAAACAAATATCGTAACCAACAAGGCCAAGGTGAGCTTATTAGCACCAAGGCCTTTAATTATTTCGAAAAATAAATTGGGAGGTTGACGATGATTTGCTTTTGTATTCATCCCAACCTCTGAGCAATCCTAAGTACAGAGCTTCGTGAACGCGGATTGCGCGCTACTTCTTCAGTGCTTGGTTTAATAGCTTTACCCACTGCTTTTAACGTCAGGTTTTGATTTATTTGTGCATCGGTTAAAGGCAGACCTCTGGGTAATGCTTCTCCCTTACTCTGTTTTCTAATAAATTGTTTTACTATGCGATCTTCAAGTGAATGAAACGAAATGACCACTAAGCGACCGCCCGGCTTTAATACTTTTACGGCCGATTGCAGCGCCGTTTGTATTTCTTCAAGTTCGCTGTTTATATAAATACGAATAGCCTGAAAAGTACGTGTTGCGGGGTGTTTAAACTTATCTTTCACTGGTACGGCTTCATCAACTAAATCAGCAAGCTGCTTAGTTGTTGTAATGGGTGTGTGCTCGCGAGTTTCTAAAATTTTATGTGCAATACGCTTACCGAACTTTTCTTCACCCAACTTTTTAATGACGTGGGTGATATCATCTAACTCAGCTTCTGCCAACCACTGAGCAGCACTTCGGCCGCTTGTTGGATCCATGCGCATATCAAGCGGGCCATCTTTCATAAAACTAAAACCGCGCTCAGCATCATCAAGTTGTGGAGATGACACACCAATATCTAATAAAATGCCATCCACTTTACCAATGAGATCGTTTTGCTCAGCTACATCGTAAAGTTTTGAAAATCGAGTGTGTGCTATAGCAAAGCGGGAGTCATCGGCAAATTTTTCAGCCGACTTTATAGCCTGTGGATCTTGGTCTATTGCTTGTAAGCGTCCTGCGTCGCCTAAACGAGCAAGTATTTGACCTGAATGACCGCCTCGTCCAAATGTGCCATCCATATATATGCCGTCTGGCTTAATTGCCAGGGCATCAATGGTTTCGTCCATCAAAACGGATACGTGTTCAAATTGCGCTGTCATTAGCTATTGTTTGCCTTTTTTTGTGCCGTTAAAGTGTAAAGTTATCTAAATCTGAATTAGGCTCAAAATCACCTAGCCTCTCAAGCTCAGTGTCTTGGCGCATTTGTTCGTTCCAACGCGCTTCATCCCAGATTTCAAATTTATTCATTAACCCAACTAGCATTATTTTTTTACCAAGGTCTGCATGCGCACGTAACGACGGCGCTAACAAAATCCGACCATTTTTATCAAGTTGATACTCTGTCGCATTGCCTAACAACATGCGTTGCATTCGACGGGCACGTGGATTCATATTGGAAATTTTAGCTAAGCGACTTTCTATTTCTTGCCATTCAGCCAATGGATACAACCACAAGCAGGGCTCATTTAACGCGACGGTACAAATCACTGTTCCCTGATCTTCAGATAGCAGCGATTCTCGGTACTTGGTCGGCACCGCAAAACGTCCTTTATCATCCAAACTCAGTGAACTCGCGCCACGGAACATAATTAGCCTGCTTTAAATTATTTTAATCAGCTATTAATTTATGCTGATCCAGTTTGATCCACTAAAAACCACTTTTTACCACAGTGCTCCAGTTTAGGGCTTGACAAGCCTTTTTGTCAAGTAAGCTGACCTCCTTTAACGAGTCTCTAAGCTAGAAAAAATAAGGGTTCAGGCGAAGCGGTTGAATTACGTGGGAAAAAGTGGAGATACAAACAAAAAAATATTTTTATCCATTTTAATAACTTTTTGTTTACATGGTTTGATTACTGAATAAGCAATGAATAATTACAATTTTCTAGCGGGTTTTACTCACTTTGTAATATTTACTTAGATCGGCAGTAAGAGTTACTACATCGTTTTTATTATATATTAAAAACGCTTCACCAATAAAATACAATAACAAATAAAATCAACATCTTATGTAAGCATCACAGTCTGGTTTAATTGTTGCTTCAGTTAATGCACTACTTAAATACTTTTACTCATTAAGGATTGCTTATGGCTACTGCTACGACGACTAAACAAAATACGACTACAGATATTAAGTCTGACACTAAAGCACAAACGACTGATGCCCCACTGACAGAAAAAGCAACATCAGCTGCTCATGATGCGGTTGATGCACTGTCTACAAAAGCAGCAACAGCTGAAAGTAGTGTGAGAAAAGGTGCATCTAGTTCTGCTGAGGCACTGAGCGAAAAGCAATTGATTGCTCGCGAAAAGCTAGGCGAGTGCACAGCTAAAACACGTGCCTTCGCATCTGAAAACCCTCTAGCTACAGCAGGGATTGCATTTGCAGCGGGTATGTTAATTACTTCATTATTCCGTCGTAAGTAAAACCTGATGGAAAATTTCCACTCGAGCACAACCAAGGATGGTAAAGCGCAAAACCAAACGACTGATCAACAGTATCAAAAGGACGATTGGCAAGATCATATTGCAAAACTCTTAACGTATTCAAAACAGCTCAAGGATGATTATCATACTCAAGGAAAGATCACCCACCAGCTTGCAAAGGCTGAATGGCGCTTATCGTTAAGATCGCTTGCATTGATCTCTATATTTTTAGGCTGTTTTGCCAGTGGTTTGGTTTTGTTGTGGGCGGGCGTATTAGGTGCGGCAGGTTATGCGATATACGACCTATTTGGTTCTGTGTGGGTAAGTATTGCAACCGTTACACTATTACAGGTCGCATGTTTGTTTTGGCTATGGAAAAGCGTTGCGTACTTAAGCAACAAAATAGGTTTTAGCAAAACCCTTAAAAGCATAAAGCAATTATTAAACTTACAAGGACATTAATATGTTAGTTGATATATTGATTAAAAACCCTGATGCAAACGTAAAAGCACTGACTAAACAAATGGATTTACAAAGCGAGCTTAAGCGACAACACCAAGCCGCGTTTGTATATCGATTAAAGCGTTTTGCAGCCAGTAAAGTAGGCTTAAGCAGCGCATTTATAGCTGGCGTTGCAGTTCAATCAGGTAAAAGTGAAACCAGCCTTATAAGAAAATACGGCTGGCTAATTAGGTTAATTGGTTAGCTAGTTAACTATGCCCTGCCATGTGCTTGCAAATAATTTATTTCTGGCCCTTTTGGTACAATCTGGGTGGGATTGATCATAGTGTGGCTAAAATAGTAATGCCGCTAATGTGATAGAAATTAACCGTATTTGCAACTCCCTCAACTTGGTACAAATCCCTTAAGTATCCACTCAACGAAGGGTAACTCTCAATTGTGCGCAAATTGCATTTAAAATGCCCTACATACACACAATCAAACCTAATTAACGTTGTAAATAAGCGCCAATCTGCTTCCGTAATTTTATCGCCCGCAAGGTAGCGTTTTTTACTCAGTATTTTTTCAACTTTGTCTAGAGCTGTAAACACATCGTCGAATGCTTGTTCGTAAGCGTGCGTTGCAGTTGCAAATCCAGCTCGGTAAACACCGTTATTAATATTTGGATAAACTAGCGCATTAAGTTCATCGATTTCACTACGAAGTGATTCAGGGTAGTAATCGTCTTTATTACCTGTTATTTCATTAAACGCACTATTAAACATGCGTATTATATCGGCAGATTCATTACTAACTATCTTGTTTTGTTTTTTGTCCCACAAGACAGGAACAGTTACTCGCCCTGAGTAATTAGAATTATTTTTAGTATAAACTTGGTGTAAGTAATCACTAGCAAATAAGGCATCACCCGTGCTGTGGTTATTTTGATCAAACTCCCAGCCATTAGCCAACATGTCAGGGCTTACAATCGATACAGAAATAAGTTCATCAAGCTTTTTTAACGTACGGAAAATAAGTGTGCGGTGTGCCCAAGGGCACGCTAACGAAACATATAAATGATAACGCCCAGCCTCAGCTTTAAAACCACCTTCGCCAGTTTCACCTGCGCTACCGTCTGACGTGATCCAATTTCGTAATTGCGCTGCCTCACGCTCAAACTTTCCGTCGCTTGAATCTGTGTCATACCATTTATCTTGCCATTGACCATTAACAAGTAATCCCATTATTTGCTCCTCAAAATTAAATAAGTGTGCCAAATTGACCATTTTGGTAATCATGAACGGCTTGCTGTATTTCGGCTTGTGTTGTCATAACAAATGGCCCCATATGTGCAATGGGTTGCTTGAGCGGATCACCCGCTAAAATTAATACACCTGCACCATGTTGCGTTGCTATATCAATATCGCTACCTGGCTCTAAAATTAGTAACTTACCCGCCTTGAATGTTTGATTATCTGGCGCGATAAGGGATCCCGAATGTATGTAAAGCATCACATTTTGTTGTTTTAAAGGAGCAAGCTTTAGCTGCTTACCAGCAGTTAAAGTTACATCGGCTAAAGCGGCATTTGCAGAGAGCTTTTGAATACTTGATGTTAATTCAACTGCTTCAAATTGCCATGAACCAGCAAGGGCAGTTAATGTAACACCACTTTCATTTTTAAAGGTTGGAGCTGGGCTTTGCGTTGTATCTTGATAAATGGGATCGCGCATTTTTTCTTTGCTTGGCATATTGATCCAAATTTGAAAACCATGGAGTCCGTCTTTGGCATCAGGCAGAGGCATTTCGCTGTGGATCACTCCATTTCCTGTACTCATCCATTGCACATCGCCTGCTCTGATCGCTTTTTTATTACCCATTTGATCTTTATGTTCAAATCCTCCTTTAATAATATATGTAAACGTTTCCATACCTCGGTGGGGATGCGCAGGAAAACCGCCCATATAATCAGCCTCGTTATCTGACTTGAGCTCATCGATCATTAAAAACGGGTCAAGGTATTTACCATCGAATCCAGAGATACGGCTTATATTGACACCGTCACCATCTTGAGTTGCATAGGACGTTAATATTTTTGCTATATTCATTTTTTAAATCACTATCTAAAATATTATCTATACTTATTTAAGCACTGATAAAACCAAACAACCATGTCTTTATATCGCGCTAACCATTCGCTTTTTTAGAATTATTTGATAATGAAATATTTTTTCATAACAACTTATAAAATATGGTTTTTTATATTTTATTGACTACAATCACCATTAAATTTACTCAAAAAAGGGACAGAGTATTTTAACTTCATCGCTCAAAAGTCAATTTTATAGGTTACTAATCATTATTAGTATCCCGGGCATTCTTGTGACATTTTTAGCCCTATGGGCAGAACGTGAGGCTGCGATTGAAAAAAGCGAAGAAAAAGTCGTTAATATTGCTAAGCATTTAACCCACCAACAAACAGCAATGATTGGAGAAACTGAGCAACTCACTCGGTTTTTAGCAAACACAATTGCTGCAGAACCCAACCTTCCGGACACGTGCCCTAGCTATTTTTACCAAATACAAGAGCTCTACACAAACGTTGCCAATATTGGTGTAGTTGATGACAAAGGAAACTTAATTTGTGTAACCAATGGCATAGTAAAAAATGTGTCTATTAGTGATAGGCAATACTTTAAAAATGCCATAGCAAATAAAAGCTTTTCAATTGGGTATTTTCAATACGACAGAAGCATTCAAGCACCCAGTGTTAACTTTGCTCACCCTATTATTGATAAGCAAGAGCAATTAAAGGGCGTTGTTGTTACAGTGATTGCACTTGACTGGTGGAGTGCAGCTTTAGACAAAGCCGAATTCCCAATGGGTTCGAACGCTGTTATTGCTGATTCCAATGGCCTTGTACTGGCAAGTTACCCAAACTCATTGCTACCTTTAGGGGAAAAAATTAACAACAAATACTTTTTACATGGCGATAGCTCATTAGCTATGTTTAAAGACGATAACAACGTCAATCAAATCTTTCACCGAGCAACTATTTATAATGACATTAATAACAATAATTTAGAAATTTACATCACATCGCCCACTGATAAATATATTGATCGAGCAAATAAACACTTTTTAGAAACTATTATTTTATTTTTTAGCGCTATTTTAATTATTGCTTTTATTGGCCACCATTTAATTAAAAAAAGTATTTTTTACCCTATTGAAAAACTCTCCCAAGCAACCGACCTATTAGCACAAGGCAATATGCCCGCTAATAAAATAAAACCTAATAGTCCTGAATTATCAGCTTTGTATACGCGCTTTGAAGCCATGGCTGAAACACGTTTGCAAACAGAAGCCGATTTAAAAAACAAACACGACGAGTTGACAGGGTTACTAAATGCTCTCCCCGATATGTACCTTAGATTCAACAATACGGGTACTATACTTAACGTTAGCGGCACCATTATCCCGCTATTCGCTGCAAGCAGTAAACTGCCTGAAAACTTATTAGACATATTACCAAAAGATATTACTGAACAAATTTTGAGTGAAGCATCCAACCGCGAAGACGTCATCACTTTTGATTTTAAAATCAGTACAGGTGTGGCGGATCACTATTTTGAGGCGAACATAAATCATCTTGAAAAAAGTGATGAGCTAATACTTGTACTTCGTGATATCAGCCAACGCAAAGTAAATGAAGACTCGCTTCACTTAGCGTCTCTTGTTTATGGTAACAGTAGCGAAAGCATGGCAATTACAGATGCCAACGGTATTATTTTTGATGTAAACCCTGCCTTTTGTGAAACAACACAATATTCTAAAGACGAAGTGATTGGCCACTCTACCCGCATACTTTCTTCAGGTGAGCACTCAAAAGAGTTTTATGAAAAAATTTGGGCATCAATAAATGCCACTGGTCGCTGGCAAGGCGAAATTATAAACCGTAAAAAAAATGGGGTACTATTTACTGAGTGGCTAAATATAGACACTGTTTACGATGAAAATAACAAACCTGCACGCCGAATAGCTATCTTTACTGATTTAACTGAAAAAATACAAGCAAATAAAACCATTTGGCGACAAGCTCACTTCGATCATTTGACCGATTTACCAAATCGATTAGAGCTTAAAATACGACTAAATAAACAGTTTTCTAATGCAAATAATGAAAGCTTTGTTGTGATGCTTCTAGATATTGATCATTTTAAAGATATTAATGATACTTTAGGCCACCACTATGGAGACAACCTATTAAAAGTGGTG
The DNA here is from genome assembly GCF_057554385.1 of Pseudoalteromonas sp. 4NS20-0020. Taxonomy (NCBI): domain Bacteria; kingdom Pseudomonadati; phylum Pseudomonadota; class Gammaproteobacteria; order Alteromonadales; family Pseudoalteromonadaceae; genus Pseudoalteromonas; species Pseudoalteromonas sp. 4NS20-0020. Next base: position 266,530 of record NZ_BAAJMI010000001.1, on the reverse strand, counting down.
TCGCAGCGTATTGTCAATTCAGCTAAAAATGCCGAATTTGTTGCGCGTATTGGTGGTGATGAATTTGTTATTGTTTTTAATCATATTAAAAGTACTCGCCATATAAACCAGATTGCTAGCAATATATTACAAAGCTTATCGTCTGCGCTACATGTTGAAAATGAAGAAGTATTTATAAGTGCCAGCATGGGTATAGCCTGTGCGCCCGAAGATGGTGAAAACACCGAGCAGCTATTAAAAGCAGCCGATCAGGCAATGTATAAGGCTAAAAATAATGGCCGTAATGGCTTTGAATTTTTCTCTCGTGATATGAGAGAGCAAGCACAAGCTCGTATGTTGTTACTCAAAGACTTGCGCTGTGCAATAGAATATAACCAGTTCGAATTATTTTATCAGCCTATTGTGTCGCTAAACGATTTACATATACACAAGGCTGAAGGCTTAATACGCTGGCAACATCCACAAAAAGGGTTAATAAGCCCTATCGCGTTTATTCCACTTGCTGAAGAAACAAGGCAAATTAATGCCATTGGCCAATTTGTATTTTCCCAAGCAATAGAAACGCTCACCGATATAAAAAAATTGACTGATGACGATTTTCAAATAAGTGTGAACGTCTCCCCTGTACAATTATCTACTGCTAATAGTGGTATTGATGATTGGTATGCCATGCTTGATGCCGCTAAAATTTCCCCCTCTTCTATTGTTGCTGAAATAACAGAAGGCTTAATGGTTAACCCTGAGGAACTGACGCAAAAGCGCCTCAAACAAATTGTGAAATCAGGGATGCAACTGGCTCTTGACGATTTTGGTACAGGCTACTCATCGCTTGCCTACTTGCAGGAAATGGATACTGACTACTTAAAGATTGATAAACGATTTGTTGATAATATTAAAGCTGATAGCCAAGAACTGTCGTTGTGTGAAGCAATAATTGTAATGGCTCACCAGCTTGGTTTAAAAGTAATAGCAGAAGGCATTGAAACACCATTACAATATCAGCTACTAACTGAGGCTGGTTGTGATTATGGGCAAGGTTACTTATTTTCCAAGCCTTTAAATAAAAGCGATTTTATGGATCTTATTGCTGAGAAAAAAGTGATTCTTTCAAAGTAAACTTACCGAGATTAGTAAGTTTTGTTAGGGCTGGGTTAAACATAAATTAATCTATTTCTGTTATGCAATTAAAAATGCGTCTATACGGTCAAGTCCAAGAAGCAAATAACTTTCTAACAGGATTTCAAATGGCAAAACCCACATTAGATCAATGGCGGATGTTTAAAGCCGTGGTAGAACATGGTGGTTTTGCTGGCGCCAGTGCCGCGGTATTTAAAAGCCAGTCAACGGTTCATCATGCAGTGCAAAAACTCGAAGCCGCTTTGCAAATAAAACTACTTGAGGTGAAAGGCCGTAAAGCGTTTTTAACGGAAAGTGGAAAACTTATATTACGCCGTGCAGAGTTTTTAATTGAAGAAGCGAATAAAATAGAATCTGTTGCAAATACACTAAGTGAAGGAGTGGAAAGTACATTAAAAATAGCAGTTGATGAAGTATTCCCTCAGCCCATTTTGTATCAAGCACTTGCTAAAACAAGTGAGCTTTATCCATTACTAAAAATCGATTTGATCGAAAGCGTGCTAACCGGCGCCAATGAATTACTTAACAATGCGGTGGTTGATTTAGCTATTTCATCAGTTCCTATTTATGGCATTAGTTGTAGCAAATTGACAGATGTTGAGTTTATTGCCGTAGCGCATAAAAATCACCCACTTAACAAATATGAAGAACAATTAAGCTTTCGAGATTTAAAACAACATCGACAAATTGTAGTGCGCGATTCTGCAACACACACTAACCAAGACGAAGGTTGGTTAGGCGCAGATATGCGCTGGACCGTTAGCCACTTACGTAATTCAATTGATATGGTGAGCCAAAATCTAGGTTACGCGTGGCTTCCGTTTGATCAAGTCACTCATCTTATTAATGATCATACACTCAAGGTACTAAACCTTGAGCAAGGCATTACGCGTCCTCTTAACTTATATTTAATGTGTAACGATGTTGATAGATTAGGCCCTGCAGCACAAGAATTTAAAGAGCAACTTACAGCAATAATTGCAGCAGAGTAACGATTGATTAATCGTTTTTGATACCCAGGTGATCAGCAACATACGCGCCGCGTTCACCTAGCTCTTTCTCAGGTCCAATTGTGCTGTCTTTTGCCGTTTGCTGCTCTGTTTCTGCGTTAATCACGGCTCCCATGGTGACGATGTACGCGCTTATGTATAACCACATTAGCATGATGACCACCCCACCCAAGGATCCATAAGTTTCGTTATAACTTGAAAAGCGCGATACATAAAATGAAAAGCCAATAGATGCTATAATCCAAAATACGGTTGCAATAGCAGAGCCGAGCGTTATCCAACGCCATTTAGCCGCTTTTCTATGCGGTGCGTAACGGTATAAAAGCACCAATGCAAAGTTAAACGTAAGGGCTAGTATTGGCCACGACACGACCTTAATTAACAAATCAATACTGTCTTTGAGACCTACTAAATTTAGTACTATAGGCAAAATACCTATAATTAACAGCGCAAAAATAGCGACTAAAATAGCACCTACCGAAAACATAAAACGAACAAACTGCGCCCTCAAGAAAGAACGTTTTTCATATTCATGATAACTTATGTTGCAGGCTGTAATTAATGCTTGGCTTCCCTTAGAGCTACTCCAAATAGTGAGTAATAACGTGCCTAACGCCCCTAAAGTTAGCCGCGCCTGAGAGCTTTGCGTGAGCTCTGAAGTTTGCGATAAAATCAGTTCACGCGAACTATTTGGTATTAAGGTTGTAAACTGCCTAAGGTGCTCACTGATCTCTGCAGGTGAAGCAAAATAAGCGTATATAGAAACCAAAGCAGCAATAGCTGGGAAAATAGCAAGTAACGCATAAAATGCCACTCCGGCAGAAACCAAAGATAAATTGTCTTTGCTCATGCGCGCAAAAATACGCTTAGCAATATCCCACCAGCCCTTCATGGGAATATGTGCTGGTTGCTCTGCATGTTGACCTCTTTTTGGCTTTTTCATACTTAATCTCACTATAATTAGTACTTTAATGAAGCAAAATAACTGCCAACTTAAAAAAAGTGTTTGGTATTAAACTTGCTGTTAAAGTAAAAGTAACTAAACACGGAAGAAACCCAATGCCTACAATAGCATCAGACGTACCATCAGCTACCAGTACCCCCTCATTGAACCCCGTAATGGAAGGAAATGTGTTTTCGTGGCAATTTTTTTATGACCAAAGCATGCAATTAGTTCACGCTACAGCGCAAATATTACCCACCTTGTTGTTAGGTTTACTCTTACTCACTATCAGCTATTTTACAGCAGGCCCTCTTTCACGCATGCTCATAAAACCTATCAATTTAGTAACCGATAGTAAGCTAGTTTTGCTGGTTGTAAGGCGCGGAATTAGCACTTTAGTCATTTTATTAGGCCTGTATCTGTTTTTACGTTTAGCAGGGCTTACTGAATTTGCGGTAGCCATAATGAGTGGGACCGGTTTAATAGGCTTAATATTAGGCTTTGCTTTTAGAGACATCGCAGAAAATTTTATAGCAAGCTTACTTTTAAGTGTACAACGCCCGTTTAAAATAGACGATGTAATTGAAGTAGATGGACGTTTAGGCGTTATAAAAAAAGTAACGGCTCGTGCCACAACGCTTGTTGATTACGATGGTAATCACATTCAAATTCCAAATGCTACGGTATATAAAAATACCATCAAAAATTTAACTGCTAATCCCAAAATGCGCGGTAAAGTGGAAATAGGTATAGGCTACGATAACGACATACGCAGCGCGCAAACGCTTGCTCTAAATATAGCAAACAAACAAACGGCCGTATTAAACGATCCCCCAGCACAAGTACTTATAAAAAATTTAGGCTCATCAACAATAAACTTTATTTTATATTTTTGGGTTAATAGCGAGCAGCATAGTCCACTTAAAGTAAGCTCTCAGCTTATGCGTGAACTAGTTAATGAATTTACTGAGCAAAATATAAGTATGCCGGATGATGCTAGAGAACGAATTTTATTAAATGCCTCTGGCAAGGAATTTTCAAGCTCAGCAGTAAAAGAGCGTTTAAATGAAAAGAAACCACCGGAAACCCACGAGCAAACCGAAACACTTAACGATGTAAGCAGTGATACTGACGAAATACGCGAACAGGCAGAGCAGTCAAGGGATCCTGAACAAGGAAAGAATATTATTTAAGTTAATAAAATTTAGATGCAAAAAAGCCCGCAGCGTTAACTGCGGGCTTTTTATTGAATGAGTGAGTCAGCCTATAAGCCGGGTTTTGTCCTTTCCGAAGAAAGTGATAATCATTCGTCTAGGCCATAAATCGCTCTATGGCTCAAGCAACCTACCCGGTTCCAACGTGGGCCACGCCATAAGGAACCCTATTTGGTCTTGCTCCGAGTGGAGTTTACCTTGCAACCGACTATTACTAGCGGCCCGGTGCGCTCTTACCGCACCCTTTCACCCTTACCAACCGAAGTTGGCGGTCTTCTCTCTGCTGCACTTGTCGTGGGCTCACGCCCCCCAGCCGTTAGCTGGCACTCTGCCCTGTGGAGCCCGGACTTTCCTCCCCCTGATCATTTTCGTCACAGGCAGCGATTATCTTGGCTGACTCGGCGCGCAGTATACATGACGCTAAAGCCAAGCGCAGTAATATTTACTCTTTTTCTTCAATAATTGTTTTGTATAGTGCATTTTTTTTCATGCCAAAGTACTCAGCTACAACACCGCACGCTTTTTTCATTGGCATTTCTTTTTCAAGTAGAGCCAACATTTTACGAGCCTCTGGTGGAATGTCGTCTACCACCTTAGGTTTGCCCGGCAGCATGAGAACTATTTCGCCGCGTTGCTTAGTGGGATCATCTGTTAAAAACTGCTTTAGCTCACTCACTGAGCCATTAAAAAAAGTTTCGAACGTTTTAGTTAGCTCTTTGGCAAATACGACCTGCTGTTCACTGCCAAGTGCAGTTTCTAAATCGTCTAGACTTGCCATAATACGGTGCGTACTTTCATACATTATACTGGTAATACTTGAGTTAATCGCATCGATAAAAAAATCTTGGCGAGCCTTACTTTTAGCGGGCGTAAAGCCAATAAACTGAAAACGATCGGTAGGCAGCCCTGAACAACACACCGCGGTTATAGCAGCGCACGCACCTGGTACTGGGGTTACGCTTGCCCCTTGCTCACGACATAAGTTTACAACCGCATATCCAGGGTCACTAATGAGTGGCGTGCCTGCATCCGATACTAAAGCAATATTTAATCCTTGATTAAGCTGATCGATAATTTGCTGTGCTTTTTGTTTTTCGTTGTGATCATGTAATGCAAATGTTTTTGCCTTAATACCAAAATGGCTAAGGAGCTTACCTGTATGGCGAGTGTCTTCAGCAGCGATTAAGTCAACCTGCGATAATGTCGCGATAGCACGCTGACTTAAGTCGTCATAATTGCCAATTGGGGTGGCAACAACGTAAAGAGTGCCAATTTTATGTGAATTCTCCTCATTTAACATTGAGGTCTCCTGCGTCAGTCAGTAATATAAGCAAATCGCGTTAACGTATTGGGAAATCATTGTGCGACTTAAACTAGTTGGTCTATTAATTATATTGTCAGGGTTATCGGCGTGTAGCACAACCGAAAAACCAATTAAAAAAAGCGATAACTTCAGCAGCAGTGCTAATGCGCTAAAAAATCAAGCGACTAATGCGCAGTCTATCTATCAATTGGCCGTAAATCGCGAAGGTGCAGATAAAATACAATTATTGTATAGCGCACGTGATTCAGCTATTTCTGAAAAAAACTGGCCATTATTAGAGCAAATTGGTAGCGACCTAGAGTTAACAGCGAGTGTCGATCAAACTCAAAATCGCCTTTATATTGCATACGCGCAAAAGCAACAAAATAAAAATGACCAGTCTTTGATTATTTTACAATCGTTAGATGGTCAACTGACACAACCTGAACACTTTGCATGGCATCAGTTTTTAACAGCCAGTATTTACGCCTCACAAAATTTCCCTAAAAAAGCGGCTCCCTATTTTTTTAGAGCATCAGAAACATCTGCAAAAAATAATATTGATATACCACAACTCGACCAACAATTATGGGATAACCTAAAACAGCTGTCTTCCTATGCATTAGAGCGTTTTAACCGTGGCTCTGTTATTCAACAAGGCTGGGTAAACCTTGCTTTATACCATCAAGTATATGCTGGTAGCGGTGTAGAGTTAGATCAAGCAATAAATAATTGGAGACGCCGTTACGTGGGACACCCTGCTGGAGCCGTGTTACCTAAACAAGATGCAAACTTTGTAGAATTAGCGCCTTTGAATATTGACCGCTTAGTTTTGTTATTCCCTCAATCAGGTCCTAACGAACGCCTAGGTGATGCTTTAAAAGCAGGTGCTTTAGCCGCATTAGATAAACAAAATATTAATGAAGCTATTTTTATTGATGAGAATTTAAGTACTGCAGACATTGCAGCAAAACTTGACCAAATTAACCCTGACTTTGTAGTTGGGCCACTACTTAAAGCAAACATAGATAAGCTTACGGCAGCTGAGACACTTATTAATATCCCTACGTTGCATTTAAATACATTCGATGGAGACACTATTTCGCTCCAACACTACTATTTTGCCCTGAATCCAGAGCATGAAGTTGAACAAGCTTTAGAGCATTTTCTAGCTATGGGGTATCAAAAACCCATGCTACTCGCTCCAGAAAATACGAATGGCCAGCGCTTAGTTGATTTTTTTAATCAGCAATGGCAGCGCTACAGCGAGACTAAGCCTCAAATTGGTTTTTATGAAAACAATCAAGACATGCCAAAAACGATTAGTAGTTTATTAGAAGTTGATCAATCTAAAGAGCGTATAAAAACAATAAAAGCCTTATTCAAGCAGGAAGTTGAAAGTGAAACACGCTCACGTAGTGATATTGATGTGATTTATATTTTAGGTGATGCAATAGAAACACGCTTAATTAAGCCCTACCTCGATGTAAATGTGAGTACATTCTCAGAGCGAATTCCGCTGTATGCGAGCTCAAAAAGTCACAGTAAGCAAATTGACTCAACCGACAAAGGCGATTTAGACGGCCTGTATTTCACAGAACTACCTTGGATGCTTAATTCACAAATCACACAACATAACTTACGTGAGCAGTATAATTTGCTTTGGCCCGAGCAAGCCGATATTAGCCAGCGCTTATTCGCCATGGCATACGATGCAGTACTCGTTATTAACGATATTAGGCAGTTGAGCTTAATGCCTGGCAATCAATTTAGCGGTTTGAGCGGTAAGTTATCGGTTAATAGTAATGGGCACCTACAACGCGTACTTGATTGGGCTCGATATACTAATCGCCAAATTAAGTCTGTGCAGTTAAAAACACAACGCCCTGTGCCCTTATTTATGCAATCGGCTAGCGGTGTAAAAACGATAAATTAAGGGGGCGGCATGTCGTGGTTTAAAGAGCTGTGGCAAAATAGTCGTGAAAAAGGTCAGTACTACGAACTACAAGCGCAAAAATACCTAGTAGCGCAAGGTTTAAAACCTATAGAACGTAATTATTACTGCCCCTTTGGTGAGCTCGATATTATTATGAAAGAGGGTAACACCCTTGTTTTTGTGGAAGTGAAGTTTCGCAAAAACAATGCTCGAGGTGGTGCTAATTATGCGCTCAGCACTCAAAAACAAGCACGGCTTAAACGTAGTATTCATCATTACTTAGCAGCTAAAAACTTAACAAATCAGGCATTAAGAATTGACTATGTAGCCATAACCGGAGAATCATCTCCTACATATAATTGGCTTAAAAACGTATTTTAAAATACTAAAAAGAATTGGTAGGCTATGCAAGACACGATAAAAGAAATTTTCACAGAAAGTATTCAAGTTCAAATAGCCGCTGGAGAGGTCCTTCCCAGTGCGCTTGAATCGGCCGCGTTCACAATTGCACAAAGCCTTATTAACGGTAATAAGTTAATTTGTTGCGGGACAGCTAACTGTCATATGCTTGCGCAACATATAGCGGGTATATTGGTCAATCACTACGAAACAGAGCGCCCTTGCTTGCCTGCTATTGCTTTGTCACAAGAAAATATAAATCTTGGACAGAACAATCACAGCGATGATCACGATACATTTTCCCGTCAAATCCGTGCATTCGCTCAACAAGGTGACTTACTATTGGTATTAGCAATTAATGGCAATGAAAAGCAGGTAATTTCAGCCGTTGAAGCTGCACTTACACGCGATATGAAGGTCATTGTAATGGTCGGTGACGATGGCGGTGAATTAGTGGGTTTACTTGGCCCTAATGATGTTGAAATAAGAACACCGTCTAAACGTCCAAGCCGTATTATAGAGTCGCATTTAACTAACTTACATTGTTTAAGTGAACTTATAGATTTAACGCTTTTCCCGCAGGATGAAAATTATGTTTAAACGCTCCCTTATTATTTTAGGTACCGTTGTATTATTACAAGGCTGTGCTGCAGCTGTTGTAGCCGGCACTGCCAGTGCAGTAACCGCTGCAAACGACCGTCGCACTATAGGCTCTCAAATCGATGATAACAATATAGAAATTAAAGCTAGCATTGCTATTAGTGAAGTTGAACGCTTAGAAAAGTCTGCTCGAGTTAACGCTATAAGTGTCAATGGTATTGTTTTGCTTGTTGGTCAAGTTGCTAATCAGGAAATGAAAAACGAAGCACAAATAACCGTAGAAGCGATTGCCGGCATTCGTAAAATTCATAACCAACTTCGTATTGGTTCAAATATTGGTATAACAACTCAAACTCATGATTCGTGGCTTACCTCAAAGGTAAAAGCACAGTTACTAGCAGCTAAAGATATTAGTAGCAATAACATTAAAGTGGTTACAGAAAACGCTGAGGTGTATTTGATGGGCTTGGTGTCTCAAGATGAAGCTAATCGTGCAGTTGATATTGCACGTAATGTGTCGGGCGTCGAGCGAGTAGTAAAGGTATTTGAATATATTAATTAAAAGCCACTAAATTACAGCGATAAAAAAACCGCTTTTAAGCGGTTTTTTTGTAATCTACATATTATTTTATAACACGTAAATGTGAGCCTTTTTTCTTTTCAGGTTTTTCTGGCGGTGTTTCATCTATATTCTCAGATGAATCAACACTTTCTAGCCCTGTATCAAACTCGTCTTCGTCCTCTAAAAACTCGTCTGCAGTGAAGACTGTACCTTCGCCATTCTCACGGGCGTAAATTGCAAGCACAGCACCTAAAGGTACATAAACTTGCATTGGCTGACCGCCAAAACGCGCGTTAAAACTAAGTTGGGTTAGGTCTAACGAAAACTGTGTTACTGCTGATGGGCTAATGTTAAGCACTATTTGTCCATCTTGCACAAATTGTGTAGGCACTTGCACATTCGCAAAACCAGCGTCCACCACAATATGTGGCGTACATTCGTTATCGACTATCCAATCAAAAAAAGCACGTAATAAATAAGGACGATTAGGCGTCATTATAAACGGATCTCACGCTCAGCTTCAGTTAAAGAGGCTTGGAATGACTCACGTTCGAATAAACGGATCATGTACTCTTTCATCTCTTTAGAGCCTGCACCATTAAGCTCAATACCAAACTCAGGTAAACGCCATAGTAGTGGTGCTAAGTAACAATCTACTAAGCTAAACTCTTCACTCATAAAGTAAGGAGCTTCGCTAAAGATAGGAGCTACTGCAAGTAATGCCTCAGTTAACTCTTTACGAGCTTGTGCTGCATCTGATGTATTATTGCTGATTTTAGCAGCTAAGCTGTACCAATCAGTATCAATGCGGTGCATCATTAAACGGCTACGACCACGCATTACCGGGTAAACAGGCATTAGTGGAGGATGAGGGAAACGTTCATCAAGGTATTCCATGATGATATTTGCCTGATATAAACCAAGCTCACGGTCAATCAGTGTTGGCACTGTACCGTAAGGGTTAATTTCGTGAAGTGCTTCTGGCAGATTATCCTTTTCAGCCAAATGAATATCTACACTTACACCTTTTTCTGCAAGTACGATACGTACTTGATGGCTATACATACAGTTAGCCCCAGAGAAAAGGGTCATTACAGGGCGCTTATTGGCAGCTACGGCCATGCCTACCTCCATTAAATAACTAAAACAGCAATAGGGGCTTAAGCCCCTATTGCAAAATTACCTTTAAATATGTTCAAAATTAATGAACATCTCTCCAGTATTCTTTCTTAAGCATAAATGCCAAGATAAACAGGATAACTAAGAACCCAATTACCTTAATACCTAGCGCTTCCGATTCAAGTCGAGTAGGTTCACCTACGTACTCTAGGAAATTCGTTAAATCACGAACTGCTTGGTCATACTCATCTACACTCATCTCGCCTGAACCATCTGTTTCAGTACCTGTGATATGTACAGTTGTTACACCGTCAACAGTTACTTCTTCAGTTATAGGAGTAGGAACACCCTGAAGTTCTTGTAGAACATGTGGCATACCTACTGATGGAAATAACGTATTATTTACACCAAACGGACGAGACTCATCTTTATAAAATGATTTCAAGTACGTGTAAATCCAGTCACTTCCACGTACACGTGCAACATTAGTTAAATCCGGCGGAGCCGCACCAAACCATTTTGCTGCATCATCTTTAGCCATTGAGTTCTTAATATGGCTACCTACTTTTGAACCATCAAAAATAAGCTGCTCTTGGCCAACTTCCGTTGGAATACCAATATCACGAAAAGTACGTTCATAACGCTGATACTGCATTTGGTGACAACCAAGACAGTAGTTCATGAACAACTTAGCGCCGCGCTGCAAAGATGGCTGATCAGATATATCGTTACCCGCGTCCATTAGTGGAACTGACGGGCCTGCCGCCATTGCAGGTAACATATTTACTGATAAAGCGAATAAACCAATTATTAGTTTTTTCATCATTTCGTTAACCTCTCAGGCAATGGCTTAGTTTTTTCATTCTTACTGTAAACAAATAACAGTACGAAGAACATAAAGTAAGTCACAGTACAAACTTGCGAAACAATTGTTTTAAAGTCAGTTTGCGGTGTAGCACCAACCCAACCTAAAAGAACAAAAGTAACAACAAAGCCTGCAATGTTCCATTTGTGGAAACCACAACGGTAACGAACAGAACGAACTGAACCACGGTCAATCCAAGGCAATAACGCAAGTACTACGATTGACGCACCCATTGCTGCAACACCCATTAATTTATCAGGAATTGCGCGCAAGATTGCGTAGAATGGCGTGAAGTACCAAACAGGGAATATATGCTCCGGTGTTTTAAGTGGGTTCGCCGCTTCAAAGTTTGGCGCCTCTAAAAAGAAACCACCCATAGCAGGCATAAAGAACACAACCCAACAGAACAAGATTAAGAAACCAACCACGCCCACAATATCTTTTACTGTGTAATAAGGGTGGAACGGAATCGCATCAATAATGTCTTTTTTATCAGTGTAGTATTCATGGAACTTAAATTTAGGCTTATCTTCTTCAGGAACCGTGCCTTTTTTACGTTTGTTATCAATACCGTCTGGGTTATTAGAACCCACTTCGTGTAGTGCAACAATGTGTAAAAATACTAAGATAACAATAACCAATGGCAGTGCAATTACGTGTAATGCAAAGAAGCGGTTAAGCGTTGCACCAGAAATTACGTAGTCACCACGGATCCAAAGTGTAAGGTCATCACCAATAACAGGAATGGCCCCGAATAATGAAATGATTACCTGTGCACCCCAGAACGACATTTGGCCCCATGGTAATAAGTAACCCATGAATGCTTCAGCCATTAGGGCTAAGAAAATAAACATACCAAACAACCACAGTAACTCACGTGGTTTTTGGTAAGAACCGTAGATCATGCCACGGAACATATGCAGGTATACAACAATGAAGAATGCTGATGCACCGGTTGAATGCAGATAGCGCAGTAACCAGCCATAATCTACATCACGCATGATATATTCTATTGATGCAAATGCACCTTCAGCAGACGGTACGTAGTTCATTGTTAGCCAAATACCGGTCAGTATTTGGTTAACTAGTACTAACATTGCTAATGAGCCAAAGAAGTACCAAAAGTTAAAGTTTTTAGGTGCTGGATACTGTGCAATATGCATGTTCCAAACACGTGTCATTGGAATTCTGTCGTCAATCCAACCAATAATCTTACCAAACATTAGGCCACCCCTTGTTCTTCGCCCACTAAAATAGTGGTTTCATCAAGAAAAGTATATGGTGGAATTTCTAAGTTTAATGGTGCTGGAACCGATTGAAAAACACGGCCAGCCATATCAAATTTAGAACCGTGACATGGACAATAAAAACCATCATCAGTCCCTTCCACTTTTTCACCAAAGCCACCTTGTAAAAAGCTAGGTGAACATCCTAAATGCGTACAAATACCTACAGCGACAAAAATCTCTGGACGTAATGAACGGTAGTCATTTGTTGATGATTCTAATTGTTGTGGCTCTTGCGATTGCGGATCACGAAGTTGACCTTCGTGTTCTTTCATTTGCTCAAGCATTTTTGGGGTTCGTGATACAACCCATACAGGTTTACCACGCCACTCGACACGTATTAATTGTCCTGGCTCAAGTTTGCTTATATCTACTTCTACAGGCGCACCCGCAGATTTAGCTCGCTCACTTGGATTCCAAGACGCAATAAAAGGAACAGCAGCCCCAGCCGCACCAACACCACCAACAACAGAGGTAGCTATGGTTAAAAAGCGACGTCGGCCATTGTCTACAGGCGCATTGCTCATCCACTTATCTCCACTTACGATTCTCAACACTTGCTATATTGAGAACATCAGTTACAGCAGGTTAATTATTCGAAATTTTTAAAATAGAAATGATCATAATTAAAACCCTTGTTTAAAACAAGGTTATTAACAACTCAGGTCTTGAAAAATATTAATTTCACCAATGGTTTGATTAAGCTAGTTCGAGCACGAGCCGAAAAGTAATAATATCACTTCTGTAAAAACGATGTAGTGACCAAGATCAACTCCACTAAGCGGAAGTTTTAAGACTACACATAGTGTTATAAAACTTGATCGTTTTACTTCCACGCCAATTGTAGCAAAAAATTCCATCAATTAACTGATGGATTTAAACTAATTACGATAATTATTTAACTTTTTTGCACCTATCTGGCTATTTACTTCCTTTCGTTCAATTAATACGCCGTTATTGCACTGTGTGATCATCATAAACAGTAATTTGCAATTACAGCTTAGGCTAACAATTTTTTAAAGCTCAAAGGAATCAGAAGAAATTTATCGCCAATAACAAAAAACCCAGCATAAGCTGGGTTTTTGAATTCTTGATAACGTATAGATTAACGTTTTGAGAACTGTGGACGCTTACGCGCTTTCTTAAGACCCACTTTCTTACGTTCAACTTTACGTGCATCACGAGTAACAAAACCTGCTTTACGAAGTTGTGGACGTAGTGACTCGTCAAACTCCATAAGTGCACGAGTGATACCGTGACGGATAGCACCAGCTTGACCAGTTGTACCACCACCAGAAACGGTGATGAAAAGGTCAAATTTTTCAGTCATATCAACAAGCTCAAGAGCTTGATGAACAACCATGCGTGCTGTTTCGCGACCAAAGTACTCTTCTAAAGAGCGCTTGTTGATTACGATGTTACCAGTGCCTGGGCGTAAGAATACGCGAGCACTTGAACTTTTACGACGACCTGTACCGTAGTATTGATTTGCCATGATAGTGCTCCTTAAATGTCTAGAACCTGAGGCTGTTGTGCAGCATGGTTATGCTCAGTACCTGCGTAAACTTTAAGTTTACGGTACATAGCGCGGCCTAAAGGACCACGTGGCAACATGCCTTTAACTGCTTTTTCGATGATCATTTCAGGCTTTGCAGCTTGAAGTTTATCAAAAGTAGTAGACTTAAGGCCACCTGGAAAACCAGAGTGAGCGTAGTACACTTTATCTTTGAATTTGTTACCAGTTACAGTAACTTTCTCAGCGTTGATAACGATGATGTAATCACCAGTATCTACGTGTGGAGTGTATTCAGCTTTGTGCTTACCGCGTAGGCGATGAGCGATTTCAGTAGCGATGCGACCTAAAGTTTTACCTTCAGCGTCAACTACGTACCAGTCACGTTTTACTGTTTCTGGTTTAGCAACAAACGTTTTCATTTATAAAAATCCAATGTTTTTCAATTAAAACCACAAGTAGTTAATATTAACTACTGCTCTAAGTTTGCTATAACCCCTTCGAGTTTTAGACTTTTGCGCCGCTCATTAGTGGCTAAACTATATGAAGGCATAGAACGCAACGTGGCAGACGCGGGAGTATACCAGCACTTAAATCACATTGCTACCGATCGGTTGTTTTTCCCACAAGAAAATTATCGCTATTTACAAATAAGAGTTGGAAGCGCGCAACGACCGGCATTCTAATTTTTATTAAGCTAAATGTTCTCTTGCTAAATACTCTAACGACTGCATTTCTTGTAAACGGCTTATGCAGCGTTTAAATTCAAAATTTAAGTTACCTTGGGTGTAAAGTTCGGTAATCGGTTTTTCTGCTGAAATAATTAGCGTCACGTGGCGTTCGTAAAATTCATCTACTAGAGCAATAAAGCGCCTTGCTGCATCGTCATTACTTTGGCCAAGCTGTTTTACATTAGAAATAATTACCGTGTTATATAAACGGCTAATTTCCATGTAATCAACTTGGCTACGTGCAGTCTCACACAATTCACTAAATTCGAATAGCACCACACTTTGAGCTACTTTGCGCGTTTTTATTAAGCGCCCTTCTATTTCTATAGATTGATCGAGTTGACCCGGTTCAGCTGACAACTTATCAAAATATTCAAATAGATTTTTATCCGCTTGTTCATCAAGCGGGCTGTGAAAAATCTCAGCTTGTTCTAAGGTTCTCAGTCGATAGTCAATACCCGAATCTACATTCACTATTTCAGTATTAAGTTTTACCAGTTCAATGGCAGGCATAAAACGAGCCCGCTGTAGGCCATTTCTATATAAATCGTCAGGCACAATATTAGAGGTAGCGACTAAAACAATTCCACGAGCAAAAAGCGCTTCCATTAAACCACCCAGTAACATGGCATCCGTTATGTCTTGCACAAAGAATTCATCAAAACAAATGATGTCTGTTTCTGATTTAAATATATCCGCTACTTTTTCCAACGGATTGGTCGTGTTATTTAGTTTTTTTAATTCATCATGCACACGGTGCATGAAACGGTGAAAATGCACGCGTATTTTTCGATCACTTGGTAATGCCTCATAAAAAGTATCAACTAAATACGTTTTTCCACGCCCAACTCCGCCCCAAAAATACAAGCCTTTTATAGGTTCTGGTTCGTTTTTACCAAATAAATTAGCGAAAAAACCTGTTGATTTTGGTTTTGCTTGCGTGAGGTCATCGTATAAACGTTGCAAGTGGCGCACAGCATTTTCTTGTGCTGCGTCGTGTACAAAGTCATCTCGTTTTAAATCTTGTTGATATGTTTGCCAAGGAGTCATATGTATTTTCAGTCAAAACGCAGTTTAATTTGTAAAGCATATTAACACGCATCATAACTCGGGGTATATTACACTTAATATGATTTATAAATGAATCAGCATTCTTTCGTTATTTTCCCAAAGGGGTAGTTTATGGGCACAGTTATATGGGTAGGTTTAATCGTTATTGTTGCGGTTATAGCATTTTTTATTGGTGCATTTGTTACTAAAAAACAGTTCAAACAAGATGAGTTAAAAGAGCAAGCGGAACAAGCGCAAAGCGAACTTGAGCAATACCGCCAAGACGTAGCTGATCATTTAGCAAGCACCAGCAAGCTTGTAAATAAAATGAAAGATAACTACAACCAGCTCTTGAGTCATGTAGAAGAAACTAATCAATTACTGTTAGAAGATAGAAATAAAGAACCAGCAGCCCCTTACTTTTCAAAAGAAACAACAGAGCAATTACAAGCATCTTTAAAAGAGCGTCGTTCTGATCGCTCTTCAGCAGAGGCTCAACCGGCAGACTTTGTGTCAGGTGAGTCTGGTTTATTTGCTGGTGAAAATAAAGTACAGGACCGCTCTAAAGCATCTTGATGAACTTTTTTTTGACCCCATAGTCTTTAGATATAACAGCTTTGTTGTTTTATCTTACTAACAAACTAAAAAAAGGCTGCTTATGCAGCCTTTTTTAATTTTTGTTTTTCCTAAGTGGAGTAAACCTTGACTATGAAAATGAAATTATCACTTATCAGTGCTGCTATTTTATCTACAAGCTTATTAATGAGCCCGGTAGCGTCTTACGCAAAGTTACCAATAGCAGTTAATGGGCAACAGCTACCGACTCTTGCACCTATGCTTGAACAAATCTCCCCTGGTGTTGTGAGTATTCAGGTTTCGGGCTCTAAAGAGGTTCGCCGCCGCGCCGATCCACTTGAGTTCTTTTTTGGCCAGCAACAACCTCGCAGCCAAAAGCGCCAATTTAGTGGTTTGGGTTCAGGTGTGATTATCGATGCAGATGAAGGTTATGTGGTTACTAATAATCACGTGATCCAAGATGCTGAAAAAATGATCGTTACACTCGAAGATGGACGTGAATTTGAAGCTACTAAAATTGGTACAGATAAAGAGTCTGACATTGCACTACTACAAATAGACGCTGATGACCTGACAGAAATCAAACTTGCTAACTCAGACCAATTACGAGTCGGTGATTTTGCAGTTGCTATAGGCAACCCGTTTGGCTTAAGCCACACCGTCACCTCAGGCATTGTTAGTGCCCTTGGACGCAGTGGTTTAAACATTGAAGGTTACGAAGATTTCATTCAAACAGACGCCGCAATTAACCAAGGTAATTCTGGCGGTGCTTTAGTGAATTTAAATGGAGAACTAATTGGCATTAACACCGCTATTTTAGGTGCATCTGGTGGTAACGTTGGAATTGGTTTTGCTATTCCTTCTAACATGATGAAAAACTTGGTTGATCAGATTATTGAGCATGGTGAAGTACGCCGTGGCTCGCTAGGCATATCGGGTCGTCCACTTGATGCGGGCTTAGCCAAAGCACAACAGCTTGATGTTAAACAAGGTGCTTATGTGATGCAGGTAATGGATGATACTGCTGCTAGTAAAGCAGGCATAAAAGCCGGGGATGTTATTGTAAGCATTAATGGCAGCGATATAAGCGGCTTCCATGAACTGCGCAGTAAAATTGCTACATTAGGTGAAGGCAGAGAAATAAAGCTCAGTATTTACCGAGATGGAAAAATAAAAACGCTCAAAGTCACACTCGACGGTGCATCTGGTGTTAAAGCGGTTGGCGAAGAACTGCATCCCGCATTTCAAGGGGCTGAATTAGAAAATGTTCAGAAAAATAACGCAAAGGGGATTGAAATTACCTCTGTCGATCCTCGCTCTCCTTCTGCACGGGTAGGCCTAGAAGAAGGTGACATGATAGTCCAAGTGAACCGCCAACGTGTTGAGACTATTCGCGATATGAATAAAATCATCGAAAATACTAAAGGTAATATTGTACTAGGCGTTAAACGTGGACGTGAGTCTATATTTATCCTAATTCAGTAATTAATCGCAGTATATGTGTAATAAAAATAACAGCGGCACTTGCCGCTGTTATTTTTTTTGTGCCATCATAAAGGGATTGCTCCTTTAATAATAAGAAACTTGTGCTGAAATTCATTAAATTTGTCCTCCCTCCTCTATTTGCAGGTCTCAGTATTGCTTTTTTAGTGGTTTTTTTCAGCCCAAATATGAGAGCAGCGCTGCTGCCTAATGTTCCTATCCCCAGTGCAATGAGTGCAAGCCACTTAAGCTTTTCTGATGCAGTAAAGCGCGCAGCCCCGTCTGTCGTTACTATTTTTTCTGAAAGTATTTCAAAGGAGCCCCGCTACAAAAGAAAAAACACCGTTCAGGAGTTAGGCTCAGGCGTTATTATGTCGCCAGATGGCTATATACTTACTAATTATCATGTTGTTAATAATGCTGATGTCATTATGGTGATTTTAACTGACGGCCGACGTTTTTTTGATGTTCAGCTGATAGGCTTTGATACAATTACAGATCTAGCACTACTTAAAATAAATGCAGAACACCTTCCTGTTATACCCGTAAACGATGACTATACGACTAGCGTGGGAGATGTTGTATTAGCTATTGGCAACCCACTCAACTTAGGGCAAACCATTACACAAGGGATTATTAGTGCCACAGGTAAACAAAAAATCACCGATAGCCCGTTTAATAACCTACTGCAAATGGATGCAGCAATTAATGTAGGAAATTCCGGTGGTGCACTCGTTAATTCAAATGGTGATTTAGTAGGTATTACTTCAGCGCAATTTAAAACCCGCGAAAACTTAAACATTCAAGGCATCTTTTTTGCTGTCCCCTACACCCTAGCTAAGGAAGTAATGGCTAAGCTAATTCGTCATGGCCGTGTAGTGCGTGGTTACTTAGGGTTTGAAGGCACAGCCGTAGACAGTACAGGCAAAGAGGTTAATGACAACTTAACCCCTGTGAGCGGCATGCGTATTACAAATTTAGATCCATTAGGGCCTGCGTGGCAAGCAGGCATTGAAGAACAAGATATTGTAATAAAAATTGCGGGGCTTTCAGTGGCTAATCCACAAAAGGTACTCGAAAAAATTGGCAATACTGAACCAGGTAAAGAAATAGAGTTTGAATTGTATAGAGATGGGAAAATCGAAAAAATAATGGTTACTGTGGCTGAGCTTGAAACCAAACTCTAAATAAAGAAAGGTCGGTGTAATCACACCGACCAGCATTTAAACGTGTTAGCTTGCTTTACGCTTTATGTTAGCGCCTAGCGCGCTGAGTTTATCCTCAATACGCTGATACCCTCTATCAACGTGATAAATACGATCAACAACTGTTTCACCTTGCGCTACAATCCCTGTAAGGATTAAGCTTGCTGATGCTCGTAAATCCGTAGCCATAACTTGAGCGCCAGAAAGACTTTTAGTCTCACCACATAT
The DNA here is from genome assembly GCF_057554385.1 of Pseudoalteromonas sp. 4NS20-0020. Taxonomy (NCBI): domain Bacteria; kingdom Pseudomonadati; phylum Pseudomonadota; class Gammaproteobacteria; order Alteromonadales; family Pseudoalteromonadaceae; genus Pseudoalteromonas; species Pseudoalteromonas sp. 4NS20-0020. The sequence goes on along the minus strand of NZ_BAAJMI010000001.1, from coordinate 247,371 downwards.
TGCTGTGTTGCCTTCTAAGCGAATGTTTGCACCCATGCGCTGTAACTCAGGCACATGCATGAAACGGTTCTCAAAAATAGTTTCTGTAATTGTCGCGCTGCCGTTAGCCACTACATTAAGTGCAGTAAACTGAGCTTGCATATCGGTTGGGAACCCTGGATGCGGGGCGGTTTTAACATTCACCGCTTTAAGCTCACGACCACGCATATCCAGATAAATAGAATCGTCTTTCACTTCAAGTAAGGCATTTGTCGCGCGCAGTTTTTCAATAACCGGTTCAAGTGAATGAAAGTCTGTGTTTTTACACAATACTTCACCGCCAGCCATTGCTGCAGCAACTAAGAACGTACCTGTTTCAATACGATCCGGTAAAATTTTATGTTCACAACCGGATAAGCGTTCTACGCCTTCAATTTCAATACGGCTCGTCCCTGCGCCCGTAATTTTAGCACCCATTGCAATCAAGCAATTTGCTAAATCGGTAATTTCAGGTTCACGGGCTGCGTTTTCAAGTACTGTTTTACCATCGGCCAACGCTGCTGCCATCAACAAGTTCTCGGTTGCGCCTACACTGACCATCTCCATAAAGATCTCAGCGCCTTTAAGGCGACCATCCACTTTTGCATTGATGTAACCATTTTCGACGCTAATTTGCGCACCTAAACGTTCCATGCCTTGAATATGAATATCAACAGGGCGAGCACCAATAGCACAGCCGCCTGGCAATGAAACTTGTGCCTCACCAAAGCGAGCAACTAAAGGCCCTAATGCTAATACAGACGCGCGCATTTGCTTTACTAAATCGTATGGGGCCAACGTTTTATCAACAGTTGCACCATCAATGACGAGGGTATCACTCTGCCAATTTACATCTGCACCTAATGTTTTTAGCAAAGCTTCTGTAGTTACAATATCGCGTAAGCGTGGCACATTGGTAAATGTACTTTTACCGTCGGCCAAAAGTGAGGCAAATAAAATAGGCAGTGCTGCGTTTTTAGCACCAGAAATAGTCACCTCACCAGCAAGTGAAGTGCCACCTTGAATTACAAATTGATCCATTAGGAGGCCCTATTTATTGCGGTAAAATAAATTTTTGTTCGCGTTTCCACTCAGTCGGTGTAAAAGCACGAATAGAAACTGCATGAATAGTACCGTCTGAAATAGTATTCATTAGTGGACCATATACTAGCTGTTGCTTTTTAACTCGGCTTAAACCGTCGAAGCACTCACCCACGGCAACAACTTCATAATGGCTTCCATTGGCTTTTACATGAACTTCTGCTAATTGAAGTTCTTCGCGTAATAATGTTTCGACTTGGCTAGTTTCCATAACTCTCACTCAAATAGGGTTGTAACTTGACCCAATTGCATTAAATTTTGCAATTGCTCAGGTGGATTTTGCAATTCAAGGCGAATACCTTGCTGCTTTAATTCTGCAAAAGAGTGAATTAACCAAGCTAAGCCGGCTGTGTCAACCCTTGACACCCCACTTAGGTCAAAATAGATGGTTTTATGCTTAGTTTGTAGCTGCTTGTTCAGAAGTTGTTCATCGCCAATTGAATTTCGAGAGAGCTCGCCGCTCGCTCGAAACTGTTGATCATCAATTTGGCTTATCGCCAATTTAGTCATTCGAGCTACTGCCTCTAAATTGAACTGGAAGCTTACTTTTTTGCTCTAAAAGGTCACTTACCTTATCAATACCTTGCTGACGCAAAATACCTTGTAGCTCACTTTGCTTAGCATCTAACAAGCTTATCCCTTCAGCAATCATGTCGTATGCACGCCACTGACCACTACGATCTTCACGAACTTTAAAATCAATGCGGATATCTGGCTTACCATCTTCGATAATTTTTGTTTTTACTACAACCACATCCTGACCTTTAAATGGTTGCGGTGCACCAAATTCAACGTGTTGGTTAGTATATTGGGTAAATACACCTGCATACGTAGCAACTAAATACTCTCTAAACACGCCAATAAAGCGCTGAATATCTTTAATTGCTTGTGCTTTTTCAGCATCATCTGTGATTGCGCGCACTTTAGATACTTCACTTCCTAATACACGCAGTGCTGCGTATTTATAATCAATATAGGGCATCAACTCTTCTTCAACGATAACGCGAAGATACTCTTGATCTTTAACAATCAATGGTTGATCTTTTTTGATTCGGTCAAATGTATGCTCTGATACCTTGCGCACCATTTTATTTGGATCGTCTAACTTTACTTCTGCAGCACTCACCGTTTGCATTAGGCTTAATGCGCTAAGCGTTATAATAGCTAAATACTTTTTCAACATAATAATTACTCACTACCTTGGTTGAATAAAAACTGCCCAATTAATTCTTCTAACACAATGGCAGACTTGGTATCAATAATTGAATCCCCATTCCCTAGCGCCTTACTTTCTACGCCAAATAAGTCATCAATTGCAGTATCTTGTTCATTGTTGGTTACTGTTTCACCTAAACAACGCTGTTCAGCTGAGCTGGAGGCAATAACAGGATTTATACCTAAGTATTGCTCGCCTAAAATACCCGATGTAAGTATGGATATTGAGCTTGTATCTGAAAAACGACATAAGTATTGCGCATCAATAGTCATATCAACCACAGGTAAAAACTCTTTTGGATGAACATAAATTGACTCAACGCGACCAATTACCACACCACCTACTTTGATGGGGGCTCGTGCTTTTAATGAGCCAATGTTTTCAAACTTTGCATTGAGTGAATAGGTTTCGCCTGAGCCACTAATACCTGCATTCGCTACTTTAAGCGCTAACATAGCAAAAGCTAAAATGCCAAGCGCTACAAAAAAGCCAACTAAAATTTCTAATTTCCGTGAATTCATTATTTATACCCTAATTAGCTGGTAAACATTACCGCTGTCAAAATAAAGTCGAAACCTAAAACGGCCAATGACGAATGTACAACTGTCTCGGTAGTTGCCTTGCTGATCCCTTCCGACGTTGGAACACAGTCATAGCCTTTGTAAAGTGCAATCCAAGTAACCACTATTGCAAATACAAAGCTTTTAATTATGCCGTTTAGTACATCAGCCTGAAACGACACTTGCGATTGCATAATTGACCAAAAGCTACCGGTATCTACACCTAACCAATCAACCCCGACTAAATGAGCCCCTATAATTGCAACGGCAGAGAATATAATTGCAAGTAAAGGCATGCTAATAAAACCGGCCCAAAAGCGAGGTGCAATAATACGTTTAAGTGGATCAATTGCCATCATCTCTAATGATGAGAGTTGTTCGGTGGCTTTCATTAGGCCTATTTCTGCGGTAAGTGCACTACCTGCACGCCCAGCAAATAATAGCGCGGTAACTACAGGGCCTAGCTCACGCAGTAAACTCAATGCTACAAGTGGCCCTAAGCTATCTTCAGCACCATACCCTACTAATACGGTGTAGCCTTGCAATGCGAGTACCATACCGATAAACAAGCCTGATACCATAATAATAAGCAGCGACTGCGAACCCACCATATAAAGCTGGCGAATAAGCAGCGGAGTGCCTTTTTTAAGATTAGGAACATGCGCGAGTGCACTGAACAACATGTAAGCTGAGCGACCAAGGGCAGCAAAGCGACCCAGAGTTTTATGCCCTAACTTTTGAAACAAATCCAACATTAGGCTTTTTCTCCAAGCAACTCATCTGCATAGGCTTGCGCGGGGAAATGAAATGGCACAGGACCATCAGACAAACCTTTTAAAAATTGCTGAACTAGCTCAGATTCATGATTGCGCATTTCATCTGGCGTACCTGAGCCTATTACGCCCTGATCGGCAATAATAATAACGTGATCGGCAATACTCATTACTTCAGTTACATCATGGGTCACAATTAAAGACGATAAACCTAATACTTGATTGAGCGATTTAATTAACTTTACAAGCACGCCCATTGAGATAGGATCTTGGCCAGCAAACGGTTCGTCATACATGATGAGCTCTGGATCGAGCGCTATTGCGCGAGCAAGAGCAGCACGCCTTGCCATCCCACCTGATAACTCTGAGGGCATTAAATCTTTAGCTCCGCGTAAACCCACAGCCTGCAGCTTCATTAACACCACTAAACGAATAAGATCTTCACTTAGTTTTGTGTGCTCACGAATCGGAAAAGCAATATTGTCAAACACAGACATGTCGGTAAACAAGGCACCACTTTGAAATAGCATGCTCATTTTTGTACGCGCTTCGTATAATTCTGAACGCGTCATGGAAGGAATACTGCCACCTTCAAATAAAATATCACCCGAATCAGGTTTTAATTGGCCACCAATTAAACGCAACATCGTGGTTTTACCAATACCGCTTGGCCCCATAATCGCAGTGATTTTGCCTTTAGGCACACTAAAGCTCATATTTTTATATATGACCCTATCGCCCCTGGAAAAGCTAACATCCTTGACTTCTACTATTGATTGCGACAAGTCGCTCTCCATAAAAATGTTCACTAGTGCCCCTATTTTAAATCTTTTTGATCCAATATGGAAAAAACAATTCGTAAGATTTTGTAATGTACGTTTAAAACACACATTAAGACTCACTCATCTTCACTTAACCAACACTTAAACTAGGGCTGTTACCTATTAAGGTTAAATTTTCAGCAACCTATTTAGAATTTTGGCAAGTCAGTACCTGGTGGTGTAGTTATTCCCCATACATCAGTAAAACTTTAGTACTGAAAGCCTAACAGGCTCGACTAATTAATTTAGTAAAATGAATAAGCCTACGTAGTTGACCTTACTCTTTTATTTATACTTTCATCGTGGCATTTGTTACTATTCGCGCCATTCCTATTTTGAATAACTGGCTTAATACAATGGTTACCTCGTTTGTTATTTTGATTCTTGGTTTTGCAGCCCTAGTTTGGAGTGCTGACAGGTTTGTTTATGGTGCGGCCGCACTGGCTAAAAACTTTGGCGTACCAACCTTAATTGTTGGTTTGACTGTTGTTGCCATGGGCTCATCAGCACCTGAAATGATGGTGTCAGCCTCTGCCGCATTGGCTGGAAAAACAGACACAGCGGTAGGTAACGCAATTGGCTCAAATATCACAAATATTCTACTGGTATTAGGTATTACCGCTTTATTTAGGCCTCTTAGCGTTTCTTCAAGTACATTAAAACGTGAAATCCCGTTAGTGCTTATTGTATCTCTAGCTACTTGGTATATTTTTTCAGATAACTACTTTTCGCTTGCTGAAGGCGTTGCCTTATTAATTGGTTTTGTCGTCTTTATTGGCGGGCTGATTATTGTTTCGCTACGTGCTAAAAATCAAACAGACCCATTTGTATCAGAAGCATGTGATGAAGTACCCAATGACGTACCAACAAAAAAAGCAGTAATTTGGTTAGTTATTGGTATGGTATTACTTCCTGTCAGTGCACATTTTTTAATAGATTCAGCGGTTGATATCGCAAAATATTTTGGCCTAAGTGATTTAGTGATTGGCTTAACAATTATTGCAATAGGTACAAGTTTGCCCGAGCTTGCAGCTTCAATTGCAGGGGTTCTTAAAAATGAAGATGACTTAGCACTGGGTAATATTGTTGGCTCTAATATTTTTAATATTCTTGCCGTGCTGCCTTTCGCAGGCATTATTAACCCTTCTGTTATTGACCCGTCTGTTGCTAACCGCGACATACTTATTATGATTGGTGCCACGGTTGCGCTTATTATCATGTCATTGAACTTTAGAGGTGCTCAGCGCATCAATAGAGTAGAGGGCGGCTTATTATTAATCGCTTTTTTAGGCTACCAAGGGTATATTTTCAGTCAAGTAGGGTAAGTAATGGCAACGCTAAATTTTATTGAACAAGGCCTACGTGTATTAGACATAGAGCGCCAAGCATTGAGTGATATTGCACAATATGTGGATGAAAATTTTCATCAAGCATGTCAGTTAATATACGACTGCCAAGGGCGAACTATTGTTATAGGCATGGGAAAATCGGGTCATATTGGTAATAAAATAGCGGCTACATTAGCAAGTACTGGCAGCCCTGCATTTTTTGTACACCCAGGTGAGGCAAGCCATGGCGACTTAGGTATGATCACTAAAAATGATGTGGTTATGCTCATTTCTAATTCTGGTGAAACAAGCGAAGTCCTCAATATAATTCCTGTTTTGAAGCGCCTTGGCGCAAAAATGATAGCCATGACAGGTAACGCAAGCTCAACAATGGCAACGCTTGCAAACGTTCATATTTGCATAAAAGTTCAAAAAGAAGCCTGTTCGTTAGGCTTAGCCCCTACAGCAAGCACAACAGCAACACTTGCAATGGGCGATGCCATGGCGGTTGCACTGTTAGAAGCCCGCGGTTTTACAGCTGATGACTTTGCGCTATCTCACCCCGGCGGCAGTTTAGGTAAACGTTTACTGCTGACCCTAAAAGATGTCATGCATAGCGGTAAAAACACACCTATTATTAACGTTACGCAAACTATAAAAGATGCACTGATAGAAATGTCGGCAAAAGGCTTAGGCATGACAGCCATAGTTGATTCTCAGCAACAACTTGTAGGGCTCTTTACCGACGGTGATTTACGTCGTATTTTAGAACAACGAATTGATATACATACAACACAAATAGATGTTGTAATGACCAAGTCCTGCACAACGGCAACGCAAGATATTTTGGCCGCTGAAGCACTTAATATTATGGAGCAAAAGCGTATTAATGGTTTAATTATCGTTAATGAGCAAAACCACCCTATTGGTGCATTAAATATGCAAGACTTATTAAAAGCAGGAGTATTATAAATGCAATTTGAAGAGCTCTATCAACCATTGAGTGAAGACGCAAAAGCACGTGCAAAAAAAGTAAAGCTACTTATTTGTGATATTGATGGTGTGTTTTCTGATGGTCGCATTTATTTGGGTAACCAAGGCGAAGAGCTCAAAGCATTTAATACAAAAGATGGCTTTGGCATTAAAGCGCTAATTAATAGCGGCTTTGAAGTTGCGGTAATTACAGGACGCCACTCAAAAATAGTACAACAGCGTATGACAAGCCTAACAGTACAACATATATATCAAGGCCAAGAAAATAAGCTACTCGCTTATGAAGAACTAAAAACAAAGCTCAATTTAAATGATGAGCAAATTGCCTACATTGGCGATGATGGCCCAGACATGCCAGTAATGGAGTTAGTAGGGTTTGCTGTTGCAGTAAATGACGCCCATCCGCTAATAAAACGTTTAGCGCATTATACAACACAAATGCTAGGTGGCTTTGGTGCAGTGAGAGAACTTACCGACCTACTAATGCTTGAAAATAACAAACCTTTGACCACAAAAGGGACTAGTTCATGAATGCAGCGCGCATAATATTAAGCGTTTTATTCATCAGCTGTATGGTTTGGCTTTGGTACCCTTATTTCACACAAGTAAATTTACCACAACAAACCGAAGCAGACATAATTGCAAAGCCCGATTACACAGCCATAGAGCTAAAACAAACAGCGTATGACGAAAATGGGAAAATCAGCCATAAAGTAACGGCAGCGCGAATGGAGCTATATCAAGAATTAGGGTTTACCTTTTTTGATAAACCTATTTTTACGCTATACAACGACAAACAAACATGGCGAATTAACGCTAATGAAGCAACATTATACGAAGGCAGACAACTAATATTAGAAGGTAACGTTGTTGCTAGTAATTTAACTGATAACGCAATGATAGATAAAATTAATGCTGATAACATTCAGGTAGATATAAAATTACTAACGATGCAATCAGAGCAGCCTGTCATTGTTACAGGGCCCAATTTAAAAATCACCGGTAAAGGCTTAGAAGCCGATTTAAAAACCGAAGTGATAAAATTAATTAACCATACGCGAACTATTTATTATGACCAATAAACTATCAACACTCTTTATTATTCCAACATTTTTACTTGCATTAGGTACTAATGCCGCTGAAACAACAGCGCCAATTTCTGCAAATCAAATTTCGATTAGTGCGGATAAACAAGAGGGTCAACTAAAAGAAAACGTAGGTATCTTCGAAAAAAATGTTGAAATTATTCATGGCGACAGAAAAATTACCGCAGACCGCCTTGAGGTTCACAAGCGCGATGAGCTAGGCGACAACAAGCAATTGTTAATTGCCACAGGTACGCCTGCATATTTTGAAGAAAAACAAGCCGACGGCACAATAATGAGCGCCAGCGCTAATGAAGTTAGGTACGATGTTTCAACGCGTTTTTTAACATTAATTGGAGATGCAGAGATATCTCAAGCTGGGCAAAAAATGAATGCTAAAAGCATTACCTACGATATAGAACAGCAGCTTATTAGCGCCGAAAAAGATGAAAGCTCAACTGACCGTGTACACACTATCTTAGTGCCTGTGGAGCCTAAAAAAAATGACAAAGGCCAACCATGAGCACATTAAAAGCAGAGCTACTAGCCAAAAGCTACAAAGGCCGTGAAGTTGTAAAAAATGTGGGCTTAGAAGTTAAAGCTGGCAGTATTGTAGGCTTGCTTGGGCCAAACGGCGCAGGTAAAACAACAACCTTTTACATGATTGTAGGCTTAGTCCCTAGCGACAAAGGCAAAATATCTATCGATGATAACGATATTACGCTTTTACCTATGCACAGTCGTGCTAGATTAGGCATTGGCTACTTACCACAAGAGTCGTCTATATTTAGAAAATTAACAGTGTATCAAAACTTAATGGCTATTTTAGAAACTCGAAAGGAGCTCACTAAACAAGCCAGAGAAGATACATTGAATAATCTATTAGATGAATTTAGCATTCAACACATTCGCGACAGCAAAGGCATGGCATTATCGGGCGGAGAACGTCGCCGAGTGGAGATTGCACGTGCTTTAGCCGCAGATCCAAAGTTTATTTTGTTAGACGAACCATTTGCCGGTGTTGACCCTATCTCAGTATTAGATATTAAAAAAATTATTGAACACCTGAAAAACCGTGGGATTGGCGTATTAATAACAGACCACAATGTAAGAGAAACCCTTGATGTTTGCGAAAAAGCCTACATTGTTTCTCATGGGGAACTGATTGCTTCTGGTACCCCTGAACACGTATTAAATGATAAAACTGTACGCGATGTATATTTAGGCGAGCAATTTAGGCTGTAACATTTACGCCTTATTTATAAGCATCTGCTAGTATTAACTATAACAACTTAAAAGGATTGTTAGAGATACATGAGGCAATCACTACAGCTGCGCATGGGCCAGCAACTTACAATGACACCTCAGTTGCAACAAGCTATTCGCTTGCTGCAATTAAGCACATTGGATCTTCAGCAAGAAATACAAGAAGCGCTCGACAGCAACCCATTACTTGAGGTTGAGGAGCAAGACTATGCCGATGATCTTGCGGGCAAAAATGAGCAAAAAGCAGATAACGATGAAGTTACAGTAACCGTATCTGCCGATGAAGCCCCTAGCGAGTATGAACAAGACAGTGGTGAAGCGCTTGCTAAAGATACCGTAAGTGACGACATGGCAATGGATGTTAGCTGGGATGAGTATATGAGTGCAGCCCCTGCATCATCTTCAGGCCCAATGCCTGAAGATGAGTCTATATATCAGGGCGCATCAACTGAAACGCTTCACGAATACTTAATGTGGCAATTACAATTAACGCCATTTAGCCCTACAGATGAAGCCATCGCTATTGCTATTGTAGAAGCGGTGGATGATTCAGGCATACTGACACTCAGCTGCGAAGAGATTTTAGAGAGCTTTAATCAAGATAACGACGATGACGTTGAGGTTGAACTTGACGAAATAGAAGCGGTTTTAAAGCGCATTCAGCTATTTGACCCAGTGGGTATTGCGGCACGTAGCTTACAAGAGTGCTTGTGTATTCAGTTAAATCAATTTGATAAAGGCACGCCTTTTATTGATGAAACAAAAATGATTTTAACAGAGCACATTGATTTGTTAGCTGCTCGTGACTACCGTACATTAATGAAAAAAACGAAGCTCAAAGAAGATGAGCTTAAAGAAGTAATGACACTTATTCATACTCTCAACCCTAAGCCTGCAGACACAATAGTACGAGAAGAGTCTGAGTATGTAATACCTGATGTGTCAGTTAAAAAAATTAAAGGCCGCTGGATTGTAGAGTTAAACCCAGACAGCATGCCAAAAATTCGTGTAAACAGCCAATATGCAGCGATGTCGCGTACAGTTAAATCAAGCGGCGACAGTCAATTTATTCGCTCACATTTACAAGAAGCTAAATGGTTTATAAAAAGCTTAGAAAGTAGAAATGATACACTTTTAAAAGTAACTAACTGTATTGTTAAACAACAACAGGGCTTTTTTGAACACGGGCCAGAAGCCATGAAACCGATGGTTTTAAATGATGTTGCCGAAATGGTAGAAATGCACGAATCAACAATTTCGCGCGTAACTACGCAAAAGTATATGCACACACCGCGTGGAATATTTGAGCTTAAATACTTTTTCTCAAGCCACGTAAGTACCGAAAATGGTGGAGAATGTTCATCTACGGCAATACGTGCACTTATTAAAAAATTAATCGCAGCAGAAAACTCAGCAAAACCATTGAGTGATAGCAAAATTGCGGATATATTGGCTGAGCAAGGAATTAAAGTAGCGAGACGTACAATCGCAAAATATCGCGAATCTCTGGCTATTCCACCGTCAAATCAGCGAAAGAGCCTGATTTAAGACGCTAAACAAAGAGGGTAATGCTTATGCAACTAAATTTAACTGGTCGTCATGTAGAACTAACTGATTCATTAAGAGACTATATAAATACCAAATTTGCGAAGCTAGAAAGGCACTCTGATCATATTAATAATGTTCATGTCATTCTTGATATAGAAAAATTAAATCAAAAAGCAGAAGCAACTATTCATGTAAGTGGTGCTGAATTATTCGCATCCACTGAACATCAAGATATGTATGCAGCTATTGATTCATTGATTGACAAGCTTGACCGTCAAGTAATTAAACACAAAGAGAAGCTTGCTCGACACTAATATGATGAAATTAAGTTCACTTATATGCCAGGACTGCAGTAAAGCTGCGGTCCTTTTTAATAGTAAAAAAAGAATTTTAGAGTTTATTAGCGAGCTGGCTCACGATAAATTACCGTATTTATCTCAACAGGATATTTTGGGCGCTTTATTAACCCGCGAAAAGCTAGGCAGCACAGGGATAGGAAGAGGCATTGCTATTCCACATGGCCGAATGAGCGGCGCACAAGAACCTTTAGCATTGGTGTTAGTAAGTGAAACACCGATTAATTTTGATGCTATAGACAACCGCCCTGTTGATATTTTTGTTGCACTCATCGTACCTGAAGGCGATAACCAACAGCATTTAAAGACGCTAGCAACGATAGCTGATAAACTAAAAAATAAAGAATTTTGTAAGCAGCTTCGCTGTGCTAAATCGGATGCTGAGTTGTATCAAATTATTGTTGACCAATCGTAACAAATTTAAAGGGTGATTAATGGAGTTGATTATCATAAGTGGCCGTTCTGGTTCTGGTAAGTCGGTTGCTTTACGCGTTGTTGAAGATCTAGGTTATTATTGCGTAGATAACATTCCAGTAAATTTATTACCTTCTTTAATTAGAAGCGTTTCTGATAACTACGATAAAATTGCCGTTAGTATAGATGTGCGAAATTTACCAAAAGAGCAAGATGAATTTAATCACATCATCGAATACTTACCGGGTTTTACAAAACCAACGCTGTTCTACTTAGACAGTGAAGATCAAACCCTTATTAAGCGCTTTTCTGAAACCAGACGCTTACACCCTTTATCAATAGATTCACTTCCGCTTGATTTAGCCATAAAAAAAGAAAAAGAACTTCTCGATGTGCTAATTACGCGCGCCGATTACATGATCGATACCAGTGAGCTAAGCGTTCATCAACTTGCTGAATCAATTCGCGAAAAAATACTAGGTAAAAAAGACAAGCAGCTGATTGTTACATTTGAATCTTTTGGTTTTAAACATGGCATTCCTAAAGAGGCAGATTACGTATTTGATGCACGTTTTTTACCTAACCCGCACTGGGAGCCTGAGCTAAAACCACTTAATGGCCTAGACCAACCAGTAAAAGATTATTTGGCTAGCCACAGCATAGTTCAAAAATTTACATGGCAAATACAAACCTTTGTACAAACATGGCTACCACACCTAGAGCGAAATAACAGAAGCTATTTAACTATTGCGATTGGCTGTACTGGCGGGCAACATCGCTCTGTATATTTAGCGCAAACAATTGGCGAAAGCTTTGCCGTTACGCATCCCAATGTAAAAATACGTCACAGAGAACAAGAAAAGTAATTTTACAAAACTAATAACCTGTTCAGCTTTGATAGAGTAATGTATGCGTATAGAAGACACTTTTTTAATACAAAATAAATTAGGACTGCATGCCAGAGCCGCGACTGTATTAGCCCAACTCGCTGTAAAATTTGATGCTTCAATCACCTTGTTTCAAGATGATAAAGAAGCTGCTGGTGATAGTGTATTAGCACTGATGCTACTTGAAAGTAGCCAAGGTAAAGAAGTTAAAGTGGTATGTGAAGGGCCTGATGCAGAGCAAGCTTTAAATGCCATTGGAGAACTTATTTCGCAACGATTTAACGAACAAGAGTAACGTTAATTTTTAACATTTAAATAAAATAACTATAATCAAAATAACTGGCTGCTAGGTCGTACTCCCCCACCCACTAGGTAACAGTTACAGTATAAATAAAGGACGCCAATGCCCGAAGCTTTTGAACAAGACTACCCACTACAACAACTAAAGCAAGTGACCAAGTCACTTAATAGTGGTCAGTTTGTTCAAGTTAGGCGCATGCTCGCAAAAACAGCGCCATGTGATACTGCGTTATTATTAGAATCATCTCCACACAAAATTCGACGCTTGCTATGGCAGTTAGTTGATCCTGATGTTCAAGGTGATGTACTCGAAGAATTATCAGAAGACGTGCGCCTGGGTATTATTGCCCAAATGGAGCCTGAGCACATTGCTGCTGCCACTGAAGACATGGGTCACGATGACCTAGGTGAAGTATTACGTAGTTTGCCTGACACCGTTTACCAAGACGTTGTTAGCGCCATGGACACCCAAGATAGAGAGCGCGCAACACAAGCGCTATCTTATCAAGAGCGTTCTGCTGGTGCACTCATGAACACCGATACGGTAACTATTCGCCCAGATGTGACCATTGATGTCGTACTACGTTACATTCGACTTCGCGGAGAGTTACCTGAAGGCACTGATGACCTGTATGTGGTTGATAAGCATAACTGCTTTATTGGTGCTTTATCGCTGAGTACATTGCTAACTAATCCACCAGAAAAAATTGTTCGCGATTTAATGGATGAAGAATGTGAGTCAATTCCAATTTCAATGGATGAAAGTGAAGTTGCACAACTTTTTGAGCGCCATAATTGGATCTCGGCCCCAGTTGTTGATGACAACGATCAGCTACTTGGTCGTGTCACGATCGATGATATTGTTGACGTAATTCGTGAAGACGCAGAACATAGTTTACTGAGTTTGGCGGGCCTTGATGATGAAGAAGATACCTTTGCTCCTGTCTTAAAAAGCTCTAAAAAACGCTCAGTATGGTTAGGAGTTAACTTATTAACTGCGCTTGCGGCCGCCTTTGTAGCCAGTTTTTTTGAAAGCACACTCGATATCTTACCCATTTTAGCAGTGCTTAATGGCATTGTTCCTTCTATGGGCGGTGTGGCTGGCAGTCAATCACTTACACTTGTTATTCGTGGTATAGCTGTTGGTCATATAAATCAAACCAACCAACGCTTTTTAATGATGAAAGAACTCGCTATTGGAGCACTCAATGGCATTTTGTGGTCATTGTTGATCGCGGGTGTCATTGCACTTTGGCAGTGGGACTTTATGCTCGGCGGCGTACTCGCTTTTGCCATGTTTATGAACTTAGTTGTGGCAGGGGTCGCTGGTGCAAGTATTCCAATTTTACTTAAAAAAATGAATATAGACCCTGCACTTGCAGGCAGCGTAGTGCTAACAACAGTGACAGATATTGTGGGTATTTTTGCCTTTTTAGGCACCGCCACTTGGTTGTTAATATAAATTTAAAAGCTGTTATAAAAAAACGCGCAGTTAATTTATAGCTGCGCGTTTTTATTGTCTCGGTAATAACTATCTGGCTTTGTGCCTATTTCCACCCACTTTAGGTTTTGTATTAGCCTTTTTAAACTGACTAAATCCCGTATGACGTGTAAGCGCTGGGCGAGCCCCTTTACGGCCTTTATTAACGGTTTTACCCGCTTTTTCATCACGGCCTTCTTCTGGCACTAAACAGTTTGGCCCTTTGCCAATTAAGTTGGCTTTACCCATTTTGCGAAGTGCTTCACGTATCATTGGCCAGCCCGATGCATCATGGTAGCGCAAAATAGCTTTGTGTAATCTGCGCTGGCGTGCTCCTTTTGGCACTGGCACTACTTCACTATTATTCTTGATATTACGCAGTGAGTTCATCTCTGTATGGTAAATAGTGGTCGCATTGGCCATTGGGGATGGGTAAAAGTTTTGCACTTGATCCAACTTAAAGTCGTTAGACTTAAGCCATAAAGCCATGTTTACCATATCTTCGTCTTTAGTTCCTGGGTGCGCAGAAATAAAATAAGGAATTAAATACTGCTTTTTACCCGCTTCTTTCGAGTACTTATCAAATAATTCTTTAAATTGATCGTAAGCCCCCATGCCCGGCTTCATCATTTTTGATAATGGACCGTCTTCAGTATGCTCTGGCGCTATTTTTAGATACCCGCCCACATGATGTGTCACCAGCTCTTTAACATAGCGAGGATCGCGTACAGCAAGGTCATAGCGAACGCCCGAAGCGATAAGAACTTTTTTAATGCCTTTTACATCACGTGCTTTTTTGTATAAATCGATTGTTGGCGTGTGATCCGTGTCCATATGCTTACAAATATCAGGGTATACGCACGATAAGCGTCGGCAGGTACTTTCTGCTTTTTTGCTTGTACAACGTAATTTGTACATGTTGGCCGTTGGCCCACCTAAATCGGAAATAATGCCGGTAAAACCGGGCACTTTATCTCTGATCTGTTCAATTTCTTCAATAATAGACTCTTGCGATCGGCTTTGAATAATTCGCCCTTCGTGCTCTGTAATCGAACAGAATGAACACCCACCAAAACAGCCGCGCATAATATTCACCGACGTTTTTATCATGTCGTAAGCAGGTATTTTAGCGTCGCCATAACGTGGATGAGGAATTCGTTGATAAGGTAATCCAAATACCGCATCCATTTCATGAGTTTCTAAAGGATAAGCCGGTGGGTTAACCCAAATAGAGCGATCGCCATGACGCTGGAATAAAGCTCTTGCACAACCAGGGTTAGTTTCTTGGTGTAATATTCTTGAGGCATGTGCGTATAAAGGTTTGTTAACACTTACTTGCTCGTACGCTGGAAGTTTAACATACGTTTTCTCCCATGGCTTAGGACGCGCTGGCTGCACGGTAATAGGCTTTGCAGCTTCTGCTTTTAAATCAATACCAGCTTGTTTAAATTCAGACTTACTGCAGCCAACATCATCGGCTCCGTAAGGGTTTGGAATGGGGTCTATTTTACCTATTTTATCAATAGCTGTTGAATCACTCCCCCGCCAGCCCGGCAAAGGTTCTTTACGAATCACAGCGGTACCACGAATGTCTTGAATCGTATCCATCGTTTCACCACCGGCAATACGGTGGGCAACTTCTACTAATGGGCGCTCAGCATTTCCGTAAATCAATATATCGGCTTTTGAGTCAAACAAAATGCTACGGCGCACTTTTTCTTGCCAATAATCATAATGGGCTATCCTGCGAAGGCTGGCCTCAATACCGCCAATAACAATAGGAATACCTTTGTATGCTTCACGACACTTCTGAGAGTAAATCATCACCGCTCGATCCGGGCGTTTACCACCTACGTTGTCTGGTGTATAAGCATCATCGTGGCGCATACGCTTTTCAGCTGTGTAACGGTTAATCATTGAGTCCATGTTACCAGCAGTTACACCAAAAAATAGGTTTGGCCTGCCAAGCTCCATAAATGCGTCTTTTGTATCCCATTTGGGCTGAGCAATAATACCTACTCTAAAACCTTGCGCTTCGAGCACACGTCCGATTACTGCCATCCCAAAGCTTGGGTGGTCAACATACGCATCACCACTAATTATTATTATGTCGCAGCTATCCCAGCCAAGTGCATCCATTTCTTCGCGTGATGTAGGTAAAAATGGTGCAGTGCCGTAACACTCAGCCCAATACTTGGGGTAAGAGAATAAGGCGCGCTTAGCTTTGAGTGTGCTCATAAATGTGACCGTAGAATAACAAAAGGCGCAAATTATACATCATAGACTTGTTTATATATACAACATTACAACGTATGAAATACCTTTAACACTAAGCCTATAACTATCTATGTTTTTCGTTTACTAATGAACTCTAATAACTTGTTTTCAGGCATAGGTTTAGCATACATAAACCCTTGTACTTCATCGCATCCTAAGTCTTTTAAAAACTTAGCTTGTTCCTGCGTTTCAACACCCTCTGCTATTGTTTTTAAACCTAACTTTGCACCTAACGATATTACTAATCCAGCAACGGCACCGGTATCACCATTATTAAGATCTTTAATAAACGACCTATCAATCTTTAGTCTATCGATAGGAAGGCTTTGTATATAACTTAATGAAGAAAACCCTGTGCCAAAGTCATCAATAGCCACTTCAATACCCAACGCCTTAAGCTCCCTCAGAGTATTAATAACCGTGTCTAATTCATCCATTACTACGCTTTCAGTGACTTCAAGCTCAATGTTTTTTGGGTCCACACCGTATTTTAGTAAGGTATTTTTTACTGTTTGCGCATACCCTTTAACTTTAAATTGCGGAACCGACACGTTAACAGCAATACATATTTCAGTTCCTTCATTTTCTAATCGCTTTTGCTGTTGGCACGCTTGCTCTAACACCCACTGCCCTATATCAACGATGAGTCCAGCGTCTTCAGCTAAAGGTATGAACACTGCGGGTGAAATGTAGGTGCCATTTTCCAACGGCCAGCGTAAAAGAGCTTCGCAACCAATTAATGACAAATCATCAAACGATAACTGCGGTTGGTACCATACTTCGAGCTTCCCTCTGGCAAAATCATGGCGCAGCTGTCTAATTAAACCTAATCGCCACTCCATTTTTTCTTGCATATCAATACTGTAATAAACACCTTCCTTGTGCTTTATTTTTTTAGCATGATTTAAAGCAATATAAGCCACTTTTAATGTTTCTAAACCAGAGCCTTGAAAGTCTTGCTGTTGGCATAAGCCAATTCTAAAATCGATGGGTAACACATGTTCCGCAGCAGAAAACGACGGACTTAACTTTTCATTAAAATCAGTTAAAACAAATTCACTTTTTGGGATTAAAAAACCAAATACATCAGCACCTACACGAGAGAGTAATTGAGCTGTGGGGACAATTGCTCTCAAACGCTCAACAATAGCAATAAGTAGCTTATTACCTACATCTTGCCCTAAGCCATCATTTATATCTGAGAAGTTAATAACGTCTAACAAAACAAACACATATTTGTTTTCACTGACGTTTTGAAAATCATCTATGCGCTCAATAAAATCAGTTCTATTTGAAATACCAGTGAGTAGGTCTTTATAAGCTGCATCTCTTAGCTTTACAAACAACCGTATATTATCGAGCGCAATACTAATATTAGTTAAAAATATTTCAGCAAACTGCAGTTGAATATCTGTCGGTGCTCCACCACTCTCAATATATAAAGCAGCTTTGCGGTGCTTACTTTTTAAAATAAAGGTGATGCTGTTATCTGTATATTGATGAGTGAGTTGTCCAAAACAGGCCTCAACCTGAGATAACGCAGTTTGGTTAACATTAACTAATTTTTCACCAAAATATTCTTCGTACTTTTCACACCCGCCCAGAACCTGAATAAAATTTTCACCATCAAGCTTGGTACAAATTAATCCGTTAGATTTACAACCTAAAATAACCCCCATAAATTCAAGTGCTTTATTGCACAATACTTTTACATCTGTTTGCCCCAAAATGTATTTAGAGGCAGATAAAATAGTATTCATCGCTTGCGCTTGATACTCAAGTAGGCATATCTGTTCGTAAGAACGAATAGCAGCAATAAGCGTTGTCACAAGTTTTGAGCGTGTCAGCTCTGTTTTAGTTTTGTAATCGTTTATATCGTATTCACGAATAACTTTTTCTTCGGGGATATTAGCGGCTTGGCCCGTACGTAAAATAATGCGAACGCGTTTGTTATTAAGAGTGTCTCTGACATGTTTAACCACCTGAAAGCCGGCATCGTCAGTTTCCATAATAACGTCTAAAAAAATAACAGATATATCATTGGGCTGAGTAAGTATATTTTTGGCCTCAGCGCCAGAATATGCGTGATGAAACCTAAGCCTAGCACCACCATACTCTAGTCCAGATAATGCGAGCTTTGTAACCGTATGAATTTCTTCGTCGTCGTCTACAATTAAAATATCCCAATATCGAGATGGCTCAACAACTATTTCGTCGTCTTGCTGTGGGTCTAAAAATAGAAAATCATTTTGTTCAGACGACATATTTACCCTTTTTCTGGTACTGCTTAATGCTTAAATATTCTAACGTAATGTTTAAAAAGCTATAAATTTAGTTTTTGGCTTATGATCTAATTCATACTATAGTCGATTAACAAAAAGTTGTTACATATATAGTTAAAAAAACTACCAAAGGTATGGTTATTAAATTATTAAAAGTACTGTTCAAATATGTATTAGTTTTACTACTTATAATAGTCGTAGTCGGATTACTGCTGCCACAAGATTATCGTGTAAGTAAACACGTAGAAATTAATGCCAATACCAGTACAATAAAAACACTTGTTGCCGACTTTAACCAATGGCACACATGGTCACCTTGGCAGCAAGTAGACCCCACCATTGAGTTTATTGTTAATGAACCTGGTGCTGGTGTAGGCGCTCATCAATCATGGATAGGAAAATGGGGATATGGTGAAATGACTATAACCTCCCTAAGTGATGATGAAATGTCGTTCAACATATTGCTAAATAATGAACACATTATTGAAGGCACACTCACATTTTCACCGCAGGCAAATGCCAATATCGTGACCTGTTATATTGAGGGACAATCAACGACTCTTCTCATTTCAGGCTATATGGCACTCGTATATGAGTATATTTTAAATAACACTCTAGAGCTTGGGTTAAATAATTTAAAAACCGTAGCACAATTAAGCGATATACAAAGCGTAGCAAATAGCCATGACAGTAAAAACAGCACAAGCACGGATTAATCTAGCTAATATAATAGAATCGTTACTTGGCTACCCTGTGACTAAGGTGCCCAACAACGACACTTCGCCATCATCAGAACAAAGTTACAATACAAAAGGGCAAGTAAAACCGCAGTACCATATAAATAGCGAACACCCTTTGCTGACTCGCGCAAAGCAAAGACACGATTTACTGGCTATTAAGCGCCAACAAAATATAGAAGCTATCTTAACCAAAGCAATGGAGTTTTGCCCCGATGTAGCTAGCAATAAACACC
This sequence comes from Pseudoalteromonas sp. 4NS20-0020, assembly GCF_057554385.1. Classification (NCBI taxonomy): domain Bacteria; kingdom Pseudomonadati; phylum Pseudomonadota; class Gammaproteobacteria; order Alteromonadales; family Pseudoalteromonadaceae; genus Pseudoalteromonas; species Pseudoalteromonas sp. 4NS20-0020. The sequence continues at coordinate 227,693 of NZ_BAAJMI010000001.1, read as the reverse complement.
CTGATGCAGATTGGGTTGAACACTTTATTGCTTTATGTGAGGACACCTCAAATAGCTCTATGCAAGCATTGTGGGCAAAAATTTTAACCGGTGAAACATTAAGCCCGGGGACTTTTTCAATTAAAAGCTTACAAACACTAAAACACATGACTCAGCGCGAAGCCGACTCTTTGCAAAAATGCGTGTCTTTGTCAGGTTATAATGAAAAAGACGATAGCCACTTTATTTTACTTGGCTTTTATAAAAAACCGTCTTTATTTGACCTACTTCGTAAGGGAAATAAAGTGTCATTAAATTTAGGTAAAACAGGAATAGGCTTTCCTGATATTTTAACTTTAATGGATTTGAATTTGCTTTACAGAAAAGAAATCGAATCTGCGGTGCTTAAAGCTGGCCAAGAACTCACTTTGTCGTTTTTATCTCAAAAGGTGACGCTTAAAGCAAAAAATAGTGATTTGGTTTTAAGCTATTACAAATTCACACAAACCGGCGATGAACTATCTAAACTCATACGATTTCCTGTAAATAAAGTATATAAGCAGCTGGTAAACACGGCACTAGAGGGAGAGTTTGATTTAGCGTGGCATACTACAAAATAGGACGCCACGCTTTGTTCAATTAGAAGGCACTAATTAAAAATGAACCTGAATACCTGCAAACGGACCCGATGCGTCAATATCAGTAGTAATATCATCAATATCGTCAAGCTCTAATACCATTGATCGGTAACCTGCTTTAACAGCAATATCTACAGCTAAGTTATCTACAAGTTCCCAAGCAACACCTACTTGATAATCTTGCACTTTACTATCGTCAATTGCCAAAAGGCTGCCTTCAAAAAACACACTTAAACCTGTAAGTGGTAAGCCTGCTTCTGCACGCGCGTATGCAAGTGGCACAAAACCAGAAAACTCAACCGTTTCAGTAAAATTTGCGCCGCCATCTTGCGTTGTACCATTAACAATGATGTCACCGTCAAACTGCTTTGCGTTTAGACCTAAATCAATAGAAATCAGGTCATTATCAAATATTTCGTAATACAAAATGTAATCTACATGCGTTAAATCGCTTACAGAATTAACGGTTGTACCCACTACGTAGTCTGAACCATTAAAGCTAAACGTATCATTTAGTACAGTAGAGCCATTTAGCTCAAGTTCTGTATACTTTAATTTAAGATTAGGTACTAATGGCACCGGATGCTCAAGCGCGGCGTAATAGCTTATGTATGTTTCATCTTCAAAGTTAAAATCTTGAGGTGCATTTGCTTTGTAAGAAAGCTGACCTTCATTATCCGACTGCCAACCATCAACACCTACATATAAACCTAATAGGGTATCAGCCTGAGCTGCAGGTGCTAAACATGCCATAGATAAGGCAGCTGCTAAACAATACTTTTTCATTTTTTATCCTTGCGCTAATAGTTCGCTAAGTTCGATTAAAGCCGCGTTGGCTCTAGAAATATAATTTGCCATAACAAGAGAATGATTAGCAACATAGCCAAAACCATTTCCGTTTAAAATTAGTGGGCTCCACACGGTTTCTTGCGTGGCCTCAAGTTCACGAATGATTTGCTGTAAGCTAACGCGTGCGTTTTTCTTTTCAAGTACATCGTTAAAGTCATACTCTACAGCTTGTAAAAAATGCAGTAACGCCCACGTTGCACCACGAGATTCATAAAACACATCATCTATATCAAGCCATGGTGTTCTTACTTGCTGCTGCAATGGAGCAAGCGTTGCTTGCTTATTTGAAGAATTACCAGCTAAGTCAGTATTAACTTTATCTTGCCCAACACTTGCACTTAAACGCTGACTTAGACTGCCTAAACGTTTTTCAGCTTCTTTTAACCAACTACGTAAGTTATCAGCGCGGGCATAAAACTGACTATCGCGCTCATGCTGATGAGCCATTTGCGTACGGTAAACAATTAAGTAATCAATCCCTTTTTGGTACTCGCCCTCAGCACTTGGCCACGCCCAAGCTTCAGAACTTATATTAAATTGAGGTTGTGCTTTTTTAAGCGCTTCGTGTTCAGTTGATTGCGATTGAGAGCGGCTAAAATCTTTTCTCATAGAAAGTGATAAATCACGAACCATTTCAAGTGCGCCATATTCCCAAGCAGGCATATCATCCATAATAATGCTAGGTGGTATAACGTCGTTTGATAAATATCCGCCTGGCTTATCAAGCAGCGTATTTGCAACAGTGATAAGTGTTGATGTAGTAATGTAACCCGTCACCATCGTTTCATTTCGAAGTTGCGCTTGCTCTTTTGCACTTTCAACCACATCAAAACGTGAAGGCTCAGTACTCCAGTAAACGGCAATGGCGTAAAATATAATAAGCAGTATAACTATAATGCCTGCTATTTTTCCTTTGTGTTGCGACATGTAAACTCCTAGTGATGAGAATGTTGTGCTGACGACTTAGCTTTATTTATTTGCGACTCTAGCGTAACCACCTCAATATTTGTAAATAAGCGATTACCATCACTAAAATATAGCGTTAGTTTGCGTTCTTGCCCTGCTTTTAAAGGCTCTTGTGGCTCAAATACCATTAAATGATAGCCTCCAGGCTGAAAATCGACACTTTCATGCGCTTTCACAATGACCGATTCAACCTTTTGCATTTTCATCATACCATCAACATGTGCATGCTCATGTATTTCAACACGTGCTAGTCCGTCAATACTGGCCTTTGTTAATATTGCATTTGTACCACTATGATTGGAAATAGTTAAGTAGGCGGCACTTGCCTTACCGCCAGGTAAGAACTCTCTAACTTGCGCGTTACTTACTTCAAGTTGTGCGGTATCGGCTGAATGGTTATGGCCAGAGTGCGCAGCCAAAGATGACGAAAAAAAACTAAAAGCCAATGCAGACACAAAAGATAAACACAATTTTGTCATCATTTTAATCCTTGTAAAAACGTAATATCACACGTTAAATTTAACATAGTTAACGGGGAATAGTGAGTTAAATTAAGGATTAAGAAACCACTTTTTTGTTATCAGCCACTAACCAGCACAATACCGCAATAAATAATAATGGCCATGCAATCATCACTGAGCCAAATAGCAAAGCCAAAACGGTACCAATAACAGCCACTGCTGCTGCACCAATTAAACCTAAAGTCACTAACGCAGCAATTGCGGCAACGGCTACAATGGCTATAAGTACACTCACTAATTCAACACCAACCCAGCTCATATCTGCAATCCACAATGGAAACTGCCACGTGTCAAAGTTTAAAAATGAGAATGAGTTAGTAAAAAACACCAAATAAATGAGTATACAAACAGCTATAGCTTTCATTTTAAAATTCCTTAATATGCTTTTCTTCTAAACAGCAATGCGCAATGAAATAACCAAGCGCAACTACAAACGGAAAACTTAAAAACAGTAAAATAGTAACCAAGCGTGTTGCCCACACCGGAAAATCTAATCGGTAAGCTAAGCCACTACATACGCCAGATATCTTTTTATTTAGCGTGTCTTTAAACCAACCACGCTGATGATTAAATCGACTCATAATTCCTCCTAGGCGCTTTGTTTAGAACTAACATTTAAGCGTGCTTTTAAACTAGCCAGCTCTGTATCAATTTTTTCGTTTTTAACAAGTGACTCGATTTGAGTTGCCGTCGAATTAGCCTTATCAGTTAACTCATACGCCTCGACTTGTGCTTCAATACCCTCAACACGTTGCTCTATTTGCTCAAAACGAGAGAGTGCATGAGCTACTTTATCGCTATTTAACTGAGTATTTATATGCGACCTGGCAACGACTACATCATGGCGCTGCGCTAGTTGAGCTTGCTTTGTTTTTGCCTCTGCTATTTTTTGTTGAAGGCGTTCACAATCAGATCTAATTTTTAATAAAGACTCTTGCAAAGTCTCACGTTGAGCTTGCTTCTTTTCAATGCTTTCGCTTACAGCTTGCTTAGAAATGAGTGCTGACTTTGCAAGATCATCGCGTCCTTTTTCAATTGCTAACTCAGCTTTAGATTGCCATGTCGTAAGCTCTGCTTTTTTAGTATCAAGGTGGCGGTTAATTGCTTTTTCTTCACATAAAAGCGCAGCTGCTGTGCTTCGGCATTCGTTTAATGCATCCTGCATATCGTTAAGCATTAAGTTAACAAGCTTTTGAGGATCTTCAGCTTTATCAAGCATTGCCACTATATTTGATTGAATAACATCGTTTACGCGATTAACTATTCCCATTATATTCTCCTGTTGATTTTTAATTGATTACAACAAGTAGATTCCAAGAGTTATGCCAAGTCACTTTATATTAATAAAAGAAGCTTATTATCAAAGAGTTGAAATGAAAAAAGATAAGATCAAAATGACCACACACTGAATAGCGCTAAGTATAATTGGCCAATAAATTATGTTTTTGACTAATTTTTAGGATCAAAAAAAGCCACTGTATAAGTGGCTTTATATGTTACGTTTGAAAAAATTACTCGGGGACAAAACTAAGTGCTTTATCCATTACAGATAAATCAGCCTGCTTACCATGGCCATTCTCTGAAAGGTGACGTCTAAAGCCACGCGCACCAGGTTGCCCCTGAAAAATACCCAGCATATGACGTGCAACATGCCAAAAATTAGCGCCTAATCGCATTTCCTCTTCAATGTAATCATACATAGAGCGTACAACATCATGACGGGTTTGCGTGTTAGCTGTATCGCCGTAAATTTTTTCATCAACCTCGTTAAGCATAAACGGATTACTGTAGGCCTCGCGCCCAACCATAACCCCGTCAATGTATTGAAGATGCTCAAGGCTTTGCTCAATCGTTTTCACGCCGCCATTAATACTTAAATCGAGTTGCGGATAATCTTTCTTGAGTTGATATACACGCGGGTAATCAAGTGGCGGAACTTCACGGTTTTCTTTAGGGCTTAAACCATTTAGCCATGCTTTGCGCGCATGGATAATAAAGTCATCACAGCCTACTTTATGACTTGCTTCAATTAACGCACATAAAAACTCATACGAATCTTGTTCGTCTATACCAATGCGCGTTTTAACAGTCACCGGAATGCTAACTTCATTTTTCATTGCCGCAACGCACTGAGCAACCAATTCGGGTTCAGCCATTAAACACGCACCAAAGCGACCATTTTGAACCCGATCTGACGGGCAGCCTACATTTAGATTAATTTCATCATAACCACGCTCCTCGGCAAGCTTCGCACATTTTGCCAATGCCTCAGGGTCAGAACCTCCCAATTGCAATGCAACAGGTCCCTCATGCTGGTTAAAATGCAAGTAGTCGCCACGGCCAAACAAAATAGCGCCCGTAGTGATCATTTCTGTATATAGCACGGTGTGCTTTGTCATTTTACGATGAAAAGTACGACAATGACGGTCAGTCCAATCAAGCATTGGGGCGACAGAAAAGCGTCTGTTTAAAGTTGGTTTATCCAAAATATATTCATCCAAATGTAAAACCCAAGTGGGTATAAAAGCAAGGCGTTTAAAGGAGGCGCATTTTACACAAAACTCCGACTAGCAGCAATATTAGCTATATACCTGCAAACCAAAGTAATGCGCTATACCATTTAAAATATTAGTTACTGCAACAGAGCTTAAAATAAGTCCCATTATTCTACTTATAATACTCGCGCCACTATCGCCAATAACTTTATGCACATGTGTTGCAAGTAAAAGTAATATGAGCACCAAAGCCAAAACAGCAAGCATCATCGAGGACGTCATCAGTTGCTCAATCCAAGTAAACTCTTCATTACGCGTCATAAGCACAGCACCTAACATAGCGCCTGGGCTCGCGATTGAAGGAATAGCCAATGGAAAGATGGCTGTTTCAGTGCTGTCACGTACGCTTTTTATTTCTGTTTCGGGTTTGCTTTCACCAAAAATCATCGACAGTGCAAAAAGCAGTAGTACTATGCCGCCCGCTATCTGGAAAGCCGACAATGGAATTTCAATCGCATTTAATAAAAGCTCACCAGCTACAACAAAAAATAGCAGCACAACAGCCGATACCCCAACGGCCTTAAAGATGACTTTGCGCTTAAATTTATCATCTTCTCCTCGGGTCACTGCAATAAATACAGGTACAGTTCCTATTGGGTCTATCACCGCAAAAAAGAAGATAAAAATGGCTAATAATTCGTTCATTTCGGGGTTTCCTAAATAAAAAGCGCCTAATAAAAACACTGCAACTACAACACAGTATGTTAGTATATCATGGTAGCGTAAGGATAAGAGAATGATGAATATAGAATCACTAGTTAGTAAAGCTAAGCAAGTATGTGACAACCGTGGCGCTCGTTTTACGCCTATCCGTGAAAAAGTATTTCGCTTATTAGCCAGTGCACAAGGTGGTGTAGGTGCCTATGATCTACTAGAACAACTCAAAATTACTGAGTCTGGTGCCAAGCCAGCCACTATTTATCGTGCATTAGACTTTTTAGCCGAACTAGGATTTATTCATAAAATTGAAAGCACCAACGCATTTATGTTGTGTCATCATTTTGATCATATTCATCCTGTACAATTGCTAATTTGCGATAACTGCGGATATGTTAAAGAACTTCACTCTACCGTTATCTCTCATGAGCTAAACAACTTAGCGGCAGAAAGTGGGTTTGTAGTATCAGGGCAAACAATTGAAGCTCATGGTAAATGTGAGTCTTGCAGAGCTTTATAAAAACAAAATAATTCTTTATGGCTATACTAGTAAGTTGTAGCCATTCAATAGCACAAATTTAAGAGTATTCAGTATGAATGTAGAGTTTATCAATCCTTTTTTATCATCATTAATCAACGTGTTAAGCACCATGGCACAAACACAGTTGAAACCTGGTAAACCGCGCATTAAAACTGATGAAGTCGCCTGTGGCGATGTATCTGGTTTAATTGGTATGGTTGGCCCGCAAACGCGTGGGTCGTTCTCAATCACATTTGACGAAAGCCTAGCTCTTACAATTATGGAACGTATGCTTGGCGAGCGCCCAGACACTATTAATGAAGAAGTCACAGACATGGTGGGTGAAATCACTAATATGGTAACCGGTGGTGCAAAAAACCTGTTAGGCGAAAAAGGGTTTGATTTTGATATGGCTACACCTATTGTTGTTTCAGGTGCGGGCCATACAATAACACATAAAAGCCAAGGCAAAAAAATCATAATGCCATTTAGTAGCGACGCTGGCACAGCCAATATAGAAGTTAGTTTCGATACACTATGAGTTGGCAACAAAAAACAATTTCACTAAAACCTCGTTCTCGGGGTTTTCACTTAATTGATGATGACGTTTTAAACCAACTCCCCGAAATTGCCCACTACAAAGTAGGCTTACTGCATTTATTTATTCAACACACATCAGCAAGTCTAACGATTAACGAAAATGCCGATCCTACTGTGCGTATGGATATGGAAAGTCACTTCAATAAATTTGTACCTGAGCGACAGCCTTATTATCGTCATGATTATGAAGGCGACGACGATATGCCTGCCCACATAAAAACCAGCACACTTGGTTGTGAATTAAGTATTCCAATTTCAAATGGATACTTAGCTTTAGGAACTTGGCAGGGTATTTATTTAGGCGAACACCGAGATGTTGGTGGCGCAAGGCGCATTATAGCAACTATTGAAGGTGAGCTGCTTTAACTGAAATTTCAAAACTTCTCAGTCAAAAAGTATCCCCCCCTCTTAATTCAACTATACGACCTCAGGATAAAATATCGCTTTATTAATGAAAAGCTGGCTCTGCGCAAAAGTGATAACGTCAAATAATCAAAGCCTGAATGCTGAATATTACAAATAGGAAAAGTTAGGTAATAAAGGTTTGAATTATGCTTTTTAATGAAGATATTTTGAAGGGATAAAAATATTGGAGCGGTACACGAGGCTCGAACTCGTGACCTCGACCTTGGCAAGGTCGCGCTCTACCAACTGAGCTAGTACCGCATTTTTACTTCTTTAGTTATTTTACGTTGGTGCGCGACAGGTCGCGTTCAACACTCTAGCAACTGAGCTAGTACCACATTTTTGGTTAGAAATTGGAGCGGTACACGAGGCTCGAACTCGTGACCTCGACCTTGGCAAGGTCGCGCTCTACCAACTGAGCTAGTACCGCATTTCTAAATTTCAACTCCAATTTCTTTGGTGAGAAATTGGAGCGGCACACGAGGCTCGAACTCGTGACCTCGACCTTGGCAAGGTCGCGCTCTACCAACTGAGCTAGTGCCGCATTATGGTTAGTCAGTAATTTATCCGTTGGTGCGCGACACGTCGCGTTCAACATTCCGGCAACTGAGCTAGTGCCGCATAATCGCTTGCTCAAGCGCACTAACCCCGCGGGGGTTATCGTCTTGAGCGGGGCAGGATTCTACAATAATACGATGTGTTTGCAAGTGTTTTTTACAAATTAAAGAATTTTTCTCTGTATACCTTCAATTCCATAATCGAATCTTTAATGTCGTCTAAGGCAAGGTGAGAGCCTTTTTTATTTACTTGAGCGAGCACTTCTGGTTTCCAACGTCTAGCAAGTTCTTTAATCGTACTTACATCAAGGTTGCGGTAATGGAAAAAATCTTCGAGTTCACGCATATATTTATTCATAAAGCGTCTGTCTTGCCCAATTGAGTTACCACACATTGGGGATGCGCCTGCTGGCACCCATTGTTTTAAAAACTCTAATGTTTGCGCTACCGCATACTCTTCATCAAACGCACTTGCTTTACAACGCGCAGTTAAGCCTGATTTACCGTGCTGAGTAGTACACCACTCGTCCATACCATTAAGTAATTCATCGCTTTGATGAATAGCAATAGTTGGCCCCTCAGCTAATATATTAAGGTCTGCATCAGTGACAACAGTTGCAATTTCAAGTATTTTATCGGTCGCAGGTTCAAGTCCGGTCATTTCCAGATCGAGCCAAATTAAGTTTGATTTATTAATAGTCATAATTACCTTAAACGGTGCTTTTCTTTAGATCCAACGCATTTCGATATATCATATTAGCATCAACCGTCGAGCTAAAGCTTTTTTTATACCAACTCGGTTAAGTATTATTGCGAATTGGTATTATGCTCAAAGCCGACATTTAAACAAGGTTATAGGCCAAACGTGGCAAAACAGAAAAAATTAAGTAAAGGCCAATCGCGTCAGATAAAGGCCAATCATCAAAAGCGTATTAACAGCGCAGGTTCAAAACCAGCTAAAAAAGGTGCCCAAGAGTGGCAGGCAGATAATTTAGGTCAGGTTGAAAGCGCCATTGTGATCAGTCGATTTGGCCAGCACGCTGATGTTGAAACGCAAAATGGAGACGTGCTTCGCTGTAATATACGCCGAACGGTATCTAATTTAGTATGTGGCGACGAAGTGTTATTTCGTCGCGCTAAAGTAAGTGAAGGCGATTTAGCTGGAGTTATTGAAGCAACACAAGAGCGTCGCTCGCAACTTACTCGCCCCGATTTTTACGATGGGGTAAAAGTAATAGCTGCAAATATTGACCAAATACTTATGGTTTCTGCTGTATTACCTGAGTTTACCCCTAGCATTATTGATCGCTATTTAATTGCCTGTGAGGATATGGGTATTGAGCCTATTTTAATCCTCAACAAAATCGACTTAATCGACGAAGCCGGCCTTAAAGATATTCAAAACGTGCTCGATATTTATCGCACATTAAATTATCGCGTACTGCTTGTCAGCAATATAACCGGTGAAGGAATTGATGAGCTTAAAGACATGCTTGTTGGTAAAAATAATATTTTTGTAGGTCAAAGTGGCGTGGGTAAATCAACCCTAGTAAATACTGTACTGCCAAATGCCGAAATATTAACGAAAGAGGTATCAGAAAACAGTGGCTTAGGCCAACACACCACAACGGTATCACGCCTTCATCACTTACCCACTGGCGGTAACTTAATTGACTCGCCGGGTATTCGTGAATTTGGGTTGTGGCATTTAGACGTTGAGCGTGTGACTTGGTGCTTTAAAGAATTTAGAGAATTTATAGGTGGATGCCGCTTTAGAGACTGCAAACACTTAAATGACCCGGGCTGTATAATTAAAGAAGCCGTAGCCAATGGCGACATTTCGCAACTACGCTTTGACAGCTATCACCGAATATTAGAATCAATGGCCGATGGCCGTGCCGGCGCTCGTGCGCCGCGTGTATAATTAAGGAAAAATACCGTGAGCTTAGACAAATTTAAAATCGCAATGCAGTACGCAATGCCAAAACACTTTATTTCGCGCGTTGTGGGTAAATTAGCAGCTGCAAAAGCCGGTGCGTTAACAACAACGCTTATTAAACTGTTTATCAAGCAATATAAAATAGATATGAGTGAGGCTAAATATTCAGACCCGTCTCATTACAAAACATTTAACGAGTTTTTTACTCGTCCACTCAAAGACGGCGTTCGTCCAATGGTTGAAGACGCTGATACAATAATTCATCCAGTAGATGGTGCAATTAGCCAGCTAGGCGACATAGTTGATGGACAGCTTATTCAAGCCAAAGGCCACGACTATAGCTTGCAGGCACTTCTAGGTGGGTCTGAGGACGATACAACTGCGTTTTTAGGTGGTAAATTTGCAACTATTTATTTAGCACCAAAAGATTACCACCGTATTCATATGCCTATTGATGGCACATTAAGCAAAATGATTTACGTACCGGGCGATTTATTTTCGGTAAATCCGCTTACAGCGCAGAATGTTCCCAACTTATTTGCGCGTAACGAGCGTGTAGTGGCTATTTTTGAAACGGAAATAGGTCCACTCGCTATGGTATTGGTAGGCGCAACTATTGTCGCTAGCATAGAAACTGTTTGGGCCGGTACTGTTACTCCACCAGCAGGTAGTGATGTATTTAGTTGGAATTACCCGACCAGCGGTGAAAACGCAATCACACTTAAGAAAGGCGAGGAAATGGGTCGCTTTAAATTAGGCTCAACGGTAGTGCTTGCATGGGGTGCTAATAAAGCAAACATACTAGATGATCAACTACCAGAAGTGGTTACTCGCTTAGGTACTGCGTTTGCAAAAATTAAAGAAAGTGAAGAGCTATAAGTTTTTAGTTTTTAGTTTTTAGTTTTTAGTTAAAGATTAAAAGCACCGCGTTTATGACAAATGCGGTGCTTTTTTATTGGTAGACAATGAGCTTGCTCACGTTAGAAGCCCAGCTTCTCATGGCTTAGCCCCGAGTTTAGCCACGCGAATTACCTCTTATTTTATCCACCACACTCTTTACAGTTTAAATCTTTAACTACTTTAAAATGTTGCTGCTTTAAACTCAGCGCATCAAAAGTAATAAATGCACTCCCCTCAACATGTCCGAGTAAAAAATTAAGCGTAAGTTGTGCCTGCATAGAACCAACAATCCCTAATAAAGGGCTTATTACCCCCGCATTACTGCAATTAATAGCGGGTGCTTCACTCGTTTTTGGAAAAATACAGCCGTAGCAAGGGCTTTGAGTCTGTGTAAAATCAAAGCCCATTAACTGCCCGCTTGTCGCGATAGCAGCGCCAGCTATTAAACGCGTTTTATTTGCTAAGCAATACCGGTTCACGGCATAGCGCGTGGTAAAATTATCTGAGCAATCAAGTACTACATCGGCATTGCTTAAAAGCTCAGCGCAATTCTCCTCATAAAGCTTTTTACTGTGCGTCACTATGTGTATTTGATTATTGAGGCTCGTTAACACTTTACCAGCGGCCGCTACCTTGCTTTGCCCTAAATGATTAACTTTATAAAGCACTTGCCGCTGTAAGTTTGAAAGCTCAACGGCATCATCGTCTATTAAAATAAGCGAACCAATACCTGCCGCCGCTAAATACAAAAGTGCTGGGCTGCCTAAACCGCCTGCACCGACTACAGCAACAGTGGCAGACTTTAGTGCTAACTGCCCTTCTAGCCCCACTTCTTTTAATAATAAGTGGCGGCTATAACGCAGGGTTTCTTTATCGCTGAGCTTATCCATTTGGCTGGTTTATAGCACTTTGTAGCGAGCTAATAGCTGCAATATAGTCATCCGCTTCACTAATGGCCCTTACTACCGCAACACTACCGACGCCTGTATTAGCAACTTCATTTGCGCGGGTTAAATCAATTCCGCCAATGGCAACCGTTGGGTAGCTTTGCATTAATGGCACACACTTTTTAAGTTTATCGAGCCCTTGTATTTGCCCTGTCATATCTTTGGTCGTGGTTGGATAAATAGCGCCAAATGCCATATAACTTGGTCGGTAATTATGCGCACGCAGCATTTCATAAAAACCATGAGTCGAAAGCCCAAGCCTTAAACCCGCCTCTTTAATGGCGGCTAAATTAGCAATGTCTAAGTCTTCTTGGCCTAAATGCACGCCATAAGCACCGTGCTTTATTGCTAACTGCCAGTAATCATTTATAAATACGTGAGCGCGGTACTTTTTACCCAGTTCAACAGCCTGTTTTATGAGTTCATCAAGCTCAGTCTCAGTTTTATTTTTAACACGTAATTGCGCTGTTTTGATCCCTTGCTGTAAGCACTTTTCTAGCCAGTCATTACTATCAACAACCGCGTACAAGCCTAATTGTTTACTTTCACAAAGTGCAAAATCAGCGGCCATATTAAACTCAAGCGGCACATCAAAATCAAGTTCATCACCAAGCCAGCTACCTGGCTCTATAACTTGAGGGTAGTCGTCTAAATGTGTAGGAAATGATGTTTGCGCTACAGGCCCTATTCCTTCACCGTATCTAACCGACTGCTTTAAACCTTGGTTTATATAAGCTTTGGCTAAAATAAAGGCATCTTTTAGTGGGTAATCTTTTGCTAAACACGCTGCAATAACCGACGCCATACTGCACCCCGTACCATGGTTGTGTGGGGTTTGAATTTTTTTATTACCTAGCCAATATTCTTCGTTATTTTGTATGCAGTAATCAATACAGTAACCACTAGGGAAATCCCAATGCCCACCTTTAATAACCACTGACTTTGCTCCCCAACTTAGCAGTTTATTTGCTGCGTCTTTAACGGCGCTTGGGCCAATTAAATATACGCCGGTTAATAATTGAGTCTCGTGCGTGTTAGGTGTTATTACATCCACCAGCGGCAATAAGCACTCTTTAATAGCGCTTACGGTATCTTCTTCGGTTAATACATCCCCGCTTGAAGCAATAGCAACGGGGTCGTAAACAATCACTGGTGGAACTGGCCATTTAGCTTTGTAGTGGCTTATGTGTTCACTGATTAATTGAATTTGCTGCACATTTGCTAACATGCCAATTTTAATTACTTTGGCCTTCATGTCTTTTTCAAGTGCCAAAAGCTGTGATTCAATAATATCGGTAGACACCGCATTAATAGCTTCTACACCTAAACTATTTTGCGCCGTAAGCGCGGTAATTGCGGTACAGCCATGTACACCAAAACTTTGCATCGCCTTTATATCGGCTTGAATACCTGCGCCACCGCCAGAATCAGATCCGGCAATTGTCCACACTACGTTATTCATATATTTTATTTCCTTACTGCTGATGCCAAAACGGCATGCCCATTGTAGGAGTTGAGGGTGCTGCGAGGTCTTTTTCGGGCATTGCTTTAGCGTTATAAGCAAAGCGCCCTGCCTCAACCGCCGCCTTAAATGCAAGGCTCATAGTTTTTGGGCAACCCGCCCCAGCAATGGCTGAATTTAATAATACAGCATCATACCCTAATTCAAGCGCTTGGCAGGCATGCGACGGTAGACCTAACCCTGCATCCACAATAAGTGTTGTATTTGGTAAGCGCTCACGAATCGTTTTTAAATTGTAACTATTTAACAAGCCTTTTCCTGTACCTATTGGTGCCCCCCATGGCATAAGCACTTCGCATCCTAGGTCATTTAAACGCTGACAAAGCACTAAATCATCGGTGCAATAAGGCAGTACTTTAAACCCATCGTTAATTAGTATTTCTGTGGCTTCAAGCAAAGCAAATGGATCAGGTTGCAAGTTATAGTCATCACCTATCAGCTCAAGCTTAATCCAATCGGTAGCAAATACTTCACGACACATTTGAGCAAGGGTTACCGCTTCTTTTACGCTGTGACACCCAGCCGTATTGGGCAATATTTTTAAACCCGTATTTTTTATCAATTGCCAAAAGTCATCACCTGCTTCTGCACTTTGCTGGCGCCTTAGTGATACCGTGACAACCCCCGCACCAGACGCTTTAATTGATTGCGTCATAATATCTGGCGATGGATACAAAGCAGTGCCAATTAGTAATCGGCTATTAATTGCTTCACCATAAATATTTAACGTGTCTTTTACTTGCATGCGCCTACCCACCTTGAATGGGCGATAACAATTCAATGCTATCCCCTTCATTTATAACAAAACCGTTATGCTGACTTTTTGGTATAAATACGCCATTAACAGCCACCGCATAAGGGGCAATTGCTCCATACTCTTTTAATATCTCAAGTAACGCATGAGAGGTTAAATCTAAAAGCTCACCGTTTAACGTAATCTTCATTTAATACTCACCTATGTACGATAGCGCTTGTGCAACAAGAACAGGGGCTAACATATAGCCATGACGATATAAGCCATTAATGCTAATAACATTTCCTGATTTTTTTACTTGCGGTCTGTTGTCACTAAACGCAGGGCGAAGCCCTGTTTGAACCCCTAATAAACGCCCTTCTGCAAACCCACTATGCACAGTGTAAGCTGCCGACAATAGTTCTAGTGTTGAACGAACAGTGGCTGGGCCGCTGTCTTGCGATTCAATTTCAGTTGCACCAATGACATATTCATTATTAGGTTTTGGTGCAATATAAATAGGATACCGCGGATGCATTAATCGCACTGGGCGCGTTAAATTAACTTCTGGTGCATAAAGTCGCGCAACCTCACCTCTTACACCACGAAGCAGTTGCTCCTTTTTTGCGCCAAGCCCTCTGCAATCAATAATAAAATCAAACGGGCGATTATTAATTTCACCATTTTTGATAGTTACCCGCTGATTAAACACAAACTTTACTTTTCGCCTGTTAAGCATGCTGTAGCTTGCTTTATAAAAGGCTTGATTATCTATTTGCCCTTCACAGGGTAAAAACACACCTTGGCTAAAACGATTCGCAAGCTCAGGCTCTAACTGCGCTATTTTCTGAGCATTTAAAGCCTCAGCATTGTGCCCAGCTATGGGTTTTATTCGCTGGGTAAAGCTTTGTAGGTCGCCTTTATCTTGTTGATGTGCAACCACTAATGTGCCTTGCTGCTGAAAAAACACATCGTGTTCAAGCTCTTCTATTATTTGTGGCCAGCGATTTATCGAATCCAATCCCATTTGCGCTAAATCGGCTTCACACAATACCGACTCAGCCAATGGCGCAAGCATAGCTGCTGCAACTTTGCCTGCACTATTGAGAGCATGTTCATCATCGGCCTCAAACACACTCACATTGTGCTGCTTACTTAGCTCAAGTGCAGCAAGCCTTCCTGCTAAACCAAATCCAACAATGGCAATATGGTACTGCATAAAAAATCCTTCATTGGCTTGCCGCGAGTCACAAACTACATGCAATCTTGCGCTAAGGTAGCCACCTCATTGCACGTAGATAGATATCCGCAGCCTAAGGTCGAGTTATATCGCTTTGTGATAAATTTCAGAGCCCGTTTGCTTAAACTCCTCTGATTTAGCTTTCATTTGTGCTTCTACATCAATCATTTTAATTTCAATAGCCTCACCCGCGTTATTAGGATCAATACCACGCTCCTCTAAATCGTTAGCGTAATCGCGTACCTCTTGGCTGATTTTCATAGAGCAAAATTTAGGGCCACACATAGAGCAAAAATGAGCTACTTTGCCCGACTCTTGTGGCAGTGTTTCGTCGTGGTATTCGCGTGCACGTACAGGGTCTAAACCAATATTAAATTGGTCATGCCATCTAAACTCAAAACGCGCTTTTGACAAGGCATTATCGCGCTCTTGCGCGCCTGGGTGTCCTTTAGCTAAATCGGCGGCATGCGCTGCAATTTTGTAGGTAATTAAACCTTCTTTAACGTCTTCTTTATTTGGTAAGCCTAAATGTTCTTTTGGCGTTACATAACACAACATAGCACAGCCATACCACGCTATTTGCGCCGCTCCAATACCCGATGTAATGTGGTCGTACCCTGGTGCAATATCGGTTGTTAGTGGGCCTAGAGTATAAAATGGCGCTTCGCCACAATGTGCTAGTTGCTCATCCATGTTGGCTTTAATCATGTGCATTGGCACATGCCCTGGCCCTTCAATAAATACTTGTACGTCATGCTTCCATGCTATTTGTGTTAGCTCGCCTAATGTACGTAACTCACTAAATTGTGCTTCATCGTTTGCATCAGCAATAGAGCCTGGGCGAAGGCCATCGCCTAATGAAAAACACACATCGTATTGTTTTAAAATTTCACAAATATCTTCAAAGTGCGTGTATAAAAAGTTCTCTTTATGGTGCGCTAAACACCATTTGGCCATAATAGAGCCACCGCGCGACACAATACCTGTAACACGTTTTGCCGTCATAGGTACGTAGCGCAAAAGCACACCGGCATGAATAGTAAAGTAGTCAACGCCCTGCTCTGCTTGTTCAATTAAGGTATCGCGGAATATTTCCCACGTTAAGTCTTCAGCTACACCGTTTACTTTTTCAAGGGCCTGATAAATAGGCACAGTACCAATGGGTACAGGCGAGTTACGTACTACCCACTCACGTGTTTCGTGAATATAGCGCCCTGTTGATAAATCCATGACGGTATCGGCGCCCCAACGAGTCGACCACACCATTTTTTCTACTTCTTCTTCAATAGATGAAGTGACCGATGAATTACCTATATTAGCGTTCACTTTAACCAAAAAGTTACGGCCCACAATCATTGGTTCGGTTTCTGGATGGTTGATATTGTTAGGTAAAATTGCGCGGCCGCGTGCTATTTCGTCACGTACAAATTCAGGGGTTATAAAATCGGGAATACTCGCGCCAAACGACTCGCCCTTATGCTGCGCAGCTAATAATTCTTCGCGAATCTTTGCACGCCCCATATTTTCTCGCACTGCAACGTATTCCATCTCTGGCGTTACAATACCTTGGCGGGCGTAATGCATTTGTGTGACATTTTTGCCCGCTTTACCACGGCGAATTTTTGGTAGGTGATCAAAACGAATATGATCAAGTCCATCATCAGCCATACGCTGCTGTGCAAACTGCGAGGTGACCGAATCGAGTACTTCTGTATCGTTGCGCCCTGCAATCCATTGCTCACGAAATTTTGGTAACCCTTTACGTACATCTAATTCAAAATTTGGGTCAGTGTACGGGCCCGATGTATCGTAAACACGAAGTGGCTCATTAGATTCATACACCGGATTTTCGTCGGTGCCACCAATAAACGTATCACTGAGTGTTATTTCGCGCATACCTACACGCACGCCTGGCTGGCTACCTTCAACGTACACTTTTTGAGAATTTGGAAATGGCTGCCCTGTTAAATTATAAATATATTCAGATGCAGCTGCGCGCGTTTCGCGACGCGATGATTTATTTGTAGTGTTTGACATGACTTACCTCATAACTAAAGGGTTGTCTTGTCAGATATTCCAAAAGGAATAGAGAAAGATCGTAAAGTAGCTTCATGCCACTTTGCAGCCTATAAAAATGGGTATCACTTTATTGCACGCATAAAAAAAGACGCACAAGCGTCCCGTTTAAGGCAGCTTGTTCCCTACGCAGGTATTAACCTGATCAGGTTCACGGATCCCGCTTTCGCGATCTCAGCCTAAGCAACATACTTAGGCACTCCGACAAGTATATAAATTGTTCGTTGATTTAATAAACAATCTTATTAAATCTGCGTTGAGTGTACGCCAGTTAAAAAAGACCCGCAAGGGGTCATTTTTTAAAACTCTAAAATTTATTTAGCAACAAATACAAACTTTTGCTCGCCTTGCATAACTAATTTTTGACCTTGCATGCTAAGCGTTGCACCTTGCTTTAACGTTTTTAAAAACTGCTGTTCAAACTGATCTGTTTTTTCGCCGCAAGATTTTCGGGTCATTCCAACTTTTTGCACACTAAGGCTACTTTCGTTAAGTTCACCCTCGCCAAAAAATCGGTTACATCCTGCAAACCCATTTACTTGAAGCGCTTCTATAAAGCTAACGGAGGCCGTGTATTGTTCCTCTAAGGCTAGATCATCAATTGTAGATAACTGCCATTGTGTGTACTTTAGCTGCTCACTGGTAACGGTCCCTGTTGATGCGCAACCAACACATAAACCGATTATAAGCATCGGTATTGCTGCTAATTTCATACTGCTACTAACTCATTGTCTAATTAATGTCATAATAACAATATTTATGCGATTTATCCGTTAAATTTGCATGTTTTAAATGTAATTTTTTGTTCATAAAACGTTATATATGGAATATGAGTTAGCCTAAATCATTATTGTTGAATAGGGTTTGCATTTCGGGTGGTAAAAAAGGACGCCCTTTTTCGTTAACGGCAGTACCTATTACTTTTGCTTTGAGCATTACTTGCTGGTCGTGTTTACGTACAATAGTTTGCTCAAACGCAAACTTTAAACGACTTAGACGAACGGGCTTTACAGACACATAAAATTCATCTTCTGGCACCAATGAGTGCTTGTAATCAACTTCACTACGAATCACAACTAAATTAACTTTTTGCTTAGCAAGTAATGCAAAGTCAACACCGTTCGAAAATAGGAATTCATGGCGGGCATGTTCTAAATAATTAAAATAAACACTGTTATTAACGATCCCTTGTAAATCGCATTCGTAATGACGTACTTTAAAATCAACTTTAAAAGTCATATTAGTAATCCTAGTTTTTTTACGTATAATCGCTGCGTTATAACACAGGTATAAAAATAATTACTAGGGTCAGTTTATCTTTTAAGATTAATACTAAAAGGTCAACAGACCCCAGCATAAGCCCCTAAAATGGAGTTAAGTAACAAAATGAACTTACGTTTGTCTTTAATCACTGCCGCACTTTTGCCGCTAATGAGCGCCCCTTTTTCAGCTAATGCTGATGATAGCGACATAGAAAAAATAGTGGTCACCGGTGACTTTCAACGAGAAACTATTCAAACTTTAAGTGCCAGTGCAAGTTTACTCAGTGAAGAAGAAATAAGCCTACGTGGTGCAAGTTACTTAGACGAAGTATTAGGCAGTGCCGCTAACGTAAACTTCACTGCGGGTGCGTCTCGTGGGCGTTTTATACAAATTCGTGGCGTGGGTTTACGCTCACAATTTGTTGACCCTATCAACCCTTCAGTTGGTTTAGTTATTGATGGCATTAACTACTCTGGCCTTGGCGGCAGCTCATTATTATTTGATATTGACCAAGTAGAAATTTACCGTGGGCCACAAGGAACACGTTTTGGTGCAGACGGCATGGCCGGTATGATCCAAATGCAATCAGCTAAAGCAACTAGCGATCCGAGTTTAAAACTTCACTTAGGTGCTGGCACATACAACAGCCATGAAGCAGGCCTTGCAGCAAGCACTGGTTTGACCGACGATACAACGGCTCGTGTTAGTTACTTTCGCAGAAAATCTGACGGCTACGTAGACAACTTATACCTGAACGAGTCAACACAAAATCAAGACGAGCAAGTTGCACGCTTTAAGTTAAACTCTCAGCTTACTGAAAACCTAAACACTGAGTTAAATTTTCATTATATTGATATAAACAATGGTTACGATGCTTTTACGCTCGACAACAGCCGCGACAGCGTTGCGGATGAACCAGGTCAAGATAACCAAAAAAGTTACGCGGTAGGTATTGCTAACACTTACACGGGTTTCGATAAATTTGATGTAAGCCTTAATGTTTCAGCAATCGATAGCGAGTTACTTTACAGCTACGATGAAGACTGGGTATGTAATGATATTAACGAGCCGCAACTTTGTGCTGCAGGCTTACACCCTTGGGGTTACAGCTCTACTGATATTTATAATCGCGATCGCGATGATCAATCAGCTAACTTACAGTTTAACGATAAAACCGGTAACTGGGTTGCGGGTCTTTATTATCAAAACCGCGATGTTGATTTAGAGCGCCAATACACATGGCTTGCAAGCCCATTTGCCTCTACCTATGAAACCAGCAATATTGCATTGTATGGCCAAGTAGCAACCCCTATTGGCCCAAAAACCACTTTAATAACAGGCCTACGTGTTGAGCAATACCAAGGTGATTACACCGACAGTAACGGTTTTATACAAGAAACCGACGATGTTATGCTCGGTGGTAAAGTCGCGCTTGAGTATCAAGTAATAGATCGCACTATGATCTACGCAAGTATTACGCGTGGCTACAAAGCCGGTGGTATTAACTCTGAAGCGCTTGCAAAAGCAAAAGATGAAGGCCTAAACCTAGACGCTAACTTTTTTCAACAGCACACCAGCTTCGACCCTGAATACTTATGGAGCGGTGAGTTTGGCGTTAAAGGATCATCACTTGATGACGCTTTAACGCTTCGCTTAGCAGCATTTTATATGCACCGCGACGACATTCAATTAAAAGCATGGCAAGTTGAAGGCCAGCAGTTTACAGGCTACGTTGATAACGCAAGCTCTGGTAGTAACTACGGCCTCGAAATTGAAGGTAATTACCGACTTACCGATAACTTATTGTTAACTGGTAGCGCTGGTTATTTAGACACAGAAATAGATGACTTTGTAACGCAATCTGGTTTAAACCAAGATGGACGTGAGCAAGCGCAATCGCCTAAATACCAATACGCATTCACTGCACGCTATAACTTTACCAACGCTTTTTATGCCATGGTGGGTATTGAGGGAAAGGATGATTACTACTTCTCAGATAGCCATAACTCAAAAGCGCCTAACAGCAACTTAGTTAATTTAAGCTTTGGCTACGAAACTGATATGTGGTCAGTACGCGCATGGGCACGCAACGTGTTTGATGAAGCTGTGCCGACGCGTGGTTTTGAGTTCGGTAACGACCCACTTGATGGCTACGAAACGCATACCTACACACAATTAGGTGAGCCAAGAGTAGTGGGTATAACGTTTACTTTAGAGCTGTAAGTTGTAAGTTGTAAGTTGTAAGTTGTAAGTTGTCAGTTGTCAGTTGTCAGTTGTCAGTTGTCAGTTGTCAGTTAAAGATTAAAAAACACCGCGTTTAATTAAAGCGCGGTGTTTTTATTTATAGACGTCGAGCTTGCTCACGTGAGAAGCAACGCCTCTAATTACTTTAATTTAAGTACAATCGATATAATCAAACAACCTTTCAAAGCCTCGCTTTAACGCGCCAGCAAGCTGTGCGCTTACAGGGCAAGTATCAGGCTCTATCTACATCAAAGGCAATTACATCTTTAATTTTGTCTTTGTTAGTTGCTAGCATTACCAGCCTATCAATCCCCAATGCTACGCCTGAACATTGCGGTAAACCATGCTCCAATGCAGCAATTAAGCGCGAATCCATCGGAACTTGTTTTAAACCGTGCGCTTCACGATACTGGTTATCTTCATCAAAGCGTTTAGCTTGTTCTGTTGCGTTGGTTAGCTCGTTAAAGCCATTCGCAAGCTCCATATTTTTATAATAGAGTTCAAAACGACCAGCGACTCGCTCATCGTGTTCACAAATTTGCGCTAATGCCGCTTGTGAGGCAGGAAAGTGATAGACAAAACAGGGTTTAGTTTGCCCAATGCTCGGTTCTACTTTCATACAAAATAACAGCTGTAGCAAGGTATCTTTATGAGTTTCGTTTTTAGCTATGTCAGCAAAGCCGTGCTCACAAGCATGCGCCTTTAGTTGATCTAAAGATGCTGTCAATGGATCCAGGCCTAATACTTGTTTAAATGCATTCTGATAAGTAATACGCGTTGCTGGCTCCACATCAAGTACACACTGCATTAGCTCATCCATTTCATCCATCAATGCAAATTCGTCAAACCCAGGGCGATACCACTCAAGCATCGTGAACTCAGGGTTATGATGGCTGCCCGCCTCTTCATTTCTAAATGCTTTGCAAAGCTGAAAAATAGAACCTGAACCGGCCGCTAACAAGCGTTTCATTGCAAACTCGGGGGATGTTTGTAAATAAAGAGGCAAACCACCAGCATGCCCGGGGCCCATAAATGAAGTATTAAAACTTGCCAAGTGAACATCAGTGACACTAGCAGCACTTAAGCTCGGTGTTTCTACTTCCATTACATCTCGTACGTAAAAAAATTCACGAATCGTGCGTAAAATTTCTGCGCGTTGCTTTAATGTTTTTATATTTGCGCTGGGCGCCCAAAGTGTTGCTGACATATTTTCTCCAAAAAAAATCCCAGCATAGGCTGGGATTCATACCAATTCGCTTAGGCCGTGTTGCTCTTTGCGAATTGGTATTATTAAGCTACGTTAAATATTACTTAACACGGCCTACGTACTCACCACTGCGGGTGTCTACTTTAATTACTTCGCCAATTTGAACGAATAATGGAACACGAACTACTGCACCCGTGCTAAGTGTTGCTGGTTTACCACCCGTGCCCGCTGTATCACCTTTTAGGCCAGGATCTGTTTCAGTGATCTCAAGCTCTACAAAGTTTGGTGGAGTAACTGCAATTGGGCTGCCATTCCATAGTGTGATAGTACATACATCGTTTTCAACTAACCATTTGCCAGCATCGCCTAAAGCTTTCTCGTCAGCAGCAATTTGCTCAAATGTTTCGTTATTCATGAAATGCCAAAATTCACCGTCTGTATAAAGATACGCTAAGTCCGTATCCATAACATCAGCACCTTCAACCGATTCACCTGATTTAAAGGTTTTTTCAAGTACCTTGCCAGAAATAAGCTTGCGGATACGAACACGGTTAAACGCTTGGCCTTTACCAGGTTTTACCATTTCATTTTCTAAGATACTGCAAGGCTCGCCGTCCATCATAATTTTTAGGCCGCCCTTGAACTCGTTGGTGCTATAATTCGCCATCGTTTCCTCTATTTTAATTTTTTCGAGTAATCTACGTGCCAATGATACAAAGAAATGAAGCAAATTTGCATAAAAACTGGCAAAAAGAATTAGCAAATGTAGTTACCTGTCCAAAAACCTTGCTTGAAATGGTTGGTTTATCGAGCCAAGTCCATGAAAACGACCTAAAAGCTCGCAGTTTATTTCCGGTACGGGTGCCAGTGCCTTTTATAAAAAAAATGCGTAAAGGTGATGCAAACGATCCTCTATTGCTGCAAGTTATGCCTCGTCATCAAGAGTTTTTAAAAAAATCGGGGTTTAATAAAGATCCTTTGCTTGAGCAAGACAACGATCAACCCGGGATTTTACATAAGTATAAATCGCGTGTTTTAGTTATGTTTAAAACCGGTTGCGCGGTAAATTGTCGGTATTGTTTTAGACGTCATTTTCCGTATCAAGAAAACCAACTTAATAAAAAAAGCCTACTAGATGCCCTTAGCTATATAAAATCAGATACCAATATAAACGAAGTGATCTTAAGTGGTGGCGACCCGCTTATGGCCAAAGACGATGCCATTAGCTGGTTTTTAGATGAGCTTGAAAAATTACCGCAAATAAAACGTATGCGAATACACAGCCGTTTGCCTGTGGTAATACCTGCGAGAATTACCGACGAGCTATGTGCCCGCTTACAAAAATCACCACTAAAAATTGTATTTATAAACCATATAAATCACGCCAACGAAATAGATGATGAGTTTAAAGCCGCAATGCAAAAGCTTAAACATGCAGGCGTTATGCTATTAAATCAAGCGGTTATTTTAAAAGACGTGAACGATACGGTTGACGCACAAATAAATTTAAGTGAAGCGTTATTTGATGCCGACGTGCTGCCGTATTATTTGTATTTGCTAGATAAAGTTGAAGGCGCAAGTCACTTTGATATTAACGAAGAGCAAGCAATAAAAATAATGGCAGAGCTTTTAAAAGCTCTGCCCGGATTTTTAGTGCCTAAATTAGTAAGAGAAATAGGCGGTCAAAAAAGTAAAACCCCTATAGATCTCAAACTCATTTAGAGCGACATTTAAACGTATACGTTTATGTTATTACCAAGTGTTGCAGTCACCGATTTAGCCGGTGTTTGCGCACTTGATGATTGCGCAGCACCTTCAATTAGTGCAAGCGCAGCTGCGCCGTCTGCCTGTTGCTGTTTTTTAGCCAAAGAAGCGCTGTAAACTTCACCACTTTCGCTAGCCCCTGACATAACGGGTAAACTTGAACCTGATATATTCATATTACTAACCTGACTTTTAAATGTAATCCACGTATTATATCGGCCATGCAGTACAAAGCTTTAGGAAAACCATGGATTCTATAATTGAACAACTCAACGCTAACTTAAAAATTGTTTATCGTCAGGCACTTGATGCCGACAAAAAACTAGACGAATTACAACAACAAGGCCATGGTAAATTTAAAGCCTTATTTGGAAAAGACGCTGGTTTTGACTTTGAAGCAAAGCGTTTCAAACCCTATGTACTAGACGTTGCAGCCGACGTAGAAAGTTTATCAACCGATGGCTTTAACGAAGAAAAGTTAAAAACAACCGTCATTAAATTACAACAGTTACTCACTTTACTCGCCACGTTTAAATAACCAAAGTTAATCACTTGCCGCTCTTAAGCGGCAAGTTAACTCAATCAATACTTGTTAATACTTGTTCGCCAAACCACTGTGTGAGTAATCTTTTTTCGTGGTCAAATGACTCCTCTCGGCCTCTTCTTATTCTATCCATAAAGCCCATGTCTTTGAGTTCAACATCATTTGCTTCACTTATTACATCGCCTTCTTTATTAACTAACGAATAGTTCAGGTTAATACGTGGGAAAAAAATAGGTTCAACAACGCGTATTTCACTTGTGCCACTGAAACGTACATCACCAGCTAAATCAACATCTGTAATTTCGACATTCAGCTTATAATCTTTTGGCAGTTGCTCAGCAAGCTTGGAAAAATGTTTTTCAAACTGCTTAGTAATTTGCTTATGGTAAGACGCTTTAGTTTGGTTTGATGCACGCACATCGCGATAGTCTTTAAAGTCATGCCACTTAACTGCAGACTCGCCAGCATGTGTAAATAGTGGCAATACAACACACAGTGCCATTGAAATTTTTGTAACTGAGTTCATAGCTATCTCCAAAAAGTAATCCATAACACAACGTATATGGTGTGACTTTATTGCTTACCTTAATTAAATAATCCTAACAGATATATATTAACTATAACTTAATCATAGTTGTTAAATGTAATTATAAACGAACAAAATGTAATCTGATGTACCTTTTAAAACTACTTTAAACCATCTTCTTTGCAAACAAAAAATTAAATATAAAGCATGTAAACTATGCCATTTTATGTTGAAATTAAAACAACTGAATAAAGAACCCTACGGAGCTTTCATGACTATTTTAGTAACCGGTGGCGCAGGCTATATTGGCTCGCATACCGTTTTAGAACTTTTGCAACAAGGAAGTGATGTTGTTGTTATAGATAATTTAGCAAATTCATCGCAAGAGTCTCTGGCTCGCGTTAAACAAATTACGGGAAAAGAAGTAACTTTTTATCAAGGTGACATACTCGATAAAGCTTTTTTAGATTCAGTATTTGTAAAGCATACGGTTAACAGCGTTATTCATTTTGCAGGCTTAAAGTCGGTTGGCGAATCGGTTGCTAAACCAGTAGAGTATTACCAAAATAATGTGCAAGGCACGTTAACCTTAGTTGATGCTATGCGAGATGCGGGCGTATTTAAGTTAGTATTTAGCTCATCTGCCACCGTTTATGGCGACCCTGCAAGCTTACCAATCAAAGAAGACTTCCCTGTAGGCGGTACTACCAACCCTTATGGCACATCTAAGTTAATGGTTGAAATGATGCTCCAGGATATCGCTAAATCTGACGAGCGCTTTGCGTTTGCTATTTTGCGTTATTTTAATCCTGTAGGTGCTCACGAATCGGGCCTAATTGGTGAAGATCCTAATGGCATTCCTAATAATTTATTACCATTCATTGCTCAAGTAGCAGTGGGTAAACTCAAGCAGTTAGCCGTATTTGGTGATGATTACGACACCATTGATGGCACAGGCGTACGCGACTACATTCACGTTGTAGATTTAGCTATTGGCCACTTAAAAGCGCTTGATAAAATAGCTACAAATACGGGTGCACTTGTATATAACCTTGGCACTGGTAATGGCTATTCTGTTCTGCAAATGGTTAATGCATTTATTAAAGCAAGTAACCAAGCAGTACCATACCAAGTATCACCTCGTCGCCCTGGCGATATTGCTGCATGTTACGCCGCACCAGAAAAAGCCCTTAATGAGCTGGGCTGGGAAGCTAAACGCGGAATTGATGCCATGATGCAAGATACATGGCGCTGGCAGTCAAACAATCCAAATGGCTACAGTAAGTAAAGTCATTAAATTTGCGCTTAGCCACAAACCGTTAAGCGCGTTTTTTACCAATTTTGCATTTCTACTAGCCGCGATTGCGTTCGCGCATATTCAAAGCTTAGCTTTTTACCCACATATAAATGCTCTATATTTACCTGAGCATTGATGATCAGTAATTTTTGACAGTCATAAAATTCATCCACTAATGCAATAAAGCGCCGAGCCTCGTCGTCTAAAGTGTGTTCTTCAAGCGTTTGCTTTTCCCGCTGGTAGCTATCTTCTATTCCATGCACAATCGTTTTACCCGTTGCGGTTTCACCCATTTTAGGCACATTATTAACGTACAATACATCAAACTGGGATGCTAAAAACATATAGTCGTTTGCACTACGTGGGCCTGAACATAAAGCCATAAAATCAATGATTACGGCTCTAGGCGCTTTTAATTGGTAGCTAAGTTTACGGCCGTGAATCGTAATTACATCTGAAAAAGTAACCTGTGAATTCGCTTGCACAAAAATAGCTTTAAAATCATCACTCGGTAAGTTGATATAATAGTGGCGGCTATTTTTACCATATCTAAAGCGATGATCCTCCTCACCGGCCACATTGACTATGTGGCAGTGGTTGTTAATTAAATCGATAGTAGGTAAAAATCGCGCGCGTTGCAGGCCGTTGCTATAAAGCTGTTCTGGTTTTGCATTAGAGGTAGCCACCAGCACTAAACCTTGCTCAAACATCGCTTTAAACAATCTAGCCATAATCATGGCATCGCCAATGTCGCTGACAAAAAACTCATCAAAACATAATACTTTAATGTTTTTAGCCCATTTTTTCGCTATCAATGTAAGCGGATTAGCGTGGCCTTATAGCTCAGCTAATTGACTATGAACATGTGCGATAAAATGATGAAAGTGAAGTCGCTGTTTTTTTACCACTGGCACATTGTTATAAAATAAATCCATTAACATAGATTTACCGCGCCCTACCGGCCCATACAAATAAACTCCATTTATATTTGGTGTTTTTTGCCACCATTTTACCGGTGTCTGAAGTTGTATGCTTAAGGTATTTAATGCCATAACCGCACGTTGCTGGGCAGCATCGTACGTCAGCTCACCAGTGGCCACTTTGGCCTTATATAGGTTTAAAATTAGTGTGCTGTGCACTGTCATGGTATTTCACTATCGGCTATAATCGCGCCCATTGTAGCCGACTAAAAATGTGAACCAAAATGAAATTCCCTTGCCGTTTAGATAAATTTATTAGCCACTTAGCAGAAGTACCGCGCACGCAAGCCCGCGCTAGTATTAAGCGTAAAGAAGTAAGCGTAAATGGTGAGGTGATTACAGCACATAACTTTCAGTTAGCAAAAGAAGATGCCGTATTACATAACGGTGAGCCATTAGTATTTTTAGGTAAACGTTACTTTATGCTAAATAAGCCTGTTGGTTATGTGTGCGCAAATAGTGACGACTTACACAAAACAGTTTTTGACTTACTTGATGAGCCAAATATGAGTGACTTTCATGTGGCAGGCCGATTAGATATAGACACAACAGGCTTAGTTATTATCACTAACGATGGCGACTGGTCACATAAAATTACCTCACCACGCAGTAATAAATTTAAAACGTACCTAGTTGAAACCCAAGAACCAATTACCGACGAAGCGCTTGAGCAATTACGCGAAGGCGTTATGCTACACAATGAAAAAGATGCCACCCGCCCCGCTATTGCTGAGCGCTTAGCTAACTACGGTTTACGCTTATCAATTAGTGAAGGAAAGTACCATCAGGTAAAGCGCATGCTTTACGCCGTTGATAACAAAGTGGTTGAATTACACCGTGAGCAAATTACGGGTATTAAGTTAGATGAAGACTTAGCGCCAGGCGAATACCGCTTGTTAACTGAAAATGAGATAAAACTATAGGGCGGTCTGATAACGAACCACTTTCCCTTACGATTTAATTTGCACTAAATCAAAGTCTGCCATGCCCGGTACAATCGCTTGTAAGCGAGATTCGGTGACATCTAACGTATTAAGGTATTCGCAATATTCTGACGCTTTTAGCTCTAATTGGTCTGCTTTTTTTTGCAATGACTTATCAATCTCTTTCGTGATGATATCCATGCGTTGACCCATATCGTTAATGCGATCCTCAATATTGCCTTCACGCGATTTAAACGCATCCCCTAAAGACACTAAAATAGCACCTAACGAGCCATGAACCGCCGAGTGGATTTTTTGGCTTATTTCTTTTGTAAAAAAGTCATCGATTTGAGAAAGTGATTGAGGAGCTATAAAAAAAAAGTCGTCGCCTCGCTTAAACTTATCCATCAACGCGCGTTCTACGTATTGCAGTTGGGTTTTAAGTACTTCAGGCTCTTTATCCGACATGCCCTCAACCACCTGCTCAATAGCACTCAGCCCTAAATTAACACCGTCGGTGGCTAAATTTACAAGTTCGGGTACTGTTTGGCGAATGCCTTGGCTAAATTGCTCCAGTACTTTGCTTTCATCTTCACCTAAATCGACCCAATAGCCACGAATAAAGAGCTGGGTATTGTTGTTAATTTGCACTCGTGTTTGGCCTTTATCAACAATTCGTATTACGTCATCGGTAATAATTAGACCGTGTCTGAGTTCAACATCACACGGTTTTTGAGCAAAGGCAGCGGTACTTGAAAGTGCAATGGACAGCGATAAAATCGCACGAGATAAAAACGCCATATACACCTCAAAAAGACAAAAAATGGAAGGCAAGTAGGTTAACAAAAAACCAATTTTATGCAAGAAAAAACAGCGCTTGATACTATCGAAGCGCTGCTTATAAAGGCGTTTAAAGCTCAGGGCGTATTAACCTGCGCCCTTATAAAATTAAATGGGTGAACCTGGCGGTATAGGCAGAACCTTAAAGTTATTAGGCCACTCTCCATTAGCTAAAAAGTGTTTTACCTGTACCGCTAGGTATTGCTTAAATGCGCTTTCACCGGTGCTTGTATTACTCAGCATAGTGTTTTGATTAAAGTCGTCACTTAGCTTAACTAAGTAATAACGAAGCTGCGCTTGTACCTCTGGGCTTACATTATTATTTGCCACTAAGTCAGCAAACGTTTTTGCTGTTAAAAACTGTATACGCTGGGTTACTTTGCCTTTCATTGTGTCGGGCGACGATACATTATAAACATGGCTATACAACTGCTTTAATAACGCATCTAAACTGTAAAATTGGTTATTACGGGCTTGTTGTTGCGCTAAACGATTTAAGCGCTGTGGATTAAGCAACAACGATAAACTATGCTGCACTGCCACCTCTGGTAAAGCCATTGCATCAAGTGTTAACCCTGTACGCCCCACTACGCTTTCGCGCGATTTAGACTCACCATATGCTTTTGGCGGAATTAACGATAATACCGATTCAGGTATAACTAAATTTTTGGCTGTAAGCGTTGCTAAAATGGCATTAACTGCATCTTGTTGCACTTGCTTATCAACAACCTGAGCGCCTTGGACAGGCTCATCACCGCGTGTTTCATATTCGTAATTTACACCTGCAATTAACTTAACCACAGACTCAACTTGAAAACGATGAAATAAATAAAGTGGTACAAGCTTTTCTTCTAACTGAGATAGCGCAACACCGGACTTAATATTATTAATACCAAATTGCGAAAGTGCCTTTTTACGAACATCTAAAACACGTAAAAGCTCTTCTGATGGGTTAGCGCCGTTATCCCATAAGTGAGCCGTTGGATGAGCGCCCCCTTTAGCCCGCGCGTCAGAATCTGAAATAAACGCTAACCCTTTGGCTTTATTCTCTTTTAAAATTGCGGCCAGCTCTGCGCTTTCATCTTGATTTGTAAAGTCGCTATAACCGTATTTAATTACCTGCGTATCCCATACGCCCATACCGGTTGCATAGCCACGAGTTACATCAAGCTTGCCTTGTTCATTAAAGCTCAATAATGGGTGCGGGTAATCCATTACTGAGGCTCTATCACTTACTGATGCCGCAAAGTTATGGGCAATACCTAATGTATGGCCAATTTCATGGGCGCTTAACTGGCGAATACGATCAAGCGCCATAGCGTGTAAGTTTTTAGCAACTTCATCGCCTTTAAAATAAGGAGCAGCCAGCGCTTCTGCAATTAAAATATCTTGGCGAACACGAAGCGATCCTAAGGTTACATGTCCTTTTAATATTTCACCGGTGCGCGGATCAATAACTGAGCTTCCGTATGACCAGCCACGTGTTGCCCTATGCACCCACTGAATTACGTTGTAACGAATATCCATGGGGTCAACATTGGTTGGTAATACTTTAACAATAAACGCGTTTTTATATCCTGCAGCGCTAAATGCATCATTCCACCACTTACCGCCTTCAAGTAAGGCGCTTTTAACTGGCTCTGGTACACCGGGATCTAAATAATAAACAATAGGCTCAACCGGCTCGCTAATAGGTAAGCTCGGATCTTTTTTTGCTAAGCGGTGACGCGGTATATAACGAACATACATCGACTCGCCTAAAGGCGCTGCGTAATCTTTGTGTTCAATACTCCAAAAGCCCGATTGCGGGTTAAATTTACGTGGTGTGTAATTATCATCTGGTAATTGAATAAGTGAATGGTGCATATGTACGGTAACAGTGTACGGGTCGGCGCTAACTTGGCGTACAAACTTACCCGGCTTTGCGCCTTTAAATGTAAGCACGGCCTCAAGTTCGGTGTTTTTTACAAAGGCTTTTGAACGCGCCATGTAAACCGCACTTCGTGATTCATCAAGGTTAAAATTACCCTGCTTACGGGCAGCTAATGTACGGCTTACTCCATGTACATCGCTCAATAAATAAGGTGTGTAATCAATAAGTGCTGTGCTTTTTTCTTCTGCAACCACTTTAAAGCCCGCCAATATGCTTGATGCAAATGCCTCTTTAATACTTTGCTGTTCAGCTTTATTACTAGTATTAGCACGGTAGTAAGTATTTACAGCACGCAGCATAACTTTATCGCCAAAGCGCTCAAATTGTACCAAATGCGTGTTGCCAAGCTGGCCTCGATCAAGCCCAATATCGTTTGACCCTATCCCGTATGGCAAACTTTGTTGTAATAAAAACTGCTGCTCAAACTTATCTACCTTTAAATACACTTTGCCGTTTTGAGTATCGTAATAAAACGAGTAATACCCCGGAAAGTGGTTCATTTGTGTAGTAAATTCATCAATTGACTTAATTGCTGCGTGCGCTTGAGTTATGATAGAGCACAACACGGTAAAGAATATGTAACTTAGTAGTGGTATTTTTTTCATAATCTTATCTTTGTTATTGGCGTTTTAGGTACGATTAGGTGCCCCCATTATAGGGCGGTATTTAAACAATACAGATATTTAAGACGAATTTCAGCGCTCTAAACTAATCTCTCTCACATTATGATTGGTTTTAACACGTTATCAGGAAAATAGAATGCGTAGACTCCCTCCAGTATTGCTAGAAGATGGTTGCCCAAGAGAACTATTATCATTAATCCGAACTATTTTAGCGGCATGTAAAGAAATATCGTTTCGTGTTGGTCAAGGTGCGCTTTCTGGCGTATTGGGCTCAACACTTGATGAAAACATTCAAGGCGAAACGCAAAAAAAGCTCGATGTATTATCTAATCAGCTATTAAAAGATATTTTACTGGAGTCGGGCACAGTTAAAGCCATTGCCTCTGAAGAAGAAGATTACACCGTTGCAGGAAACCCCGACGCTAAATATATTGTGGCATTTGACCCACTTGATGGGTCGTCAAACACCGATATTAACTCGCTGGTAGGGACTATATTTTCAATTATGGAAGCGCCTGAAGGCTCAGATGCAGCAGACGAAAGTATTTTTATGCAACCTGGCCACAAGCAAGTTGCGGCAGGTTATGTACTTTACGGCCCATCAACAATGTTGGCGCTTAGTACAGGTAAAGGCACACGCATGTTCACCCTTGATAAAACCCAAGGGAGCTTTTTACTAACAGAAGACTTTGCCACTATACCTGCAGATACAAACGAGTTTGCAATTAATGCGTCTAATCAGCGTCATTGGCAACCCGCTATGCAAAACTACATAAATGATTTACTACAAGGCGATACCGGCCCGCGCGCTAAAAACTTTAATATGCGCTGGATTGCAGCCATGGTAGGCGATGTTCATCGCGTACTAAGCCGAGGCGGTGTATTTACTTACCCAACTGATACTAAAGATCCTAGTAAACCCAATAAACTGCGCCTGCTTTACGAAGCAAACCCAATGGCTATGCTAGTAGAACAAGCCGGCGGCATTGCCTCAACAGGGTCTGAACGTATTATGGATATTCAGCCAGAAGCTATCCACCAGCGTGTAGCGGTTATTTTAGGATCTAAAAACGAAGTAGAAACCTGCTTGGGATATCACAAGTAACCACGTTGTCAAAAAATACTAAAACCGCATCTAATTTAAATGCGGTTTTAAGTTAACCTAAACTTTAATCCTTTAACAATGCCAGTATTTTTTCAAGCTTTTGGTGATCAAGCTCGCCCATTTGCTCGCTATTACTTAGCGCATAAATAACGCCCTCGTGTTCAGCGCAATCAACGTCTTTTCGTGACTCAATAACGTTAGCCCAAAGCTCTAAGTCATCTAAATCTATTTCACCACTCAAACAGCGTTTAATTACACCAACTAATACGTCAGTTTTTAATGTATATAAGGGCGCTTGACCATATGCAGGCGTTGACACAATAACCGATATTGCATCGTCTCTTTGTGCCGAAAACGTAATAAATTCTGCTAATGCTTTTTGTATATTCATAATGTTTGTTATTCTTGGTGCTCTACTGTTGATAAGAACTAAAATGACTCAAACAAACTGCAGCCAATGTAATACAGTGCTTAACTGTAATGTAAATAATATAACCGCATGTTGGTGTAACCAGTTACCTGCCATTTTACCCCTAGACGCAGCTGCAACAAGCTGTTTGTGCCAAACCTGTACACTTAATAAAATTAATCACTACCTTGAAGAGCTATATACCCAACCAATTAAAGATCAAATTGCGTTTGCAAAAGCATTTAAAGGAAACGATAACTTAATTGAAGAGCTCGACTACACGATGCAAAATGGATACATGGTATTTAGTAAGTGGTTTTTTTTAAAGCGAGGAACCTGTTGTAAAAATGGCTGTAATAACTGCCCGTATGGATACAAGCTGTAAAAAGTTTCAAAGTGAATAAAACATTATTATCACCACAGAGAAGACAAGGAGCAGTGCAGGAGAAGTAATTTTAAAACCAATCAACCGTTACGCTCTACTCAATGTAGCGTGCTGCGCCTCGGTGCGCTCGGTGGTAATTAAATGCTATTAAGTAATACAACAAAAAGTGACTTATTCACCACAGAGAAAACAAGGAGTAGTGCAGGAGAAGTAATTTTAAAACCAATCAAACGTTACGCTCTACTCAGTGTAGCGCGCAGCGCCTCGGTACTCTCGGTGGTAATAAACATTTAAAGTTACCCACACGTAGGCGTGAAGCTTGCTCACGCAAAGGTTGTTAATGTGACTATGTATAAATTAAACGTGCCAGCAAGCAAGGCGCCTACAAAAATTGCTTGTTATGGTATTTTCACTTATACATCTTTGGTGATAGGCAATGAATCACTCGCGCCCCACTCACTCCAAGAACCGTCATAAACACTTAAGTTTTTATAACCACATTCATCAGCAAATAAAGCTAAAATACACGCTGTAATACCTGATCCACAGCTAAATTGAATATACTCTGCAGTACCTACAGCGTTCTCAAATTTTATCTTTATTTCTTCAAAAGCTTTAGCCTCGCCATTAGTTAATGTATCTAAAAAAGGCAATGAACGGCTTTGTGGTATATGCCCACCTCGCATGCCTTTTCGAGGTTCACTCTCTTCACCAGTAAAGCGTTTATAGGCACGCGCATCTAACAATATAGTATTTGCATCATCTATTGCTGCTAATACTTGCTGGCGGTCAATAAAGTAATTTGGATTATAACTTGCTTCAAAATTACCACACGTTAAAGCCTCACTATAACCGTGCTGCACTGCATAGCCGCACGCTAACCACTTTTTAAGGCCGCCATTTAAAACCTTTACATTGTGATGCCCCATGGCTTTTAGCATCCACCACGCCCTTGCAGCACTAAATAAGCCAGCATCTTCGTATACCACAATAAACGAATCATGGTTTACACCCGCATGCTGCATAACCTGTGTAAACTGCTGTGCATTACACATTGTGCTTGATAGCGGGTTTGATTTATCTGCTAGCTCATTTTTTATGTCAAACCGCTTTGCATTGGGTAGCATAGCTTCAGGCACATAAGTTCCTAAAACACCGGGGCGAAGCATACCCGCATCAAACAAAACTAAAGTAGGGTCGTTTAGCCTTTTTTGTAATTGCTGACAGGTTATTAGGTTTTTGATTTGATACCCTTTTAATAATAGAGCTAATGGGGTTTGGAGTAATAATCAAAATATTACTCAATTATCGCTCTTATAAGTTTCTATGAAGGATTGCGAACTACTTCAATTATTTCCGTAGTTGAAATGGAAGGTGTTCTAGTTAAGTATTGTACGTCACATAACGTTTTGAAGTTATCGAATTTACCTGCCCAATCATCCCCCATTACTAACAAATCTGCATCATGTTCTTTTATATAATCGCCTTTGAGCTCAAGGGAATGCTCTATAAAAATTTCATCGACACAGCGTAAAGAACTAATTATTTTAACTCTATCACTTTCGCTATAAACTGGAGTTCTACCCTTCTTTTGCATATTGAGTGCATCTGATGATATCCCAACAATTAAATAGTCACCTAAGGATTTGGCGCGTTCTAAAATGTTAATATGACCGACATGAACAATATCAAAGGTACCAAATGTAATAACTCGTTTCATTCATAACTCTCTAAGTAATTAACTATACGGTCAGCGCAATTTCCATCTATTTTTCCTGCAAGCTGCTCTATAATTTTTTTCCGGTTAAATCTAAACTCTTCCGATTCTGAGGCACACAACTGAACTGCAGATACAACATCACTGAACTGTTCAGCCCTTTGACAAATTTTGTGAAAATAATTTATGTCCTCATCAAGCCGTGCCTTAAAACGATAAGAAAATATACCTCTATAATTCCATCGCAACTTGTAAAAGTCACACCACACAACAGGCTTATCTAGAGCTGCAAACTCAAATATAGCAGACGACGCGTCTGATAACATTATGTCTGCAACCGCTAAAAAAGGCGTTAAGTTAAATTCACTTTCACTTGTTAAATAAACATTATTATATTTTTGCCAGCGCATGATTTTACTTTTTTGTTTTTTATAACGCGGTTTAGACAAACTAAAAAAGTGTGGTTTTATAATAATATTATAATCAGGAAAACACTCTGGAAAATCATCGCTCATACACTCAATAGAGCTCGGATAAAAAGTGGGGGCATATAAAAGTGTTGGCTTATTCTTATCTAAACCCAACCCAGCCAAGTCAACTTTTTCGACTGAGTTGTTAATAATTGGATCTAATTTCGCATAGCCGCTATCAACAAAATTACCATTTGGATATAAGTTTTTTAATCGTTTTAAACGATGTTCACCTTCAACAAAGCGAACGGTAGTCGTTGTGTTTGATACATCGTAGTAGCAGCTTTTTGGACCTATGCCATGCTGCATTAATACACTTTTATTATTGAGCTTATCAACGTCTAAAAACGCATTACCAAACACGACCCAATCACACTCAACACCCTGATAGAAATCTAATGTATTTGATTTATCTTCCAACCAAATTGCTTTTATTGAATGTTCAACTGCGAATGTCTCGCAAATATCTATAAATTGTTTTTCTTGAGATCTATAAAATACTAATGCGCATTGATGACCTCTTTGTGATAATTTTTCAATTACAGGTATATATTGAGGTAAATAATAAATATGCTGGACGTCGAAATATACAAACATGAAAAATATACAATAAAGTAACAATATTGTTCATTGTACATAAGTAATGGCTTGTATTGTAGGTAAACAGAAAATAATGTTTATCCACTATATGTTAATAATGTCGCTTCTTAATGGCGCCATTTTTGACAAAATTTTATTTTGAATAGGATGAGGTATGTTTTGCTCATTCATGGCATTCACCAACAAATCAACAACATGATTAAAATCTTTTTCTGTTATATTCATGCCGGTGTGTATGTCTACCATTGAATCACCTGCGTAGCTGTATTTACACGGACCATCAGTAAGCATGCACATATGCAAAATAAAACCTTGACGAAAATGCGCTATGTTTGTGTGCTTAAAATAGTGAAATACCTGCTCGTCGTTGCCTATTTGATTAATAAAGCTATCAATTAGTTTTTCTATGCCGGCGTTGCCGCCAATTTGGTAATATAAAGTAGGCGGTGCTTTATTCGTACAGCCCATTAAAATACCAACACATAAAAACCCAACTGCAATTAACTTCATTACCAATACCCTGTTACCGATAAGTACCAACCCGTTTGATCGTCTGCCCCTGCAATACGCCCTAAATCTAAATATGCGGCAGTTACACTCACGTTTTTATTAGGCATCCAGGCAACAAAAACGTCTTTCCAGTCTTGCTCACCCAAGTTTAAGTTATTCGCTTTTTGACGATACTCAATACCGATTGCCAATTCACGACTTAAAAATACAGCGGTGCTACCTTCAAATAAAAACGCGCTTTCCGCATTGCCGCCACCATAACCGAGTAGTCCCAGTTCATTGGCTTCACTATAGCGTGTTGTTACATTCCAAAACCAGTTATAACCTGCAAGTGCACCTAAGTGAAGCTTACTGGCAGCCAAGTAATAATCTGTACCGCTGGTATCCTCTGCGCCAACAAGTTTGGCTACGGTGCCGTCATCTAGCGATTTATGCTGTATACCTAAACTTAACTGCGGCAATTGGCTGTAAACAATATCACCATATAAACGTATTTTTGCACTGGTAATCGATTGCTCTATTTCTGTGTTAAGTGCTGGCACGTCAAACTCTTGTTTTGCGTAACTTAGCTCTACCCGATTAAATAAGTTTAACTGCGCACCACATACATTTAATGCGTAATCACTCACATCAGCTCGGCTACAAAAACCATTTACCGAAAATTCATCTTCGCTCGCATAACCCGCAAGCTGAGCCCAAGGCACAATACCGCCACCGCCGCTACCTTCAACTTGAGATACACCAGGTGTTGCTAGTAACTTTCCGCTACTGTTGGCAACCGTTGGCAAACTTATTAGCAATAAAACACTGACAAATAAATGCTTAATTTTTACCATAGTATTCTTCCAGCCATTGTTCTAATAAATCAGCTTTTAAAGGCCGGCTAAGGTAGTAACCTTGTGCATGGTCGCACTGCATTGTTTTAAGTAAAGCTAACGACTCTTCGGTTTCGACCCCTTCAGCCACCACCGAAAAACCTAACTGATGCCCAAGCGTAATTGACGACTGCACTATGAATTGATCTTTTTGAGAGGCATCTAGTTTTAAAATAAAACATTTATCAAGCTTAAGCTCATCAATAGGCAACATTTTTAAACGCCCCAGCGATGTTTGCCCTACCCCATAATCGTCAAGCGATATTTTAACGCCAATTTGTTTTAAATCTTTAAGCGCTTTTATGCCCTTTTCTTCGTTTTCTATCATGTCGCGCTCGGTTAATTCAATGGTGATTAACCTTGCATCCACATTATGTTTTTTAAGCGTAGCGACTAACGCGGCATGAAACCCCGGAAACGCAATATCTTGTGCAGATACATTAATAGCGGCTTGAAGCTCAATACCCTTCGACTTCCAGTCGGCAACTTGTGCAACAACGGTATTTATTACCCATGCAGTTAGTTCAACAATTAGCCCTGAGCGCTCAGCTAAATCAATAAATAACTCGGGATTAACCCAGCTGCCATCTTTACGCTGCCAACGAATAAGCGACTCAACTTTATCTATTTTTTGAGTTTGCATATGCAGCTTAGGCTGGTAGGTCATAAACAGCTGACCATCGTCGTCGCTAATAGCTTGCTTTAATTCATCAAGCATAATTAAACGATCTAAGTGGGCCTCGTCCTCGCCATCTTGGTAATAATGTATATGGTTTTGGTTATTGGCCGCATTTTCTACGGCAATAAGCACTCGCCTTACTAAGTCGTCACTGGCAGTACCTTGCGATGGGTACTGCAATACCCCGGTACTAAACTGTAAGTTAATTTTTAGCTTTTGAATGGTATAACACTCTTGGAGCCTAGCAATTAATCCCTCTATGCCGCACTTTTTCTCGCTAACCGCACTGCTTGGAAATACCGTTAAAAACTCATCTCCCCCAATACGCGCATGAATCCCACCAAACTCATCCGAAAACTCACTTATTCTGCATGCCACGGTTTTTATACATTCATCGCCAATGCGCGGGCCAAGCTTATCGTTTATATGGCGTAACCCTTTTATATCAATAGCTACAAGCGTATATTGAGTTAATTCGCTTAATTCTTTGTCCAACACTTCCAACATCGCAGAGCGATTATAAAAGCCGGTTAAAGTATCGTGTCGCGCCTGAAAACTAATTTGTTGTTCACGCTTGTTGATGTCGTTACCCATGTTGTCGAACGCATTAACTAAGGTCGTTATTTCTGTGCTTTGTTTTTTACCTTTAAACTCAAAATTATAATTACCTTGCGCAAACTGCTTAGCAATTACAACCAGCTGAGAAAGCGGCGTTGTTAAGTTATTTGCTAATAAGCTACTTGTTATTACACCTACAAACATCGTTAAGATAGACAAAATAATAAGGGTAAAAAATAGCTTTTCAAAATCGCTATAACTTTGTGTTAAATCGGCGCTTAATAAAATAATAATTGGGTGTGTTGCCAAAGAGGCTAAATTAATATCTCGGTTTCGGTAAACCGGGTACTCGCCAAATATTCGTGAGGTGGTGGCCGAGTTAAAATAACTCACCGGTTCAAAAGGCGTTGGGCGCTCATCTAGCGAGCTAATTACTAGGTTGTCGGCACTGCCTACAAAACTTACATCCATGCCCGTTAAGCTTTTAAGCTCACTTGCAACACTGTCGTCTATTTTAAAGCCTACTAAACTGTAAGCTATGGTTCTTGGGGCTTTTACAGGTAATAAAATAACCTGGTAAAGCTCATTGTTTAACACTACAAATGTGGATTGCTCTTGTGCGTTAAATAGCTCTGCGAGTAAAGGTCGCAAGTCGTCTTCAAAGGCACCTTGCTCTAAATTTGACGAAATTAGCTGACCCGATAAATCTATAAGCAACATTAATTGCGCGTCTATCCGTTGGCTGTGATTATACAAAACACTGCTTATGGTACCCGCATCGCGCGTGGCAACCGCTTGTTTAAAACCAAAATCGGCAGTTAATACTTTAGCTGCTGTTAACAATAGGCTTTCTTTTGAGGTTAAATATTGCTTATAAACGTTTTGCGCAACACTTATGTCTTGGTCTACTTTTTGTTCTTGAAACTGACTTGTTGACCACCAAAAACTAGCAACACTCACAAGCGTTGTTAATAACACCAGCCCTACGCAGAGTGAGGTAATTCGGTTTTTTAAACTATGAGTCATTACCAGCCTTAAATTTGCTACCAAAGGTGTTTCTTGGTGCTGGTGTAGATGTGTTTACCGTCATGGTGTGTTTGCTTTTAGCGCTTACTGTTATAATTTTTTTATTCTCCAAAGGTGCTGTTTGCAAAGCGTGCCATACGCTTAATTCAATCGGTAATAGGTTATTTGGCAAGGTTACTTTGCCTTGCTTATTTGTTTTATAAACATGTTTGCTACCTGCCACATATATGTAGCCAACCATGGAGTCGTGAATATTACACCCCAAAACAACGACTCCTTGATTATCAAAAGTAATAGGTGCTTTTGGTTGCCCTGAATATAACTTTAGCTGAAAAGGCTTAGCTTGCGAAAAAGAATACACATGGTGGCGAATATTATCGCTATTTGGAAAGTCAACTTGCTGCCCTTTTTGCACCACTAATAGCTCTGGCAAAAACTGTTTATGAACTTGGTCCATAGTGGCTACAGGAAGATTTGGCTTGGCTAATTGCTCGGCGTTAAAGTGTAGCTCAATAACAGCATTTGCTAGTTTACTACCGTGTTGATCTTCTACTACCAACTCCAGTGCAGCGGCGTTAGAAAAGTAACCAAAAAACAAACCCATGGTTAAAAAACGGCAACTTTTAGTTATTTTTTGCAAACAACGTTCAAACATAACAACACCTAACTATTAACGTTAGGTTAAGGTAATTAATTACAGGGGTTAATTGCAAGGAATATAGCCCAGTAACTAAAAATAAAAAGTTAGCCACTGGGTTTTTTAGTTCTTTAGTATGGCTATTTTACAATTAAGCCATAATCAGCGTCTAAAATAGAAATGACCTCTTGGCGCGGATCTTCAGGAATAGTAATTGCTTCACCAACTATTTTGCTGGCAATACCCACATAAGTATTAGACACTTCAAGCATGACTGATTCGGGTAAAATATACTCTTTTGCTAATTTTTCACGCTCAGCCATGCGATCTTTGTTTAGTAATACGTCGCTTTCTGGCACGTTATTAATTAACAATTGGCGAAAGCCTTCTTTAGAGTTTTCAACAATTTTACCATCTCGATACGCAGCGCCATCCCATATACGCGATGAATCTGGTGTACCCACTTCGTCGATATAAATAAGCTGTTGTGCACCATTTAGGTCTTCTACATAACCAAATTCAAACTTGGTATCTACAAAAATTTGGTCAAGCTTGGCAAGCTCTTTACTAATTAAGCCAAAGCCTTCTACTAACAGCTTTTCGTATTTTGCAACGTCGTCTTCCGACTTAAAATTAAATACGTCTAAGTTATTTGTTATGTTCTCGCGGGTAATATTTACATCGTCTACTGGCGGTATGTCGGCAACGCCTTCAATAATCCCCTT
This sequence comes from Pseudoalteromonas sp. 4NS20-0020, assembly GCF_057554385.1. Classification (NCBI taxonomy): domain Bacteria; kingdom Pseudomonadati; phylum Pseudomonadota; class Gammaproteobacteria; order Alteromonadales; family Pseudoalteromonadaceae; genus Pseudoalteromonas; species Pseudoalteromonas sp. 4NS20-0020. The sequence goes on along the minus strand of NZ_BAAJMI010000001.1, from coordinate 186,249 downwards.
GGTTGATGGCGTAATAAGTACATTATCGAGTTTTTGATTCGCGTTTAACCCTTCAGGTAAATCTATACCGCAAAAGTTACGTGTCCCTTTAGCGTAATCACGCCACATGCTACCCGTAATATATTGGCGCGCTATCGCCTCTACCTTAACGGTGCTTGCTTTACGAACAATCCATACATATGGGTGCGGAATATCCACAATATGATTGCCAGCTAAGCCTGCTTCGTCAAATAATTTAAACCAATATGATGCAACGGTGTTAAGTGCTATCCCCTTACCCGGCACACCACTTAAGCCATTTTCACCTTGCCAAATACAATCAAACGCTGAAATACGGTCCGAAATCACCATAATAGCCAGCTCAGTACCTGCAGGTACTTTGTAGCCTTTATCTTTAATTAATCGTGCACTGTCTTCGTCTGTTAGCCAATAAACTGAACGCACTTTACCACTGTGTACTTCACCTTTGGTGCGGATGGGTAAATCATCGTTTATGTCTAAAACTTTATAGCTAGTCATGCTATCTCCGGGGTTAGGGATGCTCTATGAGCAAAGTATGGTATGGGGTTATGTGCGGTATGATAATCCAGCCAACTTCAAAGCTCAATCTTGGGCTTGAAACTAAATAACTTGAACTTTGGTTAAGAGATTTAGCAAGAATATTTATATGGTTGTCACAATCGGGTAAACTAGCTGTGCTATAGAGTCGAGGAGCTAGCTTGAACTACTTAACCACCACCAAAAATAAAAAATACTTAATGTATATATCTCAAAATTATTCATACGCAATTTTGAGGCCTATTCAAGCGGCCATATTAGCGAATGGTGGTCAGGTACGCTGGTTTTTACAAGGTAGCTCTGTAAACCCTGACTTTTTAACACCCGATGAAATACGTCTGAATTCAATAGACGACATTCACAACTGGAAACCCGATGCTACGTTTGCACCGGCTAATTTAATTCCTACGTTTTTTCCGGGTATTAAAGTGGGTGTATTTCATGGTTTTGATGCCGGAAAACTTGATAAAAAAGGTAACAACGACCACCTAAAAGCAAGGGGCTGCTTTGATCTTTACTGTACTCAAGGCCCCAATACCACAGTGCCATTTAAAGCCTTACAAAAAAAGCTTGGTTATTTTAAAGTAACTGAAACTGGCTGGCCAACGCTCGACCGCTTGTTTACTGGCGAATTACAAAACCCATATACCAGCAAAGCCGACACTCGCCCTACACTTTTAATTTGTTCTACTTTTTCAAAACGTTTATCACTTGCACCTAAACTTTACGAGCAAATAAAGCACTTTAGCGAAACAGGAAAGTGGCGCATATTAATGCAGTTTCATCCTAAAATGCCTATTGAGCTTATTAATAAATACAAAGCGTTAAGTAATCAAAACTTAACGTTTATCGAAACCGACGACGTAGTCCCCTTATTAAAGTCGGCCGATGTAATGCTGTGTGATACCTCGTCGGTGCTTTTAATGTTTATAGTGCAACGCAAGCCTGTTGTGACCTTTTGTAATAATGCCCCAGACAAGCACTTACTAAACGTAACAGTTCCAAATAAGCTAGAAGACGCGATAGACCTTGCATTTACCTACCCTAAAACATTGATGCAAAATATAGAAAGCTATTGCCAACAGCTACACCCATACACAGACGGTAAATCAAGTGAGCGAGTAGTGGCTGCAACGAATGAGTTTTTACATAGTGACGAAAAGCTAAAACCTAAACCGTTTAATATTATTAGGCAGTTTAAAACGCGTAAAAACCTTAATTATTGGAAGTGGTAAACAAAACAATGATAAGCCTTAATAACGTTACTTTTAAATGGCATAAAAACGATAAAACGCCCACGCTAACTGTTAGCAAACTTAACATTGAAAAAGGCCAACATGTTTTTTTACATGGCCCAAGTGGTTCGGGCAAATCAACGTTACTTGCCTTACTTGCCGGTATAAATAAAGCCACCAGCGGCAATGTCACGTTACTAAACCACACCTTAAATACCCTAAGTAACACCCAGCGAGATGTATTTAGAGCTGACCACATTGGTATTATTTTTCAAAACTTCAACTTACTTCCTTACCTATCGCCTATTGAAAACGTAATACTGGGCTGCCAATTTTCAAAAAAGCGCCAACAAAAAGCATTAAGCCACTCTGCCACATTAAATAATGAGGCAACACGGTTATTAAACGCGCTGGGGTTAACCGAGCAATATCATAATAAAAATGTGGCCGAATTAAGCATTGGCCAACAACAACGCGTGGCCGCCGCACGCGCATTTATTGGTAACCCAGAAATTATAATTGCCGACGAGCCAACTTCAGCCCTTGATACACAAAACCGCGAAAGCTTTATTAACTTATTGTTTGAACAAGCGAGTAATACAAACAGCACACTGATATTTGTAAGCCACGACGAAAGCTTAAAGCCGCTGTTTAATCGCTCAATCGACTTAGTAAGTTTGCAGGAGACATTATGATCCTTACAAAGCTTGCTTTAAAAAGCCTAATAAATAGACGGGCAAGTGTTGTTTTAACACTGTTTACCATTGCCGTTAGCGTGATGTTATTGCTAAGTATTGAACGTGTTAGGGTTGATGCTAAAAGCAGCTTTAGCAATACCATTTCGGGTACCGATTTAATTATAGGAGCCCGCACCGGCGATATTCAATTACTGCTTTCATCAGTATTTAGAATTGGCCACACCAATAATGGCGTGAGCTGGCAAAGCTACAATTACATAACAAGCCAACGCGGCGTAAAGTGGAGTATTCCTATTAGCCTTGGCGACAGCCACAAAGGCCAAGCTGTGTTAGGCACAACACCCGATTACTTTACCCATTACCGCTTTGCTAAAAAACAACATTTGAGTTTTAGTGCAGGTAATCCTTTTAGCACTATTCACGGCGTGGTATTGGGCAGTGAGGTGGCAACAAAACTAGGCTACAAGCTGGGCGATAGCATTGTAATATCTCATGGTATGGGTAATACCAGTTTTCATCATCACAACGACAACCCGTTTGAAGTAGTCGGTATTTTAAACCCAACGGGTACCCCGGTCGACAAAACACTGCATATACCGCTTGCCGCTATTGATTTAATTCACGGCGGTAACGCAAGTCATAAGCACGATGAGCACGATGAGCACGATGAGCACGATGAGCACGATGAGCACGATGAGCACGATGAGCATAACAACCTAACTGGTCACCCTAAACAAATCACTGCATTTTTAATGGGGTTTGATTCGCCTTTATATACACTACAAATTAGGCGTAATATAAATCAGTACAAGCCCGAGGCTCTATTAGCTATTATGCCTACCGTCACGCTAAAAGACTTATGGGAAATGCTCGCCATTGTTGAAAAAATACTACTACTTTTTTCATTTGTTGTCGTGCTAATAAGCCTGCTCGGTATGTTAACCACGTTGCTTGCAAACCTTAATCAACGTCGCCGTGAGCTTGCTATATTACGCTCAGTTGGTGCAAGGCCATGGCAGCTATTTACACTTATAAGTATGGAATCCTTGCTTACAACATTTTTAGGCTGTGTGCTTGGGTGTGCATTATTTTACGCCACCTTATTTTTAGGAGCCGACTACCTACAAAGCCATGCGGGTATTAGTGTAAATATAGCTATGCTTTCACGCTATGAACTCACCCTCATAGGCGTTATTATGGCGGCGGGTTTTATTATTGGTTTAATACCAGCAACTCGTGCTTATTTTTACTCACTCAGCGACGGCATGAGTATAAAAACATAATGTTTAGGAATTTTATGACACTTTTTAAAACAGCTTTAAATGCTTTTTGCATATTAAGCTTAGCTATTATTAGCTTTTCAAGTAACGCTAACCCACCTAAAGAAATTTTTTGGGAAGACTTAATTCCAAAAGGCCATGTGCAAATAGATACCCAAGCACAAGCAAACCACGAAGGCAGCGATCAAAACTGGGTACAGCCCGACCTAGACGCCCCTGTAGTAAAAGAACTAGACGGGCAATCTGTCAGCTTACCCGGCTTTGTTGTACCGCTAGAGGGCGATAGCGAAGTAATCACCGAATTTTTATTAGTACCGTATTTTGGCGCCTGCATACACGTACCACCACCGCCACCTAACCAGCTTGTACACGTTACTATAAAAGGCGGCGTACCAATCGAAAGCCTTTACGATGCAATTGTAGTCACAGGTATTATTACAACAGAAACCTGGTCAGGTGAATTAGCGCAGGTAGGTTACAAAATGCAAGCCGTAGGCGTAGCGCCGTTTGAGCTCTAAAAATCTTTCAGTTTTTCTTGCAACGCTCTTAGTCTTCTCTGTGGTGATAATAATGTCTTATTCACTTTGTTAACTAGGTGCAAAGCCTAAGCTACAAAACAATTTCTACCACTAGAACACTGAGGCGCTGCGCGCTTCACATAGAAGAGCGTAATACAATATATATGTTTTAGAATTACTTCTCCTGCACTGCTCCTTGTCTTCTCTGTGGTGATAATAATGTTTTATTCACTTTATCAACTAGGTGCAAAGCCTAAGCTACAAAACAATTTCTACCACCGAGAACAACGAGGCGCTTCGCGCTACACTGAGAAATGCGTAATACAATATATTTGTTTTAAAATTACTTCTCCTGTACTACTCCTTGTCTTCTCTGTGGTGATAATAATGTTTTATTCACTTTATCAATTAGGTGCAAAGCCTAAGCTACAAAACAATTTCTACCACCGAGAACACCGAAGCGCTGCGCGTTGCACCGAGAAGAGCGTAATATTACTTCTCCTGTACTGCTCGGTGCTCTGTGTGGTGACATCATCACTTTTATATCAAAACAACGCGCGCCTAAAAATAAAGCAAAACATCTGGGTAATTTTAATCGTGACCGCGAAGCTTGCCCACGCAAAACATAAAACCCAGCACCAACCCAAATATATAAGCTCCCACAAAAAAAGCGCGGGTAAAGCCTCTGCTACAACGAAACCTTCTAAAGCGCAGCGTCTCTAAGCCTCTTTGTGAATAATTGACATTTAAATAAAACCTTAATGCACTAAGAGAAGCAAATGAGCAGTAAATGAGAAGACCAGAGCCAATTAGTTTGAGTTTATTTTCCATCATCTAACACACCGAAGCGCTACGTGCTATAAAGATCAAATATACTATTTGCTAGTAACTTCTCCTGTACTGCTTCTTGCCCTCTCTGTGGTGAAAAAATCGTTTTTGTAAATAACGCTCACCAATACAAACCTTAGTGACTATTCTGATGACTGCCAGGTACCTATGATCTGATAACTGACAACTGCTTTCTACTAATTCATATTTGACAACTAAATGGGGCCTTAAAGCTTTTCTAAAACATGCTCTGCGCGGCTTACTGTGAACTCTTTGCCCTCTTCTACAAATAACTCAGTAACAACCGCGTTATTCACAATCATCGCGTAGCGAGATGAACGAATACCACCAAAGCCAGCGGTGTCTTTTTCAAGCCCGAGTGCTTTGGTAAAGCTTGCATCACCATCGGCTAACATTAAAATTTCTTCAGCGTTTTGCGAGTCACCCCATGCTTTCATTACAAAGGCATCGTTTACCGAAACACAATAAATAGCATCAACTCCTTTTGCTTTAATTTTATCAGCAAGCGTAATAAATTCAGGTAAATGCGCATTTGAACACGTTGTCGTAAACGCCCCCGGCACAGCAAATAACACCACTTTTTTACCATCAAATAATTCTTTGTTAGTCAGTGTTTGCATGCCTTCGCTTGTTAACTGCGTAAGTGTAACCTCTGGTACGTTTTGGCCTTGTTCAATCATGATAAACCCTTAAAAATATAAATAACGAATAGCCCATAGCATAGTGGACTTTGCTAATAGACGCAGCTTTATTATCAATAAGCATAAATACAAATTTTTCACACAATATACGTTAAGGTAAAAGTTGGAGTGCTCATCTACTAATGCGAACTTACAGTCGCACAGCGAATTTAATGTAGGCGCTTTGCTTGCTAACGTACTTTGTTTATAGATAGTTAAATAACCTTTTGCGTGAGCAAGCTTCACGCCTACGTGGAAATAACTCTAAAAATAATTACCACCGAGCGCACCGAGGCGCTGCGCGCTACACTGAGAAGTCCGTAATACAATGCATTGGTTTTTAAATGGCTTCTCCTGCACTGCTCCTTATCTTCTCTGTGGTGATAATAATGTTTTATTTACTTTATCAACTAGGTACGGCGCCCAAGTTACATAACAAGTTTGACCACCGAGAGCACCGAGGCGCTGCGCGCTACACTGAGGAAACATACTATCTTCTAGTATCTTCTCCTGCACTGCTCCTTGTCTTCTCTGTGGTGAATAAGTCACTTTTTTAAATAACGCTCATCATTACAAACCTTAATGGCTATTATGATAACTGCCGCCAACTCAAACGGAAAACTAACATCTGTAACTGCCATCTAATACCTAGAAACTTCAACCTTATAACTAGCAACTCAAAACCACTATGTAAAAACGCTTTTTTCTTTCTTACTAACGTATTTATTGCTAACCTCGCATTAACGTATTTACTTACTATAAAAATTGGCTAACGGAATAATTATGCTCAAAAAAATATCGTTACTTATCGCATTAGCATTAAGTGCAAACGCTTTAGCAAAGGGAGGCGTATCACCATACTTACCTTTAAACCAAGCACCAGAGTTAGAGCATAATGTAGAGCGCCTTTTAGCAGTAAGTAAAAATACCCACATTATGAGCAGGCCTTATAAAGCGCACGATATATACAATGTGCTGCAAACCATTAGACATAGTTACCCAGAGCTTTATCAAACTCTGTCGTACCAAATAAGCCCGTATATTCAAAGCGATGCAGGCGCATTTGCTAAAGCAACCTTTGCTGCTGGTACAAAAAACAAAACACTGCCAAACCAACGAGGGCAAACCACTAAAACCAACTTAATTGTTGAAGGTGGCGCTTACGCTAACTTTGGCCGTTACTTTGGTGTGAGTGTGGCAGGCATTGCAAACGAAGACGAAATACTCCCAACCCAAAGCTTTATTTACCTAGGTTATAAATACGCACAGCTCGATATAGGCTACCGTGAACATTGGTATTCACCTTTTAACGACAGCGCCATGCTATTAAGCACACACGCTAAAACAACGCCATCAATTACCATAAGTAATGTTGAACCAATAACCAGCTTTAATATTCGATACGATATGTTTATTAGTAAAATGACTGAGCAGCGTGGAATTTTAAAAGAAGGTAAACAAAGTGGGGTAGAAAGAGTATTTGAACCAGGTAAACCTTATTTATACGGCTTACATATTAGTTTTGCAGCAACAGATAACTTAACCATTGGCCTAAGCCGTTTAATGCAATTTGGTGGGGGCCCGCGTAGCGTCACAATAAAAGACTTTGCAGAAGGCTTTTTTACACCCGGCGCTAAAGATAACGTAGGCAGCGATGATGCTAATGCATTTGGTGAAAACTTTGAGCTGGGTGATCAATTAGGATCAATCACGTTTGAATACAATAATAGCCTATTTGATTTACCGTATGAGATTTATAGTGAAATAGCCCTTGAAGACACACTAGGTGGCTCTCGTAATAATGCTTATAGTTTTGGGCTTTATTTACCTTTTGTTGCAAATAACCACAGCTTACGTTTTGAACACAGTAATTGGCAAAAGCTTTGGTATGCTAACGGTTTATACCTAGACGGTAATCGTAACTCAGGCAACGTAATTGGCCACTGGGGGGGCGATGAACACGACTATACCGACTATACCCCAGCTAAATCGATGAGTGTTAATTGGCATTGGCAGCTTAGCGCTAAAGAAAGCTTAAATACAACATTTCGTGGCCTTACAAACAAACGTGATGGTTACAAAACCAGTTATGAACTACAAACAGCCTATACGCGTAAACTAAACAAACCTGTTTGGGGTGCTAAAAGCCTAGGCGCTGAGCTTTATGTAGGTAAAGATGTGTATGGCGAAGCATTTTCGAGAATCGCCCTCTCAGCTAATTTTTAAATTCGAAGGTGCGAAATTTATTTCGCTTGAGCAAGCTTCACGCCTACGTTGAGATGATTTAAGGATTTAATTACCACCGATAACACCGAGGCGCTTCACTGAGAAGACCGTAATACAATATATATGTTTTAAAATCACTTCTCCTGCACTGCGCCTTGTCCTCTCTGTGGTGATAATAGTGTTTTATTCACTTTATCATTTAGGCAAAAAATTTAACCGCAAGACAATTTTGACTGCTGAGAACACAGAGGTGCTAGGCGCTAAATAGAGAAGAGCTTATTACAATAAATTGGTCTTAAAATCACTTTTCATGCACTGCTCTCTGTCTTCTCTGTAGTGAAAACAATGTCTTATTCACTTTATCAGCCAAATACAAAGCTTGCCTAAAAACAAAAAAACCGTGTTTAAACTAAACACGGTTTCATAATTTTAAAATAAGCCAAATTGTTTATTACAAATTAACCACATTGTTTAATGTTGGTGCATTTTCACCATTAACCAATGTATTTAAATGCTGTGCAAACTCTTTACCCAGCTTTTCATCGCGCATACCGTATTCAACAATCGCCTTTAAATAACCAAGCTTATCGCCACAGTCGTGTGCGCGGCCACTCATGTGAAATGCCTCTACAGTTTCTTGTGCCATTAACGCATCAATAGAGTCAGTTAACTGTATTTCACCACCAGCACCCACAGGTGTTTTAGCAAGTAACGGCCAAATATTTTTACTTAATACATAACGGCCAACAACAGCTAGATTTGACGGCGCAGCATCAACCTCTGGCTTTTCAACCATAGTTTTAATTTGGGCGCTTTCACCAGCAACTAATTGCACACCATTAATGTCGGCAATACCGTATTTACTTACGTCATCCATAGCAACAGGTTCAAGCATTATTTGGCTAGCTGCGGTTTCGTTAAAACGAGCGATCATAGCAGCTAGGTTTTCTGTTTTTTGGTTTGCTGTGTATGCATCAAGTATTACATCGGGTAGTACAACTACAAAGTCATCATTACCTACAATGGGTTTTGCACACAATATAGCGTGGCCTAAGCCTTTAGCTTCGCCTTGGCGAACGTGCATAATAGTCACATCGCTAGGGCAAATAGAGCGCACTTCTTCAAGCAATGTGCGCTTAACGCGTTTTTCAAGCGTTGCTTCTAACTCATAGCTAGTATCAAAGTGGTTTTCTATCGCATTTTTAGAGCTATGTGTTACTAACACAATCTCTTTAATGCCTGCAGCTACACACTCGTTAACAATGTACTGAATAAGTGGCTTATCAACTATAGGGAGCATTTCCTTCGGAATAGCTTTCGTCATTGGTAGCATACGTGTGCCTAAGCCGGCAACAGGAATAACTGCTTTCATAAGTAGTCCTTTATTTTTTAAATTAATTATTTTTAAACTAACAGATTAAATATAGATGGGGGATGAATAAAAAATACATTGTAAGCTGTCAGTTATTTAAAAGCACAGCTTTAATTAAGCTGTGCTTTTAATTAAGCTTATTTATAAAAGTTTTTGTACCATTTAATTAACTCGCTAACGCCTTGCTCAACACCAACTTGAGCTGTATAGCCCGTCGCATTAAACAGGTCTTGCGTATCAGCGTAGGTTTTATACACATCACCCGCTTGCATTTCGCGGAAGTTTTTATTTGCCTCAGTACCAAGCTCAGCCTCGATTGCTTCAATAAATTTCATTAAGTTTATTGGGCTACCGTGGCCAATATTATAAACAGCATAAGGGGCAGAGCTAGTAGCTGGCGAGCCACTTTCTACACGCCAGCTTGGGTTTGCTTTAGGTATAACATCGGCAGCGCGTAAAACACCTTCTACAATGTCATCAATATATGTAAAGTCGCGCCACATATCGCCATTATTATTTATATCTATCGTATCGCCTGCTAATATTTTTTTAGTAAAAATATACGGTGCCATATCTGGGCGACCCCATGGTCCATAAACCGTAAAAAAGCGTAAGCCTGTGGTAGGTAAACTATATAAATGAGAATAGCTATGAGCCATTAGCTCATTTGCTTTTTTAGTCGCCGCATAAAACGATACTGGGTGATCAACACTGTGGGTAGTTTCAAATGGCGTTTTTTCGTTTAGGCCATAAACAGAGCTAGACGAGGCATAAACAAGGTGCTTAACATTATTATGTCTACAGCCTTCAAGTACGTTTAAATGCCCCACTAAATTTGAGTCGGCGTAGGCGTCTGGGTTTTCTATTGAATAACGTACACCCGCTTGCGCAGCTAAATGTATTACTTTATCAAACTGCTGCGCTACAAATAACTCGCTCATCGCTGCACGTTCGCTTATATCAAGCTTAATAAACGTAAAGTTTTCGTGGTTTTCAAACTGCGCTAAGCGTGCAAGCTTTAAACTTACATCGTAATAATCGTTTAGGTTGTCGATACCTATAACAACATGGCCAGCAGCCAATAACTTTTGACAGGTTGCAGCACCTATAAAGCCTGCAGCACCTGTAACTAAGTATTTCATAACTTCCTAATTTAAAGTTAAAAGCCACATCAACCTAAACTTCAGCGGCTTTTAAAACAGTATCTAATAACTGATATTCTAATCAATCACTACCAAATAAATCACGCGTGTACACTTTATCTGCAATGTCGCTTAGCTCTTCAACCATACGGTTAGAAACCACAACGTCAGATATCTGCTTAAACTCATTTAAGTCTTTTATTACGCGTGAGTGGTAAAATTCACTCTCTTCAAGCACTGGCTCATAAACAACCACCTCAATACCTTTGGCTTTAATGCGCTTCATAATACCTTGAATAGCAGAGGCTCTAAAATTATCAGACCCTGTTTTCATTACTAAACGATACACACCCACAATATTAGGGCTGCGTTTTATGATTGAATCAGCAATAAAGTCTTTACGTGTCGTGTTTGCATCTACAATTGCACCAATAATATTATTTGGAACATTTTGGTAATTAGCACGCAGTTGCTTGGTATCTTTTGGTAAGCAGTAACCACCATATCCAAACGATGGGTTGTTATAATGGCTACCAATTCTTGGATCTAACCCTACACCTTGTATAATTTGCTTGCTGTTTAAACCGTGTGCTTCTGCGTAGCTATCAAGCTCATTAAAGTACGCTACGCGCATAGCAAGGTAAGTGTTAGAAAACAGCTTAATTGCCTCAGCTTCAGTTGAGTCAGTAAATAGCACTTCAACATCTTGCTTAATGGCGCCTTGCTTAAGTAAGTTAGCAAAAATAGTGGCGCGCTCGCTTTGCTCTCCTACAACAATACGTGACGGGTGTAAGTTATCGTAAAGGGCTTTGCCTTCACGTAAAAACTCAGGAGAGAATATTAAATTACCTGCATTTAACTGCTTTTTAATATCCGCAGTAAACCCAACCGGAATGGTCGATTTAATTACCATTACCGCATTTGGGTTATGCGCCATAGCATCTTTAATTACGGCTTCAACCGAGCTGGTATTAAAGTAGTTATTTTCAACATCGTAATCAGTAGGGGTAGCAATAATTACGTAATCAGCATTTTTATACGCAGCTACTTTGTCGGTAGTGGCTGTAAAACTTAAGTCATTACGTGTTAAAAATTCACTAATTTCAGTATCAACAATTGGCGACTGTTTGTTATTGAGCAATGCTATTTTATGCTCATCAATATCAAGTGCGACCACTTCATTGTGTTGCGATAAAAGCATAGCGTTCGAAAGGCCTACATAGCCCGTACCTACTACGGCAATTTTCATGTTAATCCTTTAAGGTTTAGTTATTAATTAATACATGTGATTTTATCAGACTTGTATAGCATTAGGTATTAGATTTAAGCTTACTGTTATTTACCGTCCGAGTATTGTTTTTCTGGCAGGTCTAATTTGCGTCTAAAAAAGTTAATAATTTTGCAGTAATTAATTAAAATCACTAGGTAGACAGCGAACATAACTATAAAGCTGTAAAACATTAAAAATTCTGGAATAACAAAAACTTCACCTATTATCCCCACCCCTGCAAATACTGATGCAACACTACATATTAAAATAAGGGTTTGTGTTGGCGAGCAACCTAAACGCTGGCAAATATGGTGCAAGTGCTCACGGTCAGGTTTAAAAGGCGATTTACCTTGTTTTACTCTGCGTATCATAATGGCAACCATATCCATAAGAGGCAATGCAATTAGCCACAGGGCAGTAACCGGGCGTATCATCGGGTTACCTGGGGTTTGGCTTGCACCTATAAGCAGCCAAATAACAGTAAAACCAATCATCATGCTGCCCGCATCACCCATAAATACCTTGCGCTCACGCCCTATTAGCCCCAAGTTCATAACAATATATGGGACCATACAAACCACTAATAGCAAGCATAGGTAACTTAAGCTTTTTTCGTTACCCATACTTAGTAAAATACCAATAGCACCAAAGGTGACTATCGACAAACCACCCAGTAAGCCGTCAATACCATCAACCATGTTAAATGCGTTTATACAGCCAATAACGGCAAATACGGTTATTATTCCACCTATATATCCATAACCCAACGCTATTTCACCAAAGCCTAAAATATTACCAAGTGTAACCAATTCAGCTTTTGCAAAATAAATCATCGCAACCGATATAACAGCCTGCACTAACATGCGTATTTTTACGCTTAAATCAAAGCGGTCATCTAAAGCCCCCACAGAAGTTAAACCAACAATGCTACACATATATAAATTGGCGTGGTTAATCATACCTGGGTGAGAATATATGTACTGCACAATAGTAATACAAATAGCCACGCCGCCCACTAAGGGTATATTACCCGTATGAAGTTTGCGACCAGAGGGTTTATCAACTAAACCTACTTGCCTAGCAACTTTTCGCATTAGAAAAAGAACTGCAAACGCTATAAAAAAAGTAAAAAGGAGGTCTAGGAGCATAATGAGCCTAATATATTGTTGTTAATTATTATCATAGTATTTTAAATCTATCCGTTTTAACTGCTAGCGTAACTTTTTATAAGCAAACTTTAATAGCTTATTAGGAGCGCAATGGAAGAAAAGTCTACTTATAATCAATACAAAGTTTTTTAATGTAACTTGCTTTAAAATATACATATATTTTAATCGAAGTGAGACCTCATGGAAGGCTTTTAAAAGGCCCTTTCTTCGCTCAACAGTAGCCTCATTTAGTCTATACTTTAGCAAGACTTCATCCAAATTAGCAAAACGGTAATTTTTACTTAATAGTATAAACCATAGTGCCATATCCTCAGTAAGGTTTGTATCCGTAGGGTAAAGATTATCACCTTCAAATACATTCGCTCTGAAGACAACAGTAGGGTGAATAAAAGGGCATCTTGTGATACTGAATGTTTTTAAATTTTCATGTTCATGAGGTAATTTTTTATACTTTAAAGCAAAAGATGCCCCAAATTCACTGCACGCAGTGCCTAAAACATCTACCTCTGAGTGTGCATCTAAAAATGCTACCTGCTTTTCAACTCTCTTAGAAAAAGATATATCATCACTATCCATTCTGGCTATATAATCGTAATTACTTTTTAAAGCTTGTTTTATTAGGTGGTTGAGGGCATGAGCTAAACCATTATTTTTAGAACAGCCAAAAAAAGTAATGCGTTCATTTGAATAAAAAGCTTGAAGCGTAGCATTCAACTCATCCGACAGCTCACCATCTTTGTATATATATAAATCACAGGAATAAGTTTGACTTAGAATACTATTAATTGCTTCAAGTAAATACTCACTATTATCTGAGTGATAGACTGACATTATAACTACAACTTTAGCCATGTATTAAAACCTACTATTGGAATTAAATTATTTATTTTTAGTGATGAGTGATAGAAGAAATTTTAATAACTTAACCGTGAATCCCGGTAAATACTTAAGTAATAAGCATAAGAAATAGCTTGGGAAATACCTCTCTTTGATCGACCAATCAAGGAAAAGCTGAGCACTTACTAAATTTTCAGATATCGTTTGTCTAATAGCCTGTTTAAAATACACATACCCTAAGCCCTTTGGTTTAAAGTCTATCAATGCATAGATTCCATCTTTATCAAGCGGATCACCTTTATTGTTTAACCTCATTTCATGGCAATGAACTGCGAATTGAGCTAATTTCCTCTGAAGTTGAGTTTTTGCAGGATCTTCACTAACAGAGTTCGGTTGGTTCACGTACCGCGTGTATAGCACTTTATCCAGTAGTGAAAAATCAGCATGTGAGCTCATCCTACACCAAAGGTCAATATCCTGGGCAAACTTAAATAAAATACGATAGCCACCAACTTTATTATATAGAGACTTCCTGAACATCACCTCACCATGATGAAAATAATTTTTATTTAAAAATTTTAATGAGTAATCCCCCTCAAATACCTCGCCTTGAATGTAACTCGTATCTGTACCTACAACTTCGAATCTGGATTTGCAAGCTACTAAACCTATATTTCGTTTCTCATCTAAATACTTAGCTTGCACCTTAATTCTTTCTACATGAGAAATATCACCACTGCCATGGATAGCTATATACTCGCCTTTGGCGATGTCTACTGCATGCCTTATCGCATTGACGAACCCACCATTTTCCAACCTAACTATCCTTACATTATCGTAGGTATCAAATTTACTTAACTCTTTATATGTATTGTCTGTCGATCCATCATCTATCGCAATAATTTCAAAGTGGTTTGCAGATTGATTTAATAGACTTTCCATACTCTCTTTTACTAACTCATATCGGTTGTAAAACACTGTAAGTATTGAGACCTTCACTTGCATAGAGTCACTCATATTTAAAAAGACCTTAAATCGCTAATTTTAATTAATAACAAATCTTTAAAATTCACTTTGAATTCAAATTTAAAAACTAATAACATAGCCAAACCGGCTATGGAATAAGACACACTAGATGCTAATGCAGCCCCTAACTCGTGGTATATTGGTATCAATAAATAATTTAAGACAATATTAATAAATACAGCTAATAAAATAGGCTTTAAACCTTTATGGGGCTTTCCTTTGCCTGCATAGTAAGCATATATAAGCTTGAAGAAAATCATCAACACAGCACCGGGTAGTAGAAAAATGAGAGATTCATAAGCCCCTAAGAAACTTTCACCAAATAGAAAAGTTATAATTAACCGGCCCAAAAGTATTATGAGGGCACATATTATTATAATACCCAGTAAAGTAGCTCTAATTGCAGCGCATAGCTGCTCTATAGTAGCTAAATTATTAGCTGAAATGGAAAAGAGCACTACGATTAATGCCGCTGGTACCAACCATATAATTTCTATCAATTGAGTAGAAACTGTATATAAGCCCAAATTATAATCATTGGACATTATTGATAGCATAATAATGTCGAACTTATAGTTCATAACTACCAAAGCAAAAACAATGCCATAAGAAAAGCTTTTATGGAGCATTTTTTTCACAAATAATAACGAAGGTGTATACTTAAACTTAGTGAGGTAACTCTTAAAAACCTTCAAAGATATTAATGTAAAAACTAAAAAGCTCGATATGTAATAAATACAGAAAACAAGTTCAACATTATTGAAAGAGGTAAAGTATAAAATTACGAGCAAAATGAAAGTAATAAAACTTTGTAATACAACAAATTTATTATATTCTGAAAAGTTGTTATAACCTAAAAATACAGCCCTAAAGCCATTTACAAGCAATATATTTAAGACTAATAATGAGGCAAGGATATATTCGAACTTAAGCTCTTTATTCATCATATAAAAATAAGCGAAAGATATAATTATTCCAACTAAGCCTGCCAACAGAAGATAAGTAAACAAATTCGAAATCACTAATGAGATAGGTTTTTTTATACCAATAAAATATACTGCTGTTTGCCTCATACCAAACTCCGTAAGGCTTGATACTAGATTTGGAATTACTAAAATTGAATAAATGTAACCCCTCCCTTCTGGACCGTATATCCTAGCAATAAGTATTGAAGCTAGAAATAAAAACAGAGTAGATAATTGGTTTGAAAAAAAAACCGCTGTAAACTTTTTAAACAAGTTCATCTGAACCCCGAGAAGAGAAGTAGCTTGATAGAAACAAACCTGCTGACAACGAGAGCCACCATGAATCGTACATACTAAATGATTTTAAAAAGTTAAAGTAAACGTACAAAAACATGAAGAAGAATAATTTACTACTTATATTGAGTTTTCTCTTAAATATCTTAATAAAACCGAAAAAACATAACCATATAAAAAATAGGCTAAAACAAAAACCTATCAACCCTAACTCTGTTAAATAATGAAAGTGGATATTGTGCGGGTAATAATTCTTTTCGCCATATACTTCAAATCCTGTTCTACCAAAGCCAAAACCTGTTAAAACTGTTGTGAAATCGAGCGAGTATAGCAACTGACCGTATGTGTAAGCTCTTTCCCCTACATCCCCATTTGCAAGAGTTTCTAACCTCTTATATAAAGTGCTATCGGTAAATTGACTTGCAAACACATTATAAAAAATAACTACCAATAAAATTATAAACACACCATATACAAATCTTTTAATACTATTAAAGTTAGACATCAAAAATATCAGAGTTACAAACAAGCTTAATACAAATGAACCTCTGCCCATAAACTGCGTCAAAGAAAAGAGAAAAAATAAAGACGATATAAAAGCAGCTGCCTTTAAGTACAAAGGTAATTCATCATCAAAGCTTCGAATAAAAGACATTACTAAACAAGCGCCAATTGGAAGCGTGGCTGTTAGATAGTTCCCTAACTCTGTATACGCAATTGAAAAATCTTTGATAATAAAAAAACAGTAAATAATAGTAAATAAGTAAGCAAACATTTCGAAAGCCACAAGTGACATTTTTTTCAACTTGGAGCTATAAAGCAATACTAAATTTGTTAAAACTAAACTGACAATATTTACTATAAATATTTCAGTAGAGACCTTCTCAAAATAAAACGAAAATAATGCATAGAAAGACATCAAAACTATGAATGTATGAATATAAAGTTTAAGAGCCTTTTCTATGCTATATTTATTTCTTGGAGTAGTTAAACATAAGCTAAAACCCAACCATGTAAATACAAACAAATATATTATGTGTTTAATATACACACTACCTAATATCGAACTTAGAGAAAAAGCACAGAAAAAACTAGCTAAAAGGACACCTAATAAAAACCCTTTATGCTCAGAATAGAGGTTCACTTAATATCACTCAGGCTGAATGATTCACCAGTTTTAGAATAGAAAATAGCTTCAGCATGCATAATAAAACCATATTCTTTGTAACACCTATAGTTAATTAATTTTACTAGCTGAATTACATCCTCAGAAGTAGCACCACCCAAATTTACTATAAAATTAGCATGCAATTCAGAAATCTGTGCGTTTCCAATTTTTGTTCCTTTTAAACCAAGAGATTCAATTATGTATCCTGGGGGACCCTTTTTTTTATAAATTTCTGGAGAACTCATAAAAACAGAACCACAGTTTGGAAGTTTCCTCGGAAACTTAAGCCTTCTCTCTCTCAATATTTCAAGAAGCTTTATCCTATTTTGGTTAGGGCTTATTTCATCTACACGAATGGTACAGGATATAATGACTCTACTATTGTTTTTAAATGGAGAAGCTCTATAAGAAAATTCTGTAGGATCAGCCTCCCAATTAATTATTTTACCATCGCCATTAATATACCTTACGCTAACAAGCCTTTCGGAAATCGACTGTCTTTGACTCCCGCCATTCATCGATACTAAGCCACCTAAGGTAGCAGGTATACCGATACAATGCTCCAAACCTCCCATACCAACTTTTGAGAGTTTTCTCACTAAACCAGGCACCCATACACTAGCACCTACCTCTACTTCTCTACCGCTAATATTTAAATAATCGAACGATCTGCCGAGTTTAATTACCGCATTTTCAAAACCAGAAGTGTCAAATAAAATATTAGTCCCGTTACCTATTACAACATAGCTCTTGCCTAATTTTTTAATTAACTCTAATGTTGCAATTAGTTCATCGATACTTTCTACTTCGTAATAGAAGTCGCAGTTACCGCCAATTTTCCAATATGTTTTATCCGCAAGATATGTCATTTTTATTTTGGCACCTTCACGGTGCCATTCCTGATTTATTTTTGATATTTAACTTTTACACCAAGTAAAGATAGCTTGTATTCTAGGTCGTTATAACCTCGTAATGCCATTGAAACACCTTTTATTACTGAAAGCCCAGATGGAGCGCATAATGCAGCGAGGACAGCAGCCATCGTTCCACGTAAATCAGTAGCTGAAGCATTAGCTGCACTAAATTTAACAGGGCCGTTTGTAGTAATCTTCCCTTGTATTGCTTCAAGTTCTAAGTCTACAAACTTTTGTAACTCCTCAATGTAAGTTATGCGTTCAGGGTATCTATAATCGTGAATTCGTGATTTACCTACAGATTTTAAACCAAGCATTACATAAAATGGCTGCATATCAGAAATAATACCTGGGTGAGTACCACAAGCAACCTCGAATGAGTGCGCATTTCCATCGACCATACATGCTTTATTGATAAATATGCTATCACTGTTTTGAAAGAAATCCACACCAGCATTTTTTAAATACATTAAAGGTATTTGCATTGATTCAAAAGGAATATTCTTAATTAATATCTCACCGCCAGAGATAGCCCCGTAGATTAACCATGTTAATGCTTCAATTCTATCTGGTAGAACATGAAAAGTATGTCCTTTTAAGTAGTCACTTCCTGTTACTTTTATTGAGCTTTGTCCCGTAACCTCAATAGAAACACCACTAGCCCTTAAGAAGCTGATTAGATCTTCGATCTCAGGCGTTATATAAGCATTAGTAAATGTAGATGTACCTTTAGCTATTGCAGCGACTAACAGCGCATTTTCAGTTCCACCTACAGTGGAAATAGGAAATTCATAATCACTTGCTTCAATTGAGTTAGGCGCTGTAATTACTAAACATTCGTCTGTTTCTTCAACATCACAGCCAAAAGCTTCCCAGATAGCAATATGTACATCGTACTTTCTAGCCCCTATATTACACCCTCCAGGGTAGGGGATATTAGCTTTTAGACCCTTTTTAAGCTGCCCAGCTACCAGCAAGTAAGTTGTTCTTATAGGATAGAAGTAATCATCTAGTTCAATAGGCGTATGTTTTGTAGGGTCTATCGTTAAGGTATCATTTTCTGAATAAGTTTTGACGCCGTTCTTGTTTAAAAATCTTTCCTTATGCTTTGAGTCTACTAAATTAGTTGGGTAACCTGTTAGCGTAACAACCTCGTCACATATGGAAGCTGCTGCTAAAAGTCTGGTCGCAGAGTTTTTTGCCCCTGAAACAGTAACAGTGCCATTTGGAACTTGCCCCCCTTCAATCTCAATGATGTCGTTATAAATCGCCATTGTATATTTCCCAAAGTATTAAATTAATAAGGTGCACATTTACACCTATTTACGCAATAAAAATTATATGAAAGTTCAAGAAAAACTATTTGCCAGGCTTGTACTCATAATTGTAATAACCATAATAACCATAAGCATTACTGGCTTTTTTAACTACACCGTTAAATACTAGACCTTTAACATCTATCCCATTTTGCTCAAAACGGTTGCGGGTTAGGTCTATTTCACGCAAGTGGTTTTGGCCAAAACGAGCCACTAGTAATGTGGTGCCGGTATGCGCGCTCACTATAGCTGGGTCGGTTACTGCCAATATTGGTGGGGTATCTATAATTACTATGTCGTAAGCGTTGCTTACTTCTGCAACCAACTTGCTAAAGTTGCTGTGCATTAATAGCTCAGAAGGGTTTGGTGGTATTTGCCCGCGGGTAATTACATTTAAGCCTTCAACTTTAGTTGCTTTGGTTATTTGTGATAAGTTTAAACGGCCCGACAGATAATCACTTAAGCCATCATCCCACTTTAAGCCAAATTGCGTTTGCAAGTAGCCTTTGCGCATATCGGCATCAATAATAAGCACTTTTTTACCGCTTTGTGCAAGTACTGCCGCCAAGTTAACCGATATAAACGATTTACCCACGCCCGGGCTTGGGCCCGATATAGCAATAATGTTGTTTTTAGCTTCCATCATCGCAAAGTGTAAGCTGGTACGTAAGCTACGCAGGGCCTCTATTGAAAGGTCAGCTGGGTTATCGAGCGCCAGTAAGCTTTTTGCTTTACCTGTTTTATTTTTACGCCCTGTAAAGCCGGTTAGTTTATCTTGATAGTCTGAATGGGGTACGCTTGCATATACAGGTATGCCTAGGCCTTCAATTTCGGCTGGGTCTTCTACCCCTTTGTGCATCGTTTTTTGTATAAGTACAATAGCCACTGCAAGCATGCCACCTAGCATAGTCACAAAAACCACTATTAACGCCTTTTTAGGTTTTACCGGCTTACTTGTGTTTACCTCGGCGTAGTCTATTACGCGTACATTACCTACTGTACCGGCGCGCACTATGTCTAGCTCTTGGGTTTTGCTCAGTAGCAACGTATAAATTTGGTTGCTTACTTCAACATCGCGCTTTAAACGTAGTAGCTCTTGTTGGGTTTCGGGTAGGTTACCTACCTCGCCAATTAGCTCATTTTTTTGACTTTCTACTGCTTGTATTTGCTCAATAATACCTTGGTATGCTGGGTGGTCTTTTTTAAATTTACGGCCAAGATCTAAGCGTTTTAGGTTTAGCTCTTGTAGCTTAGTTTCAAGTTTTACAACTTGTTCGAGTACACCTTGGGTCTCAAGCGTTATGTTTATAGACTGGCGTTTTATTTGGTAGTCGTTAAAACGTTGCTCGGCGTATTCAAGTTGTTTTTTAATTTCAGGTAATTGCACTTCTAAAAACTCAAGCGATTTTTGTGCCTCTGCGCTATTGCGCTCTACATTACGGCGTACATAAATAGCGGCCACTTTATCAAGTACTTTCTCGGCGTAGCTTGGTTTAGTGTTTTGTAGGCTTAAATTAATTATGCCTGAGTCTTTACCTTTTTCGCTTGCGCCAATTTCTTTTTGTAAGTCGAGTATTGTATTTAGGCGATCTTGTCGGATAATTAAAAACTCAGTACCTGAGCGCGCATTAAGCTTGCGCACTGTTAGATTGAATTTACCATTAGTAAGCTCTTCACCTACTTTACCCGCCAGTATTTGGTCGCCATCATCATTTAAAAGCGCAACACGGTTACCGTCTTGTGCTACAAGTACAAACTCTTCGTTTATCGCATTACGTGGTACGTCAAACCTAAATATATTTATGCTTTCGCCGCCCCATGCATAGCTGCTTGCACCAAAGCTTGGCTCAGCTAAATCGCCATCGCTTATTGGGGTAAATTTACGGTACGCACGATTACCAATAAATGGGAAGAGCTTAGGCTCAGCTATTATATCAAGCTTAAGTGAATCTACCGCTTCTCCAATAACACTGCGCGATTTTAGTAATTCTATTTCGGTTACCGCTGCCGATGTACTTTCAAACATGCCTGCCATGTCGTCAAACCCGGGGACGGATGCACTGCCGTCTTCCACTTGAATCATGGCCGTGGCTTGGTAAACCGGCGTGCTTAATACCGCATAAACCACACCTATAAACATAAATATTGCTGTTATGCTTGCTATAAAGTATTTGCGGTCGAGTAATGCACCTAGTAGTGCCATTAAATCGATTTCTTGCGTGGGTTGTGCGGTGTTTTTGTTTTTACTTTCAGGCTGGGTATTCATTAAATTAGCCATTCCTTATAAATACTTTTGCCAAGCGCTGCATGCGCTATCGATTAATGTGTAAACGTGCTCAAATGCCTCGGTGCTTTGGCGGTATGGATCAGGTATTTCAGCATTCTTGATCCACTTACCTAATAAAAATGTTTTACCACGTGCTTCTGGGTAACGGGCGTGTACATCGTTTAAATGGCGCTCTTCCATAACCAGTATTACGCTATTTTGCGCAACTAAAGCAGACGACAATTGCCTACCTTGGTGTTCGTCCATATTTACACCATGTGCTTGGGCAATTTGTTTTGCTTTTGCATCGGCCGGTTTACCTTCAAGCGCTGTTAGCCCAGCCGACGACACTTTAATATTTTTACCTTCAAGCTTTTGTTTTAATACATACTCACCAGTAGGGCTGCGGCAAATATTACCGGCACATACAACTAATACAGAATCGAACATTGTTATGCGCCTTAGTTATTTATGTCGTTTAGGTTATCAACAGTCGCTACCGACGGTAACAATAAGCTTATTACGCGGTTCCAACGGGCCAATGGTGCCGATGTTACGTATACAATGTCGTGCGGTTGCAGTTCAAACTGCTCGGCTAATACCATTGCTGTAATATTTTTAGCGTGCAGCTGGTATACATTTGCAATAACACCTGTTTGTTCTACATTGCTTTTACGCAGTACAAACACGCCGTTTGCGTCGGCTGTGGTTTCGTTTAGGCCGCCGGTGTCGCTAAGTGCTTCGGCAAGGTTTAAGCCATATCGGTTTAATACAATAGACCCTGCACGTTTTACGTCGCCCAGTACAAATACTTTTTGTGCATCATTACGCGTTACATGAACTATGTCGCCGTGTTGCAGTAAACGGTTTTGCGAAATGTCACCATGTGAATAAAAGCTGTCCAGCTGTATGGTTTCTGTTTTGTTACCACGGGTAAACGTTACTGTGCGCCAATCAGCTGCTTCTGTTAATCCACCCGCTTGATTTAACGCGTCAATTAGGGTTAATGGTATTTCTGTAACTGGGTATACGCCTGGTTTGTTTACCTCACCGGTTACGTAGGCTTTTTGACTTCTAAATCCCACTACTTTTATGTCTACTTGTGGGTCTTCTATTACGCGGCTAAGGCGTTTAACTAGGTCTTCGCGTACTTCACCAATTGTGCGCCCTGCGGCAGGAATATTTGGTGCATATGCATAGGTAATAGTTCCGTCTTTTTGTACGCGAAAGCCATCAAACTCTGCGGTACGTTGCACTGCAGCCGGTATTGTTAGCTCGGGATGATCCCATACGCCTATGGTTAGTACATCGCCTACACCTAGCTTGTATTCGTAATTGCTTACGTTTACACCTGCGGTATTCGATATTGGCTTTGCAGATGCACGTGCTTGTTTTTGTTGTTTAATTAGCGACGAGTCGATAATTTGAATATTTACTTTTTCGAGATCTTGCTCAAGGTTTTGTGTTTGCTCGCCAGTTTCTATGCCTTCAAAATGGCTGCCTGGCACTATGGTGCAACCGGTAACTGATAGTAATGCGAGTGAGGTGAAGAGTGATTTACAGCTTAACGCCATTGTAGAATCCCAAAATTATTTTAAATATTTTGTTCCTCACCGACCTTGGTGAGTACTTGTATTTTTGTGCGGTAATTAAAGCATGTGAGGGCTTTTCGCGCAAGCCGAAACGCGCTTTTGAATTACTGCTTTATTTTAAATAAGTATTTAAGCTTACTCAATGTTTTATAAAATAAAGGTAGCAAACAGAGCTGGTTTATTTTGTGATTTATTAACCAATATGAACAATCACACCAAAAATTTAATAGCAAAAAGCTTAGTAATACCTGATTAGCAACTGCATGGTTATTTTAAAAAATAACTTACCTGTAAATTGCACAAAGAAGAGCAAATAAGAACTAAATGAGTAACTGCAAAGCGATTAAATAAGGTGAATACAATTTTTATTAAATTAAATCGTTACTATGGAGGACTCTAAAGCGCAGCGCTCTCTTAACCTCTTTGTGAATAACTCACCAATAAATGCACAAAGAGGAGCGAATGAGAACTAAATGAATAACTGCCAAGTAATTAAATCGTTATTTTGGAGAACTCTAAGACGCTACGTCCTCTAGCTCCAGTTTGAAAGCAAAACGATTTTCCTGTTTAGCCCTTCGGGCACGCTTCCGCCCCTAGGTTGCAGTTCCTACTTACTGATGATTTATATATTTTTAATAATTACCGAGCCAATGGGCTAGGTGCCTACAAAACCTTTACCTAAATTCAATATCTGTATTATCCACGCTCATTTCTACCTGCTTATTAAGCAAGTTAATTAACAAAATACTGCGTAGATCGCCGTCAGGCTCTTTGTATATTGCGTCTATATTTTTAAACGAATTATTATTTACACTTACTGCATCGCCTTGTTTAGGTAATTGCGATTCAACAGTATTCGATGTGTGATTATTTAAATGCTCAATTATTGCTAGTGGTACAACTTGGTAATTAGCCCCATACGTTACAAAGCCACCAATACCGCGAGTATTTTTTACAGTAGCAAAAGGCCCATTTTTTGAGTCTAGGCAAACAAATAAGTAATTTGGAAATAAGGCGACTTGTTTGACGGTACGACGACCTTTAACCAGCTTTTCAGTGGTTAATATGGGGTAAAAAGCTTCAATTCCTTGATTATTCAAGTTGGCTTTTGCCCGCTCTTCTTGGCGCGGCTTACACATTACTAAATACCAACTTTCCATGGCAACCTTACTACCTACTAAATTGCAATAAACACAAGATTAAACTAAATCGAGCGCCATTATAGCCAGCGCATAATGCCTATGTAAATAAGCCTGATAAGTTATTGGTTACTTACATAACCAATATTCATTGTTATTGTTTACGTAACAATTACTTAACCAAAGTGAAATTTATGACTACCTTATTGTCACCGCTCACTTTTTATTCGAACAATGTATTGATTTTATATTTTGCAAATTACAAAAATGTTATCTACCTTAGGTAATTAACAAGTTTTTACGAGTAAATGTATATGGATATACTTCACCACGGGGCTGTAAACGGTGTTACAGGCTCATGCCATGAGCTTTTAATTAATGAGCAAACAAGTGTGCTTATTGATTGCGGGTTATTTCAAGGAGAGGACTCAAAAGAAGACTTATCAATAGAATTTGATATTAGCCACGTTACCGCGCTTATTGTTACGCATTGCCATATTGATCATGTTGGCCGAATTCCTTATTTGTTGGCCGCAGGGTTTGAAGGGCCAATATTTACCTCACAAGCTTCAGCAAGTTTGTTGCCGCTAGTAATAGAAGATGCGCTAAAAGTGGGCGTAACACGCGATCCTAAAATTATAAATGCCTGCCTAAAACTACTAAAGCGCCGCACTGTACCTGTAGACTTTAAAACGTGGTTTGATTTGCCATGCAATGGACAGCAAAAGGCTAAAGCACGATTTCAGCGAGCTGGGCACATTTTAGGTTCAGCCTATGTTGAAATTGACATTAAAACTCATAAGCAAAGCACTAAACCAAATAGCACTCACCGCGTTGTATTTTCGGGTGACTTAGGCGCACCCTATACGCCCTTACTCCCCTCGCCTATAGCGCCTTATAAAGCCGACACTTTAGTGATTGAATCTACCTATGGTGATAAAAACCATCAAGGGCGTAAACAGCGTACCCAAACACTTAAAAAAGTAATAGAGCGCGCGGTTGCCGATAATGGCGTGGTGCTAGTACCTGCATTTAGTATTGGCCGAACCCAAGAGCTTCTTTATGAACTAGAACAACTTATACATAGCTCTGGTAAGCATTCTAAATGGCGAGATATTCACGTAATACTCGACTCCCCCATGGCGGCAAACTTTACTGCTCAATATAGAAAGTTTAAACACTTATGGGATAGCGAAGCAAAACAAAAAGTAGCCAAAGGCCGTCACCCTCTTGATTTTAAAAACCTAACCACTGTTGATTCGCACAAAGAGCATATGACCATTATTAATTACTTAAGTACGCGCCAAACGCCTGCTATTATTTTAGCCGCCAGCGGTATGTGTACCGGAGGCCGAATAGTTAATTACCTAGAGCGATTTTTAGGTGATGCAACCGCCGATGTTTTATTTGTGGGCTACCAAGGGAGAGGCACGCTAGGCCGCGATATTCAACAATACGGCCCACGTAATGGTTATGTATTCATAAACAATACACGCGTTTCCATTAATGCCAAAGTACACACCATTAGCGGCTACAGTGCGCATGCCGATCAAAACGGGTTAATTAAGTTTGTAACGGGTATGCGTAAAAAGCCAAGCCATATAAAAATTGTGCATGGCGATGATGATGCAAAAGCTGCATTGGCAAATAAGTATAAAGAGATTTTGGGGGAAAGCGTTAAAGTTGAGATAGGAAGTTAGCTTTTAACGCGCCAGCAAGCAAGGCGCCTACATGGCGTTAAACCTTAATATTTATGGTTTGTCATACCTTTGTAGGCGTGAAGCTTGCTCACGCGAATTACTAGACCTAAAACACCAACAATCGTCTTAATAAAGCTACTCAAGAACTACTTATGTTAGGCAAAACGGTTACATTTGATTGGCTAGTTTGTTTTTCTTTCCAGTTAAGATCGCAAATACCATCCGTAGGTGAAAACGCTGTGGGTGCTTGTAAAAGTAGCTTACGAATTTGAGGATGGTCAGATTCGTCACATGCAATTTTTAGGTTCGCTAAAAAGGTATCTAATTCAGTCCATGGCATTTTTATTTCATGGGCACTTAATATTCTTGGGTGATCTGTACCAGTAACGTTATCGCCAATTAACAACTCTTCGTATAACTTTTCACCTGGGCGCAAACCAGTACATTTAATTTCTATATCGCCATTTGGTCGTTTTTCATGCTTAACTTCAAGCCCTGACAAGTGCACCATTTTTGTTGCAAGGTCTTTAATTTTTACAGGCTCCCCCATATCAAGCACAAACACATCACCACCGACACCCATTGCACCCGCTTGGATAACAAGCTGAGCAGCCTCTGGTATGGTCATAAAGTATCGAGTTATGTCTTGATGGGTTAATGTTATTGGGCCACCTGCTTTTATTTGTTTTCTAAAAAGCGGCACAACCGAACCCGATGATCCTAAAACGTTACCAAATCGAACCATGGTAAAGCGCGTGGTGTCTTGTACCTCTGAAAGGCCTTGTAAAACAAGTTCGGCCATACGCTTAGTTGTTCCCATTATATTTGTTGGGCGAACAGCCTTATCGGTAGACACTAAAACAAATGTTTCTACATTGGTAAAAATGGCTGCGGTTGCTACGTTATAGGTTCCGTAAACATTGTTGCGAACACCTTCAACTACATTATGCTCTACCAGTGGAACATGCTTATAAGCTGCTGCGTGGTATACAGTTTGAATACTAAATGTAGAAAATGTAGATTCAACAAGCTTTTTATTTTGTATAGAGCCGAGTATAGGTAACACTTCAATATTTAGGTTGTTGGCAACGCAATATTCTGAAAGCTCTTTTTCAATAGCGTATAAAGCAAACTCAGAAAGCTCAAATAAAACAATTTTTGCTGGATTATTTTTTATTATTTGCCTACACAGCTCTGACCCTATTGAGCCACCTGCACCAGTAACCATAACGGCTTTATTGGTAATATTTGATGACATTAAATCTTGTCTTGGTTTAACTGACTCTCTTCCAAGTAGGTCATCAATTTCTACATCCTTAATTGCATCAACGCTTGTAGTGCCCGACACTATATCGGCCATTCCAGGTATGGTCATAACTTGTAGTTTAAATTTCTCGATTGAATTTAAAACTTCTTTACGGCGGCTTCTTGAAGTGCTTGGTAGAGCAAGTAAAATTTTATTAGCTGATTTTTGCTGTGCAACTTCAGCTATTTGTGTAGGTGAGTAAACACATAGCCCCTGAATTACAGATAGATGTTTTTTAGCGTCATCATCAATAAATGCAACAGGTGAGTATTCTGGCCCACTAGCAAGCGCAGTAGCTAATTGCCGACCTGCTGAACCTGCTCCATATATAATTACACCTTCTTTGCGGCGCATAGTGATTTGCCCTACAATGGCACGCACTGTTAACCTTGACCCACCAACAAATAAAATGCAAAAACTAGCGTATATAAATGGCACTGTACGTGGTACAGCGGCACTTAAAAAGAATGACAAAACAGTTAAATAGAATGTAGATAGCACGACGCCAGCCGCAATAGCCCACATAGCTTGTGTATTCAAATAACGTAATACAGCTCTGTATAATCCTAGCTTTACAAAACTAAATAAACTCAGTGGTAGTAGCGAGACTAGTAATAACCATGTATGTGTATTTTTTAAAACAACTGTACTATCAAGCCTAAGCAAAAAAGAAAGCCAAAAAGCTACTATTATAAATACGCTGTCGATAAGGAGAGAAATAATTCTTTTTTGGGGGCGCGGTAAACTAACTAAAAACTTTAAAAACACAATACATTTCCCTGAAGTCAGCAATCTTGTTGCTATTCTATTGGCTACAATTTTACTACAAGATGAACAACCATTGCACTTAATAAATAAAGACTATATGTAATATTTTATATAGTCTTTATGTATTTGGTTATTTTTTGTAAGTAAACGTTATTGCTTTGTGTATTTTACTTTAAGGAAGCAGAGGCAAATACCTCTTTAACTACTTTTATTGTTTTTTCCATATCACTTTCGGTTAATGTAGGGTGCACCAAGAACATTATTGAAGTATCACCTAACTCTACAGCATGAGGTAAGCGTTTTTTAGGTCTCCATGGGGTATTATCAAATGCTTTTTCAAGGTAAACCTCTGAACAACTCCCCTGAAAGCAGGGTACACCACATTTCACAATTTCGTTTACTATACGATCGCGATTCCAGCCATCAGCTAAATACTCAGGTTTTATAAACATATAATGCTTATATTCAGCGTGCTGTATGTACTTTGGAATGTTAACCAACCTTACACAATCAAAATTTCTGACCGCTTTGTCTAACTGTGCAGCATGTACTTGGCGTTTTGCAGTCCAATCATCCATTCGTTTTAATTGTATACGGCCAATAGTAGCTTGCATTTCTGTCATTCGCCAATTAGTGCCAAAACTCTCATGTAACCACCTAAAACCGGGAGGGTGCTCTCTGTTATAAATAGCATCAAAGCTTTTACCGTGGTCTTTATAACTCCACATAGTTGACCACAACTCTTTAGAGTTAGTCGTTACCATGCCGCCCTCACCGCCGGTGGTCATAATTTTATCTTGGCAAAAGCTCCATGCGCCTATGTGACCTATACTTCCTACAGAGCGGCCTTTGTACTTAGCGCCATGCGCTTGTGCACAGTCTTCAATTACATAAAAACCATATTCTTTGCTGAGCGCCATTATTTCGTCCATTTCGGCTGGCATACCCGCTAAATGAACAACAATTACTGCTTTAGTTTTTGGCGTTAATACTGCTTTTATAGATTCGGTAGTAATAGCCTGGCTATTTAAGTCAACATCAGCAAAAACAGGAGCGGCGCCAGATGTAACAATACTTGAAGCAGACGCTAAAAAAGTGCGTGGCGTAGTTATTACTTCATCACCAACGCCTATGTTTAATGCTTTTAAAGCAATGTCGAGTGCTAGTGTGCCATTTCCCAAGGCTATGGCATATTCACTATCAGCCCATGTTGCAAATTCTTTTTCAAATTCACGCCCTTCAGTGCCCGTCCAATAGTTCACCTTATTAGATAAAATAACACGGCTAACTGCATCGGCTTCTTCTTGTGTAAAGCTAGGCCATGGGGAAAATGGGGTATTTAACATTGAATTCCTATAAAATTTAAAAGGCTTAAGTATTTTCTGAGACTTTAATGCAAGGGGACCCGTAAGCAATTACACCCGATGGGATATCTTTGACAGCCAAACTACCTGCACCAATTAATGTATTATCACCAATATGAATGAGTTGTTTTACTTTACTACCAAGACCTACCCAACTAGCTTGACCAACATTGACACCTCCTGCTAACGATGTGCCTGGACAGATATGCGTAAAGTCACCTATTTTACAATCATGCTCAATTATGGCTGAAGTATTAATTATACAGCCACGGCCTACTACTGAAAAGGCGTTAATAACAGCGTTAGCTGCTATGACAGACCCTAAATCTATTTGAGCATATTTACTTATAACAGCAGTTGGGTGAATAAGCACAGGAAGCATGTAGCCTTTTTGGACTAACGTTTCTATTTTTACTTTTCGGGTAATGTTGTGGCCTATAGCAACAGCCACGCTTACCTGGTTATTTGGTACATTAAGCAGGTCTGAAAATGTACCTATAACAGGCCAATGCTCTATATTTTTTTTATCAGGAAATGCATCATCATAAAAACTAACACTAAAGCCTAGTTGCTCCGCAATATCAGCTATTACTTTACCGTGGCCACTAGCCCCTATAATAGCCAGCGTTTTTAAAGCAAGTTTAGTCATTGTTAGAACCTTTAAAAGGCTCAATAGTTACGTGTCCATCAGCACTTATACCTTCACGCACAAATACTTTTTTTACCGTTAACAGTAATATTTTAATATCTAACCAAAAACTTTGGTTGTCTACGTACCAAACATCAAGCTTGAACTTTTCATCCCAGCTAATTGCATTGCGCCCATTTACTTGTGCCCAACCAGTGATACCTGGGCGTACATTATGGCGGCGTGCTTGCTCGTTACTATATAGCGGTAAGTATTGCACGAGTAGAGGCCTTGGCCCTACTAAGCTCATGTCGCCTTTTAATACATTAAATAAACCGGGGAGTTCATCTAAACTAGTCGAACGTAAAAAAGCACCAAACGGTGTCATCCGCTCATCATCTGGTAATAAGTTACCATGCTTATCTTTACCATCAAGCATGGTTCTAAACTTCATCATTTTAAATACTTTACCGTTTAAACCAGGGCGGTCTTGTGTAAATAAAATGGGTGAGCCCAATTTAGTGCGAATTAATATACCTACAATAATAATAATGGGTAGCAACATAACAAAGGCACTCAATGCCACTATAAAATCAAATAAGCGTTTCATGATTTAACCAACTGTTCATAAAAGTTTTCTAGCGTTTTTAAATAGGTATTTCTTTCGAATCTTTCAACAATTCTTGTTCTTGCATTACAAGCCATCAGACTTAATGAGGGTGTAGAGGTATTAATAGCATTTTGCATTGCTTTAGCTAAGCTATCTTCATTTCTAGGCTCAACTAACCACCCATTAAAATCAGGAGTTATTATCTCATTACAACCATTAATATTTGTTGCAATAACTGGCAATGACATTGCACCGGCCTGTAATACGACATTAGGAAAACCTTCTCGATAGCTTGAAAGAACCAATACATCACTAGCTATAAGTGCCGGACGAATATCTGAATGAAACCCTAGCATATGAATTCTTGAATGGTTTTTAATTATAGCCATAATATCAGGCTGTATAGGTGCTGTATCATCAATATCACCAACTAGTAGCAAGTGATTTTTTTCTGTTTGCAATAAAAAAGCGTTAACAAGCTCTTTTATTCCTTTATCTATATTTAAGCGCCCTACAAATGTAAAAACAAAGTGTTCAACAGGAATAGATAATTCACTTTTTAGATTAGTATTGATGCTATTGTTATTTATATTAAAATATTCAATATCAATGCCTGCTATATTGCCATTGCCAATTAATTTTAGCTGTTTTGATGTGATTTTATAACTTAATAGATCGCGCTTAACTCCTTCTCCTTCTGGTACTATGTGAGTAGCTGATTTACATATAATTCTATCTATAAAAATTAATAAGCTTTTTTTAAAACCAGTTTGAGTCGGAAAAATAAGACCGGTAAACGTATGTATTTTAATTTTTACAAAACATAGTCTTGCAGCTAGCATGGCGATCAATCCTGCTTTTGGGGTATACGAATGCACTATATCTGGTTTGTGAATTAGAAATAATTTGATCATAAAAAATAATGAAATAAAGTCTCTAAATACATTTATGCCTCGGCTCATTAGCACTGGATGTACTGAAACCCCCTCATTCTTAGCTACTCGCTTTAAAGCAGTTGCAGGAGAGCTTACAACAGATACATCAAATGTATTATTTAAAAATTTAGGCTGGTTTTTTAAAATAGTGTCTAGAGTTTCAGGTACAGTCGTGACTATAAATAATGTCTTTTTTTTCATAAGGCTTAAGAGTTCCAGATCTCATTATATTTACTTACCATGGTTTCTATCTTGAAGTTATTTTCTATTCGCTCTCGCGCTTCGAGCTGCCTTGTTTCCCAAGCACCTTTTGAATGGGCTTTCATATTTATAGCTTCAACTATTTTACTTGCTAAATCTTGAGAGTTTTGCGGTTTAGCCACCCATCCAGTGTCACCAACAATATGTACAGCATCTCCAACATCTGTGGTTACGCATGGAGTACCACACGCCATAGCCTCATTTAATACATTTGGGAATGCTTCGCTTGAACTTGATAAGAGGTGTATGTCAAGCCCGTTCATTATGTGTGGTATGTCACTTCTTTTGCCTGCCAAAATAACATTGTCGAGTACGTTATTTTGTTGTAACCACACCATTAGTTGTTGGTTGCTGTCACACATATCTAAACCAACTAATAAACATGAAAAATTAATTTTTTGTTGCTTTACTAGGCCTAAAGCTTTTATTAAATTTTCGTGATCTTTGAATGGATGAAAACGACTCACCATTCCTATAAAAACAGTGCTATTTGAAATACTAAACTCTTTTTTAATTAGTTCTTTAGCACTATTGTCAGCTTTAAAAGCATTAAGATCATAACCATTGTAAACCACATTAAGCTTTGCTTCACAATAGCCAATTCCTTTATTAGCTTCTGCAGCTTTATCGGCACAACAAATAATTTTTTTAGGTACGAAGTAACTTAAATACCCGCATAACTTCGCAACTAATATCGTGGACTTTTTAGCAGCACCTGGGGTTAAGTCTGATTGATGCAGCCCCCATGTTATATTTTTTATACCCGCACTACGAGCCACTAGCCCACCTATGAGGTCAGCATGATACATCCATGTTTGTACTGCATCTGGTTCAATACTTTTAATCAGTTTATATAACTTTAATAGGCCGCTAAATGTAAAACGCCCTAATGGCATATCTAATGAATACGCAGTAACACCTTGTTGCTGCAATAACGGACCATATTTTGATAAGCCCATTAATGAAATAACCGTATGGGTATTTTTTGTATCGGTTGTACATAAGCGATATAAAACAGCCTCTGCACCACCGTCAGCTAACCCTGTAATAATGTGTAATACTTTCAATTAAAATACCTTTAAACAATAATCAGCTAACAAACCAGCCTAAACCCTCAAGCCTGAAATGTAGACTCCACACCAAAAAGAAATATAAACAGAAAACCAATTGAAAAATACGCTTGTATTTTACTTTAAAACGAAGAGAAGCTAATAACACTAGCAATACAACACTTTCAAATATTCTTGCTGTAACAGGTAATAAAAAATAAGTTGAAAGGTATAAAATTAGAAAGAATATTATTTGTGTGTTGTATCTTAAAAAGACTTTGCCTTGCATAACAAATAACATGAAAACAAAGCTCCAATAAATAAAGCCTAATCCACTTGCGCTTTGCGATGCTCCGTTACTATACTCTGCTCCCTGCCTCGCACCAATAAACTGTGCTAAGTAAAGCCCCATAACTCCAACTACGACCCCAACAAATACATAAAGTATACTTCTGATCCCGTGAGAAAGCTTTAAGTGCATTAAAAAGCCAACACCCAAAAGACCTAATGAGATGATTATGAATGATGAGTGTATGAGTGCAGCACAGACATAAAAAAAATACTTTACTTTCTTTGAAGCGCTAAACCACCCAATTAAAAAGATTGCTACCCCAAAACCTTGTCGTAAATGAATTAAGTTATTTTTTAGAACCAAAGGTAACAATAAAAATAGCATCACCATATAAAAATACTTTCTATTGGTGTTTTTTAGAACCAAGTAAAATGTAGTAAATGTAGAAAATGCAATTATTGCTCTTATAATATTTTCTGGCGAAATGACAAACGAAAGTAGTGAGTTAATAACCAACCACAGAGGCTCATTGACTAGTAGCGGTAACACACCTGATGAAATATTTTTGACTAATAATATTGGAGAGCTTTCTGGATATAGTAAATAGCTTGCTCTATCAACCAACCCATCTACAGGTAACGCTGTTAAAAATACACAAAAAAATAATGCTATAAAAAAACTGAGTAATTTATACGATTCTGGATTTTTCCTAAAAGAGCGATCATAAAAATTATATTTTTTGATATTAGAACTCATTTAACAAAGCTTCCCAACTTTGGATTATATTTTTAACTTTATATACCTCTGATGATTTTAAAACGTTATCGCCATTCAAAGGAGACGTAAGCGCTTTATCTAAATAATCCTCCAGGCTAGTTATATTTTGATACTCAACCAGATAGCCATTATTGCCTTGTTTTATTATTTCGCTTGGACCACTTTTACAATTAAATGCAACGACAGGTGTGCCTAGGGAAATAGACTCAACTAAAGTGTTGGGGAAGCCTTCGTACAAAGAGGTTAGTAGTGTTAACTTAGCATGTAAATAATAAGGGATTACGTTATTCTGAAAGCCTTCAAAATCGACTTTTTCACTCAAATTAAAGTCAGTAACAAGTTTCTTTAATTTCTGCTCTAAACTACCTTGACCAACTATTTTAAGCCTTAAACTAGGGTGATTTTTTGATACGACAGAAAAAGCCTGAATCGCAAAATGAAATGCTTTTTGATCTTCGAGCCTACCCACACATAAAATATAATCGCCTTTAAACACTTCGTTTGGCTTTATATTAACAGCTTCATTTTCGACTATTGTGTTTACGGGATTATATATAACACTTGTTTTATTTTTCAATTTTGGAAACACTGATAACAAATCAGTTCTCATGCCTTCACACTGATTAACAATATGATCAGATTTTTTGTAAACTTTCATGAGTAAGAAAGAGAACACAGAAGTACGAAAGCTTCTTTTAACACTTTTTGAATTTTCAGAAAGGGAGTTTATATTCCTACTTATAATTTTTACATTAATCCTCATAAACAGCTTGATCAATAACAATATAAGGCTAAGTTCATAATTAAAAACAACTACCTTAGCTGGTTTATGTATTTTTAGATAATTGTATATAGGCAAAATAGAACTACGTGCATTTGGTAAATCTAATACAACTAAGTTGACCTTTTTACTTAATCGAGTCTGATAAGCAGCATCTTTCAATGTAAGTATTACAAGCGTTACATCCCAACCTGCTTCAGCTAAGCCACTTGCAATAGTTACACATACACCTTCAGCACCACCGCCAGCAAGGGAGCTAACAAACAATGTTACTTTATTTTCTTTCATAACATTAAGTCCTAGGATCTTGCTGCCATAAGTCACCTAACCACTTATCATAAGCATAAGAGTTAAAACCTGCATCTCCCGATTCGTGAGCAAAAGTAAGCTCACCAAAATATATCTTTCCATCTATGTTATAGAAATCAACGCGGGCATAACTGAAATCTTTAGCTAAAGTTTTAGCAAGCTCTAGCATGGTATCAAAGTTTTTTGGCCTTTCTATTTTGGTAATAATCGACGGGTATATACTCGTCATAGGAATCCAGTTTAGCTTCTCATCAAAAAAAGAACGATGATGTGCTTCATCTCTGTCAAAATCGATATGTAAAATAGTTTTCACATCACCATTAGACTGCTTAAAAACATGAAACTTATAGTCTCTTAAACTGGACTCACCAAGGTGAGGGTATAATCGCTTTTCTACTAATATGCATGGTGATATTTCACTATACCATGGCTCACTTTTCAGTTTTCCATAATCAACTTCTAACTGTTGATTAACATCATCACAGGCGAGTTTAATCTCTTCATCGCTGCTAGACTCTGTTAACAGGTAAACTGGCCCAGAGTTATGATTTGCTTTGAGTAGCACATCGCCTTTTTCAAGGATAAGGCTTTTTAAAGTAATAAAGTCAATATTTCTACCGGAGTAATAAGTTTCTATGACTATTTCAGAGAACCCTTTTTCAGCAACCCACTTTTTAACAGCAAGCTTATCCGAACATACAGAAAATAGCGGATTAGAAGGGTTACTCTTTCTAATATGAACTTTTTCATTAAATGTTTTTGGGTTTATAGCTGTTAATAAATACCCATTTTTTTTATAGAAACTGATGTAAAACCAACATCTACGCAAAAAATTGGAATTTTTATAAAGATAGCTTCTGATATTTCTAATATAACTCACACTAAAAACCTTTAATTAATTTTTACATTATTCTTTACTTAAAATAGGGCAAATTTATAATCACGCCTCTAAATCCACTAAAAATTTATATATCTTTTAAACAAAAAACTAAAACTTTAAACTTAAACTTAAACTTAAACTTAAACTTAAACTTAAACTTAAACTTAAACTTAAACTTAAACTTCACATCAATATAAAGTACCGCTCATGCATACCAATACAGTCAAATTTTTAATTTTATTATTTGATTTTTCAAAAATCTTCAAAACGAGTTAAATAAGGATGCCTTTTATTAAAACGCATGCTAACTCTGTCTAATATTCTTGAAAATTCATATATCCAGCGGTTATATTTTAATTTTTTAGCTGGCATAGCTATATACTTCAATTCATCCATTGATTTTTGACAAGACTCATTAGTAAAACTATCAATGCACTCTAAATGACTAGATATTAAGGTTTTCCTTTGCTGAGTATTCATATTGATATAATCTTCAATAATTGCCTCAACCGATATCATTTCTAAATCCAATCCTTTTAGATTGTATTCATATTGGTTAACATCGCTAAAATACCCATATGTTTCAGCCTCTATAACATTTTCAACACCTACAATACTTGGCAAACCTAATGCTGCGGCTTGGATTATAGCAGTACCACTACCTATGAATAAATTATAATTACTCACTGTTTCATCAAACTTTAGATAGTCTAATGTCCCTTTCAAATGAATAGAATCACTCAATCCAGCTTTGTTTATTTCATCGGCCATTTGTGCTTTTAAAGGGCCATCACCATAAATATCGAATTGAACATTAAACCCTTTTGTTTTTAAATTTTTTAGGACCTTAATCATATAAAAATTATATGTTTTAAAATCAACTAGTCGCCCTATTGCTACTATTTTTATTGGTAAGTTTATTTCACCTGAAACTTTAATATTTTTTTTATCGATAACACCCAATCTAAAAGTATTTGCATCAGTCAATTTTTTACGTTTGTATTTTATATACAATTGGCGATTGCCTTCCGAAAAAAGAAGTAGGGATTCTTCGGGTAAAAAATCAAATATAAATCTGCGATTAACTTTCTCATGCCAAGCAACATTATCACCGCCCCACAAAAATTTTATGTAATGATAAAAGCCAACCGTAATAGTTATGTTTTTATTTAGCATATTTGATAAGCGGTATCCCAATAGCGCATGCATTCCATCGCTTGCATGTATTTGGTCTACACTTTTTAAAGCGCGATCTAATGCCCTTTTTTTTATGGGCACAAGTAAAGGCAATCTGCGTGTGAATTTCCCAAAATTTAAAAATATATCATCAGGAAATAGTACGTTTGCATACTTTTTCATTTCGTTTAATAATTCAGGGTCACTTTCATGTGGTAATGACAAAAGAAGAATGCTTGTATGCAACCCCAACCTATGACGTTCTTTAGCCATTCGCATAAAAAACGTTTCAATACCACCTACTGGTAAAGCACCATAAATAAATAACATTCAAACCCTTTTCATTAAATAGTTTTTTAAATAACAATATGTTTCTGCAAGTCTTTTAGAAAATAAAACACAACTTAAAATTAGGAGTAAAACCCAAATCCACATTAGCGCCGGTTCATTTGCTTTCGTAATGACCATAATACTTGTAGCAACGACATAACCAATCATAAGAATATAAATTTTCACTCTTGGTATGGCATTCCATAAATAAGCACTAGACTCTGTTTTTACTGTAAAAAAAGTAAAGAATGCAACTATTGAAGCCAATGCAGCGCCAGAAGCCCCGTAATAAGGTATTAGTAAATAGTTTAGAGTTGCATTAACTGCAAATGCTATAAAGGACGCTAACATAGAAAAGTTAGTTCTGCGGGTTATGCCAATTCCGACACCTGTCACCTCGCTTAATAAGTAAAATAAAGGCATAGCTACGCACGCTACTATTAAATATTCTATAGCGGAGTATTCCTGAGGTAAAAATAGAGGAATAATAAAAGATAATAAACCAAATAAAGACCAAATCAGCACAACAAATAACACCATATTTTCAACAACACACTCGATTTTACTTTTCTCTAAACCCTCTTTTACCCAACGATAAAGAAGGGGGTGCCATATACTAGAAAAAATAGATGTAACAACTGATATAACCCCAGCTAGAGCTGCTGACAACGAATAAATACCGAGTTCCTCAAAACCGGCTAAACTTCTAAGAAAGAACCTATCCATGGTACTCACCCCCCAGTAAGCAATACCTCCGGCAACTAGCGGTAAGCTAAATGCTAGCATTCCCTTTAATAATACGGTGTCAATTCGCTTCGTAAGAGCTGCAATCCACGAATCCTTTGTTAACCAAGAAAATATAATTAATGAAAACGATATCGCTAACGTATTCATTGACATAAGTGTATAAAATTCAGCTTTTAAGCCAAAAAGCATTATTAAGCTTATTAATATGAGTAAGAATAACTTAGGAGCAATCTGCGTTATAGAAAATGCTAAACCGCGTTCTTGCATACGAATTACATGCGCTAAAAAGTTAATAAAAAAACTAGCTAACAATCCCATAAATAATAAAACCGTTAGCGAATTTGAATCTATCCCAAATAATAATTTAGAAATAGAATAAGGCTGTAATAAAGCTATCAATGCAACAATAGTAATTAGGGCTAAACCAGGAAGAATACTTAATTTTAATAAAGCTTCTTTATCAGCCTTCTCATGGTATTCACGAACATAAGCTTGATGCATTGATAAACTAAATAAAGATACAGCTAACCCTAAAACCACTTGCAGCATTGTCAAACGGCCGACATCTTCAACTGTAAAAAACCAAGCTACAAACGGTAGGGTTATAAACCCAAGAAGTGCAGCACCAATTGGGCCTAGAGCAAATTGTAAAATTGTTTTAGCTTTCAAAAAAAAAGTCCAAACACGCTTTTATTACTTTGTCTTGATTTTCTGTAGTCATTCCATAATACAGCGGTAAACGTACTAGCCTTGAACTCTGTCGCGTTGTATAAGTATCACTGCCTGAAAAATCGCCAAACTGTTTTCCTGCAGGACTTGAGTGCAGTGGGATATAATGAAAAGGTGTCGTAATATCCTGCGTTTTCATATAACTAATAAATTTATTTCGCTCTTCATTTGAGCTCAATTTTATATAAAACATATGCGCGTTATGCGTTAATGAATCCGGAATATGAGGCAGCTGTTCAGCCTTTAGTTTTAGGCTAAGTTTATTGTAATAATGTTCCCATATTGATAAACGGAAATTATTTATCGTGTCTGCTGCTTCAAGTTGAGCGTATAAATAGGCCGCTTGTAACTCGCTTGGTAAAAAGCTTGAGCCTATATCTTGCCACGTATACTTATCGACAATACCATGCAGGAACTGGCTACGATTTGTTCCTTTCTCACGTATAACCTCAGCTCGTTCAATCAGCTTAGGATCATTAATTAAAATTGCACCGCCTTCACCACCCGATGAGTAGTTTTTCGTTTCATGAAAGCTATAGCAACCTATATGCCCAAGAGTTCCTAATGCTTTACCTTTATAGGTAGACATTACGCCTTGCGCTGCATCTTCTACTACCCACAAATTATGTTTTTCTGCGATAGCAAGTATGGTATCCATTTCACAAGCTACACCTGCGTAATGTACTGGCACTATTGCTTTTGTGTTAGTCGTAATTGCAGCTTCAATGAGTGTTTCATCCATATTCATAGTATCTGGACGTACGTCAACAAATATAATTTTTGCACCACGTAATACAAACGCATTCGCTGTAGATACAAATGTGTATGAGGGCATAATAACTTCATCACCAGGCTGAATATCAATCAGAATAGCAGCTAGCTCTAACGATGCGGTGCATGAGGGAGTTAATAATGCTTTTGTTGTGTTGAAGCTGTCTTCAAACCATTTTTCGCATTTTTTAGAGAAGTAACCATCGCCGCATAACTTGTCTGATGCAATCGCTTGCTCTATATATTTTAACTCTAGGCCTGTTTTAGGGGGCACATTAAAAGGGATCATCTTCAAACCTGTTTGTAGAACCAATACGAAATATCAGCAATAGCAAAACCATTTTTGCAATATAAGTTTGCAGCCGAAATATTACTTGTTTGTGTTGCAACCTTAATTACTTTAGCTTTTTTAGCAATGCAGTAGCTTTCAACAAGCTCGAGTAGCTTTTTGCCTAAGCCTTGACCTTGCCAGGGGGAAGCAACACCAATAAGCCCTACAGTTGCCTCTTCCTCTTGAACTCTGACGGTTACAAAGCCAGATATAGCATCATCATTTTTAATTACTAGACAGCAATCATCAAACCTTGATAAAACAGCATTCTCGACCCATTTTTGGTAAAAGCTGTCTCGCTCCTGTGCCGAAAACCAAGGCTCTCGAAAACGACTGTTAATATACAAGTTGCTAACAATACATTTAAGCTCTTCGATAGAGTCATTATTTGCTATATGATTTTCAAAGCTTAAAGGAGTTTCAATATTTGGTCTGACATTTTTTTTAAATACCAACTCACCCTCAATAAAACTAAAGCAATATTCACTAATGGCATTTAAGCTCAGGTAATCTGAAGAGCTAGCTTTTATAGTTATAAGTGAGTTTGTAGGCCAATCATGTTTTTTTAGCTTAGGGGTAGGTAATTCTAACGAAAATATTTTGCGTTCGAAAAACTGGCTATCCCACTCTTTTTGTGAAAAATAGTTACTCATTACTTTGATATTAAATCCATTAAATATTTACCATAGCTATTTTTCAGCATAGGAGCAGCCAATTCCTCCATTTTATGCTTTGTAAGCCAGCCATTATTAAAACCAACCTCTTCTAAACAAGCTATTTTATATCCTTGACGCTTTTCTATTGTTTCTACAAATTGAGCCGCTTCAAGTAAGCTTTCATGGGTACCTGTATCTAACCAAGCAAAGCCTCGACCAAGTATTTCAACATTAAGCTTATTTTGCTTTAAATAAATTTCATTTAAGCACGTTATCTCTAGCTCACCTCTATGCGAGGGCTTAACTTGCTTTGCTATCTCTACAACTGAATTATCGTAAAAATATAGACCGGTTACCGCTAAATCAGACTTTGGTTTTGCAGGTTTTTCTTCAATTGAAACTGCTTTTTGACTTTCATCAAATTCAACGACACCAAAGCGCTCAGGGTCTTTTACTTGGTAGCCAAATACTGTCGCCCCTTGACCATTTTTTGCATTATTAACAGCTTGTTTAAGCTTTGGGGTGAAACCTTGCCCATAAAAAATATTATCGCCTAGCAATAAGCAAACGTCATCAGAGCCAATAAACTCTTCACCTAAAATAAACGCTTGAGCCAAACCATCTGGGCTTGGCTGTATCGTGTAACTAATCTCAACACCAAAGCGTGAGCCATCACCTAGTAATCGTTTAAATGACTCTTGATCTTCAGGTGTAGTAATAATTAAGATTTCACGTATTCCCGCTAACATCAACACAGAAAGCGGATAGTAAATCATTGGCTTATCATAAATTGGGAGTAACTGCTTAGATACCCCCATAGTAATAGGGTAAAGGCGTGTACCGGAGCCTCCGGCAAGGATAATTCCTTTCATGCTATTTTCCTTTAGCTGTCATATTTATTTCACCCAGACGCTCACGCTGATATGAACCATCTTGTACATTTTGACACCACGTTTGATTGTCTAAATACCATTGAACGGTTTTACGTAAGCCTGTTTCGAATGTTTCAACTGGTGTCCAATTTAGCTTTGCACTCATTTTTGATGAGTCAATAGCATAACGCCTGTCGTGGCCCGGGCGGTCTGCCACGAACGTTATCTGTTCTGAATATAGAGAATCTTTAGGCACTAAAGTATCTAAAATACTGCAAATACTTTTCACCACTTCAATATTTTGCTTTTCGTTGTGACCGCCTATATTGTAGGTTTCTCCAACAATACCTTCGGTCACTACTTTATATAAAGCACGCGCATGGTCTTCTACGTATAGCCAGTCACGTATTTGGTCACCTTTACCATAAATAGGTAAGTCCTTTCCTTCTAGGGCATTAAGTATCACTAAAGGTATTAATTTTTCAGGAAAGTGGTAGGGGCCATAATTATTAGAGCAATTAGTAACGATCGTTGGAAAACCATACGTGCGCAGCCATGCTCGAACTAAATGATCGCTCGATGCTTTACTTGCAGAATAAGGACTACTTGGCGCGTAAGATGTTTCTTCTGTAAATAATGGAAGTCCACCTTCTTGTTCATCAGGGTGAGGTAAATCACCATATACTTCATCAGTTGAGATATGATGAAACCTAAACGATTTTTTGGCATCGTTATTTAATGTATTCCAGTATTCACGAGCCGCCTCTAATAAGTTATAAGTTCCTACAATATTAGTTTGTATAAATTCGGCAGGGCCAGTGATTGAACGGTCAACATGGCTTTCTGCAGCTAAGTGCATTACGGCATCTGGCTTGTGCTGGGCAAACACACGGTCTAGGGCTACACGGTCACAAATATCAATGCGTTCAAATTTATAGCGATCGTTACTATCAACTGATTTTAGTGATTCTAAATTACCTGCATAAGTTAGCTTATCAAGATTGACAACCAAATCTTGAGTGTTATCAATTATATGTCGGATAACAGCAGAGCCAATAAACCCTGCGCCACCAGTCACTAGTATTTTCAATTTAATTACCTTTAAAAAATTACTGCTAAAAGCGGATTATTTCAGTCTTCTTTTTTTAAAAAATACAAAGTCAAAACACTAATTGTTGCCAAAATAAACCCTAAAATTGCTGCAAATATACAAATAAAAGCGCGTTTGGGGCCTGACTTAACTTCAGCGACAACTGCTGGATCTACTGTTTTAAATACGTACTCGTCGCGAACGTTAGCGAACATAATCGTTTTTGCTTGCTCTTCTATCAGCTTATATAAAATTGAACGTATATCGGCAATTTTTGTTTTATTTAGCTGTTTTACTAAAAAGTCAGTGCTTCGATTTGCTTCTGCTACATCTCGTTTTTTCATAACTGAATTAATATCTTCGATTAACCAGTCTACCCATTGCTTTGCAATTACTGGGGATATATGTTCAATCGAAATTGTAACCATACCTGTATCTTTAAGAGTATTTATAGATACGACTTTGCTGAACGCTCTATGTGCTTCTTGCATTGAAGGCTTTGGCTTGAAAGGTGCTGATATTTCACGGATCCACTTTTTTTGGTCTGCTATATAGATATCTTCATTGTACGAAATATCATTAGTACTACTATTCCAGGACTTTACTGCCATTAAATCAGGTAGAATATTATGATTTTGTATAAATTCGCTAGTAAATTGACGTGACTTTAAAACTTCTATTGCTAGTTGTGTTTTATTATCTGAGCCTGCACCTAAATTAATTCCAGCCAAGCTAGCCAAACCACCAAACTGTCCTGATAATCCTCCCAAACCTGTAGAGTCTTTTTGCTCTGCTACTGTTAATAATGCCTCAGACTTATAGGTATCAGGTAAACTCAATGCATAGAATACGGCTACGATAGTAAATACAATCGATGTGAAGACAATAATAAACTTACGCTTCCAAAGTACCGATAACAACTCCTTTAAATTTA
Organism: Pseudoalteromonas sp. 4NS20-0020; assembly: GCF_057554385.1. Taxonomy (NCBI): domain Bacteria; kingdom Pseudomonadati; phylum Pseudomonadota; class Gammaproteobacteria; order Alteromonadales; family Pseudoalteromonadaceae; genus Pseudoalteromonas; species Pseudoalteromonas sp. 4NS20-0020. The sequence continues at coordinate 142,439 of NZ_BAAJMI010000001.1, read as the reverse complement.
CCTCTGCATCAAAATCTTGCTCTAAATAATTTAACTCGATGTTATTTTGTTTAATTTTATTACCCATGAAATTCTCTTATCAGCCAGCTTTCTGAGTTATATCGTACAACCTTCCGCAGAACATTGAACTTAAGCTTTTAGCTGAAATAATTGAAAAAATTAAAACTATTATTCTTAACTCAATAAAAAAGAGTACTCTTTGTATTTAATAAGCTTAAATTCAAGTTTCGATTTATATATCCATCAATGCCCTATAAAAAATGCAACAAGAGTTTTACAGATTGCATTTCTTGATGGACTACTTTACAAACTACCAATCGCTGCGACAGCAACACCTAGTTGATAAAGGATCTGCGTCGCAGTGCTCCACAGTGTTAGCTTATCCATGTGGCCAGCATCCATAGGGACTACTATTGTATCGCCTGGCTCTAACTGGTTTGCATTATTAGCCGCGAACCAGCCTCCTGTATTTGGAATTTCAACAGAACCATTGGCTTTAATAATGTAAATGCGGTCTTCTGCAGCTCGCTCTTTAAGGCCGCCGCTTAGGTCAATGTAATCATCAACACTTACGCCAGCTTTATAAAGGTGCGATGTAGAGTAGTTAACTTCACCAATAATACTTATAGAATCACGTTTGCTTGGTACGTAAAGCGTGTCGCCATTTTGTAGAACTAAGTTTTGTTGGTTATTTACTATTAAGGGTAAATCAATAACTAAACGCCCTACCGCTTCAACACTTGCTAAATCATTTAGTAGTTTATCCATCTCATCGTATGAAAGAGAGTTACCGCTAACTGAATTTTGGAAACTTTTAGAAGCAATATCGCGGCGTAGCTCAGTTGATAAGCGCCCTAGTTGTTGTTGTTCTTGCTCTTTTATAGAAACACGGGTAAATATTGCTGCGTTTTGTTCTGCAAAATCAGAAAAACCACCCGCACGTTTAAGTAAATCAGTAAGCGTTTCGCCTCGGCGAATAGTGTAGGTACCAGGGAACTTAAGTTCACCTTTTAACTGTACTTTTACGTTTTCTTGCCAGTTAGGAATCGAGAAAATATTAATGCTGTCTTTACTACGAAGGGTGATATTGTTTTGTGATTCACCTTTTAGTGCACTTTCAAGATCAAATCGTACGTGTTCTACCTGAGAGGCATCACCTAAAACAATGCGCGTTATTTCAGCTTGTTTAGTATAAGCGGATTCTAATAAGCCACCTGCTGCGGTTACTAAGTCGGCTACTTCGCCACTCACTGTAAGAGGATAAATCCCTGGGTAAGTGACGTTACCGTTAATTTCAACTAGCTGCATAGCTTGCGCTATTGATGCTTGCTGTTTTAACTTTTCGATAATAGGAAGAAGTAAATTATGGCGACTAAAAAAGGCATAGTCTTCTGCTTTTAATTCTTGCGATTGTTCGTTAACTTTACGTTTTGAAATATCTGCAATTGTGAGGGCTTGCCCACTTTCGGTAATAATTTCTTCTTTTTGGTTTATTCCAATGTATTTCTCAAACTCTTTTTGTTTAAACTCATACCATTGCTCGGCTTTAAGTTGTTGCTCTTGTTGTTCTTGGCTTAGCGCCATGTTTTCAAGCGCTGTTTTTTCTATTTCTTTTTCTTCAAAGCGGCTAAATATAATGATTTTATCGTTCGCTTTTAGCGCTAGATTATTGTCAGCGTTTTTAATAATCGCTTGCGCTACGTCAAACTGGTGCGCTTCTATGTCACCATTAATGTTTGTTTCACGAATTAATAAACCATAGCTTAAATCTGCTTGGGGGAGTAAATCGCCACGCACAGACTTAAGTACGTCTGAAATACGTTTACCTTGGTACCACTGATAGTTACCTGGGCGTGCAACAGCACCAATTAGGCTAATTGAATTTTGGTATTGTGAACTTACCGAATTAAAACGAACTCTGTCGCCATCTTGCGGAATATAGTTAATGTTACTTTTGCTAAAATCAACAGAGAGTATTTCTTTACGCTGATTATTAAAACGCTCAACAACCACGTTTTTAGCATAAGCCTCTGGTTTTAATCCACCGGCCATGTTTAAAAGTTGTTTAGCCGTTTCACCTTGTTTGAGTTCAAAAATAGCTGGGCGTTTTACAAGGCCTTCAACGGTTACTTGTGACCCAACAGAAGGTACAAATACAACGTCCCCAGGTTTTAATACTATATCTTTACTGCTATCGCCGTTGATCAGTAAATCGTATAAATCGAAGTTACTAATCACTTTACCAGCGCGTTTAACTTGAATATTACGAAGAGAAGCAATGTCAGATACACCACCGCTTACAAATAATGCATGCGATACGGTGGTTAAAGACGAAACACTATAGCTACCCGGTTTGTAAGCTTCACCTAATACTAAAATACGCATGCTACGTAACTGCCCAAGCGATACAAACGCTTTTACGCCTATAACTTCTTGCTCTACTTTTGCATTAATAAGCGCTTTAACCTCTGCAAAAGTTAAGCCGGCTACTTGAACTGGTGTTAAATCGGGAATGCTAATTCTGCCTTCACGATCGACTTTAACATCAAAACTTTCACTTTCTTTACCATAAAAGTTAATGATTAACTGATCACCTGGGCCTACTAAATAAGTATCAGGAACTGCTGCGCTTTCATTTGGCATAAAAGAGGTCGGCTCACCGGCAAAGAGTGAATAACCAAATGGTTTTAATTCATCTTTTTTGGGATTAAAGCGCTCGTCATCGCTGAGCTCTGCTTGCTGTGGCTCTTTGCGATCGCCAATCGTTGGCTGACTGGTTGGTGTTTGATTGCTTGATTGGTTTGATCCTGTGATTGTAGAAAGGTCAACACCATACTGCTTAGCTAAGGCTTCTTGCTGTGATTTAGGTAGTTTTTTAAATTGTTCTAACTGCGACGCAGTTGGCGTAAAAGCCATTGCGTTGATGCTAAATAAAAGAACAAAAGCACTTAATAATTGTGTAAAAACTTTCACGAGTAGGTATATCCCTAGGTCTACAACCAAAATTGGTGGCTATAATACATTAATCTGAGGCAAATAAAAAAGGGACTTTCGCCCCTTTTGTCATTTAAATGTCACTAATTTAATGGTTTTGGTTAAAAACTGTAAACTAGTGTGAATGACGTCTCTGTGTCTGTGCTTTCTTTGTCATCAGCAACGTCTGAGTTGTTGGTAACATTAAAAGCCACTTTCATTTGTAGAGAACCATTAATTTTAGCAAGCAATGCCGTTTCTGAACGTGTTTTAGTGTTCGTGTCACCGTATTCAACCGCCACTAACTGCGTAAAACGTGCATTATCAGAAATTTGCCAATTGTAGTCTAATTTACCAAGGGCAATCACTTCACCTTCAAACTCACCAGCAAGCGGGTTGCCATTTTCGTCTACTTCAGTGCTGTCATCTGGGTACTCAAAGTATTTGTAACCCGGACCAATCTCTGCGCTTAACCACATTGTTTTTTCATTTAACAAACGTAAGCCATAACCCGCTGAAATTACAGATTCACTGCGGTATGCACCAAAGTAGTCTGAAACGTGTGAACCATAAATGAATAAGTGAGAATGCTCTTCATTTAATTTGTAGTTACCTTGGGCTGAAATTGAGTACTTTTCGTTTGTGCGTTGAGTAACTTTGTTACCGTTTGCATCGTCAACTTCATCTTCTTTGTAGATTCCGTCAAGCTTGTACTCGTTGTTCCAGCTTTCTAAGTTGTGCTGTACTTTAATACCACCTTTAAGCGTTGTTGTTTCCGTGTTACCACTAGTAACAATAGCACCAAGCTCACTGGTAACTTCCCACGTTTTTTGCTCTGCATCTTCAGCGAAAGCGTTAGTCGCAGCAGAAGCTGCAACTAACACTGATAAAAGCTTTAATTTCATTAAAAATAACCTATTTAATACTAAAAATTAGTCTTGCTTGTGTAAATGAACATCCATTTGCGGAAATGGAATTGAAATATTTGCGTCGTCTAATGCAATTTTAATATTTTCCATTAGTGAAAAATATGTAGGCCAGTAGTCAGCAGCATTAACCCAAGGACGCACAACAAAGTTAACGCTTGAATCACCTAGTTCTGAAACAGCTACAGTATAAGCAGGGTCTGTAAGTAAGCGTGTTTCTGCATCAAGTACTGATTTTAATACTTCTTTTGCCTGACGTAAATCAGCATCGTAACCAACACCAATTACTAAATCGATACGGCGAGTTGATTCGCGCGATACGTTTGTAATCGCACCTGACATAATTTGAGAGTTTGGCACAATAATTACTTTATTATCTGGTGTGCGAAGTTCTGTAGAGAATATTTCGATTTTTTTAACCGTACCAGATTTGCCACCGGCTTCTACAAAATCACCCGATTTAAACGGACGAAGTAAAATGATTAGTACACCCGACGCAAAATTAGACAGTGAACCTTGCAACGCTAAACCTACCGCTAAGCCGGCTGCACCTAAAATAGCAATGAATGACGTTGTTTCAATACCAATTTGCGAAAGCGCCATTAGTACTGTTAATGCAAATACAAGGGTATACACAATACTTGCTACGAAAGAGCCAACCGCTTTATCTACTTGTTTTTTCGCAAAGCCCTTTTCTGTTAAGTTAGAACAAAACTTAGCAACCCTACTACCTATTAAAAAGATAATAAGCGCAACAACTGCTTGAATACTATAGTGTAAAATTAAGCCTGAGTTATCATTAAGCCAATTAAGTACTGAATCCATGTTTACTCCAAATGTTTTTGATTAGTGTTTTTCCGGATAGCATTATACATTAATTTACAATTTGTTCTCATTTATTAATGAATTCATACTATATATATGGCGAATTGTTTATAGTTTTTAATCGCGCATAGCTTGAAGAAGCATTACTGAACTTTCGCTGTACGAGAGTGAATTTTTAGATTTTATTTTTAAATTTAATTTTTTTTAATTTAAGGCTTCACAAGGTTTATTATTTTATGTATTATGCGCGCCACACCAAACAAGGTGTGTAGTGGCGGTTGTAGCTCAGTTGGTAGAGCCCCGGATTGTGATTCCGGTTGTCGCGGGTTCAAGCCCCGTCAATCGCCCCATTTTTTCTATACCAATCTTCCTCTGTAAATAAAATCTACAACGTTAATCTTACACAAACTTTTTAAACCCGCTTATATTCAAATTTGCTAGCCCTATATTATCTTCGATGAATTGATATTTATGCTTAAAATCAAATATCATTGAATTTATTATGTATTTTCATTAAAAACCGCTTATTTTCTGTTCAAAACCTATTTTTAATGTAAAATATATCTACACTTTTCAAGATATATAACTAAGTATGATTAAACCGATTCTAAAGCTTTTCCTATGTAGTTATTTAACCGCCCTCAGTTTTAGTTCTATTGCACAAAATATTAACAGCTACAGTCAGTTTTTAATCGATGTACAAAAATTAGTCTCTGAAAAAAAATTTCATCAAGCCTACCAGCTAAGCCAAGAACAAAACCAGTATTTAGGCGAGCCCACTTATGATTTTTTGTTAGGTGTTTCTGCTTTAAAGTTAAATCATACTGCTGAGGCTATTTTTGCTTTTGAGCGCACCATTGAAAGCAACCCAAAGTGGTATGAAGCGCGTTTATTTTTAGCTCGCGCTTATATGTTGGTAAAAAACTTTCCTGCAGCACAAAATCAAGCCTTAATACTTGTTAACTCATCTATGGCGCCAAACACCATAAAAACCTCTGCACAGGCATTGTTAGATAGGGTCGCTTTACAGAGTAAACGAGCCGGTGATTTTTATTCTCAAAATATTGAGTTTGCGTTAGGTGTTGATGGCAACGTAAATGCAGGCACTACAGAAGATACAATTATTATTCCTGAAATTGGGGAATTTTTATTATCTCCTGAAAGCAAAAGCACAGATGATAGTTACGCTAAGCTTAATTACTCAGGTAAATACTCTTATCCTATTAATCAACAAAGCACTGTAGTAATAAACGCTAACGCTGGGTGGTACAAATTCGCCGAACTGAGTCAGTATGACAGAGTTAATGCCCATTTTAGTGCTGCATACCATTATGATATTGGAAGTATTAATTGGCACGTTCAGGCTTCAACAACGCCTTTAATACTTAATTCAGAACTTTATAGAGCTGAGTCGGCTATAACCTTGGGGGCTGATTTTGCGTTATCAGACGGTATTACCCTTTTTGCAGCGCTCAGTGGGGGGGAATTAAACAACCGGTTTGACGACAAGCTCGATAATACATTTTATACGATTAATACTGGAGTAAGTTATTCAACACAATATTGGTTTAACCGTTTTAGTGTCAATGTTAAAAATGAGGACGCAGACTTAACTCAGGGAGAGTTTAATAGTCGCCAAAGCACCAGTGTGTACTACCAAGCCAACACTCAATTAGCCAAAAATTGGCAATTACTTTCACTTGCTGGTTACCAATGGATTAATTACAAAGAAGATCATCCTTTATTTTTGCAAGAACGTGCCGATAATCTACTTATGCTCTCGGCTACTGTTCGCTACTTAGTTAGTCGTGATTTTGCGTTGCAACTAACCACTAACTACCAGGATAAAAGCAGCAATATTGCTTTGTTCGAATACGACCGTTTAGACATTAATTTAAGCGCCTCTTACTCATTTTAATTTAAGGTATTTATGAAACACATACTTCCTATCATTACCGCCTTACTGTGTGTAAATTTTTATGCGCAAGCAAGTGAGCCAGCGGGTAAAACAATTTTGGCCCGTGGTTCTGTATTAGCAACAAATGAGGCAGCCCAACAACGTCAATTGCAGCGTCGTGATACTGTTTTTGGTATAGACCGAATAACGACTGGCAACCAAAGTAAAGCGCAGTTTTCAATGTTAGATGGCGGTTTAATTTCTTTAAAAGAAAATTCAGAACTTAATATAGCCAATTACCAGTTTGATAAAAACACACAACAAGGGTCTGCATCTATTGAGTTACTCAAAGGCGGCCTGCGTTCTATATCTGGCGTTATCAAAAAAAATGGCGGTGCTTATGACGTCAAAACCCCTGTGGGGTCAATTGGTATTCGTGGCACGCACTTTGAAGTGCAGCTAGTAGGTAGTGATGTATTTATAGCTGTGTGGGATGGTGCAATCGACCTAACACTTACAAACAACAACGTGCTGTCGCTTGGTGATAATGAAGCGTTTTCGTTTGCACAAATTACAAGTACTGGTGATGTTTTTACAACAACGCGTGCCGCAGCTGTATTTGATCAAACCGTTGCAACTATTGAGCCTAATAGCGAAAGTGAAGAAACAGAGCAAACTCAAACAGCCTCAACAAACAACACAATCATAGAAGATGATAGCACAGCAGACGCATACTCTGAGCAGCAATTTCAGGCTGTAGATAACGCCTTTTTAGTTGACCAAATAGCTCAGCGCCAAGGTATTTTTAACTACAACGCTTCTGATTTTAGTGTGGCTTCAAGTGCAGGAGGCGTTACCGACTTTTCTATGACTATGGCCGTTGATTTTGACAATGGAACAGTGCCTGATGGCGAAATTAGCTTTAATGATGCCGGCGGTACTTGGTATGCCGCGTACAGTGGTTTAATAAATATAAGTGAACTTGATTTAGCTATTACGTTTGCCTCATACGGAAACAATAAAGCAGAAGGTGATATAGACGCGGTGTTTTTAAATGACCTAGACACCATTATAGGTAACTTTCAGTTGAGTGAAATTAATAATCCAGATGTAAACGCGAGCGGTTCTTTTATATTAGAACCGTAAACACATTGGATAGACCGCTTTTATTTTGGAGTATTAAATAATGACCGCAAAAAAACACCTTTTGCTTGGTTCAATGATGTTTGCACTAAGTGCTTGTGGAGGCTCAGATGAGCAACAACCTCAAGCGTCAGCGCAAGCGGCTACATCTACAGTTAACCCACCAGCCGTTGCAAGTTATGTAAATTTAGCGGGCGTTTTAGCCAGTAATAAAACAACACAAATACTGATTTTAGGTGAAAATACCGCGAGTCGCGGCGCTGTGGGCTCAGCTATAGCAAACTCGCAAGCTACTATTGGCTTTACTCAAACAGAAACAGTACAGGGTAATGTTTCATTTTTACTTAATGCCCGCGATCCCGATGGCATTAGCGAAATAAACTTAGTATTACCCGGCGTTAATAAAAGCCTGCCTATTTGCTCATCTGATTGTGGTAATGAATACGAGCGTTCTGTTATTGGGTTAAGCCCATCTATTTATGGTGTAATTGCTGGAGAATTACGCTTAGAAATATGGATAACAGATACACTCCAAAACCAAGTACTTGCCGATGCAATTACGTTTAGCTGGCAGCCTCATCAAATTGTAGGAGTAACAGCTCAACGAGAAGATCAAGGTATTAACCTTGCTTGGCAAGCCAACAATGAGCTAAACCGTTATAACGTATATATTGCCACCCAACCGGGTGTATCGCCTTCTAATGTTGATGAACTTGAAAATGGCCAACAATTTTTAAGCATTTCGGACCCTTTCTTTACAATACCAAACACGATTACAAACAAAAGCTATCAAGCTCTTATAACAGGCATAGATGGTAGCGGTGAAAGTGGGTTTTCTAACTTAATAAACATAGCTCCCCTAGGTGGAGAACTTGCTTTTGCTCCTACAGCTAACAACGATATATTTGAAATTGATGAAGATACTGCCCTGCAAGGCAATGTACTAACAAACGATACGAATCCGTATAGCGGCCAACTGCGTGCTAATACACAAGTATTAGTAGCCCCTTCGCATGGCTCAGTAACTATGACCGAATCGGGTGATTTTACTTATCAGCCTGCGCTTAACTTTAATGGTGAAGATGCATTTAGCTATCAAATTATTAACGAGCTAGGCAGAACCGACACCGCGGTTGTGGCAATAACTATCAACCCAATTAATGATGCGCCTACTGCCCTAAACAATACCTATAATATTTCAAACGATGGTACGTTAACTGTTTCAGCTCCCGGTTTGTTAGGTAATGATAGCGATGTTGATTTAGATGAACTTACGGTTGATGTAGCGCCTGTTAATGAGCCGCTGCGCGGACAGCTAACCTTATTTGCTGACGGTAGCTTTGAATACCAAGGCGAACCAAATATGCAAGGTGAAGATAGCTTTCAATATAAAGTTATTGATAACCAAGGCGGTGAAGCTACAGCAACTGTATTTATTGTAAGCACCAATACTAACTCGGCACCCGTAGCTAATAACGATAGTTATAACGTAAACGAAGATAATACGCTTGTTATCTCTGCAGAAAGTGGGGTACTTAGCAATGATACTGATCCTAACGGCGACACCTTTACGGTAGACGACACCTTTATAGTTGCACCTACTCACGGGCAACTTTTACTTAGCATTGATGGCAGCTTTAGTTACATACCTGATGCTAACTTTAATGGGGTAGACCAGTTTCAATATGCAGCCATTGACTCCCAGGGTGCTAGTGCCACAGCGACTGTCACTATCGTTGTAAATAGCCAGCCAGATAAACCGGTTGCGCAAAACGATGCATATCAGTTTAGCCGAAATAGTCTATTTTCAGTCTCAGCTGAAAGTGGCCTACTAGCCAACGACTTTAATATAGAAACTGGCGAACTTACTGTTGATACCGCACCTGTTACAGCGCCTCAAAACGGCACGCTCAATTTAAATAGTGATGGCTCATTCACTTATCAACCTAATGCTGATTTTTCTGGGGTCGATAGTTTTTCTTATTCAATTTCAAACGATCAGGGCTTAACCGCAACCGCTCAAGTAACCCTGAGTGAAAGTGGAAATAACACCTTCCCTGAGGCAAGCGATGATCAGTTCACCATAGCCGAAGATAGCAGCGCAACACAGCTTAATGTACTAGCAAATGACTCAGACGCTGACGGCGATACCATTACACTATTTAATGTAAATAGCACACTTGGCTCAGCAAGCATTGTTAATGGGCAAATTGAATATACCCCGCCGGCCAACTTTTCTGGACAAACTATTCTTACCTACAGTATTACTGATGGATATGAAAATGGCTCTTCTGGTGAGAAAGACAGTACCGCAAGTGTTACGATTATTGTAACGCCTGTAAATGATGCGCCCGTTGCAAACGCTGACCTTGCTACCATAAATGAAGACGCAATTGCATTGCTCATTGACGTTTTAGCCAATGATTCGGATATTGATGGCGACAGCTTAATATTGAGCGAAGTCTCTGCCGACAGTGGCACTGCGCTAATTGTTGAAAATCAAATTCAGTACACACCCGCCCCCGATGCAAATGGTGTAGCAACGGTGACTTATTCAATAAAAGATGCGCAAGATGCAAATGCGACTTCAACACTGAGCATTACTATTTTACCAATCAACGATGCACCCGTTGCCACTGCTGATACCGCAAATATGGATGAAGATGCGGCACCTATTACTATTGACGTACTCGCTAACGATTTAGACGTGGATGGCGACAGCTTAGTGATCAGTAACGCCACTGCCGATGTGGGTGCTGTAAGTGTTGTAAATAACCAAATTCAATATACGCCAGAGGCTAATGCAAACGGTGTTGCAACGGTCACTTACACTGCAAGCGATAACAATGGTGGAACGGCTAACAGCACATTGTCCATTACCATCAACCCAATCAACGATGCACCCGTTGCCACTGCCGATACCGCAACCATGGATGAAGATGCAGCGCCTATTACTATTGATGTACTCGCTAACGATTCAGATGTGGATGGCGACAGCTTAGTAATAAGTAACGCGAGCGCTGATATAGGCACTGCAACTATTGTAAATAACCAAATTCAGTACACGCCTGCTGCTAATGCAAACGGCGTTGCAACGGTGGCCTACACTGCAAGTGATAATAATGGTGGAACGGCTAACAGTACATTAGCCATTACCATCAACCCAATCAACGATGTCCCCGTTGCCACTGCCGATACCGCAACCATGGATGAAGATGCAGCGCCTATTACTATTGATGTACTCGCTAACGATTCAGATGTGGATGGCGACAGCTTAGTAATAAGTAACGCGAGTGCTGATGTAGGCACGGCAACTATTTTAAATAACCAAATTCAGTACACGCCTGCAGCTAATGCAAATGGTGTTGCAACGGTCACTTACACTGCAAGTGATAATAACGGTGGAACGTCTAACAGTACATTAGCGATTACCATCAACCCAATCAACGATGCACCCGTAGTTGCTGAACAAAGCTTTAGCATTAATGAGGACGCGACAGATTCCGACATTATAGGAACCATTGTTGCAACTGATTATGAAAACCAAGATTTAACTTACGTATTAGCCGGCGGTGATTTTGCTTTATTTAGCTTAAATGCATCATCTGGCATTTTAAGCGTGAATGGCGAAACCCCTTTTGACTATGAAACCAAAACTCAATACATATTAAATATTCAAGTAACAGATAACGGCACCCCTAATGAAACCACTGCGGTTAATATAACGGTTAATATAATTGATGTTGCCGAGCCACTAATCCCTATTGAAGATACATCATTTGGTCGCCCTATTTCAGGGCAGCTTGATCTAGGCAGCGTATTTTCAAGTGGGCAATTTAATGACAGCATAGCGCTTAACAACAACTTATATTTTGTGGGCTTTACCAATAATGCAGACAAAGACATTCTTATTGTTTCGTACACAAATAATGGTGATGTAAACACCGCATTTAATACCACTGGCATTAAAATACTTGATTTAGAGCAAGATGAAGAAGCCACTGCCATTATTTCCGACGGCACCGATTTATTTATTGCCTACTCTAGTTTTGATGGCAGTAATAACGAAGCGTGCGTACTTAAGATGGATCTTGCAGGAGCATTAAGAACTGGCTCAGACGACGATGACGGGGAAAGTAACACGGGTATAAAATGTACAACGCTTAACAGTACCACGGTTATCAATGACCTTGAAATTGACGGTAATAAATTACTTGCTGTAGGCAAGCACTTTGATGGTACTCAAACCGATAGCCTATGGATACATTATAAAACCGACGACTTGTCATTTGAAAACTCCACACCCACCATCGTTGATGTAAGTGGTGCTAATCGCGATGATGAAGGTTACGCAGTTAAAAACTTTGAAAAATCAGACTATTTAGTTGTGGGTAGCGTTACCGATGCTGATGGTACTAAAAACTCACTTTTGCGTTATTTAAAATCGAATGGTAATAACGATAATGACTTTAACGGTGGTGCGTCTCTTACTATTGATTTATCTGGTAATGATAAAGACGATGAGTTATTTGCCATTGGTGGTTTAGCTGATTCTAATTTTACAGCTTTTGCAGGTGGCTATATGACAAGCCAAACAGGTGAAAAAGAAGCTGTTGTGTTAGCCATTGATAAAAATGGCGAGCTCGTGACCAGTTTTGACACAGATGGAATTGCTATTTATGACATTGATGGCAACAGCGGCGCGGGTAATGGAGGCGATCAAGTAACGGGTATCCAATACGAGCCAATTAAAAATGAAATAATGCTCTCGGGCACAACGGGTGTTCCTAATGCAGAACACGTATTTACAGCTCGCGTAATTAGTTCAACCGGTTTACTTGATGATACTTACGGTGAGTCTGGAGTTAGCATTCTTTCGGATATAAATGCTAAACAAATTGTAAACACAACGTCTATCGACTCTAACGATACTTTATGGGTAGCCGGCATTGATGACGACACCAACGCTAAACCATTTATTGGAGCAATAACCGATCAAGCCGCATTGTTTACTAATTTCAATAGCACAGGTTATTTAACAGTTGATGAAATAACCGAAGCGTCAAACGATAAATCAATGAAACTGATACAACTTAGTAATGGCGCTCAAGCAGGTAAATATATGCTTGCCTCAACAGCCGAAACAAACGGTGTAATAAAATTAGTATTAACTCGCTTTACCAGTACAGGCGCAATAGACTCAGGCTTTAGTAAGACGGGCCACAAAGAAATTGCCACAGAGTTAAACTCACAACACGTTGCGTTAGCTGAATTAAACAATGGCAACTTATTACTTGCTGGTACTAAAAAAACCACCAATGGCTCGCAAGGTTTTGTAGCCAAAGTGGACCAAGACGGCTCCCTCGACACAACATTTGCAACCGATGGCATCTATGTAACCAACATTGAAAATACCGAGGCGCTTACATTATCAGATATAGCAATAACCAATAGTAACAATATTGTTGCAGTGGGCACTGCAACGCAATCTGCAAACGCACAGTCATTTGCAATAATGCTCACAGCGCAAGGGGTACTTGCTACAAGCTTTGGCACTGAAGGCGTTTTATTAGGGTTAACGGGTGAGGATTTTTCTAAAATTCACATTGATAACAATGAGATTTTTATTGCTGGTGAATTAGTAACAGGTGCTGATTCAGCATTGATTGCGCTCAAACTTAACTTAACCGGCAATGAGTTGTTTAGATATTCAGGTACCGATACGCCTAACACCAACAATAAAGTAGCCAGTGTACTAACCGACTCATCTGGCGCAATCTATTTAGTTGCAAATTTAGTCAGTACACCTGATAAAGCGAATGTTGTGCGCTTGCTTTCGTCAGGTGCGTTAGATACAAGCTTTGCTGACAATGGCGTTGGCCAATATATTTTAGCTGTAACCGGCAATACTTTAATTAAAGGTGCCAAGCTAGATAGCACTGATAAACTTATATTAGTCGGTACCAGTAACAACCAGGGCGTAATTGCACGAATTACTACAAATGGTGAGCTTGATAACACATTTGGTACTAGTGGAGTTGGTTATTACCAAGCTAACCTTTGTACAAATTCACTCGTATTTACCTCGTTGATTCTACAAACTGACACGCAAATAGTCTTAAGTAGCACTTGCGATAATGGTAGCTCAAATAATATCAGTGTATCTAAGTTTGATTTTTATCCGGATGGAGTTGAGCCATAAATGAAAGTCGAATTATTTGGGGTAAGAGGCTCAATGCCTACACCCGGTAGCGATACCCACCTATATGGTGGGAATACATCGTGTACTTATGTGACAAAAAAAAATGGCAGTTCACTGATATTAGACTCGGGCACTGGAATAGCAAAACTTGGAGATTATTTACTCGAGCAGCAAAGCCCCATCTATATTTTGCTCACTCACAATCATTGGGATCATATTCAGGGCTTTCCTTTTTTTAAACCTATTTATCAAGCAAATCGCGATATAACAATTGTTGCAGGTGATGTTGAGGATAAAGGTAGCCAACACGCTATTTTAAAACAAATGAGTGGCTCTTATTTCCCTGTACGCCATCAAGATTTACCGTCAAACATTACGCTCAATACTGAGCTTTCGGCACAATCACAATTTAACCTTAATGGTTTTTCTATCTCCACCGCACCGCTAAATCACCCTGGTGGCGGAACTGCTTATTGCTTAATTGCTGATGGCGCGAAGGTGGCATATGTGACCGACAACGAGCTTAACCCACCTCAGCAAACTAAAACCAGTATTAGCGAGTGGGCAGCATTTATAGAAGGGGCCGATTTACTTATACATGACGCTCAACTTATTGATGCTGACTTACCATTAAAACATGGCTGGGGCCACAGCACTATTGACCAAGTTGCTCAACTTGCAATAAAAGCGAAAGTCAAAAACATGGTGATAATCAGTCACGATCCATCAAGAACCGATGAGCAACTTATCGAAATAGAACGTTATTTACAAACAAGCTACGGCAATGATGTGCGTATTGAATGTGGTAAAGAGGGGCGCGTTTTTGAATTTTAAATGCGCTAGGAGCTTTGACTATTAACCTATTAAAAAAAATAACATCAAAACATTTTTATATTGGTGTGTTGATCACATTACTCATAGCATCTATTGAATTTTTTTCGACAGGCGCTGTAGCTAAACTTTTAAACCGAGTTGAAGGGATTATTTACGATTCACGCTTACAACTAACCCTCACAGACACACCAAGAAAAGTAAATGAATCTGTAGTGATCATCGATATTGATGAAAAAAGCATGCAAGAACAGGGGCGCTTCCCTTGGAGTCGCTCTAAAGTAGCTGAGCTAGTAACTAAATTGACTGACGCTGGTGTTATTGTTATCGCCTTCGATATATTTTTTTCGGAGCCTGAAGTAAACCCAGTCACTAAAATCATAACTGAACTTCCTGACTTTTCGGCAAAGTATTCGACCCCCCTTTTGACAATAAAACAACAAGTAGATGCCGATACAAAATTGGCTAAAGCGCTGGCAAAAAATGATATTACCTTAGGGTTTTTATTAATTAACGACAAATTAAGTGAGCATAAAGCGCCATCTAAAAGTAGCGTGGTTTGGCGAGAAGATGATCACATCAACTCGCAAATTAATGACTACCCGGGTGCTATTATTAATATCCCTCAGTTACAAAAAGCCGCATCAGGCCAAGGTTTTATTAATGCACATAGTGATGAAGATGGCTTTATACGAAAAGCAGCATTGATTAATAGTGTAGGTGATA
Source organism: Pseudoalteromonas sp. 4NS20-0020 (assembly GCF_057554385.1). Classification (NCBI taxonomy): domain Bacteria; kingdom Pseudomonadati; phylum Pseudomonadota; class Gammaproteobacteria; order Alteromonadales; family Pseudoalteromonadaceae; genus Pseudoalteromonas; species Pseudoalteromonas sp. 4NS20-0020. The sequence goes on along the minus strand of NZ_BAAJMI010000001.1, from coordinate 126,916 downwards.
CCCTTTACCCTTCGTTGGCCCTTGAGGCAGCCCGTTTGTACACATTAGCCAACACAATAGAAACACGCTCAACGACATCAAATGGTATAACCCTATTTGAAGGCATTAAGTTTCACAATAAATGGATCCAAACCGATGAATACGGACAAGTACTTATTCCTTATAAAGGCGGCGCTCGAAGCTTTCCATATTACTCAGCAACCGATGTGCTAACCCAACGAGTTGGCTTGAAAGAGCTTGAAGGAAGCGTCGCGTTTATTGGCACCTCTGCTGTGGGGTTGGCTGACTTACGATCCACACCTGTGGGCTTACAATACCCGGGAGTTGAAGTTCATGCCAATATATTTGAAGGACTCATGAACCCACAACTACTTCCTTCAAAACCGAGTTGGTCACTTGGCGCCAGTTTGATCATTATTATTATTACTGGCCTTGTGCTGTCGTTTTTTAGTATTGGCAAAACCGCACGTTTTATTTTGGCACTGTCGATTATTGTTGCTGGTGTTGTCGTCGCTATAAACTTTTATTTGTGGTCGGCACAAAAGGTGAGCCTTCCTTTGTTTATGACCTTGTTACTCACCACTCTTCTGGCTAGCTATTACATTATTGTTGGTTCTATTGCTGAAATGAAACACAGCAAAAAAATAAAAACGATGTTTGACCAATATGTACCACCAGAACGTATCAACCAGCTTATAGAGCAAGGCGGTAACCTAGCTAAAACAAGCGAACGCAGAAACATGACTGTTTTATTTGCCGATATAAGAGGTTTTACGTCACTGTCTGAGAGCATGTCGGCTCATCAATTAAGTGAGTATTTAAACCAATACTTAAGCTCTATTACTAAAATAATATTTGATAATAATGGCACAATCGACAAATACGTTGGCGATATGGTCATGGCATTTTGGAATGCCCCGTTAATAGATAAAGACCACGCCCAACACGGCGTAGAAGCGGCTTTAGCAATGAATGAAGGCCTAATAGAAATAAACGCCGTGTTTGCACAGCAAAACCTTCCTGCAATTAGTATTGGAGTAGGCTTAAGCTCTGGCGACATGAATGTAGGAGACATGGGCTCAATATATCGTAAAGCCTATACAGTTTTGGGTGATGCGGTTAACTTAGGTGCTAGAGTCGAAAGCTTGACCAAATTTTACGGTGTCGCTATTCTGGTCACTGAAGAAACAATGCAAGCTTGCTCAGGAATTACTTTTAGGCTCATAGATAAAGTACAGGTGGTTGGAAAAAAAACCTCAATTGCACTATATGAACCCATAAATTATACGAATAAGCTCAATAAAGTACAGCTTAACGAAATAGATAACTCGCTTAAAGCCATCACATTTTTCCATAACAAAGAATGGGAAAATTCGCTTAGCTTATTTGAGCAATTAGAAAATAACGCTGTATTAAACGCAGGCGTTTACCGTGTTTACATAGAAAGAATACAAAGTACAGATATACAAACACTCGCTAAGGATTGGAATGGTGCCTTCGTACATACAAAAAAGTAGCAAAAATATGCCCCAGCACATTAAAGACAGAACAAACCTTCAGCACTTTATCGATATTAGTATTCGCCTTACTACCGAAAAAGAGCCACAACTGCTGTTAGACGAAATTTTACAAGTTGTTATGTCTATCGCTAACTCAGATGCAGGCAGTATTTATTCGATTACAGAAGATGATCAGCTTAAGTTTGAAACAGTGATCAATAAATCACTTAACTTATACTTGGGTGGCGGTTCAGATCGTTTTGTTAGCTTTCCCAATATTGACTTGTGTATCGATGGCAAACCAAACCAACGAGCAATCGTTGCCCATGCTGTTAATTCAGGCAAAGTAATTAATATTCCTGATGTTTACGCTGCACTGCCTTTTGACATGAGCGCTGCGCGAGAAATGGATGCCCGCACAGGTTATCGCACGCAATCAATGCTAACTATTCCTTTAAAAGATCACCAAGATGATATTTTAGGTGTGATACAGCTTATAAACGTAAAAGATAGCAACAATAATATTATTCCCTTTAGTGAAGAGCTCGTCACGCTAATACGCTCGTTTGCTTCATTAGGGGCTATTGCATTAACTAACTCATCACTGATTAAAGAAATGGAAGAGTTGTTTTCTACTTTTGCTGAAACCATTGCAATGGCTATCGATGAAAAGTCTCCCCATACCGGTGGGCATTGTAAGCGTGTACCCGCATTAACGTTAATGCTGGCCGATGCGGTAAATGCAATAAGCAAGGGCCCATTAGCGTCATTTTCTATGAGCGACTCAGACCGGCATCAATTAGATATAGCTGGCTGGTTACATGACTGCGGAAAAATCGCCACCCCCGATCACATCATGGAAAAGGCAACTAAATTAGAAACCATTTTTGATCGTATCAGCTTCATAGACGCCAAATTTGAGATCGTTAGCCGTGATTTAAAAATTAACTACCAAGAACAAATAATCTCAGCAATGAAAAATGGTAAGCCTGTAGAGGTGCAGCAACTCGAAAGACTGCTCGATACCGAGCTTAAGCAAGTTGCACTGGACCGTGCTTTATTACAACGCATAAATGTAGGCGGGGAATTTTTAGGTGACAAAGAACTTGCCCAAATAGAACGCATTGCACAACACTACCACTTAGTGATCAATGACGTAAAAACACCACTGCTCAATGATGATGAAGTTGAAAACCTGTCAATACGAAGAGGAACGCTCACCGCTGGCGAGCATGATGTCATGAAGCGTCATATGGATGTCACTAAAAATATTTTAGACGCCCTGCCGTTCCCTAAACACTTAAGTAAAGTGTCTGAGTATGCATTAGGCCATCATGAAAAACTCGATGGTACAGGTTACCCAAGGGGTCTCACCAAAGAGCAAATGTCGATACCTGCTCGGTTAATGGCAATTACCGATATATTTGAAGCACTTTCAGCGGTAGATAGGCCTTACAAAAAGGCAAAGCCGGTAAGTGAGTGTTTATTTATACTCGGTACTATGGTCGAAAAAAACCACTTAGACCCTGATATTTTCGCTGTTTTTATCGAATCCGGCGTGTACAAAAATTATATTAGTGAATACGCAAATCCAGAACAGCTTGATGACGTAGACCTTAATAACCTACCTGGATATAAACCAATCCGTTAATGCCCCACTAAAATTAACAACGCTGAACAAAAAAATGCCACCTTACGGTGGCATTTACACACGGGGTTATTTCTACTTATAGAAATCCTTTTACTTTTTATTTGGTTTTTAGTGTTGTTTTATTAACAAAAAATATGTGGCAAAGGTAGCACTTAGTCCTTGCTGTATCAATAGCAAAAAGAAAAGTTCATGATTTCGCCATATTATTGTAATAAACAAACGTTAACGAAACACAGCCTAAGAACCTTAAACGTAAAATCGCGGATTGCTATTAAATTTTGATACACACGTACTTTTCTTCTAGGTATTCATTAAGTCCTTGGTGTCCACCCTCTCGCCCTAAGCCAGATTGTTTTACCCCACCAAACGGAGCAACGGGGTTTGATATAACCCCTTCATTTACGCCTATCATGCCAAATTCAAGCCCTTCACTAATGCGGTAAACTTGTTTTAAATTTTGGCTATAAAAATAAGCGGCTAACCCATAGGGCACATCATTAGCAAGCGCAAGCACTTCAGCCTCTTCATCAAACGGGATGACCGTTAATACAGGGCCAAATACTTCTTCGTGGTATATATCCATTTCAGTCGTTACGTTAGTAACAATGAGCGGGTTTTGAAAGCTGCCGCCTAAGCTGCTGTTATCCCCTATTAGGTCTGCGCCTTTATCAAGTGCATCTTGCACAAGCTGCTGCACTTTCTCTTTCGCTTTTGGATAAATTAGCGGGCCAATATCTACGTCCTCTTCAAACCCATTGGCTACTTTTAATGAGGCTACTTTAGGCGTAATTTTACTCAGCACTTCATCTAAAATACTGCGCTGAATAAAAATGCGGTTTGCGGCTACACATGCTTGGCCACTGTTTCTAAATTTAGCCGCCATAAGCCCGTCAATCGCATCATCGAGATCCGCATTATCAAAAATGATAAACGGCGCATTGCCGCCTAATTCCATTGAGGTACGCTTAACCGTCTCGGCACATTGCTTAAGTAATTGGCTACCAACACCTGTAGAGCCAGTAAAAGTAAACTTGCGGATAATATGTGAGTCAGTGAGCATTTTACCGACTGTTTTTGCGTCTTGCGATACAAGTACGTTAAATGCCCCTTTAACAAAGCCAGCTTGGTCGGCTAGGTATGCTAATGCAATCGCGCATAGCGGCGTATGCTCAGAAGGCTTTAATATAAAACTACAGCCTGCAGCATATGCTGGCGCCACTTTACGCGTCACCATTGCAACCGGGAAGTTCCAAGGAGTAATACCTGCTACAACGCCTACAGGCTGCTTAAAACTGGTTAGACGGTGGTTATTGTCGGTAGATGGGATCACATCGCCATAACTTCGCTTAGCTTCTTCTGCAAACCATTTTATAAAGCCTGCACCGTAATCTATTTCGCCCAGCGATTCTTTAAGTGGCTTACCTTGCTCTTTGGTCATTAGTTCAGCTAATGTTTGTTTGTGCTTGATCACAAGCTCATACCAGCGCATTAGCGTTTCACTACGCTCAGTGGCGTTAGTGTTTTTTAATTTTACAAAAGCGCCCTGTGCGGCAGTTATGGCGCTATTAACGCCTTGCTCGTCTATATCACTTACTTCAATAATACTTTGTTGGGTAGCGGGATCGTTAACGCTAAAGTGTTCATTGGTTTTATAAAATTCACCATCAATAAACGAGTCACAAAAAATTAGATTACTCAAAGTACACCTCCGAAAAATATTTTAGGGGTTAGCTTTTAATGCGTGGCATAGAGCCAAGGCTAACTCTTTACGTCTACAAAATAACTTACGAGCTTTACTCGTCACGCCTACAATTTACAAACAAAAAAGCCGCTGTATTAAACAGCGGCTTTTAATAGATTAGTCGTTAATTAAAAACTAGTGCTCTTCATTAACGATATTGAGATTGTACTTAGGTATTTCAACCACTAAGTCTTCATCTCTAATTATTGCTTGGCAACCAAGGCGCGACTCAGGCTCTAAGCCCCACGCTTTGTCTAGCATATCGTCTTCTAGGTCGTCACTTTCATCAAGTGAATCAAACCCTTCACGAATAACTAAATGACACGTAGTACACGCACACGACTTTTCACATGCATGTGGAATGCTTATGCCATTTTTAAGCGCCGCGTCGAGCACAGTTTGCCCCTCAGGTGCTTCAATTGCAGCGCCGTCAGGACACAATTCAGGATGTGGAAGAAAAACAATTTGTGGCATTCTAATCTCTCTTAAATGTTGTCTACTGACTGACCCGTTAGGGCTTTTTTAATTGATGCATCCATTCTGCGCGATGCAAATTCACTACTGGCGTTATCTACTTTTTCGATAGCCGCTTTAATTTCGCTAGGTTGTTGAGCATTTTCGCGCACTTTTACCAGCTCTGCAATTTCAGCTCTTAAATTTGTAAGCTGAGCGTCATCAAGTAACGCGCCATCAGCATCTAATGAAGCATTTAGTGCCTCAATAACACGAAGAGCCTCAACTTGTTGCTCTTTAAGCATTCGTGCTTGCATGTCGTCTTTTGCGTTGCTCATCGACTCTTTTAGCATGTTAGCCACTTGGTCGTCAGATAAACCAAACGAAGGTTTAACCTGAATTTCGGCTTGCACACCCGTTGATTTTTCCATCGCTGAGACACTTAATAAACCATCAGCATCTACTTTAAAGGTAACCCGAATATGCGCAGCGCCAGCTGCCATTGGTGGAATACCTTTTAAGCTAAATTTAGCAAGTGAACGACAATCGTCAACCAGCTCACGCTCACCTTGTAATACATGCAAAGACATCGCCGTTTGGCCATCTTTAAACGTCGTAAATTCTTGAGCACGCGCTACCGGAATAGTGGTGTTACGCGGAATAATTTTTTCAACCAAACCGCCCATGGTTTCGAGTCCAAGCGACAGTGGCAGTACATCAAGTAATAACATATCTGAGTCTGGCTTATTGCCAATGAGCACGTCTGCTTGCAGTGCTGCACCCAATGCCACAACGCGGTCAGGGTCGATTGAGGTTAGCGGTTCTTTATCAAAAAAGCTATGTACTTGGCTGCGTACCAGTGGCATACGCGTTGAACCGCCGACCATAATAACTTGTAAAACTTCTTCGTTTTCAATGCCAGCATCTTTAACAGCTCGGCGACACGAACGCAGTGTTTTTTTAACCAGTGGCATCGCCATTTCGTCGAATGTTTCGCGCGTTACTTCTACCGTGTGGTTTTGCCCGTCAAATTCAAGCCCTACATTTACTTTTGCGTATTGGCTTAACGCTTCTTTACAGGCTTTGGCTTTGTTAATAAATAAACGTAAAACCGAAGGTGATAACGCTGATACACCGGTTTGCTGCTTAAAGTAGTCAACGAGTAGTGAATCAAAATCGTCACCACCTAAACTTGAGTCGCCGCCGGTTGCCATTACTTCAAACACACCTTGGTGTAAACGAAGAACAGAAATATCAAATGTACCACCGCCTAAGTCGTAAACGGCAATGATACCTTCTTGGCCCGAATCTAAACCATAGGCAACAGCCGCCGCTGTTGGCTCGTTTAACAAGCGTAATACATTAATGCCAGCAAGCTCTGCTGCATCTTTAGTACTTTGACGCTGAGCATCATCGAAATACGCAGGAACGGTAATAACAGCGCCTAAAATTTCTTGATTACCAAAACTTTGTTCTGCACGCGCTTTCAACGCGGCTAATATGTGGCTTGACGCTTTAACTGGGCTGACTTTTCCAGCTTCAGTTTGAATGGCAAGCGAGCCATTATCTTCACAAAATTGATACGGTAATTGACCGTAGCTTTGCTCTATTTCAGCCTGTGTTTTGCCTAAAAAACGCTTTACCGAAATAAGTGTATTTGCAGGGTCTTGTGTTGCAGCTTGTGCCGCATCGCTACCCACAGTAATACCACCGGCTTGATAACGAACAACCGACGGCAACATTGCCGCACCTAACTCATCTGTTAAAGTGCGCGCTTCGCCACTTTGTACGGTAGCAACTAATGAATTAGTAGTGCCAAGGTCAATACCTATGGCTAGTTTATGTTCATGTGGTGCCGCGCTTTGCCCCGGCTCAGCAATTTGCAATAATGCCATAATGCTCTTTAAACTCGTTTTGCTCGCTTTACAGCAAGTAATTAATCGTCAAATAAACTGTCTTCAATGCGTTCTAGTTCGTCACGTAATTTATAAACAAACTTCAGTTTACGAATATTATCGGCAGCTAGTTGGTACTGTTGCTCGTTGCTGCTTGCTAACTGTTCTGCAAGTTGTGCACTGTATTGCTCGTTAAGTTGTTTTATTTGTTTTTCAAAATTAGCAATGGCCGCATCCGGGTCACTCGCTGATGCAAGCTCTTCAAGCTCTTCGCGCAATTCCATTTGTTGCATTAAAAATAATGGATCTTGCAGTGTTTGTTGCTCAGCGCGAATATCAACTCCCAGCTCGCTTAACATATACTCAGCACGTTTAACTGGGTGCTTAAGTGTTTGCAAGGCATCGTTAATTTCAGCTGCGCTTTGCACCGACATTAACTTATCACGGCTGCTTGCATTGGCATGGCGGTCGGGATGTACAGCACGCTGTAATTCTAGATAATTTTTATTAATCGTTGCTAAATCAATATTATAATCAACGGGCACTGCAAATAATTCAAAGTAACGCATAGCTTCAACCAGTAATATTCAGAAATAACAAAGCCCTACAGTTGCAGGGCTTCAAAATACAATTACACGTAGCAATTAAACGGTAAAGCTTTCGCCACAACCACACTCGTCAGCTTGGTTAGGGTTATTAAATTTAAACCCTTCATTTAAGCCTTCTTTAGTGTAGTCGAGCTCTGTGCCATCGATGTAAACTAAGCTTTTTGCGTCAACTATTAAAGTAACGCCTTTAGCCGCAAAGGTTTCATCGTCTTCGTTTAACTCGTCAACAAACTCAAGTACATAAGCAAGACCTGAACAGCCCGTCGTTTTAATGCCAACGCGCAGACCTAACCCTTTGCCGCGGTTTGCTAAAAATGATTGTACGCGGTTTGCTGCCGCATCTGTCAATGTCACTGCCATGAGTTTCTCTTCTTACTTCGCTTGTTTGCTTTTGTAGTCTGCAATTGCTGCTTGAATTGCATCTTCGGCTAAAATTGAACAGTGAATTTTCACTGGTGGTAATTCTAGCTCAGCACTGATATCAGTGTTTTTGATGGTTGCTGCTTCATCAAGTGTTTTACCCTTAACCCACTCTGTTACAAGTGAAGAAGAGGCAATTGCGCTGCCACAACCGTAGGTTTTGAATTTTGCATCTTCAATAACGCCAGTATCCGATACTTTAATTTGCAATTTCATTACGTCACCACATGCTGGTGCGCCTACCATACCCGTTGCCACTGACGGATCGTTTTTGTCTAGAGCACCTACGTTACGTGGGTTTTCTACGTGGTCGATTACTTTATCACTGTACGCCATAATTCTATCCTCATTACCTGCTAGGGTATGTGCTCACATCACTAAGTATTAGTGGTGAGCCCATTCAACTGAATCTAAATCAATACCTTCTTGATGCATCTCCCAAAGTGGAGACATTTCACGTAGGCGACCGATAGAGTTTTTCATTAATTCAACGGTGTAATCAATCTCTTCTTCGGTAGTAAAACGACCAATACTGAAACGAATTGAGCTGTGTGCTAATTCGTCGTTACGGCCAAGTGCACGTAAAACATAAGAAGGCTCTAAGCTTGCAGATGTACAGGCTGAACCTGACGATACCGCAATGTCTTTTACTGCCATAAGTAACGATTCACCTTCAACAAAGTTAAAGCTGATGTTTACAATACCCGGTACTGATTGGTCTTGTGTGCCGTTAAAATATACTTCGTCCATATCAGCCATAATGCCGTCGATTAGGCGTTTACGTAATGCGCTGATGTGTGCAAAATCTTTTTCAAAATCTTCTTTTGCGATTCTAAATGCAGTACCCATACCCACTAACTGATGAGTTGCAAGTGTACCTGAACGCATACCACGCTCATGACCGCCACCGTGCATTTGCGCTTCTAAACGAGCACGTGGTTTACGACGAACGTAAAGCGCACCTACACCTTTAGGGCCGTATGCTTTGTGCGCAGAGAACGACATAAAATCAACTTTAAGTTGTTGTACGTCAATAAGTACTTTACCTGCACTTTGCGCAGCATCTACGTGAAACATGATTTTACGTTCACGACACATTTCGCCAATCGTCGCGATGTCTTGAATTACACCTAGCTCGTTATTCACGTGCATGATGCTAACAAGTACTGTGTCGTCACGCATTGTGTCTGCTAGCTTTTGCAGATCAAGCAAGCCATTTTCTTCAACGTCCATATAGGTTACTTCAAAACCTTGACGTTCTAATTCACGACATGTGTCGATGACTGCTTTGTGCTCAGTTTTAGCGGTAATAACGTGCTTACCTTTCTTTTTGTAAAACTGTGCTGCACCTTTAATAGCTAGGTTATTTGATTCAGTTGCACCCGAAGTGAAAACAATTTCACGTGGGTCTGCATTTACTAAATCAGCAATATCTGTACGTGCTTGGTCAACGGCTTCTTCAGCTTGCCAACCAAAACGGTGTGAACGTGATGCAGGGTTACCAAATTTACCGTCCATTGTAAGGCATTGCATCATTTCTTTAGCAACACGCTCATCAACAGGCGTGGTTGCTGCGTAATCTAAATAAATCGGTAACTTCATTTCTCTCTCCGCTGCAGGTCAACCTTAAAGTTGACAGCTTACTTGAATGTTTTCCAACTGCTTAATTGCGTTATTGATACTGTTATCTTGGCGCGATGCAATTTCTTTCACATCTGATTTTTCCACCAATTCAGCAAGGGTAATACTGTTCAAAAATTCTTCTATACGTGCGCTTAAATCTGACCACAAATTATGGGTCAAACAGCGCATACCGCTTTGGCAGCCAGTGTTGGCGCCTTGGCAACGTGTTGCATCAACCGATTCATCAACTGCGGTAATAATGTCACCAACAGAAATAACACCGGCTTCTCGCCCTAGTAAATAGCCGCCACCAGGTCCTCGAACCGAACTTACCAAGCCATTTTTACGCAGCCGAGCAAATAATTGTTCAAGGTATGACAAAGAAATTTCTTGTCTTTGTGAAATATCAGCAAGGGCGACAGGACCAACACCTGTGTGCAGCGCAACATCAAGCATCGCTGTAACGGCATATCGGCCTTTTGATGTTAATTTCATAACGCCCCCTGCACAAAGAGTGCAAATTTTAATTACCAGAGTAAATTAGTCAAGTATTATCACTTGATAAAAATTTGATTTAAAAACATATCGCTCAAAGTGAATGTAGTTAACAAATTTTTAATACCTGACCTGTTTGGTCAAGTATTGTCTCCATTGTAATTACCTGAGTAATTTAGTCAAGTATTAGCCAGTTATTTAAACACCCGTTTATATAACTAATTGCTATACCTTACTTAGGAATCGATTTATTTATAGAGGTAAGAATACCGCGCAAAATGTTCATTTCAGCCTCTTCTGGGCGTGCACGGTTAAATAAACGACGAAGCTTTGTCATCACAATGCCTGGGTGCTGTTTGATAATAAAACCTGTGTTATAAAGTGTTTCTTCTAGGTGATCGTAAAATAACTCTGTTTGTTTAGAGTTAGGGTAAACGGTGTCATCTTGTGCTTCTTGCTTAGGTTGCTTATTTAAAAATGCCATACGTGTTTCGTAAGACAATGTTTGCACAGCCATAGCAAGGTTTAGCGAGCTATATTCTGGGTTAGCTGGAATACATACATGATAATTACACAGCTGTAGCTCTTCGTTAGTTAAACCACTGTTTTCGCGGCCAAACACTAATGCCACAGGACCATTTTCAGCTTCTTCCACCAGCTTTTCACCACACTCGCGAGGCTCAACCATAGGCCATGAAAGCGTGCGCGAACGTGCGCTTGTACCAATGGTTAATGCACAATCAGCAATAGCGTCTTCAAGCTTATCAACAATCACTGCATTGCCTAATACATCGCTGGCACCTGCAGATAACGCACTTGCATGGCTATCAATTTCACAAGCAGGGTCAACTAAATAGAGTTTTGATAAACCCATTGTTTTCATGGCGCGAGCCGCCGAACCTATATTACCTGAGTGTGATGTGTTAACTAAAACAACGCGAATATCGTCTAAGATCATTGCTGTGCTTCTTACTAATGCCAAAAAATTGCGCGAATTCTAACATAAAAGCACACTAAGATCCTAGATCCTTAAACCCGATCAACACACGTAATAAGGGCCTTTAAACCATGGCCGCTTTTACATACACATCAAAACGGTTCTTTTTAGTTTTAATTTGCATACTGGGGGTTTTGTCATTTAAAAACGGGGCGTAATCAGGGCGCTTAACCACCACTCGCTTGCTAGCAAGTGGGTAGGCAAATTCAAGTAAATCATCAGCGTCGGTATCTGCACCTACTAACTCTTGAAATACGCGCATTTCTTTTTTTACTAAGGCTGACTTTTCACGGTGTGGAAACATGGGATCTAGATAAACCACATCGGGCATGCTTTCACATTGGGCAAGTAACGTGTGGCTGGAGCCAAACACTAAGCTCATATTCTCTTTCATCCAAGGACCAATTTCACTGTCGCTGTAAGCTCTGTTTAAACCATCGGCCAGCAGTGCAGCAACCACCGGATGACGCTCATGTAAAATAACCTTGCACCCTAATGATGCTAATACAAAGCCATCGCGGCCCAAACCTGCGGTTGCATCAAGTACTACAGGCGTTGCCCCTTTATTAAGGCCAACCGCTTTTGCAATAGCTTGCCCCTTACCGCCACCAAATTTTCGCCTGTGAGCGGCTGCTCCGGTAACAAAATCAACATTAATGGCTCCTAATTTAGGTTCATCAGTTTTAAATAAACTCAGCCCTGTATCGTCATAGTGCAGGCTAAAACCTTGGCTATTTTGTTGCCAATTTACTAAACCAAAACGCGTTTCTAATTCATTTAAATACGGGCGACACTCTTTAAAGGCACACTGAATAACCACAATACACTCCGACGATAAAATACCGCCAGAGTATATCAACCAGCGAGCTTAAGCGCACTAAAATAGCTCTATGTCAGGGTCTTGGTTAATTGCAGGCTCAATGTCTTCAACTTTATGGCGTAAACTCTGTAAAAACTCACTGCGGCTTTGTGTTACTTGCTCAAACTGATATTTTATAAACGCTAAATCGCTATTGGCAGACACCAGTAACTGCATAGTATGTTCGAGCTGCGATATACATGAATCAATATCGGCGGGGTTTAAATTATTCTTTTGAAGCTCAATAGCTGTATTTAATGCCTCTAGTTGTGCACAAAACTGCTCTGCTACATTACTTTGCGTGATATTTTGAGCATTAAACTGGCTTATTATATCTTCCAGTGCAGTGCTAATTTGTTCAGCTTGCTGGTAATTTTTTTCGTTTCTTTCCATAGTAACGACCTTTTCATTGGTAACCTCTAAAATATGAGGAAACAAATCTTTATAACGCCCATATTTTTCGCTGTCATCGACGGGCATATTTTTAACCAGCAACGATAGTTTTGGGTAATTAATAATAGTGCTCTCGCCTATATCAACAAACCGCTGTGCATCTTTATGTTGCGCCAATAACTCCTGCACTAATGGGCATACACCACCTTGTAAGCTGTAAAATTCACTTTTATGTTGATACCAAAATACAACCACTACATCCAAATTAAGAGGAGTAAAAAACCCTAAGAAGAACTCACTCAACGTTTGTAAGCTGTTGGCATGATAACTTTGTCCAACGTAGCGCATAATTCGACCCATATCTCCTGACTCGGTCATCGCCATTGCAGCCGTTTTGTTGGCTTTATTTATATCGCTTTCGAGTTTGACGCATTGTTGGCGATACGCATACAGTATTTTAATACGTGCCATTAGTTCTTCTGCGTTAAACGGTTTCATTATGTAGTCAGACGCACCAACGCTGTAGCCTTTCACTCGGTTGATAAGCGCTTCTTTTGATGACAAAAACATAACCGGAATATCTTTTGTATCGGCATTTTGTTTTATTTCTTGGCAGACTTGATAACCCGACTTGCCCGGCATTTCTATGTCGAGAAGGATAATATCGGGTTTATGTTCGTTTATTAACCTTAGCCCCTCTTCGCCCTCTTTAGCATGAAGAAGTTTACAAAACCCAGCTAGAGACTCTTCAATAATGAGGTGGGTTAATTTATCGTCATCAATGGTAAGTACTAACTTTTCCATACACAAATCCGTTTAGTTGAGCATGCTTAGAGCATAGTACGGCGTGCTGAAATTACTAACGTTTATAGCCTATTATCTAAAAACAATAAAAAAGCGCCTAAAAGGCGCTTTTGTTAAATTTAATAAACGACATATTTTTAAGCTGCGATGCCGCTGTGGCGGAGTAGTGCATCAACGCGTGGCTCGCGGCCTCGGAAGTTTTTAAATAATTCCATAGGCTCTTCACTGCCGCCTTTTTCTAGAATATGCTGCATGAAGGCTTGCCCTGTTTGTGGGTTAAAAATTCCTTCCTCCTCAAACTTAGCGTAAGCATCGGCCGATAATACTTCAGCCCATTTATACGAGTAATAACCGGCACTGTAGCCACCTGCAAAAATATGGCTAAACCCGTGCTGAAAACGATTAAACTCTGGGGCGTGAACAACGGATGTACGACTGCGCACATCGTTTAATACAGCTTGGATTTGACACGGCTCGCCCGCGACATAATCGTTATGAATTTTAAAATCAAATAACGAAAACTCAATTTGACGCAGCATTTGCATGCCTGAGTTATAGTTTTTAGCGGCCAATAACTTATCAAGCAATTCTTTTGGTAATGGCTCGCCGGTCTCAAAATGGCCCGAAATAAAGCTCAGCGCTTCTTCCTCGTAACACCAGTTCTCTAAAAATTGACTTGGTAGCTCTACGGCATCCCATGCTACGCCATTAATACCTGCTACAGGAGCAGCATCAACTTGAGTCAGCATATGGTGAATACCGTGGCCAAACTCATGGAATAAAGTCGTTACCTCATTGTGGGTAAACAAAGCCGGTTTATCACCTACTGCTTTATTAAAGTTACATACTAAATAAGCTACAGGGGTTTGTAACTCGCCATTAGCGCGTACCTTACGACCCATACAATCGTCCATCCACGCGCCACCGCGTTTGCGATCGCGTGCATAAAGATCTAAGTAAAAACGTCCTCGTAGCGTGTTATTGCTATCAACAATTTCAAAAAAACGTACATCTTTATGGTACGTATCAAAGTCGGTTACTTCATTTACGCTAATGCTAAATAAGCGGTTAACCGTTTCAAATAAGCCACTTAACACTTTATCAGCAGGGAAATATGGGCGTAGTACTTCATCAGAAATTGCATATTTTTCTTGTTTTAATTTTTCGCCGTAGTAGCCAAAGTCCCACGCTTCTAACTCTGTAATTCCGTGTTTTTGTGCTGCATACGCTCTGAGTTCTGCCACTTCTTGCTCTGCTTGCGGCTTAGATTTAGCGGCTAAATCTTCTAAGAACGAAAACACTTGCTCTGGTGTTTCAGCCATTTTTGTTGCTAATGATTTTTCAGCGTAGCTTTTAAACCCTAATAACTGCGCAAGCTCATGGCGAAGTGCAAGTGCTTCTTTCATAATGTCTGAGTTATCAAACTCTCCCGCATTTGGGCCTTGATCAGATGCGCGTGTGCTAAATGCGGTGTAGGTTTCTTTACGAAGTTCACGGTTATCAGCGTAAGTCATAATTGGTAAATAAGATGGAAAATCAAGCGTAAATACCCAACCGTCTAGCTCTTTACTTTTGGCTGTGTCAGCAGCAAGCGCTAGTGCAGACTCGGGGAGTCCGGCTAGATCGGCTTCATCAGTAATGTGCTTGTGCCACGCTAAAGTCGCATCCATTACATTGTTACCAAACTTAGATGAAAGCTCAGATAAACGCGCACTAATTTCGCCGTAACGCTTTTGATCTTCGCTCGCTAATGCAATACCCGACAATTTAAAGTCACGCAAGGCGTTAGTAATTGATTTTTGTTGTGCTGTAGTGAGTGTTTTAAATTCGTCACTGTTGTACAAAGCATTATACGCTTCGTATAAACCTTGATGCTGACCGACAAACGTAGAGTACTCAGAAATAAGCGGTAAACACTGCTCGTATGCTTCACGCAGTTCGTCGTTATTCATAACAGAATTTAAATGAGAAACAGGCGAAAATAGTCGCGATAGTTTATCGTCGGCCTCTTCAAGTGGTAACACTAAGTCATCCCACGTGTATGACTTTTTCGCAAGTACGTCATCGATAGCTTTTCGACAATTTGCTATTCCGTCTTTAAGTGCCGGTACTACAAATTCAGGCTTAATTTTAGAAAATGGTGGTAAGCCTTCAAGGCCAATTAGTGGGTTGCTCATAAATACTCTCTTTGCGTTAATGCATTTCATTTTTAGATTGGGTCTAAAAGTTAAAAAACAACATACTTTTTATTAATCTAGCTATTCAAAAGCCATTAATAACTACTTTTAGGCTCGGTAATAATGAAATGCCTACAGGGAATGCAATCTAAAGCGAGCCCGTTTACGTACTGCAGATATTCTGTTTGGTACTGACTTAACGTATCGCTTTATATCGATAAGGCTGTAAATGTGAATGTTTTTTTACTCAACATAGGTCATCTAAACACTCTTTATTTTTAAAACTTAATGTTATGCTTATGCGCATAAAACTCAACGCCTAAGGACTTAAAATGACACAACACTTTGATTACATTGCAATTGGCGGTGGCAGCGGTGGCATTGCTTCTGCAAACAGAGCTGCAATGCGCGGTGCTAAAGTGGCACTTATTGAAGCAAAACACATGGGTGGTACCTGTGTAAACGTAGGCTGTGTACCTAAAAAGGTTATGTGGCACGGCGCACAAGTAGCCGAAGCAATTAACTTATATGCACCCGATTACGGTTTTAACGTTGAGGTAAAAGACTTTAATTGGAGTAAGCTAGTAGAAAGTCGTGAAGCCTATATTGGCCGAATTCATAAAGGGTACGACAACGGTTTAGCAAGTAATGGCGTTACCGTTATTAAAGGCTTTGCTACCTTTATCGACAGCAAAACAATAGAAGTAAATGGTGAACACTACACCGCCGATCATATTTTAGTGGCTGTAGGCGGACGTCCTACTATTCCAAACATTCCGGGCGCTGAGCATGGTATTGATTCTAATGGCTTTTTTGAACTTAATGAACAGCCTAAACGCGTAGCCGTAATTGGTGCTGGTTACATTGCCGTAGAAATTGCAGGTGTATTACATAGCTTGGGCACAGAAACACATTTATTCGTTCGTAAAAGTAAGCCTCTGCGTACATTTGACCCCTACATAATCGACACGCTCGTCGATATTATGGCTAAAGAAGGTCCGACTCTTCATACTGAATGCTCCCCTAAAGAAGTAATCAAAGAAAGTGACGGCAGTTTAACTATTCATTTTGAAAACGGTTACAGCCAAAATGTTGACCAAGTTATTTGGGCCATTGGCCGCACACCTACAACAGACAAGATAAACCTTGCGGCAGCCGGTGTAGAAGTAAATGAAAGCGGTTATGTGAAAGTAGATGAGTACCAAAATACGACTGCTGAAAACGTTTATGCTGTAGGTGATATTATCGAAGGCGGTATTGAGCTTACTCCTGTTGCAGTTAAAGCAGGCCGTACGTTATCAGAACGCTTATTTAATAAAGCGCTCCCTGATGATTTAAAAATGGATTACAGCCTAGTACCAACAGTCGTATTTAGTCATCCGCCTATCGGCACCATTGGTTTAACCGAGCAAGAAGCGATTTCTCAGTACGGCGCAGAAAACGTAAAAGTGTATAAATCAAGCTTTGCCGCTATGTACACAGCGGTAACTCAGCACCGCCAAGCATGTAACATGATGCTAGTTTGCGCAGGGGAAGACGAAAAAGTGGTTGGCTTACATGGCCTTGGCTTTGCCGTTGATGAAATGATTCAGGGCTTTGCCGTAGCAATGAAAATGGGCGCAACTAAAGCTGACTTTGATGCAGTTGTTGCACTTCATCCAACAGGCTCTGAAGAGTTTGTTACTATGCGCTAAGCTATTTAACCTAAACTCTGGATAATAAACTGCTTAACCAGAGTTCAGGTTATTTACTAATTTAATAACGTTAAGCCCCTTACACATATGTGCTAAGGGGCTTTTTTATTAAGGTTAAATTTGCTTATTAGCTAAATAACTCAATATACTAGCGTGTGTTTATCAACATACCTACAACTGGATATTATGATTACTGATATATTGCTACACCCGTTTCTTGTTTCAATTGTTATGCTTAGTTTTGCACTTGGATTAAAAGTACTTGTTGATAAATTAGCGAGAAACCGCGCAGAAAAAAAAGACAAAGATATTCGCTACATTGCACATAACATTAAGCATTTTATTAATTTTGTGTTGGTGCTATCGCTGTTGTTTGTGTGGTCGACTGAAATTCAAAATTTTGCGTTGTCTATTGCGGCCTTTGCGGTTGCCATTGTTTTAGCTACGCGAGAATTTATTCAATGTGTTATTGGCTTTTTTTACTTAGTCACCACACGCCCATTTAGAGTCGGCGACTGGGTGCAAGTCGGTGAATATTACGGTGAAGTAGCAGAAACAGACTGGATAAAAACAACCATGCATGAAATAGACATGCACACTTATCAGTTTTCTAGAAAAACGATTTACATACCTAATAATAAACTCATCACCAGCCCGATTAAAAATCTAAATTATGTAAAACGCTTTGCAACACATAGCTTTTCTATTGTTCGAAAAGAGAGCTTTAACCCTTACCCAATTTACGACACGCTCTCGGTAAAAGCTAAAATGTATTGTGAGGAGTTTGAAGAACTCGCCACTCGCTATAACTCGATTATTGAGCGAAAACTAGATGCAAAAATATCGGGCCCAGCACCAGAAATACATTTTGGAACAACCGAATTGGGTGAGTTTAGAGCCCGCTTTACGCTATTTTGCCCAACCGAGCAGGCACTGGACATAGAGCATAAACTCACTGAGTGTTTTATGGCGCTATGGTATGAAGAAGAAATGAAGCATAAAATTGCATTAAGCGAAGTAAATAACCAAGTAACTAACTGATAAAGCGACTAGGCGCGAACGATTCCGCGCCTAAACTTTAGCGGTTAGGCCTTTAAGCTGTCCCACCTACCGTTAGCTGATCAATTTTAAGGCTCGGTTGCCCTACGCCAACCGGAACACTTTGCCCATCTTTACCACACACGCCAACGCCTTTATCAAGTGCTAAGTCGTTACCTACCATTGAAATATGCTGCATGACTTCAGGGCCATTACCAATAAGCGTTGCGCCTTTGATTGGCTGCGTAATTTTACCATTTTCGATTAAGTAGGCTTCTGATGCACTAAATACAAATTTACCCGAGGTAATATCAACCTGCCCGCCACCAAAGTTAGGTGCAAACACGCCTTTTTTAACGCTACTAATAATATCGGCTTGGCTATGCTCGCCACCTAACATATAGGTATTTGTCATGCGTGGCATAGGTAAATGCGCATACGACTCACGACGTGCATTCCCGGTTGGGTTTACCCCCATTAAACGTGCGTTTAGCTTATCCTGCATGTACCCTTTTAAAATGCCGTTTTCGATAAGCACGTTATATGCAGCAGGTGTGCCTTCATCATCTACGTTAAGCGATCCACGACGATCAGCCATGGTGCCATCGTCAACGACGGTACATAGCTCAGAAGCCACTTTTTGCCCTACTTTGCCACTAAACGCTGATGCACCTTTACGGTTAAAATCGCCTTCAAGGCCATGGCCTACCGCTTCATGTAAAAGTACACCTGGCCAACCATTTCCTAATACCACTTCCATAGTACCAGCGGGCGCGTCAATAGCCTCTAAGTTTACTTTAGCCTGGCGTACAGCTTCTTGTGCAAATTCCATCCAGCGCGGTTTACCGTTTACCAGCTCTTTAAAATAGCCATAATCTAAACGAGCACCGCCGCCTGCACCACCGCGCTCACGACGGCCGTTTTTTTCAAGCAATACTGAACAGTTTAAACGAATAAGTGGGCGAATATCGGTAGCAAATGTACCGTCACTGGCCGCAATTAGTACTTCTTCGTATACTGCTGACATAGAGCTAATTACTTGCTCAGCGTCGGGGGCTAATTCTCGAATGTAGTTTTCAAGCTCGCGTAATAAACTCACTTTATCGCTATCGCTCATACTTGAGATTGGTTGATGTGGCGCAAATTGCATTTTTGCTGATACATCACTAAATACTTTAATGGTTTTATCTTCACCTGCATCGGCAATACTGCGAGCTGCTGTAGCGGCTTTGTTTAGCGCTTCTAAGTTGATAGCATCCGAATATGAAAAACCTGTTTTTTCGCCGCTGACTGCACGTACGCCAACGCCGCGCTCAACATTGTATGAGCCTTCTTTTACCAAGCCATCTTCCAGTACCCACGACTCGTGATGACTCGATTGAAAGTATAAATCGGCGTAATCTACTTTGTGCTGATGTATGTAAGCGAGCGTTTTTTCGAGCTCTTCTCTATTTAGTTGGCTGTCGTGTAATAAATGCTGTTCAACCGAATTCATAATAAATGCTCTCTAAATCGTTGATGAGACTGCACAGGCATATCTCGTCTAATTTTTTGTAACGGCTCTAAATCAGCGTTAGCGCTAATAAAACCTGTACCACAGGGTAAATTACTTAAAGTGCTACCCCAGGGTGAAATAATAATACTGTGGCCATACGTTTGGCGGCCATTTTCATGTGTGCCGTATTGGGCTGCAGCAACCACATAACATTGGGTTTCTATCGCTCGCGCCGCCAATAATGGCTGCCAGTGTGCTTGACCAGTCACCATTGTAAATGCACTTGGCACTAAAATAACCTCAGCGCCTTTACGTGCAAGCGCTGTAAATAAAGCACTAAAACGCAGATCATAACACACTGTTAGACCTAGTTTACCAAAGGGAGATTCAACCACAACCACATCACTTCCTGCTTGGGTAAAATCAGATTCGCGGTAACTCCCTGTTTTATCATCAACGTTTACATCAAATAGATGTATTTTATTATACGTTGCGACGCACTCACCTTGATTATTATATAAATGTGAGGCGGCATAATATTTAGTATTATTGTATGGTTCAGGTATTGTGCCTGCGTTTAACCAAATATTATGGTGTTTACATAATTGGCTTATTTGACGTTTGTATTGCTCAATGTGCTTAGCTGTTGAGAGCGTATCGTGACCGCTTTTGCTAAACACTAAAAAGGCCTCAGGGAGACATACAAGCAATGGCCGTGTTGCGGGAAGTGTGTTTAATGCTTTTTTAAGTTCTGCAATATTGTCGTCAGCATTTAGACCAGAACACATTTGTAAAGCAAGTATATTGTGGTTATTAGGGGTCGCTAAATTAGTCATTAGTTGCGGTTACTTCAGCATCTTTAAGTTTTAAATCGACTGAGGCTTGGGGCTGGTTTTGCGCCGCTTGTGGTAATGTAACTTCACGGCTTTTACGGTCGAGCTCCTGAACAACAGGCTCACTCATGGTGCCAGTCACTTTAAAGTTAATTTCAGAAATTACGCGCGCAGAGTGTATTACTTTATCTAGTGCCAATGCTGCTAGCCCTGTTACTGGGTTTACCATCCACGCCACAATAACGGGAATACTTGAGGTGACCTGCGGTGCAACAGCGAGATCGTAGTTGATATCAAGCGTATTTAAATTTGCGTAGCCTTTAATGGTTAAATCAGCCGGAACGCCATCCATCTTAGTGTCTTTTGTATAAGCAATACCGTTCTCTAATTGCATAGAACCTTGCATGCTGTTGTAGAAAAACCCTTTTGAAAATACATCTCTAAAATCAAGTTTTAGTTTTCGCACCAACGAATCTAAGCTCAACAACGAAAAAACCCGTGCGCCACCATCACTAATTTCTGTTAGGTGCCCTTCTGCTAAATCCCAATCAATTTCACCACTGAGGCTCGGAACATCAAATGAGTAAGGTGCGGCTTGCCAAGCAAGATTGTAATTTATAGTGGCCTTAGAGCCCTTAATAGCCGTGGTAATATCAAACTCATCAAACAACGCGCCTATATCATCACTTTTAACTTCACCGCTTAACTGTGTGGTGCCATCTTTCCATTGCCCTTTCGTGCGCAAAATATGATCGCCTTTATCAACAACCAACTCAGAAATAACCAAACGTTTACCGTCACCAAGTAACGAGGCGCTTACTTTGTCTAACTGATAGTTGGTAATTTTACAATCTGCACACTCAAACTCTATAGCTGGTAAGTTCGTCAGCCACGTTAAATCGGTGTCAGGGTCTGCTTTTGCAGCCTCAGTGATAGGCGCTTCAATTTTCTCTGCAAAATTCACGCGTAAATAATCAGCGTTAAATCGAATAGGCTGGCTGCGCTGCGAAGTAGGAATAAATACACCTGCACGTAATTCTTTGGCATTTAATTTTAAATACACATTGCTTTGCTCAGGGGCTAGGCGCATTTCAAAATCATTAAACACCATAGTGCTAATATCGAGCATGCCAATATTTGCGACAATCTCGTTAAGCGGTGGCATGATACCTTGTGATTCTGGGTCATCCTCGTTTTGGGCCGCACTAATGATTTGATCAATAAGATCAACCCAAGGTACAAGTTCGGTTTGCTCTAGGTTTATTGAAACGCTTAAGTCTTGTGAATTTAGCCCTAAATCTTGCTTACCGATAACAAAATGCGCATTACTAAATTGCGATTTTCCATTTTCTAATATTGCATTAAAATAAAACTGCTTATTTACCTGTGCAGTTATAAGGTTTGAAATGTCATCGCCTTGAACAACCGCATCAAGAACCCACGGTTGTGTCTCGGCCTTTTTGTATGGTGCTGGCAATTTACTTGTTAACCCAACAAGGTCAGATTTAACCTGTGCACGGTAATTAAACCCTTGCTCGGTAAAATTAAGCACAAGTCCAATATCAACTGCACTTTGCCCTTCAAGTGACCCTTTTAAAATACCTTGCCCGCTATCGATTAAAGTATTGGCATCAAGTTGTGCATTAATATCTATGTTTGCTTTGTAGTCACTCGCTTCACTTTGGCTGTTGTAATTAATTGCCAGCGGCATCCCAAGCCATGTAGCGGTGGCATTTTTAAGTTCAATATTATCGTTTTTAAAGTTAAGCACGCCAGTTAAGTTATTTAACGCAATACCGGGTGTGGCAATAAATACGGGTAAATCATCTAGCTTTACAGTGCCGCTAACACTTGCACCACCTTCAAACTTTGAACCTACCAGTAACTCAATGCTGGCATCGGCTTCACCTTGGCCTTGTATTACCTCAAAAATATCAGCTAGCGGGCTCGCAATGGGCGTGGCTTTAAAAAAGGTGTACAGGTTTTCCATCGGTGCTTTTTTATCTATTTGCACCACCAGCTCATCGGCATTCATTAAATCATTAATGCTAACTTTAACGCTATTACCCACATCTAAATTAACCAAAGAGCCTTGTTGGCTGTAAATGTCCATGCGTTCATTAGCAAAATGTAGCTTTACCTTTGCATCTGTTACTGCTGGCCACTGCGGGTCGAACTGGTACGTGGCATTGTCAATTTGAGCAAGTACATCAAATTGCCCTGAGCCATCTTTAAATGGAAATCCTGATAACGGACCTGCAAATAGAACCTGCGCTTTTGATATTTCGCCGCCTTTTATAGCCCCGTTTAGATAGCTAACTAATTCTGGGCTCATCGCTTTTAACGGAAAATAATGACCGGCAATACTGGCATCCTCTGCAAATGCCTCTGCGTATAAATCAAGACGCGGTGTATCACCAAAGCTCAGCTGCATTTCTGCGGCTAGCGTTATCTCATTATTATCAAACCAAATATTATCACTGCTAATACGCCAGTTATTATTTTGCTTTGCGAGGTCTAATTCTATATTGAGCTGGTTATAATTAATGTTGTCACTAAAACTATCGCCAGTTATTAAAGTGCCGTTTTCTCCAAATAAGCTGATACGGCCTTTATCTTGGTTTAATAAACCGCTTACGCGTAAACCTTGCGCAGCTGGCACTGAATTAAGCTCTTGCCAGCCTATGTTATTAGCGTTAAACCATACTTGCCACTGCTGGTTACTCTCGTAATTAACGTACGCCTGCTGTATTTGACCACTTGGTTTGCGTTTTAAAAACGCGTCGAAAGAGTCAAAATTTGTCAGCGCTGCCAAGTTAGCCAGTAGCGCTATATCTATTTGATTTAACCAAATTTGATTATTTTCACCAAGTTGAGCCTCAAACTCTAAACTTGGCCATGTCGTATTATTGTTATTAAACGCTAAACCAGTGCTTTTTAAAAACCAATTACCTTGCTCGGGATAAAGATGAAAGCCACCTTCACTTAAACTAACTTGCTGGCTTTGAGATTCATTAAACCAAGTAACAGAACTAGGCAGCCACTGCATTTTTATATCGTCAATTAGGCCTTTTTCAATTTTTAGCCACGCTTGTAAATTGATATCGCTAGTTAACTGTTGTTTTTCAGTATTTATATATTGCGCCAACCAATTAGACACATCCACCTTATTGGCTTGGACATACATATTGCCAGCAACTTCTTCTAAGCTTTCACCTTTGAGAGCAATGCGTGCGTCAAAGGTGCCCACTGTGATGCCAGGTAAAGCTAATGTTCCGCTACCTAAATGTTGAGACTCTTCATTTTGCCAAATGATATTTTCAAGCAGGAGTTTTCGCTCTTTGTTATCGTCTAAAACAAAATTAATACTGGAGTTTTCTATTGCAAAATGACCGGTATTACCTAAAAACAGCCCTTCTATAAGCTCTTTTTGCTCAAACGAAACATCATCTTGATTACCGCTTTCAAACAGGTCTGCCACGTTTACCGTGGTATGAAAACCATTTATAACAAAGTAGTTAGACTTTAATTGCAGGGTTTTTATGCTTTCCCATAAATTAAGCTCTAAGCTAGTTTTTGCAATAGTGAGGGAAATTGGCGCAGTTTCGTTGTCTTTAAACGATAGATCTTCAAGCACAAGGGCTGGGCCATTTCCCTGCCAGCTCGCTGAAATAGCGCCAATAGATAAACTAATAGCAAACTTTTCGTCTAGGTAGGTTTCTATATCACCTTTGTAATCATTTGCGTAAGGGAGTGTGTACTTTAATATTGAAACAATAACGGCCAGTAATACCAAAATTATGGCGCAGGTTTGCCATAACTTTCTAAAACAAAAAAAACAGACCGCTTTTGCTTTCATTACATCATTACCACATCAAACTGCTCTTGGCTGTACAAGCTTTCTGTTTGTATGTGTACTTGCTTACCTATAAATAGCTCAAGCTCCGCCAAGTTGTGGTATTCATCATTAAGTAAGGCTTCACTTACTGCTGGTGCTGCATAAACCATGAATTTATCGGCTGCGTAGGCGCGGTTTACGCGAACAATTTCACGTAATATTTCGTAGCATACCGTTTCGACTGTTTTTTGTGAGCCACGCCCTGAACATGCCGGGCATACATCACATAAAATATGCTCTAGGCTTTCGCGAGTGCGTTTTCGGGTCATTTCAACTAGCCCAAGTGCCGACAAACCATTGATATTTGTTTTAGTGCGATCTTTAGCTAGCGCCGACTCTAACGAATGTAACACACGGCTTTTATGCTCTTCGCTGACCATATCGATAAAGTCGATAATAATTATTCCACCTAAATTACGAAGCCTTAACTGGCGCGCAATGGCAGACGTTGCCTCGACATTAGTGTTAAAAATAGTCTCTTCTAAATTACGATGGCCGACAAACGCACCGGTGTTTACGTCAACCGTAGTCATCGCTTCTGTTTGATCAATAATGATGTACCCGCCTGACTTTAACGTGACTTTGCGATGCAACGCTTTTTGCACTTCGTTTTCTACATCGAATAGGTCAAATATAGGTCGCTCACCCGGGTAGTACTCTAGTACCTGTGAAAGTTGCGGCACAAATTCTTCGGTAAAAATTTTTAGCTCTTGGTAGGTAAGCTTTGAGTCAACACGAATACGTTCCATATCTTCACCTACGTAATCACGCAGTGTTCTAAAGGCAAGCGTTAGGTCTTCATGTAATATGGTTGCTTTACTGGTTTTTTTACGACGTGCGGTTATTTTTTCCCATAATTTTCTTAAAAAACCAGCATCGTGCCTTAACTCTGCTTCGCTTGCACCTTCAGCCGCGGTACGTACTATAAAACTGCCATTTTCATCGCCATATTCAGCAACAATTTTTTTAAGGCGTGATCGCTCTTCTTCAGTTTCTATCCGTTGGCTTACACCAACATGCGTTGCGTCTGGCATAAATACTAAGTAGCGAGATGGAATAGTGATGTCGGTAGTGAGTCTCGCGCCTTTTGTGCCTAATGGATCTTTAACCACTTGCACCATAATGTATTGACCTTGGCGCACTAACTCTCGTATATCTTGCACTTTTTTTATTGGTACATCGTCAACACCTTCAACAATGGAGGCACTGTTTACTATGTCAGATGCATGTAAAAATGCGGCTTTCTCTAAGCCAATATCAACAAAAGCGGCCTGCATTCCAGGTAAAACGCGGCTTATTTTTCCTAGATAGATATTGCCAACAATGCCTAGGTTACCAATTCGTTCTAACTGAATCTCTTGAAGCACACCGTTTTCGATTAGGGCAACACGACTTTCACTCGGTGTTACGTTGATCAGTAATTCTGTACTCATGCTACCCTCTTAAAAATGCGTGTAATAATTGTTCAGTCTCATATAAAGGTAAACCGACAACACTAAAATAGCTACCCGCAATATGTGTAACAAAGCGACCACCTAGCCCCTGAATACCATAACCACCGGCTTTATCTTGTGGCTCACCACTTTGCCAGTAGGCTTTAATCTCTTCATCGCTCAGTTTTTTAAATGTCACATCGGTACTGATAACTTGGCTAAGCACTTTATCTTCAGTCGCAAAAGCAATAGCGGTTAGTACTTGGTGAGTGTTTCCAGACAGGCGTTTAAGTGTATGCGTAAAATCGGCTTCATCGCGTGGTTTACACAACGATTCATTATCAATAACAACGACTGTGTCACTACCTAAAACTGGACGGTCTGTGTAACCAAGTTTGACACCTGAGCACGCTTTTAGCCTCGCTAAGCGCTCTACATAGGCATGAGGAAGCTCATTAGGGAGTTGGCTCTCGTCTGCATCAACACTAAATTGCGAAAATTCGATACCAAGTTGAGCCAATAGCTCTTTACGACGAGGAGAAGCTGATGCCAGATATACGGCAGTATTCATTATCTGATCCTAAAATGTCTGCGGTATTTACGAAGTAATAAAAACACCCAAAACCAACTTACCATGCCAGTAAATACCGGCCATAAGTATTGTGGGTTAAAGTAAACACCAAGCAAAAAATGGTTTAGCCAAAACTGCATTAAATGATACAGCGTTAAAAACAAACCAATTAACAAACTTTGCTGCCAAAGCGAGAAGTTACGAATTTTTTGAAAGTTACTTGCGGTAATAAATATACATACCGAAAATGTCAGCGAGTTAACACCTAAAGGTGAGCCTGACGCTAAATCAATGAGTAAACCGACCACCCAAGCAGTACCAATATTCAACCGATGTGGCACGGCCAATGACCAATACATAAGTACTAATAAGACCCAATCAGGTCTAAATGGTTCAAACGAAAATGGCAACGGCATTAGCGCCATAATTAAAGCAAAAAATATGCTCAGCGCAATTAACAATGGATAACGGTTAATCATCGTTTATTTGCTCCTGCTGACTGCGCCATAAAATTACAAGTAAGCGAATACGGTCAAGCAACGCAATAGGCTCTGCATATACTTGTGCAAATGGACGACCTTCATCTCGGTTAATCTCTGTCACAATGGCGACAGGATACCCCTCAGGAAATGTGCCCCCAAGCCCTGAAGTCACCAATACATCACCAATACGCACATCTAAGCTGTGTGGAACATGCGAAAGCTTAACCACGTTAATTTTACCAATGCCTTCAACTACGGTTCGTACGTCGTTTCTAAGTATGCGCACAGGTGTTGCGTGAGTTGTATCGGTCATCAATAATACGCGCGACGTAGTGGAACCTACTTTAGTAAGCTGCCCTACCACCCCCATTTCGTCTATTACCGCTTGCCCTTCGCTTATACCGTCTGTAGTACCACGGTTAATAACGACTTGATGGCTATATGGGTTTGAGTGAACCGATAATACTTGTGCAATAATTTTACGATTAGATTGTTTTGCTGACGAACCAAGTAATGCACGTAACTTTTGGTTTTCTCTGGCTAAAAATTGGTACTGTTGCAGCTGCTCACTTTGTAGCATTTGCTTTTTTTTCAGTGCTTCGTTTTCAGTAAGGAGTTGATCTCGCGTGTGTAAGCTTTTAGCGCCAATGCTAAATAACTCATAAGGTAAGTTGGCAACATAAATAAGCGGGCTAACCAGTGTATTTAAACTGGTGCGCACAACGGTTCCACCTTCTGTGTACCTATCTCCTGCTATGAGTACGATACTCAAAAGCACTGCGACAAAAAGTCGCAGTTGCAAAGAGACAGTGCGCCCAAACATTAATTTCATTAGTCGTAACTAAAAACGTCACCACCGTGAACATCAATCATTTCTAATGCTTTACCGCCACCACGAGCTACACACGTTAATGGGTCGTCAGCAACAACAACAGGAATGCCTGTTTCTTCCATTAATAAGCGATCTAAATCTTTTAATAGTGCACCACCGCCAGTCAGTACCATACCGTGCGCAGAAATATCTGATGCAAGCTCTGGTGGCGATTGCTCAAGGGCAACCATTACTGCACTTACAATACCCATTAGAGGCTCTTGAAGCGCTTCTAAGATTTCATGTGAGTTAAGCGTAAATGAACGTGGAACACCTTCAGCTAAGTTACGACCACGTACTTCGATTTCAATTGGCTCATCTGTTTTAAACGCAGAACCAATTTGGTGCTTAATGTTTTCAGCGGTTGCTTCACCAATTAAACTACCAAAGTTACGGCGTACATAGTTAATAATAGCTTCGTCAAATTTATCGCCACCAATACGTACTGATGATGAGTAAACAACACCATTTAGTGAAATAATAGCAACTTCAGTTGTACCACCACCAATATCAACAACCATAGAGCCTGTTGCTTCTGATACCGGTAAACCCGCACCAATTGCCGCAGCCATTGGTTCTTCAATTAGGTAAACTTCTCGAGCGCCGGCGCCCATTGCAGATTCACGAATTGCGCGTTTTTCTACTTGCGTTGCACCACATGGTACACAAATAAGTACGCGCGGACTTGGGCGCATAAAGTTATTGTTATGCACTTGCTTGATGAAGTGTTGTAACATTTTTTCTGTTACATAAAAGTCAGCAATTACACCATCTTTCATTGGGCGGATTGCTTTAATATTACCCGGCGTACGACCTAGCATCTGTTTTGCTTCGGTACCTACCGATGCAACACTTTTAGGGCCACCAGCACGCTCTTGACGGATAGCAACAACTGAAGGCTCGTTTAGAACAATACCTTCTTCTTTTACATAAATTAGGGTATTGGCTGTACCCAAGTCGATCGACAGATCGTTAGAAAAAATACCACGGAGTTTTTTAAACATGAGGCTGGATGACCTTTGAAATACGTTCTTATATTAGCTGCCTCACTTTAACATGCTCATTTTGATGAGCAATATAAAGTGCAGCGCCTTTGTGAATTTGTTAAAAAAGGAAGCAATGCTTCCTTATAATTTTATCTCTCGCGAACTAAGCGAAAACCAATGTAGTTTGATCTAAAATCAGGCGCTAAAATTAATCGTGTTGATACGCGTGCAAGGCTTGGTGCAAAGTTCCATGCCCCGCCTCTTACTGCCACATCCGATTCACCTGATTTTTTACCGGTCCATTCCCATACGTTACCTACCGTATCGTAAAGTCCAAACGCATTTGGAGAAAAAGACCCAACCGGTGCTGCGCGCTTGTTTGACCATTCACTACCACACCAACCACAGTTAGCTAAGTTTTTACCAATTTCGTTACCCCAAGGGTACTCAGTTTCTGTACCTGCACGAGCTGCATATTCCCACTCAACCTCGCTAGGTAAACGAAACTGCTGCCCTGTCTGGCCAGATAACCAGTCAGCATATGCTTTTGCATCGTTATAAGTTAAACATACAGCCGGAAAGTCACTGCCCTGTTCAAAGCCAGGATTGCGCCAGTTTAAAGCCGCTTCCCATACTGGCTCGCCATTTAAATAATATGCGCAGCCTTTATTTATTTCTGCTTCTGTTTTATACGCCGTATTAGCAACAAATTTTTCATAGTCGCCTACAGTCACTTCCTTGCTTTGCATAGCAAAAGAGTTAGCAATGGCTTTTTCAATAACGGGGCGCTCATTAGCTAATCCGTTACCATTGATATCACCCATTTTAAATTTGCCAGCAGGAATAACCACAACAGGTGTTTCTACATTTGCGTTTAAAACGTTAACATTTTCGCTTACTCTGCGTGTTTGTGTTTCTGGTTGCTCGCGAGTATAGGTCGGTGCAGCAATCGACTTAGGCTTTTTTACTAAGTTAGCATTAATTGTTTGCGCTTTATTTAGGTTTACACGTGCTTGGTAAGGCTTGTAACCTAATTTACGAATTTCAATTTCATGCACACCTTTTGGTAAACGCGTAATTAAACGAGTAGAACCAAAGCTTACACCGTTAATGAATACTTCATCATCGTATACATTAGAGCGAAGTGTTAACTCTACCGACTGATCTTTTTTTTGTTCAACAACCGTGTAATCAGGTTTAGACTGAACTGGCTGCTTAACAGAATAATCGCGTACAGGCTTGTTGTTTAAACGCGATACCGAAACTGTATTGTTATTATCCGCGCTATTGCTGAATGTTAACTGACTATCTGAATAGGTAGTGCCATAAGTTGGCTGGTAAGCTGTATTTAGCGGTGAACCGTATTCTGAACAATAACGGTTATCTATACTTAATAGGTTACATAAACGGCTGCTATTTACTTCGCCGCGCATTGAAACGCTTAAGTTAACGTTGTAATTACCTTGGCCGCTAAACGCACTGTTAACCACATGGCTACTTAAAATTTGTACTTGCGCCCCTGCTAAATTGCGTTTTGGTTCAACTATGCGCTCTTCGGTTAAGTTTGCAAAAATTTGATCTACAAAGCGTTTGGTTGCTTTTTGTAAACCCATTTGCTGACCACGTTGCTCACAGGCTGCAAGTGTTTCGGTGCGCTTACAATTTATTGTATGGTTAACCTCAAGCGTACCTTCACGCGTAAACTCGTTACGCAAGCGCTCAACACGAGCCGTTGTTAACTGCTCTTTTAAACTTTCTAAGGTATTTAGTAAAGTGTGCTTAGCAACTCGTATTTGCTCAATATCTTTTCGGTGAGATGCAATTGCCGCCAACTGCATAGAGATATCATCTTTATTTTGCTTGTGATCAACTACCGCCTGTTGATAGCGAGATTGAGCACTTGTAATATTTATTGATGGATCATCAATTAAACGGCGATACATTTCGTTCATCGCGTCGAGCGCTTGGTTTTTTTCTTTATCTAGCTCAGTAGAACGAGAACGAAGTAGCTCTAATTGATTTTGTAACTGACTTTCTTCTTTTAAATGTTTATCAAGTATTCTTGTCGAGTTATCGTATTCTGTCTGTTTAACACTAATCTCTGACTCAATTCCAGTTACGGTAGCTGTGTCTTGTGCAAATGCACTACTTGCTAACAAACTAGCTGTAATTAACAGAGATAAAGGAGTAATTCGCATATATTCCAGTCCCAAAAAGCGGCAATTATTTGGTCGTTATTATTTTTTTATAATTAAAGTCTTATGCTATGTACTTGCAGCGCAAAACACAAGCTTTGTTCAATTATTATCTTAGTTTACAACTATTCGCCCGTTTCACGCTAGTAAATAACCTGATCATTTACTCTAAACCCGATAAATTGTGAAACAATGCTTAGATTCTCATTAAATTCATAAGCTTACACTTAACAGTGAAACTATTTTATTTTAGGTTATTGATCACCGTTAAGTGTCACTTTGTATTAAAGCTAGCGTATTTGCGTTATTTAACCGTTAACCATTAAAAATAACGTTATCAAATAAACTAGCAAACTTATAAACACTTATTTTTTGTACTAACACTCAGACGTAAATACGCTTAAAGCGGGCGCAGTAATTATATTTTGTTTAGTGTTTTTTTTGGCTTCAACATATTCAATACGGCAATTATCCACTGCAGAATAACTGTTGGGATAAATAATAGCTTTTGCAACTTGTGGGTTGCTAGTAATATTAAATTCCCCAGTATTATCACTCGCAAACTTAGTATCTAAAAATGCCCTAAAAGCGGCCTCGGTTGCAGCAGGGTAGCCGTAAACAATATCAACCATTTTTTCTGAATCAAGCTCGATACTAGCATTAGCTTTATTATGCACACTTTTTACAATGGCTTTTCCATGTACAACGCTTATTTCAGCTTGAATTGATACTTGCAGTGTTTCAAGAATGGATGCGTGTGCCTCACCTTGAAGGTTTAAAAAGCGCGGGGCAAAATAAACAGCTAACGCACCAAAAGTGACAATAACAATTATTAGCTGCAGTAACGAAAAGCCAACCTGTTTTTTTATAAGTATTGTTTCTTGAAATTGCTTCTTCATAACTAAACTCCCTTTACAATTGGTTAACTTTAAAACATGTTTACCAATCTAGCTACTCAAAATTTAATCAACGCACTGTTACACACAACAATCCGTCGTAATTTTGCATAGCCCCTTTTGTTTATAAGCTATAAAATTGGTCATGTATTTTATTAATCCTTTTAATTGAGAAAAAATGCCTGCATCTTTCAAAATAAATGAAACCACTATTACGCAAACAATTGATGATCCGTGGTTAAAAAGTAAAGGCATTGAGTTACTAGTAAAACGAGATGATTTGCTTCACCCTCTAATAAATGGGAATAAGTGGCGCAAACTAAAATATAATTTATTAAAAATGCAGTCGCAGAATAAAACTGAGCTACTTACTTTTGGTGGGGCGTTTTCAAACCACATACATGCATGCGCCGCAGCTGGAAAAATCTTTGGTTTAAAAACACATGGGATTATTCGCGGGCCTAACTTAGATCTAAGCAACCCAACAATTCAATTTGCACAGCAGTGTGGCATGCAGCTTCATGTTGTTAATCGCATTGAATATAAGTTACGAAACGATTCACAATACCTTGCTGAGCTTCAAGAGAAGTTTCCAGAAGCGTATATTCTTGCCGAAGGCGGGACAAATACCTACGCATTACCTGGTTGTGCAGAGCTTGCACAAAGTTTACCAGAACACGATTACCTAATTTGCCCCACAGGAAGCGGAGGGACATTAGCAGGGTTAATTGAGGGAAGTAATACAGCAACACAAATAATAGGAATTGCAGTTTTAAAGCAAGCGCAATATTTAATAGATGAAGTCCGGGAGCTAAGCTGCAAAGCAAAATCACATACTAACTGGCAATTACTTTGCGACTTTCATGGTGGTGGTTACGGCAAATTTACCCCTGAGTTATGGGCGTTTTGCCAACATATGGATATTAAACATAATTTACCATTAGAGCCTATTTATAGTGGTAAAATGATGTACGCAATATGGAAACTAATAGAGCAAGATTATTTTCCTTCTGGCAGTAAAATAATTGCGATTCATACCGGTGGCTTGCAGGGGCTAGAGGGTCTTAAATACAGAAAACTTATTTAGGCATACTTCTTTTCGGTTAAGTCCCACTGCATAAGGCGTTAATTTACAAAGCTTAAATATTTTAATGAAAAACAGCCTGAGTTAGCTCTTGTAAAGGCTCCGAAAAATAAAAACCTTGTGCGCCAGCAACGCCCAATTTAGTTAACATAATGAGCTCTTTTTGAGTCTCAACGCCTACGGCATAAACAGGAAGGTTTAACATTTTACCTGCATTAACAATCTCTTTAATACATTTTTGATTATGCGATTTCTCATTAACTAAGTGAACGAGTTCATAGCTTAGCTTTAAGCCTATTACCTCTTCACAGTGAATAAGCAAAGGAATGTTTTCACTCGTTTTCACATTATCAATAATAATATTAGATCTGTGTTTTTTTATTATATTTAACGTATTTGCTAACGCATTTTTGTTGTTGCAAAAGAAAGACTCACTCATTTCAAACTGTAATTGACAGCTTAGATTAAGCTTATCCATTTGCGTGGTTAACCAGCTCCAAAACTCATTGTTAAGCCAGTTTTTAGGATGCATATTAATACTTACGCTCAAAGGCGACTTCTCTGCCATTACAAGTGTTAGTATTTGCGACAATACCGCCTTATCTAGAATTAACGCGTCATCTTTCCTCTCAACTTGGTTAATAAAATACTGAGCAGCTAGTAATCCATGCATGTCGTGTCTTACTCTAATTAACGCCTCATGCTGGATAATATCACCACTAATCAGATCGAAAACAGGCTGAAAAGACAGCATAAATTTATTTTTCTTAATATTGTTTATAACCTGCTCATTACAAAATAACACTTCTTGGCTTTTGCTCAGCGCCAACCGGTGACGGTGTAATAACATACTATTTTTTGAAAGCGTTAGGGCCGACTGCGCTATTTGCAAAACCTTTGATTGATCAGCTCCTAGACGAAAATTACACGCACCCAATTTAACATGCTTACGAGTCGTATTTTTTTGATGGCTTTGGCACACATTAAAAATTATTTTATGCAAACGCTCCGTGTACCGATCAAGCTCTGCAATAGGTACGTTGTAAAGCATAATGGTTAGCTTGTCTGGATTAATAAGTTTCACAGCTACTTTTTTTATCTCTGGAATACCTTTTAGAATAAAAACTTTAAAACTAGTTTCTAAGTCGGTATTTTTGTCAAACTTACACTCCCAACTGACCAAAACAAACAAACTATGATACTGTTCAGCGGCAGCATATAGTGAGGCTAACTCCTCACTTTCAACATTTTTAACCACATTTAAATTGGAAATACTACTAGTCAATTTTGTCGTCTTGTGATGACGACTTCGGTGTTTTAATTGTCTAAAGTTAGCAGCGCTTCCCCAACAGTATAATGAAATAGCGGCACCCACTATCACCAGGTTAAGTAAAATAAATAAGTAGCTTTCCATTATCCACACAGGTGAATGGTAAAGGCCTAAGTTCAATGTTTTATATGAAAACACCTCAAGCTGCGGCTTTATAATGTTTTTAAAGTGGAGGGAAGACGACTCAGGTGCAAGCATAAAGCCATTGCTTTGTGCTAAAACAGACAGTGTTTTTTGATTCAAAGGGGCATTTAATTGTAACTCATAAACTTGCTTTGTGAGCTGCTGGCCAGCGCTATGTACTTTTAAATGTAACGCATTGCTTAAAATGAGGTTAAAGCCAATAAGCGATACAACAAGCATGACCAAACAAATCGGCTTAAAATATCTTAATAACCAATACTGTCCCTTAGACATAACTCACCCACACGTAATATTAGTCACTAAAGTGTTGTTCAAAAAAGCCATAAGCACAAGGTAGCCAATTAACTTTAAATGTAAAACAGTACTTAAGCTAATTACCATTATTAGCAACACGAGAAAATTGGCTAACATTGATGGAGTGAAAGACATAAAAAAGCCGCTTAATAGCGGCTTTCTAGAAAACTTTTAAACATTTTGTTTTTTGTCTTAGGTCAAAACGGAATGTCGTCGTCAAAATCTATTGTTGGTTCCATTGGATTTGATGCGCCGCCTTGTGGTGCATTTTGAGGCTTAGGTGCAAAACCACCTTGCTGCTGTGGTGCACTATTTTGCTGTGGAGCAAAACCACCGCCTTGTGGCTGATACTGGTTATTTTGCTGTGGTGCAGGCGCCGATTGAGGCTGTGCAGCAGGTGCAGCTTGCTGCTGTGGTGCATAACTACCTTGCTGGTTTTGATTATTTTGTGAATAACCGCCTTGTTGGCTACCTTGATTACCTTGATAACCACTGTTTTGCTGGCCACCTTGATTGCCTTGGTAACCGCCACCACTTTGCTGGTCTCCACCGCGAGCACCTAGCATTTGCATTTGACCTGTAAAGCCGTCAACAACGATTTCTGTGGTATATTTTTCTTGGCCTTGTTGATCAGTCCATTTACGTGTTTGAAGTTTACCTTCTACGTATATTTGTGAACCTTTACGACAATATTCGCCTACAATTTCAGCCAGTTTTCCAAAAAATACAACACGGTGCCATTCAGTTTTATCAACCATTTGGCCAGTGTTTTTATCTTTATAGCTGTCTGAAGTTGCTAAGGTAATATTTGCTACACCGTTACCGTTAGGCATGTAACGAACTTCAGGATCTTGCCCTAAATTACCAACCAAAATTACTTTGTTCACACCGCGTGCCATGAAACCATCTCCTATAAACGTTAGATTAAACCAGCGACTTTTCGCGCTTGGTCTAGGTCAAATTCTTTATCATTAATCTTTAAGTAGCTACGGCTTTCGTCGCGTACTACTGTTGCTTCTATTACACCGGGTAAAGCAACTAACTGAGAAGCCAGTGTTTGGGCATGCTCCTCAGTACTTAATTTGGTCATTAAACTAATAACTTTACTTTTGGGTGGTACTTCCATTTTCCACGCAACAACAAGCCATATTAACCCAACAAGTGCCGCTGCCGCAAACACAGCTTGCGTACTTATTGTTTGTGCTACGTAACCACCTAAAATACCACCTAAAAAAGCCCCTAAAAACTGGCTAGACGAGTACCCGCCCATGGCTGACCCTTTTTGGCTAGCAGGCGCTAAGCGCGATACAAGCGCGGGCATTGTTGCTTCTAAAAAGTTAAACGCAACAAAATAAAGCAACATACATATTGCAATTCCTACCACACTATTAATCCATACTGACATGGCAAGCATGCTGACTGTTAACAGCGCTACAGAACTTATAAATGCTTGCTTTTCTTTTTCTTTTTTTATGGCCACAATCATAATGGGCACCATTAATAGAAATGCTAAGAGCAAGACTGGAATATACAAATACCAATGTTGTTCTGCCGCTAGGCCTTCTTTTATTAGCTGGCTGGGTAACACAACAAAAATGGTTGTTAATGTTAAATGCAACAGTAATACACCGGCATTTAAGCGTGCTAACTGCGGGTGTTTAATCAGTTTTTTAATATCGCTAAAGCTTGCAAGCGTGTCGCCTTTGGGGGCTTTATTAACCGCTTTGGGCACTAAAAACGTAATAATAAAAATACCACATACCGCAAGTATTGCTGTTAGCCAAAAAACGCCAGCAACACCCCACGACGCGGCAACAATAGGCCCTAATAACATAGCAAAAGCAAAGCTCATGCCTATGCTCATACCTATAACCGCCATTACTTTGGGTCGCTGTTCGTCTCGGCTTAAGTCGCTGGCAAATGCAAGCAAAGCACTAGCAATAGCGCCCATGCCTTGTAATGCACGCCCCAAAGTTACCATTTGGATAGATTCAGCTAATGCGGCTATGACAGAGCCAATAGCAAACACAATTAAGCCACCAATAATAACTTTTTTACGGCCTATTTTGTCTGACAAACGGCCCATAGGTATTTGCAACACAGCCTGCGTTAGGCCATACGCACCAATAGCAAAGCCAATCCAAATAGGTGAAAAGCCGTCAAGCGACTGACCATAAATCGCTAATACCGGCATCAGCATAAATAAGCCGAGCATTCTAAATGCAAACACACTCGCTAGCGATACAGCGGCGCGCTTTTCTCGTGAATTAAGTGAAGATGCAGTCATTATCAGCAAAATCTTACGATGTGAAAAAATTAGGCAAGGATTCTACCACAAGCTTGGCAATAATTAATCGCTTAAAGCTAAGGATTTTTCATGATCAAGGATTAATATTGCAGCGTATTATGAGATACTCAGTAAATAATTTTGGTAATTAACGAGATAGCATGGAAAACATTGAAGTCCGAGGCGCCCGTACGCACAATTTAAAAGACATCAGCCTAACCATCCCACGTGATAAATTAATTGTTATCACAGGCCTATCTGGTTCGGGAAAGTCATCACTTGCATTTGATACTTTATACGCTGAAGGGCAACGCCGGTATGTTGAATCACTTTCTGCTTATGCAAGACAGTTTTTATCCTTGATGGAAAAACCCGATGTTGATCATATTGAGGGACTGTCTCCTGCAATTTCAATAGAACAAAAATCAACTTCGCATAATCCGCGCTCTACCGTAGGTACCATTACCGAAATATACGATTACTTACGTTTAATGTTTGCCCGTGTGGGCGAACCTCGTTGCCCTACACATGATTTACCTTTAGCCGCACAAACAATTAGCCAAATGGTTGATACCGTTTTAGCGCTGCCAGAGGGCACTAAACTGATGCTTTTAGCGCCAGTGGTTAAAGACCGTAAAGGTGAGCACGTTAAATTACTTGAGCAGCTTGCAAGCCAAGGTTATATCCGTGCCCGAATAGATGGCGAAGTGTGCGACTTATCAGATCCGCCAACGCTTGAACTTCATAAAAAACATACTATTGAAGTGGTTGTTGACCGCTTTAAGGTAAAAGACGGTCAACAGCAGCGTTTAGCTGAGTCGTTTGAAACAGCACTTGAAATGTCGGGCGGCGTAGCAAATGTAGCTTACATGGACGACAGCAGTATTGAAGAAATGCTGTTTTCAGCCAACTTTGCCTGCCCTACCTGTGGCTATGCAATGACCGAATTAGAACCACGTTTATTTTCGTTTAATAACCCTGCTGGTGCGTGTCAAAGTTGTGATGGTTTAGGCGTACGCCAGTACTTTGACCCTAACCGCGTAGTGCATAACCCAGAGTTAAGCTTAGCCGGAGGTGCTATAAAAGGGTGGGATAAACGTAGCTTTTACTACTTCCAAATGCTTCAAGCCGTAGCAGAACATTATAAATTTGATTTAGACGTACCTTTTGAAAAGCTGGCTAAAGATTCTCAAAAAATTATTTTAGAAGGTTCAGGCAGTACAAAAATAGCCTTCAACTACCGTAACGACAGAGGCGATTTAATCACACGCAACCACGAGTTTGAAGGCGTGTTAAATAACATGAACCGTCGCTATCGCGAAACTGAGTCAAACTCGGTACGTGAAGAGCTCGCTAAATATCAAACCAGCCAAGCCTGCCCTAGCTGTAAGGGTTCACGTTTACGCCAAGAAGCACGCCACGTATTTATTGGCCAAACTAACTTACCTGCTATTACTACCATGAGTATTGGCGAAGCGATGGATTTTTTCGAGAGCTTATCGTTAAGTGGCCAAAGAGCACAAATAGCAGAAAAAATTCTTAAAGAAATTCGCGACCGTTTATCG
The DNA here is from genome assembly GCF_057554385.1 of Pseudoalteromonas sp. 4NS20-0020. NCBI lineage: Bacteria > Pseudomonadati > Pseudomonadota > Gammaproteobacteria > Alteromonadales > Pseudoalteromonadaceae > Pseudoalteromonas > Pseudoalteromonas sp. 4NS20-0020. The sequence continues at coordinate 88,205 of NZ_BAAJMI010000001.1, read as the reverse complement.
TTTTTAATCAATGTTGGCCTTAATTACTTATCGCTTGAGCGCAGTGCCGATACCCTCTCTGGTGGTGAAGCGCAGCGAATTCGTTTAGCCAGCCAAATTGGTGCGGGTCTTGTTGGTGTTATGTATGTATTAGACGAACCATCAATTGGTTTACACCAGCGAGATAACGACCGTCTATTACAAACATTAGTGCATTTACGCGATCTTGGTAACACCGTTATCGTTGTTGAACATGATGAAGATGCCATTCGCGCCGCCGATCATATTATTGATATTGGCCCAGGTGCGGGTGTGCACGGCGGACATATTATCGCACAAGGTACACGCGACGATATTTTAGCAACCAAAGACTCAGTAACTGGCCAGTTTTTATCAGGCGTGCGAAAAATAGAAGTACCAAAAGAGCGTAACCCAACCGGCGATAAATGGCTTGAGCTATTTGGCGCAACAGGTAACAACCTTAAAAATGTCGATTTAAAAATTCCATTTGGGTTGATGACCTGTATAACAGGGGTGTCGGGCTCTGGTAAATCAACACTTATAAACGATACGCTATTCAAACTAGCGCATACTGAATTAAACGGCGCAACCACAGCAGAAGCTGCACCGTATAAATCAATTAGTGGTCTTGACCATTTTGATAAAGTAATTGATATTGACCAAAGCCCTATTGGTCGAACACCACGCTCAAACCCTGCTACCTATACCGGTATTTTTACGGGTATTCGTGAGTTATTTGCGGGTACACAAGAATCACGCTCTCGTGGATATAAAGTGGGTCGCTTTAGTTTTAACGTTAAAGGTGGACGCTGTGAAGCCTGCCAAGGTGATGGCGTAATTAAGGTAGAAATGCACTTTTTACCTGATGTATATGTACCCTGTGATGTATGTAAAGGGGCACGCTACAACCGCGAAACTCTAGAAGTACAATACAAGGGTAAAAACATTCACCAAGTACTCGAAATGACCGTTGAAGACGCGCACGACTACTTTGATAAAATACCTGCAATAGCCCGTAAGCTTAAAACGCTAATGGACGTTGGTTTATCGTATGTTCGCTTAGGACAAGCAGCTACTACACTCTCTGGCGGTGAAGCTCAGCGTGTAAAACTTGCCCGTGAGCTTTCTAAACGCGATACAGGTAAAACACTGTACATACTTGATGAGCCCACAACTGGCCTACATTTTGCCGACATTGAACAACTGCTTGTTGTATTACATCGCCTGCGCGATCACGGTAACACCATCGTGGTTATTGAGCATAACTTAGATGTGGTTAAAACTGCAGACTGGGTGGTTGATTTAGGCCCTGAAGGGGGCGCTGGCGGCGGTGAAATACTTATTGCAGGTACGCCTGAAGAAGTAGCCGAATGTGAGCGCTCGCACACAGGTCATTACCTAAAGCCATTGCTTTAATACCAATAAAAAAACACCAAGTAATTTAACTACTTGGTGTTTTTTATATTTGGCTCCCAACTGTTAGTCCTTGATAAACTTTTTATTCATCCCAACTAATTTGTATAATTTGCATATCTTTGTATTTAGCACCCGTAAATAAAATTTCGTTATCTGAACTCACCTCAAAAGTGATAGGCCGAAAGTCCACGTGTGTATCTTGCACGGTACCCTCTTTTAAATTGAGCCTAGCAATTCTTGAAATAGAATCTGAGTAATAAAAATAGTCTTTGCTTACTCCATATACATTCGCCTTTCTGGCATTTTTAGGTAATGGCCAGCTTTGCTTATCTGCGAGACGAATTAACTGATCAAATGTTATTGCGTAAGCGTTCCCTTCACTATCTGAAATAAGCTTATTGGCTTTAATGTCTTCAATTACGTGAGTATCACGGGTTAGCAAGTTCAACTCAACGACTCTATTTTTTGAATCAAGCTGCTCAATATAAATAATACTTTCGTTATTTTTTGACCAAATGTAACTCTCTATTTTACGCCCACTTAACATCTCTAACGGGTAGAATTTTTGCGTACTTAGGTCATAAAGTGAAAAGCGCTTATTTTTTATTAATAATATACGCCTCTTATTAGGAGATACTTTTAACCCTCTTAATTTATAGGTAGAGGAGTCATCGTCGTAATTAAAAAAACTAAGTTGCTTAGTTAGCCCATTTTGAGCAATCCATAATTGGCTGCTACCAGAGCGCTCTGATACAAAAACATGCGCTGGCCCTGCTTTATTTATTACTTCAACAATACTGTAGTCGTCATTATCACTTTTATACAAAGGTTCATAAGCTGGATTGTCGCCAAAGGTATCTGTTGCTTTAATTAATGAAAATGCTTGTGTTTTATTTGCTGAATAAAACAGACTATTAGCAGACTGAACTGCAATATAATAAGGTGAAATTGCGGGGGTAACATTTAGAGTATGTTTAATTATATTATTTTCATTAAACGTAATGCTTGAAAGATCAGAGTCTTCAAACACAATAACGCCTTGATCATTTGAAAGCCAATCGAACGCGAAACTGATGGCTCTTCTCTTTGCCTTAAATAATCGCTTAGTCTCACGTGTGTTAAAGTCGTAACTAAATACAGAAAATGGCTGGCCTTTTTGGCTTAATATGTACGCTATTTTATTACCCGAATGAGATAAACGCGGCATTATTACGCCATACATTACACCTGGCGGAGGAATAACAATCGACTCTTTTTGTAATTCTAAATCGAATTTATATAACCCTGAGCCATCTTGCTCATTTTTGTACTCGGTATAATAAATATACTCACCATTTTGATCTAATTGCGCATAACCTGTGTATCTGAGGTCACATTTTTTTATAAGTTTAGCGTCTCCAATAATAGGAAACTGGCTTAAATCAACTAATACCATTTCGCATTGCTGCTGTTTTAAGTTTGTCGCTTGTAATAGCACAGCATGTTGGTTTAGCTGCCACGATAAAATAGATACCTGAAAACCAGGGTATGTAATTTCTACTTCTCGCTGATCAGAAAGTCGCTTAACAAATGCACGATTAAAATCCTGTTCAGGTTCAACATTGGTATAAGCTAAATAGTGTTTATCTGAAGATAGCTCAGGGTGAACCTCACTACCTATATTCCACGTACTCGCAACCTTATTTACCGTAACTTGTTTAACTACATCACCAGCGCCTTCACTTGTATAAAACAGTACCAACCACACAATAGAGAAAATACAGGTGATGACTAATAACGTATAAGCCAAAAGCGTTTTGATGTTCTTTTCTGGAACAGGTTTTGAAATAGTCGCAGCAGTAAAATCATCACTATTTGTAGTGTCAGTAGCCGAGTCAGATATTGAGTTTACAGGCTTTTCAGTAACGCTTTCTCGTGTTAACTGTTCAGGTACTACCGTAAGGCTATATCCTTTACGGTAATGCGTTTTTAAAAGCGGTGCTTTTTCAGTTGGATGAGCAAGCTGTTTTCTTAGCTCTGAGATAGCTCGGTTAATCGCGTTATCGTCTACATAGCTTTGTTGCCATACACTTTCGATTAGCGCTTGGCGGGAAACTATTTGTTGAGGCTTATTTACAAAGTGCAGTAATAACTTTACTAAAAGTGGATCTAATTCCCTTTCTAAGTTATTTGAAGTAATCACACAGCGATTACTTATAAATTGCCAAGGTCCGATTTGATAATTCATAGTCTTTAGGTATTTTTATTTTTATAAACCGTACCACATCAACTCATTATTGTGTATAAAAAGCATTTAAAACCTTATATCAACAATATAAGGTTTTACGCTAACCCATTAAATTAAAACAATTAAATACGATTAAAACCTTATCTATTAATTGCTCATAACTAGATAAGCGACTCTCAGTAAATTCAGCGATATTCTTTAAACCGTCATCAACAAGCAGCTTACTAAAAATCATTTGCGATTCTAAATTAGCTGCAATTAAAAATATAAAAGGTTTAATTATGAACAGCACAATGAAAAAAGGTCTATCTACTTTACTACTAGTAACTGCTTTTAATACTACATCAGCCTTCGCAGTTGATACTAAACAACACATATTTAAAAAGAGCGTTGAACAGTGTGTAATTGGTGAACATACAGAAACAAACAAACCAACTAACAAAAAGCAGCAAAAAGCTAACACAGTAAATGCAACTGAGTCTTTAAAAACTCATGTCGATACGCAAACACTGCTTTCTTCAATAGATGAAAAAATATCAGCTGAACTTGATTCTTCAATGAGCAAAATAAACACAGAAATTGACGAAAACCTTTCAAAAGTAACATCGTCAATTACTGCTTATTTCAGCAATATTTTATCTAACTAAAAACAACAAATTTTAAAGTATTAGGAAGTTATTATGAAAAATTTTACAAAAAAATTAGTGTCTGCCAGCGTTTTACTTGGTTGCAGCTTGGTAGCAAATACAGCACAAGCTCAAAGCTCTGTATGGCAAGTAAGCAAAGGAGATGACTCGTTATTTATTGGCGGTACTGTACATATTTTACCTAAAGCTGAAATGCCATTACCCGTTGAGTTTAATCATGCCTATGAACAAGCCGATACAATTGTTTTTGAAGCGCCAGCAGCAGACCCAGCTGATACTAATGCTCAAATGCAAATGCTTGGCGCGCTTTCATATACTAATAATGAAACGTTAAGTGAAAAGTTAGAGCCTGAGGTTAAAGCTTCACTCGAAAATAAACTGAGTGAGTTTGGCGCTAACCTAGAAAAGTTAGATGGTTTTCGCCCAGCCATGGTGGGTATCGTTTTAATGTCCATGGAACTGCAAAAACAAAACTTAATGGGTGAAGGTGTTGATGCTTACTATACGAAAAAAGCGACTAAAGACAACAAAACAAAAAACTACTTAGAAACAATGGAGTTTCAGTTAGAGTTATATAAAACAATGGGTCAAGGTAACGAAAATGACTTTATCAAACGTAACCTAGCAGAGCTAAATAACTATAATGATATATTTAAAGGATTATTAACTGCATGGCGAGAAGGTGATACCGACACACTAAACAAGGTAGCGGTTGAAAATATGCAGAAAAATGACCCAAAAAGCTACAAGCAGCTACTTAAAGATAGAAATAATAATTGGTTACCAAAAGTAGAGGCAATGTTTAATAACGACAGCAGTGAGTTTGTACTAGTTGGGGCTGGACACCTTGTAGGCCAAGATAGCTTGCTTACATTACTTGAAAATAAAGGCTACAGCGTTTCTTTAGTGAGTATTAATAACGCACAAGACATAACTGTAAAAGGAGCCGAATAATGGATAAAACAGACAAATTAGCAGTATCGCTACTGTTTTTATTTGGGTCTATCATGTTGATATGTGCCATATGAAAAATGCCGCTAATAAGCGGCATTTTTATTTCAATAAACCTATCCGCGTGGAATAAACCCTAATGCATCGTATACCGATTTAAGCGTTTTCTCGGCACGTACACTGGCTTTTTCAGCTCCAGATTTCATTATGTTATCAAGTAAATTTTGATCTTCTCTAATTTCTTTAAAGCGAGCTTGAATTGGTTCAATCATGCTTACTACTGCATCGGCTGTATCTTTTTTAAGATGACCGTACATTTTACCTTCAAACTCTGGCACTAAGTCCTCTATTGAGCGCTTAGTCGCTACGCTTAATAAAGTAAGTAAGTTAGATACACCTGGCTTTTCAGTTCGGTCAAAGTAAATACGCGCTTGCTCGTCTGAATCGGTCACTGCTTTTTTAAGCTTTTTCTCAATCTTTTTAGGCTCATCTAATAACATAATGTAGCCGTTTGGATTTTCGTCAGACTTTGACATTTTCTTGAGTGGGTCTTGTAGGCTCATTACACGCGCACCAAACTCTGGAATGTAAGGCTCTGGCAGTTTAAAAACGTCACCGTATAAGTTATTAAAGCGTGTCGCTATGTCACGCGTTAGCTCTAAGTGTTGTTTTTGATCTTCGCCTACTGGTACCTGATCGGCTTGATAAAGTAAAATATCGGCCGCTTGTAAAACTGGGTACGAAAATAAGCCCACGTTTACATTGTTAGCATGCTTTGACGACTTATCTTTAAACTGGGTCATGCGGTTAAGTTCACCCATTTGCGCGTAACAATTAAGTACCCACGCTAACTGTGCGTGCTCTGGCACTTGAGACTGAACAAATAACGCTGACTTTTCAGGGTCGATACCGCATGCAGCATACAATGCAACGCCATCTAGTACACGAGAGCGTAATAATTCTGGCTCTTGGCGAACGGTGATTGCATGCAAGTCAACCAACATAAAGAAACTTTCGTGATCTTCCTGTAACTTTAGCCACTGGTTAATAGCGCCAACATAGTTGCCTATTGTCATACCACCGGTTGGCTGAATGCCGCTTAAAACTACTGGTTTACTCATGATTTTCCTTTATTTACTTAATTATTAATATTTAACGCTGTGTTAGGACAGGTATTATATCTAAGAAGTTATCGCATAGGTACTGTGGATTATAATCAGCAAGGTTTTCACCTTGATTATAGCCATAGCCTACTGCAATTACATCAATACCCGCCGCTTTTGCAGCAAGTATATCGCTTTTAGAATCGCCAATCATTATTGCTTTAGAGGCCTCAATATTTAGCTTTTTACACGCGAACAATAATGGATCAGGTGACGGTTTTTTTGCCATATCATCGCCACAAATAATAAGCTCAAAATGATTGGTAAGTGCTAACTTATCAAGAAGTTTTTCAGTAAAAATTCGAGACTTATTAGTTATCAATGCTTTTTGCATACCACGTAAAGCTGCAAGCCCTGTTTCAACATGTTGGTATAACACGCTGTATTGGCCTACCTGTTGTTCATAATGCTTATGAAACTGTGCAATGGCTTTATTAGTTAGTGATTCATCTAAATGCTCACTAACCTGCATATCACCACTCAGTGCCCGCTTTACCAACATATCTATACCATTACCTACCCAGCTTTCGACCAAAAGTTGGCTTACAATAGGAAATGCCAAGTCGCTTAATGTTAAGTTAATTGAGATATATAGGTCATATACACTATCGACTAGTGTGCCATCCAAATCAAAAAATGCCGCATCGTACTGCATTATTTTACACTCTCAAGTTGCTTACGCATTTGATCAATAACTACTTCGTAGTCTGGCTGATTAAAAATAGCAGAGCCTGCTACAAACATATCTGCACCGGCCTGAGCTGCTGCAGCGATATTATCCACCTTAATACCACCGTCCACTTCTAGTCGAATATCTCGACCTGACTCAACAATTCGTTGCTTTGCCTGCGCTAACTTTTTAAGTGTATGAGGAATAAAGCTTTGCCCACCAAATCCGGGGTTAACAGACATGAGTAAAATAGTATCTAGCTTATCAATTACATGATCTAAATAGCTTAAACTGGTCGCTGGGTTAAATACTAAGCCAGCTTTACAGCCATGATCTTTGATTAATTGAATCGTGCGATCAATATGCTCACTCGCCTCTGGGTGAAAAGTAATTATTGAAGCCCCCGCCTCTGCAAACTGTGGAATGATGCTATCGACAGGCTTAACCATTAAATGCACATCAATTGGCGCGGTGATACCGTAGTCCCTTAGTGCTTTACACACCATAGGTCCAATCGTTAAGTTAGGTACATAGTGATTATCCATTACATCAAAATGCACTACATCTGCACCTGCGGCTAAAACGCTATCAACATCTTCACCAAGCTTTGCAAAATCAGCTGAAAGAATTGATGGGGCAATTAAGTATTTTTGTTCTGGGCTAAACATAGCAGATTCACCAATGAGTAAAATATTACGTTAATGTAACTCAATTGATGACGTTACCCAAGCAACTAAGGCGTAATACTGTTGCGTTTGAAGTGCTTAAGTGGCTATTTTTGACATTTAATTAATAGTCTTTATTAGAAACAAGTTTGTTATTTGAGCAGTTTTTGTTATGCTTAAAAAAGTAACAAAATATTAGGTTCAAATCATGCGCGCTTTTAAAATTGGGATATTAATTGCATCTGCATTATTAGTTATTGGGGTAGTAAATTTTACGCCAAGTTCAGGGCAAGAGTTAAGCTCGGTTAATAATTGTGCTCCGCAATCAACACACGAAATAAACACAAGTAAACCCTGTTTACATGTACTTGAAGAAGACTCTTCTTGGTTTTCTTGGATCACTGGTGATAGCCGCAGCGCTCAGTTTCACTACTTGGATTTACTTGAGTTATTAACAAGCTCAGACGACAGCAAGAAAACACCTTCTTTAAAGCCTTTATTCTAGAAAATGCGGCACTTTATTAGCGCGTTGCAAAGTGTGCTAGCCGCATTTTTTGGTGTTCAATCAGAACAAAAGCGCCGCGCAGATTTTCAAGAACACTCTATTTCCTCAATCATTGCTATTGCGATAATACTATTTATCGCTTTTGCGCTTTCAATTTATGCTGTGGTTGTTTTAGTGGTAAGTACATAGCCATTAACTCGCCTACTTTGTTACGAGTTCCGCCCTTAGGGCTTATCGTCCTTTTTACTTGAATTTGATCAAGTGATGCTTGGCTGTATATTTTCCGTGTCCATACTGTATCGTGATTTGAAATAAGCACTGGGGTGTTATTTTCAAACGCCGCTTTTTCTGCCAAATTAGCTAAATTAGCCTGATCATCTAAATTAAACCCGCCCTTAGCATAAGAAGTAAACGAAGCCGTTTTACTCAAAGGGACATAGGGTGGATCGCAATAAATAACCGCGTTATTAGGAACCAGTTTAAATACGTCATCGTAGCCTAAGCATGTAAACGTCGCTTGCTGTGCTTTTTCAGCAAAAAAGTACATTTCCTTTTCAGGAAAATAAGGCTTTTTATATTTACCAAATGGTACATTAAAAATACCTTTTAAGTTATAACGGCATAAGCCGTTGTAACCAAAACGATTCATGTATAAAAATAGCATTGACCGCTCATATACATCACGGCTTTGATTAAACTGAACTCGGTATTCGTAGTACGCATCGGGGTGGTTATTTAAATCAACGAATAGCTTTTTTGCATCACTAATAAACTCATCGGGTGAATTTCTTAATTCTTTATATAAGTTGATTAAATCAGCATTAATATCGTTAAGAATATAATGCTTAAAATCGCTATTTAGAAAAACGGAACCGGCACCAACAAAAGGTTCAACCAAGGTATCAGCATGCGAACTTGCTTGGTTTAATCGCGCGTTAATATCATCAACGAGACTGTATTTTCCGCCAGCCCATTTAAGGAAGGCTCTACTCTTTTGCTGCATTGGTTCTTTACTTCAATCTGGTGTTGCGCGATTTTACACTAAAGCGATTTATATTACTGATCAACTCGTGCAATTTCTTGTTTTATTTTACTAATTTTTTTATAAAACGGCTTATTTTTTAAGATACTTGCAGGTAGGTTTTTCATACCTTGCTGTGCATCATTCATGCTTGTAAAACTGCCGGTTGTCACCACCCACCATGTTTTACCATTTCTTTGAGTTTGATAAGTGTACGCCGTTATTTGGAGTGCATACTGCTTTATAAAATCATCTACAACTTGCTTTTGTGTTACTGCAAGTAACTGAATCACCGTATTTGAATCATTTTGCTTAGAGTACCAAGAGCTAGCTTCGTTAATGGGCAGTTGCACTGATGATGCATCAACCTCATTGTTAACTTTTGATTGCACAAGCTCTTTAACAGGTTCATCTTTTATGAGCGTATCAGAGCTAATAGGCTCATTGATCTCGTTGCCTGCATTTAAGCTTTGCATAATTGCAGATATATCGTTTTTTCTTTCACCTTCAGCGGTAGGCTGTATGTCGGCTACTTTTTCTTTTGTTACTGTGTCAGGTATAGGTGCAATAGCCTGGCTCACTGGAATAGCAGTGCTATCAACCTCAATGGTGCCTTGCTCATAATGCTTTTGCCACCAATCACTCATATCTGACTTATATAACAAGCCTATAATTAAGAACATAATGAGCAACATAAGTACCAGTAAATGTACACGCCATGATACTTTATCTTTAACTTTGATATCTGCGATGTACTCATCCTGTTGCCATGCAAGCAATAAACTAGGATTACCATTAGCTTCAGCTAAAAAAGCTTGGAAAACGGGATCTTCATCTTGAGGAAGCTTTTCAAAGTACCACCCCATTAACTGCTTACTTTCATGAAGAGGGAGGCGTTCAAGATGAATTTCAACTGCATGTTCAACCGGCAACTTTGCAGCTGAGGCAATCATAATATAAAGAGTGATTGGGCTATTTTTAGCTAGCAGCTCCAGCTCAATTAAAAACTCTTCTGATAAGTGCCTACCACCGTCAATAACCCATAAACAGGAGCCCGGTTGCTGTTGATTAAGTAACTGATAAAAATTTTCAGACAAACTTAAATTATGATCAACCAACGGGTTGTTAAAGCTTTGCTCTAATAGATCGCTCATTAACTGAGCGTCTGTCAATTTTGCACTCGACTGTACAAATGCTTTATTAAAGTCGTTGTATTTATCGGTAATAAAGGTTTCAAGTAAATAGCTTTTGCCTAGGCCTGATGTGCCCAGTAAAACAATGAGGTTTTGACCATATTCAAATTGCAGTGCGATTCTATCCACCAAAGCCGCACGGCTTGGTAAAATTTGTGACTGCATTTAGTGCTCGATTAATGCTCGGACTTGATCGTCAGATACATCGTCTACCAGTGCACATTGACCAAATTGGGTGGGTAAAATAAAACGGATAGTTCCTTTTTTATTTTTTTTATCTTTGCGCATATGCAATAAAAATTGTTCACTCGTCATATCTGCAGGTACTTCAGTTGGTAAGTTATATTGTTTAATAACATCCACAATACGCGCTACATCCTGCTGCGTTAAGTCACCTCGAGTGTTAGCCAACTGAGAAGCTAACACCATACCCGTAGCAACAGCTTCACCATGAAGCCACTTACCATAACCCATTTGGGCTTCAATTGCGTGACCGAAGGTATGCCCCAAGTTTAGCAATGCTCTGAGACCTTGCTCTTTTTCATCCTCAGCAACGATTAACGCTTTAATTTCACAGCACCTGTAAATGATATGCTGCAGGCATGTTTCATTTAGCTGCTGTAAGTTTTCAACATTTTGCTCTAAATAAGTAAAAAGCTCGGTATCGTATATTAAACCATACTTGATAACTTCAGCCATTCCTGCCGCAAACTCTCTTTTTGGGAGTGTATGAAGAGACTGAGTATCAATAAAAACAGCTTGTGGCTGATAAAAAGCCCCAATCATGTTTTTTCCTAACGGATGGTTCACCGCTGTTTTTCCACCAACAGATGAATCTACTTGCGATAAAAGTGTTGTAGGTATTTGAATAAACGGCACGCCACGTTGATAACATGCAGCTACAAAACCAGTTAAATCACCAACTACGCCACCACCTAATGCAATTAAACAAGTATCGCGACCACAGTTATTTTGCAGTAAAAAAGCGGATATTTTTTCAAACCACTCTAGTGACTTGTATTGCTCACCATCAGGTATGATAAAGGAAAGAGGATTTAATTCAGCTAATGAATCAAGTAAGCCTTGTAGATATAAAGGTTCAATTGTGTCATTAGTAATGATGATAGGCCGACAATCACCAATATGATGAATTAGACGGCCATTATCTTGAAGTGCAGATTGCCCAATATAAATAGGATAACTTCGCTCGTCCAAATTAACAGTTAATTTAAGCATGCTCAGCTAATCCTTTATTATGTATTGGTTTTAAAAATCTAGTTTCTCAATGATTTGATTTGCAACAACTTTAGCGCTTTGCTCATCAGTGCGTACAACAAAATCAGCCACTTCTTTATATAACGGTTCGCGTTCTTCTGCTAAGCGCTCTAGTACATCACGAGGTGCTTCTTCTGTTTGCAGTAACGGGCGACGCTTGTCGCGTTGTGTGCGTGCAACTTGCTTTTCAATAGGTGTCTCTAGGTATACAACGATACCACGAGCCGAAAGCTTGTTTCGAACTTCTTTACTCATTACTGAACCACCACCTGTAGCAAGTACAATACCTTGCATTTCAGTTAAGTCGCCAATAACAGATTCTTCACGAAGTCTAAAGCCTTCTTCACCTTCAAGATCGAATACCCAGGCAATATCTGCACCCGTGCGGCGTTCGATTTCTTGATCAGAATCAACAAATTCAAGGTGTAATTGATCGGCAATGTGACGACCAATTGTGCTTTTTCCAGCCCCCATGGGGCCAATTAGAAATATATTACGTTTCTCAGCCATATCTTTTAGTACAAACGAACTCTAAAATTTGAAATAAAACCCCGCCTAACGACCTGGCCCCAAAATTAAGGAGGGGATTATCTCAGTAATTGCAGGGGTATTTCAAGTCAATTAGAATAAAAAGCCACATAACGAGCAATTAAACTAAATAATCACCCGTTGATTAACAAAAAAGTACCTTATTTTAATCTATTTGTATTTTTGGTGTCACGAAAATAAGCAATTCACGCTTTTCATTAAATTCACTGGTGCTTTTAAACAACCTACCAACATAAGGAATATCACCTAACACCGGCACTTTATTTGTAGTGTTGATTATCTGCTGTTGGAAAATGCCACCCAGTACGATAGTTTGCCCGTTTTCTACTAATACTTGTGTTTGAATTTCTTGAGTATCTATCGATACGGCCTCACCGGTACCTGTTTGTACAGTATCGCCACGTGTATCTTGCGTGATAATTAAGTCTAAAATTACTTTATTATCAGGCGTTATATGTGGTGTCACCTCTAAACTAAGTACTGCTTTTTTAAAGCTTACCGTTGTTGCACCACTAGAAGCTGATTCTGTATAGGGTATTTCAGTACCTTGTTCAATGCGCGCTTTTTGCTGATTGGCAGCAATAATACGCGGGCTTGCAATAATCTCGCCTTTATTCTCTTCTTCAAGCGCACTTAACTCTAAATCGATTAATGTCCCGTTGGCGAGTTTTGCTATGTGGAGGCCTATACTTGCCGCTGGGTTTGTAATAGGTAGATTTACATTTAATCTATCTGTTAAGTCAGGGATTACCCCATTTGAAATGGTTTCAGCACCTTCTAAAGAACCAGATATGCCATCACTACCTTGCTGATCGCTAAATCCCCAACGAACACCTAGGTCCTCAGTTACGTTATCACGCACTGTTACCATACGAGATTCAATAACAACCTGTTGAACCGGTATGTCCAGGGTTTCAATCATACGTCTAATATTTTCTATGCTCTTAACAGTATCTTTAATGAGTAAAGTGTTAGTACGCTGATCAACCGACACACTTCCGCGTGGGGTAATGATGCTATTAACATCGGTTTTAAGTAAGTCAGCAAAGTCTTCAGCTTTGGCATAATTCAATCGCATATATTCGCTGTAAAGCGGCTCTAAATCTTCAACTTGCTGCTTTGCTTTTAGATCTTTTGCTTCACGGGCTGCAAGCTCTTCTGCTGGCGCTACCATTAAGATAGAGCCATCCATGCGCTTGTCCAACCCTTTTATACGTAATACGACATCAAGTGCTTGGTCCCACGGCACGCCATCTAAGCGCAAGGTAATGTTACCGGTAACGGAATCACTTGTTACTAAGTTAAAGTCGTTATAGCCTGCGATAATTTGTAATGCTGCACGTACTGAAATATCTTGAAAGTTTAAGGTCATTGGTCGACCTTGATACTCTTTACCACCATCTAGGTAAGCATTTTGAGTTTCATCTTTTTCAACTGTGAGGGTAAGAATATTGTCTATTTGCTGATACGTGAATGTAAACTCGGCATTAGGTTCTATAACAACGCGGCTTCGCCCTTCTTCTTTAAACGTTTCGATAGTACTAACAATGGTACCAAAGTCTAAAACATCCAACTCATAAAGTAGATCGTCCAGAATATCTGTATGGTGAAAATCTGCGTAAATTTTGCCGCCACTTTCGTGAACCTCTATAGCAGCTTGAGTGTCTTGTAAAAATACAAGTACCTTTGCCTCACCTTTCTCACCACGTCTAAAATCAATAGATTGGATGCGGTTAATGTAGTTTCCACTCACATCACCTGTCAGAACGGCTTCATCTTCAGTTACTGAACCGGTTAATGGGTTATCCGATACACGTATTGAAACTAAGTTGTTATTAACTTCTGTTTCATACATTTTTAATCTGTCTAGATTAACTGTTACCTTTAAACCTTGCTCAGATAACACATTGGTGACACTACTAATGCCTGCTTGATTAACTTCAACGTCATTTAATCCTAATTCTAACTCTGCGGTATCAAAAAACATTTCAATACGCGCTGGGCTGTTAAATACTTGAATTTGTGGTTCTAAAGTTATCTCTTCGTCGAAAACAAGCTGTAGTTCGGTTTCACCTTTAAGTAATGGGTTATAACGTACATCGTAAAGCAATGGTCCTGCCAAAGCATTGTTAGCACAAACCAAAGCGGCTGTTGCAAATAAAGCTCTCGCAATGCGATTAAACCAAAGAACATCCTTATGCATGTTATTTTTACCTTTTTTATTATTAATTTGCGCCATCAGTTGCCGCCTCTAACATTTCCAGTTTAGTCAGGCGCTCTTTCCAACAACCAGACCCATCAGGGATTAATTCAACTAATTCTATAAAATCGTTACTCACAGCTTTTACCTTGCCATCGTAACTGCCCAAATAATTACCAATCGTTACACGATGTAATGTTTCATCTGCAGCAGTTATAAGCGCCCAAACTTGACCACTTGAACCAATTGTACCTTTCATTGCTAAATTATCTAACGGGTATTTTTCTAATGGCTCTCTGCGCCTGTCTGGATCTGGATGTAAACAGTTTTTTATTTGCGTCAGTTTGTTCTGAATTATTTCAGGTTGAGGTGCCACAAATGGACTTCGTAAATTACCTGCACTATATTCAAAAATCTCAAATTGAGTAAGCTCAGGAATCGACTCAACTTTAGGCGTTGTGCTTGCTTTTACCTGGTCAATAAACTCTTTTTGTTCCGAGGTATCGTCGTTACACCCCACTAACGCAACAACAGTTAATATCGGCATTAAATGAAGGAGCCTCATTTTTTAACTCCTTCTTCATAGCGGTAAGTTTTTGCTACAACACTAAATGTTAGTTGTTTTTCGCCAGAAGACGTAATAGAAAAGTCATGCAAACTAACTATTCGTGGTAACTGAGCAACTTTGCCAACAAATTCACCAAATTCATGATAAGTACCTACTACTTCTATTTTGATAGGTAGCTCTGTATAAAACTCTTTCTCTACTTCAGGTAACCAACCAATTTTTAAAAATGTTAAACCGCTCGTTGTGCCAACATAAGATAAATCGTCAAGTAAGCCGGGTATTTCGTTTGATGTCGGTAACCGCTTAAGTAATTGAGAAAACTTATCTTCCATTTCTATCATTTGTTGGCGATAAATATCTAGCTTACTCGCTACAGCGTATTTTGTTCTGTAGGTACTTCTTAAGTCGACCTCTTTTGATACCGCATTATTGTAGCTATCAATCTCATCAGAAACTAACAAGCTATAGCTAAAAAATAATATGAGCCCAGCAACAAATGCACAGCAAATTACTTTTACAGCAGCAGGCCAATCACCAATATTGTCTAACTCAATTTCATTCCAATCTATTTCGCCAAGCGCTTTAAAATCAAGGTTCATTACGTACCTCACCAATCTCGTCAAATGGTTTTACGTAAAACTCCATACTAAAGTCACTAAGTAAACGCGAAGACTGATCACCTGCAACAATATCCTGCATGGTCAAACGCTCTAGCAAATATGAACTTTGTACCTGGCGGATCATGGTAGATAAACGGTTATTTGATTCACTTCGGCCAAGTACATAAATCTGGTTCCCTCTGCGCTCCAGCTTTGTTAAGTAAATACCTTGAGGTACTATTTTTGTTACTTCATCCATAATTTGTGTGCCAAGGTTACGGCTACTTTGCAGCTCTTCGATTAATCGCATTCGCTGCTGTAGGTTTTCTTTTCGTTTGTCTAATTCTCTAATATCACTGATCTTTCGATCAAGCATACTTATTTCAGAACTTAAGTAATTATTTTTTAAGTTTTGTCCGTCTTTTAATGCACTGTAAAACATACTTAATAAGTACATACTTAAAAAACAAGCTAAAACAATTCCAACTAGTATGGTTACAAATTTCTTTTTAGATTCTTCGCGCTGCAGTTCTCGCCAAGGCAATAGATTTATATGTGGCATGATGAAAAGCTCCTTAATGCCAAACCTGTTGCAATTGCAAACTGTGTTCGGTGACGCTGCATAACATTACGATCTACTTTTGGCGAAATTTCCATATTTGCAAACGGTTCTGCAACAACACTGTGTATACCTAATTCTTCAATTAATAAGCGATCAAGCCCTTTGATCATAGAAGTTCCACCGGTAAGCACAATGTAGTCTATTTGTTCTTTGCCACTCGTTGTTAAAAACATTTGCACCGCTCTACGTACTTGCTGAAGCAACGCTGTTTGAAATGGTGCTAATACCTCAAAGGTATAGTTAGGTGGTAAATCGCCTGATGTTTTACCTATTTCAGCTTCATCAAACCCTTTGTTGTAGTAGTTAACAATACTATTTGTGTATTGATCACCACCAAAGACCTGGTCACGTGTATAAATAGTTTCACCAGCTTGCACAACACTTACAAGCATGAGTACGGCACCAATATCTACAACAGCAACACACTTATTGAAGGCATCGCTTGGTAGTTGTTGGTAATAAACGTCCATCGCACGGCTTAAGGCGTAACTTTCTACATCAACAATCTTAGTATCGAGATTAGCCTCTTCTAATGCGCCAACACGTGCTTCAACACTTTCTGTTCGGGCTGCTGAAAGTAATACATTCATTTTACTCGGGTCAGCTTCGTTAGTAGAGAGCTTTTCGAAGTCTAAGCTAACTTCATCAAGGGGGTAAGGTATTAAACTATCTGCTTCAATTTCAATTTGAGATTCAAGTTCTGCATCGCTCAACGACACATCCATAAAAATTACTTTTGTAATAACCGTTTGCCCTGACACCGCCACTGCTGCATTTTTAAGTGACTTAGGTAATTTTCTTTTTAATTTTGTTATTACATTACCAATCGCTTCAATATCTTGAATCGCTCTTTCACTCATGGCGCCTTTAGGCATGGGCTCAATTGCTAGGGCCTCTAATCGAAATCCACTTTCAATTTCTCTCAGAAGCACCGCTTTAATCGAGTGCGATCCGATATCAATTCCTACCATCATTGGCGACGGCTTTTGAAATAGTTGACTTAGCATGTTTGCAACTTGGCCTTTGTTTTAATAATAAACAAGTTATAATTTTTTTCTGAAAAAATATTATTCATTTTTTAATCAATATATACTATCAGTCCAAACTCGCAATTGGGAGTCCATTTAGGGAAATATAAGTGATTTTATTAAAACGAACTTTACAATTTTTTATCATTTGTACGTTAATCGGTCTGATAACTTTGGTCAGTCTTTATTACTACGTTAAACCTGATATCCCCAGTGTGCAAGTTTTAAAAGACGTGCAATTACAAACTCCTATGCAAGTATTCACTAAAGATGGCCTTTTGATCAATCAATTTGGTGAAAAACGTCGAATTCCGGTCACTATTGATGAAATCCCACAGCCTCTAATTGATGCATTTTTAGCAACTGAAGATAATCGCTTTTATGACCATATAGGTATAGACCCTATTGGCATAGTTCGCTCTGCTATTGTTCTTATTTCTACAGGCGAGAAAAAACAAGGTGCTAGTACTATTACCATGCAACTTGCACGTAATTTTTTCTTAACCCGAGAAAAAGCTTATATCCGTAAAATAAAAGAGATATTCATCGCTCTACACATAGAAAATGTACTCACTAAAGATGAAATTTTAGAGCTTTACCTAAACAAAATCGAGCTAGGTAACCGCGCCTTTGGTATTGGAGCTGCCGCTCAAGTTTATTACGGTAAAGAGTTAAAAGACTTAACGCTTGCTCAAATGGCGATGATTGCTGGCTTGCCAAAAGCGCCTTCGGCGTTAAACCCAATTCGCAACCCTACCCGTGCAAAAGCACGCCGTAATGTTGTACTTGGTCGTTTATTAACTGAAAATTACATAACACAAGACGTGTATGATGATGCAACAAGCCAACCTATTACCGCTTACTTTCATGGTGCTGAAATAGATTTATACGCACCGTACATTTCTGAAATGGTGCGTGCAGAAATGGTTTCACGTTATGGAATAGAGAAGGCGTATAATTCAGGCTTTAAGATATTTACCTCTGTTGAGTCTAAAGTACAAAAAGCGGCGCAAACCGCGCTGGTTAATAATCTTCATAGCTACGATATGCGTCATGGCTTTAGAGGCCCAACCGCTATTTTATGGGACCCTGAAAAACAATCAGAGCTAAGTGAAGAGAAAATACTAGCTAAACTCAATGAAGCCAAAGAGATAGGTACACTGAAAGCAGCTGCTGTTATTAACGTGGATGAAAAAAATGCCACAGTATTGCTTAAAAATGCAGAGCAAATAAACCTGAATTGGGACAACTTAAAATGGGCACGCAAATATATAACTCGTTATCGCCAAGGTTTTGCTCCAACGACGGCAACTGAAATATTAGCGCCAGGAATGCAAATCTGGGTGCGTAAGAACAGCAATAACGAGTATGAACTAAGCCAACTACCTGAAGCATCAAGCGCAATTGTTTCACTTGACCCACAAGATGGCCGTATTAAAGCCATTGTTGGCGGCTATAGCTTTGAACAAAGCCAATACAACCGAGCTATTCAAGCAAAGCGCCAAGTGGGGTCAAACATAAAACCATTTATTTATTCTGCTGCGCTTGAAAACGGCTATACGCTCGCCTCAATTTTAAACGATGCGCCAATTAATCAGTGGGATAAAAGCCAAGGTGTGGCATGGCGACCTAAGAATAGTCCGGCTGTTTACAATGGTCCAATTAGAATTCGTCGCGCGTTAGCACAATCTAAAAACGTCATATCAGTTCGCTTGCTCCGAGGTGTTGGTTTGCAACGAACAGCAGATCACTTACTAAAATTTGGCTTTAAAAATTCAGACATCAACCGCAGTGAATCCTTAGCACTGGGCAGTGCTTCAATTACTCCAATTGAACTAGCACGCGGTATGAGTGCATTTGCGAATGGTGGGCATTTGATTGAGCCGTACTTTATCTCAGAAATCCAAGATGCTTACGGTAACAGTTTGTTTAAAGCTAATCCTTCAGTAGTGTGTGACGACACTTCAGATCAGTCATTAACCCCAGACAATGCTACTGGATTATTCCCACAACAAAATACTGATACGCCACAATTAAAATGTGCCCCTCAGGTCATATCAAAACAAAATGCATTTTTAATTGCTCAAGCAATGCATAGCGCTGTTTGGGGAGGTGGAAACTGGTCACATAAAACGGGTTGGTCAGGAACAGGTTGGCGCGCTCAAGCATTAGGCCGTCGTGATCTATCAGGAAAAACAGGCACAACTAATGACTCTGTAGATACTTGGTTTAGTGGCTTTAATCGAAATGTTATGACCTCGGTATGGGTTGGTTTTGATAACCCTGGCAACCCGCTAGGCAGAACTTCATACAATAATAATCTTGATAGCGGGCAAATATCAGGGGCTGAATCTGGCGCTAAAACAGCACAACCGGCTTGGGTTGAGTTTATGAAAGTTGCGCTTGAAGGTAAACCTGAAGCCCCCATAGAGCCGCCAGAAGGTTTAGTGTCTATTCGGATTGATTTAGAAACCGGTTTATTAAGTCATAAAAATGATTACACCAGTCGCTTTGAGTATTTTGACAAAGGCACCGCCCCCACAAAATACGTAATGTCTCAACCAACAGATATATTTGAAGAAGACACTAAAACAGAAGAAGAACTGTTTTAAATAAAGAACGGCAGCCATTGGCTGCCGTTTTTAGTTGATACCAAATTTAGCTATTCTAAATAAGAATTTTTTAACGCATGTAGCGACACGTTTAGCCCCGCAAAATGATTAGGTATTATTGCGGATTGATACAAGGCCCTTGTAACCTTTATTTTATATTTTGTACCAGCCAATATAAGTCAGAATGAATACCCGCCGCGGTTACTTCCTTACCCGCACCAGGCCCTTGAATCACAAGAGCGTTAGCGCTATACCACTTACTATTAATGACAAAAATATTATCGCCAGGTGTTAAATTAGCTAACGCATCACCAATAGGAGTATAAGTAATACCTACTTGAGCGGTTACTTTGTTTTCCGTAATTTCAAGTAAACCCGTGTAACGAAGTACGGAACTTTGTGCTTTGGCATTTGCAGCATGAGCGTCAATAAAGTCATTGAGGGTGGATTCATTAGCTAAAAAGTCGTCCCAACTTCCTATAGCAAGCGTTTCGGGCATGAGTGCTGATAAGCTTATATCATCAAGGTCGAGTTCTAAGCCAAGCTCTCTGGCAAGTATAAGCAGTTTACGCTGCATATCACGCCCTGATAAATCTTCACGCGGATCGGGCTCTGTGAACCCCATCTTTTGTGCTTCAAGCACCAGATCAGAAAATGGTATTGTTCCGTCAAACTTACTGCATAACCATGATAACGTGCCTGAAAAAACACCTTCAATACGAGTGATTTTGTCACCACTGTTTTGCAAATCTGCCAATGCAAAGTTAACAGGTAAGCCTGCACCTACGCTTGTGTTGTAGCGCCAATGCAAATTTCGCTCACTAATACTCGTACGCAAAGTTTTATACCATGCTGTATCTGCAGTTCCAGCGTATTTGTTAGCACTGATCAAGTGGCAATCTAATGCAACAAACTCCGGGTATAACTGGCTAAATGCCTCGCTTGCGGTAATATCAACAACCACTTTATGCTCATAATCAAGTTCACTAATTATGTTTAGTAATGTTTGGTTATTATAAGCTTTGCTTTGTGAGAGAAAATGCGTTTTCCAATCAGCAATATTTATACCACTGGGATTAAAAAGTAACGTTTCAGAGCGTATTAACCCAACCAATTTAATCGTAAAGTCATCAGAGAAACGCTCGAATTGAGCTGACAACTGCTCTATAAATACCCCTCCCACATTTCCAAGGCCCGCGATTATTAAAGCGACTTCTTGGCCTTTATTAATAAGCTTATCGTGTAAAACACTGAGTATATCGCTATCTATAACCTGATCCGTTAATAGTAAAATGTATCCACTGTCTTGGTGAATAAAGCGCGGCTCGATGGCATGAGCATTTAACGTATCAATAGCCAATACATTCAATTTTGAAATATCATTAACAGGCGCTACAACCGCACAGCCATTTAAGCTCGACTCGCTAATGTTTGCTCTACCCTCAAAATAACTAACAACTTTATATGTTGAAGCAGAGGGGACAACTAAATAAGTTTCGCCATTTTGACTAAAGTGATGAATGCTGTGTTGAATCAGCTGGCTAACATCTGCGACTTCGCCTTCGGCCAGCTTTTCAACTGTTAATAAATCGATGTTGTTTAACGTGGTAATAAAACGCTTTTGTTTTACATTTCCTTCTTTAACTATATCTGTAGGCGTTGCTTGCACATCAAAACTACTACGAACAGATAGTTTTATATCGCTGTTTCTTAAAGGAGAAAGCGTTTTAGCGTGTAAAACAGGATTACCTAATCGCGCTAATAGGTTGGCTTGACCTCTACATACTTTATTGTATTTAACCGCTTTACTAACTTTGCGAGGGTCTGTGCTGTATACACCTTGTGTATCAGTCCAAATACACACCTGCTTAGCATGGCAGTAATTAGCGAGTAAGGTTGCACTATAGTCACTCCCATTGCGACCAAGTGTAACCGTGTCACCCAACGTATTTGATGCAATAAAGCCTGTGACAACATTAATGTAGTCTGGGGTTATAAACTTCGCACATTGCTGCGCATTTTGGGTATGTAACAATTGCCCATTATTTAATGTAAAAAGTGTTCGAGCATCAAGGTCACAAGCATTAATATTTAATTGCGTAAGGTAAAGCGCCAATAAGCGTGCAGACCAGACCTCACCATGAGCAAGCAAGGGAGCCTCTTTCAAGCCTTGGTTTTTTATCAATTCACTAATCGCTGTTAGTTCACTATGCAAAAGCCTTAAAGCAGTTCGCTTAAGATCTGCATGGAGTAACTGTGTGATTAAATCAGTTTGATGATTATTTAATTGCAGCAATATATCAGCAACGACATGCGTATCTTGTTGCTGATAGCTTTGCCATAACTTCACCAAAGTATCGGTTGTTTTTCCCGCCGCAGATACAACAACACAATCGCCCGGCTGAGTATGCTCTAAAATAATACTCGCAACTCGCTCATACCGTTGAGCCGAACTAAGGCTTGAACCACCAAATTTATGTACCGTTTGTGTCATATTGTTCACCAAAGCGCTGGATGAGCGGCACTTAATTTAATGTCACCGCCTGCTCCTTTGTTTAAATTTACTTTACTGCCTGGCTTTACAAGCTGAAACACGCGCTCTAAATCAGCTAATAAGTCGTTTATATCTTCTATACCTACTGAAACTCGAATAAGTGTATCGCCCACTCCCGCTTCAAGACGAGCTTTAGGCTCCATGCCAGCATGGGTCATGGTTGCAGGATGGCATATTAAGCTCTCTACTCCGCCCAAAGACTCTGCCAAGCTAAAGTCACGTAGGCTGGTTAAAAACGCCGCAGCATCATTTATGTCACCTTTAATATCAAAACTCACCATGCCACCAAAGCCTAGTTGCTGCGCTTTGGCTAATTCATGCTGTGGGTGTGATTCAAGACCAGGGTAATAAACTTGGCGAACAAATTCCGACTTTTCTAGGTATTTAGCAATCGCTAATGCGTTTTCTTGATGCTGCTTTAAACGCACATTTAGTGTTCGCAACCCGCGCAATGTTAAATAACTATCAAATGGCGCACCTGTAATACCTATATTATTCGCCCACCATGCCAGTTCATCGCCCAGCTCTTGTGAAGCGGCAATCACCGCACCGCCCACTACATCTGAATGACCATTGATGTACTTAGTGGTGGAATGTACAACTATATCAACACCAAATTTAATAGGGTTTTGTAATGCTGGTGATAAAAATGTGTTATCGGCAGCGACTAAAGCACCGCACTGTTTAGCAACATCGGTTATTGCTTTAATATCAGTTAAGCGTAGTAATGGGTTACTTGGTGTTTCTATCCAAATTAGCTTAGGCTTAATTGCTAAAATTTTATCTAAACTTTGTGCTTGTGTTAAATCTAAAACTTCTAGCTTGAGCAAACCGCGCTTTTGCAGTGAAGTAAATAAACGATAGCTTCCGCCGTAACAATCATGTGGGATCACTAACGTATCGTCATGATTCAGGATTTGCGTAGCCAAATGAACGGCAGACATACCCGTGGCAGTAATAATACCGCGTGCGCCACCTTCAAGCTCAGCCAAGGTTTCGGCTAAAATATCACGATTGGGGTTACCACTTCGCCCGTAATCGTATTGACGCTTTGTATCAAAGTCGGCAAACGAATAGGTGGTTGATAAGTAAATAGGTGCGACAACTGCGCCATGATGTTTGTCTGCTTCAACACCACTTCTTACTGCAATGGTTGCTTTATTTTTTTCGCTCATATTCGTCACCTATTTAATTTGGATGTTTAGACGTCTAAAAGAGTAATTTATCTTATTAAAGATGTCAAAACATTTAAAGCTCCAGATGGCTAAACAACTAGTATTTGACTATCTTTTTTAAATCGATAGAATTTCACGCATATTCATATGCATTGTAGTGCATATGAGCAATTATTAATCTGAGGCGACGATACATCTTATGGCTAAATGGAATGGTGAGTATATTCACCCATACGCAGAACACGGGAAAAAATCAGAACAAGTAAAAAAAATTACCGTTTCAATCCCACTAAATGTATTAAAGGTATTAACGGACGAACGCACGCGTCGTCAAATTAATAACTTACGTCATGCAACAAATAGTGAATTACTTTGTGAAGCATTTTTACATGCATTTACCGGTCAACCTTTGCCTAACGACGATGACTTACGTAAGGATAACGCCGAAAAAGTGCCTGAAGAAGTGAAAAAAATAATGCAAGAAATGGGGCTAGAAGTGCCTGTTTTAAACGAAGACTAAACGTAATTTAGACACAAAAAAACCTCAATTAATTGAGGTTTTTTTGTGTCTAAATTACGACTTAGTCGTTATTCCATATAGTTTTCTGGTAAATCAATTTGTGCAACACCTGACTCTACAGCAGCTATTGCAACCGCTTTTGCAATGCGTGGTAATAAACGAGGATCCATTGGTTTTGGAATAATATACTTATCACCAAACTCCAGCTTATCAACACCCGCAGCCGTCAGTACTTCAGCAGGTACAGGCTCTTTGGCAATACTTCTAATCGCTTCTACAGCTGCAATTTTCATTTCATCATTTATTGCACTGGCGCGTACATCAAGAGCACCGCGGAATATAAACGGAAAACACAGAACATTATTAACTTGGTTAGGGTAATCTGATCGACCCGTTGCCATAATTAGATCGTTTCGAGCAGAATGAGCCAGTGCAGGATCAATTTCTGGATCTGGGTTTGAACAAGCAAACACAACTGGTTTTTCTGCCATTAATTTTAAATCATCGGCAGCTAATAGATTAGGCCCCGATACACCAACAAATACATCTGCATCTTCAATAACATCTTGCAACGTGCGCTTGTCTGTATTGTTAGCAAAAAGTTTTTTGTATTCATTTAAGTCATCACGACGAGTATGAATAACACCTTTACGGTCAAGCATATAAATGTGCTCGCGCAAAGCACCACACTTAATTAACAGCTCCATACAAGCAACCGCAGCAGCACCAGCACCCAAACACACAATAGTCGCATTTTCGATAGACTTGCCTTGCACCTCAAGCGCGTTCAACATACCCGCAGCAGTTACAATGGCTGTACCGTGCTGATCATCATGAAATATCGGAATACTGCAACGCTCAATCAATGCTTTTTCTATTTCAAAACACTCTGGCGCCTTAATATCTTCAAGGTTAATTCCGCCAAACGTGTCGGCAATATTAGCAACTGTATTAATAAAGTCTTCAGTAGTGCGGTGTTTCACTTCGATATCAATAGAATCAAGGCCAGCAAATCGCTTAAACAGTAACGCCTTACCTTCCATTACAGGTTTTGAAGCAAGTGGGCCTAAATTACCTAAGCCTAAAATTGCAGTACCATTAGTGATAACCGCAACCATATTCCCTTTACCTGTGTATTTATAAGCGTTTGCAGGGTCTGCAGCGATTTCACGTACGGGTTCTGCAACTCCTGGGCTATATGCTAATGCGAGATCTTTTACCGTTTCAGCAGGCTTTGTTAGTTCAATGCTAATTTTTCCTGGAACGGGGTGCGAATGATAGTGTAGTGCTTGTTCACGAAAGTCTGACATAACGCGATTGTATCCTGCAATTAAAGTAAAAGTGAGAGGTGAAGTTTAGGCTACGATACCCTTATTATTTTTAAATTCCAAGCAATATCAGGTCTATCCTGTTATATGCTAGTTCGATTAATTTTAAGAGGTTTTTCAATAACTTTTGTAAATTATATCGACACTTTATAAATAAAAATTCATCCAATAACGGATTCTAAAGGCACAATTGTTCTTTCATTATTTTTTATAAAATATCTTAATAAAGTCCTATAAAAATAAGCAAAAATAGGCTTATTCACATACTTTAAAAACATATAACTTCACGTTAGCTGCATTTAACCACTTAGTTAAAAAATGAACTAATTAAAAATATAGAGAATAATTTGCGGTTTGTCTGTAAAGGTTTATGCATATTCAGAATAAGAACAGGAAATAGTTATGCATAGCAGGGAAATATGAAAATCGAGCAATAAGCTAAATAATTTGTTATTTAGTTGTCCTATATTAAAAAACATTGACGCCGTTCGTGTAACACTTAACTTTTTAAATCGAAACGTTATTACTATTAAATTGGTATAACTAAATTAAAAGCATAAAAAAAGCACCCTAAGGTGCTTAATTTAACGAGACAGCAAAAATTACTTCTTGCTACCAAGTGCACCGAAACGCTTGTTGAAACGATCAACACGTCCGCCAGTGTCTAAAACTTTTTGCTTACCAGTGTAAAAAGGGTGACACGCTGAACATACGTCAAGGTGAATGTCTTTACATAGAGTAGAGCTTGTTTCGAATTTATTGCCGCATGAACAAGTTGCAGAAATTACTTCGTACTTAGGGTGAATACCTTCTTTCATAGAAACCTCTAGTTAAGGCCGCATCGCTCTCCAAACCCGAAGTCTGGCACCATACGTCGTTAAAACAAATTTGTTGGTCGCGGATTTTATCCAACTACCATCAAACACACAAGCTATTATTAACTGTTTTGCTAAAAAAGTAGGCAGACACTTAAGCAAGCAATATTTGCTAGTAGGTTTTTAACGTTATTTTTAGTACATTACATCATTAATTTTATGAGTTGAGTTGCTATGTGTTTTGCTGAAGTCGCTATAAAAGTCCCCTTACCGCGCACCTTTGATTATAAAGTAGATAAGCAACTCGATGGCATGGCATCACCACTTAAACCGGGTATGCGTGTGTTGGTGCCTTTTGGTAACCAAAAAAAAGTCGCCGTTGTTTTAGCTATTAAAAGCATGACCGACGTCCCCGAAAACAAAATAAAATCCATCATCGAAGTCATTGATGACGCGCCTATTTTATCATCTGAACACATTGCGCTTTTGAGTTTTACATCTCGCTATTACTGTTACCCACTCGGCGAAACAATTCATATAGCGCTACCTAGTGCGCTGCGCCAAGGTGAGTCACCGGATAAAACCAGTATCAATATGGTTATGCTGACAGAAAAAGGATCAAAACTTCCGTCACTCAAAGCAAAAACTCAACTTAACTTATTAAAGCAACTTGCACAGTCAGGTAAATCATCATTAACCGAGCTCAAAGCACTCGGCTTTAGTAAAAAAACTATCGATAGCCTTATTGCAAAAGCGCTTGTTACACAAACCATAGAACATGATAATCAGTGGCAAAATACTGCACCAACAGTGGGTAGTAAGCCTACACTGAATAAAGAGCAAGCCGTAGCTTGCACTGCAATTAATCAAAGTAAAGGCTTTAACACGTTTTTATTAGAAGGGGTTACCGGTAGTGGTAAAACCGAAGTCTATCTTCAATGTCTTGAAGAAGTATTAAAGCGAGGTGAGCAAGCCTTAGTTCTTGTCCCCGAAATAGGCCTTACCCCTCAAACGGTAAACCGTTTTCGTCGTCGCTTTCCAGATACACCCATCATGTTATGGCACTCTGCACTTACCGATAACGAACGCCTACAAACATGGCGCTTTTGCGAAAAAGGGAGTTGCGCTATTGTAATAGGTACGCGATCAAGTATTTTTTTACCCTTTTTAAAGCTCGGTATGATTGTAGTTGACGAGGAACATGACTCATCATTTAAACAACAAGATACCCTTCGTTACCATGCTCGAGATTTAGCAGCTTATCGTGCATTCCAGCATAAAATCCCACTTATACTCGGCAGTGCTACTCCAGCGCTCGAAACCTTGCATAAAGCCATTAATAATAAGTACCAACTATTAAGCCTGACTGAGCGCGCTCAAACCTCAACCGATAACCAATTTAAATTACTCGACATGAAAGGCCAGCCCGATCAGGCGGGTATTGCTCACGCAAGCCTTGCTACTATGCGCCAACATTTAAATCGTGGTAAACAGGTTATGGTGTTTTTAAATCGTCGTGGTTTTTCACCTACACTTATTTGCCATGAATGTGGTTGGTTAAGTGAATGTAACCGTTGCAGTACTAGTGCCACGTTCCATAAAGCGATTGGTCAAATGATTTGCCACCATTGTGGCGACCAACATCAAGTACCTCATCAATGCCCTGATTGCGGGAGCACGCAAATATTCCCTAATGGTAAAGGGACTGAACAAATAGAAGAGTTTTTAACAAACGAGTTTCCTGATACGCCAGTAACCCGTATTGATCGCGATTCAACTCGTCGTAAAGGCAGTTTAGAAAAAGCCCTCGACGAAATTAATTTAGGTGGAGCGCGCATATTAGTTGGTACGCAAATGCTTGCAAAAGGTCATCACTTTGCTGATGTAAGCCTTGTCATAATTTTAGACGTAGACAGCGGCCTATATTCTTGCGACTTCAGAGCAACGGAACATTTAGCGCAGTTAGTAACTCAAGTAGCAGGACGTGCTGGTCGCTCAGGAGAGCCTGGCCAGGTGTTATTACAAACACATTTTCCCGAACATCCACTTTTACAAGATTTGGTCAATAATGGTTACCAAGATTTTGCACGCTTTGCGTTAAGCGAGCGTGATGACGCCGACTTACCTCCCATCACAAATATGGCTATAGTCCGTGCACAAGGGCTCAGTATTAAACTAGTCGTCGACTTTTTGACAGATTTGGTTCCAGTTAACGGGGTATCTGGTATACAATTGCTCGGTCCGATCCCTGCCCCATTAGAAAGAATTGCGGGTATGTATCGGTTTCAATTGCACATTCAAGCGCAAGATCGCCGCATATTACATCAGTATCTTGCGCAAATGGTTGATTATTTAAGCACCAGTAAACTTGCACAAAAAGTTCGCTGGAGTTTAGATGTAGACCCTATAGATATGATTTAGGTTAAGGCCAAAATAACGCTATGGCACAGCACGATTACATTAATAAAAAACCAAAAAATAGAAAAAACTCCAAAAAAGAACCTGCTAAAAAGCCATTCCCTTATCTTTTGGTAATTGTTGCAGCTTTGCTTGTGGGCGGTTTTGCCTATGGATTATGGTTTATTAAAAATAATGCCGACCCAGAACTTGTTGAAAAACAAACTAACCCAGCCGAAAAAGAAAAAATAGAAGTGGTCGTTCCTCGTGCGCCTGAATTTATAAAAGAAATCAGAAACCATGAAGTGCAAGTAGAAGTAAAAGAAATTGAACAAAAAGGTCCTTATGTTATGCAATGCGGCTCGTTCAGGACTCATGAACAGGCTGAATCGTTAAAAGCTAAAATAGCCTTTGCTGGTCTTATATCTGAAATAAGAGAAACCAAAGGCGAAACGGGTATTTGGTATAAAGTACGTTTAGGGCCTTATAAAACGAAGCGCCATGCAGAAAGTGATAAAAATAAACTCAAGCGTGTCAAAGTCGTCGGCTGTGGAATTTGGGGCTGGACTTGAAAATAAACCATTCACCCATATAACCTCATCATAATCGTTTTTAACGAGTTGCCCCTGCAACTCGATGATGAGGAATAACATGACCACTATTGTAAGTGTACGCCGCGACAACAAAGTTGTAATTGGTGGCGACGGCCAAGTTTCATTGGGTAATACCGTAATGAAGGGTAACGCCCGTAAAGTTCGACGCCTTTATAATGGCAAAGTAATCGCAGGTTTTGCCGGCGGTACTGCTGATGCCTTCACCCTGTTCGAACGTTTTGAAAGCAAACTAGAAATGCATCAAGGTAATCTCACCAAAGCTGCTGTTGAAATGGCGAAAGATTGGCGTAGTGACCGTGCACTCAGAAAGTTAGAAGCCCTGTTAGCTGTAGCCGATGAAACGGCCTCTTTAATTATCACCGGTAACGGCGACGTCGTTCAGCCAGAAAATGACTTAATTGCCATTGGTAGTGGTGGTAACTTTGCCCAATCGGCCGCAACCGCGTTATTAGAAAACACCGATTTAAGCGCTCGTGAAATAGTAGAAAAAAGCCTAACTATTGCAGGTGATATCTGCGTATTTACTAACAACTTCCAAACTATTGAAGAATTATAATAGGAACCGCTATGTCTGCTATGACCCCAAGAGAAATTGTTCACGAGTTAGATCAACATATTATTGGCCAAGCTAACGCAAAAAAAGCCGTTGCTATTGCACTTCGTAATCGCTGGCGCCGTATGCAATTAAACGATGATTTACGTGCAGAAGTAACGCCAAAAAATATTTTAATGATTGGTCCTACAGGTGTTGGTAAAACAGAAATTGCGCGCCGCTTAGCCAAACTTGCTAATGCCCCTTTTATTAAAGTAGAAGCAACCAAGTTCACCGAAGTGGGTTATGTTGGTAAGGAAGTTGAAACCATCATTCGCGACTTAGTTGAAGTGTCTATTAAAATGACACGTGAACAACAAACTAAAAAGTTTAAACACCGCGCAGAAGAAGCGGCCGAAGATCGTATTTTAGATGCACTTTTACCACCTGTTAAAGATCAATACGGTGAAACTCAGCGTGATGAAAACTCATCAACACGCCAAACATTCCGTAAAAAGCTTCGCGAAGGTCAACTAGACGATAAAGAAATTGAAATCGATTTAGCACAAATACAACCAAACGTAGAAATTATGGCGCCTCCTGGTATGGAAGAAATGACCAACCAGCTACAGGGCATGTTTCAAAACATGGGTGGCGATAAGCGCACTAAGCGCAAGCTCAAAATTAAGGAAGCCTTTAAGTTACTAACCGAAGAAGAAGCGGGCAAATTAGTAAACCCAGAAGAGCTAAAAGAGCAGGCTATATTTGCTGTAGAGCAAAATGGTATTGTGTTTATCGATGAAATAGACAAAATTTGTAAGCGCGGAGATTCATCGGGTCCAGATGTTAGTCGAGAAGGTGTACAACGCGATTTACTTCCGCTTATTGAAGGTTCAACAGTAAACACTAAGCACGGTATGGTTAAAACTGACCACATGCTATTTATTGCCTCTGGTGCATTCCAAATGGCTAAACCATCAGACATGATCCCTGAACTACAAGGTCGCTTACCTATTCGCGTTGAGCTTGAAGCGCTTACTGCAAACGACTTCAAACGTATACTTACAGAGCCTCATGCATCACTCACAGAGCAACAACGCGAGCTACTTAAAACAGAGCAAGTTGATGTTCAGTACAGTGATGACGCTATTGAGCGTATTGCAAAAGCTGCATGGCAAGTTAACGAGAAAACCGAAAATATTGGTGCTCGTCGTCTTCATACGGTGATGGAAAAGCTAATGGAAGAAATTTCATACGATGCGTCTGAGCAAGCTGGGTCGTCAGTAGTTATTGATGCAGCTTATGTTGAGAAACATTTAGGTGCACTAGTTGAAGATGAAGATTTAAGCCGCTTTATTCTTTAATTGGTACCATAAGTAGTTATACTAAAAGCCTCCATATTGGGGGCTTTTTTAATGGGATACAAAACATGAAACACGTAACAAAAGTGCATTATCATAGCGTGAGCAAAAATTTAGATGTTTACTTTGACGATGATAGTAAAGCCGTATTTAGTTGTGAATTTTTACGTGTTCACTCTCCATCAGCAGAGGTACAAGGCCATGGCTCTGGCCCTATGAAGCTGGTTTTAAAAAAGCAATCAGTCGGGATAAAAAAAATAGTCCCGGTTGGGCATTACGCACTGCGCCTAGATTTTGACGATGGCCATAATAGCGGGTTATTTAGCTGGAACTATTTTGCTAAGCTGCAAGAACAGCAGACTCAGTTGTGGAATGAGTATTTAGAACGTGTGAGCGAAAACACAAAAAACAAAGACAGTGTGCCAATAAAGTTTATTCCTTAAACTTTATTGGCTCTTTAATAAATTTAGACTTTAAATTTATCTATCGCAGCATATAGTACGCGACCTTGCTCAGATACCTCTTCACTAGTTTGCGCGTTACGCGATGCATGCTCTGATGCATCTTGTGCTATATCTCTAATACGTACCACGTTTTTATTAACCTCTGATGCAACTTGGCTTTGCTCATCAATAGCAACGGCAATTTGTGTACTCATTTCCATAATGGTTTGTACATCTTCAGTAATAGCACCCAACAACTCACCCGCTTTAATTGCCTGAGATGCACTTTCATCACCTTGTGAGCGACATTGGTGCATAATGCTTACAACTTCCTGAGTACGTTGCTGTAGGGTATTAATAATCCCTTCGATTTCACTTGTAGATTCTTGCGTACGCTGGGCTAGCGAGCGTACTTCATCAGCAACCACCGCAAAGCCGCGACCTTGCTCACCAGCACGAGCAGCTTCAATTGCCGCATTAAGCGCAAGTAAGTTAGTTTGTTCTGCAATACCACGAATAACATCAAGCACCGAGCCAATCGTTTCACCGTCTTTTTCTAGTTGAGACACCACATCAGATGCACTGCCTAAAGATCCAGACAATTCTCTGATATGGTTAACGGTTGATTCAACTTCGCTACGGCCTTGTTGAGCACTCAAGTTTGTAGACTCCGCTTTTTTAGCCGCCGCTTCAGTATTGTGTGAAATATCCTGAATAGTCGCTTGCATTTCTGTTGCTGCGGTAGCAACCATGTCAGCTTCGTGTAATTGCTCTTGCATACCTGAACTTGTGGCTGCTGTGCTCTCAGATAAATGATCTGTTGCTACATTGAGTGTGTTTAATGCGCCATTTACTTCGTAAATCAGGTTTTTAAAGTCACCTATTAAACTATTAAAGTCAGTCGTCATGATAGTGATTTCATCTTTACCTGTTTGCTCTATCATTACGCTTAAGTCGTTATTGCGCCTAATGTCATTTATGCTGTGATAAACGCGTTCAATAGGCACAATAATAGAGTGGCTAGTAAAATAAACCAATACTAAAACAATAACGCCTGCAATAACGAAAATAGTAATTGCCAAAAACTGTGCCTCACTTACGCTGTTTTTAACATGAGTTACTGTTTCCTCAACAATTTGGCTAACAACAGTGTCACTTTTTGACACGCTTTCTCGCATTTTACCAAGAGCTCCTGACTCTAAGTTTACCCCTAATTCAACTTGGGCTTTTACCAGCGCCTGAAAAGAACTTTGATAAGTAGCAATTAAACTATTGAGTTGTGATTTGGTGTTTGAGTCTATCGTTGAACGAGAAAGGCTTTGTTCAAGCTTAGTAATTGTGTCGTCAAAACGGGGGAGATACTTGATATCTAAACGCAGCATAAAATCCTTTTCAGCACGTCTTAATTGCAACATAAGCACGAGCAACTCATCGCTTTGCTGCTCGTTAAGCAAGGTTTCTACTTTATGCACAGCACTTCTTAGGTCACCATAAAGAGCGTCTTTTGGATTTAAGCCTATTTTTCTTTGAAGAGAGACTACGTTATTAAAATCGCTATTATATTTAGCAACTAAGCTTTTTAGCTGAATTGCTTTCTGAGTATCTATACTTAAACTAGCCATTAAAGCCTGTAATTCAGCTAACTTTGTATCCAGGACTGCATACTCTTTTTCGAACGACTCTAAAGAGCTCTCTGTTTTGTAAAACAAAAAGTTTTTTTCATGCTTTCTTAACTCTAATTGCTGAATATTCAGCTCTTTCGCTAGCTGTATAGTCTGATTTAATTTAAGATTTTCCTTTCCCTCAAAAATAGTTACACATAATAGAATAACCATTGCTAAACCAACTACCAAAGCATTAAGTTGCAATCGCCTCTTAATCGTTAAATTTTCTAAAAAACTCATTTCAAACACCTTTGGTTAATATGCAACCTTATTATAGACTAATGTCCTAATCTGCTTTTATTTTTTTTAGCTTTTTGCAAACTGGTCATACCTGAAAAATGTATGGCATTACAAATTAACACTTCCCCATAAACCTCTGTGTAGTAATTGAGTTTTATGCCACTGTTTTTGTAATAACCAATCTACAAGTGGTTCAGGGTCGCTAGGGTAATTAATTTGCCTGTTTTGAGGTGCATTATTCCAGTCATCTAATGCTTGTGGATTTAAGTAATTCATTACATGAGCCATTCCCATAGTGAGTAATGTTTGTGCATTTTCACTTTGTTCAAACTGGCCATCTAACGGCTTTAGTAATAACTTTTTACCCAACTTTAATGCCTCACTGGCAAGTTCAAACCCGGCATTACCAATCACGCCGCTTGTATTGGCTAAATCATTTAAAAAGTCAGATCTTGAAGGCGAACGTAAATGTATATTACCCAGCGATCTATTTTGCGCATCGGGGTGATAACAATAAAACTCTTTTTCGGGAAAGTCCTTTAGATAGTCAATAATGCTAGCAAGGTTTTCAAAGGGTAAGTACACCAACACTTTGTTAATAATCGCAACAGGATTACTATGTTCATGATGTGCAATAAAGGGTGGAATAATGTTTTCAGCAAATGGCTGCCAATGAACCCCCAAATACGTATCAGCAGGTGCATAATATTTTATTAACGACTTACGTAAAATACCTCGGCTAAACATAGGAACACTGTTAGATAAAAAAGCCGCCTGGTGACTGATACCAACCACAGGAACACCCGCTCGTTTAGCTGCCCATGCAGTAATTGGCTCGAAGTCATTAAGCACAAAGTCATACTGTTTTACATCGAACGATTTAATGTCTTTCACTAACTTACAAATACGCGCATTTTTAACGGTTTGAAGGCTTTTTACTTGCCCGTTTTTAGTATTAAACGACAGCCCTCTAAAGCTTTTATAGTTCGCAAAGTCGTGCATATCAAAGTAATCTTTATTTGCACGTCCTGAAAAAACATAATCAACGTCAATATTTAGTTTTTTAAAGCAGCTAGCCATAACACGGGCCCGTGTTATATGGCCATTCCCAGTACCTTGAATACCGTATAATATTTTCATGCTGGCACCACTAGTGCCAATGCAAATAACCCACATGAACTACCTATCAGTGCACCAATAATAATATCAGCAGGATAATGGACCCCCAATACCACTCTCGATATTGCCACACCACCAGCCCAGCCTAAAAATAGCCATACATACTGAGGGAAAAAGTGACACAAAATAATAGCAACTAAAAAAGCGGCAGCACTGTGACCTGACGGTAAGCTAAACTTGTCACTCGGTACTATATAGGCATTGGTTACTAAACAATCGCATGGCCTTATTCGTGCAAAATACTTTTTAGCTAAAAAGTAAATGGGCCGCTCAATAATAAAGCCAAGCATTATTGCGATTGGTAATAGCTGGTGCAGCTCGTTTTTACTAAGCCACCACACACCTGCACATATAACTAAATACAATCCGCCGTCACCACTTTTAGATAATCCAAACGCCATTTTTTTTAGCCACTTAGGTGAGTTACAATTAAACAAAGTTAAAAATAATCGCTCGTCAAACTGAGCTACTTTTTTAAGTATATTATTATTTCCCATTGCTTATTCCTCATCGCATAATATATGAACACTGATTTAGCTTAGGTGTTGTAAATAACAATTGAGTGACGCTTTTAAGACACTATTGTTGCCATTCTTGATTTACTCCTTGTTTTGCTTAAATTTACTACGATTAAGTCGTTGTTATTGGTTATAAGGCAGGTATACTGAGTTATAAATTAATGTACCTTTTGAGGATAAAATAATGGATTACAGCACTTCTGATTTATGTGACCACTTTGCTGACGTGGTTGACGTGCTAGAACCAATGTTCATCAACTTTGGTGGTCGACACAGTTTTGGTGGCCGCATTAAAACGGTTAAATGTTTTGAAAATAATGAACTGATCCGCGAAATACTATCTCAAGACGGTACAGAACAAGTGCTATTAATTGACGGTGGTGGCTCTACTCGCCGTGCACTTATTGATATTGAACTTGCTGAACTAGCTTTTGAAAACAATTGGAATGGCATTGTTGTGTACGGAGCTGTCCGCCATGTGGATGAGCTAGAAGAGCTTGATGTAGGTATTCAAGCCATAGCATCAATCCCTGTGGCTGCCGACAGCGAAGGCGCTGGCGAAAATGGCATTGGTGTTAACTTTGCTGGTGTGTCGTTTTTCGATGACGACTTCATCTATGCCGATAGCACGGGTATTGTGCTATCTGCTGAAGAACTTGAGTTGGAAGTTGTAGAAGTATAACGTGATCCCTCAGTTAAAAGTATATGATGAAAGCGCGGTTAAAGCTTTATGCTCTACCCGCGCAAACGAAAAAAAAGCATGGCAAGCCATGTCTTTACTCGACACTCACGTAGATGTTCAACAAGCCCTTGTTGATGCCGCTGAGTTTGGTATGCGCTATGTGCTTTTAGGCATATGTGAAGACATTGGCCCTAAAGCCAATTTAGGCAATGGTGGAGCAAGTGAAGCCTGGCCTGCTTTTTTATCTAAGTTTTTAAACCAACCCCATAATCAATTTATTGCCACTCAAAAAGTGTTGTTACTTGGCGAAGTACACGTTGATGACTTAATGGAGCAAAGTAACCTCCTAAACAACAAAAACCCTGAACAACTTCAGCAACTACGTTTGCTATGCCAACAGTTAGATGAGCGCGTAGAAAGTGTATTAAATCTAATATTTAAAGCGGGTCTTGAGCCAATTGTGATTGGTGGCGGGCATAATAACTCCTTAGGGATTATTCGTGCACTTAGTGGTTCACAGCATACACCAGTCAATGCAATAAACTTTGACCCTCATGCTGACTTTAGAGAATGCGAAGGACGCCACAGTGGCAATGGGTTTCGATATGCTTATAACGAGAAGCTACTCAATAATTACCATGTTATTGGCCTACACGAGCAGAAAAATAACCAAGCAATTATTGATGCCATGACGCAGGCAAACTTCACGTTTGATAGCTACCAGTCACTCAAAGTAAAACGCGACATAACGCTTACTCAGTCTATTGATAAGGCTATTAACGGTTTTGATTCATTACCCCTAGGTATTGAAGTAGATCTAGACAGTATTACATTTATGCCTGTAAGTGCCTATACATGCTGTGGGTTTAGTGTCAGCGACACTGAACATTTTATATATAAAGCAGCAAGTAACCGAAACGCTAAATACTTACACCTATGTGAGGCATCACCGAGCCAACACCCAAACGGACCTGAAATAGGTGCCACACATGTAGGACAAGTGATCAGTGCATTGGTAAATAGCTACTTACTGGCAAAAGAAAGCGAGTGCTCATTCAAATAAATTTGATCGTGATGTGGGGCTATAAATTAATAGATAATGTAACCTTAGCTGCATTACTCTCCTGTATTACAACCTTGAAACGTCAGTGAGTTAGCGCAAAACGAAGCCCTTTGCGCTCACTCTAATTAACCTTGTGCTAGTTGCCACTCTTTTAACCAGCTCATTAAGCCTATGCTACTAAGCGGATGCCCAAAGTAATAACCTTGGGCAGCATAGGCATTTAAACTTTTAACAAATTTAAGTTGCTCAAGGGTTTCCACCCCTTCAAAAATGACTTTTGTTTTTTGCTGATTATGCATTTCAACCATACCGCCAACTAAACTGCGGATATTATTTTGGTTGCTAAAATCAGCCGTTAATGACGGCGCTACTTTTATATATTCCACTGCTAAGCTAGGTAACTTAGAAAGCAGTACAGGGTTATCACCTAAGCCATCAACACAAAGCTTTAAGCCAATATTGTTCAGCCTTGCGATCATCGCTCTGCCTTTATCATCGAGCCCCGTAAATATATGTAATGGACACTCAACAATTAAATCCCCCATTTGTAAGTTGTGCTCTGTTATTACATTATCAACAAACTCAACAAACTCTTCATTAAGCATTTCTGGGCCAAATACGTTAATGCTTAGCGGTATAGCTATGCCCTCCATTCTAAGTGCCATAGCAAGTTCTGCAGCCCGTTCTATAACAAACTTAGCAAGTGGGTAACCAAGCCCTGCAATTCTAATATCATCAATAAAACGATTAGCAGATAAAATCCCTTGTTTAGGATGCTGCCAACGCAATAACAATTCTAAAAATTCAATTTGACCATTTTTATTACAAATAACCGGTTGAAAATACAACTCAAGCTCGCTTGCAAAGTCAATGTTAGCAAGCTCTTTTAAGCGCGCTTGCTGTTCTAATTGCTCAATCATCATTTGCTGGTGATAAGGCACCACTTTTTGAGTAGGCTGGCTATCAAGGGCTAAGTAGGCATAGGAAATTAAATCGTCAAAGTTAGTATCTTGCTCATTACAGGCAACGTAGCTTGCTCGCGCTTTCACTTCAACCGTACAATTGGCGACATTAAAAGGCTTAAGTGTTGCACCGAGTATGGTGTCAATAATCTGTTCGTGTAAATGCTTATGATTGGCTAAGCTGCAAATAAACGCAAAATTTAACCCACCTAAATGAGCAAGTTTTTCATTACCCACTAAAGTAATCACTTCTTCGCTTTCTAATTGTTCTTGTATTCTATTTGCTGATTGCGCTAATAAAATATCGCCAAAGCCACGCCCTATATGCTGATTAACTTGCTCAAAGCCTTCAAGTCGAATAATAATAAGCACGGCTTCAACTTGAGTATCATCACACCAAACATAGTAACCTTGACGTAACTCTTTTTTACTAGCAAATACTGAAAGGGGTGACTCTTCTACAAAGGCGTCGTCGACCAGCTTAGGCGCCATGCTAACTTTGGGCTCATCACTTTCATCATTTAGTAACCCAACTACAGCGCACAGTAATATGGCTAGTACCACCCAAAATAACGGCACATCCAATAACAAATGTGCTGAAAACAACACCACAAATAACAGTCCAGCGGCAGAGCTGGTAATAATCATACTCCAATTATTGCGCTCAAATGATTGCCATAAGTGAAAACAAAAACCAAAGGCCAATAAAATAGCTAACCATGCTTCACCGCTACTTAAAATAGCTAAACCTACAACACCTATGCATAAATAACTAAATTTAATGTTGGTATTTTTTACCGAAAATAAAGTGGTGATCATCGCCATTAAAAGCGCACCACTAAAAAAAATCGGAAAATTACTGTCGGTTAATATATTCAAGTTAACGGCACTCGTATTCGTAAAAAAACTTTAACAACAACATGTTAAATATGAACAAAAATAATACAAACTAGTTAAGTTTACCCAAAATCCATAAATTTGACAGTTTATTTACGCCGAATTGGTAACTTAATTGCGATGGGTGGCTTATTTGCCAATGTGCAATGTCGGCTCTGGCTCCCACTTTTAACACTCCTCTATCATTTAATCCCAGAGCTTTAGCTGCGTTACTGGTAACACCTGCCAGTGCTTGCTCTGGTGTTAATCTAAAGAGTGTGCATGCCATATTCATCATTAATTGCACCGAACACAGCGGTGAAGTACCTGGATTAAAGTCGCTCGCAATCGCAATTGGCACCTTATATTGATTAAGTAGCTCTATGGGGGGCTGTTTAGTTTCTCTTAAAAAATAAAATGCCCCTGGTAACAGCACAGCTACAGTGCCAGCCTTTGCCATGGCTTCTACACCTTGCTCATCAAGGTACTCTATATGATCTGCCGATAATCCATTAAATTCGGCCACCAGCGCAGCACCATGCTGATTAGATAACTGCTCTGCATGGCATTTTACTGGCAAATTATGTTTAGCCGCCGCCGCAAATACGCGCTTAGTTTGCTCATAACTAAACCCTACATTTTCGCAAAACACATCAACGGCGTCGGCAAGGCCACCTGCAACGACTTGCTCAAGCATCTCGTTGCACACCAAATCAATATATTCATCTGCACGGCCTTTGTATTCCTTGGGTAATGCATGAGCGCCTAAAAATGTTGTTTTTATATCAATAGGGTGATGCTCACCCAGTAGTCTTGCCACTTCTAATAGTTTAATTTCGTTTTCGGTATCAAGCCCATAACCCGACTTAATTTCAACTGTTGTTACGCCTTCTTTTAACAGTGTATTGAGCCTGTCTTTGGCATCAACAAATAGTTGCTCTCTATCTGCAGATCTGGTTGCTTTTACTGTACTTGCAATGCCTCCGCCTTGCGCTGCAATTTGTTCATAGCTTACGCCTTGTAATCGCTGCTCAAATTCTTGCGCACGAGAACCAGCAAATACCAAATGTGTATGGCAATCTATTAAACCAGGTGTTAGCCATTGCCCTTTTATGCTCAAAGTTGGCGTTGCAAAAGCGTCAAATGGCGGTAACGATGCTTGTTCACCTAACCATACAATTATTCCGTTTTTAATGGCTAACGCTGCATTTTTGATGATCCCATAAGGTGTATCTCTAGTAGGATCCATTGTGGCAATATTTGCATCGATTAAAAGTAAATCGATATTTTCTAAGTTATTATTTTGTTGAGTGTTTTGCATATTGCAGTCCATACATACCCTGACATGATTGAAATATAGTCTAACAACACATCTTGTATATACAAGAGGATTGTGTCATCTTATTTAATATAAATTACTCCTAATGCAGCTACCCAGTTAATGACAACACCTAAATTTGCGCAAATAAAACAATTTATTGTTGATAAAATTCGCAGCGGTTTGTGGCAAGAAAACCAACGCGTTCCCTCTGAAAACGAGCTAAGCACACAATTTAGCGTTAGCAGAATGACTGCTCGCCGCGCACTTAGCGAATTAACAGAATCTGGAATACTTACGCGTAGCCAAGGCCTTGGAACATTTGTTGCTTCGTTTAAGTCGCAGTCTTCATTACTTGAAATTAAAAATATTGCCGATGAAGTTAAAGAACGTAACGGCAACTACACCTGTAGCGTGCTTATACTTGAATCAATAAACGCGGTGGCCCCTATTGCTATCGCACTAGGAGTAGAAGTAGATAGCGTCGTGTACCGAAGCGTACTGGTTCATAACGAAAACGACAGCCCAATACAGCTTGAAGAACGCTTTGTAAACCCTGCGCTTGCTAGCGGCTATTTACAACAAGATTTTAGTGCAACGACTCCTCATGAGTATCTTTCAAGTGTTGCACCTCTCACCCAAGCTAGACACACAGTAGAAGCCATTATGCCCAACAACGAAATGTGCCAATGGTTAAACCTATATAACGAAGAGCCTTGCCTGCAAGTTATTCGCAGAACATGGTCAGTTAACGGTATTGTAAGTTTTGCACGACTTGTATCGCCTGGTAGCAAATACCGCTTGGGCGGACACTTAACGTTTAAAAAATAAGATAAACAAAATTGCGCATCATGCGCTTTTTTTGTGACAAATCACCTTGTATATACAACAGGAGCAACACATGACTAACCGACTCGACACAAGTCGCGTAATACGTGCACCGCATGGCGATATGATAAGCGCAAAAAGCTGGCAAACTGAAGCGGCAAAACGCATGCTCATGAACAATTTAGACCCTGAGGTTGCAGAGCATCCTCACGCATTAGTTGTTTATGGTGGTATTGGTAGAGCGGCACGTGATTGGCCAAGTTTTGATAAAATAATAGCAACCCTAGACCGATTAAATGATGACGAAACATTGCTTGTTCAGTCAGGTAAACCTGTTGGCGTATTTAAAACACACAGCAATGCTCCTCGCGTTTTAATTGCAAATTCAAACTTGGTACCCCACTGGGCTAACTGGGAGCACTTCAACGAGCTAGATAAAAAAGGTTTAATGATGTACGGCCAAATGACGGCTGGATCTTGGATTTATATTGGCTCTCAGGGCATTGTACAAGGCACATACGAAACATTTGTAGCTATGGCTAAACAACACTTTAATGGTCAAGCTAAAGGTAAATGGGTGTTAACAGGTGGCCTTGGTGGCATGGGCGGCGCGCAGCCACTGGCGGCAACTATGGCGGGCTTTTGCGCCTTAGTTGTTGAGTGTGACGAAAGCCGCATCGATTTTCGCATTAAAACTGGCTACGTTGATGTAAAAGCCACAAATCTTGAACATGCACTGCAGTTAATTACTGACGCATGCGTTAACGACAAAGCAATTTCGGTTGGCTTGCTGGGCAACGCTGCAGATATATTTAGCACACTTGTAAGCAGTGGCATTACACCCGATATAGTGACTGACCAAACATCAGCACACGACCCACTTAATGGTTACTTACCACAAGGTTGGACTATGGAGCACGCCGCAAAAATGCGTGAACAAAATCCAAAAGCGGTTGTAAAAGCAGCAAAACAATCAATGGCTGTACAAGTTAATGCCATGTTAGCCCTACAAAAAGCAGGCGCAGCAACCACTGACTACGGTAATAATATCCGCCAAATGGCATTTGAAGAAGGTGTTACAAACGCATTTGATTTCCCTGGCTTTGTTCCAGCTTATATCCGCCCATTATTTTGCCAGGGTATTGGCCCGTTTCGTTGGGTCGCTTTATCGGGCGATCCAGAAGATATTTATAAAACAGATGCTAAAGTAAAAGAACTAATCCCTGATGATGCACATTTGCACAATTGGCTTGATATGGCGCGCGAACGCATTCAATTCCAAGGCTTACCGGCTCGTATATGCTGGGTGGGTTTAAAAGACAGAGCACGCTTAGCACTGGCATTTAATGAAATGGTAAAAAATGGCGAACTTAAAGCACCTATTGTTATTGGCCGTGATCATCTTGATTCTGGCTCAGTAGCAAGCCCTAATCGTGAAACAGAAAGCATGAAAGATGGTTCAGATGCCGTCTCTGATTGGCCATTGCTTAATGCGTTGCTTAACACAGCAAGCGGCGCTACGTGGGTATCGCTTCACCACGGCGGTGGTGTAGGAATGGGCTTTAGCCAACACTCAGGTGTTGTTATTGTTGCCGATGGTACAGACGAAGCGAAAGCACGTGTTGGCCGCGTGCTTTGGAATGACCCCGCTACCGGTGTAATGCGCCATGCAGATGCCGGTTACGACATCGCAAAAAACTGTGCCAAAGAGCAAAACTTAGACTTACCAATGCTGAACGAGGAATAATCATGGTCGAACTAACTCTCACACCCGGCTCGCTTGATTTAAATATTTTAAGAAAGATTAATGCATCAAGTGTAAAAATAAACCTTGAAAAAAATGCCGAATCTCAAATCGCTGCCAGCGCACAAACCGTTCAAAATGTCATTAATGAGCAACGCACAGTGTATGGGATTAACACCGGGTTTGGCCTGCTTGCTAACACCAAAATTGCCGATGACGAGCTTGAGCTACTTCAGCGTTCAATTGTGCTTTCTCATGCCGCTGGTATTGGCGAGTACATGGACGACAGCACAGTGAGATTGATGATTACACTAAAAATCAACTCGCTTTCTCGTGGCTTTTCAGGCATTCGCTTACAAGTCATCGAGTTTTTTATACAGTTGCTAAATAGTGAAGTTTACCCATGCGTTCCTAAAAAAGGCTCTGTTGGCGCTTCGGGTGACTTAGCTCCACTTGCACATATGTGCTTACCCTTGCTAAGCGAAGGCCAGATGCGCCATCAGGGTAAAATAATCAGTGCGGCTGAAGGTTTGAAAATAGCAGGGCTTGAACCGCTTACGCTTGCAGCAAAAGAAGGTTTAGCGCTGCTTAACGGTACTCAAGCGTCTACCGCTTTTGCATTACAGGGGTTATTTAGAGCAGAAGATTTATATGCGCAAAGCTGTGTAATAGGCTCTATAAGTATTGAAGCAGCAATGGGGAGCCGCGCTCCCTTTGACTCACGTATTCACGAAATTCGTGGGCAACGTGGTCAAATAGATACCGCACAAGTGTTTAGAGATTTGCTTGATACTCAATCACAAATTAGCGACTCACATGTAAACTGTGAAAAAGTACAAGACCCTTATTGTTTACGTTGCCAACCTCAAGTATTGGGTGCGTGTTTAACACAAATACGCCAAGCAGCTGACGTATTGCTGTGCGAATCAAATGGTGTAACCGACAACCCACTCGTATTTGCCGATGTAGGCGATATTATTTCTGGCGGAAACTTTCACGCTGAACCTGTCGCTATGGCCGCCGACAACCTCGCTGTTGCAATTGCTGAAATTGGCGCTTTAGCAGAGCGCAGAATTGCTCTACTTATTGATTCTAACTTATCAAAATTACCGCCCTTTTTAGTTGAAAACGGTGGCGTAAACTCTGGCTTTATGATTGCTCAAGTGACAGCAGCAGCATTAGCATCTGAAAATAAATCGCTTGCGCATCCCGCGTCTGTAGATAGCTTACCAACATCTGCCAACCAAGAAGATCACGTTTCAATGGCTACGTTTGCCGCGAGGCGGTTACAAGAGATGGCAAATAATACACAAGGTGTTTTGGCTATAGAGTGGCTTGCATCAGTACAGGGCTTAGAATTTAGAAAACCGCTAAGCCCGTGTGAAAAAGTATTAAAGGCAAAAAATTTACTACGCGAATACGTGACCTACTACGATAAAGATCGCTATTTTGCACCCGATATAGAACAAACTAACGCC
Organism: Pseudoalteromonas sp. 4NS20-0020; assembly: GCF_057554385.1. Classification (NCBI taxonomy): domain Bacteria; kingdom Pseudomonadati; phylum Pseudomonadota; class Gammaproteobacteria; order Alteromonadales; family Pseudoalteromonadaceae; genus Pseudoalteromonas; species Pseudoalteromonas sp. 4NS20-0020. The sequence goes on along the minus strand of NZ_BAAJMI010000001.1, from coordinate 44,003 downwards.
CTATTGAGCGAAGGTAAATTGTGCGACTTTATTGACCACAACCCACTCCCTTCTTATTAAAAACATGCCTTAAATACCGAACTGGTAATTAAAGTCTAACGCCTCTATCGCTGAGCCAATAACCTTGCGCTCAGCTTTTTCATCGCTCGTAAATTTTGGCATTTCGCCACCATGCTGCTTACACTTTAATGCATAGTAATCGGCTTTTGTTGGGTGCTCGGGGTTAACGATATTGTAAATATTTTGCCCTACTTGCCAATGCGCTATTACCGCAAAAATAGCATTTATTACATCTTGCTGATGCACCATATTCACCACTTGCTGACTTGAAGTATTAAGCTCTTTACCCGCAACAAACTTACCAGGTTCTCTGTTTGGGCCAAGTAATCCTGCTAAACGCAGTACCTTACCGTTTTGCTCAAGGACTTGCTCTTCGGCCTGATATAATTTTGTTTGCCTTGGATTGGCGCAAGCAATATCGCTACTTTCACTGTATACACCGGGTTCTTGGTCGTAAACCCCTGTGGATGAACATAATAAAAACCCTTTTGCATTTAACTTTTTAGACAACGCCAAGGCTGCAGTAAGTGTTTCTGGGTAATTACTCTCGCTATGACGACTTCGTGGTGGAATAGCACAGACCCAAAACGCATTGTCTAAATCAACCTGATGTATTAGCTGATTACCTTCTAATTTAAACTGGCGCTCAAAATCAAATTCTCGTGTATTTGACCGACGAGTACCCTGCACCTTCCAACCTGCCTGTTGTGCATTAACACATAGCGCATGACCTAACCAGCCAGCACCCAATACAACTAATTTATTCACCTTATTTTGCATGTTGACACACACCTTCGCGTTAAGCGCACCATTGTTTAATGCTGTTATCTGAGCATAATTTTATAAAGTTCACAAATGTAACGCCCCCCTTGTTTTTAATTTTTTAAGCACCATATATCCACAGTTCACTACTATTTTTATAGTAATGAGTTAATACCACGGCTTTTTTAGAATGCAGATCAAATTTTTCTATTTTATATACAGATCTTTTGGCTGAGATAGTTTGTTGTTTGGCAGAGTCTGGTATAGTAGCGCACGTAATAAACAGTGCTTTTTGAATGGTTTAATACAAAATTGCTAATTAATATGTACTAAGTGTTACTTAAAAGCACATATTAATTACCAATTGTTAAAAATGGGTTAGCCGATACGCGGCTAACAACGAATTGATTGTAACGGTTTTATCATGATATCTAATTTATTTACCAAGATTTTTGGTAGTCGCAACGACCGCACTATTAAAAACTTTAGAAAGACGGTCGCGCTAATCAATGCGCTAGAAACGCAGTTAGAAGCCCTTTCTGATGAAGATTTACGCGCTAAAACAGCAGAATTCAGAGAACGTTACGATAACGGACAAAGCCTTGACGATATTCTACCTGAAGCATTTGCAGTAGTTCGTGAAGCATCTAAACGCGTTAATGGCATGCGCCACTTTGACGTACAGTTACTAGGCGGCATGGTTTTACACGAAGGCCGTATTGCAGAAATGCGTACCGGTGAAGGTAAAACACTTACTGCAACCTTACCTGCTTACTTAAATGGCTTAACAGGTAAAGGGGTTCATGTTATTACCGTGAATGACTATCTTGCAAAACGCGATGCTGAAACTAACCGTCCGTTATTTGAATTTTTAGGCCTAACGGTTGGCTGCAATGTGCCTGGCATGATGCCACAACAAAAAAAGCAAGCGTATGCTGCTGACATTACCTACGGTACAAACAACGAGTTTGGTTTTGATTACCTTCGTGACAACATGGCATTTAGTATTGATGAGCGCGTTCAGCGTCCATTATTTTACGCTGTAGTCGATGAAGTTGATTCAATCCTAATTGATGAAGCGCGTACACCGCTTATCATCTCAGGCCCAGCCGAGGACAGCTCACAGCTATACACTGAAATAAATACCATCGTTCCTTTACTTGAATTACAAGAAAAAGAAGACGAGGAAGGTGTTGAAGGTGACGGCGACTACACAATCGATGAAAAGTCTAAGCAAGTTCATTTAACTGAGCGCGGCCAAGTTAAAGTAGAAGATTTACTTAGCGAGCGCGGCTTAATTGAAGAAGGCGATTCGCTGTACTCTGCCGCAAGTATTACCTTGTTAAGCCATGTATATGCTGCACTTCGCGCGCACAAATTATATCAAAAAGATGTTGATTACGTTGTTAAAGAAAACGAAGTTATCATCATTGACGAGCATACTGGTCGCTCAATGGAAGGTCGTCGTTGGTCTGAAGGTTTACACCAAGCTGTGGAAGCTAAAGAAGGTGTTAAAATTCAAAACGAAAACCAAACATTGGCGTCTATTACGTTCCAAAACTACTTCCGTTTGTACGAAACATTAGCGGGTATGACAGGTACAGCCGACACAGAAGCATTTGAGTTTCAGTCAATTTATGGCCTAGATACCGTTGTTATGCCAACTAATAAGCCAATGATCCGTGATGATCGCGCTGATTTAGTTTACCTAACGCAAGAAGAAAAATACGAAGCTATTTTAGTTGATATTAAAGACTGTCAAGAACGCGGACAGCCTGTACTAGTAGGTACTATCTCAATTGAAAGCTCTGAGTACTTATCACAGTTTTTACGCAAAGAAAAAATTAAGCACAATGTACTTAATGCTAAATTCCACGCGCAAGAAGCTGATATCGTCTCAGATGCAGGTTTACCTGGGACTGTTACCATTGCAACTAACATGGCCGGTCGTGGTACCGATATTGTGCTAGGTGGTAACTGGAATAGCGAAGTTGAAAAACTAGAAAATCCAACTGATGAACAAATTGCAGAAATTAAAGCTGCATGGAAACTTCGCCATGATGCAGTCATTGATGCTGGCGGTTTGCACATTATTGGTACTGAGCGCCATGAATCGCGCCGTATAGATAACCAATTACGTGGTCGTTCTGGCCGTCAAGGTGATGCTGGTTCTAGCCGTTTTTACCTTTCGATGGACGATGCGCTTATGCGTATATTTGCCGGCGAGCGCATGACTAACATGATGCGTAAACTAGGTATGCAACGCGGTGAAGCAATTGAACACCCATGGGTTAACCGCGCAATTGAAAATGCACAGCGTAAAGTAGAAGCACGTAACTTTGATGTTCGTAAACAGCTACTTGAATACGATGACGTAGCAAACGATCAACGTCGTGTTGTTTACTCTCAGCGTAATGAATTACTTGAAGAAGGTGATATTTCAGAAACTATCACAGCAATTCGTGGTGACGTACTAAGCAATACAATAGATCAATACATTGCTCCACAAAGCCTTGCTGAAATGTGGGATGTACCAGGTCTTGAAGAGCGCTTAAAACAAGACTTCTTAATTGAGCTACCAATTACTCAATGGTTAGCAGACGACAATAAACTATACGAAGAAAAACTTCGTGAGCGTATTGAAGAAGCTGTTGATCAAGCTTACAAGCAAAAAGAGCAACAAGTTGGTGATTCAGTTCTACGTCAATTCGAAAAAGCAATTATGCTTCAAAGTCTTGACCAACATTGGAAAGATCACCTTGCGGCGATGGATCATTTACGCCAAGGTATTCACTTACGTGGCTACGCGCAAAAGAATCCAAAGCAAGAGTACAAACGCGAGTCGTTTGAACTGTTCTCTGAAATGCTTGAAAACTTAAAAGTTGATGTAGTTAGCATTTTAAGTAAAGTACAAGTACGTGCAGAAGAAGATGTTGAAAAAGTAGAAGAGCAACACCGTAAGAGTGAAAATGCCCCTCGCGAGTACCAACATGAAGAAGCTGAGCACGTAGGCGGCGAAGCACCTCCAAGTGCGACGGTAATGGCCAGAACAGAGCCAAAAGTTGGTCGTAACGATCCGTGTCCTTGTGGTTCAGGTCAAAAATTCAAGCAATGTTGTGGTAAATTAAAATAACCACGCATTGTAAGTAATTAAAAAGCGGCGCTTGCGTCGCTTTTTTTATGGGATAAAAATATGACAATAAAAATAGTAAATGTAGCCGTCGGTGTAATTAAAAAAAATAATGCAATATTTATCTGCAAACGTGCCGATGACCAACATCAAGGTGGCTTATGGGAGTTTCCTGGTGGTAAAGTTGAAGCGAATGAAAGTGTATTTGCAGCGCTTAGACGTGAGTTGACTGAAGAAGTAGGTATTACTATTCACAGCTCTAGCCAACTCATGGTGATCGAACATGATTATGGCGACAAATGCGTAAAACTCGATATTCACGTTGTCAGTAACTTTAGCGGTGAAGCGCATGGCGCTGAAGGGCAACCTAGTGAATGGGTAAATATTAGTGAGTTAACTCACTATGACTTCCCTGCCGCTAATGCTGAAATAATTGAAAAACTGCAATCTCGATACGCTTGATTAAGTGAGTTACAATGAATAACACTGTACAAAATACGTTGAGTAAACTGCTAAAACTCAACCCTGAAACAACTCAGTTGAGTACCATCAGCAGCGGCCATATCAATAGCACATGGCTACTAACACATTTTGATCAGCGATTTATTGTGCAAAAACTTAACACTCATGTATTTAAGTACCCAGCTCAAATTGTCAGTAACGCACAACTTATTGAGCAACACCTAAATACTAAGCAGAAGCAAAAAAACTATCCGCTCGATATTGTTAAACACATTAACACAGGCAACAACGAGTATTTAACCATACTTAATGAAGAGCCATATCGCGTACTTAACTATATTGAGCACAGTTACAGCGAGGATGTTGTTAAAAACCCAGAGCAAGCGCATCAAGCTGCTTTGGCCTTTGGTACTTTTGCAAGTGCCTTACACGATTTTGACACAGCCACACTGCATACTGTGATTGATGATTTTCATAACTTGGCTATGCGCTTTGAGCAGCTAAACACAGCAATAACTCATAGTGATGAAAGCAGGCTTAACCGCAGTAAAAAAGACATTGAATTTTGCTTATCGCAACAACACTTAGTAAATGAACTTAAAGCTATAACTCAGCATTTACCTATTCGAGTTTGCCACAACGACACTAAAATCAATAATATGCTCTACTGCAGTAAAACTCATAAAGCGAAAGCTGTTATTGATTTAGACACCTGCATGCCTGGTTTTTTATTACACGATTTTGGCGATATGGTACGTACATTTTGCTGTGCAGAAGCAGAGGATTCGACACGTCTTGATAAGGTTGTTATTAGAAAAGAGATTTTTGAAGCACTCGTTAAAGGTTACTTAGCATCACTCAAACCAATATTGAGTAAACAAGAACAGCGCAGTTTACTTTTAGGCGCTAAAATAATGCCCCTGATGCTCAGTGTGCGCTTTTTAACAGATTACTTAAATAACGACGTGTACTTTAAAACCGCACACACTGAACACAATTTAGTACGCACTCAAAACCAACTCGCTTTATATAAAAACATTTTAGTTAACGAAGCATGGATGTACGAAACCCTAATGAAACAATAAAGTAAGCGTTTAAAATTTCGTATCAAAAAAGCCAGTAAGTTAAACTTACTGGCTTTTTTATTCACTGGTGTTTAGTTAACTAGTACCAATCTGCTTAATTAAGTGATCTATTTTGAGGATAGATAAACGTGTTGATAGCTAGGCAAAAAATTCGTTATTTAGTTATTCTAAATGAGAATTTTTTAACGCAGATAACGACACTTTTAGCCCCTAAAAATAATCAAGTATTATTGCGAATTGGTATAACATTATCTGATTACCAAATTTTTACGCGATCTTCTGGTTTGATATACATTTTGTCGCCTTCTTTTACATCAAACGCTTCGTAAAACTCTGGCATATTAGACAAAATACCAATGACACGATAATGGCTTGGTGAATGCGAATCGGTCATTAAACGGTTACGTAATTCTTCATCGCGGTAGTTACGACGCCAAATTTGCGACCACCCCATAAAGAAGCGTTGATCGCCTGTGTAACCATCAATAACTGGTGCTTTATCATCACCTAATGATAGCTGATATGCCTTATATGCGACTGTTAACCCACCTAGGTCACCAATATTTTCGCCAAGCGTAAGCTCACCATTTACATTCGCATCGTCAAACGGTTTGTACTTGTTAAATTGCTCAACTAACGCACCTGAACGCTCCTCAAACTGTTTAAGGTCGCTTTCAGTCCACCAGTTACGTAAATTACCATCGCCGTCGTATTTAGAACCTTGGTCGTCAAAACCGTGACCAAGTTCGTGTCCAATTACCGCACCAATAGCACCATAGTTTACCGCATCATCCGCTTCTAAGTTAAAGAATGGCGGTTGTAAAATAGCAGCAGGGAATACAATTTCGTTGTTTACCGGGTTGTAGTAGGCATTCACTGTTTGCGGTGTCATGTACCATTCTGAACGGTCAACAGGTTTGCCTAATTTGGCAATCATGTCTTTATACGCCCATTGGCTGTAACGGATGTAGTTACCTACTAGCTCGTCTGAATTAATTTCAAGCTCAGAGTAATCCTTCCACTTATCTGGGTAGCCAATTTTAGGAATAAATTTGTCTAGTTTTTCCTGTGCTGCAATTTTTGTTTCAGGTCCCATCCAATCAAGACCTTCAATTGCAACGCTGTAACCTTTAATTACGTTATCAACTAGCTCTTCCATACGTGCTTTAGCTTCAGGCGGAAAATTGTCTTTAACGTACACTTTACCTAAAATTTCACCTAAGACACTGTTAGACGCATCTACGGCTTTTTTCCAAAGTGGTGCTTGCTCTTCTACACCACGTAATGTCGTACTGTAAAAGTTAAATTTAAGGTCAACCAAATCATCATTTAATAGCTGCGCATAGCCACTCACAAAATGAAACTTAAGGTAGTTTTTCCAGGTTGCTAAGTCGGTGTTTTGATAAATACCACCCAGCGCTTCTAAAAAGCTTGGTTGGCGCACAATAATATCAGCGGTGTTTACACCTGCCTCTTTAAAAAACGTCGATAAATCAAGCTCTCCAGCAAGTTTATCAGCCTCTGCTAGGGTCATTTTATTGTATGACTTAGTTGCATCACGGCTTTGTACACGGCTCCACTGCGCATCAGCAATGGTTTTTTCAAAGGCAAGTACGCTTGCTGCTGCTTGTGCGGCCTCTTTGACACCCGCTTTAGCTAATACATCAGTTATGTATTGCTCATAAGAGGCGCGAATTTTAGTAAATTTCTCATCGTCTTTTAAGTAGTAATCGCGATCAGGTAAACCCAAGCCAGATTGAGATAAATACAAAGCATATTCGCTTGAATTTTTAGCATCGTTATTGATAAACCAACCAAACGGTAGAGTGCCGCCTTGCTGTTGAATAGACGCCATAAGGCTAATTAGATCAGACTTAGATTTTACACTATCAATACTATCTAGCGACGGTTGCAGCGGTGTAACACCAAGCTCATTACGGGCGTTTTTATTCATATAGCTTTTATAAAACGCGCCAATTTTGTACTCGTCGCTGCCTTTTTCAGCCGACTTATTGGCCGCTGCGTTTTCAAGCGCCGTTTTCATCGCTTTTTGCGACTCATCATATAATTGCGAAAAAGAACCATAATTAGACTTGTCACCTGGAATTTCGGTTGTTGCTAACCAAGTGCCATTTACATGGTAGTAAAAGTCATCCTGCGGGCGAACTGAGCTGTCCATATTAGCCAATTCAATACCTAGCTCTAACGGTTTTTCTGCCGGTGCTGTTGCTGCTTGAGTGTCGGCTACTTGGGTTTCTTGTTGTTTTTCGCCACAACCTACTAAGCCAAGCGCAAGTGCAATACTTGCAGCGGCCATTGTTACTTTATTCATAATTAATCCATTTGTTAGTCAATTTTATAAATTGCTCATACCAACTCCATTAAGCTCTTTCACAAGATAGCAGTCAGCTTTTACTTAATGGAATGGGCATCAACTTACACTAATTATTGAGTGCAATAACGCTATAATAAACCTGATTTTGAGAACATTGAAATAGATTATGTAACAAAGTATTTTGAATGAGATAAACGTTCTAAATTGCCCTATCAATAACTTAATAAAGTAGCCGGCAATTAACCCTTATTTTTACCGTGTAAGGCCAAACGTTGTAACTTCTCTTTTAATGAAGGTGGTGCTGAGTCGGCAATCGCATTTAAATAATCGGCTGTTTGCTCACTCATTTTACGTGAATTTGTGACGGCGGCTGATGCGGGTTTGTTGGCCGAACTTAATCGCTGAGTTGCCTGTGGATTAGCTGTAATTTTAATTTGCCCTAGTTCAGCCATCCCTGCCGCTCTAAAGTGCGAAAGCATATCCATTTTTAAATAATTAAGCCGAAGCGCTATCGGGGCCGATACCGCTTCAATCATTAAAGTGCCATCGCGATAATTACTTACGCGGCACTTATCCCCTAATTTAGGGCCTAAAAAACCTTTAAGTAAAGTTTGCTGAGTATCAAGAGCTTGGCTTTTACCAGCGTAAGCCGACAGACGGTTGTTTAGGCCCGCCATAATATCGGTGAGTGGTTTTGGTGCATATCTATCTTTAGCCATTAAATATCTCAACTCGTACTTATTTACACACTTAATTTAGCACCATCAGAGTAAACTTAAGTGTGTCCATAATTAAGCCTAAATTAGGTATTAAGCACCCGCTATTTGCATTTGCTCAATTAGAACAGAGCCAGTTTGAATGCCGCCTCTGCGCTCAATATCACCACCGATAGCAGAAATACCTTTAAACATATCTTTTAAATTACCGGCAATCGTAATTTCACTTACTGGATATTGAATCTCTCCATTTTCAACCCAAAAACCACCAGCACCTCGAGAGTAATCACCTGTTACTGTGTTTACGCCTTGCCCCATAAGCTCGGTAACTAACAAGCCGGTACCCATTGTTTTTAACAATGCTTGTAAATCATTATGCGTTTGCTCTACTAACCAGTTGTGAATACCGCCGGCATGACCTGTAGGGGTCATATTCATTTTACGCGCGGCGTAACTTGCTAATAAGTAAGTTTGTAACTCACCACCTTGAATTATTTCACGATCAACCGTTTTAACACCTTCGCTATCAAACGGTGATGAAGCTAATCCTTTTAAAATATGCGGGCGTTCAGCAATATTTACACAATGACTAAATACTTGCGTACCTAAACTATCGAGTAAAAAGCTCGACTTACGATAAAGTGCGCCACCGCCAATTGCCGAAACCAAGTGACCAAACAATGAGTTTGCAATATCAGCCCTAAATATAACCGGGACTTTCATTGTTCCTAATTTTTGGCTGTTTAATTTAGCCAATGTTTCTGATGCGGCTTCAAGCCCAACCGCTGCTGCATCAGTTAAACCTGCTTGATCGCGGGCAACCGTGTATGCTGAGTCGCGTTGCATTTGTTCACCATCTTTACCAATTACCATGGTGCTGATGCTATGACGAGTGCGAGGAAAGCCAGCAATTAAACCATGGCTATTCCCATAAACACGAAGCCCTTGATGCGATGAAAAACTCGCGCCATCAGAATTTACAATACGTTCATCAGCATTTAATGCCGCTTGCTCAGCTGTATGGCAAAGCTCAATACCTTGCTCTGGGCTTACATCCCAAGGGTGGTATAAATCGAGATCTTGTGGATTAAACTCAAGTAGCTCTTTATCGGCGACCCCATTGAAAGGATCGTCTGATGTGAACTTTGCAATATCAATGGCTTTCTCTACCACTGTGCGCAACGTTTTAGGGTTTAAATCAGCCGTTGAGGCAGAGCCTTTATTATTGCCAACATAAACACTAATACCCAGGCCACCATCTTGGTTAAACTCAATGGTTTCTACTTCACCCATTCGTGTACTCACCGATAAACCCGACGTGCTAGACATTGCAGCTTCAGCTGCTGTAGCACCTAATTTTTTAGCATGTTCGAGTACTTCTGCTACCGCATCTTTAACCTGCGATATTTGAGAATAAATTGGATCGTTTTGTTGGCTTTTCATAAATTAAGTCCTGAGCCTTAGAGGCATAATGCATGCATTTCTTATAGTTAAATGCTAACACACTCACTGCACCACATCAGCTAATATTAATCACTAAAAGAATGGCGTATAATGTCGCCAGTTATTTTTATTTAAGAGCACCCCATGGCGAAGAAAAAAGGCAAGCCTGCTGAAATTGAAGAAGAAATTGAATACGTATCAAGAACAGAGCTTAAGCGCGAAGCACAAGAATTTCATCAGTTAGGTTCTGAAATTGCCAAAATGGGTAAAAAGCAGCGTGAGCGCCTACCATTAAATGACGATTTAAAAGAAGCGATGGTTGTTGCTGATAAAATTAGTAACAAAAGTGATGCATATCGTCGTCATTTAAATTACATTGCAAAAACGCTTCGCACAGTAGAAAACATTGAAGATATTAAAGCTATTATCGATGTAATGCTTAATAAAAATAACCAGGCTGAAGTATTGGTTAAAAAAATAGAGCAACTGCGCTCAGACTTAATAGAACAAGGTGATAGTCTTATAAACGAGACTATTGAGCAGTTCCCATCGCTTGATCGTCAAAAAATGCGTCAATTAGTGCGTAATGCAGCAAAAGAGGTCAAAGCCGAAAAGCCAGGTAAAGGCTATAAAGAGCTTTTTCAGTATTTAAAAGATGCGCATACCGTCACGTATTAACGCGTAATACGTTGCGATAAAAAGGTGCTTCGGCACCTTTTTTGTTATAGATCAACATATCTCCTTAGTTACTTTTTTATAATCACGGCTCTAGTTAAAACTTAGGTGCGCGTGATGATAAAACTTCCTCAATGGGACCAAGCTCTCATTAATAAATACAATGTGTCTGGTCCGCGGTATACATCCTACCCTACCGCATTATCTTTGAATGAGGGATACGATAAACACGATTTAATCAGCGCTGTAGAATCATCTCAATCTCGTTCGCTTTCTCTATATGTTCATATCCCATTTTGCAGTCAGCTTTGCTACTACTGTGGTTGTAATAAAATAATCACTCGCCACCAATCTAAAGCCGATACATATATAGACTTTTTAGCAAAAGAAATTGCCGCACAAGCACCTTTATTTAAGCACTACAGCGTTGAGCAACTGCATTTAGGTGGAGGCACTCCTACCTTTTTAACCCCTCAACAAATGAAACGCTTAATTGCCCTGCTTGAACAGCACTTTAATTTTACCAGCACAACAGAGCGCGGTATTGAAGTTGACCCACGATCGCTTGCTGAAAATATGTTGGTTGATTTGAGAATGCTTGGCTTTAACCGAGTGTCGTTTGGGATACAAGACTTTAATGACGACGTGCAACTTGCAGTTAATCGCCCTCAACATGCCGATACCGTTAAGCAGTTAATTATTCAGGCACGTGAGTTGGGCTTCAAATCAATTAACGCCGATATGATTTACGGGCTTCCACTGCAAACCCCCGAAAGCTTTAAACAAACAATAGAGCAACTCATTGAGCTTAGTCCTGATCGTGTGTCGGTATTTAACTACGCTCACTTACCAGAGCGATTCGCCGCACAACGCAAAATAAAAGAGCACGACTTACCAAACGCTCACGACAAGTTAACCATGTTTAAAAATACCTTAGAGCAGATGACACAAGCAGGTTATCAGTTTATTGGTATGGATCACTTCGCGAAAGCAGACAACGAGCTGGCTATCGCACAAAATGAAGGCCAATTGCATCGAAACTTTCAAGGTTATACAACGCATGGTAATTGTGATTTATTAGGGCTGGGTGCATCGTCTATTTCACAAATTGGCAACGCTATTTTACAAAATAAAAAAGAGCTAAAGCATTACTACCACAGCATTGAAACGCAAAGCGGCTGCGCACTTAGTAAAGGTATGCATTTAACCCATGATGATGTTATTCGAGCGGATGCTATTAAGCAGCTTATTTGTCAGTTTGAACTAAATATAGAAGAGTTTGCTAAAAAGTATCATATTGAATTTGATACCTACTTTGCGGAGGCATTGGTTTCTCTTAAACCACTTATAGACGATAACATGGTGATTATTGAAAACAATCACGTCAGTATCACATCACGGGGTAACTTATTCATTCGTATAATTTGTATGTGTTTTGATGCCCACTTACAAAATAAAATCAACGCAACGCGTTTTTCTCGAGTCATTTAGCCCCCTAATTAAATATTATTTGGGCACAAAAAAAGCATACCTAGGTATGCTTTTTTAATGTTATGTACGAGATTTAGTTAAAAACTACGTTTTCACTACCTGGAGCAGCTTTGAACTCAGAAATAATTTTAACGCAATCGGCCTTAATCTCATCACTGTAGCTTTCTTCTGCACGCCAACGAGCCGTGTCTTGCTTAAATATTTCTTTTTTAGAATATTTTTTTCGGGCATCGTGTGTCGGCATTTCTTTTACCACTTGGTACATCTTATAAATGCCAGGATACTGTATGGTTAAATCTCGCTCGTCTTCAAAGCCATATTGCGACATAAGCACCCACACGCGCAAACATCCTTCTGAAAACTCACATTGATCTTCTTTCATTGCGCGCGCAATTAGATGAATACTGTCGGCAAGCTTAGCATTTCGCTTTAAACGAGATGCTGCAAGCTTTTGCTTTTGCTCTGCTTGCTTTTTAGCTATTAACTTTTTTTGTGCACTTAACTTGTACAACAACTGACCCGCATAAAATGCCAAACCAGCTATAATAATAGCGCCTAAACACAAGGCAACGATCACAGCAGTACTCATTGATTACCCTTAATTACTTATCTTCGTCTTCATCATCGTCTAGCCATTCACTGGCAAGATCGTTTGATAAATACTGGTCGAAGTCTGAATTACTCTCTTCGCCAAAGTCATCTTCATCATCAAACTCGTCTTCATCCTCAAGGCCTAATAATTTGCATAGAACCTGATGGCGAGCAATTCGACTATTAAAGTACTTAGCATCTTTACCAGTCAGCATCTCACCGCCTTCATGACGCTCAACCAACTTAAGTAAGCGTACATCATTTTCAAGCTCTTCAAGCTCTTGTTCTGGTGTAAGCTCTGGCTGAACTACTTTTTTAAGTTCAACCACTGGTTTTAAGTTACGTTTCATTTCTACTTTTGGTTCAGCAGCAACAGGCACTAAAGACACCGGCTTTTTACTACCAATACGTTTATCTCTTGAACCTGAATGCGATGTTTGGTTTTGTTCTTCAACCAAATCTGGCGCATTACGAGAACCAGGCTTAGCACCTTTGGTTTTTTTAACACGCTGCTCTTTTAACGCACGCATTTCTTTAAGCTTATCTTGGCTTAAGCGAACAGGTCCATTTGATGGGATTTTGCGTGACTTTTTCTTTCTACTCATATCTTGATCATCTCACTTAAGAGGTTTTGAGCGAGGCGTATATTAATAGGCATCGCAATGCTGGCATAGCCAGAAGAATTCAGTTTGCGCTTTAGAGGTTGGGCTTCTCTTTAACATGACGCACTAGCATATTGCTAAACGGTGGGTATTGTAACAGGACAAATAAAAAGGCGGTAGAGAAAACATCTCTACCGCCTACTAATCTGAGCGCCATAAAATGGACACTTCTCCCTTCGACTTTTTTAGTCTTTGTTATTTTTATTATTATCAGTCCGTATTGTTATTATTTTTACGTTCCTTGTTTCATTCCATTTTGTTTTTATTATTAAACTTCCATGAGTTATTTTATTATTTTCGGTCATCCTGACTCTTTTGTAGTATTTCCTTTAGTAGCACAATCTTTGTGCTATGTAGTCGTGCCGCGCTACTTTCCTTATAGCTGTTTCCATTTTTTTATTGTTTTTTGCGACAGCTGTTAATTTACTCGTTAATAATTTTGTTACAACTGGTTTATATCTTTTTTCTTACATTACAGCCATACATAAATAAAAGCCTATTTAAATAACAACAACTTAACAAATAAAAGATATTTAAAATAAGACTTTTACCATACATCCGCATGGTCAATGTCTCACAAAGTGAAAGACGATATCGCGAATTTCAGACACAAAAAAAGCAACCGAGGCTGCTTTTTTTTCATATTACACTGTAGTTGGTATCTAAATTTAGATAAATACGACTTTAGTGTAAACCGCCTAAGTACTTAGAAAGCACTTCAATGTCTTTATCTGTTAGCTTTTTAGCGATGTCACCCATCATACCGTTTAGGTCATTATGGCGTGTACCATTACGAAACTTTTCAAGCTGAGACTTTATGTACTCTGGGTGCTGAAAAGACACTTTTGGAAACTTAGCTAACGATGAGCCGTTACCACGAGGACCATGACACGAAGCACATGAAGGAATTCCTCGCTCTGCATCACCCGCTTTATAGAGCATAGCGCCAACTTCAACGACGTCTTTAGGTGTTGAACCCTCTGACATGTTTAGTGACGAAAAGTAAGCTGCCAGATCTTTCATGTCTTGTTCGCTTAGTGGCATTGCCATTGCGCTCATTACAGGATCCATACGGCCTTCTTTCCCGCCTGATGTCATACCTAGTTTCAAATCCTGAAGTTGCTTTAGGATATAATCTGGGTGTTGGCCTGCAATTTTAGGGTAAATAGTAATCGGTGCATTACCGTCTGGGCCGTGACATGCCGCACACGTTGCTGATTTTTGTTTACCTGCGTTTACATCGCCATCAAATGCTGTTGCGTTGCTTGCTGACAACGCACCAAGCAATATTGTTAAAGATAGTGCTATTTTTTTCATGGTGAATTCTCTGTTCCCGACCCTGTATCATCTACAATCATGATGTTGCAATACATATATTCTACACGATAATAAATTCTCTGGCACGTTTTCTACACATATTAAGCTTATAATTTACAGGGTTTTGACTAAGGTGAAGCTTTAATATGCTTTAAATGTACCACAGACACTGATTTAAGGTATTTAAATACGCTTTTTAATACATCTTTTATAGTATAAAATACGTGCCCTAAGTAAATTTGGTTTACTTAACGTTATTTTTAAAGTTTTAGGAGAGCCTGTGCTCAAATCTCGTATCAAATATAATACCGCGTCTTTCGTTACAAGCGCTCCAGACATTACTAAATTACCTGCTGATACGGGAATTGAAGTTGCGTTTGCGGGTCGTTCTAATGCTGGTAAATCAAGTGCGCTAAATGCATTAACCGATCAAAAATTAGCACGTACGAGTAAAACCCCTGGGCGAACTCAGTTAATTAATACCTTTGAGTTAGCTGATGTTGATAACATGCGCCTCATAGATTTACCAGGCTACGGTTTTGCCAAAGTACCAATTGAAATGAAGAAGAAATGGCAAAAGTCATTAGGTGAATATCTTCAAAAACGCCAAAGCTTAAAAGGAATAGTTGTTTTAATGGATATTCGTCATCCATTAAAAGATTTAGACCGCGACTTAATTAATTGGGCGATTGGAAGCGAGATTCCAGTATTGGCCCTGCTAACAAAAGCTGATAAATTAAAGCAAGGTGCAAGAAAGGCACAAGTACTACAAGTTCGCCGCGAACTAAGCGAGCTGGACGGTGATATTACTGTCCATGCATTTTCATCTTTAAAAGGCACTGGATTACCAGAAGTAGCTAAAAAACTAGACGAGTGGTATTTAGGCCCCGTTATCGCGGTACCACCTGCAGAAAAAGTATCTGACGAAAGCAGTTCAGACACTGCAAGCTAACTTAAGTAAAACACCTCACCTGCAGATTGAATAAAATAGCCGAGTTCATCAGACTCGGCTTTTTCTGCCCACTGATAAAACACACTTCTTGCTATACGTGCACTACAACCAAAAGGTAATATTAAATAAGGTACTTTAGCGCCCTTATAATTTTTTACCCGTAAGGGCTGCTGCTGGCAAACAATCCACTGCCTGGCTAAATTATCAATACAACACAAAGCCTCGCCTTCATTAGTTTGCTTTAAAAACCAATCAACAATAATAAACGGCGCATCTTCTACTGTAATCGTTACTTTTTCGATAGGTGTTTTTAAATAAAAATGTGCACCCTCTTTGCACAATACAGAAGCAAACAATTTGACCATAGGTAGTCTTGTTATTTTACTACCATCGTAAAACCATTCCCCTTGGTCGTTAATAACTATTGGCAACTCACCACAATGAGAGGGTTGCCAACTATCAAAGGGCTTACTCGGCTCACTTAACTGTTTACTGAGCTCATTAAGCGAAATCACTGTTTATTAAGCGTTAATGCAAATGAAACTGGGATAGCCGTTGCAATCGAAGGCAAACCAGCAAGCTCTTGTAACTGTTTAACTCCCTCTGTCACACCAAAGTCGCCACTATTTATGATGACTGGCGTGAATGAAGCAAGCGTCAAATCACCACTTTTATTGCTATTTACCAGCACATCAATTGAAAGTGATTTTTTGTTACCATGAAAATCAAGCTCTGCGCTAATACCTTTTAACACGTAACTACCCGGTTTTTTAATTATTGCTAACGACGGCTTCAAATTAGCTGTTAGCACGGCTTTTGGGAATGTATTTACTTCAAACAACAGGCTTGTAAGCCTTTGATTACGAATAGGTATATACGTTTCTACTGATGCTAAATCTATATAAAAATTAAACTCACCTTTATCGTTAAGCTTACCTTCGATTGCAGTGAAGTGATGGGCTTCAGCAATCGTGTCTTTCTTTATAGAAACAAAACTTACTTGGCTTTTATCGTTGTCTAGCAGCCAATTAGCAAAGGCAAAATTAGACATAAATAAACTTGATAACGAAAGGCCTGTAATAGCTAACGCTTTAAACATAACGCACTCCTTTAAACACATAGATGAAGGTAAAACCTCATTGAATACTATCATTTAGAAATAGCTTAAACCATACTAAAATATGAGATTGTAATATCGTAACTCATACTCGCTATAATTACGGAATTTAAACGTAAAGATGATCACAATAGAAGTAATAATTAGGTCGAGAATACTGAAAAATGCGGAATAAAAAACGGCCTAATAAAAGGTTATTAGGCCGATATAGCAAACTGGGGAGTCGCTAACAATTTGTTGCATCTTTACAGACGCATCATCAACAGGATGTCCTACAGAGTAGGACGGGCGGGACTTTAACAAAAGCGCGCATAAAAATACAATCATATTCTGCATTAATAGTTAGAATTGACGAACATGTAACCATTTGGCATAAATAATTACCTATTTTAACCAATTATTAACTAAATTCTGTTTATATAAAATTGACCGTTAAGGTACTACTATTTTTAATACACATAAAAAAAGCGCCTATTGGCGCTTTTATTATTTATAAAGTTTAGTGGGCTTGTTCCCAGTTTTCACCTTCGTCAGCCTCTACTATTAGCGGTACATCGAGTGAAGCAGCTTGTGACATTAACTCGCAAATTTGTTTTGTGTAAGCCTCTGCACAATCAGTTTTAATCTCAAATACTAATTCATCGTGCACTTGCATAAGCAGCTTCACGGTATTTGGAGCTTGTTCGTACACCCACTGATTAACACTTAACATAGCCTTTTTAATTATATCAGCAGCAGTGCCTTGCATGGGCGCATTTATGGCAGCACGCTCCGCGCCCTTACGACGAGCTCCGTTACGGGCATTTATTTCAGGTAAATGCAATCTGCGTCCAAATATTGTTTCAACATAACCATTTTCTGCTGCTTTTTCGCGTGTTGTTTCCATGTACTCTAATACGCCTGGAAAACGTTCAAAATATTTATCAATATAATGTTGAGCTTCATGGCGTGGTACATCTAACTGGCGTGCTAAGCCAAAAGCCGACATACCATAAATAAGACCAAAGTTTACGGCTTTTGCTTTACGGCGCATGTCTGTTGTTACGTCATCTAAATCAACACCAAACACCTCGGCCGCGGTCGCACTATGAACATCTAAACCGTTTGCAAAAGCATTAAGCAAACCTTTATCTTGTGAAAGATGCGCCATTATGCGTAATTCAATTTGGCTGTAATCGGCTGCCACTATTTTATAACCATCGGCAGCAATGAAGGCCTCTCGAATACGACGACCCTCTTCTGAGCGAATAGGAATATTTTGCAGGTTAGGATCAGTAGAACTTAAACGCCCTGTCGCTGTTACAGCTTGATGATATGACGTGTGTACACGCTGTGTTTTTTCATTAACCATAAGCGGTAGTTTATCGGTATATGTTGATTTAAGTTTTGATAAACCACGGTGTTCAATAATAACCTTAGGTAACGGGTAATCATGAGCGAGCTCTTGAAGTACTTCTTCTGCGGTTGAAGGTGCACCTTTAGGCGTTTTTTTAATTATTGGCAGCTCTAGCTTTTCAAACAATAATACTTGTAACTGTTTTGGTGAGCTCAGGTTGAAGGGTTCACCTGCAATTTCAAACGCCTCTTTTTCAAGTTCAATTAAGCGCTCACCTAAACGTTGGCTATGCGCGCCAAGCATGTTGCTATCAATTGCAACCCCTGTGCGCTCAATATCTGAAATGACGCTTACCAATGGCATTTCAATCTCTTCAAATACTGATTTAAGCTTTTCATCTGCCTCAATTTTAGGCCACAGTACTTCGTGTAAGCGAAGTGTTATGTCCGCGTCTTCTGCTGCATAAGGCGCTGCTTTGTCGAGTTCAATTTGATTAAACGTCAGCTGCTTTTTACCCTTGCCTGCAATATCTTCAAAACTAATATTTTTATGACCTAAATACTTTAATGCCAACGAATCCATATCGTGACGCGTACCTACGCTGTTAAATACATATGACTCAAGCATAGTGTCAAATTTAATACCATTGAGTTCATAGCCGGCATTGGCTAATACGCTTTTGTCGTATTTAAGATTCTGCCCTACTTTCGCTTTATTAGCGTCAGCTAAAATTGGCCCAAGCTTTTGCATCACAAATTCAAGGCTTAGCTGATCTGGTGCATCGGGGTAATCGTGCGCAACAGGTAAATATGCAGCTTCTCCTGCTTTAACGCTAAAACTCATGCCTACTAATTGCGCTTGCATATAATCGAGGCTAGTTGTTTCTGTATCAAATGCAAAAAGATCAGCGCCATTAAGTTGCTCTATTAACTTATCAAACTGCGCTTCTGTTAAAATAGTTTCGTAATGAGCCTCTTCAACTTTTGGTAATTCTGTTTCTTGCGATGGAACTGCTAAGTGAGTTTGTGCATCACTTGGGTTATCTAGTAGCTCAGCTAACCAACGACGAAACTCGCATTCACCATATAATGCAATTAATTCGTCTTTATTTGGCTCCTGCAGTTTAAACGTATCAAGATCTGACTCAACCTCAACGTCACACTTAATGGTCGCCAACTCATAGCTTAAAGGTAAATGATCTAATGCATTTGCTAATTTTTCACCAATTTTACCTTTAATTTCGCCTGCGTTATCCATTACACCTTGCAGAGATCCATATTTTTGTAACCATTTTACAGCTGTTTTAGGGCCACAGCCTTCTACGCCAGGAATGTTATCAACCTTATCGCCCATCAGTGCTAGGTAATCAATTATAAGATCTGGGCCCACACCAAACTTTTCAACAACAGTGTCAGGATCTGAAATACTGTCGGTCATCGTATTAATGAGTGTCACATGCTCATTCACAAGCTGGGCCATATCTTTATCGCCAGTCGAAACCAGTACATGGCGTTTTTGCTCAGAGGCAATTCGCGCAAAGGTTCCAATGACATCGTCTGCTTCAACCCCTTCAATACTAATAAGCGGAAACCCCATTGCTTTAATAATACTGTGGATAGGTGCTATTTGGGTGCGTAAATCGTCAGGCATAGGTGGGCGATTAGCTTTGTATTCGCTGTACATGTCGTTGCGGAATGTTTTACCTTTGGCGTCAAATACAACCACCATATGCGAGGGATCATACTGTCTGATCAAGCTTTTCAGCATATTAATAACGCCATAAATAGCGCCCGTAGCCTCACCCTTAGAATTAGTTAGATGTGGAGGAGAATGATAAGCACGAAATAAATACGACGAACCATCAACTAAAATAAGTGGATTTTCGGGGATCTGAGCCATGGTGAATTTGGATCCTAAATGCTAAAAATTATGATAATTGTAAGCATGCCATAAGGGTTAAAATAAAACGACTATCAATTGATATTCGGTATTTTATTAAAATAAGAGCAAGCTGTGGATAAGTATGTAGATAACAGGCACAAATAATTCTTCCAAGGCCTATTTAAACGCCTAGAAAAATGATTAACTATATGTTTTAATTTAAAAAAGATAATACGAAGTTCTTTTTTTATTATTTTTAAACCAGTGTGGAAAAAGGTTTTGTGTGGCTACTAGTGCCATCATCTACTTTGGTTATTCGTGTCCAATTAAATAACCGGAGGAGTATTCTAGCATAATGGATCGAAGATCATAGCGATCCTTTATACTTTTTTTTATTGGTGCTAATTGTGAAATGGCATATGCCGCATTGCAACTTACTTAGCGGATAATTTTCACACAAAAATTAATTTAAATAGGCAATTTCGTCCGTGTTAAACTTCAAACTATAGACTGAATAAATTAAATCAAGGAGCACAAAAGCATGAAAAAAGTAGCCGTGTTATTAGCTGGAAATGGTGTATACGATGGTGCCGAAATTAATGAAGCCATTTTGACTCTTTTACACATAGCTAAAAATGGTGCAACCTACCAGTGTTTTGCACCAGACATAGAGCAACTTCACACTATTAATCATCTAACGGGTGAGGAAATGAGTGAAAAGCGTAATGTATTAGTAGAAGCTGCACGTATTGCCCGAGGTGATATAAAAGCGCTTAACCACCTTAATAGTGATCAATTTGACGCATTAATAGTTCCAGGTGGTTTTGGTGCTGCGAAAAACTTATGTGACTTTGCGGTCAAAGGCGCACAAGCGGCCATTAACAACGACGTATTAAACGCCTGTAAAAAATTCGCTAATGCCAATAAACCAGCCGGCTATATGTGTATCGCGCCTGCGTTAACTCCATTTATTTACGACGATGCAAAAATCACTATTGGCAACGATAAAGACACAGCAGCCGCACTCACTAAGCTTGGCGCAACACACTTAAATTGTAAAGTTGATGACGTTGTAATTGATCAACACAATAAAATTGTGACTACACCTGCTTACATGCTAGCGCAATCGATTGTTGAAGCAGATGCGGGGATCGAAAAACTTGTTAAATCCGTATTAGCATTAAATTGATTGTAACAAAGGTTATTTATTGGATGACCAGGTATATTGGCTAAATAAATACGCCAAGGCACTTATTTTTGTTGAGCTAACGCAAAAAGTAGTCAGTTTTTAGTAATAAAAATACCTCTTAGCATTTTATAAATTGCCTCAGAGAGTTATAATCGGCGTAATTTCCGTCATCTATATCGTGATTGATCACGTTCAAATCGAAGTGAGCAAGGCAAAATGAAAAAATTAACAGCATTAGCATTATTAGTGTTAGCAACTACAGCATACGCACAGCCATATGATAACTCTATGACTGAAGATGCAATTAAAAAGCGTTTAGCACCTGTTGGTGCTGTGTACCTTGAAGGTGATAAAGCTGCAGTAGCTGCCGCACCAACAGGGCCTCGCTCTGGTGAGCAAGTTTATCAGGCTGCGTGCTTTGCATGTCATGGTACAGGCGCATTAGGTGCACCTAAATCTGCAGACGATTGGGCACCGCGTATTGCCAAAGGCAAAGATACGCTACTTGAGCATGCAATTAACGGCTTTAATGCAATGCCAGCTAGAGGCACATGCATGGATTGTTCTGACGATGAAATAAGCGCAGCAATCGACTTCATGACAGCAGAATAACGCTCAGTTATACATAAAAAAGGCTTAACTTGTTAAGCCTTTTTTATGCCCAAAATACCGCGTTAACCATTATTTTTATTAGAATATCAGCTTGACGCTAAGCACTAAAAGTGAAAGTATAAGTCTAATAACTATACAATAATAATATCGGTTACATCATTGGAAGATAAACTCCCTTCATCGCGTAGATTAGCGTATCAAAATAAACGCCTCAAAACCCTACTCGAAAAGTACAAGCAATCACACCATTTGCAAAATGCGCTTATCCAACTTTCTGAGCGCGCGAGTACGGTTGCGGAGTTAACACTACTTTATCCCGCTATACACGATATTTTACAAAAGTATGTTCCCAGTAAAAGCTTTTATGTTGTTTTACAAAACCAGCAGTGCCAAACATTAGAGCTTTCTTATTTTTCAGATGAAAAAGATGGCATTGCAGTACCACTAAACCACTCTAATAGTTTTGATGAAGGTGCTACTGGTTACGTATTTAAAGAAGGCAAAACCACATACTTTTCAAAACAGCAAATGCAAGAGGCAGCCGCTAATGGCTTATTCAAAGCGCTAGGCACACCCGCCGAACATTGGGTAGGTGTACCTGTGTACCAAGAAAAAAATATTATTGGTGTGTTAGCCGCTCAAAGCTATGACGTAAATCAAAGTTATAACTCCCAGCAAATACAACTTCTTGAAGTGATGTCGCTGTATTTAGCGACGGCGATAGAACGTGTAAAAAAACGTGAGTATTTAGAGTCAGAAGTAAAAATTCGTACTCGAGCACTGACTCAAAGTAACGATGCACTTAATCTTGAAGTAGCTAACCGTAAACGCGCGCTGCAACGTCAACAAATTTTATTTAAAGTATCTGAAATCGCCACTCAAGCTAAAAACCTTGATGATGCTTACGTTAAAATACATGGCATAATAAAAACAATTACCTACGCAGAAAATCTTTATATTGCACTCTATGACAAAGACTCAGGCTGGATAACATTCCCTTACTGTGTTGATGAATATAAGGAAAATACTCAGCCCCGTCAGTTTGCTAAAGGCTACAGCGAATTAGTAATAAGCACCGAAGAAACGCAGCTTATTAACCCAGAAAAAGCACAAGCATTATTAAATAGTGGCGTGGTACAACGTTCAGCCCCTGTTCCTAACAAACAAAAAGCGACGAGCTGGCTAGGTGCACCTTTAAAAACATCGCAGGGTGTTATTGGCCTTATTGTGTGCCAAGCATACAACAATAAACATATTTTTAGTCAAGACGATAACGAATTAATTACCTTTGTATCGCACCAAATAGCGGCTGTTTTACAAACTAAGCTAGCAAATCAGGCTATAGCTAAAAGTCACCAAGAGCTTGAATTTAGAGTAAACGAAAAAACAAAAGAACTGCAACAAACTAATTTGCATTTGCAAATGCAAATTGAAGAACGAAAAAAAATAGAGCAGCAGCTTTATCATGACGCCCATCACGATTCGTTAACAAGCTTGCCAAACCGCAGTTTATTTTTAACCCAATTAGAAAAAACACTTCAACATTTTCAGCGCTTTCCAGAGCGTCAATTTGCTGTTCTGTTTATTGATTTAGATAAGTTTAAAGATATTAACGACCAACTAGGTCACCAAGCTGGCGATCAGTTCTTAATTAATGTGAGTGAGCTGTTTTCACAATGTATTCGTGAACATGATTTATTAGCCCGTTTAGGTGGAGATGAATTCGTTATTTTACTAACGCATTTAACCGAACCACAACAGGCCGAAGATGTGGCTAATCGTATTATCGATTTAATGAAAAAGCCTTTTAATATTAAAGGCACTTTGCTGCAAAGCGGTGCTAGCATTGGGATAAACTACTCAAAACAAAGCTATAAACATACCGACGAAATTATTCGTGATGCCGATGCCGCGATGTATCATGCAAAAAATTCTGGTAAAAATCGTTACGAGCTGTTTCATCCGTTACTCACTCAATCAATAGCTGATGTGGGGCAAAAAGCACTGCATCATCTTGATGTCATGCCAATGAGCTTTAGAAGCTCAGAAATTATTACACTAAACGAGCAACAGCAATCTGAATCGCTATTTGAAGCGTTCGGTGAGCACCCTATTTTAGGGTTTACCAGTTTTGAGGTTTTGAAAAAATTTGCTACCGACAAAGAGCAACACTTAAAAGTAGAGTTGCAACTGCTAGCGTGTGCTTACACGCAGGCCATAAATGCAAATGTGGCAATGGCATTAGTACCATGCTCTTGTTTATTACTTGAAAAACACGAATTTACTTTATTTGTTGATGTGTTAAATAAACAACGTGGCCCAAGCCAACTTTGTTTACTTTTTGATGAGCAAGAAATTCGCCATGCATGTGCTACTCAGCTAGAAAATCTTAAGCAATTATCTTTGTTAGGCTACTCAATTGGCTTAAATAATTTTGCTAAAGACAGATGTGAACTTAACCTATTAACCGATGTAAATTTTGACTATCTATTGCTTAGCTCCACCTTTAGCAAGCGAATATTGCAACAAGATAGTTACGACCTGCAACTACAAGGTGTGCTTCCTATCACTAAGCTCAAAAAAATGAAGGTCATTGCAAAAGGACCCTCTATTCTTAATTTTAGAGCCTTATTGGAGAAACATGGCTTGTCATATTTTGTTGGCAAACAGCACACTTTAGCTTGCCCTGAGTCACAGCCAGAACACGTCAGTCAATCAGTTTAAGCCCAGCTTTGGTTATAAAAAAGCCTGATTTCACTCAGGTTTTTTAAACATAGCCCGTAAATTTGCGACTCTGGCTTGCCCTTTTTCCATTCGCTCTGCCTGAGAACTTGGCGCTTTTTTGTTTTCAAATGCCAAATCATCTTGCGGCAACTCTTGCACAAATCGACTTAACTCTGTTTCAGAGGTTTCACCAAACTGGCGGCGGATTTTTGCATATGTAAGTGTTAACTCTTGCTGCGCACGCGTAATACCAACGTAAGCGAGTCGACGCTCTTCATCTACATTGTCTTCATCAATACTAACCTGGTGAGGTAGCAACCCCTCTTCCATACCAACCATAAACACATACGGATACTCTAAACCTTTAGAGGCATGCAATGTAAGTAACTGAACAGCATCGGATTCATCTTCTTCCTCATTACGCTCTAACATATCGCGCAGTGTCAGTTTACTAACCACTTCGGCAAGCGTCATCGGCTCGTTATCAGCGTCTCCGGTTAGCATGTCTGTGATCCAACGATACAATTCAGAGACATTTTTCATTCTCATTTCGGCCGCTTTAGCACTAGGCGATGTTTCGTAAAGGTAAGCTTCGTAATTAATATTACGCACTAAATCTTTTACTGCCTCTAGCGTATCACTGCGTACCGCGTTATCTGACAATTCGACAATCCATCGAGCAAACCCAGCTAAAGCGTTAAAACCTCGCCCTTTTAATCTGTAGCCTAGGTCGTTATCAAAACAGGTAGCAAACAAACTTTGATGTTTTTCGTTGGCTAAAGTACCCAGCTTTTCAAGCGTTACTGTGCCTATTTCTCGTCGCGGCGTGTTCACTATACGTAAAAATGCGTTATCGTCATCTTGGTTCACGAGTAAGCGCAAGTACGCCATTATGTCTTTAATTTCTGAACGCGCGAAAAACGACATGCCGCCACTTATTTTATAAGGGATACGGTTGCTCATTAATGACTTTTCAAAGCCGCGTGCTTGGTGATTACCACGATACAAAATAGCGTAGTCTTTGTAGCTGGTGCGCTTCATAAATTTATGCGAAATAATTTCAGCAACTACACGCTCCGACTCATGCTCTTCATCACGACACCCAATAACTTTTATCGGCTCACCGTACCCTAACTCACTAAATAGTTTTTTTTCTATATCGTGCGGGTTGTTGGCAATGAGTATATTGGCAGATTTAAGTATTCGCTGCGCGCTTCGATAATTTTGCTCAAGCTTTATAAGCCTAAGTCCGGGGTAATCTTTACTCAATAGAACAAGGTTTTGCGGACGTGCACCACGCCATGAGTAAATCGATTGGTCATCGTCGCCCACTACAGTAAAGCGTGCTCTCTCACCCACGAGTAGCTTTACAAGCTGATACTGGCTGGTATTGGTATCTTGGTATTCATCCACCAGCAAATACTTAAAGCGTTGCTGCCAACGCTCACGAGATGTTGCGTTACTAGTAAGTAGTAATGTGGGGATCATAATCAGATCGTCAAAATCTAATGCATTATAGGCACGCAATTGGGTTTGATAACGGGCATACAGCTGTGCAAATAACGCCTTTTGCGCGTCACACGCTTCACGTATTGCTTGCTCTGGCAATACTAATTCGTTTTTCCAGCTACCAATTTCCATTTTAAGTAGCTTGAGTAAATCTTTGTCTTTTTTTAATTCATCTTCAGTGAGCTCCGACAACAGCTGGTTGGTATCTTGATCGTCAAACAGCGAAAAACCAGGTTTAAAGCCAAGTGTACTTATTTCTTTTTTTATTATTTCTAAACCCAGTGTATGAAACGTTGATACCCATAACCCTTTTGCTTCTTGCTTGCCAAGCGTTTGTAATACACGCTCACGCATCTCTTTAGCCGCTTTATTAGTAAAAGTAACCGCTGCAATATTACGTGCTTTGTATTCACATTTTTGCACTAAGTAAGCAATTTTGTTTGTAATAACGCGGGTTTTTCCAGAACCGGCACCAGCAAGTACTAGACATGGACCACTAATGTATTTTACTGCTTCATCTTGTTTTGGATTGAGTTTCATAACGACCAGAAAGATTTAAAAGACGCGCAATTTTAACGTAACCATTCCTACAGGCATAGCAATTGCCATAATTAATTACCTAAACATGATCATGTGTTAAATGAAGTGGGTATAAGGTAATATTAGTTATATTCATTTTAGGCAAGGCCGAAGGGACAATTATGATCAACCCAGCAAAACTAGAAGAAATTGCTAAGCAAATTACGAGTAATATGCCACAAGGTGTAAAAAATTTAGCAGACACGCTAGAAGGTAAAACAAAGCAAGTTTTACAAAACAAACTTGCTGAGATGGACTTTGTTAGCCGAGAAGAATTTGATATTCAAAGCCAAGTACTTATTCGTACACGCGAAAAACTAACTGAGCTAGAAGCTAAAGTCGCTATTCTTGAACAGCAACTAAACGAAAATACAAACGCAGAATAATTAATTCAACGCATAAAAAAGCAGCCTGAGCTGCTTTTTATGTGTAACAAAAATCTAGATAAATAGCTCATCAAGCACATAATATTTTTGCGCCTCTTTTTGCTCTAGGCTCACCGCTAACATTTTTAAAGCAACTTGCTTTCCTGTTATAGGTTTATAACGCTTTAAAAAACCAATTTTTGTAAGCAATGGTAAAATCACACTGCCAACTTTTTCAGCTAACCTAAAGTGATCTCGCTCACCTATTAACAACGACGGTTGAAAAATGCTTATTTTATTAAATGCTAATGGCACAACCTGTTGCTCTAGCTGCCCCTTCATTTTTAAATAAGCGCTATTGCTGTTTGCGTTAGCACCACTTGATGACACTAAACAATAATGGCTTATGCCATTGCATGCTGCAAGTTGTGCGGCGATAAATTGATAGTCAAAATCCACTTTACGCTGCGCATCTACAGAGCCCGCTTGCTTAAGCGTTGTCCCTAAGCACGAAAAAAACACATCACCTTTAAAGAAATCGCTGTATTGAGTCAACTTTTCAAAATCAATAACGTGATTAGTTAGCTTAGTATGGGAAAGTGGTAACGCTCGGCGTGTTATGGCTACAACCTGACTATACTCAGCGCAACTGAGTAATGCCGTTAAAAGCTCAGACCCAACTAAACCTGTTGCGCCAATAACAACCGCCGTTTTTGTCATTTATTTACTCACAACCTGCTTTTTTAAAAACATGTTGTATTGCACGTTTATAACTGTCCGACTCTTCTTCCGCGCACGTAACAACGGCTTCTAAATCATGTAAGTGGCCGTTTTCTAAACCATAAACCCAACCATGTATTGTTAAATCTTGGCCGCGCTCCCATGCATCTTGCACAATATTGGTACGGCATACATTGCGTACTTGTTCTATTACATTAAGCTCAATAAGGCGACTTAAGCGCTGCTCTTCGTCAATGCTGTTAAGTTGCTCTATGTGCTTTTCTTTTACATCGCCAACATGTCGAAGCCAGTTATCAATAAAACCAAACTTTGCATCACTTAGTACAGCTTGAACGCCACCGCACCCATAATGGCCAACGACCATTATGTGTTTAACTTTTAGTACTTCTACCGCATACTGCATAACAGATAAACAGTTATGATCGGTATGTACAACGACATTTGCTACATTACGGTGTACAAATAATTCTCCGGGTAATAAATCAACTATTTGGTTTGCGGGTACACGAGAGTCTGAACAACCAATCCATAAGTACTCAGGGTTTTGCTGCATAGATAAAATTTTAAAAAACTCTGGATTCGCTTCGCTTGTTCGCGCAGCCCAGTTTTTATTATTATCGAACAAATTTTTTAATTTTCTCATTGCATCTCTTATTAAGCCAAAACGACTGGTTATTGGTTGAAGGGTTAGTATTGGCAAGAATTAAAATATTCCGAGGCGTTAACTGCTTTTCACAAAAGGTTTTAATACTTACTTGATAGCCATGCTGTTGCAAATATAAAGCACGATCGAGCACAAGCCAAACCTCAATTGCTCTTCTGAACACATGTCGAACCAGTTCAACTCTGTCAGTGACCTTTTTTCGAGCCACACCCACAGATAAAAAATACTCATAATCAATATCTTGCGGTATTTTCAAGGCTTTTTTATCGCCCGCCCACTCACAAAATGATTTAAATGAACCTGAGAACACGGCCTTATTAACAGAGGGAACACTAACATAGTGTAATTCATTAGTAATTGATCTCCTGAGTGCATCAAAGCCCAGCCGCCACTCAAGTTCTGTTTTTCGTATTTTATCAACACGAGTTGCCGCGGTTACTGTTTCTTGCAAGGCTAGTTTTAAATCGCGGTGAGTTAACCTAAGCTGACTTTGCTTGGCAAGCTCGCTCATTGGTAAGTAATCATTAGGTGTGAATAAATGATAGCAACAAGGTGAAAAGCTAATTTGCTGCACGTTTGCAGCTATTGCTTTGCGCATCATAGCCTGATGTAAAGCGCCGCATGCATGAAGCGCCACAGCATGCATCTGTGTATTGAAAAGTGATGTAGTATCATCTTTTAATACATCAACTTGGCTAAATTGCATTGCCAAGCCTTGTTGCAGTGCTGCTTTTTGGCCTTGTTCGCATAATGTTGCTTGCAACTCAACACTGCTGACCTGGATAGCACCGTTAAATGCGAGCATACGACCTAAGTGCCCTTTACCCGCACACCATTCTAATACCGGTAATTTTGTGTTTGGCAACGCAGATACAAAGTCTTGGAGTTGTTCGAACTTACGCCCTTTTATGCCGTTACTAATCCAAAAAGGGTAATTATATCGGAGGGTATTTCCCTGAGGTAATTCACATAATAGCTGTAATTCATCAAGTAACTTAATGTGTGGATTAAAGAAGTCTATTAATTCATTCTGCTTGGTATCAAGCGTTGCTACTTGCTCATCTGTTAAGCTATTTAATATGCCTCGCAGTTCGGGCCAAGGGATCGCATCAAAGTCAAAAGCGGTGCACTGCCAATAGATGCTAGTACGCTTTAAAATAGAGTCAAGTGAAGTAAATTGCTCGGCTAATGTCATAACAGCTTAATTTATTGAAAGGTAGCCAATTGTATCAGTAACATTAACAGCCATTAAACGGTTATTTTTTTACTAAACATTAAGCGCAAATACAACGGTATAGAGATAACACTCACAATCATCGCTGCAATTAACATCCACGATAGTTCCATTTTTTCCGGTCGCTGATATTTATAAATAAAACTGGATTTAACCTTATCAAACTCAGTTTGGTGAATACCGTACAAGTCTGCAATTAGGCGCCATTTTGGAATAGACATATGCCCCAAGCTAGTTGTTGCAGGCATAATGTACTCTTTTAATACTTCAGCCTCATATGCTAATTCATGGAAACTTTTGTTAGGTGCGTAAAGTATTTGGGTAACCGCAATGGCCTCATCCATATTCATCATTGCGTAGCGCCACCCCTTCAGGCTGGCTTGGTAAAATTTTTCAACGGTTTCTGGGGATGTGCTTAACATTTTCCCAGTGGTATATAAGATATCTGCATAAACGTCTATACCGTAACGCTGAGGACATATTAAGCGATGTGATATACCTCTTTGAGTCATATTGTAGGGCTCTGTAGATAAATAAACTTGCATCGCATCGAGCCTGTTCTCAATCCAGGCTTGGCTTGGGTTGTCACCGTTGTATACACTAAGCAAACGCGTATTAACTCCGCTGCGAGTCAGCATAGCCATTAACTCATTGCTATCATTGTGACTCACTTTACTAATACGCTTATTTACAAAATCACGAGGGTGAAAAATATCAGAGGTGTCTTTGACCATCCAACAATAAGGTGAATATTGCAGGATAGGCGCCATTGCTACAAAAGATTGGCCGTTTATACGTTCCTGTAAAATACCAGAGTGACCTACACCAAACTCGGCGTCGCCATTAGCCACAGCACTAAACGCATCGGGCATTGTTAGATCTGCTGGGTTTATGGTTACATCAAGACCCACATCTTTATAAAATCCTTTTTCTTTGGCCATGTAGTAACCAGCAAACTGAAACTGATGCGTCCATTTTAATTGTAGAGTGACCGATTCTTGCGCCGCAATTTGGCCACAAAAACAACACAATCCAAGTATTAATCCTTTAAGTAACAACCAAGTTTCCTCAAGTTAATGACGGTATCAGTAACTATATGTAAAACAGGTGATAAAGCAAGCACCCTTGTAAGGTACTTGCTCTTTAATGGCTGTTAAACTGAAGCGAGCTTTGCGGTTTTCTCTGAAAGAGGTTGCGTCGTTAAAAACTGTGTAAAACACGGATTATGCGTTTCATCTTGCACGCTATAGCCTAAGTCATTTAGATGCTCGTTAAAAGTCTCAAATTGCTCAGGTTCAATGGCAAAACCGGCTAATACATAACCCATTGAGCCGCCTTGACTCCGATAATGAAATAACGTGATATTCCAATCGTTGCCTAACGTATCTAAAAAACGCGCTAGTGCGCCGGGGTATTCTGGAAACTCAAAACGTAACAAACGTTCATGCAGTTTTTCGGGTGCTTTACCGCCAACCATATAACGTACGTGCAATTTAGCAAGTTCATTATCTGATAAGTCGCAAAATGTGTAATCGTTTTGAGTTAGGTCCTGCTTGAGCTCATTGAGCTCCTGCTCTCCTTGGCGCAGAGCAATACCTACAAATATTTGCGCTTCACCAGGCCCTGCATAACGGTAGTTAAACTCAGTAATAGCACGGCCACCTAAAGACGCACAAAACTGTTTAAAACTGCCTTTTTCTTCTTTGATGGTAACGGCTAATAACGCTTCGTTTTTTTCACCTAGCGCAGTGCGCTCAGCGACATAACGTAAGCGATCAAAGTTTAAATTTGCGCCCGAAAGCACAGCTGCTAAATGCAAACCTTTTAAGAGCGATTGTTGGCTCCACTTTTTAAGCCCTGCCGTTGCAAGAGCGCCAGAAGGCTCTGCAATTGCACGAGTAGACACAAAAATATCTTGCATGGCGGCGCAAATTTCATCGCTAGTCACAGTGATTACTTCATCGCAAAACTTTTGTGCTAAGCGAAATGTTTCCTTGCCAATAATTTTAACCGCTACACCATCGGCAAAACTACCTACTCGGTCAAGCTCTACCGGTTCACCCGCTTCAAGTGCAGCTTGTAAACAGGCGCTCTCATCAGCTTCTACGCCAATGACTTTGATATCAGGACGAAGTGACTTTATATAAACAGCCATGCCTGCCAGTAAGCCACCGCCTCCAACGGGAATAAATACCGCATCAAGCTCATTGAGCTGCTGCATGAGTTCTCGCGCTACAGTACCTTGCCCAACAATAACGTCAGGATCGTCAAATGGTGGGACAAAAATGCCATTACGCTGCTCTGTGAGCTCAAGCGCGTGCGCTTTAGCTACATCAAACTGATGTCCATGCAATACAACCTCACCGCCTAAAGCGCGTACGGCGTTAACCTTTATTTCTGGCGTTGTAACAGGCATTACAATCGTTGCCTTATGCCCTAAATGCGAAGCGCTTAATGCAACACCCTGAGCATGGTTACCAGCCGATGCAGTAATTACAACAGACCCTTTTGGCAACTTATTTAATTTATTGTATGCGCCGCGTAATTTAAACGAATACACGGGCTGTTGATCTTCACGTTTAAGCCATACATGGTTGCCAAGTTTAGCGCTAAGGTCAGGCATTTCACTGACCTCAGTGACTTTAGCCAAGGGCTCCATATTTGCTTGAATAATTGCACGAAAATAATCGAGCTCTTGAGAAACCATAATTAGCTCAGCTCCTCCAGTTTCTCTAAGTCACGCACTGCGCCCTTATCTGCACTCGTTGCAAGTAGTGCATAGGCTTTTAATGCCGACGAAACATAACGCTCACGGTCAAGGGGCTTATACGCCTGTTTACCACGCGCTAATTGCTTTTGCTTACGCGCTTCAAGCTCTTCCTCGCTTAGTGCAAGCGTGATCTCACGCGTTGCAATATCAATAATAATTTTGTCGCCATTTTCAACGTACGCAATAGCACCACCGCTTGCCGCCTCTGGCGATACGTGGCCAATAGATAAACCAGACGTGCCGCCCGAAAAACGACCATCGGTGATCAGCGCACACTTTTCAGCTAAACCTTTTGATTTTAAGTAGCTCGTTGGGTAAAGCATTTCTTGCATACCAGGACCGCCTTTAGGGCCTTCGTAACGAATAACCACAACATCACCGGCTTTTACTTCGTCGTTTAAAATGCCTTCTACTGAATCATCTTGTGATTCGTATACCACTGCAGTGCCTTCAAAATGCAGCATTTCGTCAACTACGCCCGCGCTTTTAACAATACAGCCATCAACCGCTAAGTTACCTGAAAGTACAGCTAAGCCGCCATCTTGTCTAAATGCGTGTTCAACACTGCGGATACAACCATGTTCGCGGTCGTTATCGCCTTCATCCCAACGACACTCTTGGCTCATTGCTTTTGTAGTACGAATGCCAGCTGGCCCCGCGCGGTAAAACTTTTGTGCCGTTTCGTTTTTAGGATCTGTCGCATCCCATTTTTTAACAAGCTCACCCATAGTCATACCTGCAACGTGGTTTACCGATAAATCAACTAAACCGGCTTTGCCTAGCTCACGCACAATTGCCATCATGCCACCAGCGCGGTGAACATCTTCAATGTGGTACTGCGCTGTTGCTGGAGCTACTTTACATAAAAATGGGGTTTTACGAGATAGCTCGTCAATGTGCGACATGTCAAAATCTACGCCAGCTTCTTGTGCGGCTGCTAGTAAATGCAGTACGGTGTTAGATGAACCACCCATGGCAATATCAACAACCATAGAGTTCATAAAGGCTGTTTTGTTAGCAATAGCGCGTGGCAATACGTCTTGGTTATCTTTTTGGTAGTACTCACGGCATAAATCAACAATACGAGCACCCGCTTCTACATACAGTTGCTTACGATCTTTATGGGTTGCAAGCGTTGTACCGTTACCCGGTAGTGCAAGGCCAATAGCTTCTAATAAACAGTTCATTGAGTTTGCAGTAAACATACCTGAACACGACCCACAAGTAGGACACGCAGAGCGCTCTACTTGTTCTGAATCAGCATCACTTACTGTTTCATCAGCGCCTTTTACCATGGCATCGACTAAATCTAATTTAATATCGATGTTAGCAAGTTTCGTTTTACCCGCTTCCATTGGTCCGCCCGATACAAAAATAACCGGTATGTTTAAGCGTAGCGCTGCAAGCATCATCCCTGGGGTAATTTTGTCACAGTTAGAAATACAGATCATCGCATCGGCGCAGTGGCCGTTAACCATGTACTCAACCGAGTCGGCAATGAGATCGCGCGAAGGGAGTGAGTAAAGCATGCCCCCGTGGCCCATTGCGATACCGTCATCAATTGCAATAGTATTAAATTCTTTTGGTACACCACCCGCTTGCGTGATTGTTTCAGCCATTAACTCACTTAGCTGATTAAGGTGTACGTGCCCTGGCACAAATTGCGTAAACGAGTTAACTACAGCAATAATTGGTTTACCAAAGTCGGTGTCGGTCATGCCTGTTGCGCGCCATAATGCACGTGCGCCTGCGCGTTTACGTCCTTCAGTTGTTGTTGCACTTCTTAATTTAGCCATAGTTACCTCTGTTTTGCCGCTGTGTAAGCGGGCATTCCTCATTCTAAAAATTGGTGAGTAACAGTTATTAAATTACTCGTAAATTTGTGTTGTTAGCAATTACACAGCTTGTTGCTGTAAATTTTGTAAAGTGATTTCTTTAACGTCCACCAGCTTATTTAACTGGCTTGTTAAAAGATGGATTGGTTTATCGCTGTCTACTGTCATTGCAACATTGTAGTGGCCATCATCCATATTGAGCTGAAAATGCGTAAGATCAAAACCACGGTGACGCACTACACGTAAAAAACGCTCGACCGCTATACTTTGGCTCTTTAATGCAATAGTTAGGCTGTGTTTCATTGTGCTTTCTCCGTAATCATTTCGTCATTTGCAGCCCCTGGTGGTACAAGCGGCCATACGTTTTCTTTATCGTCTATGCAGGCATGTACTATGTACGGCCCTTTGCTGTTAACTAATGCTGTTATTGCATCATCAACTTGATTGGCATGGGTAATTGTTTGCCCAGGAATACCAAATACAGCGGCTAACTGAACAAAATCAGGGTTATCTGAAAGGTTTGTTTCAGAGTAACGTCCTTCAAAAAATAGCTCCTGCCATTGGCGAACCATACCTAAGCGTTGGTTATCTAATATTAGTATTTTTACTGGTAAATTGTTACGGCGAATAGTCGCAAGCTCTTGAATGTTCATCATGATTGAGCCATCACCCGACACCGTTATTACAAAATCGTCTGGGCGTGCTACTTGTGCGCCAATAGCCGCTGGTAAACCAAAGCCCATAGTGCCTGCGCCACCACTACTTAAATGGTTGCTCGGGTGGCTAAATTTCATGTGTTGCGCTACCCACATTTGATGCTGACCCACATCACAGCACACTACGCCTGTTTTTGGCATACGCTGGCTTAATTGGTTCAATAAATACGGGGCAAATACTTTTTCGCCTGGGTAATCGTAGCGCCACGCATGTTTTACGCTTAACTGCTTATTTATATCGCACCATGCTTTAGAGGTTACAAAGCACTCAAGTGCCGGTAATGACGTTTTTAAGTCAGCAATTAATGAGGCTTTAGCTGGTTTACGTTTACCTACTTCAGCCGCGTCAATATCTAAGTGGATTACTTTTGCTTTAGCGGCAAATTTAGCTAAGTTACCTGTTACGCGGTCATCAAAGCGAGCGCCTATACACACTAATACATCGCACTCTTGCACTGCTATATTAGCCGCTTGTGTACCGTGCATGCCTAGCATGCCTAAGTAATGTTCGTAATCTGGTAATACGCTGCCTAATGCCTTAAGTGTTGATACTGCTGGCATCTGTGTTTTATTTAAAAACTGCATTAACTCATTTTGCGCATCAGCGGCTTGTACACCGCCACCTACATACGCCACAGGTTGCTTAGCTTCACTTAATAACTGATTGGCAATGGCAACTTGGTTTAAATCAAGTTGCGGTAAGTATTCATCAGCGGCTAACCAAGGTTTAAAAGGCACTTGCGACATTTGAATATCTTTTGGAATATCAACAAGCACAGGACCTGGGCGACCACTTTGGGCTAAGTGCATGGCCTCTTGTAGTATTTCGGCTAAATCTTCTGGACGCTCTACCATGTAACTGTGTTTAGTACATGAAAGCGACATACCTAGTACATCGACTTCTTGAAATGCATCTGAGCCAATAGCGGCAGTCGGTACTTGGCCGGTAATTGCTAATAATGGCACTGAGTCCATCATTGCATCTGCAAGTGCTGTTATTAAGTTAGTAGCCCCAGGGCCTGATGTTGCTAAACATACACCTAATTTACTTGTGCTGCGGGCATAACCTACAGCAGCAAAACCAGCACCTTGCTCGTGGCGAGTGAGGTAATGCTTGACTGGCGCACCATACAGCGCATCGTAAATTGGCATAATGGCTCCACCAGGGTAGCCAAATACCTCTTTTACGCCGTGTTTGGCTAATAAGTCGATTGTGAGTTCTGCGCCTGTCATTAATAAATCCTCATTCTTCAGTGACAACCTAATTAATTTTTACCCTTAAAACTAAAAAGCCCTCCGAACTGTTAAGTGCGGAGGGCTTTTTAATGCTCAAGTTTATAGCACTACAAAGCCCTCGCGGGAATAATCACCACGATAATAATCAGGACTAGTTTAAGTGCAGTTGTAAGCATGTAATTGACACCAAATTTAAATAATCTGTTGCGAAAGTTCATCTTTCACTCTGTTATGTATTAGTACCGCGCTGAGCGGCTTAAGTCAACACCAAACTCAATTCAAAAAAAGCACGAAAAACCAAATTAAGTGGTTTTAAAATTCACTAAATACAACCATAAAGGAATTTTTATGTTTTAATTTAAAGTATAGAAATTCACTATTCTTATATTCACCATTTATGGTTTGATTAATTTTTGAGTTTTAGTAAAAATTAAATTAATTTTTTTATACAGATAGTGTTTAGACCTTCCGAATAGTTTTAATAATCACGGTTTGCGACTGTACTAAATCAAAAAACGTAAATAGAACAAATACTCCACTGAGCGCACATATTAGTACCAACATCCTCACAAAAGACGATTGATAAATACTAAATTTAGCACTGCTGTATAGGCAAATTTAGGTTAGTATTTGTGTAACTCAACAACAGGATTTGAAGGACAAACCATGAAAGCGATACCTCGTATTAGTCATTTTTTTATTATGGTGCTATTTACAGTACTTAGCTTTAATAGCTTTAATAGCTTTGCGGCACCGGCTTTATATAAAATAGAAAAAAAC
Organism: Pseudoalteromonas sp. 4NS20-0020; assembly: GCF_057554385.1. NCBI lineage: Bacteria > Pseudomonadati > Pseudomonadota > Gammaproteobacteria > Alteromonadales > Pseudoalteromonadaceae > Pseudoalteromonas > Pseudoalteromonas sp. 4NS20-0020. The sequence continues at coordinate 7,034 of NZ_BAAJMI010000001.1, read as the reverse complement.
GGCACAACATCTTATTTATTTGGCACCGTACACGTAGGTGACGCCAGCATGAAAGGCTTACCAGCAAACGTTATCAAAGCGATTGATGAGAGCGAACACGTTATTGTAGAAGTGGATATTAGCAAACTGACTCCATTTGAGATGCAACAGCGCTCCATGCCGTTAATGATGCTTAAAAATGGCAAAACATTACAAACAGAACTATCAAAACAAAACTACAATAAGCTTAAAAATTACTTTGCAAAAAAATCGATTGATATTGCTATGTTTAGCAACTTCAAACCTTGGGCTGTAATGGTGACTATGATGCAAATTGAGTTTCAAAATGCAGGCTTTTCTGATCAAACAGGTATAGACAAGCAAGTACTTGCTTACGCTAAAGAGCACAACATAAAAATTGGTGAACTAGAAACCCTAGAGCAGCAGTTACAAATGTTTGATGGTATGGCGCTATTAAGTAACGAAATGATTGAAGAAACCTTCGAGCAGCTTAGCGATATTAATAAATACTTTATTAAGCTAGTAAACGCATGGAAAAATGGCGATATGGATACCCTTACCGAGTACTACAACATGAGTTTTGACGAGAGTAATTATGGTGAAATAAGCGAGCAAGTCATGCTAATAAACCGTAATAACAAATGGGTAGAGCAACTTGTTCCTCGCTTAAATAACGAAAAGCTATTTATTGCAGTAGGCGCGCTGCACTTACCAGAGCAGCATGGTTTAATAAAGCAGTTAAAAGATAAAGGTTTCAGTGTTACTCGACTCTAACCTCATTGTTATACCTAGGGTGATATTAATTGCCCTAAGGGTTGCTAATATTATTAGTTTAAGCTCTATTAAAAAACGTAAATCAATGCGCTAAGTTCAACAAATACTAATTAAGAAACCGATTTTGATTTGAAAAACACTGTTGATAACAAGTTGAATTTTCGTTGTTCAATTTTTCTAAATAGGCGTTTTATAGCGTAGAAGGCGACACGTTTAGCCCCACAAGATGATTAAGTACGATGGCGGATTGGTATCCCACTTACAGAAAAAATACATGTAATTTTCTCAAATAGAACCTCTCTTTGAAAAAGACCAATTGAGCGTTTTAGATTACCTATTGCAAATAATTTTTACTAAATTAACGCTGAAAATAACGCTATATAATCAATTTATTATTTAGGGTTTAAGCTACCTATTAACACTTCAGCTAACGCTTGCGTGCTGATAGGTTTAAAAACATGCCCATTTGCACCTAATTGAGTGGTAATTGCAATATCACTTTCTGATGTATTAGCGGTAACCACAATAATAGGCGTATTAGCGTCAAAAATGCGTATTTTTTTAATAGCCTCAAAGCCATCCATTATTGGCATATTTAAATCCATAAAAATGACTTGGTATTCGTTTTTAGTTGCCATCTCGCATGCGACCTTTCCGTTTTTTGCACATTCATAGCTGTAGTTAAGCTGTGAAAGAATACGGGTTAAAATGTGCATGTTTAACGGGTTATCTTCAACAACTAAACAATGCATATTTTTAGGTAACAGTGCACTAAACGAAGGTGCACTTTCATCAATCACAACGGGCATTTTCAGCGTAACGCACACCCCATTTGGTGATGTATTTTCAAACACAATATTTCCGTCAAAAGCATCAACAATATACTGCACCCTTGCAAGGCCTGTTCTTAACCCTTGAAAGTGATTATTTTGATTAGATGAATCAAAGGTTAACCCGCTGACTGGCTTGGTTAACCCTGAACCTGTATCCGTGATTGTTACTGTTAATTGCTTATTGCTAACACAAGCCTTAACAGTAACAGACCCCTCTTCAGTAAACTTTAATGCATTGCCAACTAACTCAGCTAACACTTGCTGAAAGCGTTGATGATCTAGTTTTATAGCTTGGTCAAGTGTCGAATCAAGTGCTCTAACTAAGGCAATGCCTTTTTGGTTGTAACCAAATTCATACCCTAAAAGCACTTTATTGAATGACTGAAGTAAGTTTTCATTTGACGGTTTTAATGCCCAACGGCCCAAACTAAGCGCCTGTAAATCTTGAAGTTCGTCAAGCATTGCCATTATTCTTGATGCGCAATAAGAGGCCTGTGTTTTAATCGATTTTTGGCTATTACTGACCTCTAACGAATCAATCGAGGTAACAAAACCTTGTAGGGGCGTTCTAAACTCATGACTTGCTCGAGCTATAAAGTGTTCTTTATTTTTACTCACTTGCTGCGCAAAATCTTTTTGCTGTTGATACTTTAATAACGCCTTAGTGATCTGCTTTTCCATCGGTATGAACACAAAACGTAATACACCAATAAGCAATAACATAGTTAGCAACCAAAAAAATAGCTCGGCTGAAGACACCCACGCCACTTTTTTAACGGACGCTTTTTCAAATAAGCCAACAGCTTGATCTAAATACTTTAGTAACTCTTCCATGCGCTTAACAGAAAACACATCGGGGTTTATTTTTTCCTGTTTATACAGCAGCCCTTCTACCTGTTGGATAAATTTTTGCACGCGCAAATCTAGCTCAACAGGTGGTTGTATATACAACTTTACAAGCTCAGGGCTGAGGTATTTATATTGACCATTATCGTTTTTTAACAATAAATATTGATGGTTTGCTTTAAATAGGCTGAGCGATGCATCTAAAGACTGCTGATGACTAGTACTAGGAACTTGCGAGGTTAATAACTTATCACCATGCCATGCTATTTTTTGCGACAGCATTCGCTGTTTACCAGCAATGTTAATAATGTTTGCATCATTTTTCTGTACTGAAAAAAAGTACTGCATTAGTGATACAGAAACACTAATTAATAGCGCAATAGCGATTAATGCCCACCGATTACGTAGGCGAATATTTGCGACAACTTCAAACATAGTTAGCCTAACTTTTTGGTTTAAGTGTAGTCCAATTACATCAATATCTATGCTTAATCTATAAATATAAAAAAGCCCAACTCAGAGCTGGGCTATATAAGAGGGCTTACTATCTATTTTCTAAACGGTTGTAATCGAACAAGCCATATTCAACACCACGGTATTTTTTTGCTGTAGCGTGTAAAATATCGCTGTATTGCCAAAACTGTGGATGAGAACGTCTAATTCCAAATTTAGTTTTTAAGGCTGCGTAATCAGCTTCTACTTGCATCATAGGTAACTGTTCAGCAAAAGCCTCAACTTGTTGTTCATTATTCAAATACCAAATGGAAGCTGGGTAGTCACCTATAAAACCAGGGACGATTGTTGCAGTGTCTTCGTCAAAAGCTCGTTGGCCGTCTTCATTTAATAAGCTCGAAATATTGTAATGCGCGTTATGATGAATAATCGTGTAAGCCTTATGGCTATCGTCATCTTGCTTTACTAATACAAACGATAACTGCGGTAATAAATTTACTGCTTTTGCCGGCATAGCATTAATGGCACTTAACGATTTAGGTACTTGCTTATAATCGTAGTGCTCACTTAGCACTGGACTTAGCGCCTCCTTCATTAGTGCATACAATTCTTTTTGAGGGGTGTTTGTTTTATAAGTTATTCCGCTTGGCTGACTAAACTCACGGTTATTTTTAAAAAACTCAGCAAGACTTGGTGGGGATTTACGATACCACTGGCCTTTGATTTTATCTCGTTTGTTTTCTGGTAATAATGCTAAGAAGTTTTGTTCTCCTTCTAGGCGTAAAAAATCCATATATAAACGCGTGACTAACTGGTGCCCAATATTGCCGTAAACATCAAAACCAGCAACCAGTAAATAATGAATTCGCTCGAACAAGGCATAATCTAAAATCCAAGTTGTTTTTGGCTCTTGGCCAATAAAACCTTTCACCACAGTGGCACTGTCAAAATGACGAAAAATAGTCAGTGCTGCATTTTTATTATGACCATCTCCTTTCCACAATAAATCTGTTGTTAAATGCTCACCGCCTTTAAACATCTCATTCGCTAAATTGACCTTTGCTTTTAAATATTTTTGCTCCAGAGCTGAGTATTTAACCCAATTAGCAATAGGGAACGCATTACTTTCTTCTGCGGCGGGTAATTCAAGTGCGTCTTCATGCTGCATTATCATTTGTCCAACCGCTGGGGTGGCCACTTTTTTTGGATCAGCAAAAGCAACCCAAAAGTGGTCGTTAATCACATTTAACGCTATCTGACCACGACAGACAGGCCCTTTAATAAAGCCCATAATAATCAACTCCGCTTCATCAAGCATAAACTGATATTTAGAATTAATTGGGATCACTTCAAACGTTTTAAACGGATTAGATGCAGACTCTGCCTTGTAGCTAGGCATACTTTTAACCGTATACTCTGGTGCAATGAACTGTTGGTACAAGCGCGTCAACTTTTCATCATTTAGCTTAAGAGGTAAGTGAGTTTTAGATAAAACAGTGCTGCGATCATGCAAAAATCGGTAGTAAACACGGTTAACTTTAGGGTCGTCATAAGGTCGACGTGTGCTTATTAATTTTATTTTTTCGCCTGGAGGTGTGCTCGAACGGACGAGCTTAAAAAAGTTATCAGGGGTCTTTTGATCAAAATATATGTGAGCTAAAAACCAATGCTCGTATATATAGCGAGCCGATAACTGATACTTCAAATCATCTTGGTTTAAAAATGCTTCCCAACGCTTAACCTGCTCAAGTTCAAACTCTGTTGGCGGGTCAATATGCGCCATTTTACCGCCTGCTTTGAGCCACTTCTGCAAATGATTAAATTCATCACGGGATACGCCCGGTAATCCATAAGGCATACCAGCATGAGGTTGCTCACCCGCTAATTGATCAAATTCTCCCATAGTGGCACAGGTTTGAGAGCGGCTCAGCGAAAAATCAAATTCATTATTTAATATTTCATTTGCAGGCAATTCATGGCTTTGTTTCAGTACTAAACTATTAAACAAGACGCTACCAGCTAAGTTAGCTTCCTCAGTTTGTACTCGCTCATTTAAAACAGGAGTAAAGTTCTTTTCTCGCCATTGCTCTGTGGTTGTAGCATCAAATAACAATCTACTCGGCTTTGTAGCAAGTAAACGAGTTCCGTCGTAGACAAGGTCTTTGCTTACCCCTCTATCTATTCCTTCAGGGGATGATAGCTTTAACTGACAAGGTGCATCGTAACAACCGTGGCACACAACACACCGAGTATCGAGCACCGGTTTTACATTCTGTAAAAAATTAGCCCCTTCGCCAGTAGTATGAGATACGATACGCTGCTGGGCCTGCTCAGTGCCAAATAGCTCATTGTAGTGAGCATTACCTAAGTATGCACAACCACTTAAAATAACTAATGTAACGATGCCTATGAGTTTATTCATTCGCCTTCATCACCTAAATCAAAGGTCGGCATCATATCCATTTGCGGAGATATAAATACATCTTGATCCTCAGTATTTAGTACAACACTCAATAGAGGGCCATGATTTAAAGTTATTTGCGCATGGTGTGATTGTTCTAACATATATTTGTAAGAAGGATCGGCTATTAACAGCTCATAACTTGTTATTGTAATAGCTATGCTGCTGTCCTCTGAGGGATTTTGGCAAATTTGAGCAAGTAACTCATCATCGAGCGCTACTGATATTTCAAAATCAGGCTGCTCTACATCCCTTTCACTTAAGGACTCGTTTAATAAAAATAACGGGAGCGTTAAATTGCTATCTTGTTCAAATTCCATTGTCTACTCAACATGCATAATTTATATAACTGGCATTATAACAAAATAACAAAAAATTAAACGTTAATGCCAATAACCAAAGTAGCTAAGTGCAAGACAACTCTCTCATGCACTTATCAGCATGTTGTAAACGCTTTAATCCTTCGTTTGGATCACCGAAAAAACAGCACCTTGAGGATCACAAAGAACACCAAATCGGCCAACGTCTGGTACTGTAGTAGAAGGTACACATACTTGGGCTCCCAGCTTTTTCGCCTTATTAAGGGCAGAATCACAGTCGTCAACTGCAAAGTAAATCATCCAATGAGGTGGGACATCATCAGGCCATTCGCTACTCATTTCCAGCATTCCAGCAATTGGCTTACCGTCTACCAAAAATAAAGTATATTCCATGTTGTCCATAGGTTTTACTTCGCTCTTCCAACCTAGTAAAGCACAGTAAAACTCATTACTTACTTTGCTATTTCGCGTCGCTAACTCATGCCAATAAGGCGTTGATAGCTCTGATAAACGTTTACATCCTTTATGATCTTTTCCTTGCCATAATGCAACGGTTGCTCCCCCGGGATCAGTAAACATAAGCATACGACCTGCATCCATAACATTGTGCGGACCCGCAATTATTTTAGCCCCAAGCTCTTTCGCTTTAATTGCACAATGATCTACATCATCTACAGCAATGTAAGTTAACCAACTACTTGGAACACCCTCCTGAATTTGCTCTTTTGGCATTTCGTACATAGCGGCAATGTCGTCACCCTCTTTCTGGAGCATAGTGTAAAAAATACCATCGCCAATTGGCTGATCATCATGACCCCAATCAAATAGAGAGGTATAAAAGGCTTTACCTTCTTTCCAATTATGTGTGCAAAGTTCTGACCAACAAAAAATACCCTGAGGATAATTATCCATATAAAAGCCTTTGTTATTTTTATATCAAACATACTCTTGAAATATAGTACGCAAGATTATTTTTTAATTAGCTTAGATCAATAACTGCTAAGAGTCGATGAGAGATATAAGGAACTTGCTGAAATCTAAATGATGCTATCTAAGACAGGGGCTGTATTTCTGAATACCGTCTAGGTTATTAGCTCCGTGTATTAAGAGAATTGGGCAAAATGAGGTTACTAGGGTAATACTGTATATCTAATTACGTTATTTATCAGGTAGCCATGAAGAAATAGTTGTTCAAGTATAGGGATAGTGAGTTTACTAAACCACAGACAGAAAAAAGCCATCACATTGATTTAACGAGTTTTTCTTATGTGAAGTCGGTGTGCTACTAACAACCAAAACACTCTTCACAAAGAGGCGCTACGCTTTAGAGAAGGGAATATGAATATC